>NZ_ATYS01000017.1 GCF_000427805.1 Budvicia aquatica DSM 5075 = ATCC 35567 | reverse complement strand
ACGGGGTCGATGGCCGGTCTGCCATTATTGGGGCAGTAGAGGTGCGCGACAGCATCGCGGATAAAGCCAAAGTCGATGGCGGCATCAATTTTGCGTACCAGATGGTCTTCGGGGACGAGTTCATCAAGGGNGATAGTTTCAAACTGGTATTGTTGTGGGGAGGCGTCTCTAAGCATGGTAGTCAGTCCATTTTTTGTACTGACCTTATTAGATCAAAGTCCTAGCCTTTTGACTAGGACTTTGTCATCAGTCTGAGGGGAGGCCAAAAGCCTCCCCTCTTTTCTCTTTATTTTACTGACTGCCTTAGAACGCCAAATACCGTTTCTTCAACAGACTAGGCCTTCTTTTTCGAGTTTATCCATATAGTCAGCATACCACTGCAACATCTCACGTCTGCCATCCAGATACTGAGCATGGTTATAGGTACCTCGGATGGAGTTTTTGTCGGCATGAGCAAGCTGAGATTCAATCCATGCGGTGTTGTAACCCTGTTCATGCAGAATAGTACTCATCGTGTGGCGAAAACCATGCCCAGTGGCTTTACCATTGTAACCAAGAGCCCTTAATAACTGATTTATACTAGCAACACTCATAGGCTTACTATTGTCATTGCGACCGGGAAATATAAGAGAATGCCCACCAGTGATATGCTGTAAACAGCGCAGTGTTATCAACGCTTGCTGAGATAACGGGACTAAATGATTTCTTTTCATCTTCATTCTAGACTTCGGTATTTCCCATAGCATTTTATCAAAATCAATTTCTATCCATTCTGCTGACCGTAATTCAGTGGTTCTCAATCCGGTTAACATCAGGAGTCGAGTAGCATGGTGGGTAATGAAACTCCCCGTGTATTGTGTTAGCTTATTTAAGAACTCAGGGAGCTCTTGTACTAATAGAAAAGGATTGTGCTGTTTTTGATAGCTTTGCATGGCACTTGCAAGGTCGGGGGCTGGATTATATTCAGCTCGGCCGGTAATAATGGCATAACGGAAAGCCTCCCCACAGAGTTGTCTTACCTTACTGGCTAATTGAGGTGCGTTACGTTTTTCTATCCGCTGTAGTAAAGCCAGAAGCTCCAGAGGCTTAATATCAGAAATAGGGCGGTTACCTATAAACGGAAACACATTATTTTTAAATGCTTGAATGACATAACTCGCATAGTTTTTTGACCATGTGGAGATTTTCCCTGTGTACCATTCAATCGCAATGGCTTCAAAAGTATTTTCATTGAATAATTTTTTTGCTATTTGCTTAGACTTTTTAACTTCACTTGGATCTTCTCCGGTCGCAATTATTTTTCTGGCCTCATCCCGCTTGTTTCTTGCATCAGCAAGTGATACGTCGGGATAGACACCAAATGAAAGTTTTTTCTCTTTACTTGATATGCGATATTTTAGTTTCCAGTATTTTGAGCCATTGGTATTAATCAGAAGGTATAAACCTCCTCCATCTGATAGTTTGTAAGGTTTATCCCTAGGTTTAGCGGTATCGACCTGACGAGCATTAAGTGAAGACATTTTGGGCCTCATTTTACCTAGCACGATAAGCCCCCAATTAAGCCCCCATTAGAGTATTGATTTAGGGTTTTGGAGGTTGATGCTGATTGAAAATAGAAAGGGAAATATCTTTATAGTTACTGATTATAAAGGAATTTACTTTACTTTGATAGATAAGGGTTGATGTGCTTTGTATATCTATGAAAGAAATGTTTATTCCTGTGCTCTGCATCAAAGAAAAAGCCCCGATTGAAAGGTGGTAAAAATATCTATTTCTGTCAAAATAGCGAACTGATTGAGTTGTCGTATCCGTTTTGCTGACTCGATTTAGTTAGTAATGAGAGTTATGACGTTATTTTTGTGACTTGTATTGATAAATGTTTTGTTGATGTTGACAAAATGTTGTTGAAAAGAGTAAAACTCCACATTAATCATTGCATAAGATAATGAATAGCTTTTGGGTATGGACGTTTTTTCCCTTTAATCGACGTAGTCATCGGATTGGCCACATTTATGCGATCCGGTAAATACTATTTTTAAGAGTAGTAAGAGCATATGCCTACAAGTACTGAAGTTGCCGCCCATCATTGGGCTTTTGCCGTATTCCTTGTTGTAGCACTTGGCCTGTGTGCCTTAATGCTAGTTGGTGCGTACTTCCTCGGTGGACGTGCCAGAGCAAGAACCAAGAATACGCCTTATGAATCAGGTATTGATGCAGTAGGATCGGCGCGTCTGCGCCTCTCCGCTAAATTCTACCTGGTTGCCATGTTTTTCGTCATCTTCGATGTTGAAGCCCTCTATCTGTTTGCGTGGTCGGTCTCTGTCCGTGAAAGCGGTTGGATTGGATTTATCGAAGCTGCCATTTTCATTTTTGTTCTTCTGGCCGGACTATTTTATTTAGTGCGCATTGGTGCACTTGACTGGACGCCTCAGCGTTCTAAACGTCAGTTGAAGAATACAAATAATACCCCTAGCAATTTTTAGTAACAGCGAGGCTTGAAGATGAAATATACGCTCACTCGCGTAGATATTGACGGTGAAAATGATCGTTATCCGCTGCAAAAGCAAGAAATCGTCACCGATCCCCTAGAGCAAGATGCTCACAAAGGCATTTATATGGGCAAGCTCGATACCGCCCTTAATGATGTGGTTAACTGGGGGCGTAAAAACTCTCTTTGGCCTTTTAACTTTGGCCTCTCTTGTTGTTACGTAGAGATGGTAACTTCATTTACCGCCGTTCATGATATTTCACGTTTTGGTGCAGAAGTATTGCGCGCCTCTCCGCGTCAGGCTGACTTTATGGTTGTTGCCGGCACTTGCTTTGTGAAAATGGCCCCGGTAATCCAGCGTTTATATGAGCAAATGCTTGAGCCTAAATGGGTTATCTCAATGGGTGCCTGTGCTAACTCCGGCGGTATGTATGATATTTATTCTGTAGTACAAGGCGTTGATAAATTTTTACCGGTTGATGTTTATATTCCCGGTTGTCCGCCGCGTCCTGAAGCTTACATGCAGGCACTATTATTATTGCAAGAGTCCATCGGTAAAGAACGTCGTCCGCTTTCATGGGTTGTTGGTGAGCAGGGTGTTTACCGGGCTAATATGCAGTCAGAAAAAGAACGCAAGCGCGGTGAGCGTATTGCTGTCACTAATCTGCGTACGCCAGACGAAATTTAACCACTGAAGCAATAAATCTGAATTTATTTTGAGTAATGAGCGGCGAAAACAATTATGACAGATCCGATGACGCAAGAGCTCGCCCAACCAGCTTGGGAAACACGTGATCATCTCGATGATCCGGTAATAGGTGAACTGCGCAACCGTTTTGGGCCAGATGCCTTTACCGTACAGCCTACGCGTACCGGTGTTCCGGTAGTGTGGGTTAAGCGCGAGCAACTTTTAGAGATCATGACCTTTTTGCGTAAGCAACCAAAACCTTATGTCATGCTGTTTGACTTACATGGTGTTGATGAGCGCTTACGTACCCACCGCAACGGTTTACCGGCTGCGGATTTTTCCGTCTTCTACCACCTGATTTCAATTGAGCGCAACAAAGACATTATGTTGAAAGTGGCGCTGGCAGAAAACGATCTTCACGTACCTACCGTGACCAAAATATTTCCGAACGCTAACTGGTATGAGCGTGAAACTTGGGAAATGTTTGGTATCACCATTGATGGCCATCCAAACCTACGTCGCATTATGATGCCGGACAGTTGGGAAGGGCATCCATTGCGTAAAGACTACCCGGCTCGTGCCACCGAATTCGATCCCTTTGTGTTGACTAAAGCCAAAGAAGATCTGGAGATGGAAGCCATGACCTTCAAGCCTGAAGAGTGGGGCATGAAGCGCGGTACCCAAAATGAGGACTTTATGTTCCTTAACCTGGGTCCTAACCATCCGTCTTCACACGGTGCTTTCCGTATTGTTTTACAGCTTGATGGTGAAGAGATTATCGACTGCGTGCCGGATATCGGTTATCACCATCGCGGCGCAGAAAAAATGGGTGAGCGCCAGACATGGCACAGTTACATTCCGTTTACCGATCGTATCGAATACCTCGGTGGCTGCGTAAATGAAATGCCCTATATCTTAGCCGTTGAAAAACTGGCCGGCATTGAAGTTCCTGATAGAGTAAAAGTTATCAGGGTTATGCTGTCTGAGCTGTTTCGTATTAACAGCCACTTACTGTATATCTCTACCTATATTCAGGACGTCGGTGCAATGACGCCGGTGTTCTTCGCTTTCAGCGATCGAGCCCGTATTTATGATATCGTTGAAGCCATTACCGGTTTTCGTATGCATCCGGCCTGGTTCCGCATCGGCGGTGTAGCGCATGATCTACCGAAAGGCTGGGAAGGGCTACTGCGTGAGTTCTTAAACTGGATGCCTAAGCGCCTAGAGTCCTACGTTAAGGCTGCGCTAAAAAATACTATTCTGAAAGGCCGTACTATCGGCGTTGCTCAATACAGTGCTGAAGAGGCGCTGGCATGGGGCGTTACCGGTGCAGGGCTGCGCGCAACGGGGATTGATTTTGATATCCGTAAAGCCCGCCCTTATTCAGGCTATGAGAACTTCGAGTTTGAAGTACCGATCAGTTATAACGGCGATTCTTATGACCGCGTCATGCTGAAGGTTGAAGAGTTACGCCAGAGCTTACGTATTTTGCAACAGTGTCTGGATAATATGCCTGAAGGGCCGTTTAAAGCAGACCATCCGCTTACTACGCCACCGCCAAAAGAGCGTTCATTGCAGCATATCGAAACCCTGATTACCCATTTCTTACAGGTATCATGGGGTCCGGTTATGCCAGCCAATGAATCTTTCCAAATGGTGGAAGCAACCAAAGGGATCAACAGCTACTACTTAACCAGCGACGGCGGCACCATGAGCTACCGTACTCGGGTTCGTACGCCAAGCTATGCACACTTGCAGCAGATCCCGTCCGTCATTCGTGGCTGTTTAGTATCAGACTTAATTGTCTATCTGGGCAGTATTGATTTTGTTATGTCAGACGTGGATCGCTAGTTATGACCGATAAAGAAATTTTCACGCTGAGCGCTGAAGAACTTGATGCCATCGAGCATGAGAAACATCATTATGAAGACCCAAGAGCTGCATCGATTGAAGCTTTAAAGCTGGTGCAGAAAAAGCGCGGTTGGGTTCCGGATGGTGCTATCAATGCGATTGCTGAAGTACTGGGCATTCCTGCCAGTGATGTTGAAGGCGTAGCGACTTTTTATAGCCAAATTTACCGTCGTCCGGTTGGCCGCCATGTGATTCGCTACTGCGATAGCGTGGTGTGTTATATCAATGGATATCAGGGAATTCAGGCTGCTCTTGAGAAAAAACTGGATATCAAACCGGGCCAGACCACTTTCGACGGGCGCTTTACGCTGTTACCGACCTGCTGTTTAGGTAACTGCGATAAGGGGCCTAGCATGATGGTGGACGAAGATACTCATGAGCATCTGAAGCCGGAAGATATTGAGAAACTACTGGAGCAATATCAATGAGCGGGTCAACTTTTTTAGGAACGCAACGTATTCTTACGGAAGAGCAGCATCCGCTGACTTGGCGCCTGCGTGCTGACCAGCAGCCGGTATGGTTTGATGAGTATCGGGCTAAAAGTGGCTATGTCGGTGCTGAAAAAGCGCTGAAAGGTATGTCTCCGGATGATATCGTTTCTACGGTGAAAGACTCCGGGCTTAGCGGCCGCGGCGGTGCGGGTTTCTCCACCGGTCTTAAGTGGAGCCTGATGCCGAAAGACGAAAGCATGAACGTTCGTTACATCCTGTGTAATGCGGATGAAATGGAGCCGGGTACCTATAAAGACCGCCTGTTGATGGAGCAGTTACCCCATCTTCTGGTTGAAGGCATGCTGATCGGCGGCTTCGCACTTAAAGCTTATCGCGGTTATATCTTCCTACGCGGCGAATATATCGAAGCGGCAGAAAACCTGCGTCAGGCCATTGAAGAGGCGAAAAAAGCCGGGTTCTTGGGTAAAAATATTCTGGGCAGCGGCTTCGATTTTGAACTGTTTGTTCATACCGGTGCCGGGCGTTATATCTGCGGTGAAGAAACTGCATTAATTAACTCTCTTGAAGGCCGTCGTGCCAATCCTCGTTCTAAGCCACCATTCCCGGCAACTTCCGGTGCATGGGGTAAACCGACCTGTGTTAATAACGTTGAAACCTTATGTAACGTGCCGTCAATTATTGAGCACGGTCCTCAGTGGTATCGCGGATTATCGGCAAGTAAGAGCGAAGACGCAGGCACTAAATTAATGGGCTTCTCTGGTCGGGTGAAAAACCCGGGGCTTTGGGAATTGCCGTTTGGTATTACAGCGCGTGAATTATTAGAAGATTACGCCGGCGGTATGCAAGACGGTCTGAAACTGAAAGCCTGGCAGCCGGGTGGTGCAGGTACTGATTTCCTGACTGATGCTCACCTCGACTTACCGATGGACTTTGCCAATATCGCTAAAGCCGGAAGCCGTTTAGGTACCGCATTAGCCATGGCTGTTGATGATAAGATCAATATGGTCGGATTAACCCGTAATATTGAAGAGTTCTTCGCACGCGAATCCTGCGGCTGGTGTACGCCTTGCCGTGACGGTTTACCGTGGAGCGTGAAAATCTTAACTGCATTAGAACGTGGGGAAGGCCAGCCGGGCGATATTGAAACCCTTGAACAGCTGTGTCGCTTCCTGTCTCCGGGTCATACATTCTGTGCGCTTGCGCCGGGAGCCGTTGAGCCGTTGCAAAGCGCGATTAAGTATTTCCGCGAAGAGTTTGAAGCGGGCATCAAAGTTAAAACATTTAATAATCTGAACGCTATCGCCGGTATCCAGCCAAACCTGCTTAAGCAGCGTTGGTAATCGTCTAAGACGATATCTGGTAACGAATTTTTTAAGTTATATGCCCGCAGTTGCGGGCTACGGGAAGCATGCTGACTATGGCAACGATTCATGTAGACGGCAAAGAATATGAAGTTGACGGCGCTGAGAACCTGTTACAGGCTTGTCTCTCGCTCGGCCTTGATATTCCTTACTTTTGCTGGCATCCGGCGTTAGGTAGCGTCGGCGCTTGCCGCCAATGTGCGGTTAAGCAATTCCAGGGGCCTGATGATAAACGCGGGCGTTTGGTGATGTCTTGTATGACTCCGGCATCTGACGGTAGCTTTATTGCTATTGAAGATGAAGAAGCCAAGAAGTTCCGCGAAGCTGTGGTGGAATTTTTAATGGTAAACCATCCTCACGACTGTCCGGTCTGTGAAGAGGGCGGAAACTGTCATTTGCAGGATATGACCGTAATGACGGGTCATAGCTTCCGCAAATATCGTTTTAATAAGCGTACGCACAATAATCAGGACCTGGGGCCTTTCATTAACCATGAAATGAACCGTTGTATCGCCTGTTACCGCTGCGTTCGTTATTACAAAGATTATGCGGGTGGTGAAGACTTAGGCGTATACGGTGCCCATGACAACGTTTATTTTGGTCGCCCTGAAGATGGCACTTTAGAAAGTGAATTCTCCGGCAACCTGGTTGAAGTGTGTCCTACCGGTGTATTCACCGATAAAACCCACTCAGATCGTTATAACCGTAAATGGGATATGCAGTTCGCGCCAAGCATCTGTCAACAGTGCAGCGTAGGTTGTAATACCAGCCCGGGCGAGCGTTATGGCGAACTTCGCCGTATTGAGAACCGCTATAACGGTACGGTAAACCACCATTTCTTATGTGACCGTGGCCGTTTTGGTTACGGTTATGTCAATTTGAAAGATCGCCCGCGTCATCCGCTGCAATTGCGTGGCGTTGACTGGGTAAATCTTAACCCTGAGCAGGCTATGCAGGGTGCCGCAGACGTTTTACGTCAGTCGAAGAAAACCATCGGTATTGGTTCACCGCGCGCCAGTCTGGAAAGTAACTTTGCTTTACGCCAGTTGGTCGGTGCTGAGAACTTCTCAACCGGTATGGGGGCAGCAGAATTAGCCCGCGTTCAACTGATGCAAAAGGTTCTGCGTGAAAGCGGAATTTATACCCCTTCGCTGCGTGAGATGGAAAGCTACGATGCGGTTCTGGTATTGGGTGAAGATGTCACTCAAACCGGCGCGCGTATAGCTCTGGCTCTGCGTCAGGCAGTAAAAGGCAAAGCTCGCGAAATGGCTGCAGCACAGCGTGTTGCTGACTGGCAAATTGCGGCGATTCAGAATATCGGACAGCATGCTAAATATCCGTTGTTTACCACCAACGTAGATAAAACCCGTCTGGATGATGTCGCGGCATGGAACTACAGTGCATCGGTTGAAGAGCAGGCGCGTTTAGGTTTTGCTATCGCTCATGCTATCGACGGTAAAGCACCGAATGCGCTTGATTTACCGGCTTCGCTGAATGGTAAAGTTGATATTATTGCTCAGGCATTATCCGGCGCAAGAAAGCCACTGATTGTTACCGGTAGTGGTGCAGCCAGTGACGATATTATTCAGGCCGCGGCAAATATTGCTTTAGCTTTAAAACAGAAAGGTCTGGAAACGGGTATTACCTTTGTCGCAGCAGAAGCTAACAGTATGGGCGTTGCTATGATGGGCGGTAGCTCAATCAATGATGCTTTAGCCCAAATTGAAAGCGGTGAAGCTGATACGCTGATTGTGATGGAAAATGACCTTTATCGTCATGCGCCGGCCGACAGGGTAGATGCTGCGTTAGCTAAAGTTGAGAACCTGATCGTCGTTGACCATCAGCGTACCGCGGTGATGGATAAAGCGACCATGATTCTTTCCGCAGCAAGCTTTGCAGAGAGCGACGGTACCTTAGTTAATCAGGAAGGCCGTGCTCAGCGCTTCTTCCAAGTTTATGAGCCTTCGTTCTACGATAAAGATCCGGCAAACAAGAGCTACATTCTTGAAAGCTGGCGTTGGTTACATTCGCTGCAAAGCGTTTATACCAGCCGTCAACTGGACTGGACATTACTGGATCACGTTGTGTCGGCCTGTGCCGAAGAGTTCCCACAGCTGGCCGGTATGGTGAATGCCGCTCCGGATGCGTCTTTCCGTATTCGCGGAATGAAAATTGCTCGTGAGCCACATCGCTACAGCGGCCGTACTGCAATGCTGGCGGACGTTAACGTGCATGAGAAACGCCAACCAAAAGACAATGACACAGCCTTTGCTTACTCAATGGAAGGTTACAGTGCTCCGGAAGCCGATCGTCAGCAAATTCCATTTGCATGGGCTCCGGGCTGGAACTCACCTCAGGCGTGGAATAAATTCCAGTCTGAAGTCGGTGGGAGTCTTCGGGCAGGGGATCCGGGCATTCGATTGATTGAGCCACAGGATAATGCATCTCTGGCTTATTTCGATGCGGTCACTAGGGCTCCGGTTAAAGCGGAAAACGCTTGGCGTGTTGCTCCTTACTATCATCTGTTCGGTAGTGATGAAATGTCTCAGCGTTCAGACGTTATTCAACAGCGTATGCCTGAAGCCTATGTCATGCTCAATCCACAGGATGCGGCCTCATTAAGCGTCAGCACTGGCTCATTAGTTGCCTTTAGCTGTTCAGGTGCAGATCTGAAGCTACCGGTAAGAGTCAGTGAGTCTCTGGAACAGGGACTGGTCGGTTTACCTCTAGGTTTACCGGGTATCTCTCCTGTATTAGCAGGCGAGCGTGTTGAAAACCTGAGGGAGGCAACAGTATGAGTTGGCTGGCTCCGGAAACCGTCGACATTTTGATTTCAGTAGGAAAGGCCGTTGTTATCCTGCTGGTAGTGGTAACTTGTGGTGCGCTGATGAGTTTCGGTGAGCGCCGCCTGTTATCTCTGTTTCAGGATCGTTACGGACCAAACCGTGTAGGACCTTTTGGATCGCTGCAGATAGTTGCAGATATGATCAAGATGTTCTTTAAAGAGGACTGGGTTCCTAACTTCTCTGACAAGATGATCTTTACTCTGGCACCGATGATCGCCTTCTGCTCAATGCTGTTGGCCTTCGCGATTGTACCGGTAACGCCCACCTGGGGTGTTTCAGACCTGAATATCGGCATACTGTTTTTCTTTATGCTGGCGGGGCTGGCGGTATATGCGGTGTTGTTTGCAGGCTGGTCAAGTAACAATAAATACGCATTGCTTGGTGCAATGCGTGCTTCAGCTCAAACCTTAAGCTATGAAGTGTTTTTAGGTTTATCGCTGATGGGCATTGTTGCCGTTACCGGCTCATTCAATATGCGCGATATCGTTGCCGCTCAGGCTGACCTGTGGTTTGTCATTCCTCAGTTCTTTGGCTTCTGTACCTTTGTGATTGCGGGTATTGCGGTATGTCACCGCCATCCGTTTGACCAACCGGAAGCAGAGCAAGAAATCGCTGATGGTTACCACATTGAATATTCAGGCATGAAGTTTGGTCTGTTTTTCGTCGGTGAATATGTCGGTATCGTTACTATTTCTGCCTTAATTGTTACGCTGTTCTTTGGCGGCTGGCAGGGGCCGTTCTTACCTCCGATTCTGTGGTTTGCCCTGAAAACAGGGTTTTTCATGATGATGTTTATTCTGGTGCGTGCTTCATTACCTCGTCCTCGTTATGACCAAGTAATGGCCTTTGGCTGGCGCGTATGTTTACCATTGACCCTGTTGAACCTGCTGGTAACTGCCGCAGTGATTCTAATCAGAGCGCAATAAGGGAGAGAGATTAACCATGACGTTAAAAGAGTTAGTGGTTGGCTTTGGAACCCAACTGCGCAGTCTTTGGATTACCTTCTTACACGCTTTCCATAAGCGTGATACCAGAATGTATCCGGATGTTCCTATTTATGTACCGCCTCGTTACCGTGGCCGTATCGTTCTAACCCGCGATCCTGACGGCGAAGAGCGTTGTGTAGCCTGTAACCTGTGTGCCGTTGCTTGCCCTGTTGGCTGTATCTCTTTACAGAAAGCAGAAATGCAGGATGGCCGTTGGTATCCGGAGTTTTTCCGCATTAACTTCTCACGCTGTATTTTCTGCGGCATGTGTGAAGAGGCTTGTCCGACAACGGCGATTCAGTTAACGCCTGATTTTGAAATGGCTGATTTTAAGCGACAGGATCTGGTGTACGAAAAAGAAGATTTACTGATCTCCGGCCCGGGTAAATACCCTGAATATAGCTTCTACCGTATGTCCGGTATGTCTATTGATGGTAAAGCCAAAGGCGAAGCGGAAAACGAATCTAAACCGATTGACCTCAAAGGTCTATTACCCTAAAGGAGCTGAACGTGGTAGTTGCATTTTATATTTCAGCGGCCATCGCCATTTTGGCAACGCTAAGGGTGATAAGCCATACCAATCCGGTACACGCATTACTCTATTTAATCGTGTCGCTGCTTGCGATTTCCGGCGTGTTTTTCTCGCTGGGCGCTTACTTTGCCGGTGCGCTTGAGATTATCGTATATGCCGGTGCCATCATGGTACTGTTCGTTTTCGTAGTCATGATGCTCAATCTGGGTAACTCAGTGACTGAGCAAGAGCGTGAATGGCTAAAACCGAGCATCTGGATTGGTCCTTCCGTACTCTGCTTAATTCTGTTAATTATTCTTTGTGTGGCTATTTTCAGCGTTTCCGGTAGCGGAAATATGATCAGCGGTGAGATGGTGGATGCAAAACGGGTGGGTGTTAGCCTGTTTGGTCCTTACGTTCTTGCGGTTGAGCTGGCTTCAATGCTGCTGCTGGCCGGTATTGTGGTTGCGTACCATTTAGGGCGCGAAAACAAGAGTGCCGATGCTCAGAGCAATAAAGAAAGCATCAAAGAGAGTAACAAAGCGGAGGAACAAGCATGATCCCATTGGAACATGGTCTGATTCTGGCAGCGATTTTGTTTGTGCTGGGGCTGACCGGACTGCTGATTCGCCGTAATTTGTTATTTATGCTGATCAGCTTAGAAATCATGATTAACGCCGCAGCGTTGGCGTTTGTAGTGGCGGGTAGCTTTTGGCAACAGCCGGATGGGCAAGTGATGTACATTCTGGTTATTAGCCTTGCAGCAGCAGAAGCCAGTATTGGCCTTGCTCTGTTGCTACAGCTTCATCGTCGTCGTCAAACCCTGAATATTGACTCTGTCAGTGAGATGCGCGGATGAACCAGAACCTATTATATCTAACTATTTTGCTACCGCTGCTGGGCTTTTTATTGCTGGCATTCTCTCGTGGCCGCTGGTCTGAAAATACCTCTGCGACCGTTGGTGTTGGCTCTATTGGTCTGGCTGCATTAGTCACAGCGTGGATAGTTTATGGCTTCGTGACTCAGGGCAATGATGCTGAGGTTTCTAAGCAAGTGCTTTGGAACTGGATGACGGTTGATACTTTCAATATCAGCGTAACCTTAACGCTGGATAGCCTGTCCGCCACTATGTTATCCGTGGTCGTCGGTGTGGGTTTCTTAATCCACCTGTATGCGTCATGGTACATGCGTGGAGAAGAAGGCTATTCCCGTTTCTTTGCTTACACTAACCTGTTTATTGCCAGCATGGTTGTCTTGGTTTTAGCTGACAACTTATTGCTAATGTATCTGGGTTGGGAAGGGGTAGGGCTGTGTAGCTACCTGTTAATCGGATTCTACTATACCAATCCGAAGAACGGTGCTGCGGCAATGAAAGCCTTTATCGTGACCCGCGTTGGTGACGTATTCTTAGCGATCGGTCTGTTTATCCTTTATACCGAACTGGGCACGCTGGATATTCGTACGCTAATGGAACTTGCTCCGCAGAAATTTGCCGTTGGTTCAACGGCGATGAACTGGGCGACCTTGATGTTACTGGGTGGTGCAGTGGGTAAATCAGCACAGCTACCGTTACAAACGTGGTTAGCCGATGCGATGGCTGGCCCTACGCCAGTCTCTGCGCTGATCCATGCCGCAACCATGGTAACCGCGGGCGTCTATCTGATTGCCCGTACTAATGGTCTGTTCCTGTTGACCCCGGAAGTGTTAAATCTGGTCGGGGTTATCGGCGGTGTGACGTTATTGCTGGCTGGCTTTGCTGCACTGGTTCAAACCGATATCAAACGTGTGCTTGCTTATTCGACCATGAGTCAGTTGGGCTATATGTTCCTGGCTCTGGGCGTTCAGGCATGGGATGCGGCCATTTTCCACTTAATGACCCATGCATTCTTTAAGGCTCTGCTGTTCCTTTCTTCCGGTTCAGTGATTTTGGCCTGTCACCACGAGCAAAATATCTTCAAGATGGGCGGACTTCGTAACAAGATCCCGCTGGTGTATGTTTGCTTCCTGGTCGGCGGTGCTGCCTTATCAGCCTTACCAATGGTAACCTCTGGCTTCTTCAGTAAAGATAAAATCTTATTTGAAGCTTATGCATCGGGTCATTTTAATCTGATGATGGCGGGCTTAGTCGGTGCATTCCTGACTTCGCTGTATACCTTCCGCATGATCTTTATCGTGTTCCATGGTGAAGCGAAAACTGAAGCGCATTCCGTTGGTGGTATTGCTCATAACTTACCGTTAATCGTGCTGTTAGTTTTATCGACTACTTTGGGTGCTTTCATTGCTCTACCGCTGAACGGTGTTCTACCTGTTCGTCAGTTTGGTGAAGAAGGCAAACTCATGCTTGAGGCAATTTCCGGTGCTATCGCAATTGCAGGTATCTTACTGGCGGCGGCCCTGTATCTGGGCAAACGTCAACTGGTTACCAGTATTGCACAAAGCGCTCCGGGCAAATTGCTCTCTACCTGGTGGTATAACGCGTGGGGCTTTGACTGGTTATATGACAAAGTATTCGTCAAACCTTATCTGGCCATTGCCAAGTTATTACGACGCGATCCACTGAACTCACTGATGAACGTTACTGCGATAGTGACTCGTATGAGTAACCGAACGCTAGCAGTCAGTGAAAATGGGCTATTACGCTGGTATGTGGCGTCGATGGCTTTGGGTGCAGTGGTCGTATTGGCTCTGTTGTTGTTGGTTTAACTGAATAACTTAAAATGAAAGCTTCTAAAGCTTATTCGAATAAAGTTTATTCAAATAAAGGACATAAAACGCCATGCTACTACCTTGGCTAATTCTTTTACCCTTTATCGGCGGTTTTCTTTGCTGGCCGAGTGAGCGCTTAGGTACAAAAGTGCCTCGCTGGATTGCATTGATAGCAATGGGGCTAACGCTGATTCTGTCTCTCTATCTGTGGATGGCGAGCGGATTTACCTATTCTGCTCCGAAGTCTTTGTGGCTGAGTTCATTCTCAGTGGATTGGATCCCAAGCCTTGGCATTAAGATCTCTCTGGCACTGGACGGCTTATCACTGCTGATGGTGGTATTAACCGCATTCTTAGGCGTGCTGGCTATTCTCTGTTCATGGACAGAGAATCAGCGTTCACAGGGGTTCTTCCATTTGAACCTGCTGTGGATTCTGGGCGGCGTGATGGGCGTGTTCCTGGCAATGGACCTGTTCCTGTTCTTCTTCTTCTGGGAGATGATGCTGGTTCCAATGTACTTCCTGATTGCTCTGTGGGGACACAAAGCGTCAGATGGTAAAACCAGAATTACTGCAGCGACTAAGTTCTTCATTTATACCCAGTCAAGTGGCTTGATCATGCTGATCGCCATCATAGCCTTGGTCTTTGCACACTACCAAAGTACCGGTGTTTTAACCTTCGGTTATACCGACCTGCTGAATACTGAAATGCCATATGGCGTACAGTATGCGATCATGCTGGGCTTCTTTATTGCCTTTGCGGTGAAAATGCCGGTAGTTCCATTACATGGCTGGTTACCGGATGCCCACAGTCAGGCACCAACGGCAGGTTCCGTTGACCTTGCGGGTATTCTGTTAAAAACTGCGGCCTACGGTATGTTACGTTTCTGTCTGCCGCTGTTCCCTGAAACGTCTCAGGCTTTTGCTCCAATCGCTATGTGGTTAGGCATCGTCGGTATTTTCTACGGCGCTTGGATGGCCTTTGTTCAGACTGATATTAAACGCCTTATCGCATATACCAGCGTATCCCACATGGGCTTCGTGATGATTGCGATTTACAGCGGTAATCTGCTGGCTTATCAAGGTGCTGTGGTGCAGATGATTGCCCACGGCCTGTCGGCTGCCGGTATGTTTATTATCTGTGGTCAGCTGTACGAGCGTCTGCATACTCGGGATATGCGTCAGATGGGTGGCCTGTGGAAACGCATCCGCTATCTGCCGGCGCTGTCATTGTTCTTTGCAGTGGCAACCTTGGGTATGCCGGGAACCGGTAACTTCGTCGGTGAGTTCATGATTCTGTTCGGAAGCTATAGCGTAGTGCCTGTCATTACCGTTATTGCCACCTTTGGTCTGGTATTCGCATCAATCTACTCACTGATTATGATGCAGCGCGCTTACTATGGTGCGCCTAAGTCCGATACCCCCATTGCCGGCATGAATCTTCGTGAACTGCTTATGGTAATGCTGTTGGTAGTGCTGTTAATTCTGTTAGGCGTTTACCCTCAGCCGATTCTGGATACGTCTTATTCAGCTGTTAGCACCATCCAGAAATGGTTTAGCGCAGCGGCTCCCGTTTATCCAGAAATGTCTATAGGAATGTAAATCGCCATGACTTTAACTGCACAACATATGATCGCTCTGTTACCGCTGTTAATCGTTGGATTGACTGTGGTAATCGTGATGCTGTCCATTGCGTGGCGACGCGACCACTTCATTAATGCAACCATTGCGGTTATCGGCCTCAACGTTGCACTGCTCTCGCTATTTTTTGTCGGGCAGCAGCCTCCGATGGATGTGACTCCGCTACTTCGGGTGGATGGATTTTCTTCTTTCTTTACCGGGCTTGTGCTTCTGGCCAGTCTGGCAACCTGTACCTTTGCTTACCCATGGTTAAACGGCTATCCGGATAATAAAGAAGAGTTTTATCTTTTAGTCCTGATCGCTGCTCTGGGCGGCGTAGTGTTAGCCAGTGCTAACCATTTAGCTTCACTGTTTATTGGCCTTGAGCTGATTTCATTGCCGCTATTTGGCTTAGTTGGCTATGCTTATCGCCAGCGCCGGTCACTGGAAGCTGCAATTAAGTACATGTTACTGTCAGCCGCAGCATCGTCCTTCTTACTGTTCGGTATGGCATTACTGTACGCAGGAACCGGTGGCTTATCATTTGCTACCCTGGGACAGAGTATGGGGGATGCTTCATTGCATCAGCCTTTACTGCTTGCCGGTCTGGGTATGATGTTAGTCGGCTTTGGTTTTAAACTGTCGTTGGTACCATTCCAGCTATGGACGCCGGACGTTTATCAGGGTGCGCCTGCTCCGGTATCAACCTTTTTAGCTACTGCCAGTAAAATTGCTATCTTCGGTGTTTTGGTGCGCATGTTCCTGTATGCGCCGGTCGCTGACAGTGAATCAGTTCGTTTGGTTCTGGGTGTGATCGCATTCTGTTCTATTCTGTTTGGTAACGTTATGGCGATCAGCCAGAGCAACATTAAGCGTATGCTGGGTTACTCTTCGATTGCTCACCTTGGCTATTTGCTGGTTGCGTTAATTGCCGTTCAAAGCCATACCGCACTGTCGATTGAAAGCGTTAATGTGTATCTGGCCGGTTATCTGTTTGCTAGTCTGGGAGCGTTTGGCGTAGTCAGCCTGATGTCCAGCCCATACATTGGTCCTGATGCTGAATCACTGTTCTCTTATCGCGGGCTATTCTGGCATAAGCCAATTTTGTCTGCGGTATTAACCGTTATGATGCTTTCGCTGGCTGGTATACCAATGACCTTAGGCTTTATCGGTAAGTTCTACGTTATTGCTATTGGTGTCAGCTCTGAGCTGTGGTGGTTAACCGGCGCAGTCGTTGTTGGTAGTGCGATTGGCTTATATTACTACCTGAGAGTGATGGTGAGCCTGTATCTGAGCGCGCCTAAACAGCTACGTCGTGATACTCCGGGTAACTGGGCGCTGACTGCAGGTGGTGTTGTGGTTCTGTTGTCTGCTATTGCAGTTGTGTTCTTTGGTCTGTATCCGGAGCCATTGATTGCGCTAGTGAAGCACGCGTTACCGATGTAATCTTCGATAAGATTGACTCAATGAAATACCGGCCGGTGGTCGGTATTTTTTTACCTGTTTTTCAACCCAATCCGCCGTATAATCCGAACCCTGAGTTTTATAGAAAATTTTATAGTTAGTTTTTTGGACGAGAGGTGGTAGTGAAGCAAATTTCTGAACTGGTAAAGCAACTGCATCAGCGCTTACAAGACGTTGCTCGTCCGGGTCCAGGTAGGGAGCGTATTTCTATCCCGCTAACGCTTCAACAACGCTCCTCATTATTGAGCTGGCTGGCCGCCCAGTCGATTTTTCCTCAGTTTTACTGGCGTCAGCGCGATGACCTTGAGGAAGCTGCGGTGTGCGGCGAAGTTGTTCGTTTTAGCGACGCGGAGTCTGCTCATCAGTTTTTGGTGAGTAATAACGTCGCTGATATGCGTATCTGGGGATTAAATACGTTCGATCAGGTTGAGATTCCGTCGGCCGATACGCCAAAAAGTGCGCTATTTTTACCACGAATTGAATTACTGCGCGACGGTGGCGGAGAGCATTTGGTGGTTAATTTGTATAGCGAAACGTCGTTAGCTGAAGATGTTTGTCTGGCTCGTCAGAGTCTTGCCCAACTGACTCCCGGCAAGCCATTGGCTGCGGTAAACGTAAAAGTTAATGCGGTTAAGCATCAGCCGGATAAGCAGGGGTGGTGTTCACTATTAGGGCTGGCGCTGGATGCCATTCTCAATAAACAGTTTGAAAAAGTGGTGCTGGCCCGCCGCTCCACGTTATCTCTTGATGAGCCATTGAATCCTGCTGCATTTCTTAACGCCAGTGAAAAAGTAAACCATCACTGCTTCCATTTTATGATGAGAATGGATGACAGCCGGGCATTCTTAGGTTCCTCTCCTGAATGTTTGTTCTTAAGAATCGGCAATCAACTTAAAACTGAAGCCTTAGCCGGAACGGTTTCAGGTTCGCCTGATAATCAAAAGGCAAAAGAGCTGGGTGACTGGTTAATGCAGGACAAGAAAAACCAGCATGAGAATCTCTTAGTTGTCGATGATATCTGTCAGCGTCTGCAGGGGGGAACCTTAGCCATAGACGTTTTGCCGGCCGAGATCGTTCGCCTGCGTAAGGTGCAGCATTTGCGTCGTAGTATTCATGCTGAACTTGCCACGGCCGATGATGCGGATAGTTTACAGCGTCTGCAGCCGACGGCTGCCGTTGCCGGGCTTCCTCGGGAACCGGCTCGCCAGTTTATTTTGCATGAGGAACCTTTTACCCGTGGTTGGTATGCCGGTTCTGCTGGATATTTGTCGCTCAATCAGACTGAATTTGCCGTTTCACTGCGTTCCGCTTTGGTGGAAGGTAATAATATCCATCTGTATGCCGGTGCCGGTATCGTTGCAGGCTCCGATCCTGAACAGGAATGGTTAGAGATAGAAAATAAGGCAGCGGGATTAAGAACGCTGCTGGAACTGGATGAGTAATTAACCGGATGCCAGGCTTTAGGGCCTGTGCTTCTCTTGCCATAGCTTAAAGGTTACAAACTATCTGGGGCATGTATCTGAATTGAAGGAGCTAAGAATATGACATTTTCAAGGCTTGAGCGGCTTATCCCACCTGTTATTGTTTTTGCCTTTTCAATACTGCTTATTTGGCTGTTAAATTTTCTTTTTCCAATGGCATATACCGAAACGGCTATCACCCGGTTGGTTTGTGCCCTGTCTTTTTTGGCCGCCGGCGTTATCGGCGTTTTAAGCCTGATGGCTTTCTTTAAAGCCGGTACTACGGTAAACCCAGTAAAAGTGAATACCGCCACTACGTTGGTTGATACCGGTCTTTATGCCTACTCTCGTAATCCGATGTATCTGGCGCTTGCGCTGCTGTTGATCAGCTTCAGTGCTTATCTGGTTAATCCTTTAGGCATTTTAGGCGTCGCATTCTTTGTCTGCTTTATTACCCTGTTTCAGATTATTCCTGAAGAAAGGGCGCTGATGGATATTTTTGGTGAACGATATCAGCGTTACTGCCAGCGTGTACGCCGCTGGATATAGCATCCTATCCCTTTTGTCTGACTCTGCTTATTGAGTTATCTGCCGACGACAACTTTCATCATTCTGTCATAAATTGTGATCATACTCTAAATCTACGCGCGTTGATTTGATCTATCTACGCGGGTAGATAAAATCTAAACCATACGATGATCTTAAATAAATGTGTGTGTGGTGGTAGTGATAGGTATCGGCGTGTCGTGATTTTTGTCGTATGCCGAATACGGTGTCTCAGGTGATTAATAGTGATTAATCCAAGGAATATTGTAATGACGATAATAAATAATCCGGAATCAACCGGTTCAGCTACAACAGAAATGTTGGCAGCAGAAGAACGCTTAGTGACTAAAGAAGGGCGAAAGGATTTCTGGCGTGCAACGTTCTCATGCTGGTTAGGGACAACCATGGAGTATGCCGACTTCGCTTTATATGGTCTGGCGGCGGGTATTATTTTTGGTGATGTGTTTTTCCCCGAGGCAACGCCTATCGTTGCCTTGATCTCTAGCTTTGCGACCTATTCCGTCGGGTTTGTTGCCCGACCTATCGGAGCGCTGCTGTTCGGTTGGTTAGGCGATCGTAAAGGTCGTAAGGTTGTTATGGTAACGACCATTACCATGATGGGGCTATCGACTACCCTTATTGGTGCTATTCCGAGCTATGCGTCAATTGGTCTGTGGGCACCGGGATGTCTGGCTTTTTTACGATTTATGCAAGGGTTGGGGGCCGGGGCAGAGCTTTCCGGTGGGGCAGTAATGTTAGGGGAATATGCTCCGGCAGAGAAGCGTGGTCTGGTTTCTTCTATTATTGCACTCGGTTCTAACAGCGGTACTTTACTGGCTGCTTTAGTGTGGCTGATTGTCCTGCAAATGGATAAAGAAACCTTGCTGGCATGGGGATGGAGAATTCCATTTTTATCCAGCATCGTGATTGCCGCGGTTGCGCTGTTTATTCGTCGTAATATGCGGGAAACGCCGGTGTTTGAGCGTCAGAAAAAGGTACTGGAAGAACAGCGGCGTTTAGCCCTTGAACAAGGCCGCAAGCACGTTGCTGAGGTTGATACCCGCAGCTTCTGGAAACGGACTAAAGCGTTCTGGATCATGGTTGGCTTACGCATCGGTGAAAACGGACCTTCATATCTGGCTCAAGGTTTTATTATCGGCTATGTCGCTAAAGTGTTAATGATTGATAAGTCAGTACCGACTATGGCGGTATTTATCGCCTCGGTGCTGGGTTTTTTAATTATTCCGCTGGCAGGGTATTTATCAGACCGATTCGGCCGCCGTATTACCTATCGCTGGTTCTGCCTGTTATTAGTGTTGTATGCGTTCCCGGCCTTTATGCTGCTGGATACCCGTGAGCCGGTGTTGGTCATTGGTACTATTATCGTGGGCATGGGGTTGGCCTCATTAGGAATCTTCGGCGTACAGGCTGCGTGGGGCGTTGAGCTGTTTGGTGTGACTAACCGCTACAGTAAAATGGCGTTTGCTAAAGAGCTTGGTTCTATTTTATCCGGTGGTACGGCGCCACTGCTGGCTTCGGTGATGCTGTCTTATGCCGGACACTGGTGGCCGATTGCAACGTATTTCGTCTTTATGGCAGGTATCGGGTTGGTAACCACTTTCTTTGCGCCGGAGACGCGCGGGCGCGACCTTAACCTGCCGGATGATGCGATATAATAAATTAACCGACAGAGATTCCCGACAAAAGGCTAAGGGATTAGCCTGGTCGGGTGTTATTTTATTCAAGGTCCTATATTGTATAAAAAATTTGAGTCCGGATTATCAATATCTGTCTTGCAGATTAAGTGGGTCGCACTGTGTCGAATTTACATTGTCGTCGGGTAACACGTTCTGATGTCGCGCGGGAAGCCGGAACGTCGGTCGCGGTTGTTAGCTATGTGATCAATAACGGCCCGCGTCCGGTCGCTCCAACAACCAGAGAGCGGGTGCTGGAGGCCATAAAAAAAACCGGCTATCGTCCGAATGGTATTGCCCGGGCTCTGGCATCTGGTACCACTCGAACCTACGGGTTAGTGGTGCCTAATATTTCTAACCCGTTTATCTCGTCAATGGCCCATGCTTTACAACAAGAGGCTTTTGCACATGGTCAGGTGTTATTGTTGGGGGATGCAGGAGACGATCGGCAGCGAGAGCTGGAACTGATCAATAATCTGCTCCATCGTCAGGTCGACGGCCTGCTATATACCAGCGTTGATCGCCATCCTTATATTGAACTGATTCAAGCCAGCGGTACGCCTTGTGTAATGTTAGACCGGGTAGATGCGGGATTGAATGTCAGCGCTATCAGGGTTGATGAACAGGCGGCTGCTTTTCAGGCAACCCAACATCTGATTGAACATGGCTATCGTGATATTGCGATTATCTGTGGGCCTGAAGAGATGCTTAATACTCAGGATCGGCTTAGCGGTTGGCGCCAAGCCTTATTGCAGGCCGGGCTGGAAGTGCGGAATGAATGGATATTCCCAACGACCTATACTCGTGAAGGCGGGTATCTGGCAACGCAACAAATGCTGAAAGGCCGATTGCCCCGAGCGTTATTTGCAACCAGTGAGCTTCAGGCTTTTGGTTGCCTCAGAGCATTGTCTGAACAAAATATTTCGGTACCGGGCCAACTGGCACTGGTTTGTTTTAACGGTACCGTTGAGTCTGAATACAACGTTCCGTCGTTAACCGCGGTGCGCCAGCCGGTAACCATGATGGCTAAGGCGGCGATTGAAATGCTTAAAAACGGCAACGGCTCTTGCTGCGTGCAGGAGTTTGCTTTTGATTTACAGGTGGGCGAATCCTGTGGTTGTTCGCCTGAACGGAATAAACTGAAAAGATAATTTATATTATGCGTTTAATTATTGATTGCGATCCGGGAAATGGCGTAGCGGGTGCTAATGTTGATGACGGTCTGGCGCTGGCGCTAGCGATAGCGGCACCACAAATTAACCTTGAGTTGATCACTACCGTTTCGGGTAATACGCCAAGCGAAGTTGGTTTCTCGGTTGCCCATACGCTAGTTAAACGTTTAGGGCTGGATATTCCTATCCGACGCGGTGCGTCGCAGGCGTTAATCGAGCCTCCTGCGCCATGGCGGGATAAGCTGGACAATGGAGTAGAGCGAAATGGCTTAACGACCTTATGGCAGGACGTCCCGGCACCGAAGATGGCAAAACATGAAGCCCCGATGGCAGCTCATGCTATCGGTGAGCTTATCTGTAATAACCCCGGTGAGATTACGCTGGTGGCTATCGGTCCGTTGACCAATATTGCTCATGCCATTCAGCTTTATCCTGATTTAGCCAAGTCGGTGGCTGAAATTGCTATTATGGGCGGCGTATTTAACGTTGACGGCTATATTAAAGATACTAATTTTGGCGTCGATCCTGAAGCAGCTCATGTGGTTTTGACTAGCGGTGCTAATATTACCTTGGTGCCGATGGATGCAACTACGCAAACTCAAATGGTTCATCAAGATCTTGACCGGATAGCGGCGATAAACTCGCCTTTGAGCGCCTATCTGACTGAAACCATTCGCCCGTGGATTAACTATTCAATGCAAACCCGTAATCTGCCGGGGTGTTGGATCCATGATGCGCTGGTGGTGGCTTGGTTATTAGATAACAGCGTAGCAACAACGTCGAGCCTGTTTGTTGATGTCGTTCTGGAGGGTAAACTGGCCCGTGGGACAACGTGGGGATGCGATCCTGACAATTTACGTTTGGACGTTGGTATTCCGCGACCAGAGGGCAGACCAGTTAAGATGTTAAAAGACGTTGATAATAAGAAGTTGCTTGATATTATCTATTTTCATCTGAGCCATTTTCACTAGTTAAAAATTTTCGGTATATCAGCATGGTATGCCGGTTATTTCGATCTTTTAATTGTATAGGCCGGTTAATTATTAGTCGTAAAATTATTCAACGGCACGGGCGGTTTATTTGTCGTTGAATCACAGGAACTTGTTATGTTGACGTTACTTCATCTGCTATCTTCGGTGGCCCTGCTAGTGTGGGGGACCCATATCGTTCGTACTGGAATTATGCGCGTGTATGGGAGCGACCTGCGCAGGGTATTAAGCGCCAGCATGCAGAAGAAAGGGCAAGCGTTTATAGCAGGGATCGGTGTTACGGCGCTGGTTCAGAGTAGCAATGCCACCGCGTTACTGGTGATCTCTTTTGTCTCTCAAGGGTTGATTTCACTCTCTCCCGGGCTAGTGATGTTACTCGGTGCTGATGTCGGTACCGCCCTGATGGCCCGGGTTCTGACCTTCGATCTTTCATGGTTATCGCCGGTATTAATCTTATTTGGTGTTATTACCTTTCTGAGTCAGCGTAAAAGTCGTATTGGCCAGATGGGGCGGGTTGGTATTGGGCTTGGTTTAATTATCCTTGCCTTACAACTGATTGTAGCATCGGCAGAACCGATAACTCAGGCTTCAGCGGTACAGGTAGTATTCTCATCGCTGGCGGGCGATGTGATATTGGCATTACTGATTGGTGCGCTGTTTGCGATGATCAGTTATTCCAGCCTGGCTGCGGTTCTATTAACGGCTACATTAGCGGCGACCGGCTTGGTGCCACTGTATATTGCACTGTGTATTGTTATTGGTTCTAATTTAGGTAGTGGTTTCTTGGCGCTAATGAGCAGCCGGGGACAGGGGGCAATCTCTCGCCGCTTGGTTCTGGGAAGCCTGCTATTTAAGATTATCGGTTGCCTGCTGGTGGTACCGTGGATTGGCTCGCTGAGTGAATGGATTAAACAGTTTTCTTTTCGCGCAGATGAAGTGGTGATCTATTTCCACGTCCTTTATAACCTGATTCGCTGTCTGTTGATGCTGCCGTTAGTGGAGCCGATGGCCCGTTTAACCACGCGGGTGATATCTGATGACTCCTCGGCCACGGCAGAGCTGGCTCCGCGTTATCTTGACACCACCGCACTGGACACCCCGTCACTGGCGCTGTCTAACACGGTGCGTGAAACCTTGCGTTTAGGCGATGCTATCGGGCAAATGTTATTACGCTTTAACGACGTAATGAAAGGTGATAGCCAGCAAAAACGCGAAGTTAATCATCTTGAAGACAAGGTAGATATGCTGTTTGGCGCGATCAAACTTTATCTTTCCCGTATTCAGCAGGACACATTGAGTGAAGAAGATTCACGCCGTTGGGCTGAGATTATTGATACTGCGGTTAACCTTGAACAGGCCGGTAACATTATTGAACGCATGACCTCTGACGTCGCGGCAAAATCCCTCAACGCTCGCCGGTCGTTTTCGGTTGAAGGGGCTGAAGAGCTACAAACGCAATATGAAAGATTGATTAAGAATTTGGATTTATCCATGTCGGTATTTCTGACCGGCGATCTTGATAATGCTAAGCGGCTGCGTCGGGCAAAACATCGCTTTCGTCTATTAGGGCAACGCTATTCACACGCTCACGTTGACCGTTTACATCAACAAAATATTCAAAGTATGGAAACCAGTTCACTGCATATGGGGCTTTTAGCCGATATGACACGTTTAAACTCTCTGTTCTGTTCGGTTGCTTACTATATGTTAGAAATCGATGAAAATGAGCGAATGGACTGATTATTGACTTAATAACAGTTAGTTTTGTTTTTCTAAATGAGCTTCGCCAGAGTTCTTGGGCAGCCAAAAGCTGCTCTTTCAATAATTCTAAGATGTTTTCTTAACATCAATATCCCGGACTAACGTTTTAATCCTCGGGATTCACTTCTCTTTATAAGGCGGAGATTATAGCCGCCAGCCCTCGTATTTAAGGCGTTTCCTGTATAGATAATTGGTGGAACCGATAGATATGTCAGCCAGAGTAAAGGTTTGTCGTAGCTATTGATTCACTCACTTGCGTTGGTTAATTTATAAAAAATTCGCAACCTCCAATAACAATGAATATGAATAAGGGAATGTATATGAGCTTTGGTTATCCGGTAGCGTATGAAGTGGGTGATGTCGTTTTTACCAGTATCGGTAATTTACTATTTCGTCAGGTTTCGGCTGCATCTGCGTGTTGGAGTAATCATGTTGGAATAATTATTGGTCATGACGGTGAAGATTACATCGTGGCTGAAAGCAAAGTGCCACTATCTCAGACTACGACGTTAAAGAAATTTATTGAGCGTTCCGTTGATGGTCGTTATGGCATTCGTCGCCTCAGCGGCGGGCTAACTGACGAGCAAAAGCAGGCTATCGTTGAACAGGTGCCTGGGCGGTTAAAAGTGCTATACCACACCGGTTTTAAGTATGAATCGCCTCGTCAGTTCTGTTCTAAATTTGTGTTTGATATCTATCGTGACGCGTTATCAATACCTGTCGGTAAGGTTGAAACCTTTGACACCTTATTAAGCAACAATCCTCAAGCCCGATTACAGTTCTGGCATTTGTGGTTCCTGGGCTCGATTCCGTGGGAACGTAAAACGGTGACCCCGGCTAGCATGTGGTTTTATCCTGAGTTGATCTCGGTATTTAATAGTCATCCTGATGCTACGGAGACTAAGCCAGACTGGTATAACCATTAATATTGATGAGAAAACGATGGAAAGTTTAAGAAGTTATCATGAAGAGTCCGCTGCAAACATTTTGTCTTTTGTTCGGCAGCGGGTTGATGAATTCACGCGAGAGCACCAGAATGAAGTTTTTTCTGGTTTTGCCTTTGACTGCAATGTTTATGAAGGCGTTGAACTGAATTTATGTTTTACCACTAACGGGCACTTAACTGATATTTTGCATTATTATCAAACGGGTGAGTATCAGAAATATTACCTGTCTGAAGAAGGCATTTTAGGCTTAAAATATAATACCGGCGACTGGATGTATCAGTGTTTTAGCTGCATGAACTGCATTGAAGATCATACCTATTCTTATTTTCGTACCGATGAGCAAGGTAAGCATACTTACTGGATGGAGTTGCTATCTCAGGTTATGGTGGATTTTCTGGCGACGCCTGAATATGCAGCAATTAATAAATCAGATGATTTTAGCGTACTGGTTTATGATCATGATGAAGATGCTGAAGTCAGTGAGAAACGGTTGATGAAGATTAGCCCCAATCCGGTTTTTATTCTTAATTAAGCTCATCAGATAAGGGAATAACGAAAATCGCTTTGCACTGTGATTAACGCTATAGTTTGTTTAGTTATCACAATGAGAGCTCAGGGATGAAAATGATTAACCGAGTATTGAAGGTGTTGCTTAAGCCTTGGTGTGTAAGCCTCTTACTGATTGTATGGTTTATTCTATTTTCCTCTGATGTGACTCTGTCCGGCTATTTCAATGAGACTTTTTTCTATTACCTCTCTAAAACGATAAGATTATTAGTTCCGGTTATTTTTGTGGCGTATATGTTTTGTGACGTTTACAGAAATATCAAATATCGATGGGTTCTGTATCTCACGATTTTCACTTCATTAGCGGTGTCCTATTGGGTGGTTGATCTACAGCTGACTTATAACATCAATGGGGAATTTTGCCTCAATAAGCAAACCTCGCCCTGCCAGTGGGATAATTATAAACTGGCCCAGCAGGCCGGTTTGATATTTATGCTGGCGATAGTGATGCAGCTTGTGATGCTTAAGGTTATTCAGCTGTTGTGCTCGGTGTATACCAAAATAGTAAAATAGTATTTCTCTTCCCGTTCTGTGTTGTATTTACTTATAAATCAACGTGTTTATCAACGCGTTTCTATAGCTTCTCTATATGCCTCTTTCGATTTATTGTCGACGCCCGTCGGTTGGTGTACCATAGTACTTAATAACTGATTCTATTTTTCAGTAAAATCAATCAATTAAGTTTGTCTTCGGTGGGTTCACCATGTCAATTAGTGTGTTTAACCGCCGCTGGGCGGCCGTGTTATTAGAAACATTAACCCGCCACGGGGTTCAGCATATCTGTATTGCACCGGGTTCCCGGTCTACGTCTCTGACATTAGAAGCTGCGGCTAACGCTAAAATCACCTGTCATACTCATTTTGATGAGCGCGGCCTTGGCCATTTGGCTTTAGGCTTAGCTAAAGTTACCGGTCAACCGGTAGCGGTCATTGTGACTTCAGGTACCGCCGTTGCTAACCTCTATCCGGCACTTATCGAAGCCAGTCTGACGGGGGAACGTTTGGTATTACTGACCGCCGATCGGCCACCCGAGCTGATTGACTGCGGCGCTAATCAGGCTATTCGTCAGGACGGAATATTTTCCCACCACCCGACAGTGACGCTCTCCCTACCTCGCCCGACGCCTGATATCTCGGCGTCATGGCTGGCCTCAACGCTTGACCATGCTATGTCCCGCCTTGAGCAGGGCGCTCTACATGTGAATTGCCCGTTTGCTGAACCTCTGTATGGCGGCGATGCTGCCGCTTATGCCGCATGGTCTGATGAACTGGGGGACTGGTGGCAAGGGGGTAACCACTGGCTAAGCGCTGGCAGTGAAAAGCGCGCTTTGCCGCAGCGCGATTGGCCTCAATGGCAGCGTCGTCGTGGCGTGGTCATTGCCGCCAGAATGAGCGCTGAACAGGGTAAACAAGTTGCTCAGTGGGCTGAAACCCTAGGCTGGCCTTTATTAGGGGATGTACTGTCGAGTTCCGGTCAGCCTTTGCCCTGTGCCGATCTTTGGCTAAATAACCCTCAGGCTCAGCGGTTACTCGCACAGGCTGAAATTGTGATTCAATTTGGCGGGAGTTTGACCGGTAAGCGTATGCTTCAGTGGCAGGCTAAGTGTAAACCGCTGGAATACTGGCTGATTGACCATATTGAAGGCCGAGGGGATCCGGCTAATCATCGTGGCCGGCGTTTAGTCTCTGATATCAGCCACTGGTTAGCACTTCATCCGGCAGAAAAACGTCAACCATGGGCAGCCCAATTAACGGAATTATCCCGCAAGGCACAGCAGCACGCGATCGACGCCTTGAGCTCAATCTTCGGTGAAGCTCAATTAGCCAGCCGCCTGGCTCAGCTGTTACCGGAAAATGGCCTATTTTTTGCCGGCAATAGCCTGATTGTACGGTTGATTGATGCGCTGGGGCAGTTGCCGGCCGGCTATCCGGTGTATAGCAATCGCGGAGCCAGCGGTATTGATGGGTTGCTCTCTACCGCAGCCGGCGTTCAGCGCGGGGCTAAGCGACCCATGCTGGCAGTGGTGGGGGATATCTCTGCGCTGTACGATTTAAATGGGCTGACTTTGATCGGTCAATGTACTGCTCCAACGGTGCTTATCGTGGTTAATAATAATGGTGGATCGATCTTTTCGTTACTGCCCACGCCGGAAGCAGAGAGAGAACGTTTTTATCGTATGCCTCACCAGCTCAATTTTGAGCATGCCGCAGCGATGTTTGGTTTAGACTATGCCAGCCCGCACGACTGGGATAGCCTGCTGGATATTGTTCAGCAGCGCTGGCATCAACAGGGGGTTTTATTGCTGGAACTGAAGGTTGCTCCTCATGACGGTGCCGAAACCCTGCGTCGTTTAGTTAATGATGCGGCGGCATTCTGATGTTAGCGGCAAAATGTTATCCTGCGTCAGACGATAATCAACGGCACAAACCCTGGTTGGTCTTTATCCATGGCCTATTGGGCAGCGGGGACGATTGGGCTGGCATATTGCCTTATTTCAGCCAATGGTCTTGTATTACGTTAGATTTACCCGGGCACGGTGAGTCGCAGTCTATTGCCGGTAAAGATGCGTTTAATATTCTGAGCCAGCAGATTAGTGAAACGCTATTAGCCTATAATATTAGCCACTACATCTTAGTTGGCTACTCGCTGGGCGGGCGCAGTGCGATGTATCATGCCTGCTTAGGGGACAGTTCCGGTCTCAAGGGATTAGTGATTGAAGGGGGCAACCCGGGGCTTGTCTCTTCGCAAGCGCGTCAGGCTCGTTTAGAGCACGATCGCCACTGGGCCGATAAGTTTCGCAGCCAGCCGTTAGCTGAAGTATTGGAACAATGGTATCACCAGCCGGTTTTCGCCGGGCTTAGCGATAAGGCTCGTCAACGGCTGATTGAGCGCCGTTGCCAAAATAGCGGCAGTGCCATTGCCCATATGCTGGAAGCTACGTCTCTGGGCCATCAGCCTTGGCTGGTTGAACAAATTCAACAATTAGTGAAACGCAGAAATCTGCCTTTTTGTTATCTATGTGGTGAGCAGGATGCTAAATTTCAGCAAATTGCTCATGAGAATTTTTTACCGCTGCACACCATCAGTGCTGCGGGCCATAATGCACACTCAGAAAATCCGGCGGGATTCTCTGAACGGTTGCTTTCATTTTTAAAGGAATGTTAATCATGCTTTATCCAAGTGAACAAGAACTGTACGCTCCGATTGAATGGCTGGATTGCTCTGAAGGTTATCAGGATATTCGTTATCACAAGTCAGCTGACGGCATCGCTAAAATCACCATCAACCGTCCGGAAGTGCGTAACGCATTTCGTCCGGTAACGGTTAAAGAGATGATTCAGGCGCTGGCCGATGCTCGCTATGATGACAATATCGGTACTATTATTCTGACCGGTGAAGGTGAAAAAGCGTTCTGTTCAGGCGGCGACCAAAAAGTGCGCGGTGACTACGGCGGCTATCAGGATGACAGCGGCGTGCATCACCTTAACGTATTAGATTTCCAGCGCCAGATCCGTACCTGTCCTAAGCCTATTGTTGCGATGGTTGCCGGTTATTCTATTGGTGGCGGTCACGTATTACATATGATGTGTGACCTGACCGTGGCAGCAGAAAACGCTATTTTTGGCCAGACCGGACCTAAAGTCGGTTCGTTTGACGGCGGCTGGGGTGCTTCTTATATGGCTCGGATCGTTGGTCAAAAGAAAGCGCGCGAAATCTGGTTCCTGTGCCGTCAGTACAATGCTAAAGAGGCCTTAGATATGGGGCTGGTTAACACCGTGGTACCCGTTGCTGATTTAGAAAAAGAGACCGTGCGCTGGTGTCGTGAAATGCTGCAAAACAGCCCGATGGCGCTGCGTTGCCTCAAAGCTTCACTGAATGCTGATTGCGACGGTCAGGCCGGTCTGCAAGAGCTGGCGGGTAATGCCACCATGCTGTTCTATATGACTGACGAAGGTCAGGAAGGACGCAATGCATTTAATGAAAAACGTCAGCCGGACTTCAGCAAATTTAAGCGTAATCCATAATGCGTAAAGTCGAACTTTATCGCTTTAGCCTGCCGATGGAGGCAGGCGTTATTCTGCGTAACCAGCGACTGAAAACCCGTGACGGGCTATTGGTGTGTCTGACTCAGGATGGCAAACAGGGATGGGGTGAGATTTCACCTCTGCCGGAGTTTTCTCATGAAACTTTGGACGAGGCTGAAGAGGCGACGTTAGGCTGGTTGCACAGTTGGGTTACCGGGGATCAGGCTTTTGAAAGCGCGCTGCCTTCGGTCGCTTTTGGTACCAGTTGTGCTCTGGCTGAGCTGGACGGACGCTTGCCTGAAACAGCAGACTACCGCAAGGCACCGCTGTGTAATGGCGATCCTGATGAGCTGTTTGCCGTACTGGGTGCGATGCCGGGTGAGAAAGTTGCCAAGGTTAAAGTCGGCATGTATGAAGCGGTCAGGGACGGCATGATCGTTAATCTGCTGCTTGAAGCTATTCCTGACCTGAAGCTACGACTGGATGCTAATCGTAGCTGGACCAGAGCGAAAGCTGACGGATTTGCTAAATACGTGATGCCCGAGTTCCGCTCACGCATTGAGTTTCTGGAAGAGCCGTGTAAAACCCGTGATGAATCCCGTGAGTTTGCCCGTGAAACCGGTATTGCTATTGCGTGGGATGAAAGCGTGCGCGAAGCGGACTTTATTGTTCAGGCGGAGCCGGGCGTTTCAGCCATTGTGATTAAGCCGACGCTGGTGGGTAGCATTCAGCGCTGCCATTCACTGATCCAGCAGGCGCACAATGCAGGGTTGAAGGCTGTGATCAGTTCATCTATCGAGACCAGCTTAGGGTTGACGCAGTTGGCTAGAATGGCCGCGTGGCTAACGCCGGATGCTATTCCGGGACTGGATACCTTATCGCTAATGCAGTCTCAGTTAGTCCGTCAATGGCCAGACAGTGATTTACCGCTGACTGAGGTCGATTCACTGGACGTGGTATGGCGCCGTTAGGTTCTCAGGCCTTTAGTGACTGGCCGTGGCAATACTGGGCAACAGAGCGCCCGGATGCTACGGCTATTATCCGAGGGCAACAAGCGGTTAGCTGGCGTCAACTGATTGGTGAAGTTAATTCAGTCAGCGCCGGTTTTTATCGTAGCGGTGTGCGCTGCGGTGATGGTGTGGCGCTGCGCGGTAAGAATAGTCCGGAATTTTTAGTGGCTTACCTTGCGGTACTTCAGCTTGGCGCTCGGGTTTTACCGCTTAACCCTCAGTTACCTGTTTCGCTACAGGCTCAGCTTTTTCCTCTGCTAAATATTGATTTTGTCTGGTGTACTCAGAATACAGAATGGCCGGCGGATATTGTGTCGTTATCTTATCAGACGACTTTCAATGATGCAGTTATAGCCAATGCTATCGCATCATGGCCGTCTGAGCAGGGCGTAACCATGACGCTGACTTCCGGGTCAAGCGGATTGCCTAAAGCCGTTGTCCATCGCGTTGAGGCTCATTTGGCTAATGCCTGCGGGCTACTGCAGATGATGCAGTTTGATGCACAAGACCGCTGGCTACTCTCGCTGCCACTATTTCATGTCTCTGGTCAGGGGGTACTGTGGCGCTGGTTGCTCAAAGGTGCCACGCTGGTTCAGCGGGATATGCATCCGTTGGCCGACGCCCTGTCTGGCTGTACCCATGCGTCTTTAGTTCCTACTCAACTATGGCGATTGCTGGAACACTCTTCTGATGGTTTAGCGCTGAAGCAGGTGCTACTCGGCGGCGCAGCTATTCCGGTTGAGTTGACTGACCGGGCTGCCCGACAGGGTATTTCTTGTTGGTGCGGCTATGGTATGACAGAGATGGCTTCAACGGTATGTGCTAAACGGGCCAATCAAACCTCAGGCGTTGGTATTCCTCTGCCGGGCCGGGAAATGCGTATTGTCGATCAAGAGATCTGGTTGCGCGGCAGTGGCCAGGCATCCGGCTACTGGCGTAACGGAAAGATTCAGCCGTTTACCGATGTTGATAGCTGGTTCCATACTCGAGACCGCGGGGAGTGGCGAGACGGGGAACTGCATATATTCGGCCGAATGGATAACCTGTTTTTTAGCGGTGGCGAAGGCATTCAGCCGGAAGATATTGAGCGAGTGTTAGTTAATCATCCTCAGGTTGATCAGGTATTTGTTGTGCCGGTTGATGATATTGAATTCGGGCAACGCCCGGTGGCGGTGATTGATACCGGCGTTGAACTGGATCTGGCCCAGCTGTCCGGCTGGCTGCAGGGCCGAATTGCTAAGTTCCAAATTCCGGATGCTTTCTATCTGCTGCCGGCGGAGCTAAAAAATGGCGGTATTAAAATTTCGCGGCTGGCCGTAAGGGAATGGGTAAGGAAGAATCATCAATAGATTTAGGTGAATGGGGCAATAATATCGTCCTTGTCCTTGTCCTTGTCCTTGTCCTTGTCCTTGTCCTTGTCCTTGTCCTTGCCGTAGGGTCGTTATCCCGTTGAAAAACGGGATCCAGCAGTTGACCTTAAATCCCTGACCTGACCTTACGAGACCAAGGCTAAAGGCCAAATTCAAAGTCTGATTCTCGTTTTTCAACTACGCCTCAATCGCTTTACTTCTCCCCATCCCACTCCACATCTCGCCAGCCTCTGACGCTATTAATAAAGCCAATTTTCTCGGCTCTGCTTAGCATATCTCGTCTCAGTACAGCCTCTGCAATTTTTCCTGTGGCCAACAAGGCTTCACGTTCTGTTCCAGCCAGTAATCCGCAGGATAGGGCGGGCGTTAACCATTGACCGTCGATCAGTAATACTACGTTTCCATTGACGAATTCGGTGATTTCATCCCGCTGGTTATACATTAGGCATTCATGGTGTAAGGTGACTTTAGGATAGTGATCCCGTAGCGTTGTTTTATGATACAGCAAGCGGTTATGGCTATTGACCGGGGCTTCAGCCCATGAAGCGGTAAGGGATTGATCCAACGGCGTAATGATTTCACCGTTCAGGGTGATATCCCCGGTCTGACTTAGCAACAGGCGAACTTTCCATAATTGGTCAGGATGCGCTTTTGCAAATTCCTCCAGCCGTTTCATCACATGATTAAGCTGAAATGAAAAGTTAAAGTATCGGGCAGAAGCCGCAAGCCGATTGAGATGGAGTTCAGCCAGATGATAACTTCCTTCGCGTAACAACAGACTTTCCAGCAGCTGTGAAGGGAGGTCTATCTTGCGCAGAATCGCTGCTTTATCCAGCACTTCCTGATATTCATCTTCGGCAGTTGAGTCCCAGGTAATTCCACCACCGACGCCATAGCGGGCTCTATTTTTAACGCTATCAACCATCAAAGTACGAATGGGTACGTTAAACAGAGCCTCTTTGTCCGGTGTAAAATAGCCAATAGCGCCGCAGTATACCTCTCTGGCCTGAGGTTCTAATTCAGCAATTAGCTTCATTGTGCTGGCTTTTGGGGCCCCGGTAATCGAACCGCAGGGGAATAGTGCTCGGAAAATATCCGTTAGCCGGGTTTCTGGTCGGGTTTGCGCCGTAATGGTCGACGTGAGTTGCCAGACGGTGGGGTATTGCTCAGCGCTGAATAACTTTTCAACGTTTACCGTTCCGGCTTGTGCCACCTGACTGATGTCATTACGCAGCAGGTCAACGATCATCACGTTTTCTGCCCGATCTTTCTCTGACGCCAGTAGCCGGTCTCTGCGGACTAAATCATCCTGTGAACTGGTCCCTCTTTCGGCGGTTCCCTTCATTGGCTTAGCGGTAAGCGTCCCCTGATGCCAATGAAAGAACAGCTCGGGGGAGGCTGATAAAATTTTGAATCTGTCGGTATCCAGATAAGCCGCATAGTGAGCTTGCTGAACATTAAGCAGATAGCGATAGACATCATAGCAATGAGCCGATGAGCTCTGGTTGAAATCTGTTTCCAGCCGGATGGTGTAATTTGTCTGGTAGGTATTACCGGCCTCAATTTCAGCTTTAATTCGCTGAATTGCCTGCTGGTACTGGTCGATCGTTGTTTGAGGTTGCCATTCCTCCAGTGCAATAGGCTGAGGTGCCGGTTCGTTTGCCGCGTCAATCCGCTTAATAGAATGATAAATACCGAACCACAGCAGCGGCATCTCTCCCTGTGCAGGCGTTTGGTAGTAAGGTTGGAAAGCGCCGGCGGCTTCATAAGATAGATAACCGGCCGCGTAGAAACCTTGTTCTACGGCTTGTTCAACTTCAGCCAATTTAGCGATGACTTGTGTAAGCTGAGAGGTCTGAATAATCTTTACCGGATGTTCAAACAACCGAGTTTCATTATTGAAATCAAAACGCAAAGTCATATCAGATTGGCTCATCGGTATAGGTCACTAAGAATTGTTTTAGCATCTGTAATCCGCCTTCGGTAAGAATGGCTTCCGGATGGAACTGAACCCCTTCAATAGCCAATGTTTTATGGCGAATGGCCATGATGACGCCATCATCAGAAGTTGCAGAGATATCAAACATGGTCGGCAGCGTTTTAGCATCGATCATCAGGGAATGATAGCGGGTAACCCGTAGCGGCTGAGCTAAACCGTTGAACAGCGTTTTCCCATCGTGGTGTATAAACGCCGTTTTACCGTGAACCGGCGCCGGGCCTTTAATAATGTTAGCGCCAAAAGCCTGAGCAATCGATTGATGACCAAGACAGACGCCAAGTAAGGGGATCTTTCCGGCGAACTGCTTGATAACCTCTAAGGTTATACCTGCGTCGTCCGGTGTACCGGGCCCCGGTGATAACACCATGGCCGATGGCGCAATGTCACTAATCTGTTGAACGCTTAGCTCATCGTTTTTTATGATATTTACATCTGCCCCGGACTGTCGAAGATAGTCGAGCAAGATGTAGCTAAATGAGTCGTAATTATCAATCAATAGAATCATGGAAAAGGCTTTTACCGGCTTGCTTAAAGGCTAACAAATCTGAGGTCAGCATTTTAGCTGATTAATTCTGTTTTGGCGTCGCTTTCGTCCGTCACAGCGGTGTTGGCATTGTATAACTATATAGCAGTGATTGATGGCATTAGGTGAAAGTAAATAAAAATGCCCGCATCGGTTAAGAGTACAGGCATGGTATTGATACCCTTAATACTTCAAATTGCACCTAACTCACCTGCAATTTGAATTGCTTCGGATATTGACCGGTCAATTAAGCAGATTAGCCGTTTTGAACCTTTTCCAGCGCTTTAGCAACGCCGGTACCGTAGTCAGGGTGAACTTTAGTAAACAGGCCAATTTGGCGCTGCTGAATTTCAGCAGGAACCTGCGATAACTCACCGGCGATACGGTCGAACATACGCTGATGTTCTTCAGCACTCAGTAAGTTAAACAGTGCGCGAGGCTGGCTGTAGTAATCGTCGTCTTCACGATGATTCCAGTGGTCGGCTGCGCCTTCGATAGTTAGCGGTGGCTCACTGAAGTTAGGCTGCTCTTTAAATACACCAAAGCTGTTTGGCTCATAGGTAGCACCGTTGCCGCTGTTGCTGTCAACGCGCATTGCGCCATCACGATGGTAGTTATGGAACGGGCAGCGTGGAGCATTTACCGGAATTTGGTGGTGGTTCACACCTAAGCGATAGCGCTGAGCATCACCGTAGGAGAACAGACGACCTTGTAACATTTTATCCGGAGAGAAACTGACGCCGGGCACTACGTTAGCAGGGTTAAACGCCGCTTGTTCAACTTCAGAGAAGTAGTTATCAGGGTTACGGTTCAGTTCAAACTCACCGACTTCAATCAGCGGATAATCTTTATGTAACCAAACCTTAGTTAAGTCGAACGGGTGGTAAGGCAGTTTTGCGGCATCACTTTCCGGCATAACCTGAATGTACATTTTCCATTTAGGGAAATTGCCCTCTTTAATCGCATCAAAAAGATCGCGCTGTGAGCTTTCACGATCTTGGCCGATCAGGGTTTCTGCTTCGTCATCCATCAGGTTTTCAATACCCTGTTGAGTGCGGAAGTGGAATTTAACCCAGTAACGTTGGTTATTGGCGCTGATCAGGCTGAATGTATGGCTACCGAATCCGTGCATATGGCGATAGGATTTTGGCAGACCACGGTCACTGAAGTCGATGGTTAACTGGTGGAGTGATTCCGGCAGTTGGGAGAAAAAGTCCCATTTATAAATCGGATTGCGTAAGTTGGTATGTGGGTCGCGCTTAACAACGTGGTTCAGGTCAGGGAATTTCAATGGATCGCGCAGGTAAAATACAGGGGTATCGTTGCCGACTAAGTCCCAGTTACCTTCTTCGGTATAGAACTTCATGGCAAAACCGCGAATATCACGTTCGGCATCTGCGGCACCGCGTTCACCGGCTACGGTAGAGAAGCGGACAAACATTTCGGTTTTTTTGCCAATATCAGAAAATATTTTAGCGCGGGTATATTGAGTAATATCGTGAGTAACAGTGAATGTGCCGTAAGCACCGGAGCCCTTGGCGTGCATGCGACGCTCAGGAATAACTTCGCGGTCAAAGTGGGCTAACTTCTCTAAAAACCAGATATCTTGTAGTAGCATCGGTCCTCTAGGACCCGCCGTTATTACGTTATTATTATCGACGACCGGAGCACCAGCTACCGTCGTTAACTTCTTATCGCTCATCATCTTCTCCTGTTGAACATCAAATAAATGTAGGTTCATTGACCTATTTAGTGAAGCCGGAACGGTATCTTCCTTAAAAACTATCACTATTAGTAAGGTTATTGGCAGGGAATAGCTAATCGTTACAGCCTATTATCACCATCAGCGTTATCAATATATACCCGTCATACTTCAAGTTGCTTGGGTGTTGACTGCGCCCACTCGCACCAGTCACATAGTCAGCTATGCTCCTGGCGACTCCTAGGCTTGTCGCCTACAAGCAACTCGAATCATTTTGGGTATAATTTCATATTGAATCAATGCTCTGCACATCCTCATGAAATAGTTGAACTTGTCATAATCCCGCAGGGTACTTTTAAGCATACGCCAAACGGGTCTGACAAAATTGTCTCTTGGTCAAAAAAGGCGATACAACAGATTATTATTTTAAGTATGAATGACAAAAAATTCGGGCTGCTTATTTATTGTAGCTATTTATACGTGGGTATGGATTGCACAGTTAAGCCAACTGGATCACAAATTAGGTTTTTTTCGGCAATATAATGCGAAAAATTGCTTTTATGGTCTGATAAATAAAGAAAAACGGAGCAGTGAGCTGCTCCGTTTATATTCATACGCGGGGATAAGTTAGTGCTGCGGCAACAGGCCGAAAACGATACCCAGTTGGATAGCGATAATGCCTAACCCAAAGCAGAATGCAACGATCAAACCTAAAGCGCCACCGGGAACACGGTATCCTTCACTATGATGTTTACGGGTTTGCCTCACCAGCATTGCCGGGATTAAAAGGGCTAAAACAGATAAGGCAATGGCGGCATAGCCCAGAGCCATAATGAAGCCTTTTTGGTAGAACAGGGCAAACATCAACGGTGGCAGGAAAGTGATCAAACCGGTTTGCAGTCGGCCTGAAACGTTATTACTGCGCTTAAACAGGTCTGCAAGATAGTCAAACAGGCCGAGTGCCACGCCGAGGAAAGAAGTTGCCAGCGCCAGTGCAGAGAACAGGCGAACGGATACTTCAACCATTGGGGTATCAACCACTTCTTTAACGGCCTGTAACAGGCCATTGAGACCTGATTCAGAAGCAATAATACCGACAAAGGTGGTCGAGCTAATCGCCCCCAGTGTAGCTAACTGCCATAGAATATAGGCAACTAAAGGAATAGCACTACCGATGATGAATATTTTCTTTAGCTTAGCAACATCGCCGTTCATGTATTTAACAATGCTAGGAATACTGCCGTGAAAGCCGAAAGAAGTAAAAATTACCGGAATAGCAGAAAGTGCCAGCCCTTGCTCCAGAGGTAGCGTAAGTAAATTAGCGCTTTTAACATGTGGCATCATAACTGCCAGCATGATGACCAGAAAGATAATTTTTGCGGTAAACAGGCCTCGATTGATGATATCAACCGAGTGAGTCCCCACGCACACCACGCCGCCGCCAATAATAGCAAAGGCTAACGGACCACTAGCGGAAGGTAAGCTTATGTTCAGGGCTTCATTGATGCTGACCAGCAGAAGCTCACCGCCACCGCTAATATAAGCGGCAACTAATGCGTACATTAAAAATAACATTGCCAGGCCGGTAAGCAGATTACCTTTGGCTCCGAGATAGCGCTTAGCTAAAGTGCCTAGTCCGTCATCTGAATCACTATACTGATAGGCTTCTACCAGTAGCAGTGCGGTGTAGCACATCATCCCCCAAAGGACGACTAACATGGTAAAAGTAACGCCAAAACCTACACCGGCCGCAGCCAGTGGCATTGCTAACATACCTGCACCGATAGTAGTGCCGGCGACAATAAAGATACTGCCTAGAGTGCGATTCCTCACACGAACCTCGGATTATTTTAATGATGTTATTAAGCCAGAACGTTAATTAACCGGCAGTCTTTTTATCATTTTTAAACAACGGAATAGTGCGGTTGTTTAAAGCTGCGGCTAGGGTAAGTGAGTTAAATTGACCTGTCAAACTATAGGTCCGGAGTGTAATTTTTAGTTTACAATTAATGAGGTGTAAATTGAGATATTCGTATAATGGTAAGCGGGCGGTTAACTTTATATTGATTCTGATATGTATGCTTTTAACTTAGTGGTATATCTATCGGCAATTGCACCATAAGTTAGGCATGGAGGTCTATCCGACATGTATCGTGGGCTGTTATCTAAAAGAATCCAGAAAAAGAATAAAAGACGGGAGCGAGCAGATGTTAATGGTTGAAATGTTAAGTACGGGTGATGAAGTTCTGCATGGACAAATTATCGATACCAACGCGGCATGGCTTGCCGATTGTTTTTTTCAACAGGGAATACCATTAAGCAGCCGTTCAACGGTGGGCGACGATCTGGACAGCTTAGTTCAGAAATTACTGGAACGCAGCCATTGCGCTGACGTACTGATTGTTAACGGCGGCCTAGGACCAACCAGTGACGACCTGAGTGCTCTGGCAGCGGCAACGGCTGCGGGCGAACAACTGATTGAACATCCAGAGTGGATTGCCTATATGGAAAGCTATTTTGCTGCCCGTGGGCGACAAATGTCTGTGACCAATCGCAAGCAGGCAATGATTCCTGAAAGTGCTGAACTGATAGATAATCCGGTGGGCACTGCCTGTGGTTTCTCGGTGGTAATTAACGATTGCCTGATGTTTTTCACCCCCGGCGTTCCCTCTGAATTTAAAGTGATGGTTAACGATCAGATATTACCGCGCCTCCGCCAGCGCTATACGCTACCTGAATCACCACTTTGCTTACGCTTAACCAGTTTTGGTCGTACTGAAAGCAGTCTTGCACAACAGTTTGACGTGCTGGCACTGCCGGAAGGGTGTGTTATGGGCTACCGCTCATCGATGCCGATTATTGAGCTCAAGCTAACCGGCCCCGCGTCACAGCGTGAAGAAATGCTCAAGAACTGGCAAATCATTAAGCAAGGAGTGGGCGGAAATATGCTGTATGAAGGGACGGAAGGACTGCCAGCCATTGTGAGTCAGGCTTTAAATGAAAAGGGCTTAACGTTGTCTTTGAGTGAGCAATTCAGCGCAGGTTTACTAAGTTGGAATCTATTATCGGCGAACGCACCGGTGAGTGAATCGGTTGTTCGTTCGGATAATTCACTTCAGACACTGAATCAGTTAATTGCTGATATGCAACAGCGGGTAGCCGAGCAGGGTACATCGCTGGGTATTGCTATTGGTGATTATAATCAAAGTTGTTTATCGCTGGCATTAGTCACGCCCGAAGGTAGCTATGCCCATCGGGTTCGCTATATGCCCCGTCATCATGATACCAAGATTCAACAAGACGTTAGCGTGATGTTAGCTTTAGATATGCTATCGCGCTGGTTGAATCATCGGGATGTATTCGGTAGCTATGAATGGCTGGAGACCGTTGAAACTTCGGGGCCACAGTCATAGATTAGCAGGATAGACGATCTCTGAATGTCATTATCCCGCGAAGAGCAGGGTGATGACATTCAGGTGATAAGCATCGAATTTAGACTTTTCCAACCGGCAAAACCTCATTTTTTAGAATATTCCAAAAGTGCTCCGCCGTTTTATTTAACCGGGTGTCCATTCGATAGATATAGGCCTGAATGGGAATGGTAAGTTCCGGGGTATCAAGGCAAACCAGCTTTTTTTCTTTCAGTTCATCCACCACCGAATAGATTGGCAGCCAGGCAATACCGTGGCCATTAAGCGCCATATTTTTGAGTAACTCACTCATTGAAGACATAAATAGAGTGCGGGGGGCTATGGCGCCAACTTCGCCTAAACGGCGGTTAACTAAACGGCCCATATATGAGGTACCGGTGTAGTTGAGTAACGGAACTTCCGGCTGATAAATATCAAACAGCGGCTTTCCTTCTGAGTCGGTAGCGCATACCGGATATAGCTCAGATTCAAAAACCTTTAGGTAACTGAACGGCGTTTGAAGTAAATCTTCGTCATAAAATGACAGAATAAAATCACTTTTTCCTTCCCTGAGGGTATTGACCACCTGTACCACATCAATAGCTTCAACGTGATAGACAAAATCATTGGCGTAATCAGCAAAGGAATGTACCAGCTCTGGTAATAAAGTCAGGGAGAGTGAATGGGCTGCGGCAATTTTTATATTAGGAATGCTCAGTAAATTCTGACCGCTCAATTCGCTGAGGTTACATTCAAGCTGCTGGAGCAGGCTGCGTGTTTGGGAGTGGAACAGCTTACCTTCTTCCGTTAATTGCAATGGAGAGGTTGTTCGATCAAATAGCTCAACGCCCAATGCAGATTCTAATGCTTTAATTCTGCGACTGAATGCGGGTTGAGAAATATTACGCTGCTCAGCCGCATGAGAAAAATGACGGCAGGCCTCAAGAGTTAAAAAATCATATAACCATTTAGTTTCTATATTTTTCATCTGACGTCTCAATTTAGGTATCTGCTATTTGAATTTTGCATAGGTAGCCGGCAAACAACATTCAACAGGTTATTGAATAGCCTGTTAGCTGATTTGTGCTATTTCGAGCTATACCCTGATAACTAGGCCCTGTTGCCACAATATACTGACATCAATCCTGTTGTCATTCCAACCTTAATCGTCAATGTGTGAGTTTGGTTAATGCAGATTTTGCATCACTCCATACATACTTGCATTTCTCTTCTCAAATGACTCCTGATAAATATTGATCAAGGAATTAACGACAGAACAAACGTTAATAAATATCGAGAAAGTAAATAGAAACGTTAAATTTTATGAAATTGGTGTAATAAGAATGGCCATTTAAATATAGCCAAACACCTCGTTCATAATAAACGGAATAAGAGGATGTCATTGTGAAAGGTTTAATTGGTGTATTAGGTGGAATGGGTCCTGCCGCAACGGTTGATATATTTAATAAGTTTGTCAGCTTTACCGCGGCAGGCAGCGATCAGGAACATATTCCGTTAATTATATCGTCTATTCCTGATATTCCTGACCGGACACAGGCATTGTTACATAATGGCAATTCTCCACTGCCGGTAATGGAAGATTACCTTCACCGCTTAGAGGTTGCCGGGGCCGAATGCATTGTTATTCCTTGTAACACCGCTCATTATTGGTATCCGGAACTTAAAAAAGCCTGCCACGTTGAAATGCTCAGTATCATTGAAACCACCATGGGCGAGGCCAAGGCTTCAGGCAAGACCAATATCGGGCTTTTGGCAACCAATGCCACTCTGGCCATGGGGCTATATCAGAAGAATATAGAAGGGCTGGGCTTTAAATGTATTAATCCTGACCAGTCGGGTCAGGAAAAAGTAATGGAAAGTATTTATAGCTTAAAAGCGGGTAATATTGCACAGGCTGAATCATTAATGGCCGAGCAGGTGGCAACATTATTTCAACGCGGGGCTGAAGTCATTGTTTTAGGTTGTACCGAGGTGCCGGTTATTTTAGCTAAAGAGATAAAACAACATCCGGAAAAATTTATTGATTCTACAGCTTCATTAGTTCGGGCCGGCATTCGCTGGTATGAAAAACGGGTTGGAAAAACTGATTTATTATTTTAATAAAAAATAAAAAGAAGTAATGATATACGCGGCTCTTCATGACGCCGTGCAGGTTAATCATTTTTGATATTAACAATAAGTGACAAATTATTGTCTATTGGAGCCGTTATGGTTTGGTTAGAGATTATTGTTGTTTTGGGTGCAATATTTTTCGGTATACGGATGGGGGGGATCGGAATCGGCCTGTGTGGCGGGCTGGGTCTGGCTATTCTTACCCTTGGATTTGGCTTGCCGATCGGCTCTCCGCCGGTTGACGTTATTCTGATTATCATGACCGTAGTTGTTGCCGCCTCAGCCCTTCAGGCCGCAGGCGGTATGGACTATCTGGTTCGGGTCGCCGGGGCTTTTATGCGCCGGAATCCTAAATATATTAATATCATTGCGCCAATCATTACCTGGACGATGACGATTATGGCGGGAACCGGTTTTATTGTGTTCTCGACTTTGCCTGTTATTGCTGAAGTGGCTAAAGAGTCGGGTATTCGTCCATCCCGGACGCTAGCCGGTTCGGTTGTGGCATCACAAATTGCAATTTCAGGTTCTCCTATCAGTGCCGCCATGGCGGCGATGTTAAGCATCATGGAGAAAGAGAGCGTAACCTTCTTGCAGGTCATGGCCGTCTGTTTACCAGCCTCTTTTGTTGCTGCTATGGTCGCGGCTTTTATTGCTTCCCGTCAGGGCTGTGAGTTGGAAGACGATGAAGTTTATCTGGAGCGTCTGCAAAAGGGCTTAGTTCAAAAACATGTGGAGAAACTCACGCCTGATACACCACAGGCAAAACTCTCTGTTGTTCTGTTTTTATTGGCAACCGTCGGTATTGTTATTCTGGCTGCATTCCCGTCCCTTCGTCCCGGCTTTGACATCGGTAAGACCATGGGAACCCGGGATATTATTATTATCTGTATGATGAGCGCTGCCTGTTTAATGGTGGTTTTCTGCAAAACCTCTACCGATTCTATTGTGCTGGCACCGACTTTTCGGGCCGGTATGAGTTCGGTTGCGGTAATTTTAGGTATTGTAACCTTGGGCACCACCTTAGTTGATGCTCATATGCTTGAGATTAAAGAGATTGCCGGTAGCGTGCTGAAAAGCTATCCGATGTTATTAGCATTGGTACTGTTTGGCACCTGTGCATTACTTTACTCTCAAGGGGCGACGACGCCGCTGATTATTCCGCTGGCTATTGCCTTAGACGTGCCTCACTGGGCAATTCTGGCTTCTTACGTCGCCGTAACGGGGGTATTTGTTTTACCCACTTATCCGACGTCATTGGCGGCAATGGAGTTCGATACGACCGGAACGACACGGGTCGGGAAGTATGTACTTAACCATCCGTTTATGTTGCCGGGCTTAGGCGGGATTATTGCCGGTGTTGCCTTCGGATTTATGATTGCGCCAATGGTGATGGGATAGGCTTAAACCTGCTACGTTTTGGCGTTATGCTCTGAATAGAGGCATCACACTGATTTTGTGTGATGCCTTTTTTAATTGTGGAATGTTGGTTCCGGATAACATTTTGCTATGGCTAAAAAGGGCATATTGACCCCGATATAAAAATAAATACTCATGTATCACTGGAAATTTTTGTTTGGCTTAATTATGGTGTCGGAAATTTTATTTGCGGTTGAACAATTCACATGGAGAGGCTGATGGAAAAGCGCTGTATATATAGCCTGATTTTAGGCCCGTTACTGTTTTTAACGGCCTGTACAACCTCTGGGCCTAAATTACCGACCGTTTCAGAAGCCGACTCAGCAATAAAAACAACGCTGCTGAAAGATGCTCAGGCCCACGACAGCTCTTTTGCCATTGATATGGTCAAAATTGATATTGGCTGCATTAAAGTTAAACAGCTTGAGAATTGTCAGGTTCAGAGCGATCGCTCAGTAACCTGTGATGTCTATTCCGATTTTAGAATTCCTGAATCAGGCATCGTTGAAACCAATTTAGATAAGATTGGTTTTTCCCGGGTCGATGACCACTGGGTGGCGAATTTGTTTAAGTAATTCGAAGTTAGGTCATTAACTGCCAGCGTTATAAATCAAAAGAGCCTGCTAATAGTTAGCAGGCTCTTTTTGTATTAAAGAAATTTAGTGCTGATTTAGAGTTCGAAATCACTCAGGTCATCGGCATGCATTTCTGAGTCAATCTGACCGACCAGATAAGAGCTGACTTCAACTTCCTGCGGGGCCACCTGAACGTTATCAGAAACCAACCATGCATTAATCCATGGGATAGGGTTTGAACGGGTTTCAAACGGTAACGGTAACCCTACGGCCTGCATCCGAATGTTGGTGATGTAATCAACATACTGACACAGAATATCTTTATTCAGACCAATCATAGAACCGTCGCGGAACAGGTATTCTGCCCACTCTTTCTCTTGTTCAGCTGCCAGAACAAACAGATCGTAGCACTGTTGCTGACATTCAATGGCTATCTCTGCCATCTCAGGGTCATCGTGGCCGTTGCGCATTAAATTAATAATGTGCTGAGTTCCCGTCAGGTGCAGGGCTTCATCGCGGGCGATCATCTTGATGATTTTGGCGTTACCTTCCATCAGTTCACGTTCGGCGAAGGCAAAAGAGCAGGCAAAGCTAACGTAGAAGCGTATCGCTTCCAGTGCATTCACGCTCATCACGCACAGATAAAGCTGTTTCTTCAGTTCATGCAGGTTGACCGTAATGGTTTCACCATTGATCTGATGAGTTCCTTCACCAAACAGGTGGTAATAGTTACTCATTCTGATCAGATCGTCGTAGTAACCTGAAATATCTTTAGCGCGCTTCAGAATCTCTTCATTGGTCACGATATCATCAAACACGATTGACGGATCGTTGACGATATTACGGATAATATGGGTATAAGAGCGCGAATGGATGGTTTCTGAGAATGACCATGTCTCCACCCAGGTTTCTAATTCAGGGATAGAGATCAGCGGCAGAAAGGCCACGTTAGGGCTTCTGCCCTGAATTGAATCCAGCAGCGTTTGGTATTTCAGGTTACTGATAAAAATATGTTTCTCATGATCGGGTAACGCTTGATAGTCAATCCGATCGCGGGAAACGTCAACTTCTTCAGGACGCCAGAAGAAGGACAGCTGTTTTTCAATCAGTTTTTCAAACAGCTCATGCTTCTGCTGGTCATAGCGGGCTACGTTAACCGGCTGACCAAAAAACATGGGTTCTTTTAACTGATCGTTTTTGTTTTGGGAAAATGTAGTGTAGGTATGAGCCATGATAAGTCCCTGAAAATTGGGGGCAGAGTCGCCCCCCAAAATAGATTAAATCTTACATGCGCCGCTTTCGCAGTCATCGTCTTGTTTTGCAGGTAATAGGTCACCTTGTACATCATCAGCACCGTCGCGGGTGTTTTGATAGTACAGCGTTTTAACACCATATTTATACGCAGTGAGCAGGTCTTTAAGTAACTGCTTCATCGGCACTTTCCCGCCAGGGAAACGATTTGGATCGTAGTTGGTGTTGGCTGAAATCGACTGGTCGATAAACTTCTGCATCAGGCCGACTAAGTGCAGATAGCCATCGTTACTAGGCAGATCCCAAAGTAACTCATAGGCATCGGTCAGATTCTCATAGTCAGGAACCACCTGACGTAAAATACCGTCTTTAGAGGCTTTAACGCTGATATGTCCGCGAGGCGGTTCAATACCGTTGGTGGCATTAGATATTTGTGATGATGTCTCTGACGGCATTAATGCTGACAGGGTTGAGTTACGCAGACCATGGGTTTTAATGTCCTGACGCAAAGCTTCCCAGTCATAATGAAGGGGTTCATTGCATAGGCTATCCAGATCTTTCTTATAGTTATCAATCGGCAGAATGCCTTGAGAATAACGGGTTTCGTTAAACCACGGGCAAGGGCCTTGTTCACGTGCCAGCTCATTAGACGCTTTCAACAGATAATATTGAATCGCCTCAAAGGCTCTGTGGGTCAGGCCGTTGGCGCTGCCATCAGAATAACGGACGCCGTTTTTAGCCAGATAATAGGCATAGTTAATCACACCAATACCTAATGTACGGCGACCCATAGAACCACGCTTAGCAGCTAGAATAGGGTAATCCTGATAGTCCAACAGGGCATCAAGGGAACGTACCGCCAACGTGGCTAACTCTTCCAGCTCATCTAAGCTATCTATGGCACCCAGATTGAAAGCGGAAAGGGTACAGAGTGCAATTTCACCGCTCTCATCATTGATATCGTTCAATGGCTTAGTCGGCAGGGCGATTTCCAGACACAGGTTAGACTGGCGAACCGGAGCCACGACCGGATCGAACGGGCTATGGGTATTACAATGGTCAACGTTTTGAATATAGATACGACCGGTAGAAGCACGTTCTTGCATCATTAAAGAGAACAGTTCGACCGCTTTAACCTGACGCTGGCGAATAGAAGAATCGGCTTCATATTTAACATATAAACGCTCAAACTCTTCCTGATCGGCGAAGAAGGCGTCATATAGCCCCGGAACGTCTGACGGGCTGAATAGGGTAATATTCTCGTTTTTAACCAGGCGCTGATACATCAGTTTATTTAACTGAACGCCATAGTCCATATGACGAACCCGGTTCTCTTCAACACCCCGGTTATTTTTCAGCACCAGCAGGTTTTCAACTTCCAGATGCCAAATCGGATAGAACACCGTTGCAGCTCCGCCACGAACGCCACCCTGAGAGCATGATTTTACCGCGGTCTGGAAGTGCTTGTAGAACGGAATACAGCCGGTATGGAAGGCCTCACCGTTACGGATTGGGCTGCCCTGAGCACGGATTCTACCGGCGTTAATACCGATACCGGCGCGTTGGGAAACGTATTTAACAATGGCACTAGAGGTTGCATTGATTGAATCAAGGCTATCACCGCACTCGATCAGTACGCATGAACTGAACTGGCGGGTTGGTGTGCGAACGCCGGCCATAATCGGCGTTGGCAGTGAAATCTTAAAGGTTGAAATAGCATCGTAGAAACGCTTTACATAGCTAAGGCGAGTTTCGCGCGGGTAGCGTGAGAACAGGCAAGCAGCGACTAAGATATACAGGAACTGGGCGCTCTCATACACTTCACCGGTGACGCGGTTCTGAACCAGATACTTACCTTCCAACTGCTTAACGGCAGCATAAGAAAAGTTCATATCACGCCAGTGCTCAATGTAGGTTCCCATCTCCTCGAACTCTTCGACCGAGTAGTCTTCTAACAGATGGCTATCGTATTTACCCATCTCGACCATGTTTTTTACATGGGCATATAAAGCCGGTGGCTCAAACTGACCGTAGGCTTTTTTACGCAGATGGAAGATCGCAAGACGTGCAGCCAAGTACTGATAGTCAGGCGTATCACGTGAAATTAAGTCTGCGGCAGCGCGGATAATGGTTTCATGAATATCAGAGGTTCTGATGCCATCATAAAACTGAATATGTGAGCGAAGCTCAACCTGAGAAACTGAAACATTATTCAGGCCTTCTGCTGCCCAATCGATGACCCGATGAATTTTATCAAGGTTGATGCGTTCTTTGGTGCCATCGCGTTTAGTGACTAATAGACTTTGATTCATAGCGTAATACGTACCTTTCCGTGAGATTTGTGCTTTACACATTAAGATGCCATGTGGCGCTTAGTGTGGCTACATGATCAAAACACAATATATAGGGGTCTTGAAGCTCATGGGGTACAAGATAGTGTTCTATGACGCGTTTTGCAAGTGAACAAAATGGCCTATTCTTGTGGATAACTTTTGGGATAACGGCGCTAAGTTCCCGTGTTCATTAGAGGTTATAGCTTACATATCTGAAATAAATATTTAACCATTTTAAACAAAATATTTTTAACTGCTGAATTATTCGACGGTTAATGGTTTAAATATTAGCAAACCTTTAAAAGGAGTTTGTGGTTGTCTAAAAATGTTGCACTTAATAAAAATTAATAACGGCAGCTTATTATCTGGCCTCTGATTTGCTGGCTCGATGAAAACATTTTTCGCCGCTTCCTGTGCCGTTGAATTTGCATCACTTTAGGCTGCGGCGCTAACACATGTAGACCAGCGTTCTGTCAATCTTTAGTGCAATGGACCATATAATTGACGTCTACGTTGTCTGCCAACTTAAACGTTTTTAGTAACGGATTGTAGTGAAGGCCGGTCATATGGCGATCGCGCAGCGCGGTTTGATCTACCCAGCTAATCAGTTCAGAAGGGCGGATGAATTTTTTCGCATCATGCGTCCCTTTAGGCACCATGTTCAGCACATACTCCGCCCCGACAACCAGCATCAACCAGGCTTTAGTATTGCGATTAATGGTGGAGAAGAATACGTGGCCTCCGGGCTTAACCAACTGAGCGCAGGCGCGAACAACCGAGGAGGGATCCGGAACGTGTTCCAGCATTTCCATGCAGGTAACAATATCGTACAGGCCCGCATTTTCTTTGGCATGAGCCTCAACGGTTTGTTGAACATATTCGACCGGGACGCCGCTTTCTACCGCATGCAGGCGGGCAACCAACAAGGGCTCACTTCCCATATCCAGCCCGGTGACTTTAGCCCCCTCATGAGCCATACTTTCAGACAAAATTCCGCCACCGCAGCCAACGTCTAAAATTTTCTTACCGAACACACCGTTTGCCCGCAGTTGGATATAGCCAAGGCGCAGCGGATTAATCTGATGCAATGGCTTAAATTCGCCTTCTAAATCCCACCAGCGGGAAGCTACGGCTTCAAATTTAGCAATTTCGTTGTGATCGACATTTTCTGGTGAATTCATAAAAGTTACCTAACTGCCTGATGTGATGGTCGGAATTATACATCAATTCATCACAAAGTGGTGGTATCCAACAGGGACAAGAAANTTTTCCTGCCAAATAAAGATGTTAGCTTTAATGCTCAGAGTGAGGCTGGCAATGATAGCTGGTCTGACTTTAATGGAAAATTGGTAAGATGACTTGGTGAATATTAGAAACAATCGGTTAGATGTGATATAATTTTGCACCTTTTCCGGGCTGATAATAATAGAGGGATAGCGGCTCCATGAGCGATCTTGCCAGAGAAATTACACCGGTCAATATCGAGGATGAGCTTAAAAACTCTTATCTTGATTATGCCATGTCCGTTATTGTCGGACGAGCTCTTCCAGATGTTCGAGACGGACTGAAGCCTGTGCACCGTCGCGTATTATTCGCGATGAACGTACTAGGTAATGATTGGAATAAAGCATATAAAAAATCGGCGCGCGTAGTCGGTGACGTTATCGGTAAGTACCACCCACACGGTGATACTGCGGTTTATGACACCATTGTACGTATGGCTCAGCCTTTCTCCCTGCGTTACATGCTAGTAGATGGTCAGGGTAACTTCGGTTCTGTCGACGGTGACTCAGCCGCAGCAATGCGTTATACCGAAATTAGAATGTCAAAGATTGCTCACGATTTGTTGATGGATCTTGATAAAGAGACCGTTGACTTCGCGCCAAACTATGACGGAACAGAACAAATTCCAACGGTGCTGCCGACTCGAATCCCTAACCTTTTGGTGAATGGTTCTTCCGGTATTGCCGTTGGTATGGCAACCAATATTCCTCCGCATAACCTTGCTGAAGTGATTAACGGTTGTCTTGCCTTTATTGAAGATGAAGATATTAGCCTTGAAGGGCTGATGGAACACATCCCGGGGCCTGACTTCCCGACCGCCGCCATCATTAATGGTCGTCGCGGTATTGAAGAGGCTTACCGGACCGGTCGCGGTAAAATTTATATCCGTGCTCGTGCCGAGGTTGAAGCCGACGAGAAAACCGGCCGTGAAACAATTATTGTTCATGAGATCCCTTATCAGGTGAACAAGGCCCGGCTGATTGAAAAAATCGCCGAGCTGGTAAAAGATAAAAAGCTTGAAGGTATCAGTGCACTGCGCGATGAGTCGGATAAAGACGGCATGCGTATCGTGGTTGAAATCAAACGTGATTCTGTTGGTGAAGTAGTACTGAATAATCTGTACTCACAGACCCAAATGCAGGTGACTTTTGGTATCAACATGGTTGCTCTTCATCAGGGGCAGCCGAAGCTGCTGGGCCTGAAAGCAATGTTGGAGGCGTTTGTTCGCCACCGTCGTGAAGTGGTTACTCGCCGTACTATTTTTGAACTGCGTAAAGCCCGCGATCGTGCTCATATCCTTGAAGGTTTGGCGATTGCCTTGGCAAATATCGATCCGATTATTGAGCTGATTCGTGCGGCATCTACGCCGGCAGAAGCTAAGATTGGTTTGATTGCACAGTCATGGGAGCTGGGTAACGTTTCTGCGATGCTTGAGCGTGCCGGTGATGATGCTGCACGACCTGAATGGCTGGAGCCAGAGTATGGCATCCGTGACGGGCGCTACTACTTAACTGAGCAACAGGCTCAGGCAATTCTGGAACTTCGCTTACATCGCCTGACCGGCCTTGAGCATGAAAAACTGCTTGATGAATATAAAGAGCTGCTGACGCAAATTGCTGCGCTGCTCTATATTCTTGAAAGTCCGGAACGTTTGATGGAAGTGATCCGCGAAGAGCTTGAGGCGGTTCGCGATCAGTATAATGACAAGCGTCGTACTGAAATCACTGAAAATACTGCCGATATCAATATCGAAGATTTGATAACCCAGGAAGACGTGGTTGTCACATTGTCTCATCAGGGGTATGTGAAATATCAGCCGCTGTCTGACTATGAAGCTCAACGTCGCGGTGGTAAAGGTAAGTCAGCGGCCAGAATTAAAGAAGAAGACTTTATCGAACGTCTGTTGGTTGCCAATACCCACGACACGATTCTTTGCTTCTCAAGCCGCGGTCGTCTGTACTGGATGAAGGTTTATCAATTACCAGAAGCCAGCCGCGGAGCCCGTGGTCGTCCAATCATCAATTTACTGCCTCTGGAACAGAACGAGCGTATCACCGCTATTCTGCCGGTGCGTGAATATGAAGAAGGGCGCAATATCTTTATGGCAACCGCTAACGGTACCGTGAAGAAAACGCGTCTGACTGACTTTAGCCGTCCGCGCAGTGCCGGTATTATTGCCGTTAATCTGAACGAGGGTGATGAACTGATTGGCGTTGACCTGACTGACGGAACCAACGAAATTATGTTGTTCTCGGCTGAAGGTAAAGTGGTTCGCTTCCTGGAAGAAGAAAAGCTGGAAGACGGCTCTATTCGTGGTGTTCGTCCAATGGGTCGTACCGCAGCAGGCGTTCGTGGTATCAAACTAAGCGAAGCCGATCGCGTGGTTTCCCTGATTGTTCCTCGCGGTGACGGTGAAATTCTGACCGTGACGCAGAATGGTTATGGTAAGCGTACGGCACTGGCTGATTATCCGACTAAGTCCCGCGCAACTCAGGGCGTGATCTCAATTAAAGTGAGTGAGCGTAATGGTCGCGTTGTGGGTGCGGTTCAGGTTGACCAGTGTGACCAGATTATGATGATTACTGATGCCGGTACCTTAGTGCGTACTCGCGTATCTGAAGTCAGCGTTGTTGGTCGTAACACTCACGGTGTTACTCTGATTCGTACTGCTGAAGACGAAAACGTAGTTGGGCTCCAGCGCGTTGTTGAGCCGGAAGAAGACGATGAAGTGACTAGCATTGATCCCGCGTTAGTTGCCGCAAGCCTCGAAGAAGATCTCGACGTTATCGATTCTGAAGAGCTCGATGAAGATGATTCAGAAGAGCCGGAAGAAGAGTAATCTCTCTTGGTGATTAAGAAAAAAGCCAGCATTATGCTGGCTTTTTTGTCTGTAGATAACGGCGGGATAAACATCTATAAACCGACACGGTATCAATTATGAAAATCAATAATATGCTCCTTAGCCGAACGCCTGTAATTATTATTCGGTATGTCCTTTCTTTCTTCTTGTTACTGAATTCAGGGGTAGCAAACGCAGAGCCTGACGAACAGCTAAGTGCCATTATCAACCCGCTAAAAATTGAGGCTGATAAAGGCGACGTTGATGCATTAAATCGGCTTTCTGAGCTCTACTTTTCTATTTTTTGTTGTACTGCCGGTGAGGAGTATCAAGGGGATGGAAAGTATGCAAAAGAAGCGTTGGATTACCTTTTAGCCATGCATAAAGAGGGGAATGCCGATCTTGAGTTTGTTATTGGAAAGTTTTACAACTTTGGCCTTGGCGCACCAACGAGTGATGCGACTGCCTTTGAATGGTGGTTGAAATCGGCTAAAAATGGCAATGCTGACGCGCAAAATAACGTTGGCTACATGTACCAAAAAGGTAGGGAGATAGATCAGAATTTTGATAAAGCCTTAGCGTGGTACAAAAAAGCGGCCGATCAGGGCGATAAAAATGCGCTTAAAAATATTGGTGACATGTACTACGAAGGGCTTGGCGTAAAAACAGACTGTGGTGAAGCTTTAAAGTGGTTTGAACAAGCTGAGGAGTATAACGATAGTCGTGCTAGTGAACGTATTGATGAGATGAGAAAGGATCCTAAATGTGCGGCTACTTTAGCGTTAGATACTCTGCCGTCATCATTAGCAACACATGGTTCCAGTAAAGCATCAGATGATAGCGAAACTGCTGATGATGCTTTTGAACAGTATCAATTAGCTGCATCCCATGATGATGGTGGAAACAAGCGGATTGATTATGTCAAAGCGAAATATTGGTATGAGAAGTCAGCCGCTCAGGGGAATTTGGATGCAATGCGGGCTCTTGGCTTTATGTATGAAAAAGGCAAGGGAATGGAGATTGACTATAAAAAGGCCATTGAAATTTATACCGAGGCGGCTAACAGAGGCGATATCGGCTCCCATAGTAATCTATGGTGGATGTACTCGCAGGGCATTGGCGTGGAAAAAAATGAGAAAATTGCCGCAGAATGGAGTCAAAAATCCGAAAAATTACAGCAGGCGAGAGAGGCTAAATAAAATTAATCGCGCTTTGATAAATTTAAATAAAGCCAGCATCAAGCTGGCTTTATTTGTGTCTGTCATAGGGCAGGTAATTTTTGTTGGTAGATTTTTTCATTAATCTACATCGAACCAGTCATCGGCACTTTCCCAAGTTTGTTGCAATATTTCGGTCACCAACTCTTTATCACTTTTTAATCCACCCAATACGGTAATATCGTTACCGCTACCACGCCTGACTCTTACACGTACATCAGCAAAATGGCAGTGTAAGCGCTTTTCCAGTTCTTCTTTTAATGCGGCTTCAGCACCGTTCGGCAGCTTATCGTCTTTACGAATTGAAATTTCAACTTGCATGGTGAACCTCATAATGTTCATTTGTACTGTATATATATATAGTATATTGAAGTGAATTTGCAATAGCAATATCGGATTGCATGATATGCATCGCGACTCTCAGTGATGGCTGACAGAAAGAATAGTGACGTAAGGGAGAGAGGGATTAGTGCGGGCTTATTTAATCTTACTGCTAGAATCAATAAAAAAAGCCGTACCATCTGAATCGTGGCACGGCCTTGAGTAAGTTCAGTACAAATCAGCTTGTGTGATTAGAAACTAAAGCGATAGCCACCGTTAACCTGGCGTTGATCGAATTTATTTCCGGTTGAACTGTCAATATCCAGATATAGCGTATGTTGTTGATTAATCTGGGCACTCACACCTATACCGTTATTCCACCAGTTTCCTTTAAAGCTATGCTGTTCCGGAGAGCCGTTTAGTTGGTAACCGACGTCACCTTCAAACTCACGTACTAAGCCGGTCTTCAGGTAAACATTCACTTTATTGTTGCCCTGATTGAGTTCATATCCAAACAGTGCGCTGGCCCGGCCGAGCATCGATTCATAGCTGCCTAAGCTGACTTTTAACCCGTTAGATGCGTTGATATCCGTGGCATTTTGGTGGCTATAGTTAAACTGAGCCTGAGGCTCAATATAGAAGCCGCTGTCAGCCTGGCTTAGTTTGAACTTCTGGCCGGCTTCCAGAGAAACGCTCACTCCACCGGAGTTACCGTTGCCCCGAACCTGGTTATTTTGGGTATCACGAACGTTAAAGTTATTTTTAATATGGGAGTATTTGGCAATAGCATCCAGATAGAAGCCACCGTCAGCCATATAGGTAGTGTACAGACCAATATTACTTGATTTAGCCGTACCGTCTCCGGAGGCATAATCAGGGTCGCCTTTAGTTGTACCGATATAACCACCAATAAATAGCGGCATCTCGGCAGAGATACGCTTATCTGCACCGATCTGCATACCTTCATAATTCATATCAAAACGGCTTAATTTACCGCCGGAGAATGAATTGAATTTACCGGCGAAGCCTCTGAACCACATATTTCCATGTTGGTTATCCTGGCGCAGATCGCCCATGCGTTGCATCAGGGTCTGGGTATCTGCATAGTTCATGAGATAACCAATATTCAGGAAATTAGCACCGGCATCAGCCGTGGTAGTAATGTTTCCGCCACCACCATTTTCACCCGGATCGGGATTAGGACCTGGGCCTTCAGGATTATCCGTTAGTGCATATAATTCCCATTCATTGCCATTTTTTCTCAGGCCGTATTGGTAACCACCCTGTTCGACAGTATTAGCCAACGTAAATTGCCCGGCATCAGTGGCTCCGTTTTCTACGTTAACCATAGACAAGACATCGGTATCTTTCGCTTTAGCGGCACCGTTATTGGCGATAAATAATTTATTCTCGCTTGACCCAGCCAACTGATTGACCTGCAAATAGTCACCGATTCCGGCACCGATATCGGCATGCATAGCAAAAGTGCCGTTACCACTAAGATTATCGACATTCAGCGTCACAGGATTAAAGCTATTAATTTCTTGAGTCGAACCGGCAATAACATCACTAAACTGTGTGATGCCATTGTTAATAAGATGACCAACAGTAACTTGATTATTCGTGGTATCAGCGGTATAGAGAATTAACCGACTGTCGCTATCATTTAAAGTTACATTTTCGGCAATCAGTGCATTATCGGCCGATGCTTCCAGCATAACGCTGCCTGAACCGGATATATTCATAACGCCAGTTGCTTTACCGCCTTTTGCAATAATAGAAAATCCGGTTTCAACCGTTGTATTATTGGTGATAGCGCCGTTATAAACATATTGTAATGGTGTGCCGCCACCCGTCGCGTTTAGTTTTAGCGAGGTATTCTCTGCCAAGTAATAGACATTTTGCCGAGAATTATCATATAGCTCAGTATTAATCGCGGTTCCGGTACTTTTACCCGGCGTGACCGGTGGTGGTGGAACAATCTCTATATCGCCACCCGAGCTGACGCTTGATCGCGTTGTTTCTGTTGGCCAGTTATAGCCGACATCTTGTACTGATTCACCATAGAGTTTTGTGCCGGTAGCCGTCCCTTTATTACTGATAATCTCACGGGATTGATCGTGTAATACCGTGTTAAAGCTCTTAGGACTATCCTGTGGGAACATACCGGTAAATTTAGGCCCCTGGCCCACTAACATCAGGCTTTTACCCGTCATGGTGGTGTTGGTTGCTGTTGTTCTACTATTAAGGAAAATTACGCCGTTATTGACTTTAGTGTCTTCGATACGTCCGATGCCCAGCGTTGTATTTCCTGCTTCAGTTTCTGTTACGTATATCGCTCCGCCATCAACAACCGTATGTTTTAGCGTTCCTTGACCGACGCTGAGCGTATTGATATCAGTTCCCCAGGCATCAGGGTTTAAATTGCCATTACCATAAACAGTAAAGTGGTCGTCCTCGGTACCTTTGGTTTCACCTTCTTGTAAATAAGTATCAGTACTTACGTCTTTATTTACGATGTCATAGCCACCGACAACGCAAGTCTCAGTGGGATAATTCCCGGAACAGGCGCTTGTTCCTGCATGAACTGACTGTATTGAAGAGAGTGCAAGTATCGAGGCAATAGATAGAGTAAGGCGTGGTATTTTAGTCTTCATGAATATCCTCATCCTGATTATTCATTCCTTTGGAATACAGAATTACTTAACAGCCCTGAAAACAGGGTGTTATATGAGTTAGTAATTCAGTTCATAAGATTTGATAAATTAGCTTTTAAGCTAATATGTAGGCCATTATTCCACTATTTAACAGTGATGCAAACTATTGGATCGAGTTTATGTGTTTATTTGATATTTAAATCTTAATTATAAGTAAAATCAACATTATCGATTGTTTATGTTTGAAATTTATATCATTGAAGTTGTAAGAGTTGCTTTTTAATGGTTATATAATTTTAAATGAGTTTTAATTGTATTTTTATTTATGGTGATTAGGGTTATCTATATTTAAAAGAGCAAGTGATAAATTATGTAAACTATAACCATGCGTAATTTATTATTTTTGTTTATTGATGATTCTTGTTAAAAACTGCGGATGCAGGGGGGTTATTGATATAGTTACAATGTGAAATTAAATTTTTAGGTAAACGGTTGATATCGAGGTACATACCTCGAATTTTATATTTTATGTCGAAAGAAAAGTGAACGATGGGCTAAACATCATTTCCGGCAATGCATTTTTGAGGGCGATAAGATAAGTAAACTGAGTTTATTCCATATCTATTTTTAAAGAGTTAAGGCTCATTAAGCCAGTACTCCATCATGTTATTTTCTTCAACCCAGCGAATATACTCCTTATGGCTACGATAAGGGCGAGTTTCATATTCCTCTATGGCTTTAACCAGTTCCGGTTCACTTTGGGCAAAATAGCGCTTAGTCTCATCTTTATTCTTGCCAAAAATCGGCTCAATATCCGCTTCAATACGCACATCAAAATTAGTATTAAATTTAGCAAGATAAAAGAGATGACTATCCTCTATTTCCGCCATCGTATAGAGCATGAAGCAAAGTGCTTTAAGAAGGGATGAACCTCCATCGTAATCACGACAGCAGATAATTTCCTGTTCAATTAAAAAACGCAGTAATGGCTTATGGTTAGGAGCGATTAGCGGAAAGAGTATCTGTGCCAGTCGTTGACGGTTTTCCCAGTTGTCATCAAAACGTTGACCATAGCCGGTTTTACCGTTATCCAGAACGGTGAAGGCTGATAAATCGGCGTTAGGGTATTGCTCAAGTATCTTGTGGTACATGCTGAGTCCTTAGCATATAAAATAGGAGAATAGCAGTTATATCTCATAGGGTAATATATATTTTAGCGATTGCGAAATAAGGTTCAATACGCGGCTACAGCGTTTAGCGTCGATCGCGGATGTGCTGATAATGTATAAGTTGGAATGCTTATAAGGTTATTAAAAAGCAGCGCGGAGGTTTCATTAAAACGCCCAATAGTTTTATCATCGCAATCATCTGAAAAAATTAGCCATAAAGGCTGGCTCTTCAGGGTTATTTGGTCGGCACGAGATGATTTGAACCTACGATCCCATGACGTTTAGAGAAAATACTTAAGTTTAAATTTCAATTAGATAGTTCATGGTATATACAAAAAATATATATATGGTTACTGATTTGATTACTGTTTCAAGGTCCTGACGAAAAATATCTATGTTTCTTGAGAGACCGAAGGTGAGGGCATGAAATTAGTAACGTATTCAACGGATGTTTTTTGGCTGAAATGACTCAGAACTTTTAACACTTGCGGGTTGCCACTCTTTTATCTCTCATTGTACCCTGAACTGTTCACCTCGGGGGACAAACGGTAAACTCCGCCCCTCAGGTAGTAGCCAGGCATGCTCCATCGGGATATTCACCTGATTCTCACAAAAGCCATCAGTAATAATCAGTACCGGCCCGACAAGCGGGAACTCCCCTCGCTTTGAGAGTCCGGCAAGCAGGTCGATGCCGGGCTGTAATATTGTGCCACCCCGGCCTTGAAGCGTGAAGCGATAGAGCAATTGTTCCGGTTCAACCCAGCCGCGATCGTAAGCCTGAGCATCGCAACACACTAAGCGCACCATCGAAACATCGTGTGCCAACGCATAGCTGGCGATTGCCCCTAACGCTTTTCCCAGTAACTGAGGATCCATCGATCCGGAAGTATCTAACACCACACCAAAGACACGGGACATACGCAGATCTTCAGAAGGTTTAGTCAGAGAAGGGCGCGGAATTTTTGGCGTAGCAGACTGACGCCGGGAAGGGTGTGCGTAGCTGCGATGACGTTCCGGCGGTGGGAAGTGTTCATTAAACCACTCTGCAAGACGAACATCCCATGGAATAGGCGGCTGAGAAAGGCTGCGAATCTCTTCAATTAATCCGGCAGGCATGGTGCCGCGCAATGAGCCATATAAACAGCGCTCTAATCCTTGATTCAGCGCTCGACGGCACCAGGTTTCCGCATTGGTGAAAATCGACCCTTCACCATCTCCCAGAATATCGCCTTCGCCAACGTTTCCGCGCAGGGTTATCAACTTTCTGGCACGGCGTACGTCCTGAGCTAGGCTGTCATAAATTTCCTCGCTGGAGGCGTTGGCAAACTGTGGGTCGTGCAAAAGTCCTAGTGAAGGAGGGGTACCAACCTGCATTTCAATGAGCCAACCGTTAATAGAAAAATCACAGGCAACGTTCCATAAAAACGGATCGCGACCGCGCCTGCGGGAGGCGTGGTTCAAACCGGCATGGAGCAATTCATGAGCGAATACAAACAGGCACTCGGCCTGATTAAGTCCGGCTGCGGGGTTCATCCAGATCTTTTGCGCACCAACGTCAATGGCGGCTACGCGAATATCGTACTGGCTACACAGTGAGATATTTTCTTCAATATCAAAGCTGGCCGCCAACGCACCAAGTAGCGGGAAATAGTCCATCAGCTGACGACGGGCTTTTTGCGCAATAGTGAGAACTTTAGGGCGTGCATTTGTGGCCACATGACCACCGGCAATTTCCAATGCCAACTGGACGCTTTGCGTAATTCCTTCAACAAATAGGGCCTTCCAGTCTGTAGGCTGTCCCCAGCCTCGATGCGGCTGGTTTAGCTGATAAAACCATGAATCTGAGCCACCACACCAAATACGATGCCACCGATTGAGCTCTTCCGGGCAGCCGTCTGCTACCCATTCACGAAATACCACTTCGGCATCGTTGCTGAGCTGCTCTGGAAACGGCCAGTTCTGCAACTCATCCGGTAAAGGGCCGATTTTGAGTTCATCGCAAAATTGATTAACCACACTGAGTGCGGCGAGTTCCCACAGCATTTGTGGTGAACGCTGTTGTATCAAACCGAACCCTAATGTAACCAGCGCTTGGGCTATCATTCTGGCCCATTGTGGTGCGGTGGCACGGCGCCGGGGATTAATCCAAAGATCGCCATTTGGCGAAATTATCAACCAGGCCTTAGAAGAGACATATCGTCCGTCATGGTCAAAGCGATCGCTCACTCTTCCCCATATTGGGCTGAATAGCCGATGGTTTTTAATGTATTCGATGCCTTCCTGACAGGCTTCCAGTGCCGGATTCTTATGCGACTTTGCTTTACTCATTAGCGAACCGCCAGCCTTGGAAGATCGCGGGCAACCTCTAGCAAAAACCAAGCGGGGAGTTTACGGCCTTGGTCATCTTCTCCCATCACAGACTGTGCAATCTCTACGCTAATACGCGCCAGTGATTTCAACCGGTCTTTAGCCTGAATGGCAAGCTGCCGGTGTTCTGCTTTCAGGCTATTTTCTTCTGCGGGTAGCTCTTTATAGAGATGAGCCCGGAAAGAGTGGGCAAGAAAATAGAGAATGTCACGATCGCTCGGTTCTTCCGGCCAATTCAAATCACCTTTAATAATTGAAACGACGGTAAACTTCTGGCGAATTTGCTTGATAAAGCCTTTAAACCCTCCTGCGTGAGCGGGAGAAAGAAGCCCATAAATCAGTGCCTCAAGCATTTCGTCACCGATATTCTCACCAACGGAGTACAGTGCGTCAGACAGCATATGCCAGCTACGCGGAGTAGAGAAAGGCTCTTCATGCTTAGGGGGTTCATTCCAGAGTTGGTCGGGACGTAACTGAATATATTCAACCACCCATGGATGAATGCCGGATTCATTAATTGCCCAGTCCAGCCACTGCCGATGATCTGCCCGCAGATGAATATGTACCATACGGTTAATCAGCGCTGAAGGCATTGGTTTAACAATCGCAGCGTCTTTAGCCCTGTTTCCGGCACCAATAACAATAGTCCCTTTGGGTAAGTGATATTCACCAACGCGCTGTTCAAGAATGAGGGAGTAGAATGCTTTTTGGATTTCATGAGATGAAGCGTTAAGTTCATCAAGGAACAAAACAAAGGGTTCACTGCGAACAATATTGGCCGGAGGAAAGAACCGCGAGCACTGGCCATCGATTTGTGGGATACCCATCAAATCTTCAGGAGCAAGCTGGCTACCAAGTAGTGATACACACTCCATACCCACTTCACTGGAAAAACGCCGAATCAACGCACTTTTACCGATCCCCGGCGCCCCCCATAAGAATACTGGTCTGGTTGTGGCGACATTGAGTAGAAAATCAAATGCCTGTGCGGGTGAGAGCTGGATTGCTGAAAGCATGTGGTTCCATCCTTGAAGAATAGCTGATCTTTGTGCTGCCCCATAATAGAACACTAATCTGGTGTGATTTCTATGCAAATGTGATTTTTAGAAAACTGATCAGGACGTCAAACAACAACTCCAGCGGCTGTGCGAAAGAGCCGCTCAAATCAAAGTAGTGATGGAACAGATCCAGCAAGTGTACTCAAGAGGTCAATCAGTTACAGTCGTGATTAATGGTCGGATCATACAATATGAACCCAATTTACCAGGTTCTGGAATGACAATGTTTGATAAAGCTAGCGATGAGTTGAAAGTGTTCTACGGCAGGAATTAGGCCATTTGTGCGGGGATGGACGCTAACAAAACCATGTCACTTCACCATTGGGGTATTTACCTAAAGAAAAAACCAACCGTAACAGGTTGGTTTATCTAGAGTTATTTGGTCGGCACGAGAGGATTTGAACCTCCGACCCCCGACACCCCATGACGGTGCGCTACCAGGCTGCGCTACGTGCCGAAACGCAGGATTTATACTACCTTGTCTTATGATAATTTCAAGTAGCTAACTGGCGATCGCTTTAATTTTAATCAGTTAGCGATAAATCGTTTAACATCAGTCAACACCTGCAGCAGTAATGCAAGGCTAGGTTTTTCATTTTCCTGACGCTGGAAATTAACATCGTAAGTTTTATAGCGGCCGTCTGTACCGATTAAAATAGTCTGCTCAGGCGTAATGACGACTAGCTGACGAGCATCACCGGCAGTAACCCACTGATAGCGGCGTTGCTCAGCAAATAAGTCTTCACCGCGAGAGTAACTGCTAGTCGGGTTTTTCACATGTAAGAGACGCTGCATCAGCGTTCTCATAACGTCTTCATGACCGGTTAGCTTGTCAATTCTTTGAGGCGGTGTACCCGGCCAATGAACGACTAACGGAACCTGTAGCTGGAAACGACTATAGTTCTGGCCACTTCCCCAATCTCCGCGTTTAGCATCGTTAAATTCAACGCCATGAGAAGCGGTGACGATCACCACGGTGTTGTCTAATAAATTACGCTGCTTGAGGGTTTCCATCACGTCAGCGATTTGTTGGTCAATATCTTTGGCTGATGTCTGATAGCGATTAATAAAATCAGCCGGGGCTTTGCTACCGTTAATCTTTTTAATATCGCTGTTACTGTACTGGATGTATGAGAACCAAGGTGCTTTCTCTGTCCGGGTTTCCAACCAGTTCTGCCACTGCTCGGTGGTTGCACTGTTACTCTGAGCTATTGGCTGTGGCAGCGAGAAGTCTGAAAGTAACGCCTGACGATAGAGCGGGGTGTTGAATCCCGATGCTGAAAACAGGCCAAACTGATAGTTTTGTTGGCTTAGTGCGGTAATTAATGCCGATGACTTTTTACCGGCTAAAATGCCGTCAATATAGGTAGGTGAAATACCATAAAACAGCCCGAATAAACCAGTGTCATGTTGATTGCCCGTACTGTAGTGATTGATGAACTCAACGTTATCAGCACCCATTTTGGCTAGGTTTGGCATATCGTCATGCATGCTTTGATCACGTATACCATCGACAACAATCAGCAGCAGATTATAACCGGTCTTATCATCCTGATAGGTGAGCTTAGCCAACGGATATTCAACTTCGACAGCTTCAGGGCTACCCTGTTGGATCACCTTATCTTGATAAGCTTGGGCATCCAATAGACCATGTTTCTCCAGAAAACGACGAGCGGTCATCGGGTAAGATAGCGGTAAATTAGCCCGTTGCATGGTAATCGGGCGATAGAAGTTGGCGTCAGCCCAAATATAGGTAAAGTGGGTGGCAATAAACGCGGTAATAAATAAACCCGCTAACGGTTTACCAAATTTTTGCCGGTTAAGGCTACGCAGCTTTTGCCAGCTCCATGTGGCAAACAGCATCTCAATTAAGAAGATAACCGGGATACTGATAAACAATAACTGCCAGTCGCGAGCAAGTTCACTTTCTTCAGGATTAATCAGCAGCCCCCAGACTGTGGGATTTAGATGCAGTCTGAAGCGGAAGAATACTTCGGTATCAATAACCAGTAAGGTTAGGCCAGCCGTGGCTAAAATGGCCGAAATCACCCTCATTAGTCGCTGGGACATAATGATAAAGGTGAGAGGGAACAAGATGAGCAAATAGACGGCAAAAGTGAGAAAGCTAAAGTGACCAATCCAACTGACTAAAGCATAGATACGGCCCGCCAGCGTTGAAGGCCAGTCGGCTATAAATAAATAGCGACTGCTCAGTACCAGGCTGAATATGATATTAAAGAGAGCAAACCAATGCCCCCAGCTAATCATCTGGGAGACTTTCTCTTTATACAGCTGACGGTTGGTTACCATATATGCTTTCAGATAAACAAAATTAATGGGCTTTATCATCTTTTATCGAGGCCTGCAGAGCTTCGATAAAAGAGCGAACAATGACGGGCCGTTTGGCAGGCGCAATGCTGGTATTGATTAAATTTGTTATCATATTTCCTAATAGCATCAGCGATAGGTCTGTTGGCGTCTTGTTTTTTTCCAAAACATTGACCAGCTCAGTCAATAATTTTTCTACTTGTTCATCACTGTAACGGGAAGCTTGTGGCATAGGTATGTGCTTATTGTGCGTATTAGTCAATTTAAGGGTATCTATCTTACCGTAACAATCGGTTATTTTCTGTAGTTTATACATAAAATCTTCCAGTTGTGCGCATACCGTAGCATACCGTGGCTTGAAGGGCTGTTAAGCAGTCAATAAAATGGGGCACTAGAGAATATATAGCTCATCAGCTTATCGGATGCGAAACTGGAAGGTCAATTGGCTAATATTTTAATAGAGCTAACGGGTCTGACATACTATGATGCAATCCGTTAAAAGTCAGATGGTTCAATGCGGCGTAGATTTAGTGCGCGAAGAGGAGTTTCTATGAGTCTGGATCTTGACCAGATCGTTTTACACCAGTTAATTAAGCGCGGTGAGCAGACGCTTGATGTGATATTGCGTGATTCGCCATTAAGTAATAATCAGGCTACCGAAGATATGGTGGCTGAATTACATCGTGTTTACAGCGGAAAAAGTAAAGCTTACGGTTTATTTAACGCAGAGAGCCCGTTGGCTGAAGCGCTAAAAAACTGCCGTAAAGGCGAACAAAGCTTTTTGGATTTTACCCGTGACAGCACCGGTCGCTTGAGGGACGAATTAGCTAAATATCCTTTTGCCGAAGGCGGTATCGTTGTTTTTTGTCAATATCGTTATTTAGCCGTTGAATACCTGCTGATTGCCGTTTTAAACAGCTGCAATAGCATGTTGGTTAACGATCAATTAGATATCACTTCAACCCATTATCTGGATATCGACCGGGCTGATATTGTCGCGCGGATTGATTTAACTGAATGGGAAACTAATCCTGAATCTTCCCGTTACTTAACATTTCTTCGTGGGCGGGTTGGCAGAAAGGTCTCTGATTTCTTTATGGATTTCTTGGCCGCCAGCGAAGGTCTGGATACCAAAGCTCAAAACCGTGGCCTGCTTCAGGCCGTTGACGATTATTGCGCAGAAGGGCAGTTAAATAAAAATGAGCGCCAGTCTTATCGTCAGCAGGTGTATACCTACTGTAACGGCCAGTTGCAGTCTGGTGAAGAGATTGCGATTGAAGATTTAGCCCGTGAATTACCGCCGGTGGGGGAGAAAGATTTCCAGCAGTTTACCAATGATAACGGCTATGAGCTGGAAGACCATTTTCCTGCGGATCGCGGAACCTTACGCCAGTTGACCAAATTTTCAGGCAGCGGTGGCGGCATTACGCTGAGCTTTGATGCTCTGTTGTTCGGCGAACGGGTATTTTGGGATCCGTCAACCGACTCATTGACCATAAAAGGTCTACCGCCAAATTTACGCGACCAGCTACAGCGCCGCCTGAGCGGTGGTGATAAGTAAGCACTGGATCAGAGCAATAAAAAAACGCCGTATAAACGGCGTTTTTTTCGTTCACTGCTGAGATAAATCAGCAGAACTCACTCATCGTGCAATTAAGCGCGAATGAAGTCTAAATGAGTTAATTTTGGTTTGAACGGGTGACGCTGTGCAGCCTTAGCTTTCACTTTGACTTCTTTGCCTTCAATAACAAGAGTCAGAACTTCTTCGTAAAAACCAGGTTTAGCTTGCAGATTCATAATAGAATCTTGATCCAGAGCGATAGCTACTGGCTTCTCAGTTCCGCCATAAACGATAGCCGGGAACTTATTAGCATGACGCAGGCGGCGGCTCGCACTCTTTCCCTGCTCGGTACGTACTTCAGCATTAATAGTAAACATTTTCTTTTCTCTTAAAGAATGTTAAATCCCGCAACAGGCGACCCAGCTGCGAGTTGAGTAAATCTGCTTTACTTGCGGATTAACAAAAGTCAAAGCGGGCGGGATTCTAACGGAATTAGCGACCCACGGCAAATAAAACCGTCATCCGCGCAGTTCATTAGCCCGACGATAGCGGCCCTGATAGTCGAACATCTTTTCACGGACGCGCCAAAACTCACCGCGCAGGTAGGCGATAACGAAATCCGGATGGCGTAATAGCGCTTGCTGACGTATCACGTCTGAGGCGGTGTTCCAGTTAAACGCTACGCCCGGCGCAGTTAGGTGGGGGCGAATAAATAACTGCAAAAATGCAGTACGCTGAGCGGGGGTTTTTAACCGGAATCTTTCGCTAACATCGGCGCCGTCTTCGTCATAGTATGTGATGCTGAGCCATTCCCCTTTGTCATCCTGACCTTTTTTAAGCTGCATACCGCTACAGCGTAAGACTCTGGCGTTCTTGAGCTTTAACGCATCTTTTAGCATATCATCAGGATCGACTAAAACCTCATGACACTGGTGGCAGCGTCGGGCTGCAATATCATTTTCAGCGCCGCAGTGCGGGCAAATCTTAAAGCGAAAACGGTAGTCACACTGCTCGCGGTTTCCTTCATCGTCATCCAAAATGCCTTGGCAGCGGCGGCCAAAATGTTCAATCACCTGTCCTGACTCATTGGTTTTTCCCCAGAACATATTCGCAAAGCCGCAGGCCGGGCAAAAGACCTGAACCGGCTGATTATCACCTTTAGGCTTGGTTGAACCGATTTCCGGCGTAAACAGATCGTGGGGGTTACCCGCATAGTCAAGAATCAGGCAGTCTTCTTTACCCGGCGATAGGCGTAATCCGCGACCGACAATTTGTTGATACAGGCTAACGGACTCGGTAGGGCGGAGTATGGCAATCAAATCCACGTGAGGTGCATCAAAACCGGTAGTTAATACCGCGACGTTAACCAAGTACTGCAACTGCTGTTGTTTGAATTCTTCAATTAGCCTGTCTCGTTCATCCCCCGGTGTTTCAGCGCTGATAAATGCGGCTTTACCTTCAGGAAGCAGGCCATAGACTTCTTTGGCGTGTTCCACCGTGGCCGCAAAGATCATGACTCCTTTACGGCTTTGGGCATATTCAATAATCTGGCTGACAATGTGTGGTGTAATTCGCTGCTGCTGTTTAATTTCACGATTAAGATCTACTTCCCTGAATAGCCCGTTACTACCGGCTTCAATACGACTGAAATCATATTGAACGATAGGCATATCCAGCCGTTCAGGAGGGACCAGAAAATGGTGTTTTATCATATACCGCAGCGGTAGTTCATAAATACAATCGCGGAACAGGCAGTCGCTATCACCGCGAATCATGCCGTGATAGTGATATTGGTATATCCAGCCTTTGCCTAAGCGATAGGGCGTTGCTGTCAGACCGAGCAGGCAAAGTTTAGGGTTTTGATTACGCAGGTGCTGAATAATCTGTTGGTACTGGCTTTCGCTGTCATCGCTGATACGATGGCATTCATCGATGATCAGCAGCGAAAATTTATCATTGAAGGCATCAAGATTACGGGCAACCGACTGAATGCTGCCGAACACCACTTTAGCGGAGCTCTGTTTTTTCTGGAGGCCGGCAGAAAAAATATCGGCTGCTAAATCATAGGCGCGATATTTAGCATGGTTTTGCGCCACCAGCTCTTTAACGTGGGCTAATACTAAGACTTTGCCACGCGCTACTCTGGCCAACTCGGCAATTACCAGACTTTTTCCCGCACCGGTAGGCAACACAATCACTGCCGGTTCCTGATGGTGACGGAAATAGTTTAGCGTGGCCTCAACGGCTTCTTGCTGATAGGGGCGAAGCGTAAATGCCATTAATGCTGGCAGATTTTACTGGTGCTGGTAGTAAAGCCGTCGTCCGTTGGAATAAATTTTCCTTTAGCAGCGAGGAAATCAACCAGCGCGGCGGCGGTTAAATCCTGGGCGGAACAGGTGTGGAAGCGGGCATCTGGACCAAAACGCTGGGTGATAGCGTCAATCAGACTGGCCGTTGAGTAAGGCTGGTCTGAGGTAATCATCATTTCTAAAACTTGGTGACCGTGGATTGATGACATTTTGAGAACCTCGGTGAATAGGTGCGAATGACAGACGCTTATTATGCCTTTACTGACGAATCAGAGCGAGTCTTTATAGGCTGGCAATCCCGCATAGGGTATACTGCGCCATCAATTTTTGTTCATTAGATTATTTAATTTTCGGGTAATAGCGTAATGCGTTTGGATAAGTTTTTATCACAGCAGTTGGGAATTAGCCGGGCGCTGATTCTTCGTGAGTTAAGGGCAAACAGAGTGACCATCGGTGGCGAGGTGGTGAAAAGTGGATCTTATAAGCTTCAGCCTGATGATGAAGTTGCCTATGAAGGTAATCCGCTCAAACAGATTTTTGGCCCTCGCTATTACATGTTAAATAAGCCGGAAGGCTATGTTTGTTCTACTGATGATCCGATTAACCCGACCATCCTCTATTTTATGGATGAGCCGATGGCTGAAAAACTTCACGCCGCCGGTCGTTTAGATATGGACACTACCGGGCTGGTATTACTGACTGATGACGGGCAATGGTCTCATCGTGTGACTTCTCCGCGCCATCATTGTGAGAAAACGTATTTAGTCACTCTGGATCAGCCTTTAGCCGATGATACGGCAGCACAGTTCACCGCCGGCGTTCAACTGCATGGTGAAAAAGAGCTGACTAAGCCGGCGGTATTGGAAAAAATTGAAGAGTCTTTAGTCCGATTAACCATAACGGAAGGTCGTTATCACCAGGTTAAACGCATGTTTGCCGCCGTTGGAAATCACGTTGTTGCTCTGCACCGTGAGCGTATTGGCAAAATTGAATTAGACTTAGATCTGGAACCGGGTGAATACCGGGCACTAACTCAGCAAGAGATTGATAGCATAGGTTTAACAAAGTAAACGCCTAATATCCGCCATGCTTTAAGCTGTATCTTTGTTGGCTGTCGAATCTGTTACCTCAGTAAGCCAAACAGAGTATCTGACAATAAATTATTGCCACCTAATAATCGATGCCTTCGGGTGTCAGGAGATCTTTTTTGATATCGAAACCAGTTGAGAGCATAACCAGTATGCCTCCGGGTGTGTCCCGCAAATGGCTAGTCTTTATTTTAGGCTTGCTGTCTATGCTGATGCCGTTATCTATCGATATGTATTTACCGGCCATGCCGGCCATCGCACTTGATTTTAATGTCAGTGATGGAATGGTTCAGCTAACGCTCAGCGCTTATATTATTGGTTTTGCTATTGGCCAGCTCTTTTATGGCCCCATGGCTGACAGCATTGGCCGTAAGCCAGTTATTGTCGGCGGCGTATTGCTTTTTGCCATAGCGGCGGCCGGTTGCGCTTTAGTTAAAGATATCGATCAGCTTATTTTATTGCGCTTTCTGCACGGCCTGGCGGCAGCATCAGCCAGCGTGGTGATCAGTGCACTTATGCGGGATATGTTTAGCAAAGAAGAGTTCTCCCGTATGATGTCCTTCGTCACGTTAGTGATGACGATTGCACCGCTAATGGCCCCGATTATCGGCGGCATTTTACTTAAGTGGTTTAGCTGGCACTCTATTTTCTGGGTATTAAGCGCCACGGCATTGTTGGCAGTGATTTTAGTGAAGTTTTGTATTCCGGAAACTTTGCACAAAGAGAATCGTCAAAAATTCAATTTAATGACCACCCTGCACAACTTTGTGTCACTGTTCCGTCATCGCCGGGTTATCAGCTATATGCTGTCCAGCGCATTTTCATTTGCCGGAATGTTCTCCTTTTTAAGTGCCGGTCCGTTTGTCTATATCGGCCTTAATGGCGTATCACCACAGGATTTTGGTTATTATTTTGCACTGAATATTGTTTGCCTATTTGTGATGACGACCATCAATAGTCGTTATGTTCGCCGCAAAGGGGCGGTTAAAATGCTGCGATTAGGCTTAACGGTTCAGTTTCTGATGGGAATATGGTTGGTTGTTTCTCAGGTGATGGGGCTGGGCTTTTGGTCTTTGGTTGTGGGTGTTGCAGGCTATATGGGCTGCATCTCGATGATCTCGTCTAATGCTATGGCGGTTATTCTGGAAGACTTTCCTCATATGGCCGGTACCGCTGCCTCATTGGCTGGAACGCTGCGTTTCGGCGTCGGGGCAATCGTTGGTGGTTTATTAGCTTTAGTGACATCTCAGACGGCATGGCCAATGATTTCATCAATGGCTTTTTGTGTTATCGCCGCGGTTTATTTCTATTGGTGCTCAACCAAAAAAAGTACACATTAATTTAACTAAATCTTAAAAAATGCCCTATTTAAGCCCTGACAGAGCGGTGACTCTGTGGGGTTTTATTACTTTAATCTGTTTTATCATCTCCAATCACCAAATTTTCTATCACGGCAAAAACTATTAATAACTTAAAAGCTATAGATAAGTTATATCATTAAGTTATCTCCCATTTTAATCCATCGGTTATTCCTTCTTATTGACCTAAAAATTGAGCGTATTTTGTTATTTAAGCCACAATTATGGCTCTTTTACATTAAAAATAGGTAATAAGTCCTGATATGCTTTACGATGTGATTAATTTGTGAAAAAATTGTTTTCATATCCTTTATTATATTGAGTGATTAACTATGAAGTTGTCGGTTCTCCAGCGATTGCCTCAGTTTTACCATTGGTATGCCGGTTCGACAGGCACCAAGGTCGAGCCGGCAGCCCTGCCAGAAATTATTAATGAAGAAAGTGAGAGAGATAATCTCATTGGCTTAAAGCTATTGGGCTATTCCGGGCCACATTCGCGCCAGGTTATGCATAAAATTAGCCAATATTTAAAGGGGTTCGATATTGAAAACAGCGTAATTGACGTTGACGGAGAGCCTTGTCTGTTTGTTAACTCTCAAAATGAAGCGATTGCGATATGTTGCCTAAAGAATTTGGGCATCGCTATTGCTGAGTATATACCGGCTAAACCTTCCTCTCAGGCCTGACGTACTTCTGTATCATTTCTTCCGTTTTTCCGTATGTTTTAATCCAGCCATCCACTGGCAACATGCAATAAGTTGAACTGCTTTAATGAGAGTTTGCCAATAGGTTTTGTGTATAAGTGTGTTGAGGGGCGTTGAAGACGGTTTCACAGTCTCCTTGCTCAACAATTTCACCGTTACGCATGACCACTATTTTATGGCACAGAGAACGGATAACCTGAAGGTCATGGCTGATAAACAGATAGGTTAACTGGTGCTGTTGCTGTAGTTTTTTAAGCAATGCCAGAATTTGCGCCTGTACTGTGCGATCCAGTGATGATGTTGGCTCATCCAGTATCAATAATTCAGGATGTAGAATTAGTGCTCTGGCGATGGAAATTCGTTGTCGCTGGCCTCCGGAAAATTCTGTCGGGTAGCGATGTCGGGTATCCGGGTCTAGTCCGACCTCAATCATGGTATTAATAACCTGCGTTTCCCGTTGTTCCTTGGTCAAGGACTGATGAACCTCCAGACCTTCGGCAATAATTTGGCTCACGGTCAGCCTCGGATTCAAGGCGGAGAAGGGATCCTGAAAGACGATCTGTATCCGGCTACGATAAGGCAGCATTTGCCGCATATTCAGGGTTTGCAGCGGTTGTCCGTCAAACACTATTTCTCCCTGAGATTTAAGTAAACGCAACAAGGCTAATCCGGTCGTGCTTTTTCCCGAGCCTGATTCACCGACCAGTCCCAGGCTTTCGCCCTTACGGATGCTAAAGCTAATCTTATTAACGGCCTGCCGTACGGATTTAGGTTTAAGAAACCCACCAGATATCGGAAAACCAATGCTCAGATTTTTAATCTCCAGCAAATTCCCACTGCTTTCAGCTAATGGAATTGCCCGTCCGGAGGGTTCTGAGTCGAGTAGTTTTTGTGTGTACGGATGCTGAGGCTGGTTAAAGAGTCTGTCGCGTTGATTTTGTTCAACGCATTTTCCTTGGCACATTACCGCAACGTTATCCGCCAATTTGCGAACAATATTCAGATTATGAGTAATAAACAGCAGACTCATATTCATCTCTTGCTTGAGTTCTTTTAGTAAGGTGAGGATCTGGGCCTGTACTGATACGTCCAGGGCCGTTGTTGGCTCATCGGCAATCAACAGGCTAGGTTTAGTCAGAATAGCCATAGCAATCATTACACGCTGGCGTTCGCCGCCAGAGAGTTGATGCGGATAAGCATTGAGTCGCTTTTGGGCATCCCGTAAGCCGACGCGATCTAATACGTCGAGGATTTCACCTCTGGCGGCCTCTTTTCGCATTCCCCGATGAATAATTAAAACTTCTGACAGCTGTTTTTCAATTTGATGCAGAGGATTAAGAGAAACCATCGGTTCCTGAAATATCATCGAAATACTGTTTCCCCGATGCTGGCGCAGGATCTTCTCGTCAGCGTTAAGCAGTGACTCACCGTTAAACAAAATATCACCGGAGGTATAGACGACCGGAGGAGAAGGTAGTAATCGTAAAACAGACAATGCAGTCACGCTTTTACCTGAGCCGGATTCCCCGACCAGCGCCAGCGTTTCACCTTTAGCGATGCTTAATGACAAATTTTCGACCACTACGCGCTGTTGCCCGTTTTGTTGAAAGGCAATGGTTAAATTTTGAATATCCAATATGGGCATGGTGGTCATATCAATAAGCCTTAGAAGGATCAAACGCGTCACGGACAGCTTCACCGATAAAAATCAGCAATGACAGCAGAAACGCAACGATGAAGAATCCACTGATACCAAGCCATGGAGCCTGAAGATTATTCTTTCCTTGCAGTAACAGGCCACCTAACGAAGGGGAACCTAAAGGCAGGCCAAAGCCAAGAAAGTCCAGCGAGGTAAGCAGGGTGATGGAACCACATAGAATAAACGGCAAATTGGTAAGGGTCGCAACCATGGCATTAGGCAGGATATGGCGCAGCATAATTTTGCTGTCTCTTACGCCCATGACTCTGGCGGCCCTGACGTAATCAAAGTTACGCGTGCGTAAAAATTCTGCCCGCACCAAGCCGACCAGCGCCATCCAACCAAATAGGGCAGTAATGCCCAGCAGCCACCAGAAATTAGGCTGAATAACGCTTGATAGTAAAATAATTAAGAACAGCGTAGGCATACCGGACCAGACTTCTAACAGACGCTGGCCAATCAGGTCAACTTTACCACCGTAGTAGCCTTGAGTTGCCCCGACGGCAATACCAATAACGCTGGAAATTGTGGTTAGCATCAGGCCAAACAAAATAGAGATACGAAACCCGTAGAGAATATTTGCTACCACGTCCTGGCCGCGATCGTCTGTACCTAATAAATTCGATGCTGATGGCGGCGCCGGGAACGGAGAAGGGCTATTGTAATTGATGGTGTTATAGCTGAAACGGATAGGAGCCCATAATGCCCAGCCGTTCTTATCAATCAGATTAATAACGTAAGGGTCTTGATAATCAGCTTCAGATTTAAATTCACCGCCAAAAGTTGTTTCACTGTAATTAACCAGAAAAGGGGTGTAGAGCTCCCCCTTATAGCTGACCAATAGCGGTTTATTGTTGGCGATCAGCTCTGCGCACATACTGATAACAAACAGCATGGCAAAGATCCATAGTGACCAGTAACCGCGGCGGTTATGCTTGAATTTAAGCCATCTGGCCTGATTTATCGGGCTCAATTTGCTCATCCGCGGGCCTCAAAATCAATTCTTGGATCAACTAACGTATAGACAATATCGCCCAGAATGTTTAGCACCAAACCGACCAGCGTAAACATATATAACGTCCCAAACATTACCGGGTAATCGCGTTGTAATGTCGCATCGTAACCCAGTAAGCCGAGTCCATTGAGGGAAAATATCACCTCTATTAATAATGCACCGGTAAAAAATGAGCCTATAAAGGCGGCAGGAAAACCGGCAATGACTAGCAGCATGGCATTACGGAACACATGCCCATAGAGAATGCGCTTTTCCGTCAGGCCCTTTGCCCGAGCGGTAATAACATACTGTTTGTGGATTTCATCCAGAAAAGAGTTTTTGGTCAGCATGGTTAAACCGGCAAATCCGCCGATAACCATCGCGACCACCGGCAGAGTAATATGCCACAGATAGTCACCAATTTTGCCGTACCAGGTCAGGTCTTCAAAGTTATTGGATATTAGCCCCCGTAACGGGAACCAGTCCAGATAACCGCCACCGGCAAAAATTACGATCAATAATACCGCAAATAGGAAAGGGGGAATGGCATAGCCAATAATGATTACGCTGCTGCTCCAGATATCAAATGGTGAGCCATTACGCACCGCTTTTTTAATACCCAGCGGGATAGATATTAAATAGGTAATTAGCATGCTCCAAAGCCCGAGGCTAATTGAGACCGGGAGCGATTGTTTAATCAACGTCATGACCGAGGCACCACGAAACAAACTATCGCCAAAATCAAAGCGGATATAGCTCCATAGCATATCGAAATAGCGTTGGTGTAGTGGTTTATCAAAACCGAAGCGCTTTTTAATCGCTTCAATCACCTCAGGGTCTAAGCCCCGTCCGCCCTGATACTTTTGTTCGCTCTTTGCGGTCAGCGTTAGGTTTCCGCCGGTCATATCAGCAGTACCGCTGCCAAATCCGCTTTTTTCCCCTAGCTCAATAGTGGCGATAGCCTGTTCTACCGGGCCACCGGGAGCAATTTGAACAATAAAAAAGTTCAGGGTAATAATGGCCCATAAGGTCGGGATTAACAGTAAAAAACGCCGGGCGATATAAGAAGTCATGCAGGATCCTTAACGACGCTGTTCGGGGAGCTGTTCGGCTTTATTGACGTCATACCACCAGGTATCAAAGCCCAGCGAGCTATTTGGCCGAACTTCCGGCATAGAGAACTTATTCCAGTAAGCGAACCTGTCGTGGTTGGAATACCACATCGGTATCATTAAGTAGTGGGAGGTTAATACCCTATCCAGCGCCTTACCCAAGGACAATAAAGGCTTTGTCTGGCCTTGATGCGCGCTAATTTTTTGAGTTAATTCATCTACTGCAGGATCCTGAATACCCGGGCCGTTATAGCTGGAGTCAATATAAGCGGAGTTCCAATAAAACATCAGGTCAGAAGACGGATATTCCATCGCAGGATAAGGGCGAGGCAGCATATCAAAATCACGGCTGCGCAGGCGGCTGATAAACTGAGAGCTGTCGACCTCACGCACGTTCAGCTTTATCCCTAAACGCGCCAGGCTTTGTTGGAATGGCAAAACATACAGTGAGTTACCGCCGCTAAGCAGTAACAGCTCAAACTCCATTGGCTTACCGGTTTCATTATTAACCAGTACCTTATCTTTAATCTCCCAACCGGCATCTTTGAGCAGTTGAGTTGCTAGCAGAAGGTTTTTACGATTGTTACCCGTACCGTCGGTTGTAGGCGGTTGGTATTCCTGAGTAAAGACTTCGCCGGGTATCTTATCTTTTAATGGCGTTAACCAGGCCAGCTCATCTTCACTTGGCAAGCCGGTGGCTTCATAAATAGTATTTTGGAAGAAACTGCGCGGTTGCTGATTCGCGCCGTAAAACAGGGCTTTGTTCATCCACTCAAAGTCGAAAGCCAGGCCAATGGCCTTTCTGACTCTAGGGTCGGAGAAGACCGGGCGATGTATGTTAAACACCAGCCAACTGCTCTGCTGGGCAGCTTTATTCTCTTCATCTTTTTTAACGATAAAACCTTTATCAAAGTAGTTACCTTGATACTGAGTTGCCCAGCTTTTTGGCGATGACTCAATGCGCAGGTCGTAGGCCCCAGCTTTAAAGGCCTCCAGTGATATTTTATCGTCCAGGTAATAGTCGTAGCGGATAGTGTCGAAGTTATAGCGACCACGGTTAACCGGTAAATCAGCCGCCCAGTAATCCTTAACTCGCTGATATACGATGTATTGACCTAATTTATAATCACTGATTTTGTAGGGGCCGCTGCCTAAAGGTGGAATATTCAGCGGTTCACCGAGGTTGTGGTGTTGCCAAAAATGTTTAGGGAATATAACCAGCCCGCCGATAATTCCCATCATTTTATCCCGGTCGGGCTCAGGTAGTTCAATTCTGACGGTCAGCTCTGAAATCGCCCGTACTTTTACCCCTTTGTAGAAACTACGGAACTGGGGAACACCCTCGGTCATAAACTTCTCAAAGCTAAAGGCTACGTCTTCAGCAGTAATTGGCGTCCCGTCTTGAAAGCGTGCCCGTGGATTAATATTAACTTCCATCCACTGAAAGCTATCGGTATAGCGGGCAGATTCAGCAATCAGCGGGTAAATACTACTGACTTCATCTTCAGAGGCGGTAAAAAGAGTGTCGTTCATCCGTTCGCTTCCGGCCAGAGGATTACCTCGGAGAGCATAGCGGTTGAAGTTATCGTAGGTTCCTATTGCTGCAATGGTCGCTTTACCCCCTTTTGGTGCCGAGGGATTGACGTAGTCATAGTGGGTAAAGTTAACCGCATACTTAGGCTCGCCAAGCAGTGATAGCGAATAGCTTTCTTTGATCGTTTCTGGCGGCGTTGTTTCTGAATGGCTATAAGAACTGAATGCCGAAAATATGAATGCAGTAAACAGAAGGGGAAACAGTCTCGGATTCTTCTGTCGACTTAAACGTAACATATTCATAAGTGATTCTGACTCAGTAATGTGATTATGGTTAACGCTATTGAGCATCACGACCAGTCATTAGTGCTAAGCCGTGGCGTATGCGATACAAAATATCTCTATATTATATCTCATGTTATGAAGGTTACCTAGTTTGAGGGCGCGGGTTAGCGCAGGGGGATAGTTATGTACCGGCAGGGGGGATTGTCTGAAGATGGTATCAGATTGAACGCAAACAAAAACGCCTGAATTTATTCAGGCGTTTTTCAATGCTAATCAGCTTTTATTTAAGACTCTGCGAGCCTGATGGTAGCGTGAGTTCCAGTATTTATCGTTAAGGCTGGAAATTATGACTCCACTGCTGGTAGACGCATGAACAAAATTATCATTACCGATATAAATGCCAACGTGGCGACCGGTTGAACCCGCGCGGAACAGGACTAAATCTCCCGGGCGAAGTTTTTCTCGCTTAATCTGCTTACCCGTAGCCTGTTGTCTTGAGGTATCACGAGGAAGGACTAAGCCAAATTGTTCACGGAATGTCAGCTGTACAAAGCCGGAGCAATCGACGCCTTTCTTAGTCGAGCCGCCCATCCGATAGCGAACGCCTTTCCAGCCAGCATACTGGTTAAGAATTTTGGATTTGATATCAACGTTTTTAACCATTGATTCAAATTCATCTTGAGACGATTGTAGTGAAAGCCCTTGTCTGTCTTTTACTGCACTGGTCTCTGTATGTTTGGAGTTTGAAGCTTCTGCAGATGATAATGTGCCACAGCCTGATAGCATTACGATTGCGGCTACGGCCGGCGCTAATCGTAGAACATATCTCAGAATCGGTTGAGATTTGACCATTTTAATGGAATTCCTTTCTAGTCCTTAACGACAAAAGTCGCTACACACGGTGTTAATCTGGGTTCGCTCAAGGCGCCTAAAATCAAGGGGCATTGGGCAATTATTCCTGGCAAAACGAGACAATACCTGTCTTCCTGTTATGCTCCATTCGCGGTAAGTACACACAAACGCTAGGAAGACTACTGTATTGAAAGTCTGATTGCGAGACTTTTCTGGCTTTGAAATGTTACAAAACGAGTTTTTTATCTTTTTTTGTGACATATAACCGGTAGTGATTATGACTACCGGTCATATACACAAGGCTAGCGTGATGGGGGTTTATATCCCGGAATTAATCTATTGATACCATTAATGACGAAGTCGCTTGCCGGGGTTAATAACCACCAGCTTAGCCCAACGCAGGCCATTGAAAGAGCACCGACATAGATATCAGTGAACCAGTGTGCACCGACCATAATACGCGGTAGTGAAAAGATAATAACGTAGCCGACCGCAATGACAAATGACCACCGAGTGAAGTAACGCAGCATAAATCCTGCGAATATCATCAGCATCAGGCCGTGATCTCCGGGGAAACTGTCTTTAGATGAGTCTTTAGTCGGAATTCCTGACAGCTCGGTAACGCGATTGATATCACTAAAGCTCAGGGTCGGGCTTGGACGTTGAACGGGTAATAGCCTGCCTGACTGATTAATCAGGACGGCGGTCAGTAACATGACAACGCCAATAATAATCATCCGACGTTTGCCGGCAGCATCCTGCTTCAAGAAGAAATAAAGAAACAGTAAGCCCATCGCCATTAATGAAACGCCGTCAAAGGCTCGATTATTGGTGATAGCAACCAGCTTTAGAAAAGCAGCATTAGTGGCTAAATGGGCATTAAAATAGTGAAAAATTGATGAATCAATCTGGAACCAGAAACCATGATTTTCAGGTAAATACCAAGAAAGGAATAACCCAATTCCAAATAGGTTCAAAAGTAAGATTTTAGGTAAGTTACTGCAGCCCATCAAAACACCTTTATATAAATTTAATAACATTAAAACTTAAGTCTGACACCATAATCATAGATTGCTTTTGCATGACAACAAGTTATGACTTTGGGGTTCGGGCTTTTAATAATTCGCTCTGTAGTACGTTCCACGGTGCTTCGCTGGTGTGAATCAGCTCAACTCGACTATCAACAGGTTCAACGGGCTGAGTCTCAATGCTTAAATCTAGCCCTTGGCGGTTAAATATTATGGTGCCTTCAGCAATGCGCATAACGCCCTTGACACGCTCCACCGGTGCCAAACGAACCCAATCAAGTAATGCAGCCGTTGAAAAACAGGTGGCCGAGTCAAATATCCAGCCACAGCTAAAATATCCTTGCCCCTGATTTAATGCCCTGCGCCAGCCCCGATCGCCCGCTAAACTAAGCGCAGCCAGGCCATTTTTCTTCGGATGATGATGGTGTGCTGAATCGGGTAATTCTTGCAGATTAAGGCGTGGCTTGTCGAGTAATTCAACGGGAGCATTGCCTTGTTCGATAAAGAAAGATGGGCGTTTTAAATCGTCATTTTGTTGCCATTGGCTAAATACGGCTTTGTCATTTTCTGAATATGTGTCGGCTTTACTGGCCAAGATAATATCAGCTGAGGCGAGCTGATCGCGAAAATTTTCATTTTCGTAATAACGTGGTTCTGATAGCTGCCTGGCATCAACCAGACAAAGCGTCGCACGTAAATCGAGCAGGGGTTGATAAACGTCTGAGGTTAATAGCGAAAGAATCTGCTTCGGATGCCCTAAGCCTGTCGGTTCAATTAACAGGCGATCTGGCTTAGCCTGCTTGAGCAGCATGTTTAAACCAACCTGCATAGGTAAACCGTTAACGCAGCACATACAGCCGCCGGGAATTTCTTTTAAGGTTGCACCTTGATTCGCTAGCAATGCGCCATCTATGCCCACCTCACCAAACTCATTGACTAAAATAGCCCAGTTTTCATCGGCAGGTTTTTGGCGTAGCAGATGTTGGATTGTGGTTGTTTTACCACTGCCCAGAAAGCCGGTAATTAAATTTGTTTTTGTCACAGAAGGATCACCTTATCAATCCGAACTATATTATAGAAATATGGGTTGGATATTCGAAGTCTATGCCATCGGGTATCGGATTCATATTGAAATATTGGATCAATATATTAAATTTCGGGGCGTTAGTACCAAGGGAGTGAATAGTTTATTGCTGGAAATTTGACTTTAATAAGTATATAGCCAGAGGTCTTATATGAAAGATATAGTAAAAACTTCGGTTAAAGGGCTTTTCTTACTTATTACAGGGATTGTTTCACTCTCAGTGCTAAATGTTTGGGCTTCAAGCTCCGCGCAGATTACATTTGTTGGCCGTGTGGTCGAGGAACCGTGTGATTTTTCGAGTAACAATCGCGTTGTGACGCTGACATGTTCGCATAACAATCGTCAGCCGCTGGTTACTCAGGTCCCGATTAATCAAGCGACTGAACAGCCACAACAGTTGGGTAATGGAAATATGGTGAGTTTTAATTGGGTGGATAAGTCGAGAAAGCTTGGTATAGCAACCATCACCTATAACTGATTCTAACATTGAATGAAATACAGCTAGGTTTAAGCGAATAATTTTTTATTACTTGGAAAACTAACGCCATATCAGTAAGTCACTCTATGGCGTTAGTTTAAATCTTTAATCTGCGCGGCTCATATAGCGACGCTCTGGTACATGAATACGGATTTTTTCACCCGGATTTAAATATTCAGGAACCTGAATAACCAGACCGGTACTCATCGTTGCCGGTTTATTACGGGCACTGGCTGATGCGCCTTTTATGCCGGGAGCGGTTTCAACAATTTCCATATCGACAGTTTGTGGCAATTCTAACGCCAGAACCTGATCTTCAACGGTTAAGACCTGCATACCCGGAATACCGCCTTCAGGGATAAACAGCAGTTCTTCTTCAATTTGTTCTTTTTTGAAGATGTACGGAGTGTAGTTTTCATCGTCCATAAAAATGTATTCGTCACCATCAATATAAGAGAAGGTGACCTGACGACGATTTAGACTGATAGCCTCGAGAATATCATCACCTTTAAAACGTTCTTCTACTTTCAGACCGGTACGGACATCAGAGAATCGCATTTTATATAACGTGCTGGCACCGCGCGCGCTTGGGCTTTGAACCTCAATATCACGGACTAATAACATTTTGCCGTTGTAATTGATCGCCATACCGCGTTTTATTTCATTTGCTCTTGGCATAAAAAGACCTGTTTTGACTGTTTAAAATATCTGGCGACAAGTTACTCGCGCGTATGAAAACAGGCAAGAAGAATCCATCTATGAATAGATAAAAATTCTTATGATAGGCGTTAGATCATAAATCTCAGGAGAGATGCGTGGTATCAGGCAAATATTGAACTCACCTGATACCAATATGGGCAACTTAGTATGGGCAACTTAGTGGGCTATTGATACACCGGCAATAAGTTTAACGTTGAAAGAACGTGGGCGACGATATTAATCAAACCAAAGAGAATAACAAAGTAAATCATCAGCCTGCCGCCGGGGGCGCGATAGCTTGCCTGAGGGAACTGTACCCGACTGGCCCGGGCCAGCATGGCCGGTACAATAACGGCCCAAATAGTTGCTGCTAAGCCTGCAAATCCAATGGCGTACAAGAAACCGTTAGGAAATATCAGCGCGCAGATTGTTGGCGGTACGAACGTGACCAGCGCTGATTTAGTTCGCCCTGCGGCTGAGTCTTCGAACTTAAAGAAGTCCGCAATGTAATCCAGTAACCCAAGAGATACACCAAGGAATGAGCTGGCCAGCGCCATATAAGAGAAAGCATTAAGTAACTGTTTAACGGTTGATGTGACGGTACCGTTATCTAACTGAGCCAGTAAGTTACCAATGTTTCCGCCTTCTTCAATAACCTGTTTGAATGCCGGGCGGGGAACATTGCCCTGTATAACAAACTGCCATAACAGATAAATGACCAGCGCGATTAAGGTTCCGTAGAGCAGGCTCTGCACTACGGATTTAGCATCTTTGCCATAGTATTTGACTAAGCCGGGAATATTTCCGTGATAGCCAAATGAAGCCAATAAATAGGGCAGTGCTGCTAAAGCATAAGGTAAATATTGCGCATCGCTTTCTGCCGTATTGAACAGCACTACCGTACTGACCTGGGTAAACATATCACTGACGGAAAAGACAAAGGTGATCACCATACCGCCGATCAAAATGGTATTAATACGATCGACCGCTTTGGTTGATAACCAAACAATAAATGCCACCAGAACAGCAAAACACAACCCGGCCATGGTCTGATTAATAGCAAACACCGAGGAAAGGGTATGGCTAATAATTGAGCCACCGGCGGAGATATAGGCATAGGTCAGGATATAAAGAACGAAGGCAACAGACAGCCCGTTGATGCTATTCCATACGCTGCCTAACAGGCCTTTAACCATGGTATGAAAGCTGGATCCCGCCGGATAGTTTAGGTTAGCTTCCAGTAACATTAAGCCTGAAAATAACATGCAGAACCAGGTATAGATAAGCATCAGGGTTGAGCCACTGAACCACACGCCGGATGTCACAATTGGGATGGAAAACATTCCTGCACCAACCGCGGTGCCAGAGATAATCATCGCGCCGCCAAATACGGAAGGGCGTTTATGCAAAGGCATATCTTGTGACATTATAGACTTTCCTGATAAGGTTATATTTCTGTACTAGTCTAATGATACGTGGATGCTGTTATTTGTAAACCCCTTTTTATTAATCAATTAATATGGTTAGTCCGGAGAAGTGATAGCCGTTCGGTAAATAGCTGGTTATTATTCTGGCGTGCTGATATGGTCTGGCAACTTTAATGTCCTGCTGCGGATGTATTGCATGGAATGTCGACCGGGTTGTGGTGCATGTTGTATCGGATTATCCATTTCCAGCTTTATTCCCGGTATGCCCGACGGCAAAGCGGCGGATGTTCGCTGTATTCATCTTGATGATGCTTTTCGGTGTAAGATTTTTGAACATCCTGACAGGCCTAAGGTCTGCGGACAGTTAAAACCCCGCGCGGATATGTGCCTGAACAACCGGGATGAAGCGCTCATATACCTGCGTCAGTTAGAATTTCTGACCGCCCCCTGAAGATCTCTATTACTGACTCTTATTGATTGCAGAGTATAGGCTTTAAGTACATTTATTGATGGTGCCCTCATTCAGCGCCGTCGGCACCTTTTTATCTGATTTCCGATAATAAATAGATTCATATCAAGTGATGAAAGCTAAAAGATTGGCTCGGCTAGAGCAATTGAACAAAAATAAGGCTAAAATCACCTGAAACGATCCACCAAAGGTAAACAGGGGAACGCAAAGGCGTTTCTTTGGCTATTGAGTGACAGTTTTGACTGTCGGTATAAGTTTAAAAGAAGATATTGATGAATAGACGCGTTGCAACAATAACCTTGAATCCGGCTTATGACTTAGTTGGCTACTGCCCTCAGATTGAGCGCGGGGAAGTCAATTTGGTCAGAACGGCAGGATTACATGCGGCCGGTAAAGGGATCAATGTCGCCAAGGTATTAAAAGATCTGGGCATTGATGTCACGGTAGGTGGGTTTTTAGGTAAAGATAATCAGGATGGTTTTCAGCAGTTATTCAGTGAGCTGGGAATCGCCAACCGTTTTCAGGTGGTTTCCGGGCGCACTCGCATTAACGTGAAATTAACCGAGTCTGATAATGAAGTCACTGACTTTAACTTTTCAGGCTTTGAAGTTACTCCGGCGGATTGGCAACGGTTCACCACCGATTCCTTATCGTGGCTGGGGCAGTTTGATATGGTTGCTGTCAGCGGGAGCTTACCCTCTGGCGTTGCGCCTGAAGCTTTTAGCGACTGGATGCGCCAGCTACGATCCCTGTGCCCATGTATTATTTTTGACAGCAGCCGTGAAGCTTTTGCCGCGGGCTTAAAAGCGTCGCCTTGGTTAGTCAAACCTAATCGCCGCGAGCTGGAGATTTGGATGGGGCGTCGCTTGCCGACCTTGGCTGATGTTGTTGAAGCCGCCCATGCTCTGCGTGAGGACGGAATTGCCCACGTTGTGATTTCATTAGGCGTTGAAGGGGCATTGTGGGTTAATGCCTCCGGTGCATGGTTAGCTAAACCGCCAAGTTGTGATGTAGTGAGTACCGTGGGCGCCGGAGATTCAATGGTAGGTGGCCTGATTTACGGATTGCTGATGCGTGAATCCAGCGAGCATACCTTGCGTTTAGCGACGGCGGTAGCCGTTCTGGCTGTCAGTCAGAGTAACGTAGGCATTAAAGATCGTATGCAGCTGGCATCGATGATGTCGCGGGTTGAATTAAAACCATTTAATTGATGCTACCAATCTGATGGTTAAGCATCAGTCTGAAATCCCGGCTTTCACCGGGATTTTTATCTTAACATCACACTAATCTTATGCCGTTGCTAACTGTTTTTGCTGACTTTTTAGCCACGCAATTTCATCTTTCCAGATGTCGGGGTTAACGGTTTCCAAAATCAGTGGAATATTATCAAACCGGCTGTCACGCATAATATAGCTGAATACCGTTTTGCCGATATTACCTTCACCCAGGCTATGATGGCGGTCAACCCGGCTAGCGAACTCGCTTTTTGCATCATTGAGGTGCATGCCGCGTAAATAATTAAAACCAACAATCCGCTGGAAGCTGGCGAAGGTTTTTTCACAGGTTTCTTCAGTACGAATATCATAACCGGCGGCAAATGCATGGCAGGTATCAATACAGACGCCAACCCGACTTTTATCTTCTACACCGTCAATAATGGCCGCCAGATGCTCAAACTTAAAGCCCAGATTACTGCCCTGTCCGGCGGTATTTTCGATAACGGCGGTAACACCTTCCGTTTTATCTAGCGCGATATTGATCGATTCTGCAATACGGGCCAGGCAGAGGTCTTCATCTATTTGTAGTAAATGGCTACCCGGATGGAAGTTAAGCAACGTCAGGCCAAGTTGGCTACAGCGCTCAAGTTCATCAATAAAAGCATCCCGAGATTTTTTTAATGCATCTTCGACCGGATGACCCAGATTAATCAGATAGCTATCATGGGGAAGAATTTGCTGAGGAGTGTAGTTATATTTCTCACAGGCCTGACGAAAGTCAGATATAACCTCATCGGTTAACGGTGAGGCCCGCCATTGGCGCTGATTTTTAGTAAACAAGGCAAATGCTGTTGCTTCAAGTTCGTGAGCGCGGATGACCGCTTGGTCTAGACCGCCTGCTGCACTCACATGTGCACCGATAAACTTCATCTCAATTCTCCTCTGTTGATAAGCAGGAGTATCGCATAATTTCTATCGTAACGGCTATTAACAAATGTGTAACTTTAATAGATTCAGCGTACTTATATCCGTTTGGATCAAATATCTGCCGCCAGATTGGTTGTTTCCGGCGGCAGATAAAATCAGATACCCCATTTCAATATCAGCAAATTGATAGCTGCACCGCCGACAATTAGCCAGATAAACAGTAATGCGGCTAGCAGCATAGGTTTAACCCCGGCTTGCTTAATGGCGCTGACGTGAGTGGTTAACCCTAAAGCCGCCATTGCCATGCAGAGTAATACCGTATCCAGATCGATAATGATGCTGACTAATTTCGCAGGCAGCAGGTCGAGTGAGTTAAATCCGGCAACTAAGATAAAGAAAACGGCAAACCAAGGAATAACCACCGGGTTTTTCTGCGCTTGCGCGTTTTCTGAAGCCGATGGGGCTTCAGTACGGCTCAGATAAGCCGAAAGAATTAGTAAAAACGGCGCCAGCATCATGACTCGAATCATCTTAGTAATAACGGCGCTGTTACCGGCATCATCAGAAATAGCCTTACCTGCGGCAACAACCTGTGCCACTTCATGAATCGTTGAACCGATATAAATACCGAAATCATTATCTGACAAGCTAAGAATATTCAGCTTTAGATCCAACTGATAGATCCATGGATAAAGAAACATCGCGATGGTACCGAATATCACAACCGTTGCCACGGCTACCGCAACTTTGCTTGATTCTGATTTTACAATCGGATCGGCAGCCATAACCGCTGCAGCGCCACAAATACTACTGCCTGCGCCAATTAATAGGGTTGTTTGCCGATCCATACCAAACAGGTATTTACCTAACCAACAGGCCAGAAAGAATGTAGATGTTAGCGTCAGGGCGTCAATGACGATACCGCTGAGGCCAACATCAGCAATTTGTTGAAAGGTTAAACGAAATCCATACAGGATAATGCCAAGCCGTAATAATTTTTGTTTGGCTAAATGAACGCCGCCGTCACAGCTTGAGGCAATAGAAGGATAAACAACATTACCTAAAATCATGCCAATCACAATGGCTAAGGTCAGGGCACTAAGACCCCACTGTGACACGATCGGCAGCGTAGCGGCATACATTGAAAATGCGGTAATCACTCCGGCCAGCAATAAACCCGGCAGCAGTGGCGTGATAAATCCTGACGGATCCCGTTTAAATGCCATCCAGCTACTGATTTGGTGCATATAAGTCACCCTCCATCGTTGAAAATATGGCTATAAAGTAAAGTAACTGGCTATAAAAGAGAAATTGATTATATATTTATAACTTATCGGTATAAGTGGTAAGGAGGGATGCCATGCACATAACATTGCGACAGCTTGAGATTTTTGTTGAGGTATTAAAAAGCGGTTCCACTACTCAGGCTTCATCGGTGCTGGCGTTATCTCAGTCGGCGGTCAGTGCGGCGCTGTCAGATTTGGAAGGGCAGCTTAACGTTTTACTGTTCGACCGGGTGGGTAAGCGGTTGGTGGTTAACGAGAACGGCCGATTACTTTATCCAAAGGTGTTGGCGCTGCTGGAGCAGGCGACCGAAGTTGAACAACTGTTTCAGCAAAATGATAGTGCTTTACGGGTCGCGGCCAGTACCACTATTGGTAATTATATGCTGCCTGAAATCATCGCCGCTTATCGCCATGAGTTTCCTCATACGCCGCTTGAGCTCAACGTAGGCAACAGCCGTGAAATTATTCAGTCCGTAGTGGATTTTAGAGTGGATTTTGGCTTGATCGAAGGGCCATGCCATCACCCTGACTTGATATCCCGCCCTTGGGTCAGTGATGAGCTGGTGGTTTTTTCCTCAGCGGACCATCCTCTGGCAAAAGGCCCGGTCTCGATTGAAGCCTTGACGAAGGCCCCGTGGATTTTACGTGAAACCGGTTCGGGAACCCGTGATGTATTAGAACATAGCCTGATGTTACACCTGCCCGGCGCCCGACCTATTATGGAGTTGGGTAATTCCGAGGCGATTAAACATGCCGTCAGGCACGGTATCGGTATCAGTTGCTTGTCCCGTCGGGTTGTGGCTGAACAGTTGGAGTTGGGTACGCTGGTTGAGCTGAAGATCCCATTTGCAGATTTAGAACGTACTCTGTATCTGATATATCATCGTCAGAAGCATTTATCCGCCGGACTATTGCAGTTTTTAACCTACTGTCATTTCCCGACAGAATTGCTGAATGAAATTAAAAGTAAGTAGGTTAATTTGTCGTTGAGCCTTTAACTGCCTGACCTGCACGATGTTGAACTCGACTGAATAGACGTTTTAAAGCGGCTATTTAGTTGTCGGTATTTATTACGTTATATGGTTTAGCTAATAACTTCTTGCGAGTTATGAACGAATCTAATATCAGGCGGATTGAGGTTATCGGGCATCTTCACATTTGTTACAATCGCGCTCTTTTAGTTTTCGATATAGGTTACCAATGGCTCAGGTAGAATCTAATACCTCAACAAGTGGCGCCCCTAAGCTACGCCGCGTGCTGAAAGCCCGGCACTTAACCATGATCGCCGTTGGCGGATCGATTGGTACCGGCCTGTTTGTTGCATCCGGTGCAACTATCGCGCAGGCTGGCCCCGGTGGTGCATTATTATCATATGCACTTATTGGTTTAATGGTTTATTTCTTGATGACCAGTTTAGGTGAACTGGCGGCGTATATGCCGGTATCAGGTTCTTTCTCTACTTACGGTGCTAAATACGTTGAGCCCGGATTTGGCTTCGCCTTGGGCTGGAACTATTGGTATAACTGGGCCGTAACCGTTGCGGTTGACCTGGTTGCCGCTCAACTAGTGATGCAATACTGGTTCCCTGAGACTCCGCTAGGCTTACCCAGCTGGATTTGGAGTGCCTTATTCCTGGGGCTGATGTTCTTACTGAACTACATCTCAGTAAAAGGATTTGGTGAAGCAGAGTTCTGGTTCTCATTAATTAAAGTCGTTACCGTGATTATCTTTATCGGGCTCGGTGTTCTGATGATCTTCGGTATTCTGAAAGGCGGTCCGTCTTCCGGGTGGCATAACTGGACTATCGGGGATGCGCCATTCTCCGGCGGATTTTCTGCCATGATCGGGGTCGCGATGATAGTCGGCTTCTCCTTCCAGGGAACGGAGCTGATTGGAATTGCTGCCGGTGAGTCTGAGGATCCGGGGCGTAATATTCCGCGCGCGGTACGTCAGGTGTTCTGGCGTATTCTGTTGTTCTATATCTTCGCTATTCTGATCGTCAGCGTACTGATTCCTTATACAGACCCGAGCCTGTTGCGTAATGATGAAACTGATATCAGCGTTAGTCCGTTTACCTTAGTATTCGAACATGCCGGCTTACTCTCTGCCGCTGCGGTGATGAATGCCGTTATATTAACGTCAGTGCTTTCTGCCGGTAACTCCGGGATGTATGCCTCTACGCGTATGCTGTATGCATTGGCCAGCGAAGGTAAAGCACCTAAGATTTTCGCTAAGCTTTCTGAAGGTGGCGTTCCGCGTAATGCGCTGATTGCGACTACCGTCGTAGCAGGCTTGTGCTTCTTGACGTCAATGTTTGGTAATCAGCAGGTGTACTTGTGGTTACTCAATACCTCCGGTATGACCGGATTTATTGCCTGGTTAGGTATTGCCATTAGTCATTACCGATTCCGTCGCGGGTACGTCAAGCAGGGGCGTGACTTGAGTGATTTACCTTATCGCTCAGGGTTCTTCCCATTAGGGCCGATTTTTGCCTTTGTGCTGTGCTTGATCATCACGCTGGGTCAGAACTATCAGGCTTTCCTGCAGGATAATATTGACTGGTATGGGGTTGCTGCAACCTATATTGGTATTCCGCTGTTTTTATCCATTTGGTTTGGCTATAAATTGGTGAAGAAAACTAAGTTTATTCACTATAAAGATATGGAATTTCCGGATACCAATATTAAACATTAATAGCAGTTTATATTGATATAGAAAGGCGACATTTAATATGTCGCCTTTTTTGTATCTGAATAAATATTATTTTGTTCAGTTATATTTTTATATTTTGTGAGTATTGGTTTTCTATATTTTGATTTCTTATTATATGTCATTTTGTATCGATATATCCGCTTAAGGATAGAGTAATATAGCAGCCTGACAGTATTCTCCGCCGTTTAATAATGCGCATCTGATGACTATCTTACCATTCCGATACCATTATTCGGTTTAGTATTGCTACGGATTTATTCGTTTATATATCACTTTAATAGCCAGCGATGGCGTGACTTAAGGTAAGGGATTGATGAAAAAAACATTGATATTGACCGCATTAGGCGTAGCCCTGATAGCCACCAGCGGTTGTGCCAATTTAGTGAGACAGGATTATCAGCAGCGTGGCGGGCAATCCTATCAACAGCGTTTTCAGGGATGTTTAGATAAGCTTGAGTCATTAAAAAGTGTTGATCCAAGCCTATACAATCAAAATAAGCTGGCACTGGATAAAAGTATGCAGTCGGCAACTCAATATTTAGCCCTGCGTGAAACCTTAGACGGTGATATGAGCAACGTAATGGATAGCGTATATCAGGCGAGAATTGCTCGTGACTGTCAGGAAATAGATCGCCAGTTATTTAGACTCTTGCTAGAACAGGCCGACGGGAAGTAGCAATTATGGGTAACAAGGATAGATACTATATCGTTGCTTTGAGTATTTTCACCCTGCTCTTAGGGGGTTGTGTACCGGTGCAACAAGCTAAATCGCCTACCTTTAAACCAACGATTAAATCAACCGATAAAAGTATGCTGGGCGGGCTGCAGCAATATATGGCTGCGCTGGAACAGCAGGGCGAAAAGGGTGATATTGCTGCTCAGCGCCAACTCGGCGCAATGTTTTCGGCTTCCGGTAATAGCGAGCAAGCCGATCGCTGGTTACGGCTGTCTGCAGAAAGCGGAGATGCCGATGCTCAGGCTAAGCTTGGTGATATTTATACTGCGTCATCTCAATATGATGAAGCGTTGAACTGGTATACCAAATCGGCCAGTCAGGGAAATGCCAAGGCTCAAAGTCAGGTTGCCAATTTTTATCTCAAAGGCTGGGGAACCGATATTAATCTGGAGCAGTCAGTATATTGGGATAATCTGGCCGCAGGGCAGGGTATAGCAAGCTCTCAAAATAATTTAGGTGCAGCCTACTCTCACGGTGAAGGGGTCGATAAGGATTATGGTCGGGCCATTTTCTGGTATACCAAAGCGGCTGAGCAAGGATATGTTATTGCCCAATTTAATCTGGCAGGCTCCTATTTTCTGGGGCAGGGGGTTAAAAAAGACTATCAGCAGGCCTATGCCTGGTATGCCACCGTTGCCGCTCAAAGAAACGATCGGGTGGGTGATAAGGCCAGAACAATGATGAATCGAGTTTCACCAACCTTGAGGAAGTCGGGCAGAATGGCACCTTCTAAAAGGCTGGCTGATGAATATATTCAACGCTATCAATCAGACCGGCAGCTATTTACTGAATAAAGTGGCGGTTGTCTCCCCGATACTGATGCATTTTACTACCATAAAAGCCGCTATTTGATCGGCGTGTTAATACTCGATCACTGCGGCTTTATCATTCTGTTTGCTATTTCGTATCGCTATCCTATTTTTTAATGCGTTCAATTTTGATCTAAAACCATTTCCTAAGCGCATTTCACGCCATTTGTTATTGATAATCGTTCTCTTTTGCATTATTGTTTGCACTCTTTGAAACCGTAGGGAAAAGGCATCATTATGGGGCAATTAAAGAGTTCATTGGCTAAGGGTTTTAGTATCTCTCTGCTAATGGGGAGTTCATTACTATTGAGCGCCGGAGCATGGGCAGAATCAATTACCGACATCGCAGGGCGTCAGGTTGAACTACCGAAAAAAGTCGACCGTATTTTGTTGGGTGAAGGGCGTTTAATTTACGCCGTTGCTTTACTCGAAGGCGATAAACCATTATCCCGTATTGCTGGCTGGCAGGGGGATTTCCGCAAGCTAGATCCTCATACCTACGCGCGCTACAAAGAAAAATTTCCAGAAATTGATAAAATTCCATTAATCGGTAACACCACGGCTGAAAGCGTTAGCGCTGAGAAAGTACTAACGCTGAATCCCGACGTTGCTATTTTTGGCTTATCCGGTCATGGCCCGGGCCGTAGCAGTGAACTGGTTACTCAGCTAGAAAAAGCGGGCGTTCCGGTGGTATTTATCGATTTCCGTACTTCCCCGTTAAAAAATACTGTGCCGAGCATGCGTATTTTAGGTAAGGCCTTACATCGTGAAGCCGAGGCCGAGCGCTACATTAAATTCTACGAAGACAATGTGGCTAAAATTACCGATGTCACCAAAACAATTCCTGAAGATAAAAAACCTAAAGTGTTTATCGAGCTGAAAGCGGCAACTTCTGATGAGTGCTGTGGTACGGCCGGTAACGGTAATATGGGTGATTTTATTGATTTAGCCGGTGGTATTAATATCGCAAAAGGTTTGCTGCCGGGTGCTTTAGGTACCGTTAACCTTGAGAAGATTATCGCGACTAATCCAGATGTATACATCGCAACCGGCGCTCGTGCGGCTAACGCACCTGGTTTAGGGATTAAGCTGGGGGCTGATGTGCCTTACGAAGTTGCTCGTAATAGCCTGAATAGCATACTTAACCGCAAAGGTATTAACACATTGCCTGCGGTGCAAGAGGGCAGAACTTATGCTGTTTGGCATAGCTTCTATAACTCACCGTATAACGTGCTGGCTATTCAGGAGTTTGGTAAGTGGTTCTATCCTGAGCAGTTCAAAGATATTGATACCCAAAAAACAATGGATACATTGTATAAAGATTTCTTAGCGATTGAGCCGTCAGGTACCTATTGGGTCGGGCCTCAGGCTGATAAAAAATAATAAAAATTTGCACTACTATTTGATAATAAAGTAACAATGGTTGTCATTAATGAGCACAAGTACAGATTCAATAGCAGCAAAAAAGGCCTCTGCTGATACCAGCATAATGGGCCGTTATCATGGCATTTTACGTAAGCGTCTGATAGTGATGGCTTTTGTCATTCTAGCGATTATTGGGTCACTTGTGCTTGATTTTATTATGGGTCCTTCCGGTCTTACCATCAGTGAACTGTGGCAGACCTTATGGCATCCGGAAACGGTGGATGCGGGTACTCAGGTTATTGTCTGGGATATCCGCCTGCCTTATGCATTGATGGCTATCGTGGTCGGTATGGCTTTAGGCCTTGCCGGTGCTGAAATGCAAACCATTTTAAATAACCCGCTGGCCAGCCCTTTTACCTTAGGGGTTTCGTCAGCCGCGGCATTTGGTGCCGCGCTAGCCATTGTTTTAGGCATTGGTATTCCCGGTATTGACCCTCAGTGGTTTATTTCGGCCAATGCCTTTATCTTCGCGCTGTTAGCGGCATTTATGTTAGATGCCGTAACTCGCTGGACTCGGGTTGCGACGTCCGGCGTGGTGTTATTCGGTATTGCGCTGGTTTTCACCTTTAATGCGTTGGTTTCTATGATGCAATTTATTGCTTCAGAAGATACTTTGCAGGGGCTGGTATTCTGGACAATGGGAAGCTTAGCCAGAGCGACCTGGATTAAGCTAACCATTTTGCTGGTGGTATTCTTGGTGTTATTCCCATGGTCAATGATGAACGCCTGGAAGCTGACTGCGTTAAGGTTGGGCGAAGACCGGGCGATTAGCTTTGGTATTGACGTTCGACGTTTACGGTTAACGACATTGCTACGTATTAGTATTTTGTCAGCTTTGGCGGTTGCATTTGTCGGGCCGATCGGTTTTATCGGCTTGGTTGCCCCCCATATTGCCCGCTTGATCTTCGGTGAAGATCACCGCTTTTATTTGCCAGCCAGTGCGTTTATTGGTGCGTTGGTACTCTCCATGGCTTCCGTTGCCTCTAAGAATTTGATCCCGGGCGTAATTATTCCTGTTGGGATAGTGACGTCACTGGTTGGTGTTCCGTTCTTCTTGAGCATTATTCTGCGCCATAGGGGGAACGTGTAATGAGCGGCTTGCAGGCGAAAAATTTTAATGCCGGGTATCCGAAGAAGCAAATCATTAAAGATTTATCGATCCCGATGTTATCCCGCGGAGAAATTACCGTTTTGCTCGGACCAAACGGTAGCGGTAAATCAACGCTATTACGCTCTTTGGCAGGGTTAAATCATGCTACCGGCGAATTGCTTCTCGATGGCCATGACTTAATGCAAATGCCATTTGCTGAACGGGCTAAAAAAGTGGTGTATCTGCCACAGTCGTTACCGGCTGGGGTTCATTTGCACGTGCTTGAGTCTATCGTTGTTGCCCAGCGGGCATCCGGTGGCAGTAGCGATGATAAAAGTGAAGCTGAAGTGATGGCTTTGCTTCATCAATTAGGGATTTCTCACCTGGCGCTGAGCTATTTAGATCAGCTCTCCGGCGGGCAGAAACAGTTAGTCGGTTTGGCACAGTCACTGATTCGCCAGCCGTCATTACTCTTGTTAGATGAACCTCTTAGCGCGCTGGACCTTAACTATCAGTTCCACGTGATGGATCTGGTGCGTAAAGAGACTCAAAAACGCAATATTATTACCGTTGTGGTGGTTCATGATATCAATATAGCTTTGCGCCACGGAGATCATGTTCTGATGCTTCAGAGCGGTGATTTAATTGCTGACGGTAAGCCCGAAGAGGTGATTACACCGGACAGTCTGGCCAAGGTATATGGCGTTCGTGGGCGAATCGAGCGCTGCTCTTTTGGCCGGCCTCAAGTGTTAATTGATGGATTGGTAGAACATTCAGTAAGTTAGTCGCTGTAAAAACGCATTTAAAGCAAAAAAATGACCTGAGGAAAAATTTATTTTTCCTCCAGAGTCTGGCTTTATTTAAGTAATAGTTATCATTCTTATTATTAGTCGTATTTACACCTCAGGGAAAGGAAGACAATGATGAACATTAACTCGATACTTTCTGCCGGGCTCTGTGTTCCTTTATTAAAGCTGTCAGCATTCACACTTATTAAATATCCCTACAATATTTATGTTGATAATGGTAATCATTTGCATTAATGTTTGTATGCTCTGATTTGTAACCTTTAATGACAATATATTTCGATGATTGGTCGCTGAAATACTTTTATTTCGCGAGGGATTTCTTTGTCATTTTTCTGGAAGTCGGGCTGATAAATATAAAGTGACTTGATTGATAACAAGACTAATAACCGCAGATTTAACAAAGAATTATTACAAATAGACATTAATATTATGGAGATTTCAATGGCAAGGCTACGACTTAATCCGATTATTTTGTCAGGGATGTATGTACCGCTCTTACTTACCAGTGCTTCTGTGTTTGCTGCATCAGAAGAACAGACCATGGTTGTTACGGCTTCTGCTGTGGAACAAAACCTGAGGGATGCACCGGCCAGTATTAGCGTCATTACTCGGGAAGATTTAGACCGTAAACCGGCTCAAAATTTAAAAGATATTCTTCAAGAGGTTCCTGGGGTTCAGCTAACTAACGAAGGTGATAACCGGCGCGGCGTGAGCATTCGCGGGCTGGACAGCAGCTATACGCTGATTTTAGTTGATGGTAAGCGCGTTAACTCGCGCAATGCAGTATTTCGTCATAATGATTACGACCTGAGCTGGGTGCCGGTTAATGCGATTGAACGCATTGAAGTAGTACGTGGCCCGATGTCTTCGCTGTACGGTTCAGATGCGCTGGGCGGGGTAGTCAATATTATTACCCGTAAAGTCAAGAAAACGTGGTCTACCAATCTGAGCGTAGACAGTACTATTCAGGAACATCGTGATACCGGTGATAGCTATAATACCAGCGTATATACCAGCGGTCCTTTAATTGACGATTTGCTGGGTGTGAAATTATTCGGTAATTTTGCTCAGCGCGATAAAGATCAGGCTAAACCATCCGAAACCAGTACCAGCGGCACACAGGGCGGAATTGAAGGCTATAAGAGCCGGGATGGTAACGTTGAGTTTTCCGTTACGCCAACCGAACAGCAGGAAATCCTGTTAGGTTATGGTTTTGACCGTCAGGATCGAAATTCAGACTCATTAGATAAAACCCGTCTGGAACGTCAGAACTACTCGGTTTCTCATAACGGACGCTGGAGCCTGGCGAATACTGAAATCCGTTTCTACGGCGAGAAAGTGGATAATTACAGTACCAGCCATATCACCTCAGAAAATAAGACGCTTGACGGTAAATTTATTCTACCGGTTGATGCTATCAATCAGACCGTGACTTTAGGCGGTGAGCTGCGTAAAGACGATCTCTCCGATCCGGGTAATCTCAAAGGCAGCGGCTCTGCTTCGGCTAAGCAACATGCAGTATTTATTGAAGATGAGTGGCGTATCCTTGATAGCCTGGCGCTGACCGCCGGTACTCGAATGGATAACCATGAAGAATATGGTACTCATTGGAGTCCTAGAGCATATTTAGTGTATAACGCAACGGACGAAGTAACGCTTAAAGGTGGTTGGGCAACGGCGTTTAAAGCGCCATCATTGCTGCAGTTAAGCCCTGACTGGCAGTCTGCATCATGCCGGGGATCCTGTATCGTTTCTGGCAATTCAGACCTAAAGCCTGAAACCAGTGAGAACTTTGAGTTAGGTATTTATTACGCAGGCCAGGAGGGTATTCTGGAAGGCGTTAACAGTAGTATTACGGTATTTGAAAACAATCTTGAAGATATGATTGGTATTAACCGTACGGCAAATACATCTCTTGCTCCGTCGTACCCTAATTTCCTTGGCTTTGATCCGAGCACCGGAGCGCCTATTTTTGGCTATTACAACGTGAATAAAGCGCGTATTCGCGGGGTTGAAACTGAAATCTCGGTGCCGATTACTGACCAATGGAAAGCAAAACTTAACTACACCTATAACGATGCACGGGATCTGAGCAACGGCGGAAATAAGCCGCTAAAAGAGCGTCCGTTCCATACGGCTAATGGTACTGTGGACTGGATGCCACTTGAGGATTGGTCTTTCTATGTATCGGCTAACTATACCGGAAAACAACGGGCGGTTAATGGCACTGAGGCAACTCCGGGCGGTTATGTGGTGTGGAATACCGGTGGTGCTTATCAGGCGACAAAAAATCTTAAACTACGTGCCGGCGTGCTTAACCTGATTGATAAAGAGTTGAGCCGTGATGACTACAGCTATAATGAAGAAGGGCGCCGTTACTTTATTGCCGCGGACTATACCTTCTAATTAATCAGTCAGTTTGCTATCAGTAGAAACAACAAAGGCGATGAATTTATCATCGCCTTTGTTTTTAGCGTTAATCGCTTTAGATTAATCTATTACTTAACAGACATGCCCGGTTGAGCACCGCTGTCTGGAGTAAGCAGGAATATATCGCTTCCCCCGGGACCTGCAGCCATAACCATGCCTTCTGAAACGCCAAAACGCATTTTACGCGGAGCCAGATTAGCTACCATAACCGTTAAGCGGCCTTCCAGTGCTTTAGGATCGGGATAGGCGGACTTAATGCCGGAGAATACCTGACGGATTTCTCCCCCCAGATCCAGCGTTAACTTCAGTAACTTATCTGACCCTTCAACCGCTTCAGCCTGCTGAATCAGCGCAACCCGCAGGTCAACTTTTGCGAAATCATCAAAAGTGATGGTTTCCGCAATAGGTTCTTCCGCCAGTACGCTACCTGCGGCAGCTTTAGGGGCTGAAAGGGCCTGAGTGGCCTTGAGGTCAGCTTTAGATGATTCAACCATGTCCGCTACTTTATCGGCATCTATACGGTTAAACAGCGCCTTAAAGCTATTCACTTTATGGTCGAGCAGCGGCTGATGAATGCCATCCCAGCTCAGTTCCTGGTTTAAGAATGCTTCGGCGCGGTCGGTCAGGGCTGGTAGGACCGGTTTTAAGAAGGTCATTAAAACCCGGAACATATTAATACCCATGGAGCAAATAGACTGCAGGTCGTCATCACGGCCTTCTTCTTTTGCCACAACCCAAGGTGCCTGTTCATCGACATAGCGGTTAGCAATATCGGCCAGCGCCATGATTTCACGAATCGCTTTACTAAACTCACGCTGCTCATAGCATTCACTGATGCTTTTAGCGGCATGGGTAAAGGTTTTGTATAGCTCAGTATCAGCCAATTTATGCGATAGCTGACCGTTAAAGCGCTTAGTAATAAAGCCGGCATTGCGCGAGGCCAGATTGACCACTTTATTAACGATATCGGCATTTACGCGCTGAACAAAGTCTTCCAGATTGAGGTCAATATCATCAATACGCGATGATAGTTTTGCCGCGTAGTAATAACGTAAACAGTCCGGATCTAAGTGTTTCAGGTAAGTGCTGGCCTGAATAAAGGTACCGCGTGATTTTGACATCTTAGCGCCGTTAACCGTGACATAACCGTGAACAAACAGGTTAGTCGGCTTACGGAACTGGCTGCCTTCTAATACCGCAGGCCAGAACAGGCTGTGGAAATAGACAATGTCCTTACCGATGAAGTGATAAAGCTCAGTCTCTGAACCTTCTTTCCAGTATTCATCAAAACATAAATCATCACGTTTATTACACAGGTTTTTGAATGACCCCATATAGCCAATAGGCGCATCCAGCCAGACATAGAAAAATTTGCCCGGAGCATCCGGAATTTCAAAGCCAAAATATGGGGCATCACGGGTGATATCCCATTGCTGAAGGCCTGCATCAAACCACTCCTGCATTTTATTGGCGACTTGCTCTTGCAGTGCACCCGAACGGGTCCACGCCTGTAACATGGTCTGAAATGACGGCAGGTCAAAGAAAAAGTGTTCGGTTTCACGCATCTCAGGTGTGGCACCTGAAACGACGGACCGCGGATCAATTAACTCTGTCGGGCTGTACGTTGCTCCACATACTTCACAGTTATCGCCGTACTGGTCCGGTGCCTTGCACTTAGGGCAAGTACCTTTAACAAAGCGATCGGGCAGGAACATGGATTTCTCAGGATCGTAAAGCTGAGAAATAGTTCTGGTTTTGATAAAACCGTTAGCTTTAAGGCGACTATAAATCAGTTCTGATAATTCGCGGTTTTCTTCACTGTGCGTGGAGTGATAGTTGTCATAACTAATAGAAAAGCCTGCGAAATCTTTTTGGTGTTCATGGCTCATCTCTTCAATCATGCTCTCCGGCGTCACGCCAAGCTGCTGAGCTTTAAGCATGATCGGGGTGCCGTGGGCGTCATCCGCACAGATAAAGTGAACCTGATGTCCGCGCATTCGTTGATAGCGAACCCAAATATCTGCTTGAATATGCTCGAGAATATGACCGAGATGAATTGAACCGTTTGCGTATGGTAGCGCACACGTCACCAACATTTTTTTCGCGACTTGAGCCATAGTTAGATTCTTATCTTTATTGAGTAGTTAATTTTCGGGAACTACAGATGTTAACCGATTGAGCCTGACTCGGCTAGGCCGTATTAAGCGTTGTTAGCAATATATTTCATTGTTTATGTGCCGGCAGATTTTGATTTTTGAACGGAGAGGTTCACTATAGGTATCCTGTGTAATCCGGAAAAGCCGATATACGCGTTTTGGCCGGGCATCTGTTATGCTAGATGGCAATATGTTGTGATTAACAACAGTATATTGGTATATCCGTCATATTATTTTGGATATAGATAAAACAACAGCCATGATTAAAATCACTGATAATAATAAGGAGTAGGGATGAGCCAGCAATCCCAAGGGCCGGTAACACCAGAAGCGTTGAACCATCAGGTGGCGGAGCTACTCGCCACTTTTACCCATCCAACGCTAAAGAAAGATCTAGGCCAGCTTCGTGCACTGCATCATTGCACTATTCTGGATGATGTCTTACACATTGAGTTGCAAATGCCGTTTGTGTGGGAAACCGGTTTTGAAGCACTAAAAGCAGAAAAAAATGAGCAACTGATTAAAGCAACCGGCGCTAAGTCTGTGGTATGGAAGCTAATCCATAATATTGCTACGTTAAAGCGGGCTAACGATCAGGCTGCAATTAAAGGTGTTAAAAATATTATTGCCGTGAGTTCAGGCAAAGGCGGAGTAGGAAAATCCAGTACTGCGGTTAATCTGGCGCTGGCTTTATCCGCCGAAGGCGCAAAGGTTGGTATTCTGGACGCCGATATTTATGGTCCTTCTATTCCGACCATGTTGGGTACCGTAGCCGAGCGTCCGACATCACCGGATGGCGAGCATATGGCTCCGATTATGGCTCACGGGTTAGCGACTAATTCGATCGGATATTTAGTTGAAGATGGCAATGCCATGGTGTGGCGCGGTCCGATGGCCAGTAAGGCACTATTGCAATTGCTTCAAGATACGCTGTGGCCGGATCTGGACTATCTGGTTATCGACATGCCACCGGGAACCGGTGATATTCAACTGACATTGTCACAAAACATCCCGGTTACCGGCGCTGTTATTGTGACCACTCCGCAGGATGTTGCCTTAGTTGATGCAATGAAAGGCTTGATCATGTTTGAAAAAGTTCACGTGCCGGTATTAGGCGTGATTGAAAATATGAGTATGCATGTATGCAGCAACTGCGGGCATCAAGAGCCTATTTTTGGTTCCGGTGGTGCAGCAAAACTGATTGAAAAACATGGCAGCCAGCTATTGGGGCAGCTTCCGTTGCATATCAGCATTCGTGAAGATTTAGATCGCGGTGCACCAACGGTAATTTCCAATCCTGATAGCGAATTCAGCGGTATGTACCGCCAGTTAGCGGCTCGAGTGGCAGCCGAGTTGTATTGGCAGGGTAGTGCAATTCCGTCAGAAATTAATATCAGAACGCTACTGTAATCTATATATAGCTCAGGTGAGCAATTACCTGACTTATCTCTGGTACGCCAGCGTTTTAGTCTGGCGTACGCCTTTACAAAATCATATACTTAGCTTTAATTTTTCAGCAGAAGTTTCTTCTGAACGTTTTTGTTTTTTTGTGAATGCGTGCTGAGATAAAAGAACTTATGATTCCTACAGTTATACTATTAGTGCTTGGTATGTAGTACATGTGGTATAGCCATAAAGTAGCCGACATAAAATGAATCTACTGGCATCAGACTTTTGTATTTATAGATGATTTTCTTTATTTGAGTTCGGTCGGACTCAGGTAAGAGACTGGATAAATAAATGCAGCCAACATGTTTGTAACTTAAAGTCTGGCGGTCATAAACCGTTATAACAAGATAAACACAGGAGAAGTACCGGATGAGATTATGCGATCGAGACATTGAAGCTTACCTTGATAGTGGCAGGCTGGCGATCACTCCTCGACCACCCATTGAACGTATAAGCGGTGCGACAGTTGATGTCCGGTTAGGTAATCAGTTCCGCGTTTTTCTTGGTCATACTGCACCTTATATTGACCTTAGCGGGCCGAAAGAAGAAGTGTCTGCAGCATTAGAACGGGTTATGAGCGATGAAATTATACTGACCGGTGATGAAGCATTCTTTTTACATCCCGGGGAACTGGCTTTGGCCGTTACGCTTGAATCTGTCTCCATTCCGGACGATTTAATCGGCTGGCTTGACGGGCGTTCATCGTTGGCAAGGCTTGGTCTAATGGTCCATGTAACGGCTCACCGTATCGATCCGGGCTGGCAGGGGAAAATTGTTTTGGAGTTTTATAACTCCGGTAAACTACCGCTGGCACTGCGCCCGGGCATGCTAATTGGCGCATTGAGTTTTGAACCATTGAGCGGCCCGGCGGCTCGACCTTACAATCGACGTGAAGATGCTAAATATAAAGGCCAGCAGGGTGCTGATGCTAGCCGTATAGATAAAGATTAAATCGAATGGATAGATTAAGTTTGTTAACCACTGGGGACGTGATGTCATGAGACGCTTTTTAACCGCACTGGCAATTCTTCTGGTTGTTGTTATCGCCGGGATGACCGCGCTGATCCTGCTGGTTAATCCGAATGATTTTCGTGGCTATATGGTGAAGAAGGTCGAGGATAAAACCGGCTACCAGTTAAAGATCGACGGCGATTTACGCTGGCATGCATGGCCTCAATTGAGCATTTTAGCCGGGCAGATGACGCTGACGGCGCCGGGTGCAACCATGCCGATCGTTAGCGCTGAAAATATGCGACTGGACGTTGAGTTACTTCCTCTTTTTTCGCATCAGCTTTCAGTCAAGAATGTAGTGTTGAAAGGGGGCGTTATTCAACTGGTTCCCGATACCCAACCTAAACGTTCTCAAGGTGCCCCTATTGCACCGGGTGAAAGTCAGAGTCACAGTAAGCCCGTCGTTCAGGCATCGGCTTCAGTCTGGACTCTGGAACTGGAAAAAATAAAAATCACAGATAGCCTGCTGGTGTGGCAACGGACGGATAATGACATTATTAACGTTCGGGATATTAATTTAACCCTGACCCGAACCGATGCTCGTCAGGCAGCTTTAACGGCTAAAGCCAGAATCAATCGCGATCAGCGAGAACTGAGCTTTTCCCTTGACGGCGCGCTGGACTTAAAAGCGTTTCCACATGGGGTGAATATTGATGTTACCGGCATAGACTATCAACTGGCCGGAGCAGGTATTCCGGCAGAAGGGATTAAGGGAAACAGCGTATTTAAGCTGGATTATCAGAGCTCACCACAAAGTGTGCGCCTGTTTCCATTTACCGCTACGTTTAATGAAAATCAAATTACGGCAGATATTTCAGCTTCATTCGGTGACGTACCCCATTATTCTTTGGCGATTAAGTCTGAAAATATCAATCTTGATCGGCTATTTTTATCCTCTGATGCTGGTACCAGTGCGGCCAGTAAAGCAGAAAGAGAACTTCCTTCTCCGGTGTTATCGTCGGCCAATGGTATTCCTGAACAGCCAGACCTGACTTTCTTAAGAGAGTTTGATGCAACAGTATCCGTTGATATAGATAACCTGATTTATAAAGGTATTCCGGTTCATCAACTAGCATTAAAGGTTATTAACCAGCAGGGTAAAGCGACTATTGATGATTTGCAGGCTAAGCTGGCTAATGGCGCAATTAATATTGACGGGCTGGTTGATAGTACCGGAGCTAAAACGTTGGTAACGCTTAAGCCGAGAGTACAGAATATCGCTCTTGGCGAACTGTTAAAAGCCATGGCGTATCCTGAAACCTTAACCGGTCAGTTGACTATGCAAGGGACCTTCAATAACAGCGGCGATAATATTTTGGATATCAAACAGGGCTGGCAGGGCAATGCTCATATCAATATTGTCGGAGCACGCTTACAGGGTTTGAATATTCAGCAGCTTATTCAGCAGGCCGTCTCACGCAGCAATAGTAGCGTGCAAGGCAAGGAAAAGTACGATCGCTATACGGAAGTTAAAGAGTTGGTGGTTGATACCGTTCTCAATCAAGGTCAGGTGAAAATAACTCGCCTTAATGGCGCTTCTGAACTGCTAACCGTTGCTGGTACCGGTACATTGAACCTGCCGAATAAATCTTGTGATATGAATTTAAATATCAGAGTGACTCAGGGCTGGACTGGCAAATCAGATATTATTCAAATACTGCAAAACAGCACCATTCCTCTGCGGATATACGGCCCGTGGAGTAAGCTAAATTATCAGCTTAATGTTGAGCAAGTTTTACGCGATCAATTGAAAGGTAAAGTCGGACAAGCGATTGATAAATGGATTAATAAGAATCAGGATAAGAAAGAAACGAAAGATGCTCAGAAGCTATTAGAGAAACTGTTCTGATAAGCTAATGAGCAGCGGTAAGAAAGGAGCCATAGGCTCCTTTCTTATTTTGCATTATCTGCTTTAAAGCACGTCAGAACTTATTCTTCTTCGTCTTCAGATTTTGGCTTCAGCGAGGTGATTCTGATTTTTAATAACCGGTGGCTATTAACTTCCAGGGGTTCATATAACCAGTCACCAATTTTAAGCTGTTCACCGGCTTCAGGAATACGTTGAGCATGCTCCATTAACAGACCTGCCAGCGTGTGATACTCACGCTTTTCTTCAATCTCAATGGGTACATAGATAATAAGATCTTCCAGTGGCATATAGCCATTGGCAATCCAGCTACCGTCTTCCTCATGGATAATATCGTGGCGAGCATCGATGTTTTCACCATCTACCGGTAGATTACCCGCTATGGTTTCCATCACATCGGTTAACGTGACAATACCCTCAACCGAACCAAACTCATCCACCACAAAGGCAAAGTGAGTTTTAGCCAGTCGAAACTGTTCTAAAGCCATTAACAGCGACACCGTTTCAGGGAAAATCAGCGGCTGTTTGACCAGCGAACGGATATCCAACTCGGCTTGTTCTAACTGTTGTTTTAGTAAGTCATTAACGTGCAATACGCCTAATGGTTCATCAACCGATCCGTCTTCAGTCACCACTAAGCGAGTATGCTGGTTTTTATGCAGAATAACGCGGATATCTTCATCGGTATCGCTTAAATCAAGGTTCTCAATATCATGGCGAGAAGTCATGATACTGCCGACCGAACGCTGGGCTAATCCCAATACGCGTTCAATCATATGACGTTCCTGTTGGTTAAACAGTTCATCACCCCGTTTATCAGCGACTAGGTGAGCAGTGTAATCGTCCAGTTCAGCTTCTTCATGCTTGCCACTTAACATACGCAAAACGGCTTCGGCGGTACGTTGGCGAAGCGGGCGATTAGATGACAAAAACTTACGGCGATTGGATATCGATAGTTGGTTAAACACCTCAATAAGAATTGAGAAACCAATAGCAGCGTACAGATAACCTTTAGGAATATGGAAGCCAAGCCCGTCAGCAACGAGGCTAAAGCCGATCATCAGTAAGAAGCTAAGACACAGAATTACAATTGTCGGATGAGCATTAACAAAGCGCGTTAGCGGCTTACTGGCTAATAACATCAGGCCCATCGCAATACAGACGGCAATCATCATAACGGCAAGATGATCGACCATACCTACCGCAGTAATGACTGAGTCTAGTGAGAATACCGCATCCAGCACCACGATTTGCGCCACAACGGGCCAGAATTTCGCCCCTTTCTGTTGGGACTGCTGGTCGTGATCTTTTCCTTCTAACTGCTCATTCAATTCCATGGTGGCTTTGAATAACAAGAACACCCCTCCGGCGAGCATGATCAGTTCACGGCCGCTGAAGCTGTGGTCAAAAACGCTGAATAGTGGAGCAGTTAGAGTTGAAAGCCACGAAATGCTGGCTAGCAGAGCTAGACGCATGGCTAATGCTAAGGTTAAACCTACGACACGAGCCCTGTCACGTTGAGCCCGGGGTAACTTATCTGCCAGAATAGCAATGAAAATAAGGTTATCTATACCGAGAACGATTTCGAGCACAACCAGTGTCGCCAGGCCGGCCCAAATTGTTGGATCTGCGATCCATTCCATAAGTCAGGTGGTTACCTTCAAGTTACGCAGCACATGCTGCGTGGTAATTGTATTGTGTAAATGCGGTCACGACAATAATTTGTATTAACCTTAAACATAGCAGAGACAAAATAAGTTGCTAATTGAGCATAAAGTCATCTTTTCGCCACTAACTTATTGAATAACGGCTTAACTCATTTAGTGAGTTATCCAGTGGAGTTTATCTATCGGGGTTTTAACTCGTTATTAAAATGGTCATCTCGGCCATTCCAAGCCAAAAATGCACTTATCTGGGACTATTTACCATCAATAATAGCAATTTCTGTAATCGCAATTTCTGTCGTACCAATTGCCACCCTCGTGCGTTATTATATTTGTTATAAATTAGTTGTTCACTTGTCGTATTTCCATCGGGTGAATGTTACCTATCAGCTAGGAGTCTCTATGTCTAAACAGCAAATCGGTGTCGTTGGTATGGCGGTCATGGGCCGTAATTTGGCACTGAATATTGAAAGCCGCGGTTATAGCGTTTCTATTTTTAACCGCTCCAGCGATAAAACCGATGAGGTGATTGCAGAGAATCCGGGTAAAAAATTGGTTCCTTGCCATAGCATTGAAGAGTTTGTGAATTCGTTAGAAAAACCACGTCGTATCCTATTAATGGTTAAAGCCGGCGAAGCAACGGATAAAACCATTGATTCACTGAAGCCTTATCTCGATAAAGGTGACATCCTCATTGACGGCGGTAATACTTATTTCCAAGACACTATTCGTCGTAATAAAGACCTGTCAGCTCTGGGCTTCAACTTTATCGGTACCGGTGTTTCAGGTGGTGAAGAGGGGGCATTAAAGGGGCCTTCAATCATGCCCGGCGGACAGAGAGAAGCCTATGAACTGGTTGCGCCAATTTTAGAGAAAATCGCAGCCAGAGTAGGCGATGAACCGTGCATTACCTATATTGGTGCTGATGGTGCAGGCCACTACGTTAAAATGGTACACAACGGTATTGAATACGGTGATATGCAGCTAATTGCAGAGGCTTATTCATTACTGAAATCAGTCGGTCTGTCTAATCCTGAACTGGCTGAAACCTTTACCGACTGGAATAAAGGCGAGCTGGATAGCTATTTAGTCGAAATTACCGCGGATATCTTCCGTAAGAAAGATGAGAATGGCCATTATCTGGTTGATGTCATTCTGGATGAAGCAGCACAAAAAGGTACCGGTAAATGGACCAGCCAAAGCTCTTTAGATCTTGGCGTGCCTTTATCTCTGATTACTGAATCAGTGTTTGCCCGTTACTTATCTGCGCTGAAAACTGAGCGAGTTGCAGCATCTAAGGTGCTATCAGGGCCTAAAACTCAGCCATTCACCGGTGATAAAGCTGAATTTGTTGAGAAGGTTCGTCGCGCGCTGTATTTAGGTAAAATTGTCTCTTATGCTCAGGGCTTTGCGCAATTAAAAGCCGCATCCGATGAGTTTAACTGGGACTTAAACTACGGCGAGATTGCTAAAATCTTCCGTGCCGGCTGTATTATTCGTGCTCAGTTCCTGCAAAAAATCACCGATGCTTATGCTGAAAATGGTGATATTGCTAACCTGTTGCTGGCCAGCTACTTCAAGAAAACGGCTGACGAATATCAACAGTCACTGCGTGACGTTATTTCTTATGCGGTTCAACACGGTATTCCGACTCCGACCTTGTCTGCAGCTATTGCGTATTACGACAGCTACCGTGCCGCCGTTTTACCGGCTAACCTGATTCAGGCGCAGCGTGACTATTTTGGTGCGCATACCTATAAGCGTACTGATAAAGACGGTGTATTCCATACCGAATGGATGGAATAATAGCTTTAAGCGATCTGCAAAAATCCGGGGATTCCCGGATTTTTTGTCAATAATGAACGGAAGGAATAGAGCGTTATGGCTATTTTAGTTACCGGTGGCGTCGGGTATATCGGTTCTCATACCGTTTTAGCTCTACTCAAACGTGGCGATGAGGTTATTGTATTAGATAACTTATCTAACTCGTCGCTGGTTGCGTTGAAACGGGTTGAAACCCTGGCGGGTAAGAAAGTTGTTTTCTACCAAGGTGATATTCTTGATCGAAGCTGCTTACAACAGATTTTTGCGCAACATACTATTGATAGCGTTATTCACTTTGCCGGGCTTAAAGCGGTGGGTGAGTCGGTAGTAAAACCGCTTTCTTATTATCAAAATAACGTAACCGGTTCTTTAGTTCTGCTGGAAGAGATGCGTCATGCCGGCGTTAAAAATATTATTTTCAGCTCTTCGGCCACGGTCTACGGGATGGTCGACGTTGTACCTATTACTGAAAATGCTCCGGTTGGTGGTACCACAAATCCTTACGGCACATCGAAACTGATGGTTGAGCAGATTTTGCAAGATTTTGTTCGGGCTGAGCCTGACTATACTGTTATTACGCTGCGTTATTTTAACCCGGTAGGTGCGCATGAATCAGGGTTAATCGGCGAAGATCCTAACGGCATTCCCAATAACTTACTGCCTTATATCTCTCAGGTAGCGGTAGGGAAACTGACTGAACTCGCTATTTTTGGTGATGATTACCCGACCAAAGATGGTACCGGCGTTCGAGATTATATCCATGTGATGGATTTAGCTCAGGGCCATTTAAATGCTCTAGATGCTCTGAAAAACCATCAGGGATTTAGTGCTTATAACTTAGGGACAGGTATCGGATATTCCGTATTGGAGATGATTAAGTCCTTTGAAAAGGTTTCAGGAAAAGCTATTCCTTACCGTATTGCTCCCCGTAGAGAAGGTGACATTGCAGAGTGCTGGTCAGACCCTTCTTTAGCTGAGAAAAAGCTAGGGTGGAAAGCGACGCGTGATTTAACTGCTATGATGCAAGATACTTGGAACTGGCAGAGCAATAACGTAAACGGTTATGCCTCCGAATAACAATGTGATAGAAAAGTATCATTTAAGTAGCAGTTAAGGTTTTAGTTACGTACTATTCCAAAGAGCTATTTTGATTTAGTCAGCCAAGATTTCTTATTTCTTAAGTAAGGGTACTATGATGGAAAACGTGAACAAACCTTCATTTCAAAACGTGCTGGAATATGTGCGTTTGTCCCGCCGTAAAAACAAACTGAAGCGTGATATTGTGGATAACGAAAAGAAAATTCGTGACAACCAGAAGCGAGTGCTGTTACTGGAAAATCTGAGTGACTATATCAAGCAGGGCATGAGCATTGAAGACGTTCAGGCTATCATCGCTAATATGAAGAGTGACTATGAAGAGCGTGTTGATGAATACATCATCAAGAATGCTGAGCTGTCAAAAGAGCGTCGTGATATCTCTCAAAGCATGAAGGCTAAAGCCGACGTTAAGTAATATTTTCAGCCGTAACTCAATACCAAAGGCCCCGTATTTACGGGGCTTTTTACATTTGAGATTGTTGCCAATGACTAATAGAAATAAAAATGCCGTGGTTGATGTCACGGCATTTTACTCATTAGAGACCCACAGAATAGCTAGTTATTACGAATATACTCATCCATATCGCTCTTGAGGTTATCTGACTTGGTCCCGAAAATAGCCTGAATGCCAGAGCCTGCCACAACAACGCCTGCCGCGCCAAGACGCTTTAGCTTCTCTTGATCTACCTGAGAAACATCGGCAACACCGACTCTTAATCGAGTAATACAGGCATCTAAGTTAGTGATATTTTCTTTTCCACCAAATGCAGCAACCAGGTCAGCAGCCATATTGGTGCCGGTTGCCGCTTTAACGGCGTCTTTCGGAGTATCATCTTCACGTCCCGGGGTTTTCAGGTTCAGTTTGATAATAGCCACCCGGAATATTGTGTAGTAGAGCAGGGCGTAAATCGGGCCGACAATAAAGAATAGCCAGCCGTTTGTCGATAAGTGATAAAACAGCGAGAAGTCAATGGCACCGTGTGAGAAGGTCATTCCGTGCTTCATCCCCAGCAGGATGGCAATTACATAGGCTGAGCCGGCCAAAAGCGCATGGATAACGTACAGCACTGGCGCTACGAACATAAAGGCGAATTCAATAGGTTCGGTGATACCGGTTAAGAATGATGTCAGAGCCGCCGAAATCATAATACCGCCAACTTTTGCCCGGTTTTCTGGCTTAGCTGTGTGCCACATAGCAATAGCGGCTGCTGGTAGTCCCCACATCTTAAATAAGTAACCGCCAGCCATATTTCCGGCGGTAGGATCGCCCTGAAGATAACGTTGGATCTCACCGGTAATCCAGCGACCATTCTCTGCTTTACAGATATTTTCGCTGATAATGGTAGCAACAACTTTATTGTCAATAACGCAGGCTTGGCCGGCTTCATAGAAGAACGGAACGTTCCAGATATGGTGCAAACCGAAAGGAATTAATGAACGTTCCACTACGCCATAGATACCGAAGGCCATAGCCGGGTTCTGGTAAGCCGCCCACTGTGAAAATGCACCAATAGCTTTGCCGATTGGCGGCCAAATAAAGGAAAGGGCAACACCTAAAGCGATACAGATAAATCCCGTGATAATAGGGACAAAACGCTTTCCGGCAAAGAAGCCTAAATAATCGGGGAGTTTAATACGATAGAAGCGGTTAAACAGATAACCCGCCAGGCCACCGACTAAAATACCGCCCAGAACACCGGTGTCGATCTTAGCAACGCCCAAAACGCCGGCCATAACGCCTAATGTTGCCGCCATAATTCCATAGCCGACGATGGCGGCCAGACCTGCAACGCCATCGTTATTGGTAAAGCCTAAAGCAACACCAACGGCAAACAGTAACGGCATTTGATCGAATATCGAACTTCCTGACTTCTCCATCACGTCAGAGACAATTGTGGGTAACCAGCTAAAGTGCGCTGCACCAACACCGAGTAATATACCTGCAATAGGTAAGACGGAAACGGGCAGCATCAGCGCCTTACCGACTTTTTGCAGGTTAGCAAAGAGATCTTTGAACATGAAAAACGCTCCGGAGCATGTATGTTTTAAGTGAGAACGGTGTATGTAAAGCTGGTCTAAAACTGTCGATTTTTCAGTCAGGCTTATTTATTTCACAGCGTAAAATAAATAAAAGTTACATTAGGTGATTATGATCACAAATCATTAAATACATTTGAATGGTGAGTAAATAAAATCGTTTTTTGAGTGTAGACGACTACATGAGATTCACCAGAAAGAGCGAGGCGAAATTTATCAATAACGGTCTCTTTTTACTTAGTATGGGGGCCCAGCATATCGGTACCCGATCATATTTTGTGGTTTTTATTGTGTGATATCAGCAACTTTCAACTCGCTTAGTCACTAATAAATTAGGGGTTATAAAATTATAAATGCACTGTATTTAAAAACAGTATTGACAACTAAATTTAAATGGTTAAATTGGTTGTTAACGCAGACGGAATCGGGCTTTCAGGCGATTTATAGGTTGTCTGTGTTTTAGTAAATATACGCGATAAAGGCCTCGTAGTTAACCAATGTTAATTGGACATCGTCACGATGGGGGATATATTAAATCAGTTATATCGTGATGGGAGTCAGGCCTCGAAGTTAAGAGTATCATCGCGGCAGGAACAGAAAATTAGCGCGATAAAGGCCCTGTAGTTGTAGTCAATGTTCGCGATTAATGGGTATTTTTACATTGATTTAGAATATCGCGACGAATGTAAGGCCATGTAGTAAATACATATCGCGAGGGTGGTGTACTAAGTTAGTGAGTCAGACAATCGATGAGCTAATATGAATGTTTAGGGAATTATGTGTTTTAAGTTAATAAATCGGAGGAATTGTTCGCTACAAATACTTAATTTTTCTCTTATGAACGTGTACATCTAGTAGCAGTATCAGTTATAACTTATTGAAGTAATTAATGTTAAATTCTAAGTATGCAGTAACCTAAAAGCCCTGACAATTCGTCGGGGCTTTTTTCGTTCACTGGCTTGTCGGGTAAGGCACCTCCATTAGCCTCTTTGCTGCAGTTTATATTCAGCTATTTTCCGATACAGGGATGAGACTGATATACCGAGTTGATTAGCCAACTGCTTTTTTCCATTTGCACTGTACGTCGTGGAGATTAGTGAGTGTAACAGCTGGCTTTCTTGTATTTTGAGCATTGATTTTAGCGACCGGGAAGATTCTGTTTTCATCTCTGGTATATGACGCATTGATGGCGGGATATCACTTTCGTCGATCTCTCCGCTCATTTTGATATTGGTTAAGTATTCAAAGAAATTTTTTAGTTCTCTGACATTTCCCGGCCATAAGTAGGTTTTTAATATATCAAGAACATTATTATTGATGATGATTTCTTTACTAAATTTATGGTTAAAGTGGTTTAGAAAGTGCTCTGAAAGCAGCTGTATATCGTTTTTTCTTTCCCTTAACGGCGGAATATGAAGCGGAATAACATGAATCCGGTAATAGAGATCTTCCCGAAATTTTTTCTCTTGAATCAAATGCTGTAAATTCTGATTTGTTGCACAGATAATTTTTACATTAATAGCAATATCATCTTTCCCGCCAATACGTTGGATTGTCTTTTCTTGCAACACGCGTAGTAGCCTTGTTTGAGCGGTAAGTGGCATCTCTCCCACTTCATCAAGAAACAAAATACCATTATTGGCTAACTCGAATTTGCCTATGCTTCCCTCTCTGTTGGCGCCGGTAAAAGCGCCTCGTTCATAGCCAAACAACTCACTTTCAATTAAATTTTCCGGTATTGCACCACAGTTAACTGATATGAGCGGATGCGCGGACCGGTTACTTGATTGATGAATAATTTTGGCTAATACATCTTTACCTGTTCCGCTCTCTCCCGTGATAAGAGTGGTTGAATCCGAGTTTGCCGTTTGTTTTGCGGTCTCAAGCAGTTTTTTAACTCGGGAATCAGCGCTAATAAATTCAACTTTAGATTTATTCTGTATTTGGCTGAGATTAGACTTTAATGGAATTTTAACAATTGAAACTAATAGCTGGCTTGCTAACAAGGTACTAATGCATTTTAAAAAATCTATATAGCTTTTATCATTATTGATCAGCGTTTCTTTAGATTCTTCGGTAAATGCAATCAGGCTGATAACGCCAATAATGTCATTGTTGTATTTTATTGGATAGGCTATATCAGCCAACTCAGAGCAACTTCGATACCTAGCACAGGAATAACAAGCGGAAAATCTCGTTTTCTTACACATGATATTAGGTAATCCTGAGCTAAACACGTCTTGATAGAATTTCGTTTTATGAATCGTATTTCCGATCTCAGTAGAATAACGGTTTGTCCCTGCTATCCTGACTAAATTATTATCCACGACGGTTATATCAAGCTTTAATACTATCGCAATCGTATTAATATAAGATTGAATAAAATTTTCAATGTTCTTAAGGGACATAGTCATAATCTACACCATTTATAATCAAATTATGATAAGTTCTATTAATGGGTCTTTTTTGTTACAAAAATTGATTTAAACTAGATATAAAATGATTGTGCCATTTTATTGGCTTATACATATAGAGAGATTCAGCCATAATGTATCGCTAAACAGCCATTGTGAATAATAGGTAAGCAATTTGTTTGTGGGGTAAATGATATGAGCCAAATAATTTTACCGGCATATGGCGATGAGCTGCCATCACCGATATTTCCTCGCATAGTTTTTATGCCTAAGAATGGTATTTATCCTAAGCACCAACATGGTTGCGGAGAGTTTAACTTTTGCTATCGAGGGGTAATGAAAATTCATATAGATGATAAACATTTTCTTGTCCCACCTCAGTATGGTTTATGGCTACCACCAAGGGTTGAACATATTGCATTTAATAATTGTGAAGTCGTACATTGTTCTTTGTATATCTTATCTGAATATTGTGAGTCTCTGCCTAAGCAACCAACGATATTGCTCCTAAATCCATTAATTAGAAGTATCTTATGGACTTTACAGAACAATGAAATTATTTTTCCTGAAACGGATAAAGAGAAGCGTTTACTCCAAGTTTTAGTCGATCAACTGTGTGAAATGCCTAAAGTGGACAGTTATTTACCGACTTCAAACGATCGCATTCTTAAGCCTATTCTGCAATTTCTGGATGATAACCCTCACTCTTGCCTGTCTCTTTCGCAGCTAGCTCGCCAATTTAATACAACAGAAAGAACGTTAATGCGCAGAAGTAAACAAGAGCTAGGTATTACATTAGGAGAATGGCGCCAGCGGTTACGAGTCATCAAGGCATTATCTCTGTTGGGCGAAACGGATTATACCATTGAGTCAATTGCATTTGAGCTAGGTTATAACAGCGCATCAGCGTTAATTTCTATCTTTCGTAAATTAATGAGGGTGTCCCCTGCGGAGTTCAGAAAAAAATTACGGGATGTTTAAACCAAGCGAAATTACTCACTGGCTGTTGCTTATGCTCATTCTTATTTTTAAGAATTTTTACCATATTTAGTTAATTAAATAAAATCAATATGTTAGGTTGGTAATCAGGCTTAAAGCCAAATATATTCCTAACAATAATAAAAATTTGTATAAATCTACGCCAACTCATTTTGTTATTTTTTGTGACTCTACTCACATATAATTAATTAGGGGTCGAAGCTATTTATTGATTTTTAATGAATTAATGATATTGGCTTTTATTTTAAATGAGGTTGGCATGCTCCTTGCTCTATATATCTTATAACACATGAATTAAGGATATATATGAGTATTGAATTGAAGTTAATTAAATTATTACGTGATGAAATGGTATTGGCATTGGGTTGTACAGAACCTATTTCTATCGCTTATGCCTCTTCGTTAGTGACTAAATATTTAGCGCATAAACCAGAATCGCTGCTTGCACAATGTAGTGCAAATATGGTTAAAAATGTGAAAAGCGTCATTGTCCCTAATTCCGGTGGAATGAAAGGCATTCCCGTAGCCTGTTTATTGGGTGCTTATTTTGGCTGTTCAGATAAAAAACTAGAGGTTTTGTCTGATATAACGCCAGAACAAATTGAACAATGTCAGCGCTTAATTCCACAGATTCCTTGCTCAATAGAGCTGCTTGAAAGTCATGCCACATTGCATATCATTATTACTGGAAAATATAAGAATGATACGGTCAGCGTTGAAATTCGAGATGGGCACACGAATGTAGTTAGCATTATCCGCAATGGTGAACAACTCTGTTCTCAATTAGATGAGATCGATAACAACCCACAGGATAGTCATTCGATAAATGGGATTACTCTTCAGGAGATTATCCATTTCTCTCGATATAGTGACTACACCTCGCTTATCGATCTATTAGATCAAGAGATTCAATATAACTTACAAATAGCGCAAGAAGGCCTTAATAATCCCTATGGTGTCAATGTGGGTAAAACCATTTTATTAACATCTGATAATAGTCCTAAGAATCGCGCTAAAGCATATGCTGCATCCGGATCTGACGCCAGAATGGGCGGATGTGATTTACCGGTTATGATTAATTCCGGGAGTGGTAATCAGGGGCTCACCGTTTCATTGCCCGTTATCATTTATGCTCAAGAGCTTAATTCATCTCAAGAAGAGCGCTATCGGGCATTGCTCCTTAGCAACCTTATTGCTCTGTATGAAAAATCCTATATCGGAAAATTGTCTGCTTATTGCGGCGTCGTTTGTGCTGCCAGCGGTAGTGCCGCAGGGATTACTTTATTGAGAAAGGGCACTGATGAGCAAATTGAATACTCAGTCATTAATACACTCGGGACGCTATCCGGCATGATTTGTGACGGTGCAAAGGCTTCGTGTGCAGCCAAAATTGCTACCTGTGTTGAAACTGCCGTTATGTGTCATGAGATTGCAATGAAAAATGACGTATTACAACCCGGTGACGGCATCGTTAAATCTTCGGTAGACCACACGATAAAGGCCGTCGGAAGGCTAGCCAGCCAGGGAATGAGGCAAACGGATCAAGAAATATTAAACATTATGTTAGGGGAGTAGGCGGCGTTATGGCGAATCAATCACGTTTAAAAAAAGATATTGAGACACTGCGTCATATTTCAGAGCCCTGTAATGGTGGCGTGACCCGAATTGGGCTTACTGCTACATACCGACAGGGTGTGGAATATCTTAAGCAACAGATGCAGGAAATCGGGCTGATTATTAAAGAAGATGATGTGGGCAATGTGTATGGGATCTTGCTAGGAAAAGATCCGGCATTACCGAGCATTGTCAGTGGCTCTCATCTCGATACAGTCAGAAACTCAGGCGCATTTGATGGTATTGCCGGCGTAGTGTGTGCGCTAGAAGCCGTTAGAATACTAAAAGAAAACAATATTCAGTTAAGCCATAGCGTTGAAGTATTGGCAACGGTTGAAGAAGAAGGCACTCATTTTGGGACGGTGTTGTTAGGCAGCCGGTTTATTTCCGGAGAGTTTTCCGAGCAGGATAAAGATCGGCTGTATAACGATCGGGGAAATAGCCTACGCGAAGTGCTCACAGACTATTTAGGTCATCGGGTTGTTCAACCCGCTTTCCGCGCTCCGGAGTCGATCAAAGCTTTTTTAGAGCTGCACGATGAACAAGGGCCGGTATTAGAAGCAACCAATATTGATATTGGTATTGTCGATAGTATCGTCGCTATACAGCAAATGGTAATTACAATTACCGGATTTGCTGGCCATGCCGGAACGGTACCCATGACCTTGCGGCAAGATGCGGGGGTGGCCGGCTGTTTATTCGTCACTGAGCTTAATCGTTTTATTCTTCGTCAATACGCTGATAGTGCAACGTTAACGGTAGGAAAATTTTCACTGCAGCCTAATTCCGCTAACTGTATTCCAAATCAATGCCAATTTACCTTAGATATCCGCTCTGGCGATGCAAAAATTCTTGAAGATATTGACAGGTATATTCATCAGCAAGCGTTATTAATTCAACAAGAATGTAATACTGCATTTGATATTAACAATATTTCTTATAAATCTCCGGTAGTGATGAATGAAGCATTAAGACAGCTGATTATTCATTCATGCGAAAAACTCAATTTATCATATCGACACATGAATAGTGGCGCGGGCCATGACGCCATGATTATGGCGGGAGTTTGCCCGTCAGCCATGCTGTTTGTGCCCTGCTATAAGGGCATCACTCATCATCCTGATGAAAATGTTACTTGGGAAAATATGGCAAAGGGAACCGAGGTGTTATTTCACACCATGATTGCATTAGACCAGAGCTAATTATTTGTATCGTAAATATACCGTTATAAACACGTTAATCATTAAATAAGGAATAACTCATGAAAGATCATAAAGTAGAAAGTAATAAAATCGCCGATGATTTAGAGCCTGTATCTATGTATCAAATGTTTGCCAGAATGTTTGTTGCATTAGCCAAAGAGGTTGTTGATGAGTTTGGTGAAAAAGGTGAAGAGGCTATTAAGCGAGGTGTCTGGAAATTTGGCGAGGAGCGAGGAAAAGATATTGCCAGAAGAGCCCATGCTCGCGGACAAAAAAATGACAGCGACAATTATTTAGTCAGCTATGACATGGACCGTAGCGATGAATTTGAGAGCGTTGATAGTTATGGTGATGGATATGTAGAACAGCTTTTTACGCGCTGTGTTTTTGCCAGTGAATTTCAGAAATTGGGCATGGAAAAATATGGCATGCTCTATTGTGAAATGATTGATCCGTCTATTGCATATGGCTTTAATCCGAAGTTGAAATGCATCCACCAAAAACATTTCTTTACCGATAATGTATGCACCTTCTGCTTCAAGATGGAAGAAGGGGAGTGATATGACAGAACAGTATAGCGACATTGCCAATAGCTGGATTTTATGGATGGCAGCAGCTCCCGCACTCTGTTTTGTTTTCGCTCAAGCTTTTCTATTTTTCAGAAAAAGTTTACGCACGGCAAAAGAGATTGGCATTTCTGATGCTAAAGTCAGCAGTGCCATTCGGGGGGCATCAATTGCATCAATTGGCCCTTGTTTTATGATGTTGTCAGGCATTCTGACACTGATGTTGTATGTCGGTGCCCCGATGGCCTGGATGAGGGTTGATTTCATTGGCTCTGTTGCCGATGCCCTTATGGAAGCCGCTTTTACCGCTGATGGAATGGGATTAACGTTAGGTAAAAGTGAACTTAATGCCAGCTATCTCTGTGCGGCGGCCATTGTAATGACGACATGTGGGCTACCATTCTTATTATTTGTTTCATTCTTCGCTCATCGAATGGATAAAGTGAATAAGGTTATATCCGGAGGCAATGTTCACCTGATTCCAATCATTGGCAGTGGTGCATTGATTGGTAGCTTTGGTGCATTAACCATGAACTTTGGTTATCCCTTAGGAGCCAATACCCTAGCCATTATTTCCTCTGCGTCCGCAATGGCTGGTATTACTCTTTATAATCGAAAAGCAAATATTCAATGGTTAAAAGAATGGGGATTAACCATTTGTATGGTCATCGGAATGACTGTGGCTGTGATCGCTAAATAAAAATGGACCATAATAATGAAAACGAAAAGTGATATTTTTGAAAAAGACTACATGCCTTATATTGTTAGCCGCGGAAAATGGTGCACTCGTTCAGTATTACTGGTGGCCTATTTACCTGTGTTAGTTTTATTATTTTATTTTGATGCCCAGCCAACGGCAGATAGTATTTTTACGGGTATGGTCTCGATGCTATCTATTTTATTGCCATGGTATATTGTCGACCCAATGTCACTGCAATCTATCTTTGGGGTTCCCGGGCTCTATTTATCCTATATGGCCGGGAATACCAAAGAGGTCCGGGTTCCTGCTGCAACTCAGGCTCTGAACGCTGCAGGGTATCAATTAGGAACGCCGGAAGGCACTATTATTACCGCTATTGGGATTTCAGTTTCTATATTTATCAGTCTGACTTTAATGACATTTCTTGCCGTTGCCGGGCAAGTGATCATTGAGCACCTTCCTCAAGCAATACTGGATGCATTACAGTTTTTATTACCAGCACTTTTTGGCGCGCTCTTTATGGATAGGTTATTAAATAGTCCATTAAGATTATCGCTAAGTGCTTTACCGGTTATTTTTATTGTTAAGTTATTAAGTATATTAGGTATTTTTACCGTGTTACCCTTTGGTGGAGGATATGCCTCGATCATTATTTGTGTTGTAACATGTATGTTATTAGCTAAGGTGCTATTTGTACCAAAAGAAGAAGTCGTACCAAAAGAAGAGGGAGGCCATTAATTATTCCCTTTTTCCTTTTCACATTTAATGAAAATAGCATTATCGATTAAATCAATTTTGGCTGGCTGATTTTATTTTTAATTAACATGGCAGGGTAACGAGACTGGGTATTAAAAATAAAAACTCTGAGTAAATTAAGGTTAAAACTTACGTTAGCCGGGTTGATTGAATAAATTAATATTGGTTAATGTTAATTTCTAAGAATGCAGTAACCTAAAGGCTCCGACAGTTTATCGGGGCTTTTTCTTTCAATGAGAATTACCTGTGATTGCCCGCCTGGCTAATGGAGTGAGGGAAAGGTTACCGATGAAGCACAATACTAATGACCAGATATTAAAAAACCCCGGAATGTCACCATTCCGGGGTTTTAAACTGTCTAATCTCAAGAGCTGTTCAGACTCATCTGAACTTCTTGAAATCTAATATGGCTCCTCTGACTGGACTTGAACCAGTGACATACGGATTAACAGTCCGCCGTTCTACCGACTGAACTACAGAGGAATCGTTTGAACGGAACGAATCATATCCGCCAACAGTGGTACTGTCAACTGCTCTAAAAGTGAATCCGGCTCGTTTGCTTATACTTCGTGCAATTAAGCTGATGAGTGTTTCTATTTTAGTCATTTAGTGAGTCTGCTATTGATTTATTCCAATGATAAAAAAGCCAAATCCTCTAATAGCGGTTCTGTTTAAATTTAGTGACTACGAATAAAAATGACTAGCGGGATGGGTACCGTAAGATAATTATTACCTGTTGGGTGTTTACGTCAGTAATTCAAGAATATTTCTTGAATCAGCCCGGTTGTGACTGAAAGTAATATAGACTTAATAGCAGGGAGCCATGGGCAGTTAGTATCGCAGGACTGTCGGGGCAACAAGGCCAGAAGGATTTGCTCAAACTAAGCTATAATAGATTGTTTTTTCACTAGATATGGTGGGTATGTGCGAGTACTAAATACAGTATCTTTAAAGCTGGTAGTGACATCGCTTTTTGTTTTTATTTTGACCATCATGTTTGGTTCGGCCATCTTTTTACAACTGCGAAATGAAAACCTGATATTTAACGGACTGGGTGAAAAAATAACCTCAGCCCAGATCGAAACCGTTCAGAATAACTTATTTAACTTTCTTAAAGTCCCTGTTCAGTCTAACGCCGCCGTTGAAATGGCCATGCGCGAGATTTTAACCGACGATCTGGAAGACCTGCAGGAGTTTGAGTCTCCGCTAAGAAGAACATTGCGGCGAATATTTCCGTATTCCCCTCAATTAAGCCTTGTCGCTTTCGGTTCGACCAATGGGGATTATATCGGTGTAAGCAGAGGGGCTCAGGCAGACAGCTTTATGCTTATTTTGAAAGATTCCAGAACGGACGGCGTGTTGAATTTTTATTCCGGAATATCAATGGAGAGTCCGGTACGTAATGCAATTCATCATTATGACCCCCGTATGCGCTCTTGGTATCGTGACGCAGATAAAAATAAGCTCTCATCCTGGAGCGTTGCCTACCAAGATATAGACGATCTCAAAGGGATTAGCATTTCATACAATAGCCCGATTTATGATGTGAATAAGCGTTACGTTGGCGTAGTCTCCAGCGACATTAAGCTGGAGAAATTCAATCACTATCTCAGAGAGATACCTAATTTAGGTCACGGGGTTATTTTTATTGTAAATGGCGATAATAAAATTATTTCCCATTCAACGGTAGAAAAAGAGGTGTTGGCGACATCTCAGGGTTTGGCCAGTTTGGAAAATGCGCGATTAATGTCTCCGGCAGACAGTGACAGCAAAATTATACGCAGTATTGCCCCTTATCTGGCCGATCGTAATATCACTAAAATTACCTTTGATGTTGATGATGAAATTTTTTATGTACGTGTTGTTCCCGTGGGGGAAGAACTTGGCCTGCAAAACTGGCGTATGGCCGTTATTGTCCCGCAAAATGATTTGGTCGGTATATTCAATAAAGACCGGATAATTACCATCTTTTCAGTGGTGCTTATTTTTATCATTGGCGTCACCCTGGCATGGATCACGTTAGCTAAAATAACGGCCCCGATTTTAGAGGTTGCTAAACAGGCGAGGCTTATTGCCAAGCTCAAGTGGGTACCGGCAAAAGAGACCCGGTTTGAACTTAAGGAGATCAAACTGCTAAATGATGCCTTCAATGATATGTCCTTAACCCTTTCTAAGGCCTTCTCCAGTTTAAAACGTCAGGTCTACTACGACTCAATAACCGGGTTATTGAGTAAAGAAGGCTTAATGGAAAGAATGCGTGAATTAGCAACTCAGGAAGAACAGAATCTCTGGAAAGGATTGATATTGATAAGCTTAGATAACGTAAATGAAATCAATAACACTCTTGGATATAAACAAGGGGAATCACTCCTGCGTGAGTTTGTTAAACGCCTTTTGGAAACGGTACCCGTCAATGCGCTTCTTGCCCGAATCAATGATTCTGAGTTTGCGATTTGTTATCCCTATAGCTTTGAGCATAAGATTTGTTCGCTAGAAATTAAGAAATATATCGATATCTTTTCTAGCTTAAGTAGTGATGAAGGCGAGCATTTGCTATTTGTTGGGAATATTGGTTTTGTTAACGGTGAGTTCGATGATAAAGCGCTGAATGATAATCTGCGTAATGCCTCTGTTGCACTGGCTGCGGCGAGAAAAAAAGGCAGCGGTGCCTATGAAGTCTATCACCCGGATATGATGACTATAGCCGTGAATAACACCCGTATGCTGACTAATTTAAACCAGGCGATGACCAACAATGAGTTTCTGGTCTATTTTCAACCGATAGTCAAACTTGAAGATAGCTCAGTGATTGGGGCTGAAGCGTTGATACGTTGGAACAGCAAAGTATATGGCATGGTGGCCCCTTATATATTTATCCCGCTGGCTGAGGAGTCCGGTTTGATTTTATCGATTGGGCGGTGGGTTTTGCATGAGTCGTGTCGTCAACTGTCAGAAAAAATAAAAGCCGGCTGGCCGGCGGACTTTGAACTTCACATCAACGTATCCGTGCGGCAACTGATGCAGCCTGACTTCTATGGCTATATTACGACTGTTTTGGATGAGTTTAATCTATCGCCTAAAAACCTCACCTTAGAAATTACCGAATCGCTGATTATGGAAAGCAATCCAGTGATTAAGGATCAATTAACGCGGATTCGCGCTTTCGGTATCTCGATTGCAATTGATGATTTTGGTTCTGGTTTTTCGAGCCTTTCATACCTGCATAACCTGAATTTCGACTGTTTGAAGATCGACCGTGATTTTGTCAGCAGCGTGCTGAATAGCGCTAAGAGTGAAGCTATCATTTCAGCCGTTATCCGGTTAGCTGACGGCTTATCGGTACCATTGATAGCCGAAGGTATCGAAACACAAGAAATGGCGCAGAAACTGTTTAAGTTGGGCTGCCTGAGGGCACAGGGTTATTACTTTGGGCGCCCGATTCCGTTAGAAGAATGGGATATGCCAATATATTGATGCTCTGAGTCAGTATAGGTTTTGTGCCTAGCCCAGATTAGGGTATCGATAAGCCAACCCTCTGAATCGGGCTGTATATCAATATCGATGAATTAAGCTTATATAAGTGAGTTGGCAAATGCTGCAGACGTAAAAAAACCAGAGGGTTTATTCTCTGGTTTTTTTAACTCTATTTTATGACTTGCTTAGACTCATCTAAACGTCATAAAACTATATATGGCTCCTCTGACTGGACTCGAACCAGTGACATACGGATTAACAGTCCGCCGTTCTACCGACTGAACTACAGAGGAATCGTTTGAACGGGGCGAATCATATCTAGCTACTCATAGACTGTCAACGCTAAATTGTTATCTTTAACCTGAGTGTTCACCAACTGAGCAAATTGGTGTGTTGTTAACCTGCGTTTGGGGTTACTTGTCTGCTCTGTTGGGGCGATCTTAGTTAAGAGTAGGGGCGTGTTTGTTTATCTAGCCATCAGAGTCGATTTTTAACCAGCCAACTGCTCAGATGTTCCTGCTGGCAGCGTCTAGCTGAGTAATATCACTGAATCTATAAAATTTGCGACAGCAGCCATCATATTGATGAATATTAAAGATTTTAAGGGTTAACAAGGTGGTTAGGTTTTTGTGTTTTAATCAGATTGAAGAAATTGGACCTTGCGGTATTAAATGATATTAGATTACTTATTGAAAAATATGGAAATAAATAATTATTAACATTTTGTCATAATCAGACTCAAGGATTCGGGGCTGAACCGGAACCGGCATTGTTTATATATGATAAACAGAGCGTGTTAGTGTTAGCTGGACAAAACGCAAGTGGAAACAAACTATATATGAATAGTTTGTTTCATATTATTGACTATATACTGCGCTTAAAAACTTTATTAGCTCATTTTTTATTGGTTTTAATTGTTAATTTATTTGGTTGGACCGTTTGATGTGCTTATCAGATTAAGTCCCTTATTCTTTGATTTGGTGCAATTTTAGATTAATTTTATACCCCGTATTAAATATACGTAAAATCAAAGTGGGTATATTAAGAAATATTTTATTTGTTTCTCAATGCTAATAGCTACCTTAAGAGATAGCTATTATTACATGAGAGTCATATCTAAATAACGATGATACATATGAAGTAAATGGCATAAAAAACAAACAGCAGGGCAAATTAGTAAAAAACCACATGACAGTGTGTCTAATGTTTACAGTTTAGCATCAGGTTTTATATAACTATCTAAAAACAAAGGGTAAACACAATGTGTTTATCATTAGCTTTAGTTGTAAATATAGAACTATTTAACCTGAGACCAAAGAGATTTAGGAACTTTACCTAAGTCGAACAGTTTACCTGCGACTAGCTCTGCACGCCGATGGTCGGCAGCACGATACATATTGGCAAGAATATTATTATCAACTAAAGAATAGTTTAGTTTGTCATATAGGCGCTCTAAACTGTCATGATTTGAACATTTGCGGAACATCATTAAATAATCAATATCGCTCATTATTTTTTACTTTAATAGATTTAATTGGAAGGTGAATCCAGATCGGCCATGTACATCATTAATTAAATGTTACAGCTGGTGGTAATATATCTGGAGATTATATAACACAGGGTTGTGAGCAGTAGCATAGCCGAGTGATAACACTATCATAGTATGCCGACAGGAAATGAACAAGTCTTTATAACGTTATTCTGTCCTGTCGGCTGATTTTAGTAACTCAAACTTAGAATTTTTCGTACTTCTATTACACCTATATCTTTATGTTCACCTAATGGTAACAAATTAAATTTCTCTAAATAGATAATGGCTTCATCAATAGATGATTCAGGAATACCATATGCCCTGAGGTAAGTCGGAATACCCATATCCTCAAAAAACGTTCTGGTCAGGCTTATTGCATGGTTAATTCGCTGTTCTTCGCTACCATCAGTTAAGCCCCAGACACGTTCTGCATATTGAAGAAGCTTCAGACGCTTAGACTCTTTTTGAATTTCAAGAACTGCCGGCAGAATAATAGCCAACGTTTGGGCATGGTCTAATCCATGGTAAATAGTGAAGTAATATCCCATCCGATGAGAAGACCAGTCTTGCGGAACACCGACGCCTATAAGGCCATTGAGGGCCTGAGTGGCACTCCACATGATAGCTGCTCTGACGTCATAATTTTCAGGCTCTACCAGCGCTTTAGGGCCTTCTTCGATCAATGTGAGCATTAGGCCTTCGGCGTATCGGTCTTGAACTTTACCGTAAACCGGATAAGTCAGATATTGTTCTACCACATGGATAAAAGCATCGACAACGCCATTAGCCGTTTGATGTGGCGGTAAAGTATATGACTTTCTTGGATCTAATATAGCAAACTGAGGGAATAGCAGCGGGTTCTTGTTACTGAGCTTGGCATTCAATGCGGTATTAGAGATAACCGAAGTTCCGTTCATTTCAGAACCGGTTGCTGGCAAGGTCAGTACACAACCTACCGGTAAGGCTTTTTTAATTGGCGTACTGCCAATCCAAGCTTGCCAAGCGTCGCCTTCGAAATACACCGCGGCAGCAATAAATTTCGTACCATCAATGACGGAACCGCCACCAACGGCAATCAGATAATCTATCTGCTCGGTTTTAACGATCTCGACTGCCTTCATCAAGGTGTCATAGTGAGGGTTCGGCTCTATACCGCCAAATTCGATATATTTACGTGAACCTAAAGCCTGAATAACTTCATCCATTGTGCCGTGCTTTTTAGCACTTCCGCCGCCATAGGTGACAAGAACTCGGGCATTGGCCGGAATTTGTGCATCGAGATCTTTAATTCGATGGCTGCCAAAGATAATGCGGGTTGGATTATAGTAATCAAAATTAAACATATCTTGCTCCATTAACGGATTCCCTGAACAGGGACGAACGAGTTTGTGGGCGCTTTAGTCAGTCACGAGGCTGTTACCAACGATTATAAGCCTGTGTATTTGATAAGGTAAGATATGTTTAACAGTTTATTGCCGATATCGGGAGTCTTATTGATTTAAAGGCTTAATGCCTCAGGTTATCTAGACAGGGGGATATAGCGGCCTAGTGTTATTTTCACAATCTGTATTTTTAACACGCTAGTTTCAGATAAAAAAATAGCCAACCGTGAGGTTAGCTATTTTTATGGTGTATAAGCGAGCTTAACCTATTTAAGGAAAACGCCGCCAGAATCACCCAGCTTCTGTGCATCAGCTTTAGGTTTTGGCGTTGTTTTGGTCTTAGTCACCTTTTTATCGGTCGCTTTTTTCTCTACCGGCAGAGGTGGAGCCAGTCGGGCAATTGCGCCTTTTTCGATAGACTCAATTTTTCCGCTTTCAACAATGCCATAAGAGATTTTGTCTTTAACACTATCGATAGCAATAGTCGCTACTTTTTCTTCTGTTGCGCCTAAGGTTTCACCCGTATCAGGGTCTATCAGCTCCTCGCCTTGAGAATAAATATCAAAACGGTCGCCTAAGTAGGTCATTGCTTCACCACGGTTAATAATGACTTGACCGTTAGAAACGCTGACGACTTTCGCCGGAGTCAGTTTGTTGACAATTTTATCGGCAATAACGTCGCTGATTTGTTGGCGGGCGGTTTCTAAATAACGGCCACCTTGCTCAAATACACTAGAGTCAGACCATTGAATGCCGTGAGTGGCCGCTTCAAGCAGGGAATAACGCACGGTCACTTTAGTTTTGCTGGTGCGGGTTACGTCAAATTCACCGGTTAAGTCAACGCTGGTCACTTTAGTCTTAGTATTAACACCCGCTTCCGTCACGTTGATAACCAATAGGTAATCAGCCGGAAGGGCAGCTTGCTTGATATCAACCGAATTATTCAGGCGACCTTCCAAGAAGGCTTCTTCCTGTTCGAAGGCTTTATCGTTGGTTGTGCTGCGGTCTAATACGGTGAAACGCTGCGACTGAACGATACGGTCAGTGATTTCTTGGCGGAGCTGATTAGCAAAGGCTGAACGACTGCGGTTACCGGTAGTAATGACCGCCAGGCGATCGCGTTTAGAATTAGCCTGAGAGGTTTTACGCTCAACTTTATCAATATCAACGCTCAGGAGAACGGTACATCCTTTTGGGTCACAGTCACGGGATTTAACTTTATAACCCTTTACCGTACCGGAGCTGCGAGTGTTAATTTGTGCACTTTTACCGGTGTTTACGGTTAAGTCACGGTTAGCGTTACCACCAACATTCACATCTAAATTCTCGGTCAGCGTACTGTCTACACCTTTGTTGCCTAGAAAAGAGTCATCTTTGTTCTTAGTATCTTGAACGTAGGTGCCTTTTCCTTCAATTGTGGCATCAGATTTGTCTTTAACCCGAACATAATCACCAGCGCGTTCTGACTGAGTACTTACGGTCATTCCGTTAACCTGACGAACGGCATCAGCCAAAGCAGCATCAACCGCTTTTTCGTAGGTCTCGCCATATCCCTGAGCATCAACAGTTTCAATTTTTGCATACACTGCAGGTGAAACTGCCAAAAGACCTACTAGTACCAATATCCATTTTTTCATTAAGAAAGCCCTAATGGGTAAAAATAATATAAATCGCACCGTATGTTGATTAAACAGGCATACGGTGCAACGCCGACCTTACCAACTTGCAGTGCGATTGTCGCCACGCTTGATGATTGGATACTCTTTTTCCCAATAGGCTAAACCGTCATCCAAATTGGTTAACGTTAACTGGAAATAGTATTCAACTTGCTGTGTTTTTGAATTCACACGTTGGTTTTGCTGAATGATTTTACCCGTTAATGAGAAGTCTGGGGCAATTACGCGGCCATCTTTCTTAACTGTTTTTTGGTTAACCATTTTAGAGTTACGCAATTGACGAACTTTACGCGTCATCTCGTCTTCCGGGCCGTTGGCACTAATTGCGGTAGTCACAACAAAACGACCGGAATTTAACAGGCTGGTACGGATTTTTTTAGTTAACTGGTCGGTATCGATACGTTGGTCAGTATCATTGACGATGCCGGTAACGGTTAAAACATAACGGCCGCCCTGTGGGTGAACCAGTAAGTCTGAGCTCAGCATATCTTCAACCATGCTAGAAGCAGCCATTTCGAAGTCTTTATAGTCCAGGCCCATAACGGCAACATTATCAGAAGAACTATCTACGTAATAAGCACCTTCCTGTGCACAGCCAGCTAAAGACAGCGCTACTGCAGCGGCAAGAAATGTTTTTCTATTAAAAATATTCATTATAAAGCTCTCAATACAGTTTAAAAGTTCAGCACGATGCGTTTTGGATATAGTCCATTACATCGCATTTTTACTGGTTAGTACGCTAACTTGTGGAGCAGAACCAGCGTTCAGCACTCGCACATAAACGACAACGGGTTGAGGCGTTGCGGGTAAATCAACGTTAATTGCTTCGCCTCCAGGTGGACTAATTTGAATTTGTCCGCTTTTCGGCCACTTAACGTAAGCAACCTGGAAATCATAAGGTAAAGCATGCCAGCTACGAATATCAGCCTGTGTACTGACGGCTTGTGCAATACCGGTTAATGCGCCGATAAGCTTAACCGTGCTGTTATCCGAATTCATCATCGTCGCCTGAGCCGCGGTTTTTAAGATGGCCCGAGAGATCTCTTTGATCAAAATGCCGGTAAACTCAGTCTTAAACTCACCCTCAATGATCTTATCCATACTGGCAAACGACTCGGTTTTTTGAGAGCCATTTACCGAAAGGTAAGGGTAAGCCGGGCTACCTGATTCCAGAACGGGCAAAGCCATACCGGTATAGGCCACGCTTTTTGTAACCAGAATCAGAGGTAAATCAATACGCCGTTCAGTTTTTCTGGCTGCCAGACCATTCTCAAAAATAACCCAAACGCCGGGAGCAACGGTACGGCCTTTATTAGCGAGTGCAATATCAGCACGAATTTGGTTGCTGCGAGTCAGTGCGTAAGCGCGTTTTAGACTCTCTTTTGCTTTGGTGTAATCAGCCGCACTTTCGCTGTTAATTAAGAAGTACAGGCCATGCAAATACAGGGATGCCGGGTTAATGTAACCATCATAAGGTGCCCATTTAGATACATCAATACCTGATCCTTCAAGGGCTTCCATTGACTGAGAGTAACTGTCGCCGATTTTATTACTTTTAACTTCTGATTTTTGAGCATTAATTTCTTTAGAGAAATATTCCGCAGCACGACGTTGACGATCGTCAACCCGGTTCCATTCTACGCGAGCATCGCTAAAGTTAGCCTGTTGCCAGAAGTTTAATGCTTTATAAGTGTTAACCATAACCCGATCGTATACACGCGGGGTGTAGCTCATCACGTTATCATTAACAATCATTGATGCAGCTTGACTAAGCCCAGAGGACGCCAGATTTTGCGTTTCGTTGTCTTTAATCAATAACTCACTGCCATCAAGAACTTTGGTTGAGCGATCTACCTGATCTGCCATACGTAATACGGCACCCGCTTCAAGAGACCAAAGAAGTTCAGTCGCGGTATCAGTACCCGGTGCGACGCCTTCTTCTAATGCTATTTTTTGAGCGAGTTCAATCTGTCCTTGCGAAAGTGCATAATCATAGTTTTTGCGTGAAGGCGGGTTAGAACAGGCCGCCAACGTTAGCGCAATACTAAAACAAAGAGTTATTCGTTTTATTTTATTATTCATATTTATTCTGTTTTGTAGAGAAAGTAACGGAATTGCATAGAGGGCGCGACGAAATGAGGGAACTTTATGCAATCTTTGCGTAGAGTGAAACTTCCTTGTGCGGGGAGTATATCTACCTTTTCTTTAGCGGTAAACTTAAATGCAGTCTTCGATTTTTTTACCTCCATAGCCAGCATTAATATGAAATTTTCCATTAGTTAAACTGCGTCCATAGTTTATTAAATTCTTTTTGGTAGGCGGTGAGTAATGTTATATCGTCAGTTACTAACACGTTCTCTTGATTTTGCTGAGAAGCGCTCCGCGTCCAGTTAAAACTGCCGTTGAGCAGAAAACTATTATCGAAAAGCGCGAACTTATGGTGCATATGATATGGGCTATTATCCATCGCGATGGCGATACCTTTATTTTGCAGATATTCAATATCGCTACCGCTGTCTTCTGATTTATCGTTATCAGTAATTATTCTTATTTGAACGTTTCGTTGGTGGGCATTTAGAATCGCTTCTGTAAGCACATCATCTGCGATGGTGAAAACACAGATGTCTGCTTTCTGACGGCTCTGAGCCAGCATTGAACGAATTTTCTCCCGGCAGGCTTCACCCGGGGAGAAATAGGCGGCGGAATTAATTTTGGGTTGGATGCTGCTGATATCGAGAGTTTTGATCACAAGCTCCAGCCATTTTAATGTTGGCTGGAGGTCCTCAGGGGCTGATGTTAATTGAGCTCTCACTAAATCAAATGCGCGATTACGCATAAAGCTGGACTGTTCCAGATTTAATGTTTGCCCTAGCTCACGAAGTTGATTACGTTCAGACTGACTTAATGATAAATCAGCAAGCGTTGTTTTTAGATAATCTTCCAGTGCAGCATTATCCATATCCACGTTATCCATAAAATAAAAATATCAAAATTCAAATAATCAGAAGTCAGCGATATATATTCTTTGATCTGGAACAGAGTATTTCCATCGTTAATATCTTGTTAACGTTATACCCGTCTCTTTTAAGGTAGTTTGCTTTAATCGCAAGCCAAAATAAAGCATTTAATACTAAAAATAGGGCTGTAATATATCATCCAGTCTTTATGACGGCATTTATTGGAATTAATAGGTTTTAATTCGAAAAAATACTCTTTTGCATTTAAATAAAATAAATTTGAAACGTATTAGCCGCGCTACGGACTTACTTCTATCCGGGGCTTTTTCCGAGTTAGCAGAGCATAACTTAAGCCGGCGATAACACCTGCAATATGCGCTTCAAAAGAGATACCGGGTGTTCCCGGTATCATTCCTGATGTTATGCCACCGTAATAGATGAAGACCACTGCGGCAAAGATAAAATCCAGCAGGCTACGCTGGGTAAATGCTCTGGCTAGTAGTAGAGCCCATAGTCCGAAAATCCATCCGCTGGCGCCAATATGAATGGCGGTACGGGCAAAAATCCAAACCAAAAGGCCGCTGAATAGAATAATAAAAATACTAGACTTAATATAATCGCGGACAGACTGGCTAATTAATAACGCACTTAAGATCAGTAATATTGGTAAGTTACTGAATAAATGCTCCCAGTTACTGTGCAGCCAAGGGGCGCATAATATACCGACCAGTCCCCGAGTGGTTCGGGGAAGTATGCCGAAATTATTTAAAGCATCACCGGTAACTGAATTTATACACTGTATAATAATTAGCACGGTAGTCAGTATGCTTAGAATCCAGACTCGTTGTTTTATCCACGCTTTCATTAAGGTTATTTACCCAAGGCCTGAACGCTTTCAACTAAATCAGCAAGCTGCGCAACCACCCGATCTCCGACCTCGGCATTATCACCGCCGAGTGCCTTATTGCGCATAAAGTCATGCTTTATTTGCTGCCAGCGAGTTTCTTCAGTTGGCGACATCAAGTCGCGAATTTCAGCTAATTTAAGTAAGTTTTCCTCTGCACCGTGAGTTAGCAGTTGGGCTTCACCTAAGTAGTGATCGTCGAGAATTCGCCGGACTTCGGCCGGGTTCATCACGGAAGATATTTTCTCACTGAGCTTATTCATATTGCGATAGCTACCCTGTAGCTTAAAGCTTGGCTCCGTGCGGTACTTGTCGGACTGAGCCGCGCTGGCAATGTACTGTTGGTTCACTTTCAGCACGGTATCACGCATGATGATAATGCGTTCAATCACGGCAACGATTTCATTGATTTCTGCGTCGCTATAGTTATAGCTTAAGTTATTATTTGAGAAAGGTTTACCCATTGCTTTATCGACAAACTGATAAAGGTCATTCATATCCCGTAGGGCTAGCGGCGCTAAGACCGGGTTAGAGGTCAGGCTATTTTCAATGTAGCTCAGCGCAAAGGCTTCCTCCATGCCGCCCAGAACTTCACCTAAGTTATAGATATCGGCTCGGTTGGCTAACATATCAGGAATGCGGAATACGTCACCGGATTCGGTATAAGGGTTACCGGCCATGACAACGCAGAATTTTTTACCGCGCATATCGTAGGTTTTTGTTTTGCCTTTCCATACCCCTTCAATGCGGCGGGTACCGTCACACAGTGAAATAAATTTCTGTAGGAACTCAGGGTTAGTATGCTGGATATCATCCACATACAACATCACGTTATTTCCCATTTCTAACGCCAGATTCAGCTTCTCCAGCTCTTGCCGGGCGGTAGCATTGGGTGCCTGTTCAGGATCTAATGAAAGAACGTCATGGCCTAAAGCCGGGCCATTAATTTTCATAAAAATCAGACCCAGGCGGTTAGCAATATATTCCATCAGGGTGGTCTTTCCGTACCCCGGTGGTGAAATCATTAGCAGCAGGCCCATCAGGTCGGTTCGTTTTCCTTCACCCAGAGCACCAATCTGTTTAGCCATGTTGTCACCGATAATCGGCAGGTATACGTCGTTAATCAGTTTATTACGCACGAAAGAACTTAGCGGGCGGGCCTTAAATTCATGCAGACGAAGGTTCTTGCGCTGCTGATTTAAAACGTTTTGTCTGAGTTCCTGATATCGGTGGTAGGCTGGAATAAACACTTTCCGGTGTTTGCGCATACGGCCAAAATAATCATCCAGGCTCAGGGTTAATGCTCTGTCCTGAATTCGCGGATGTTCACCCATTAGCTGAGTGACCGTAAAGTGTAAATCTACTTCGCTGAAGCGCGCAGCAACACGATTATCTAATAGTGTCAGTGCAACGGCTTCGGGTATATAAGTTGCCAGCGCTGAAAACTCAGGAAGTGAACACATACCGGTTAACCAGTTTTCTACCAGCAGCCAGCGCTGTGCCAGACGATCGCCTAAATTTTGTTGAGAACGATTAAAGTCGCCCCACATATGGGCTTTTTCTAACTGAGTTTGTAGGCTATCGAACAGGGTACGAGCATACTTACTAAAGCTGAATTCAATTGGCGAACAGCCCAGCGCCAGACTGAGATACTCTGCCGCCTGAGCCTGCTGATAGGGCTGACAGGCGATGGGGAACTGAGACAAAAACAGGCTTAGGTCTGCTTCGATTTCAGCCTGTAAATCCTGTAGCCCGGCATCGCTACGAAATAGCTGATAAATATTCATGCTGGTCCGGGCACGCTCGGGCCAGAGGGAAGGCAGCGGTTCTTTCTGGATATGCTGCCAGAACAATACGGCAATGCTTCTGGCTAAAGGATTAAAACGCAGTAAGTCTGCGCTTTCACCAACGGGAATTAATTTTTGTAGAATGGCAACGGCATCGTGATCGTGAATGCCTTTCTCATATCCCTCTTTATAACGAGGTGAGGCAAAATCACGAACGGTTTTTTCCAGCGCTTCCGGCTCATGGAGTAGGGAGATCAGTTTGTCCAGAGTGAGACCATCTTGCTCTTTACTGGCGGCATAAATCAGAGAGTAGGCGAGATATTCACCCCGGTAGACTTCAGGTGATTCAGATTCAATCGAGATCTGCCAATACTCTTTTAGCGTTTCCAGCTCATCACTTTCAATGGGTTCCTGATAATCGGTACCGGTTAAATGCAAATAAAGCTGTTCCCCGCGAGGTAAAATAGTGAGATCCAGTTCCTGTGTATTAACGCTAAACCTATGGCGAGGGCCGAGCTTAATGACGTTGCCACCGTCTTCATATATTTCGGATTTATCCCTTAAGCTGCGGATAGCCTGATCCCGGGCGGCTTTAAATTTGGCATCAATATCATCGGCTTTGACGCTGTCTTTTAGCCCGCGCAGTCGTTCAATAATTTCACGAGTTTTAATCGATAGCGGGTCAGAGGCGAAAAAGGCATTGAGCTCATCAAGGGTGTTAAATCGAGCGGTTCTGCGTTGAAGGCTGTCGAGCAGTCGGTCAGCGGCAACGGTCAGATTTTGTGATTTACGTTGGCGCTCATCCAGCAGGGATTGCTTATGGCTTTCAAACGTTTCAAGTAACTCTTCTCGTTTACTTAGAATATCGTTTAAAAACTCTTCCTGCTCGCTGAACTGGCTTTCCAACTCTTCTAACTGAACCAGTAAACGGGAAAGCTGCTCATCGCAACGCTCAGGATCGCTGGCCAGCGTTAAGGCGTTAGTAATCCCCTGACTAAATAGCTTAAATTGAGCACCGAATTGAGCAATAGACTCTACTGAACCTTGCTCTTTGCGGCGCTGTTGTAAACGGGCTCGGGCCTGATTTAATCTGGCATAGATCTCAGATATTGATTCAATAATATGAGTTTGTTGAATGGTATCTTCGAACTTCAATGAGGCCATCAGATTGGAAAGCATGTCTAAATCCGCAGACATTTTTTCCATGCCGGCTAAGGGCTCGTTAAGCTGGACGTTATTCGTCGCTTCCTGAGTCTGCTTTTCCAGTGACTGAAGCTGCTGAGTAAAAGGCAGCAGGGCTTTATCGCTGGCCAAAAAGTCAGCCGTGGCGAGTGAGATTCTTTGTTGACTCTCGGTGAGCTGTTGTTCCATCTCATCGAGTCGGTCTAAGTCAATATAGCGATAATCCCGCAGGGTGATGAGCTGCCCGCGGTGGACATTAAGCTCATTGAGTGCGTCAACAAACTGCTGAGCGTTACTCCAGCTGTCCGGTAATAAGGATAAAATTAGCTGTTTTTGGCGAGATGTTGCTTCACTCATTGCCCGTTCGGACTGGCGGCGGATACTCTCAACTTTTTCGTATTCATCCAGTACCAGTTCGCCGGTTTGCGATATTTCTTTTAGTAAGATGGATGCGTGCAGGCTCTGCTCATCATTGAGCCAATAGTAGATATCGATCAGTCGGCGTGCATCCTGACTGAGTTTTTCATAAAGCTGAGATGATATTTGCTGTTGCTCTATCTCTCTGGCGATGTGGTAGAGGTCAGAAATTCCCCGAACCAGTTCGGCATTACCAATTCGGCCAAAAAAGCTATTTTTTGCCGGCTGAAGGGCGGCATATTCATCTGAGTAGTAGGGCGTTTGCCAAACCTGCATTGGATGAATACGGGTAGGTTCATTCGATTGGCCTTCAAACAGCACCATTCGGCCATCTTCCAGCATGGCATAGCCATGGCCAAACAACGGATTGTGTAGCTTACGTTCAATCATGTTGTAGTTAAACAGGGCTAAACGGCCAAAGTTAGGCTCATAGAAAATATATAATACGTCTTCACCGTTTGGTGAACGACGAATTCGGCGAAAACGCATGCCATCCATCGGCTGGTCAAAGGTCTTATACTCGCCGTTTTGTAAATAGTAACCGCCCGGGAAGATAATGCCGTGGTCTTCCGGTAGCTGAATACAGGCCAGCCCTATGGCATCAATACGCATAGCTGTTTGAGATAAGGTGTTATAAACCAGATAGCGCCAGGACTCTTCCCGATAAGGCAATATTTTTAGCAAAATCAGGGGGCCGGCCTGAGCATATTCAATCTGCGCATCATCCAGAGATTGGGTTTTATCTAATACCGCTTCCCGATAGATTCCCAAGCCGTCTTCGGTGTTGTTTTCACACTTAATCGTCAGGTCACCGCCAATCGTTTCGACGAATACCGTATCCAGAATATTCATATGAGAGTAGCGGCCATTGACCGCATTCTCACGGGTGGTTTTATGCCACTCAAAGTCATAGGCCGGAGGCAGGGCGATATCCCGTTCACCGCGGTTGTCGATATATTTAATTTCAGTTTTATCGCTTGATATTGACCAGCGGAAAACCCTGACGTCGGTAATTCTCTCGCCGATTTGGAAACTGGCCAGCAGTTTTCCTTCACGTTCAACAAGTTGAAGTAACTGGGTATTCTTATAGTAAGTGTAGAGCTCGTTAAAGTCCTGAACAAAGCTGTTGATGTTCAGGAAGGTGCCGGTTAAAGCAACGGGTTCAACGTCGTATTCGCCCTCATTTTCAGTCAGGCGATAAAGAGAGAAGACATCTTCTATGCGCGTCTCTTTTTTCAAGCCAATAAAAACGTTATAGCCAAACAGCAGCCACTCACCGACGCGGACAATATCTCGCGCAACGCAGTTATTTTCAGTACGAATACGGATACGGCCAATGATGTCCATCTGGCTTTTGCCGAACTCTTCCAGACGGCGACCGTTTAGCTGTTTCGCTTTTTCGTGGAGTTGTTGGCCCTGTTCAGATAAGCGTTTACGTAAAATATCGTAGGCACCGCCTTCTGCAACGGCGTTATCCAGTAATTCCTGTTCGCGATTATTGTCTTGGTTATCTGACATGGCGTTTAACATTTCCTTGATAAAATTATATTTTTTAGCCGTGCTGACTCTGATAATGATTTTTCAGAGAAATTAACTAAGATAAATTTACCGTTGACCTGATACTGCACTATTTCTGGGTGAACTTATCTTAGTAAATACAATGTGTTAAATAAAAAGAAACGGGCCATCGAATGCAATTGCACGGATGGCCCGCCGGATATTAGTCTTCAGTCATGCTTGGTGCTGGTGCTGGTGCTGGTGCTGGTGCTGGCGGTACCGGTGCTGCGAGTGGCAGCGCTGGCGAAGCCGGTGGTGCAGATGGTTTCGGTGCTGATGTCAGTTGCTGAATCAGCGCCAATACTTCCGGATTCTGTAAAAGGGCTTCGATATCCAGTTTTTGGCCATCTTTACCTGCTCCCATCAGTTTCTGTACCACATCCTGTACCACCGGGCTCTTTTCTACCACGCCATTAATGGCTTTACCGACGCTAAGGGCTTTAGAGAAGGTATTAAAGAAGCTACCGTCGCCGCCAACAATGTCGATATTCGTTTTGCTGAGCGCGGCGGCCAGAACGTCTGCCTGTTCTCTGGCAATCTCTTTATTTGCAGAGATAGAGGCCATGCTTTGCTCGAAGTGTTTTTCCAGTTGCATACGGAACTCTTCGTGCTCGCGGGCTGTGGTATTAAGATTCCCCATAGCGGTAAACTTATCAGTCAGGCCATCAGCTTCGGCTTTCAGACGCTGACGAACAACTTCCGCCTGCGCAGCACCTAACTGACCTTCACCTCGAGCCTGAGCCGCCAGTTTTTCTTCTAATACGTGAGCATCAACCAGGCCTTGTTTTTCGTTAGCCAGTGCCTGTTGTTCGTCACCGCGGGCCTGAGCCGTTAGCTTCTCTTCCAGAACCCGGGCTTCGGCAAGGCCCTGTTTCTCTTCTGCCGCTGCCTGAGCTTCCAGAATACGGGCGCGGGCTAATCCTTTCTCTTGCTCACCGCGGGCTTCTGCCAACAGTTTTTCAGCGGTAACGTTAGCCTGAACTAAACCTTCTTTCTCTTCAGCTTCAGCCTGTGCTTGACGTACACGCGCATCTGCCAGACCCAGAGCGGCCTGTTCAGCCTCAACGCCTTCAGCCATGCGTTTTTTCGACTCGGCCTGCTTGGCGGCTGCTTCTAACTCTGCCTGTGCCATGGTGCTAATTTCTAAGGCTTTGTGCTTAGCGCTGTTCTCATCGGCTTCGGCTTGTTTAACCTGACGGACTAAGTCTTGTTCCGCATCGGCCTGCGCCTGGATAATCGTGACTTGTTTCTGGCGGTCGGCTTCAGACACCATACGCACTTCTTTAATACGTTCTTCTTCCTGAGCAACGGTTTTTTCGACCGCGACTCGTTCACGTACCACGTTAGCAATATTTTTACGCTCTTCTTCCAGCGCTTTTTCTTTATCTATTCGTTGAAGTTCAACTTCACGCTCGCGCGAAACTATTTCAAGGTCTCTGGCTCGGGTTACTTTTTCAATTTCAATAGAAACTGCACGAGTACGGTTTTGCTGAGCGACTTCAACTTCACGCTGGCGGTTTTCTTCCCGGATTTCAATTTCTTGTTGGGTCTGAATTCGCGCCTGTTCTGCTTTCAGGCGCTCTTCTTCTTTTACTTTTAACGTTTCTGCCGCTTCACGGGCGCGAATTGTTTCAATTTCACGCTGCTGACGGGCTTCGGCATCGGCCTGCTGGCGTTCTAGTGCCAGACTGGCTTCACGTGTTTCCACGTTCTTTTTCTTGATTGCCAGCTCTTGATCGCGTTCTTTTTGATTGGTTTCAATATTGTGAATCGCTGTAATTTCAGTGATTTTACGAATACCTTCTGAATCAAAAATATTGTTTGGATCGAGCGAGCTTTTTGGCGTTTGCTCTAAGTAGTCAATGGCAACGTCTTCCAGCGCGTAGCCGTTAAGATCTTTACCAATCACATCGACAATGCGATCGCGGAAATTTTGTCTATCTTCAAATAGCTTAGATAACTCAAATTGTTTACCGACGGTTTTCAGCGCTTCGGAGAATTTTGCACTGAATAATACGCTGACGGCCTGATGGTCAGAAGCGCGCTCAACGCCGATAGATTTCGCGACTTTCAATACGTCTTCAGTCGTTTCATTAACCCGCAGGTAGAAAGCGACGGTAATATCTGCCCGTAAGTTATCCTTACAGATCAGGCCATCTTTACCCCGGCGGTCAACTTCCAGAGTCAGCAAAGAGATACGCATAAACTCTTTTTTGTAGATGACCGGGTAAACCAGTGCGCCGGTAAAATGCACTTTAGGTTGAGATGACATGTCATTGACAATCAGCGCAGTTCCCTGTGGCACCTTGATATAGAACGCTTTGAATAACCCAAAAAATCCCAAAATGAACACGATAACCGCGCCAACAATGGTAAAGAACGGCATTAAATCTGCCATAGACATAAGTATTTCTCCGTGTAATTGAGGGATATTACTGTCCCGCTAAGTCTTATGTAATCATCAACTAATGTGTGCTAATGCGATAATATTACCGATCAAAAGTATGACTAATAACCGTGTGTCTAACTAAACCTGATACTCACGTTCGAATATAGAAAAATTTCTTGTAAAAGTGTGGTCTGCTTTCTTGTTAATGTTCGATATAAGAAAATTCGGGGCTTGGCAAATGTATAACGCGAACAGATAGCTGACAGACATCGGCTGTTTGAAAGGAATTGGGACATTTTAGCTCCTCCATGATTCATTCTTAAGCCACCATCCATAGATAGTCCTATCCATTATTCAGGGAAAGGAAAAATGAATTAAAGTCGGTTAAATTCAGCCTCACTAACAACGGTGTAACTGTGAGTTGCAGCGTCGTAGGCAATTAAAACAATGCGATTTCCGCGAACAATACCGGCATCTTCAGATGCTCTGACCTGAAGAATCAAACCCGCACCGCCATCGGCTAATAAAGCTTCTCCCCGTTGTTCAGTAACAATCGGAGAGCGGACTTCAGCGATTTGGCCAAGTAGTGACTTAACCGTTTTGGCTTGATTTAACTTAGCTAATTTAGGACGCAGGGGCTTTAGAATCATGGAGGTCACTAAAACTGATACAAAGCCAGCCAGAATAAATACGGCAGTTCCTAATAGATAACGAATAATATCAGTATCGATAAAGCGAAGAATTAGGTGAGTGCTGAAATAGGTCAGAAACCAGCCGGTTAAGGTTATCAGGGTGATAATAATAGTCAGCGGAATACCGGCTAGCCCCAGCTTCATGAGTAATCCGGCCACACCGGGGGCATCAAAGCCGTCAACGTCGGTATTTATATCGACGCCATCAATATTAAGAATATCAATATCGAGAAGGCCAAAGGCAGCAGAAATCCAATACAGTAAGACTATAATCAGTAGTCCGCTGAAAATGATCGTTGGAAATGCTAGGCAGTTTTGTAAAAAGAGCGTCATCAGAGTCCTTTCTTAAACGGTTAATGGCTACAAAGCTTGAAGTAGTAAATCAGGTTTATTCGCTGTTGGACAGCGACAATCGAACATTTTTTGATATTTATCGCAGACGAAAAAGCAGTTCGATGAATTTTTGCTCAATCTGTCTGTTTATTGCCCTTTGAGGGGGGAGTATTTATCGCTTAGGGCAAATAAAATAGCGTTGTTTGAAACAAAATATGACATTTTCGAGCATAATGAGTACAGGATCAGCATAAAAGTAACACAAGGTAATTTAAGTCATGGATATGATGGCAACGTCAGGGGCGGTTAAGTTTGGTCTACCCTTTAGTGGCAGGCGGTATATATATATTTTGGCTGTGGCCGTATTGGCGTTTTTAATCTCTGGTTGTCATTCACTTAAAGACCGCGGTGATTACTGGGTTGATGATACTCACCGTGCTCTGGGGGCAGAACCAAGAATTCAGTTTTTGGTTTTTCATTATACGGCAGAAGATTTCCCTTCATCGTTGAACATCCTTACCGGCGAGAACGTCAGCGCTCACTATTTAGTTGATACCGACCCAGATATTCAGTCAGGTAAAGCTATTGTTTTGCAGTTGGTGCCAGAAAATATGCGAGCCTGGCATGCAGGAGCCAGCTTTTGGCGTGGAAGAATCAATTTGAATGATACTTCCGTTGGGGTTGAAATTGTTAATCAGGGCCCATCTAAGGTGAATGGTGTGAGCCATTGGCAGCCCTTTACGGATAACCAAATAGCGCTGGTGATTGCCTTATCGCGCGATATTATTGAGCGCAATCAGATCGCGGCGATTAACGTTGTCGGACACAGTGATATCTCTCCGGGACGCAAAATTGATCCCGGTCCGTTATTTCCATGGAAGAAACTGGCCGATGCTGGCATCGGAGCATGGCCTGACTCTCCGACGGTTGAGCGGTATTTGGCAAAGCGTCAGTTACACTCAGCCGTCGATGTCAAACAGCTACAGAATAACCTCAATCGATATGGTTATCAGGTATCGGACAGTGGCGTGATGGATAATCAAACCCGAACAGTGATTAAGGCCTTTCAGATGCATTTCAGACCGGCAAATTATTCGGGTGAGGCTGATGCAGAGACGTTAGCGATTTTGGATGCTTTATTAGAGAAGTATAAATCGTAATTGCAGGACGCTATTGGTTTTACGGCGCTATTTCGCGGGTTTAACGAAATAGCGCCGTAAAGTTAGTTTGATGCTGTGAAATATTAAGAATTGTTTTTTCGTTCCAATTCTTCGGCTAACCAGGCAATGCGCTTGGCCATACCTTTAAAAATAAACAGATGCGCAGGCATCATCACAAACCAGTAAAGTAACCCGCCAAATCCTGCCGGGTGCCACCAGGCACGAACGTCAATCTGATGAATTTCACCCGTCCCATTAATACTTAGAGTGAGTCGACCCAGCCCCGGCGCTTTCATCCCAAATAACATGGCAATTTGACGTAGAGGCTTGATGGAAATAACTTTCCAAGAGTCAACCTGATCGCCTACGGCCAGCTCTGCTTTTTCAGGTCGACCATAGCGGCGTTCCCCGCCGAAAATATCATCCATCCAGGCGCGGGTTTTCCATAAATAATTGGCATAGAAATAGCCTTCAGGTCCGCCAATTTGTTGGAATACTTGCCAGATGCTTTCCGGGCTGGCGGTAGTCTTTATAGTATAACCCGCATGTTTAGGATAAAACGCGTAGCCGGGGCGCCAGCGGGCTCGGGCTTCAGGGTCGTATCCCCAATCAGCCGAGTTTACCGCTGACTGCTCTTTATTCATGGTGGTTAACACCGCATCATCATAATTAATTAAATGTTGAGGTATAAGCTTCTGTAATGGCTCTGAGTCTGCCGGCAGGTTGTGTTTTAAGCCCTCAATCAGCGCTTTAGCTATGTTGGTAGGTACCGTAGTGATCATATTTAGCCAATACACTGATATAAATTGCGTCGGCAGCGGAATAGGAATAATCCAGCGCTTTTTACCGGTAATGGCGATAAAGCGTTCAAACATCGTTTGATAGCTAATGTATTCAGGACCACCAACGTCAAAAATACGGTTTTGATCGGAAGGGTGATTCAGTATCTCTGACAGATAGAACAATAAATTATCTAAAGCGACCGGTGATGACTTCGAGCGAACCCAGCGTGGCGGCGTGAGAATCGGTAGGCTGTAAACCATATCCCGCATAACTTCGAATGCCGCTGAACCTGCGCCGATAATGATTGCCGCTCGTAATTCAGTAACCGGAATACCGCTGGCGCGCAGAGCTTCACCGGTTATTTTTCGGGCCAGCAAATGCTGTGACGAACTCCCTTCTTTTGGCTGAAGAGCGCCTAAAAAGATAACTTGCTTAACGTTGGAATGGCGCAAGGCCTGCTGTAGGTTTTGGGCTGATTTTTTTTCGCTATACAAAAAGTCAGCCTTTTCTCCCATGCTATGTACCAGATAATAGACAACGTCGATATTTTTTAATGCGGGAGTAATAGTTTCAGGCTTAAACAGGTCAACATACTGGCAGCTGACGTTTGGAATGTGTTGTTCTTCCAGCCACTGTATTCGTCTGGCAGCCGCGGTAACCTGATGGCCTTGAGACGTCAGATAGGGGATAAGGTGCTGCCCGATATATCCGCTGGCTCCCAGAATTAATATACGTTGTGGTGTCATAAGATGACCTTGGCTATGTACATAGTATGTACTTATTAAGTAATGGGAATGTTATTTTTTTGAACTTTAACATAAATACCGCTGAGCCGTTATCACTTGATCTTATTTGTTTATAAATAAGCGTTGTATTGCGAAGCAAGGCACATAAGGCGCTATGAATAAGATCGGTATTAAGAAGAAAGGAGCCGGAACGGCTCCTCAGACTGATGACAAAGTCCTAGTCAAAAGGCTAGGACTTTGATCTAATAAGGTCAGTACAAAAAATGGACTGACTACCATGCTTAGAGACGCCTCCCCACAACAATACCAGTTTGAAACTATC
>NZ_ATYS01000130.1 GCF_000427805.1 Budvicia aquatica DSM 5075 = ATCC 35567 | reverse complement strand
GCCATCTAATGAAACCTTATTTTGCATTATTTATTATCAGCAACGGTCATGCCGGGAATAGGGTAAATATCCCGATATAATCGATCACAACAATAAAGTCAGTAAGATTAAAAAACCAACCCCATACAGGTTTGCCGATGAAACTCAGTATCCATATTCTAATCAGTGCCCAAAATCTTGGACACGATTGTCGGAGAAAGAACAGACGGTTCAGGAGAGCAAGAGTGTATTAAAGACCCTCTACAACTGACAACATCATCATTAATGGCTGGTGACTTAGACAAAGGCAGTGTCCACTATTGTCAGTACACTTCAGATGCATTCATTTATGCCGTGGCGGTGGCTCTCGGCCTCTATCGTTTCTACCTATTTTTACGCGCATTTACGTATTTTTTTGCTGTATTTAAGTGCATAATCTCAGGCAAATAAATCAAGTTTTATCTCGGTGTATTCATAATTCTCAGTATCGGTTCGTTAGTGATTTTTACAGTAAATCTGTTGCTGACGTATATTTCTCTAATGGGTGTTTTGCTGGAGTCATATATGCCCACGCATATGGTTAATGACGTAACACATCTAAGGAAAGTAACACCCTATTATGAGTCAATCGACATTCCCCTATGAACCTTGGCTAGCTGCGATGATCGCGGTTGCCCGGCACTATCGCCTTGATTATTCAGAAGAGAATGTTCGAGTCTCTCTGGAATGGGAACAGGGGGCGGCCCTTGATATTGTTTTAGATCGCATGGCCCGCCAATTGGGGCTTGTCGTGCGTTTTGAACCATTTGATCCGGCTCAGTTGGATCCGTGGCGGATGCCTATGATTGTCGAGTTTACTGACGGTCAGGTCGGCGTGCTGGAAAAAATGGATAGTGAAGACCATATCAGCGTGTTGTTCAGCGGTGACAAAGGTATGTCTACGCCGTTAAATGTCACTGAAATCAGTGAACGAACCAAGCTGGTCGTATTGCTGAAACCTGAATCCTCGGTTCCGGATGCGCGGGTTGATGAATATATTAAGCCTTACAAAAAAGACTGGTTTTGGGCTATCGCTCTGCGTGATTGGCGCCGTTATATCGATATTATGCTGGCTTCGTTGGTCGCTAACGTACTGGCGCTGGC
>NZ_ATYS01000129.1 GCF_000427805.1 Budvicia aquatica DSM 5075 = ATCC 35567 | reverse complement strand
CCAATAACACCCAGAATAATGCCGATAAACAGTATTAGGGCGATGCGTGATTTCTTTATTCTCATGTATGGCAGCCTTGTCCGCTAATAAAAATCGGTTAAAAACAAATAGACGTGAGAGTGTTTATTTATTCGATAATGATTATGATTATTTTTACATGATAAAAAATTATGCCTTTGGCTATTTATTCTCTATCAGTTAAACTAATTAAATCAGGATGATAAAATGTTTTTGTATCTAACTAAATTACAAACTAATAATCGAAAGGTGTTAACATATCTATAATAAAAAAGGTTAAATTCAGTCTGCAGTGATTTTATTTAAATAAAGATGTTTGTCAATATCAATTGAATTTTCTAACAATTTGAATATAAACGTATCTCGCCCCTGTATTGTTTTCATGAAATAGAGTTTATCCGAGAAGTACGCCCGCAGGTTCTCGATAAAGCGACTCGATTCTAATTTGAGATTACGTACGTCGCATATCGCCAGTCACGTGGATGTTTTTCGTTTCATTAATCTAATATTACCATCGATGAGCCCAAATTATTTTTAGACTTCGTTCGATATCAGACTGTCAAGATGATAATCTTATTTTTGTATTTTAGCCAGACTTCACACTCTGTTTCATAGTTTGATAAACTCTGAGGGTACGACTTCAGGCAAGTTGTCTGGCTTGTGCTTGTCATTGTTAATTGTTCGATACGTGAACGCCATGTGGTCGCGTATCAATTTAGGTATCCGCTATTTGAATTTTGCATAGACGACTGTAAAACGACATCTGGCCGGTCATTGAATCGCGTCCCCGATGAGTGATGCTATTTCCAGCTATGCCCTGATATTAAAGCCCTGTCCTCACAATATAGCCACGCAGATCATACTGTTATTCCAACTCAAATTGTTAATATGTGAGTTTGGTTAATGCAGATTTTGCATCACGCCATACATACTTGCATTTCTCTTCTCAAATGACTCCTGATAAATATTGATGAAAGAATTAACGGCAGAATAAACGTTAATAAGTATCGATAAAATAAATAGAAACGTTAATTTTCATGAAACTGATGTGATAAGAATGGTTATTTAAATATAGCCAAACACATTGTTCATTATAAATAGCAATAAGAGGATGTCATTGTGAAAGGTTTAATCGGTG
>NZ_ATYS01000128.1 GCF_000427805.1 Budvicia aquatica DSM 5075 = ATCC 35567 | reverse complement strand
TGTAGATTCAACCTGTCAACGCAACACTCTTTTCAATTATCTCTTTCGGTGTTTTGAACTTCAGTGTCTTTCTCGGCCTATTGTTTAGTTGGGCTGCAACCTGATCCAGATCATATTGAGTATATTGAGCAAGACATGTCTTTTTGGGAAAGTACTGTCGGATGAGCCCATTAGTGTTCTCGTTTGTTCCCCGTTGCCAGGGGCTCTGAGGATCGCAGAAGTAAACTTTCACTCCAGTGCTGCTGGTAAATTCCAGATGCCTGGCCAGCTCCATCCCTCTGTCCCATGTCAGTGATTGCCGGAGTTCAGGCGGCAAGCTCTGGAATTTATCTGTGAGAGCCTGATTAACCGAGACAGCATCTTTTCCCTTCAATCTGAGAATTATCGTATACCGTGATTTCCGGTCTACAAGAGTGGCGATATGAGAATTCTTTGTTCCTGAGACTAAATCCCCCTCCCAGTGCCCCAAAGAACGCCTGTTATCGATATGTCGGGAACGTTCATGAATTGGCGTTCCATTCACGATATTGATTGTTCCTCTTTCCCCTTTACGGGTATGGCGTCTGCCGTGCCGAAGGCTGTGTGAACGGCGCAGATGCTTAACATTCAGGTGGTGTAGCGCTTCACGACAACGAAAGTACAGCGTCTTATAAATTGTCTCAGGTGATATTCGCAGCGTTTTTTGACGCGCCTTTGCTCGCCTCAACCATCCTGATATTTGCTCTGGAGACCACTTCAACTCCAGCTTTTCCAGAACAAGCTCTCGCAGCTGCACATTCTGATCTAGCAAGCACGGTTTTGGTCTTTTAGCCATCCTGTTGGCTCGATTATTAGCATCAACAGCTTTGTAATAGCGCCTGCCACGATTACGCTGAACTTCCCGTGAGATCGTCGAAGGCGCACGATTCAGTACCGTAGCGATCGCACGAATGCTCATTTTGGCTGACAGACCGGCTCGTATTTCCTCGCGCTCGGACAGAGTCAGGTGAGCTACAGCCCGCTTGCGCTCATTGGGCTTTATGCCACCTGTATCTCTTAACATAGTGAAAATCGTTCCAGGTTTTGAATCCAGAATTTTAGCTATCTCACTAAAGCCGGTACCACTCTTCCACAGATCAAAAACAAACGCTTTTTCCTTTGTTGTAAATGTACGCTTCATCCAACGATCCTCCGCAACTACATGTTTTCACATGGTTGTTGCATTGACCAATTGAATCTACA
>NZ_ATYS01000127.1 GCF_000427805.1 Budvicia aquatica DSM 5075 = ATCC 35567 | reverse complement strand
CGTGAAAATTAATACACTCCGGTTTTTGTTAAATACTTCCTTTAGCACTGCGGTGATTATTCCAGCTATAACGCCCGATACAGCTAGGGTAACAATAATAGCCATAAGGGCGGCAGCGGTATACATATGAATTTCCCTATATGGTAAGAAATCCCCCATATGTCAGGAGGAAGTTATTGCTGGGGCGGCACGACAATAATCGCAGTTATCTCCGCCATGGTCAAATCGACTAAGCGATGTCATACCGATATTTATTGCTACTCAATCCAATCTGACGCTTGAATCCTCAGCCGTGATAGTGAGCGCGAGTCATCTTCAGGCGATGTCACCTTGTTGATGCCGCACATCAAGGTAGAAAGCAACGTGCAGGCCGGACCACAACACCGAAACGCAAAAGCCATTGACCTTGTTTACAGGCCGTGGGTCTGAACGAAAGAAAGAGGAACTATCGATTAAACAACACGGGTGAATGGTATGGTGGCGAGTACAGAGGGATGACGAGCGCTGCCGATGCGGTAACAATCATGATTAGGGTGAAAAACACGGCCTGACGAGGCCAGCGTAGCGATGACAGTCAACCCATCGTGACAAAGGGTTGCCATTATCTCACGCGATAGTCTTGGCGGCGGGTCTCATTCTGTGACATCTCTCGTTTTCTAGTGGGAAGACCTATGTGCTGAACGGAATAGCGCATCTGGCTGTTTTTGCCGCGGACTTAATGACCATATTCTCATGATAGCGCTGACAACATCGCTGATGTTTTGGGCGGGCTTTATCGGTAGCGTGGGTTGGCTGGGATAAGCGGTCGTCCTTAACCCCAATGGGCCATCACGGTATGATTGAATCAGACCGGATCACTAACGTTACTTGGGCTTTGTTGGGCGAGATTGTCATGACCTGAGTATTGATATGCCATTCGGCCAGCGTTGCCACAAAGGCCTGAGCATCACCGACTATCTGGAATGAAATAGGCGCTATCAACACACCCAGCTCAGTAAACGCGTTGGTCAGAGCCTGTTTAGCGACATAGAACATCGGGCCTACAACCGAGTCAGCCTGTTGTTCTGGCTCGCTGTTGGGTGGGCCTAGCAAGATATTTTCCCATCCCTGCGTATTCAATTGCCTGATGGCTTGTGCTAGTCGGTATAAATCACTGTGTGTGGTTTTATCACCGGTGAATGAAGACCAAAGGAATATCAGGTCCTTTTTTAACCGGGCTTTCTCTCCTT
>NZ_ATYS01000126.1 GCF_000427805.1 Budvicia aquatica DSM 5075 = ATCC 35567 | reverse complement strand
CTGGGAACATGGCGGGCTAATTCATCGTTGGTTAATGGTCGGTCACGGCGAATAAGGTTTACTGAACCAAAACGTGAGGCTAAACGGGTCATATAAAGCTCCATAAAAAAGATATGATAGTTAATTCATATCAATGATATAGAGCTGATTTTCTTTGTAAGTGAGTGCCATCTTGTCAACCATCGTGACACTCATTAAATAATAGATTGAATATCGGAAAACATCACTCACCTTCCAATCAATATAACTGAAAGCTGATAAGATCCCCGAATAATGAGAAAAATACTGGTCGTTCGAATATTCCGTATTTACGACGAACCCATGAAACCATCAAGAAAGCCAATGAGAGTCACCCTAGAACCCTCGCAATTAGAATCGATCTGCGATTACCTGATGATGATGACGGTATCGCTAAGATAGATCCCCTTTGTATTACTCGTTGTATGGAATCCTTAGACGAGCATTTAAAAGCAGACCAGGAGCGTAAAAAGAAAGCCGGTAAGCGTGTTCACCCTTGTACATTGCGCTATGTGTGGGTTTCGGGAGTTTACTCGAAAGGGTAAGAAGCATTACCACGTCTTACTACTGCTCAATAAAAACGCCTATGACCACCCAGGGGATGATAAGAAAACAGAGGGGAACCTCGCATCTATGATTTCAGCGTCCTGGTGTAGCGCTTAGGGATTGACTATCCGCGCTATCAATCGTTAGTTCACTTTGCCAAAGACGGGATTTATTGCCGTAACAAAAATGGAGAACGGTACATCAAGACGTTTGATGAACTGATGTTTAGCTCGGCTTACATGGCTACGCTAGCCTCTCAATCCAATGCCGACGGAGAACGTAATTCTGACTGTAGTCAAAATTAAACCTCAGGTGCCAGTGGGTAAAAGTGCCCCCCAACTGTTTAATTTATAGGAAGATATCAAGATCATTAGTGATGCCTATTTAGAATGTATTTTTAAAGATAATATGATTAAATATTATTTTAAATAACATTATTTAAGTATAAATCACCTCTATATGTCATTTAAAATGACATTATTTAAGTATAAACTACAGTTATATGACAATCAGAATGATAGGTACTAGAGATGGTCCGTTGTTACTTAAGTCGAATGATGGGTGAGCGTAAACTGAAAATTGCGGATGTTTCTCGGGCGACAAAACTACCGCGTAGTACCATTACCATGCTTTATAAAGAAACGGCCGCTCAGGTAGATTTCTCCGTTGTAGA
>NZ_ATYS01000125.1 GCF_000427805.1 Budvicia aquatica DSM 5075 = ATCC 35567 | reverse complement strand
TGGTTTATGCCGTTGGGTCGCGGGGGGACTTGGAATTTGAGAGATTCAATTTATCGCTGCACTTACAACGGATGGGCGGTGGCACAATACTTAGATATAAAAGGTGTCGGTCCCAATCCGTATGGACCTGCAACTATGTATGGGGAGTGGGGTAATCTTCTTGGGTCATGGAGTAGTGGTCGCTCTGGTTACTATATTGGCGGGGAAACCGCGGGGACTTACGTTGCACTGAACCCCTATGACGGGTCATTAAACGCCAGTGCGAATGCCGCAATGTGTGCGTTGTCGTCTTTGTAACGTAACAGGACGGTGAGACGGGCGCCATCAGGGGTGTTACCCTTCCCAGAAAACACCTTCACCGACTAACGGGTTCTGTGTGATGCCGAACCAATCTCTTGCGTCAATGTGCGTTGTCCGATATCCGATTACGACGCTTTAATTATTTTCCGGTGCCAAACAAGCGACTACTCGCGTATTCACGCCTACTGGTTGAGAATGAAACGCAGAGATCCCAATCCGAGGACTTCGGACCACTGACAAGGGGCGGCAGTCAGGTATTTTTATCTGCCCCGATGAGCCACCAATGTATTGGCCGGCCTTTGCTCACGCCGGTTTTAAGTACAACACCTTCTTCTGCCAGTTGAAGCAACTGGTAGCGGGTTTGATAAACGTTCAAATCTATCAGCGCGACGGCCACATCGTTGGTCGTTGGCGCTATTTGTCTCAGAATATCATCGCTGAGATCACCCTGGATATCGACCTCACCGTTTACGGCAGAATATTTTATTGTGCAGAGTCGACCGAGCGCGGCTAACAAGTTTTTCCTAACCTGCCGCGATTTTGCGTTTATATTGATGTCGTGTGGTTTCATGGTCATTCTTTAGATTAAATACATTCGCAAAAGGTTGCAAAAAATCGGCCAATCAATGACTGATGAGTATACGCCCGTTGACGATGAAATTGAAATAAAGTCGAGCGGTTGGCATATGGTTGACCTTGGTTGAGATCCACATGGTGTTATAGTGCGAATTCCCTCATCATCATTCGCTCAAGCCAAGGTCATTTATCAAATAATGAAAGTTTAAAAATAACACTTTTTTTCTTTGTATGCGGTGAATGGGTCCACTCCCTACTTTTGTATACGTACCACCTTCGGGTGGTTTTTTCACTTTAAACTAGACTGTCGTCTCAGTGGGTTTGAGTAGTTCTCAACAGAATAAGCAAAAAAATAATGTGAGGGGAATAATAAACGCCTCTGACGATCATCAGTCAGAGGCGT
>NZ_ATYS01000124.1 GCF_000427805.1 Budvicia aquatica DSM 5075 = ATCC 35567 | reverse complement strand
CGCAAACATGGAACATCGCGCTGTGGCTTTCAGCGTTACCTTTGTAGTGAGTGTCGGCGCACCTTTCAGGGTAAATACGTTTATCAGACGAGTTGCCAGGCCCCGTCAGTGACCGAGGCTTAACGTGTTTAACAGACCGAGGGTGACGCTAATATGCCCTGCCTATGGTCGTGACAACGATAGACCGCTTACGACTCAGGTCCGGTCTCGGAGATTTTAGATGACGATGATGATGATGACATTACTCAAACAACGGCAACGCCCGGCGTGTCCGCATTGCGATACACTGACGCAAATCCGCAAACACGGTAAAGCCCGCAGTGGTTTACCGCGTTATATGTGCCTCGGTTGCCGAGGCACGTTTCAAGGCCGGTACATTTACGCCGCTTATCAAACGGATGGGAATGCGCGTGTTGGCGGCTAATCGACGAGGCGAGGTAACAACAGGGAGCGTGTGTCATGAGAGTGACCAGTTTGGATATGGTGGTCAGTGCGGTGACCTTGCTGGCGATAGCGGTAATGATACCGATGCCATGGTTACTGTCCGCCTCCCGAGATGCGGGCAAACCCCTTCGTTGCGCCCCGGTCGCTACAGTCAGCGAACTGCGGCCTGCTTCCATTACGGCGTTATGGCTGGCGTCATTCCCGGCCCCGGTCAAGCCTGCGCGAGATTGCCCGATACTTGTCCCCAGTGCCCATCAGGGAGTCTCACCACAATAACCCGTGTCATGGCATCCGATGAGGTATGACGATGAGTGAAATAAGTCAAAAAACGTTAAACGCCCCATCAGGTCATACCGCCAATCAGGCTGGGCCTCGTCATGCTAACCCGAACGATGAGATAGACCTGTTTGAGTTGCTCCTTCGACTCTGGGACAAGAAAGGCGTGATTCTGATGGTGACGTTAGTCACCACCCTGATAGCCGGCACCTATGCTTTTACCGCCAAAGAGCAGTGGACGGTCAAAGCCTATGTCTCCCCGCCGAGAATGGCCCAGATGGACGATTACCTGACATTAAGACGGGCCTTTGCGCGGGTGAGCGGCATTAACGCCGACCCACAGGCGATAGCCAACCATTTATTCAACCGGTTCACCGAGATGGTATCCAGCCCCAATGAGAAGCTGAGTTACCTATCCGAGACGGCTTACGTTAAGCAACAGACTGAATCGATGGACTCGCAGGCTAAACGCCTTTGGCTAACGGAGATGGCTGAAAAAGGGCTGATGACATCCCCGCCGGATGAAAAGAAAACCCTCCCTTACTTTATGCTGTCGGCGTCGGCGGATAATCCCCAGACCGCGCTGGCGTTACTGAGCGATTACGT
>NZ_ATYS01000123.1 GCF_000427805.1 Budvicia aquatica DSM 5075 = ATCC 35567 | reverse complement strand
TAAGTTGATTTTAATCAACTTAAAGTGTTTTAATTTTTTCATGATTTAGACCTGTATTAATTTATTTATTAATGTTCAATAGCGTTAGTCTCTTTTATTGTGAATTATATCGCCTTGATTTCATTGTCTTTAAAATCACCTGTCAAATAGTTACTCTCGATCAATNNGATNTTATTGATAGTTATAATCTATCAATGTATGAATATTGATCGTTATTAACAATTTGATGGTTTTCCGATTCAACCCTATGTTGCTCCAGATAAAGATATACAAACCCCATTCATTGTGAGTGTGTTTTCCACGTGGGCGGATTGAACTTAAACCCAGTATCTGAATGAGCTGGAAGGGGAGGAAATATCATGATGAAAATGCTGATACCCATCTGTCATCACTGTAACCAGACTCGCAGTGTGAGAAAGCACGGTAAAGGTAGGTCGACGGGGACGCAACGCTATTACTGTCAGTCATGTAAAAAAACGTTCCAGACTAAATACATTTATAAAGGCAATGAAGCGCAGATAGCGCGGCAGGTCACCCGATTAATATCGCAAGGTAATACGCCGGAGATGATTGGCGCGGTGCTTCAGGTCGGACTGTCCACGGTCCGTCACTATCTCGGCAGTTCACACATAGCCCACATTAGCGACCTGAGTGCGTGATATTCAGGTCTTCCTCTCTCAGTGACTTCATCAGGACAGCGCGTTCGGCGCAAGGGAATGAAACAATGAAAATAACAATGCGTCTTTCGATTATCGCCTTATGGCTGATGGGCAGTGGCGTGGTGATGGCCGCCCATGAAGTAACTCATAGCGCGCCTGATAGCACACCAGCCTCTCGCCTTTATACCGTTCCGGCTGACAGTAGCTTGTATCAACTGGCCTTGCAAAGCGGCGTGACCGTAGCGCAATTGCGTGCACTGAATAACGGAGGCGTTGACCGCCGTGAGTTAATGAAGGCCGGTGAAAGTCTATTATTGCCCGCCACTTCGCCATTGTTACCCGTGGTGGATAATGCGGGGTTGTATGTCAATAACCTGCCGGAATTAGGCATGGGTAACGCCCCATTACCGAAAGCCGACAAGGATGGCAAGATGCCCGCTTCTGCGATGGAAATGAAAGCTGCCGGTACGGCTCAGGCNGTGGGGGGGCAGGACTGGAGCAATATGACCGGCGACCAGGCGCAAAATCAAGCCGAAAGTTGGGCAAAAAATAAAGCCAAAGCCGAAATTCTCAATCCAGTCCAGCAACAGGCCCAGGATTTTTTGGGCAAGTTTGGCAAGGCTCAAGTGAGCATCACTGTTGATGATGACGGCAGTTTAAAGAACAGTGCCGGGTC
>NZ_ATYS01000122.1 GCF_000427805.1 Budvicia aquatica DSM 5075 = ATCC 35567 | reverse complement strand
CGCACCGTGGGTCAGGTTCAGCAGGTCGAAGTGTTGAATATCTGAGGTGTTAGCCAACTGATAATCCACCCCGTCAAAGGTCAGGCTATCGTTGGCACCGCCGGTGCCGGCATCCAGCGTACCGAAGGTAGCCGTATCTTTAACCAATACGGTGTTATTACCACCCACACCCGCCACCAAGTTAGCGATTTGCGCCGAGCCGGACAGGGTCAGATTATTATTGCCGGTGCCCAGCGTGATATTGCCTGCGGTTGAACCGTCGACGGTGATTTGGCTGTTTCCGTCACCCAGTGCCACATTGCCGAGCGCAGAGGCCTCTGTCACTGTGATTTGATGATTGCCAGCTCCGGTCATCACCAGATTACCCAGTGTTGACGCATCGTTGACCGTGACGGTCTGAGCTTGAGTTCCGGCCAGAATAACATCACCGATGTGCGCAGAACTACCCGATGCCGTCAGGGTATTGGCCCCACCGTTGGCCTTGATATTGCCGCTCAGGGTGCCGCCGGTCAGATTAATCAGGTTATCGCCGGTAGCAAAATCCAACAGCCCGGTAATATCGCCGGTATTGGTAAAGGTTTTATTGCCCGCATTCGACATGGCGATGGCGGCGATATCTGCTGAGGATGCAGTAATGGTGCCGCTGTTACTGATGGTCTCAGCATCGTGGACATTCAACACATTGCCGCCGGCCACGGTAGAGGCAGAGGTTAATATTCCGGAGTTTGCCACGGTTTTTGCACCGCTCACATCAATGGCGGAGCCGCCGGTAGCGTTAGCCACGGCGACGCTCACACCGGTATTTACTGAGCGCTCATTACCATCCAGCGTGGCCTTAACACCAATACCGCTGCCGGTGACCTTGATCTTTAGCTCAGACGAGTCCGAGAAATCCAGATTGGCCGCTACCGCAGAACCATCTTCATTAAGGTACAAAATACCGGTGCCGTCAGTGACATTGATATTGCCGCTATTCGTTTTGGCTAACGACGCCCCGGTTTTAATACCAATACCGGTGCCGCCCAGCTGAATCTTGGTGTTATCCAGCTTAATGCCTTCAATACCGGCCACGTTATGAATACCGATACCACTGGCACCAGCATCACTCATATCAATCAAGGTATTGGCCACGTTCAGGCTAAGCGCACCTTCACTGAGTAAAATACCGTCTGCGGTACCGCCGGCTTTAATGGTGCCGGTGCCGGATGCCGCGCTTAAGTTCAGCCCTGCACCCGCATCCACATGAATCGCCGCTTTACCGTTAACCGCTTCAATGGTTTTGGCGTTGGTAATGGTACTGTCGCTGCCTTTGATATGAATGGCGGTACCGTTAGCCTGAATATTCCCGCTATTCACCAGGTGGCCGTTGTTCAGGCTGATGGCCGTATGGTCAGCGCCTAAAGATAAGTTGATGGTGCCTTGGTTATCAATCTCGCCGCC
>NZ_ATYS01000121.1 GCF_000427805.1 Budvicia aquatica DSM 5075 = ATCC 35567 | reverse complement strand
CGTTATGCCAGCGACAACAGCCCGGACAACAGCCAGTGGCGTTCAATACGTACCTTTGTGCAGCGGCCTATCCCGGCGATCGGCAGTCAACTGACGCTGGGGGACAGTTTCACGTCCGGCAGTCTTTTTAGCAGCTTAGGATTTCGTGGTGTGCAGTTGGAAACCGATGACCGTATGGTCCCCGAATCGCAACGCGGTTATGCCCCGACGATNCGGGGGGTCGCTTCGACCACCGCCAAAGTGAGCGTCCGTCAATCTGGCGGGGTCATCTACCAGACCACGGTCGCCCCCGGCGCCTTTGTGATTGATGACTTATACCCGACGAGTTACCAGGGTGACTTGGAGGTGGACGTGCAGGAAGCTGATGGTCGCGTGTCTTCCTTTACCGTTCCCTTCTCCGCCGTGCCCGATTCGATGCGGCCAGGGCACGCCCGTGTCAGTGTCTCCGCCGGGCAGGTGCGCAATATTGGTAATAGCGACGCATTGTTTACGGATATGGTCTATCAAGCAGGCTTAACGAACGCCATCACGGCGAATACCGGCGTACGAATATCTGATGGNTACGAGGCGTTGCTGGGNGGCGCTGTCTTTGCCAGCCCGTACGGTGCACTCGGCCTCAATGCGGTGTATTCGCGGGCGGACATGTGGGGCGACAAGGTTGATGGTTGGCGGCTGGGGTCGACTTACAGCCGTACTTTTGTCCCGACATCGACGACANTGTCTCTAGCGGGCTACCGCTATTCCACACAAGGTTATCGTGATTTAGGCGACGTGCTGGGGCTCCGTGCCGCGTATGACNANCATAAAANCTGGTCCTCAAGCACCTATCAGCAAAGCAATCAGCTTGTAGCGACCGTCAGCCAAGGGTTAGGGGAATATGGTCAGCTCTATTTTTCCGGTTCAACCAGCAGCTACCGTTCAGATCGCGGACGTGACACCCAATACCAGATGGCGTATTCGCATCACTATAATACTATCAGTTATAATCTGTCACTTAGCCGCCAGCAGAGCGGCCGCCTTCGTAACGGCATTCAGTCAGCCGACAGTATTGACAGTCGTCATACACAGAATACGGTCATGTTGTCCGTCTCTCTCCCGTTGGGTTCAGGNTCTCGGTCGCCGATCCTCTCGACGGGGGTGAGTCATACCACCGGTAACAACGGGAATACTCATTACCAGACCGCGTTGTCAGGCACCCTCGGGGAAGACCAACGTCTCAGCTATACGGTCAATGGTGCCTTTGAACCCAGTGGATCGGGAAGTAGTATTGGTACCCATTTGACTCAACAGATGTCTGCAGCCACCGTGGGCGGCAGTGTCTCTCAAGGTCAGGATTATACTCAAGGGGGGATGAGTGTCCGTGGCGCGACCGTGTTGCACNGTGGAGGCCTGACATTTGGACCTTATCTTGGGGATACGTTTGCGCTGGTCGAGGCGCCGGGCGTCAACGGTGCGGAGGTCATGAACGGCATGGGGGCGAAGATTAATCATTTTGGTTATGCGATTGTCCCTTCACTGGTGCCTTATCGCTATAATGATATTAGTCTGGA
>NZ_ATYS01000016.1 GCF_000427805.1 Budvicia aquatica DSM 5075 = ATCC 35567 | reverse complement strand
AAAGCAAGAAACATCGCTAACGGTGATTTGGTCAGAGCCTTTAACGATCGCGGGCAGGTATTGGTAGGTGCTCTGGTATCCGACGGAATTAAACCGGGGATTGTCTGTATTCATGAAGGGGCATGGCCGGATTTAGACCCGGCAGCCGGCGGCATTTGTAAGAACGGCGGCGCCAATGTGCTAACCAAAGATATACCGACCTCTCAACTGGCTAACGGATGCTCGGGTAATACCGCTCTGGTGTATATTGAAAAGTATACCGGTCCGGTCTTGCCACTTACGGCGTTTGAACCGCCTAAAGGAGAGAGCGCCAAGGCGTAATATCATCAGCTAACCACGACTTCTGGCCGGTAATATTATCGGCCAGATTTTGTATTCGTTCACGCCGGTCTATACTCAATTGATGGCATTTTTTACCCTTCTATTTTCGCAATAATCTCACAGTAATTAGATTAATTTGCGTTTTCCGGCTAAGATGCCGCGCGAAACAAAAACTATTAAACAAAATTTAACCGGTGTTGGTTATCCAGTGTGCATAAATGACACCGATCTGTGGCATAATGTGCCCAATATCACATTTTCAACCTATGAGTACTCGTCTTGTTAATAAGTAATAACATCACCATGCAGTTTGGCTCCAAGCCACTGTTTGAAAATATCTCTGTCAAATTCGGCGGCGGCAACCGCTATGGCTTAATCGGTGCTAACGGCAGCGGTAAGACAACCTTTATGAAGATCCTCGGCGGAGACCTGATTCCAAGCGCCGGTAATATCTTCCTCGATCCCAATGAGCGCTTGGGTAAACTGAAACAGGATCAGTTTGCCTTTGAAGAATTCAGCGTTATTGACACCGTTATTATGGGCCACGTAGAGCTGTGGGCGATAAAAGAAGAGCGGGATCGTATTTATAATCTGCCTGAAATGTCTGAAGAAGACGGTCTGAAAGTAGCCGACCTCGAAACCGAGTTTGGTGAAATGGACGGTTATACTGCGGAATCTCGTGCCGGTGAGCTATTGCTGGGCGTGGGTATTCCGGTAGAACAACATTTCGGACCAATGAGCGAAGTTGCTCCGGGCTGGAAATTACGGGTATTGCTGGCGCAGGCGCTGTTTGCTAACCCGGATATTCTGCTGCTCGATGAACCGACCAACAACCTGGATATTGATACTATCCGCTGGCTGGAACAAATTCTGAACGAACGTAACAGTACCATGATCATTATTTCCCATGACCGTCACTTCCTGAATATGGTATGTACGCACATGGCCGATTTAGATTACGGTGAGCTACGGGTGTATCCGGGCAACTACGACGAATATATGGCCGCTTCAACTCAGGCCCGTGAACGTCTACTGTCTGATAACGCGAAGAAAAAAGCACAAATCAACGAACTCCAGTCTTTCGTTAGCCGCTTTAGTGCTAACGCATCAAAATCTCGTCAGGCAACTTCCCGTGCCCGTCAGATTGATAAGATTCAGTTGGAAGAGGTTAAAGCCTCTAGCCGCCAGAATCCGTTTATTCGTTTTGAGCAAGATAAGAAACTGTTCCGCAATGCGTTAGAAGTGGAAAACTTATCTAAAGGCTATGACGGCACCACACTGTTTAAGAAAGTCAATCTGATGGTCGAAGTCGGCGAGAAAGTCGCGATTCTGGGTACCAACGGCGTGGGTAAAACCACCATGTTGAAAACCCTGATTAGCGAACTGGAAGCAGACAGCGGCCGGGTTAAATGGTCAGAAAATGCCAGCATTGGTTATTATGCTCAAGACCATGCCAGCGATTTCGAAATCGATATGACGGTATTCGACTGGATGAGCCTGTGGATGCAGCCAAGCGATGACGAACAGTCAGTACGCAGTATTTTGGGCCGCCTGCTGTTCTCTCAAGATGACATCAAAAAGAATGTCAAAGTGCTATCCGGTGGTGAAAAAGGCCGGATGCTGTTTGGTAAGCTGATGATGACCAAGCCGAATATTTTAGTGATGGATGAGCCAACCAACCACTTGGATATGGAATCTATCGAGTCGCTGAATATGGCGTTGGAAATGTACCAGGGGACGCTGATTTTCGTTTCCCATGACCGTGAGTTTGTCAGCTCGCTGGCGACGCGCATTATCGAAATTACGCCGGAGAAAGTGTCTGACTTTACCGGTAATTATGAAGATTATCTGCGTAGTCAGGGTATTTCAGCCTAATAGCTAATCAGCGCTGCTCGATTCAGATGTCAAAAGCCCGCGATATTTTCGCGGGCTTTTTGTTGCTCACTTATCGCTAAAGTGGGCAAATGATGGGCTCTATTTCAGAATAAAAACGTAGCGATTTGTCATCCATTTCATTGCCGCATCCGCCTCTTTTTCCGGGCGCTCATAGGCATTTCTTGCATCCCCATCCAGCACTCGGTTAGTTGCGCCAAAGCTATTCACTGATTCTACAAAAAAGTCCTTTTTCGGGCACTGTTGCTTAGCCTGAAGCAAACCGCTGGAATAGTGCATCAGCTGTTTTCTTACTTCTTCACGCGCCGATGCGTCAGTACTCACGCTTTGCAACTCCGTCAGTTGCTTATTCATTCCATCAAAATATTGGTTAATCTGCGCGCATTCATGCTTCATGGTTAACGGCGGATAGAATAACGCTATATTCGCAAAACTACGCGCAGGCTGTTGATAACCGGAAACAGGTAACAACTCAGTTCCGGTCTCATCTTTGATAAGTTTAATAAAAGCGGCTTCTCTGAATATTTTGCCGATGATTTTAATCGATGATGTAGATGAAACGACATTGGACTGTTCCTCATCAACGTCAAAGCTCCATCCTCGGGTATCACCCAGTTTTTCAATCACTAAATCGTTATATTTATAAAAGTAGCCGCTAAACTCATTGCCTAAAATGGTGTCGGTATTACGGTAGCTCAGCATCATTTCATTGGTCATTTTTTCGCGGTCATAACCGTCATTATCCACTTTATAGAAGCCGTAATTAACATAATAGTTAGACAGCGTCGGGTTAATTAACCCGCCTTTGCCGTCTTTAAAAATATAAAACTGAGCGCTTTCACCTTGGTAAGCGATGGTATGAACCCCCGATTTTAGCTCAACGGAGATATGCCCTACCGCAGGGAGTTGATACTCTTTGCCATCAAGGCTAACGGTTATTGGTTCATTCTTAGGATTATCGAGCGTGTATGCCACACCGCTTTCAAATAAATCACAGCCGGTGAGCAACATGATAAATACAACGAGCAGAGACTTCTTCATGCATCAATTCCCTTTGTTATAAATAGTTATAAATAGTTATAAATAGTTATAAATAGTTATAAATAGACTGCCGTACTATATGTTAAGTTATTGTACTAGATTACAGGCAAAAAAAATCTTTCCAAAGCGGAAAGATTTTTTATTTAATCCGGTTTTAAACTGAATTACTCACCGGAAACATTTGACCGACGAGAACCCGAATAGGTTGCCCGCTTTTGCGGAGCCCCGTGTTCGGTACGCGGCTTCTGGCTGCGCGGAGCACCATTAGCGGCACCACGGCTGTCAGACGATTTACCGCCTTTATTACCCCAAGGGCTGCCTTCGCTACGGCCAGCACTTTGACCTGATGATGAGCGAGGTGCGCCCGTGTGTTGACGACCGCTTTGACCCGGACGACCACCCTGCCCCTGACGCCCGCCGCTCTGGCGACCGTTAATAATAGGTTCAGCTTTAATACTTGGATCCGGCTCATAGCCCGGCAGCGCAATGCGTTTAATTTCGAACTTCAATAAACGCTCGATATCACGCAGTAGCTTATGTTCATCAACACAAACTAAAGAGACCGCTTCACCGGTACATTCAGCGCGGCCGGTGCGGCCAATACGGTGAACGTAATCTTCCGGTACGTTAGGTAACTCAAAGTTAACCACGTGCGGAAGATGGTCAATATCCAGACCGCGGGCAGCAATATCTGTCGCCACCAGTACCCGAATTTTACCATTTTTAAATTCATCTAAAGCACGGGTACGGGCACCCTGACTCTTATTACCGTGGATTGCCGATGCGCTAATACCATCTTTATTCAGTTGCTCAGCCAGATGGTTTGCGCCGTGTTTAGTTCGGGTAAAGACCAGCACTTGCTGCCATTGACCTTCACCAATCATCTGAGACAGTAATTCCCGCTTACGCTTACGGTCAACAAAGTGGACGCTTTGATCCACCAGTTCAGACGGCGTATTACGCTTAGCGGCTTCAACATAGGCCGGGTTCACCAGCATTTTGCTGGCCAGGGCTTTAATTTCATCCGAAAACGTTGCGGAGAACATCAGGTTCTGACGCTTAGCCGGCAGCTTAGACAATACGCGGCGAATATCATGAATAAAGCCCATATCCAACATACGGTCTGCTTCATCCAGCACCAGAATCTCAACGGTAGACAGGTCTACCGCACGCTGATGCTCTAAATCTAACAAACGGCCCGGCGTTGCCACCAGCACGTCTACACCACCGCGCAGCTTCATCATTTGCGGGTTAATGCTTACGCCGCCAAATACCACCAGCGAACGCATATTCATATGCTTACTATAGTCACGCACATTCTCACCGATTTGAGCCGCCAGTTCGCGGGTCGGAGTAAGAATTAATGCGCGCACAGGACGACGTCCTGAACGTGGCGCAGCTTTTTGGCTGTCCAGAATGTGTAATAACGGCAGCGTAAATCCTGCGGTTTTACCGGTACCCGTTTGTGCACAGGCCATTAGGTCGCGGCCAGCTAATACCATCGGTATCGCCTGCTGCTGAATAGGGGTCGGATCGCGGTAGCCTTGTTCTTCAACCGCACGCAAAATTTCGGCATTTAAGCCGAGGGAATCAAATGACATAAAAGGGAAAACTCCAGTCTCGTCCTGGCAAATCATCTTTAAAAGATGTGATATCTGCTACGGTCCTGACGAGATTAACATACGAGGTATTACGTTGAGGCACTACCGCGAGGAACATGGCGTAGACCGAAGTACGCCGGATTTTGCGATTATATCAGATCCAGATCACATTCGCCCGTTTATTCTATGTACAAGCAAAATTAGCGATGAATTATCGCTCTATAGATAAACTAAGGGCGCGATAAATCGCGCCCTTAGAGAAATAAACCATCAGGTTGCGGTGTATTAGCGACGATCGCCTAAAATACGCAGTAACATTAAGAACAGGTTGATGAAGTCTAAATATAACGTTAATGCACCCATAATTGAGTACTTACGATAATTTTCTCTGTCATCAGCGGACACTTGCTCACCGATTGCCTTCAGCTTTTGCGTGTCGTAAGCGGTTAAACCAACAAACACGATTACGCCGATATAGGTGATTGCCCAGTACATTGCGCTGCTCTGCAGGAAAATGTTAACCACAGAGGCAATAATAATACCGATAAGGCCCATTACCATCATGCTGCCTAAGCCGGTCAGGTCACGCTTAGTGGTATAACCATAAACGCTCATCGCACCAAAGGTACCAGCAGTTACAACGAACGTGCTACCAATAGAAGCGCCGGTGTATTGCATAAACACCACGGATAAGGTCAAGCCAGTCAGCACGGAATAGAGCATAAACAGCGTTGTAGCCAGGCTACCACTGATTTTATTAACCATTCCTGACAGGAAGAAAACCAAACCTAGTTGAGCAATAATCAACCCAAAAAATAATATACTGTTGGTCAGGATAGTCTCTTGCAGTGCCGAACCATTAACAAACCAAGCGGTAAAAGCTGTTAGTAACAGACCGCAGGACATCCATCCGTAGACCTGTGCCATAAACGCCTGAATACCGGTGCTGCTGTATTCTACGTAAGAACTATTGTGACGTGGATCCATTTGAAATGTCCCTCTTAAACTAAAATGAGCTGAATAGAATCAGGGGATAAATATGCCTAATCCTTCTTCAAGATTACCACAAATTAAGACAATCGATAAAAGAAATAATTTCGTTACAATCAGGGAAATATCAAAAAATAAAACCAATCTAACCCTATCAATTAGCAAGCAAATTATTTAGCCCAGCGCTGAGTCAGAGTAGCAACTCGCTGGCCGAACAGCCGAGCGGTTTCTAAATCGCCCGGTAGCGGCGCTTCATCGACCGAAGCATCTGCCGGTGACACTGTCATTAACCCGGAGAATCCTGCTATATAATTCACATCATTACGGGTGGCTGCTTTGGTATTCGAAGGCAGCATTCCCATACCAACCCAGATACCACCGTGTTGTTGAGATAAGTGGAACATATAGTCTAACGTGCTGAGCTTATCGCCATTCATGCTGGCTGAATTAGTGAAACCGGCAAACAATTTATCTTTCCACTGCTGCGCAGCCCACGGCTTTGAAGAGGCATCGCCGAATTTTTTAAACTGCCATGACGGGCCGCTCATATAGGTCGGGCTACCGAAAATAATGCCGTCTGCGGCACAGAGTATAGCCCACGCAGCCTCGGGCAAATTACCTTCTGCATCGATGGGAAGCATATCAAGATGGGTTCCGCCTATTTCCATTAACCCTTTAGCTACTGCCTCAGCAGCCTTTGCCGTATGTCCGTATCCGCTGTGATATACCATTGCAACGCGTGTCATGAAAAAAACCTCTATCAAAAATCATCATTAGCGGGGGAAAGTTCATTTAGCCTGATGAAATAACAAGCGGCCTGACGCCCCCAAAAACTGGCGTGCGAATAGTAACATTTTCCCCTGCGGATGTTTACCCAAGGTGGTGGGATTGTTGGTTGCTGGGGCGGGATATTGGGTAACCGAGCTAGAGGCCAATTTATGGCGTATTTCTAGGCCGCCGATGCGGCGGTTCAGCAGGTCGGCTCCGCTCAGGTTGGCTCCGTACATTTCTAAGCCGCCTATACGGCGGTTCAGTTGGCTGATTCGAAGCGAGTTGATTGAATTCCTTTCTAAGCCGCCTATACGGCGGTTCAGGTAATGGCGGTGGTCATGTCGGGTTTGTCGTCTTTCTAAGCCGCCTATGCGGCGGTTCAGCGGAGGAGCCTACACAGCAACGGGTAAATCATTTTCTAAGCCGCCTATGCGGCGGTTCAGTTCAATGACTGTTTCAAGCATGCTGAAGCATGTTTCTAAGCCGCCTATGCGGCGGTTCAGTCATTAAGCCCCCTGAGATAACGTGTCCATTATTTCTAAGCCGCCTATGCGGCGGTTCAGAAAAGGCCACCGAAAGGTGACCCTGGAATTTGTTTCTAAGCCGCCTATGCGGCGGTTCAGCTGGAACAGAAAGCGGAGGTCAAAGTCGATAATTTCTAAGCCGCCTATGCGGCGGTTCAGAAGCTGGCCCATTTCACAACGCCCTATATAAATTTCTAAGCCGCCTATGCGGCGGTTCAGTGAGAGATATCATCAATGCGAGTTCGCGACCTTTTCTAAGCCGCCTATGCGGCGGTTCAGTCCGCTTTCCACCAGTTAGTTTCTCAGGTTCTTTTCTAAGCCGCCTATGCGGCGGTTCAGGCGTTGCGTAACCGTTCCGGTTGAATACATCCTTTCTAAGCCGCCTATGCGGCGGTTCAGTTCATTATGTCCGAGCTATCGAACGTGCCTTTTTTCTAAGCCGCCTATGCGGCGGTTCAGAAGAACGAAAAGAAACAGGCGGTAACTGCACTTTTCTAAGCCGCCTATGCGGCGGTTCAGAGGCTAGCAGGGAAGTTAGAGGATGCATCAAATTTCTAAGCCGCCTATGCGGCGGTTCAGTTGCCAACGCTGAAAAAGCGAACAGCACTGAGTTTCTAAGCCGCCTATGCGGCGGTTCAGTTCCTGGTTGCATCGTTGTATTCACACGAACTTTTCTAAGCCGCCTATGCGGCGGTTCAGATAGCGTTGATTCATGTAGCCCAGAGCTTTACTTTCTAAGCCGCCTATGCGGCGGTTCAGTAAGCGTTTAATTATTCACTGAATAGGCTTTATTTCTAAGCCGCCTATGCGGCGGTTCAGCAAACCAATATGGACTCAACTTGAGTGATACTTTTCTAAGCCGCCTATGCGGCGGTTCAGTTTTCTCATCATTTACTATTAACTCAGCATTGTTTCTAAGCCGCCTATACGGCGGTTCAGGTGGTTGGGGCTCAGATGGTCATTCTTGGGTTTTTCTAAGCCGCCTATACGGCGGTTCAGTCATTTCATTAACTATTCTCATGAACCGCTTATTTCTAAGCCGCCTATACGGCGGTTCAGCGTATTCATGCTGTTAACTTCATCGTGGAGCATTTCTAAGCCGCCTATACGGCGGTTCAGTTCTTTGTACCTCTATGTCTCTTCTCTCTTCATTTCTAAGCCGCCTATACGGCGGTTCAGACAATACAAGTTGCGAATGGTGTGATTCTGCTTTTCTAAGCCGCCTATACGGCGGTTCAGGGGGAGGTGGTCCAATCTTGATGGCCATAACTTTTCTAAGCCGCCTATACGGCGGTTCAGACCCTGAAAGAGCTTACAGAGAAAATCGGTGATTTCTAAGCCGCCTATACGGCGGTTCAGTATGGTCAAACTTGTAACCTTCCCAATCATCGTTTCTAAGCCGCCTATACGGCGGTTCAGTTGGGGATTTGAGCAACGCAAAGCTGAGTTAATTTCTAAGCCGCCTATACGGCGGTTCAGAATCTCTGACCGGTTCTGATCCTTCATGCTTTTTTCTAAGCCGCCTATACGGCGGTTCAGTGAAGGGGTCTATCCCTCTATCCCTCTAATGTTTTCTAAGCCGCCTATACGGCGGTTCAGTAGAGAATTTAGCATAAAAACACCGCCTGACGCCGCTAAACATCAGGAAATTGGGATCGCTATAGCTAAAATACCATTTTTTATCAACCACCCATAATAGGCTGATTTTATTGGCTTTATATTTATAGCGAAAATAAGGGTGATAGCTCGTCTTTGACCGGAGCCAATGGGATATAAAGATATACCCCATTGCTAACCGTTGATGGACTTAACTTGATTACCAGCGTTCGGCGGCTTGCTTATCGCTATCGCGGGATTCAACCCAGCGATCGCCCTCTTGCGTGGCTTCGCGCTTCCAGAAAGGCGCGCGGGTTTTCAGGTAATCCATAATAAACTCTGCGGCTTCAAAAGCCGAGCTGCGATGGGCGCTGGTTACGCCAACAAACACAATCTCGTCGCCGGGAAATAATTCACCAATACGGTGAATAACACTCACCCGCTGTAGAGGCCAGCGCTGGCGGGATAAATCAATAATCTCAGCCAGTGCTTTTTCAGTCATGCCCGGATAGTGTTCCAACGTTAATGCGCTAACGCTATCCCCCAGATTATGATTACGCACCTTACCGGTAAAGGTCACCACCGCACCGTCATCATCGCACTGCGAAAGCCACTGATACTCATCACCGACGCTAAAGGTTTCGCTACAAACAGAGATACGCGTGTTGGTCATATCCGTCATCTTAACCTCCGGTAACCGGCGGGAAGAATGCCACTTCATCGCCATCAACAATGGCATGATCGCCAGTCACCAGCGTTTGGTTAACCGCCATCAGTAGCTTGTCAGACTCTAACGCCAGCGGCCATTTATTACCGCGGGTACACAATGCCTGACGCAGCGCTTCAACCGTCGGGTAATCTGCCGCAAGCGACAGTTGATCAACCCCAACCAATTCCCTGACCTGAGCAAAAAAGATAACCTTAATCATAAAATTATTTTCCCGTTACGCCATCGGCATTAAAGTCGCCGGATTTCCCGCCGCTCTTCGTCAGCAATCTTACCGGCCCGATAACCATATCTTTCTGAACGGCCTTGCACATATCATAAATGGTCAATGCGGCCACCGATGCGGCTGTTAAAGCCTCCATCTCCACGCCGGTTTTACCCGTCAGGCGACAGCATGACTCAATGCGCACCCGATTACTTTCCGGCAGCGCTTCAAGTGACACTTCGACTTTACTCAGCAGCAGCGGGTGGCAAAGTGGGATCAGCTCCCAGGTTCTTTTAGCGGCCTGAATCCCGGCGATGCGCGCCGTAGCAAACACATCACCTTTATGATGGCTGCCTTGCATAATCATGGTCAGCGTTTCTGCTTTCATTTCAACAAAGGCTTCAGCGCGGGCTTCCCGAACTGTCTCTATCTTGGCTGAAACATCAACCATGTGCGCTTCACCGGCGGCATTGATGTGGGTTAACTGTGACATTGTTGGCCTTATCTCTATTTCTTACGCATATGAGGAATAAAATTGCACGGGCGATGGCGGGCATCCAACTGCTGCAAAATGATCTGCTCCCAGGCAGTGCGGCAAGCATTAGTCGAGCCCGGTACGGCGAAGATCACCGTATGATTAGCAATACCGGCTAGCGCACGGGACTGCAGCGTTGAAGTACCAATATCTTCATAAGACAGCATTCTGAACAGTTCACCAAACCCTTCAACTTCACGGTCGAACAGCGGCAGAATGGCTTCCGGGGTATTATCTCGAGTCGTAAAACCGGTACCACCGGTAATCACGATAGACTGCACCGATTCATCAGCAATCCAACCGGATACGATAGCCCGGATCTGATAGATATCATCTTTTACAATGCGCTTATCAATTACCTGATGCCCGGCGGCTTTGGCTTCATCGGCCAAATAATGTCCGGAGGTATCTTCAGCATCGCCCCGGGTATCGGACACGGTTAATACCGCAATAGACACAGGCATAAATTCGCTGGCTGCATGACCCATTAGAGCTCCTTAAATTTTATGTTCGGGTAGCGCTGAGCACAAAAGCTCAGCATGGGATATCAACCGCCAATAAATGACAGGTTTTGCGTGATACCGCTGTTACCCTGATGAAGAAAGTGCGTCTGTTTCTTAGTCTGGAGTTTGTCCTGAATCCGCGATTTCAGCGCATCCAGTTGGCTATCTTCGGTGAGCAAATCCCGCAGGGAGATACCCTGTTCGCCGAACAGACATAAGTGCAAGTTACCGATGGCCGAAACCCGCAGGCGATTACAGCTCTGACAGAAATCTTTTTCATAAGGCATGATCAGGCCGATTTCGCCCTGATAGTCCGGATGGGTAAATACCTGAGCCGGCCCGTCGCTGCGTGCTCGAATGCTCTGCTGCCACCCCTTCTCAAGAAGCTGCTGGCGGATAACCTGACCGGATACATGATGCTTACGGAATAAATCGGTACCTTCACCGGTTTCCATCAGTTCAATAAAGCGGAGTTGGATTGGACGGAGTTTAATCCAGTCGAGAAACGTGTTGAGACTGCGGTCATTAACATCGCGCATCAGCACGGTATTAACTTTAATCTTGGCAAAGCCGGCATCAAAGCCAGCGTCGATGCCTTCCATTACCTGACGGAATTTATCCTGACCGGTAATCGTATGAAACTGGCGGGCATCCAGACTGTCAACGCTAACGTTAATGGCAGTTAGCCCCGCATCTTTCCAGCTTTGAACATCCCGCGCCATACGATAACCATTGGTGGTCACCGCCAGCGTTCTGATGGCTGAGTTTTCACGGATAGCGGCAATGATATCAACAAAGTCACGGCGTAAGGTTGGTTCCCCGCCGGTCAGCCGCACTTTTTCAGTGCCGAGCTCAGCAAAGCCCCTACCGACGCGTTTAATTTCGTCGAGGGTTAAAAAACGCTTATTGGCGTTTGGCTTATAGCCATCGGGCAGACAATAGTTACAACGAAAGTTGCAAACGTCTGTTATAGATAAGCGCAAATAATAAAACTTGCGCGCAAAAGCATCGGTCAGTTGCGATACCATAAAACACCTTTCCAAATTCGGGAGGCGCAGGCATTTCTACCTTACACCCTGGTGACTTAAAGCCACGGCGGCAAAACCATATCAATTGTGTGACTTAGGTAATGCAGCTCAGAGTTTCATTGAGTTGTCTGATTAGCAGAAGAAGCTAACAGACGATATATCAATACTAATTCTTATTGGTTGTTCAATCCAGAATTAAAAACGCTATATAACTAATTATACAGCAGTTATCTCTCTGTTTTAATCAACCAGACCATACTGAAAAAAGCCCATATGCAGCTTGATGTAGGTCAATGTTGACTTATGTCATGCTAAATAACACAGGTTTCGCCTTTTAGATAAAAATCGGTTAACTTATGCCGAAAAACAGGCCCTATAAAAAGGAATTACATGCGTAACCGCACGCTGAGTGATTTAGAACATGTCGTTGCCTTAGGCGGTGGACATGGTTTAGGCAGAGTTATGTCTGCCCTTTCACCTTTAGGCTCCCGCCTTACTGGCATCGTTACCACCACCGATAACGGCGGCTCCACCGGTCGAATCCGCCAATCAGAAGGCGGTATTGCCTGGGGCGATACCCGAAACTGCCTGAATCAGTTGATCACAGAGCCTAGCATTGCATCTACCATGTTTGAATACCGCTTTAGTGGCAATGGAGAGCTTGCAGGTCACAATTTAGGAAATTTAATGCTTAAAGCGTTAGATAACCTGAGCGTTCGCCCGTTAGAAGCCATCAATTTGATTCGCAATTTGCTAAAAATTAATGCTTATCTGATCCCGATGTCTGAACATCCGGTCGATCTTGCGGCCATCGATAGCGACGGGCATCTGGTTTATGGCGAAGTTAACGTCGATAGCCTAAAAGAGATGCCAAAAGAGCTGATGCTGGAACCGGTAGTCAGCACTACCCGAGAAGCCATCGAGGCCGTAGAAGAAGCTGAATTAATTCTTATTGGCCCCGGAAGCTTTATGACCAGCCTGATGCCGCCGCTCCTGTTAGGCGACCTGGCTCAGGCCCTTGGCCGCAGCAAGGCACGAATTATCTATATCGGCAATTTAGCAAAAGAGCTCAGCCCGGCAGCCGCATCATTAACCCTGACGCAAAAAATGACCATTGTTGAAGAGGCGATTAACGGCCGCAAAATAGACGGTGTTATCGTTGGTCCTCAGACCAATATTGCCGGTATCACCAATAAGGTGATCGTTCAGCAACCGCTGGAAGCCGACGACGTCCCCTATCGCCACGATCGTGATTTGCTGCGCAAAGCGCTGGAAACCGCCCTGCAAAAGTTCGGGCGTTAATAGTCTGGTCGAATAGAGGCATTATCAGAGAACAAAAAGCGCGCCGTGAGTTTTATCATTGGCGCGCTTTTTGTTGTTGGGCTGCCTGTGCGGCGGTTTAGTTAGAGCCGAACGGACGGCCTATACTATATACTTTCTAAGCCGCCTATGCGGCGGTTTAGAAAGAGATTACCTTAGGCTTATAGGTTAAATATTTCTAGGCCGCCTGTGCGGCAGTTCAGTGATAAACGCATAAATATTCTCCTGTGAGTCTTTTCTAAGCCGCCTATGCGGCGGTTCAGGGTCTGGAAAAACATTTAAGCTGAACGATGGGTTTCTAAGCCGCCTATGCGGCGGTTCAGGCAAATGCCATGAGTCAGGCGCAAAACCTTATTTTCTAAGCCGCCTATGCGGCGGTTCAGGAATAAAAAATTATCACGGCTTGGTGAAGTGTTTTCTAAGCCGCCTATGCGGCGGTTCAGTTTGAGTTTCTCGGAGTGCTGCGTCTGTGACTTTTCTAAGCCGCCTATGCGGCGGTTCAGCTTTAACCGTAATATTTTCACCGCCGTTAATGTTTCTAAGCCGCCTATGCGGCGGTTCAGACCCCCCCTGACCGTAGCGCCCGTAGCCTTCATTTCTAAGCCGCCTATGCGGCGGTTCAATGATTAGATTCAACGATAATCCGCTTCCCGTATTTCTAAGCCGCCTATGCGGCGGTTCAGACGACGAAATCCCAGACGGTAAATCTATTATTGTTTCTAAGCCGCCTATGCGGCGGTTCAGCCAGTAGTGAGTTACGAGTTAACGAGTTGTTATTTCTAAGCCGCCTATGCGGCGGTTCAGGGTAGAGCTAAGAGGTAGAGCTATATCATGTATTTCTAAGCCGCCTATGCGGCGGTTCAGTTTCGGCTACTGTTAACACGTTGGTTAACTCATTTCTAAGCCGCCTATGCGGCGGTTCAGTAGAGAGGTACAAAGAATAGTATCTATCATAATTTCTAAGCCGCCTATGCGGCGGTTCAGGGTATTACTATGCGGCGGTTCAGCTTTTTGTTTGCAATATGAGATATATGAGTCATTTCTAAGCCGCCTATGCGGCGGTTCAGTCCAAAAGCGCCTTTTCGGTCCCTTTCAATTATTTCTAAGCCGCCTATGCGGCGGTTCAGGCAATAACCGACGAATAACAGATTTTACCTACTTTCTAAGCCGCCTATGCGGCGGTTCAGATTTTAAAGCGTGTGGCCTTATCGGCCACCTTTTTCTAAGCCGCCTATGCGGCGGTTCAGCTCAGCAAAAGGTTAGACTAGGGTAGGGCTAATTTCTAAGCCGCCTATGCGGCGGTTCAGTAGCCTACCGTAAAGAGCCTTACCGATTAGCTTTTCTAAGCCGCCTATGCGGCGGTTCAGATACTGAATTCCTATGCGGCAATCTGCCATTGTTTCTAAGCCGCCTATGCGGCGGTTCAGGTCGGTTTGCTCATCAATAAAGTCAGGACAGATTTCTAAGCCGCCTATGCGGCGGTTCAGGATTGGGAGCAAGCAGAATACTTCCAATCTTGTTTCTAAGCCGCCTATGCGGCGGTTCAGTCCCGCACTTATAGCATTCAAAAGCGCATCACTTTCTAAGCCGCCTATGCGGCGGTTCAGTTATGCAGGAGTCCATGAAGCTGATTCAGGATTTTCTAAGCCGCCTATGCGGCGGTTCTGATTTTCCTATCTGGCAGCGTGCCTTTCTATTTTTTCTAAGCCGCCTATGCGGCGGTTCAGATTGTCAGGTTATTCACGTATCGCCGTAGAGGTTTCTAAGCCGCCTATGCGGCGGTTCAGATAAGCTCGCGGCTCTTTAGAATCGCTGAACTTTTCTAAGCCGCCTATGCGGCGGTTCAGGTACCAGCAATACCTTTCTGCACCATTAGTGATTTCTAAGCCGCCTATGCGGCGGTTCAGGTTCAATTATGAGTATTAGCCCTAAGGATATATTTCTAAGCCGCCTATGCGGCGGTTCAGAACAAGACAAAGCCTATAAACGTTAACTTTGATTTCTAAGCCGCCTATGCGGCGGTTCAGTAGACTTTTCAATAAAAAATCACCCCAGACGCATTGCTGCCTCTGGGATGTTCTATTTTGGTAAGTCAAATACCCTTTTTTTCAGCGACTTTCTTAACCGTCTGTTTTATCTAATGATTAATTTATCGCTAAAAAAAGGGTTATGGCACTTCTAGCCTATTTATTAAAGAACTTAGAACTTCAATCGTTAAAAAATAGGTACGCTGGTTTTGTGTGTTGGGTCGCTTAAACCATATTTTGTCAATTTTCCTTTCATCAGCATGCCGTTTTCCTTACTGATAAAAAGGCTGAAATGGTTTTTCTCCTCGCCTTTAGCCGGTATCGAGCTATGGCTGGTCAGATAGATAAAAGGTAACTTGCAGTACAATTTATCCATAAAGCGATCCATACTTTCCTGCGCTATTTCATTCCATTCACCACCGGCCTTCTTCAATAGGTGCTGACGTTTTCGTTCAATATCACGTTGCGATTTCGCATGTTTGCGAACGAACACCGCATATTCGTTAATGTCCTTTGGAACTGGCGTAATACCGCTAACCGCAGCGTAGTTCAAAGCGTCAGTTAGCGTAGTCGCGGTATCCAACGCCAACAGGGACTGATGGCTTCCATGTAATCGCAGCACAGAACCGAGCGTATTTTTCCACGCGCCGGTTTGAGCAAGGCGGTATTTAGGAAAACTAACGGCAACCTCGCTGTTTCGGTCAACGAAGAGCAAATGTAACTGATAAAACAGGCTGTTCATCAGCACCGAACTCTCGATCTCCGGATTGGGGAAGATATGGATATCAATATAGTGATCCATAATTTTACTCCTTACCGCTTTCACCAAATACGCCACCGCGGATCAGAATAGCGGCTACATAGTGCTGTTGTTCCAACGCTGGCGCTTCGCCCTTTAGAACCCATGAATCGAACAAAGAGTAAAAATCAGTTTTTACTTTTGGCTGGCGAAAAGCCGTTCCCATTGATGTCACGGCACCGTAGGGTTCAACCGCAATCGGGAATTGCGCATCCGGATACCAGGTATCAATGGTTCTTAGTGCGTTACTGATTTTTTGTGAATGCATCGCTGAAGCGTCATCAATGGCATACAGCGTTTTACTTTTCTTCCCTTTGCTGCTGCCCTGATCGAGGATCAGTTCTTGCGATGGGTATACTTCCTGCCCTTTTCCTACCCGGGCAAAAGCCTCAATATGCAGTAAAACAAAGCGTTCACCGGCAAGCCCTTGTTTAATCAACTGGGCCAGTTGTTCTAACTGGGCATCAGACTGTTTAAAGTCTACCAGCGAATAGGTTTTGGCATCAAAAACCAAGTCACTCTGACCTTCAACTTTTACCACCACGTCAATATGTTCAGCGCCCATACGGTTACGCCATAAGAAGCGTGCATTAGCAATATTGGTCGCATAGCGCTTGGCCAGCTCATCAAAACCGACCTTATCGATATAACTTTGCAGCGTTGCTTCCAACTGGCTTTGGTATTCAGCGTTATTACATACGCAAGGTTTACCGGTAAAAGGCAGAACTTTTAAGCTCCATTTCACCAGCAGCGTGTCATTGTCCTGATTTAACGCGGCAACATCGACGGTTTGTAGATTGGCTTTTTCAATTTCGGCATCCAATTTAGTCGGATCGGCCGCTATCGCATTTTTTAACCGGTTTGAGATGGTGCCACGTACCGATTTTTCACTATTTTTAATTTTTACCGGCGCTGTACGGTTGTCCCAGTTAGTTTGATAAAACACCGCATCAGACACGTCAAAGTTACGTTCAAAGGCTAATACCGAGGCAGTTTTTAATGTAGTTTTAGACATGGTCGATCTCCTTGAAAAAATTCAGATTAATAGTTAATTAAAATAGGGTTTGTAGGCTTTCTTGGTTCGAACTCAAACCGGACTGGCTAACCAGAAATAGTTGATTATCAATATCGGTATGGTGTCGCCAGAAAATGTGATTGAAATCAGGCAGGCTATTAACAAAACGCCACTCACCTATCGAATAAACTGATTCAACAAAATGGGTCGGGTATTGCGGTGCCCTGATATCGGCAACCCGATCGATAGCAAACTCAGGAGCGATACCTTTATAACCAACAGGAATGGGTACTAACCACCCTTTCTTTGGCGATGATGCAACCCAGCGAACGCCCTTTCCATTAACCTCGTCAGCCGAATCATTTAATTCATCAACCTCTGGGGAGATATGAATAGCGCACAGATCGATTAATGCATCCAGAGCGGTTTTATCCGGATTTTCAGCCTGTAGCTTTGCCGTATGGTCAATCAGTACATCTTGCCGGTTTATCAGTAGAAACGAAGGACTCAGTTGAATTTGAATCGCTTTAATCTTGTCAGGGTCACCTTTGGGATCGTTATGCAAACTGATTTGACGTCGAGTATTGCCGATACTCAGAATAGAGCCGCCGGCTAAACGCTGTTGCATCATTTGCTGGTAAACCGCATCACAGAACGCCTGCTTCTCTTCACTATTCCAATCAGTCTCGCTAGTCACTTCAACTACTAAGCTCAGCTTAAGATGGATATAGCCTTCTTCGATGATCGACGGTGAATTACCGTCCTTTTTGATTGGATGGCGAGACTGAATAAAACTCCAGTCAGAGTAACTATTAGGCCTGGAACGTTGAATATCACAATCATGAGCGGCAATGGCTACACCGTCTAACGTCATATTAAACGTTGGAAATAACTTACGGCTAAGCGCATGTACTGCACCGGTAAAAGCGGTTATTGCAGGAAAGCCATAGGTCAGTGGGCTGGAAATACAGTTGGCGTTCTGCACTTTGATATGCGGAATAACTAAATAGTATTTCATTCAAATACCCCCCAGCCTTCGCGAATGGTTTGTTTAATTAAATCGGCCATATCGTGCTTCCATGCTTTCTGTTCAGTATCAGCCAGATGAATCTGCTGGTTATTGTTATAAGCATCATTGAGCTTTTGGTTAACCCACAGCCCAAAATCGTGAGCCAGTTCAGTCTTCCAGTCGGTCTGCTCTCTTAGCTCAGCCCACTCAGCATCCGTTTCTGCTCGTTTAGGATCTAACCAAAAGGCATGAGCTGCTTTAAGGTTACTCCCCTCAGACCAGCCGGCATCCAGGCGGCGAACATTTTGGCCATAGGTCATTAACGTGGCGAGAATATCCTGAATAATTAACTCGCGTTTTTCTCTGACCGAACGGTTATTACGTGATTCATCAATCACCTCACGACAGAAACGTTCAATATCTTTTCTGGCAAAATAGTTAAATTCACCGCTAAAGACTGAATCATTACGTACGGGTGCTTTAGTCCCGCTGGATTTAAATACCTGAGGTAGTGAAGGCAGAAGATAATTACGCCCACCGCGCTCTGAATTTAATTGAGATATATTTTGGGGCTTGGTTCCTCCCAGCTTGGTATAGGCAACGTCGGGTAAAATCACGTATCCCGATGGATGGCTCTTCTCATTTTTACGTGCTTCTTTAGCTAACTTAACTTCATCGCTAAAGCGTATTTGCTGAAGATTGTGATAAACCTGATGAACAAAACTGGTGGGATAGAGAGGGACTATATTAAGGTAGTTATCCTGTTGCTGAGCATCGCTATTAACCGGCCATAACAGTTGCTTCATCAGCTCATAGGTTTTTGCATTTTCGGTCGAACTGACAGAAATACCTTTAAATGCGGCCAAGTGCTGTTTTGCTTGTTGCTGGTCATTGGCTAAGGCGGGTAATAAGCGTTCGTCTTCTTGTAGTACGAGATCTAATACTGTGGTTTTTTCATCAATAACGACGCTTAAAAGCTTGTAGATATCAAGCGCTGCTGCATTACCGACCACATCCAAAGCGTGTTTTTTAAGCGTTGATGAATTTACTAGCCCATCTGGTATCTCAGTAAACTGAGCGTTGATATTGATTCCTTTGCTATCAGGATGAATTCCTTTCACCGTATGGGTAGCAAATTGTATTTGCGCGGCCCTGCGCGCGGCGTCTTCTATCCATGTGTAGGGCTGATACTTAAGCTTTAAATCATCAATTTCCTGCTGAGACTTGGCTTTTTCCAGCTTAGCCTGCAAGCGTTCATTGATAAAAGCATGAACTGCCTGTCGAATAGGCATTGTCACCTCCTTCATAGAATTATTCGTTAAAATAAAAACTGTGATGAACAGTGAATTAAAAACTAATAACTTCAATACTAATCATTTGATTGTTAGATCTAGGACACAAAAAAAACCGCTAAGTAGCGGTTGAAAAATAAATACATTATTAATAATAACAAAGAGATATTAAATTTACCATGCTGCCAAATATGATGTTATCGCAGGCTGATACTTAATCTAACTAACATATTGAGAACAGCAAAATAAGTCACTTCTAATCAGGCCAAAACCCCAACAACGGATGATAATTCCACGCTAACCTATGGCTATCCAAATCAACAAATCCAAACCTTCGTGCCAGCCCGACTAAATCCTCAGTTTCCAACTGCTGAGCCAGTCGTTCTAACACCACGCCATACTGTTGATTCAGCCAGGGCTGAACCGGCCCTTTGCACTCAAAACCAATATGCTTAAATTTCGCGTTCTCGCTCTGTTTCAGGTAGTCAACATTCTCAAACTGCATCTCTCCTTCATCGTTCTCCACATATACGTAGCGAGTTTGAGGAAGCCCTTTTCTGAACGGGGTCGCCTTTTGTAGGTGGAACAGATATGGGTTAGCCAACGATATTTCAGGCCGTTCTGCTTCAGATCGAGTTCGCCACCATCCATTGACCAGATTTATCTCACCGTCAGGGCTATTCATTACCCGCCCAATAACCGCATGTTCCAACGCAATCAATGACACTCTGGGCATCGGATTTTTGATTCTGGGTGCGGAGTTAATATGGCCTAAAGCGTTAACCAAAATATCTTCAGTTTTATGCGAACTCAATATTGCAGCGGGTCTGACGAGTCTATTTTCTCTGGTTTCAAATCCCGGCAGGCAGAATACCGGTACTTGTTTAGCCCCCAGATTACTCCCTTGCTTCAACGCCCGAATATTAGTACTCATAATTAGCATATTGGGTGTCGTCACTGGCTCCGGCCGATGGCGTTTAACCCGCCCTGCCAGTTGGATGATTGACCTCATACTTGAAGGCTCAACAATCGCCCAATCGTAATCATGGTTTCGGCCAACTTCCGCAACAGGAGTGGCCAGAACGATAAAAATCACGTTGCTAGCTTGAGCCTTTTTTAATACTGATGAAACTGCTTTAAGGTCAAAAACCGCCAGTTCCTTATTACGATTAAGAATCTGATCTAACTGGTTTTCGAGATCGGACCTCAGCGCTAACAGTTGCCTTGCATGATAAGTACACAGGTGAATTTCTATATCGTCTAGCCCATCGCTCTGATACAGCGCCTGAGCCAGTTCCACCAGTGGATTAATATTGCTCAGGCGAATTAAGCCGAAGCTAACCCGCCTGCCCGTTTTAGGGCAAATCTGTAGATGGTTGGAATGCAAGGTTTGAACGCCTTGCAAAATATCCTGAGCCAGTTGGTGGTAGTGAATATTTTTCTGTGGCGTAACTTCCAGCGGTAAAATCGTCGCCTGACGAATTATCGGGCCTTGCTCCAACCGCGCGACTCTTCGGGTGACAAATTGATCATTAGCTGCAATAAACTGAGCGTTATCACTACAGTCCACCCGTAAAGGCGCATGTTCATCAAACCAGGTACAAACAATTGGCTGAGTTAGGATACCATGATGACGGTTCCAGATTTTACGCCCGGCCTGATAAGCTTCAAACAGCCCCACCAGCATATCCGGCGGTAAGGTGGCAGAGGAAAGTAAAACTCGCGATCCCAGCATACCGGCCATATTCACTAAACGAGCAAGCGCGGGTAGATCTTCCAGATTAAAATCGTCAGGCTCATCCAAAATCAGGTCGGCAGAAAGTAAACGCAGCATAGGAACAATAAATTTGCCGCCGCGTGCGGTTTCAGTAGCCCCGATCAGATGATCGATAGTACAAGTGACTACCGGGGCATATAGCAATTTTTTGGCTTTACTATCACGAATAACCGAGCCCAGATGATGATCTTCTATCGGACTGTCGTAATGAACATACCCATCCTCAAACTCGATTGCAGACTCACTGCCAGCGCCATAATTTTTAAGCAAGGCTTGAGTAAATACCTGCAACTGATCCTGTTCATAAACGTTTAGATCTGCCTCATTCAACGGCAGTTGCTCACCGGACTCAGCCGATGTCTGATTGAGATTAAACAGATCAATAACCGACTTACCACCAACCAGTATCGCTAAATCATCATCGGCCAGTTTCATGCGCTGTTGGTACTCTTGGCCGGTTTGCAAAGTCAGCACCCGCAGCCCTAGCGCCATAGTAAAGCGGGCACCTTTATTAGTATCGCTTAAACCATACATAATCCGGCCATTACCCAGCGTTTTACCGCAGCCGGTGGAGGCCATATTGATGCCGAAGAAACCTTGCGTCTGACTTTTTTCACGTAAAGTGACCGCCAGTTCATAGGCTTTATTCTGCCAGGCAAAACGTTCCTTGGTTGTCCGTTGCTTAAATCCCTTATGTTCACCAATGCCCGGTAAACTATCCGTGATACGCGGTAGCAGCTGACTAAATTTTTCCGCATGTTTAGCCACGCCAACCAAATGTTCATCTAACCGCTGGCGCATGGTTCCAGCCGGCGTCAGCTCACTGACCTTTTCAGTATTGGCATACAGTTCGAAGTTTTTATCACCGAACTTGTCATGGCGGGCTAAACCAGAATAAGTATGATCGCCAACCATCAGGCTCATACGCGCTAAGTGCATCAACAGCGGATCGAAGAAAGCGAAGCTCTGTTGTTTAGCCAGATGACGATCGTTAAGCGCTCGCTCAGCCCATCGCGAGATCGATTTTCGCCATGAGCGACTGTCTGTTACCATTGACTCAAAATGCCAGAAAGGCGCAATCTGCCTATCTCCGATCTCTGACTGATAAAGATTCGTTACCCAGCCGTTAACCGGCTTTAAGTGTTTTTCGAATGCCTGTTCAATAGAGCGGTTCTCTTCCCCGTCGTTGTCGTCATAAAACGGCATTCTGTGGTGAGAGGTGATTAGCCAGCCAACCGCCTGTGCCAGCGGGGGTAAATTAGCCCATGCATAGTTTGAGCCTGAATTAGCATCAATACCGTCTTTAACAATATCTTGTTGCCAATGCGGGTATTGCTTTTCGAACGAGCCAAAGTCAGCAAAAAAACCAAGCCATTCAGCATCGGTTTTAGCTTTACCGACAATCGCCTGAAAGATACGCATCGAAACCCATTCATGGCGATAGGGATCGCCCCTAAGTCCGGAATCGTGACCTTGTAACTTTTGCTGAAAGCCTACCGATGACTTACCTAAATCATGCAGTAATGCAGCGAATACGCTAAGAATTTGTAAGCTGTGGTGAAACTGCCAGCTATCTTCATCGGTTTTACGCAGAATATTGCGCTGAGTGCGGTTGGTCGGTACTCTCCCCTGTAGGTTAAACGCATTGCGATTACCCACAACCCATAGCAGCTCGGTATTATTCTTTCCGTGCGTCCAGTAACAGGCCACGGCTGTATTTTTCCGCGCCGTTTTACGCAGCAATTTACGTAATGTCTCTAGCCCTTGAGCGGTAATTACCGTTTGCCAAGTACGATCGCCGCAGCGTTCAGCAAACTGGTCGATAATCCGCCGGGTTTCAGTTAGCGCTTTCTTATGACATTGCGAAATCAATAGCACGTTCATGACTGATTCCCGCAACAATCCATGGTTTCAACGATCAGTTTTAGGTTATCTATCATAAAATCCAGCGCACTATGAGTAGTCAGTGTCTGGATACATGCTTGTCTGAACTGCTGTTCTGTATGACCGGCGGTCGATGAAATAAAAGCCTGCGGTAAAATCAGCGCATCTTTGACTAAGTCAGCGGCATCAAATACCAGCCCACCGCGGCGAGTTTTGCCATGCAATAACGCAACCCCGTGAGGTAAGCCTAAAACCCAGGTTGCCGTAGCACCTAAACCATAAGCTAAGTAGTTACCATGATCGAGAAAACCATTAGCCTGATCGCCACCACCGCCTTTCGTTCGGGTGAATTCGCCATACTTCACCGCTTTTACCGCTAAGGCGTACAGCGTTTTAGTCAGGCGAGCTTCCTGAGTCAGCAAATGAGTAATATCGGGGGCTAGTGCCACCTCATCGCTGTACTTTTTGAGCAACGTCGCCAGCCCATGATTATCGATATCAAAATCGGCATGTTTAGGCCAGCACAGGCCGATAAGCGTCAGTCGGGCCTGCTGCAGTAATTTAGCCGCCGCCAGCCGCTTTTCATCATCAAACCAAAAACGCATCCAACGCTGTAAATATTCCGTTGGCCGGTATTCGCTCTGTGGCGAAAACCATACTACGTCGCAATCAACTTCGTTAGCCGAAAACAACGGGGTACCGCCGCCGCCACAAAAACCGAGTAATACACCCGCTTTGGCTAATTCACGCACTGCGGCCTGAGTAATGGAAGTACCGGTGCCTAATAAAATCGAGGTGGTATTGGCTATCGGGATATTCCAGTAAAGAGACTCTTTTCCGGCATCGGTAACATACTCAACCCTGCCGCCGTTAACTAATACCCGGCAGTGTTCGAGATAATAAAGATTGGCGCGTTTTGAATGAAGAATGGTTTTAAGGTCTGACGCTGAAAAATCATCCATTACTTAGGCCTCAATGACAGATTAACCAGAGATATACTATGGACTAAAATCTATTTGCCCCTCAATAAATTACTTCGCCCATTTACCCCACGGTGTATCAGCGCTATCCGATTTGTTTGAGCTATCCTCGACGTCACGAATATATAACTCTTCAACCTGCTTACGGGCCCACGGCGTTCTGCGCAGGAACTTCAGGCTGGATTTAATGCTGGGGTCTGATTTGAAACAGTTGATATTGACTTCACCGGCCAGTTTTTCCCAACCGTGTTTCTCAACCAAAATCGTTAATAAACGTTCCAGAGTTATGCCGTGGAGGGGGTCTTTTGATTGCTGGTCCATAAGTCTTATTGCCTGCTGATTCAGATAAAGCCGGAGTATAACAAGCCCGGCACAGAAGGTAAAAAGTGATTCAAGTAACGCTCAGATAAAGCCACTTTAGCCTAACTCCGGGCATAAAACAGACGGAATATAGTTAACCGACATTGGCGAAGAATCACAAGTCATCTTATGCTTGAATACAAAGGCTATTTCAGCCGAGATGCTTAGTTCAAGCCATCGCTGTGCACCATGTACTGCGAGTCGATAAGGGCCGGAATCATCAGCACCTAATTGCCGTTCAATAAAGATCTCAGAGAGGCTTTACCATGTTCAGAAGATTCGTCACGATGTTGTCGATACTGTTGCTGAATTATTCGGTTTGCGCAGCGTTTCCTGCCTTTGCAGCCGCAGCTGGATAGCCTTGAAGGTCGAGTCAGAACGGCGGCGGGCAACGTATCCAAAATAACGCTGACAGATTTCAAGGCCAACACAATTTAGATCGGGGAAATTATGGTCATAATTTTCAGGGTCACGTTGGAGGAGTCAGGAGATTTAGGTAGTTAAAACAGAGTGTGGGTAAACCGGATCGAGCGCGGAATTCACCCCCTTCGATTTTAGGCTCGCTTAATTCATTAAGGCTTAATTTAAAGCCCGCCATGCCTGACAGTATGGCGGGTTTTAATATCACGACAGGGCGATAAACTGAGCCCTTAGCTGTTGCAGCTCATCCCGCAGGCTTGCCGCCTCTTCAAACTCAAGATTCTGTGCATGGACATACATCTTGCTTTCCAGCTCTCTGATGCGTTTATCCAGCGCCTGCGGCGTAAAGGCGGTGTAATCCGTGGTGGACTCTGCTGCTTTTTTCTTACCCCGACCTTTAGCATGTTTCAGCGTACCTAATCCCTGGCCCAGTTCGAGAATATCCTCAACTGACTTATTCAGCCCCTGAGGAATAATGCCGTGCTGTTCGTTATAGGCAATCTGCCGCGCTCTGCGACGTTCTGTTTCATCAATAGCCTTAGCCATTGACTTAGTGATTCTATCGCCGTAGAGAATCGCTTTGCCGTTCAGGTTACGCGCTGCCCGACCGATGGTCTGGATCAAAGAGCGTTCTGAGCGTAAGAAGCCCTCTTTGTCCGCATCCAAAATAGCCACCAGCGAAACTTCCGGCATATCAAGCCCTTCTCGCAGTAAGTTGATGCCGACTAAAACGTCGAATTCACCAAGCCGCAGGTCACGGATAATCTCAACCCGTTCAACGGTATCTATATCGGAATGAAGATAGCGTACCCGCTCGCCGTGCTCTTCCAGATACTCGGTTAGATCTTCTGCCATACGTTTGGTCAGCGTAGTCACCAGCACCCGTTCATTGACTTCAACCCGTTTACGGATCTCCGACAACAGGTCATCAACCTGTGTGGTTACCGGCCGCACTTCAATAATCGGGTCCAACAGGCCGGTCGGGCGCACAACCTGATCGATAATGTCACCGCCAGACTTCTCTAATTCGTAGTTTCCCGGCGTCGCTGAAACATAAATGGTTTGAGGAGCCAGCTGTTCAAACTCTTCAAACTTCATCGGCCGGTTATCTAACGCCGACGGCAGGCGGAAACCATATTCCACCAAAGTCTCTTTACGCGCCCGGTCGCCGCGATACATGCCGCCAATTTGAGGAACCGTAACGTGGGACTCATCAATAACCAGCAGGCCATCCGCAGGCAGGTAATCAAACAACGTCGGCGGCGGTGCCCCTTCTTCTCTGCCTGACAAATAGCGGGAATAGTTCTCAATGCCTGAGCAATATCCCAGCTCGTTCATCATTTCAATATCAAACTGGGTGCGCTGGCTTAAACGCTGCTCTTCCACCAGCTTATCGTTAGCCAGCAGTATTCGGCGGCGATCGGCCAGTTCAACTTTTATCCCTTCGATGGCCTCAAGAATTCGCTCTCTGGGAGTGACATAGTGAGTTTTAGGATAAATAGTAAATCGCGGAACCACCTGCTGAACCTGTCCGGTCAGCGGGTCAAAAATGGATAAGCGCTCGACTTCATCATCGAACAGCTCAATACGCAGCGCATATTCGTCTGATTCCGCGGGGAAAATATCTATCACCTCACCGCGAACCCGGAAGGTACTGCGCTGGAATACCTGATCGTTACGCACATACTGGAGCTCGGCTAAACGGCGCAGTATAGAACGCTGGTCGATAATCATGCCGCGGGTAAGGTGCAACATCATCTTCAGATAGGCATCAGGATCCCCTAAGCCATATATCGCCGATACCGAAGCCACCAAAACCACATCCCGTCGTTCAAGCAGCGCTTTGGTGGCTGACAGCCGCATTTGCTCAATATGTTCGTTAATCGAAGCATCTTTCTCGATAAAGGTATCGGAGCTGGGAACGTAGGCTTCCGGCTGGTAGTAGTCGTAGTAAGAAACAAAATACTCCACCGCATTCTCAGGGAAGAAGGCTTTCATTTCGCCATACAGCTGAGCCGCCAAGGTTTTATTCGGCGCCAGAATCATAGTCGGCCGTTCAAGCTGCGCAATAACGTTGGCGATAGTGAAGGTTTTACCTGAGCCCGTTACCCCCAACAGAGTTTGATGGGCCAGCCCGTCTTCTAATCCTTCAGTCAGCCGCCTGATCGCCTCAGGCTGATCGCCTGCCGGTTGGAAGGCCGAATTTAGTTTGAATGTTTTGCTCATTGTTAAGCTCTATCTGGATTAAAAAATCGAATGCCGGAAAACGCATTATCAGCGACAGCGAAATAAACCACTACCAGGATAAAAATCACAATTCTATTATGAAAAGCCCGTGGTATTTTTACAACCCGCAGTATACTGTATATTAACCCAGTAAAGAACAAAAACAAGCTAACTGATTAATTTTGAAACAACATTATCGTCTCACCAAACAGATTCACATTCGACGTAAAGTCAAGTTACAAAAGTGTAATTTATCCCCAGAAGTTGATTGACATTCTGTAATCGAAGTTATTCCACCAGTCACAAATTCCAAACACAATCCAGACAAATTCCCCCCTATTGATTTTAGGCAACGCCATGATAATTAAATGATTTTAAAGAACGATGAGAATACGGACAAAATTCAGATAAGCCGCATAGGCTCTAGCCCCAAACTACTTTTCTAACGTTAATGCACAAGGTTATCCACAGGAATGGTGGATAAGTAAAAATTTCCTACTAATACTGCTACATTGCGATGAGCCACGCGTTGTTAAAACCCATCATCAAGACACTTGTTTAAATTTTTTTTACACAGATTTACTAGAGATTTATGCTTAAAATAGTCTGAAAAAAATAGTGGTCCGATGACTAAGATATTCTGTTTTATGCTTAAAATTTCATTTTGTTAAAAACAGTATCATTACCATGATATCCCGCTATTTCCCCTTTAGTTCAGTCAACATTAGCCAACTTGCCGGCTAAAAATGGACTAAGCGCCGAATATCCACTGACTAGCATATCCTTAGTTTGTTACAGTATGGTTAATGAGATATCGTCAGTTTTCACTATCGCTATATCAATTAATCTTTGATAAAGCGCCGCTTTTATGCTCGAATTGCCTATTACGACGACCTCTCTCGCCAGCCATTACTCATAAAGTTGATGAAATAAGCCGCTATGAAATATCGTACTATTGCTCTCGATTTGGACGGAACCTTACTGAATCCACAAAAGAAAATTCTACCGGAATCGCTACAAGTTCTCTCGCAAGCCCGCCAAAAGGGTATTAACGTCATTATCGTCACCGGACGCCACCACGTGGCAATTCATCCGTTCTATCAGGCTTTAGACCTCGATACGCCGGCCATTTGCTGTAACGGTACCTATACCTATGATTACCAGCAACGGCAGGTTCTGTCTGGCAATCCGTTAAGTAAATCTCAGGCCATGCGCGTGGCAGAATTACTGCGCGACCATCCGATACAAAGCCTGATGTATATTGATAATGCCATGACCTTTGAACATCAGGATGACAGCATTTCCCGCTGGCTGGCCTGGTCGGCACAGTTACCTGAAAATCAGCGCCCGAATATGATGAAGGTTGATAAGTTTGAGACGGCGATTGCTAGCGCAGATAATGTCTGGAAGTTTGCTACTTCAAGCGAAGACACCGATGCGCTTAACCATTTCAGTTCGCTGGTTGAAGAAGAGCTCGGGTTGTCCTGTGAGCGCTCATGGCACAACCAAATCGATTTGGCTCAGCGCGGTAACAGTAAAGGGAATCGACTGCGTCAATGGGTTGAATCTCAGGGATTAACAATGGACAGCGTCATCGCCTTCGGTGATAACCTGAACGATGTCAGCATGCTGGAACAGGCCGGGATGGGCGTGGCGATGGGCAACAGCGGCGATGAAGTAAAAGCCTCGGCCAATATGGTCACCACCGATAATGATGTCCCTAGCATTGCCAATGTTATTCGAGAATATGTTCTCTAACTGAAAAGTGAACCCTGTCACTTATCTTAGCGCAGAATCTTGTTCACTGCGGTAAGAATCGCTAAGGAAAGCAGGTCTAAGGTAGCAACGGCTACGGTAAGTTGGGCTAATTACCAAGCCTCTCGGCTCATTGATACACTTTTGATTTGCGCAAACAGCGTCTGGCCGGCGGCAATATTCAGATCGTCTCTGGCCCACGGCGTAATACGCGCCCACACAATATGCTGACCAACCGAGAGTTTAACGTCTACCCGCCCGTTAAACTCGCTAAGGTCAAGCACCGTTGCCTTGAGAATATTACGAATGCTGCTCTGAACCGGCGGCTCTGGCACCAATGAAACGTCGGCCGCATTAATACGGATACGCAGCTTCTGCCCCGGAACGGCATCAACTTGGTTCACCCAAAGGCAATGCTCACCCAGCGCTAATGCGCTCATCTGATAGTGTTGATGATGGTGAAGCAGTGTTACGTTAAGTACGCTGCTTTGATCTTCTTGCCGTAGCCAGGGAATCATCGCATCGCTGGACCAGACCGACTCCAGTTCCCCGGCGGCAATCACCTTGCCACTGTTGAGAACGACCACCTGCTCGGCCAGCCTGAGAATCTCTTCCATGCTGTGAGTCACATACAAGATGGGAATATTGACGTCATGGGCCAGACGTTCAAGATAAGGAATCAGCTCCCGTTTTCTTGGCACATCCAGTGATGCCAGCGGTTCATCCATTAAAAGCAGTTCCGGGCCGGTTAACAACGCCCGCCCGATAGCGACCCGCTGCTTTTCACCGCCAGACAAGGTTAACGGAAACCGTTTAAGTAAATGGCCAATGCCCAATAACTCAACGATGTCGTCAAACTGCCCTTTCATATTGTCGTGCATACCGTATTGCAGATTACCTCTGGTACTGTAATGCGGAAATAACCGGGCATCCTGAAAGACATAGCCAATACGCCGTTTCTCCGGCGGTAAATAGATCCCTTTAGAACAATCAACCAGAACGCGATCGTATAATACAATCTCACCGCTGTCTGGTCGAGTCAGGCCGCTGACGGCATTAATCAACGAGGTTTTTCCTGCACCGGATAAACCAAATATCGCCGTAATGCCCTGACCCGGAACGTCAGTGGAGATGTCTAATGACAGATCGCCCAAGCGCTGCTTAAAATTTAGTTTTAACATCAGATACCCAACCTACGTCGGCTCCAGCGCGCCAGCCACTCAGACAGCAGTAATGAAATCAGAGAGAGCAGAATAGCGATAATACACAGCCTGGCCGCATCACCCTCTGCGCCCGGCGTTTCGATTAACGTGTACATGGCCAACGGAATGGTGCGGGTTTCTCCGGGAATGTTAGACACAAAGGTGATAGTGGCACCAAACTCTCCTAATGAACGGGCAAAAGCCAGTACCACCCCGGCCAAGATGCCGGGAAAAGAGAGCGGTAAAGTAATGGTAAAAAGGACCCGCCAAAAACCCGCGCCCAGCGTTCGGGCCGCCTGCTCTAACTTGAGGTCAACGGCTTCCAACGCCAGCCTGATAGCCCTCACCATTAATGGAAAAGCAATCACCGCTGAGGCCAGTGCCGCACCGCGCCAGCTAAAGGTAAAGCTAAAACCAAACCAATGATAAAGCCACTCACCAATAATTCCGCGCTTTCCCATGCCGATAAGCAATAAATAGCCAATCACCACCGGGGGCAGAACCAGAGGCAGGTGGATAATGCTGTCAACCAGTGCCTTACCCGCAAACTGACAACGGGCAAGAATCCATGCGACGAGAATACCCAGAGGCAGGCTGAAAGCCACTGCTACTCCGGCCACTTTGAGGCTGAGTAACAGGGCTTCTAATTCATATTCAGATAATATCATTACTTAAGTGGGCTAAAACCATAACGTTTAAACACCGCTGACGCTTCCGGCGTTGCAAGATACTCGGTGAAAGCCTGTACTGCCGGTGTTGAATGACCTTTGATTATCGCCATAGGATACTCTACCGGTAAATGGCTGTCTTTAGGGAATACGCCGACCACTTTCACTTTTTTGCTGGCAACGGCATCAGAGCCATACACAATACCCAGCGGAGCCTCTTCACGTTCAACTAATGCTAATGCGGCGCGCACGTTATTTGAACGAGCCATTTTAGATGCCAAAAGATCCCAACTGTCTAAATATTGAAGCGCTTGTTTAGTATAGATACCGGCCGGTACATGGTCAGGGTCACCAACGGCTAAACGGCCACCGTTCAATAAAGATACCCAGTCAGTTTTTTTATCAATAGTCACTGATTTTAGCGCGCTTTGTTCAGGGGCAACTAATACCAACTCATTGCCTAACAGCGTCACGCGGGTTTTATCTTCAATCGCTTTTTTATCCACTGCGTAATCCATCCACTGTTGGTCTGCAGAGATAAAGATATCGGCCGGGGCACCCTGCTCTATCTGACGCGCTAAGGTAGAAGACGAAGCAAAAGAACTCAGAATCTCATTGCCGGTTTTCTTCTGATAATCAGCTGAAATTTCCTGTAATGCGTTGGTTAGTGATGCCGCAGCAAATACCGTTATCTTTTCAGCCGCAGAGACCGTTTGAAACATACTGGCCGTAAACAGGGCAACAAGGGCGGTTAACTTCAATTTATTTTTCATTATAACCTCATGGATATAGAGTTCAGCGGGATATCGATATATAACCGATAATATAACGATTAATGATCTGTTTGTCATCGCCTGAATTAAGATTCATTGAGGAAAATCATTTGTTAAAAAATGGATAAAAAAATACCGGCCTTAATCAATAAGGCCGGTATCTGGTAATATCAGGCGGGAGACTACCCGTTCTTTTTATCGTGGTGACCGATTTTAGAAATAATATTAAATACTTCACCAAGGCCGTAAATCATTCCAAGAATGAGAGCCATAACGACCGGAACCATGCAGGCAGCAAAAACCAAACTTTTCAAAATTTCAAACATAGATGCCTCATTTCAACCTAAAAACGCCAACGCGCTTTTTATTAATCTATAACCAGCAGATAACCGAATATTAGCACAGAGTCTAGCAGGTATCCGCAGATAAATTTCATCTATATGTGCTGCAAACAGGAATTTGGCAGAACCATAAAAATAGGTAACAATGCATCATACATTTGTTCAACAGGCAGATATATCAATGAATGCTGAAATTTTACTGACGCTTAAACTTCAGGGAAACCTGTTTGCCGATCCTCGCCGTATCGCACTATTAAAGCAAATTGCACATACTGGCTCTATTAGTCAGGGCGCTAAACTGGCCGGCATTAGCTACAAGAGCGCATGGGATGCGGTCAATGAAATGAACCAGCTCACTGAAAACTTACTGGTTGAACGCAGTACCGGTGGCAAAGGCGGCGGCGGTGCCTCGCTCACAACTTACGGTCAGCGCCTTATTCAGCTATATGATTTGTTAGGTCAAATACAGCAAAAAGCATTTGATGTGTTACAGGATGACAGCCTGCCTTTAGATAGCCTGCTGGCCGCTATTGCCCGCTTCTCTTTACAGACCAGCGCGCGTAATCAATTTTTTGGTACCCTTGAATCCAGCCATGAAGACGCCGTTCAGGATAATATCGTGGTGCTTATGGCCGATGGTAAAACCCGGATTAATGCCTCTCTTACTCAACAGAGCGCGGAACGACTACAGTTATCTGCCGGTAAAGAAGTTCTGGCACTGATTAAAGCCCCGTCCATTTCGTTACATGTAGCGCCTTTGACAGTGAGTGATAACTGCCTGTCCGGCCAGGTGACATCGGTAAAATCCGGTGAAAAGAACAACGAAGTGTTAATGCAGTTAGCCGGCGGACAAACCCTGTGTGCCACCCTCAGCCATCAGGATGCCGATAAGCTCGGGCTGCACGTTCAGCAGCAGCTTTGGGCCAGTTTCAGCGCTGAAAGCATCATTATCGCCACCCTGTGTTAATGCCGTCTGCTTAGTGATATCAATATCTGACGCTTCCTCTTATTTGGTAAATGATTCACCAAATAAGAGGATCGGTAACCCATATTTCCCCAGAGCAACCCTATCACAATTTCACTACCCTCTCTTGTCGCTGTCATATATTTGATACCAGTCACAGAATAGTAATCTGCTTATTTCCGCTTGCTTGACCACTCGCCAAAGATGAAATTTTAATTCATTGTTTTAAAAAGATTATTAATTAAAAGTCTCGACCAATATTTAAATACTATCAATAATCAACAATCGCATATTGGTTTTAATCCGCCCCTGCCCTCAATAATAAAAAACCGTTAATTATCATTATTCATACGGTAATAGAACTCGCTACTTCCACCTGTTTTTCGGGTAATTTCCCGAATATTTTTGAAGCCAAAAGGAACAACGTTAAATGAAAAAATATCTTTCTGGTGTGGTCGCTCTGGCGGCGGTATCCGTCAGCCCGGTGACTCAGGCTGAGTACCTATGGGGCTTTGCTAACCTCGGTCTGCATTATCTGGACTGGAGCCAAAGCACAACCAACAGAACCAGCGAGAAATCTCATAAAGATGACTTCTTTTATCTGGAGTTAGAGGGCGGAGCCGGATTTACCTGGGGAGAGACCTATGGTTTCTTCGATTTAGAGAATCCGTTAAATAAAGAACATGACCAAAAAGGCGATGAACAGCGCTATACCTTTAAAAATACTAACCGAATCTATCTGGGTGATAGCGGTTTTAACCTTTATGGCCATATATACGGTACCTATAGCGCCCCTAACGGTAACCACTTTCATGACAATATGGTGCTATACGGCTTAGGCTATAACCTTAAAATCAGCGATTTTTGGTATAAGCCTTTTATTGCAAAACGCTATACCAACCAGACTTACTTCACCGGCAGCAATGGGTATGTATTTGGCTGGGTTGCCGGCTATGACTTCACCTCTTTTGGTGAGAAATTTAGCCTGACCAACTGGAATGAATATGAATTTGACCGCGCAGACCAATATGCTGCCGGTAACGGTGGTAAAGAGGGTATCAACGGAGCCGTCGCGCTTTGGTGGAAGCCAAACCCAACGATTACAACCGGCTTTCAATATCGCTACGCGGATAATAAGCTAGGTGAGAGTTTCCTGCAGGATGGTTTTATTTACTCAATAAAATATAATTTTTGATCATCTGCGATAAGACTTCTGGCCTGTCCCCTTACGGCGGCAGGCCTCTTACATTCTAATGCTCAGCTAAACGCAACCACAGCGTCTTACCAACAGACAAAATTGAAACGCAATATCAAAAAATTTCAATTTGCCCCAAAACCCGCATTTTATGCCTATGATTTATCACTCTCGGTTTGCGATTCTACGCAGATTGAGTAATCTGCTATAACAACAAATAAAAAAGCTTATTAATAGTTAAATTTAAAAGGCGCGGAATGAAAAAATTAACCATATCAGACGGGAGTTTTAGGCTGAGCCATACCCAATCACTCTCTTTACCGGCCTTGTCTTTAAATGAAAGTGAAAGCTGGGCATTTGTCGGTTCTAACGGCAGTGGAAAATCGGCACTGGCTCGAGCCCTGTCTGATGAACTTACGCTATTAACCGGTGACAGAGAAAATCAGTTTAAACATATCGTTCGTATCTCTTTTGAACAGCTACAAAAGCTGGTGACTGAAGAGTGGCAAAGAAATAACACCGATATGCTGAGCGAAGGTGAGGATGATACCGGGCGCACAACCGCAGAAATTATTCAACTGGAGCAGGCAAACCAAGACCAGTGCCAACGTCTGGCTGAAATGTTTGGTATTAGCCACCTTCTCAACCGCCGGTTTAAATACCTTTCAACCGGTGAAACCCGCAAAACCTTACTCTGTCAGGCATTGATTTCATCCCCGGATTTATTAATTTTAGATGAGCCTTTTGACGGGCTGGATGTAGCCTCTCGCCATCAGTTGGCCCAGCTATTATCTGAGCTTTCAGCCCAGGGCGTCACGCTGGTATTGGTGTTAAATCGGTTTGATGAAATTCCGGAATTTATTACTCATATCGGTGTATTAGCGGGCTGTCACCTGACCCGAACCGGTTTACGTGATGATATTCTGTCTGAAGCACTCGTAGCCCAGTTAGCCCAAAGTGAACGATTGTCAGGAACCTCACTTCCTCCGGCCGACGTGACTGAAAGCACGCCGCTTGCGGCAGACCAACCGTTAATTACGCTCAATAACTGTTTTATTCACTACAACGACCGGCCAATCATTAACGGACTCAACTGGCAGGTAAACCCCGGTGAACACTGGCAGATCGTTGGCCCTAACGGCGCGGGTAAATCGACTTTATTGAGCCTGATTACCGGCGATCATCCACAGGGTTATAGCAACGATCTCACCTTATTCGGGCGTAAACGCGGCAGTGGTGAAACCATATGGGATATTAAAAAACATATCGGCTATGTCAGTAGTAATCTTCATCTGGACTATCGGGTCAGCGTAAGCGTAAGAAATGTTATTTTGTCCGGTTATCTGGACTCTATTGGTATCTATCAGGCTACGTCTGACACTCAGGATAAACTCACTCAGCAATGGCTGGATTTACTCGGGCTGAGCAACCTTGCCGATACCCCCTTCCATTCATTATCCTGGGGCCAGCAGCGCTTAACATTGATCGCCAGAGCGCTGGTCAAACATCCGGCCTTGCTCATTTTAGATGAGCCGCTACAAGGGTTAGACCCGCTTAATCGCCAGTTAGTCAAACGTTGGATTGACGTGCTAATCAGCGAAGGCAAGAGCCAGCTGTTGTTTGTTTCACATCACGCTGAAGATGCCCCGGCCTGTATTACACACCGGCTGAGTTTTATTCCTACCGGAAATAGCTATGCTTATGCTATTGAAAATAAAGGCTACCAATAGCCTTACTCAGTAGATGACTATCGTTTAGTGACTGCTGCAATCGGCATTAGTTACAGCGTCACTAAAAACAATCGATAATTAGCAACACATTCATTCCAATGAATATCGGTTATTTGACCATTTTCATTCTGTTACTTCAGGAGCTTATATGTCATCAGCATTAATCATTATCGATTTAATTCAAGATATTGTCGGTGAGCATGCAGCCAGCCATCAACAAACCCATGAGCGCGGCGTTATCCCGCTGGCAAATAAAACCGCAGCCTATGCCCGTAGCCAGAAAATCCCCGTGATTTGGATTAAGGTCGGATTCGCTGATGATTACCATGATATCCCCACTCACTCGCCGATGTTTAACAGCGTTAAACAGGCCGGAAGATTGCGTTTAAGCAGCCCTGGCTGTGACTGGATTGAGGGGTTAGACGTTCAGCCACAGGATGAAGTTATGGTGAAAAAAGCTGTTTCAGCCTTTGCCGGTAACTCGCTTCACCAATGGCTAAGTGACAGAGGTTATGACCATCTGTTACTCGGAGGAGTCAGTTCTCTGATGGCCATTCAAAGCACCGCCAGACAGGCTCACGATCTTGGTTATAAAGTCAGCGTGCTGGAAGATCTTTGTGCCGCAGCAACACAAGACGCGCATGTTCAAAGCATGGCGGCATTAGGCGGAATGGCCTATATTTCCAGCACCGCTGAATGGATAAAAAATAGTCAGTAATCAGATCAAACGCAGCATATATACCCTGTGACTGTGACTTGGAACGGCAATAATTAAATGGTAGACTCCCCCGCTCAATAAGTTAGGGAAGACGACCTTAGCGTATATCTATAAGTTGATCTGACCATTTATAATTATTATTACGTTTTGTTATTTTTAAAGGATTAATACACATGTTTCCAATTGCTACATTCCAAATCATATTTGGTGTCATTGCTGCTATTCTGGCTATCGGGCTTTTTATACTTTTTCGTAAAAATGTTAAATTGAGAAAAGGTGCTGCCGCATTAGGCTTATTCATCGCTGCCGGTGGTTACTTATTTTTAGTTAACCACGTTTATGTGGTCAGTGACGATAACCAAGTGCAAGAGTTTGGCTTAATTAAAACCAGCGATTTTCAATTAGTCAACGGTACAGAAATTCGCCTGGTACCTGAAATCAAAATGGATAAATCATGGTTAGTAAATAACGGTAATTTGCCGATGGCTTTTGAAACCGTGATCTATGGCGAGACCAGTGCTAATCCGTATGGTTTCGAATTAGCCGGCTATAAGTCAATTGGTTTAGATAGCTCTATTGATTACTTATTTACTACACCACCAGATAGCATAAAAATCAAAGGTAAATCAGCAACTAAAGGCTGGTTACACCGTTAATCTGCTCTTCAACGGGCTTCGTGTCACGGGGCCCGTTTGATATTACCCGCCATACGTTATCGCTCTGCCGTTATTCCTCCCCCGACCTATCCGCTATAACCTGTTTTAAATCTACCGGTGAAAGCCAAAATGTAATCGGTTTCACAAAATGCGATAAGTGCCTCTTCCCAGCCTAAATGGATATGCTAATATATAACCAGAATATTCAAACGGAGAGTCTATTATGAGAGTTCTGGTTACTGGTGGTACCGGTTACATAGGAAGCCATACCTGCGTACGATTAATTGAAGCCGGCCATACGCCGGTTGTTATTGATAATTTATCCAATAGCAAAGTCAGCGTTCTGGCGCGGATTGAAAAACTGACCGGCCATAAACCTGCGTTCTATTGTGGTGATGTTCGTGACGCTAAGCTGTTAGAGACTATTTTCTCAGACCATCCCATCGACTCCGTTATTCATTTCGCTGCCTTAAAAGCGGTGGGAGAATCCGTCAGCAAGCCGCTGGAATATTACGATAACAATATTAATGGCTCTCTGGTATTGGTTGACGCTATGCGCCGTGCCGGTGTGACAAATTTTATCTTTAGCTCATCAGCGACGGTTTATGGCGAACAGCCGGTCATCCCTTATGTGGAAACCATGCCGACGGGCAAACCATCCAGCCCTTATGGCAACAGCAAGCTGATGATTGAGCAATGCCTGCAGGATCTGCAAAAAGCCCAGCCGGAATGGAGCATTGCCTTATTGCGCTATTTCAACCCGGTAGGTGCCCATCCTTCCGGTTCGATGGGCGAAGATCCGCAGGGAATTCCCAATAATTTAATGCCGTTTATCGCCCAGGTTGCCGTTGGGCGCCGGGATTCACTGTCTATCTTTGGTAATGACTACCCGACCCCTGACGGAACCTGTCAACGGGACTATATTCACGTGATTGATGTGGCCGACGGACATATTGCTGCCTTGGATAAAGTCACGGGTCGCCCCGGTGTATATACTTATAACCTTGGTGCCGGATTTGGCTACAGCGTTCTCGATGTGGTTAATGCCTTTGGTCAGGCCTGCGGAAAACCTCTCCCCTATCATTTTGCGCCCCGCCGTGAAGGCGATCTGGCCCGCTTCTGGGCCGATCCGACTAAAGCCGCAGTAGAGCTAAACTGGCGGGTCAAACTCAATTTAGATGATATGTGCGCCGATACCTGGCGCTGGCAATCGGCTAATCCTCAAGGATATCCTGATGAATAGTTCTACCACCACCCAGTTCAATCCGGTCGACCATCCTCATCGGCGGTTTAATCCGTTAACCGGACAGTGGATTTTGGTATCCCCCCATCGGGCTAAGCGCCCGTGGCAGGGTCAGCAAGAGGCGCCTGAATCCAATAAACGCCCGGTTCACGATGCTGAATGTTTTCTCTGTGCGGGAAATACAAGGGTTACCGGCGATATCAACCCGGACTATAAGCAAACTTACGTTTTTACCAATGACTTTGCGGCTCTGATGCCGGACACGCCGGACGCCAATCAATCGCAAGACCCTCTTATTCGTTGTCAGAGTGCCAGAGGAACCAGCCGGGTGATTTGCTTTTCTCCGGATCACAGTAAAACGCTGCCGGAACTATCGCTTTGTGACTTAGAAAAAATCATTGATACCTGGCAGCAGCAGATTGATGAGCTTAGCCAAATTTACCCTTGGGTTCAGGTGTTTGAAAATAAGGGTTCGGCGATGGGGTGTTCTAACCCTCACCCTCACGGACAAATATGGGCAAACAGTTTTTTACCGAACGAAGTCGAACGGGAAGACCGGCTACAAAAAACCTATTTTGAGCAATATCAGTCACCGATGCTTGTCGACTATGTGCGTCGAGAAATGGCTGACGGCAGTCGTACCGTTGTGGAAACAGAACACTGGTTAGCCGTAGTGCCCTATTGGGCATCATGGCCGTTCGAGACGTTGTTATTGCCCAAAGCACATATTCAGACCATGTCACAGCTATCTGCAGGGCAGAAAAGCGATTTAGCCGTGGCATTGAAAAAGTTAACCAGCCGATATGATAATTTATTCCACTGCTCCTTCCCTTATTCCATGGGTTGGCACAGTGCGCCCTTCAATCAGCAAAATAACCAACACTGGCAGCTTCATGCCCATTTCTATCCCCCGTTGCTTCGCTCCGCCACGGTGCGAAAATTTATGGTGGGTTATGAAATGCTGGCTGAAGCCCAGCGAGATTTAACTGCCGAGCAGGCCGCAGAACGCTTACGTGCCGTCAGCGATGTTCACTATAACGAGTCAGGAAATAACAATGAATGATTTGAAGCAGCAGACACAAACCACATTTCAGCAACAGTTTGGTTATGCGCCTGAGCTAACCATTCAGGCCCCCGGCCGCGTGAATCTGATTGGTGAGCACACTGACTATAACGACGGTTTTGTCCTACCTTGCGCCATTGATTATCTTACCGTTATCTCTGGCGCTAAACGTCACGATCGCCAAATTAGAGTGATTGCCGCTGATTACCATAACCAGCAAGATATTTTCTCTCTGGACCAGGAAATAGCGCTCCATCCTGAATATATGTGGGCTAACTATGTGCGCGGCGTTGTCCTGTATTTACAGCAGCGCAAGCCGGAATTTGGCGGCGCAGACCTGGTTATCAGTGGCAATGTTCCTCAGGGTGCGGGACTCAGTTCATCGGCCTCTCTGGAAGTCGCGGTAGGCAAAGCCATTCAGGCGTTATATCAGTTAGACATTGACCACGTTGAGCTGGCGCTTAACGGCCAGCAGGCAGAGAATCAATTTGTCGGCTGTAACTGCGGCATTATGGACCAGCTCATCTCCGCGTTAGGTCGTCAAGATCACGCGCTGTTAATCGATTGTCGTAGCCTAGATACCAAAGCCGTTCCCGTACCCGAAGATATGTCCGTTATTATCATCAACTCTAACGTTAAACGCGGGTTAGTTGACAGTGAATACAATACCCGCCGCAGGCAGTGTGAAACAGCGGCTGCATTCTTTGGTGTTGCTGCACTCAGAGATGTCACACTGGAACAATTGGAACAGGCAAAACAGCACTTAGACCCTATGGTATTTAAACGCGCCCGCCACGTAATTACCGAGAATACCCGAACGCTGGCCGCCGCAGATGCGCTGGCCGCCGGCGATCTGCCCATGCTCGGCCGGTTAATGGCTGAGTCCCATGCCTCAATGCGCGATGACTTTGAAATTACCGTCCCGGCCATTGATACATTGGTCTATATTATTAAGCAGGTCATTGGAGAGCGTGGCGGTGTCCGCATGACAGGCGGCGGATTTGGTGGCTGTGTTGTCGCATTGGCCCCCCGGTCTTTCGTTGATGAAATTCGTCAGGCGGTCAGTCAGCAATATCAGGAGCAAACGGGTATGAAAGAAAGTTTCTACATCTGTAAAGCCTCAGAAGGAACCGGCGTATGTTGAGTTCTCAGTTACACACCGCCCCGGACGGTAAACCCTTCACGATTGTGACGTTAAACAACAGTCAGGGAATGCAGGTTCAAGTGATGGATTGGGGAGCAACATGGCTTTCCTGCCGGTTCCCTGTCGAGGAGACGGTACGTGAAGTGCTGCTTGGCTGTGCTCAGCCACAGGATTATCTAAACCAGCAGGCGTACCTCGGGGCAACGGTAGGTCGCTATGCCAATCGAATTGCCGGTGCCCAAATAGAGCAGCAAAATGGCCCCATTAACCTGACGCCTAATCAGGGAACCCATCAGCTACACGGCGGCCCTGACAGCTTCGACCAGCGTCGCTGGGACATCATATATCAAACTATCAAGTCGGTGACTTTCAGGCTGATATCCCCGAACGGAGACAATGGTTACCCGGGGAATCTTCAGGTCGATGTGACCTACACGCTGACAGATACTAATAAAGTGGATATTCGTTATCAGGCAACCGTTGACCGTGGATGCCCGGTGAATATGACTAACCATGCCTATTTTAATCTTGACGGCGTTAATCATGACAGCCGGGAACATCGCTTATATATCAATAGCGATACTTTTTTACCGGTAGACAGTGAAGGTATTCCCAATGCCGATCTCACGCCGGTAGCCGGCTTGAGCATGGATTTCCGCCAACCCAAAACGCTCAGCCAGGATTTCCTGCAGGATAAGTTTCAACAGCAGGTCAGTGGCTATGACCATGCTTATTTACTGTCGGAAGAGTGCCGCAATGGTGATAAAGCCGCCGCCCTGCTCTGGTCTTCAGACAACAAAGTCAAAATGTCGGTATTTACCACTAAGCCGGCATTGCAGCTTTACAGCGGGAATTTCTTAAGCGGTACGCCATCCAGAGACGGCGGCAGCTATGGAAATTACGCCGGAATTGCACTGGAAAGTGAATTTTTACCCGATAGCCCTAATCATCCAGAATGGCCACAGCCAAGCTGCTGGCTTACCCCGGGTGAAACCTATCGTTCATTAACCGTGTATCAGTTTGAATCGGTTACAGGCTGATATAGCCCTGTTTTAAGCCACGTTGTTAGTTAAAGCCCGGGAGATATCCGGGTCCAGCCTACTGACAACGTGGTTTAATTTGATCTCAATGTAAATTTCGTCCACATAATCAATATCGGAATAGTGCTTTTTCCTCGCGGCCGAAGAGCGGCTTGTTGAGCTCAACGGGCTTTTCTATTTAGCGCACGCAATCCCCTTCTTCCGTTTATAAATTCAACTATGATTAATTATTGGCTGCTATTTACTATTTAAGTTCCTCTCGCCTAGAGTACAATGATAATCATTATCATTAAATTCGACAGTTTATTTAGGAGAAAAATGATGGCTGTAACAAAATTAGTGTTGGTCAGGCACGGTGAAAGTGAGTGGAATAAAGAGAACCGCTTTACTGGCTGGACCGACGTTGAATTATCTGACAAAGGCCGTGCGGAAGCCATTCAGGCCGGTGAATTGTTAAAAGCCGAGGGTTTCACCTTTGACTTCGCCTATACCTCGGTGTTGAAACGGGCTATTCATACTTTGTGGAATATTCTGGATCAAATGGATACTCAGTGGCTTCCGGTCGAAAAATCGTGGAAACTCAATGAGCGCCATTATGGTGCCCTGCAAGGGCTGAATAAGGCCGAAACCGCTAAAAAGTATGGCGATGAGCAAGTTAAGCTGTGGCGCCGCGGATTTGCCATCACTCCGCCAGAATTAACTAAAGACGATCAACGCTATCCCGGTCACGACCGACGTTACGCCAATCTGGCAGACGCTGAATTGCCTGTGACAGAAAGCCTGGCGACCACCATTGAACGGGTTATCCCTTACTGGACCGATGTTATCAAGCCGCGCATGGCGAAAGGTGAACGCATTATTATTGCCGCCCACGGTAACTCTATTCGCGCCATGGTGAAGTATTTAGATGATATGAGTGAAGATGAAATTCTGGAATTGAACATCCCGACCGGCGTACCGCTGGTTTATGAGTTTGATGAAAAGATGAAGCCAATTAAACGCTATTATTTAGGCAATGCTGACGAAATTGCCGCTAAAGCAGCCGCAGTGGCTAATCAGGGAAAAGCTAAATAGGGCTAAGCGTAAAACAAAGAACAACGGGAAAGCCGTCGCTTTCCCGTTTTGTTGCGTAGAGTAAGGCTATTTACGGCGTGCTTTTACTGCATCAGCCAGATTTTTCAGCAGAAGCTCAGTATCATCCCAGCCAATACAGGCATCGGTTACGCTCTGGCCATAGGTCAGTGGCTGTGCACCTTCTAAATCCTGCGCTCCTTCAACTAAATGGCTTTCAACCATTACACCGGTAATGGCGGAGTCTCCGGCAGAGATTTGCTGGCAAACGCTATCACAGACATCCATCTGCTTTTTATATTGTTTGCAGCTGTTGGCATGGCTGAAGTCAATCATCACGTTAAGCGGCAATTTGGCTTTATTCAGCGCTTCTTTAACCGCCGCAACGTCTTCTGCACTGTAATTGGTCACTTTTCCGCCGCGCAAAATAATATGGCAGTCATGGTTGCCGCGCGTATTGACGATGGCTGAATGACCATACTTAGTCACGGATAAGAAACAGTGAGGTGCGCCGGCTGCATTGATGGCATCAATAGCCACTTTAATCGTGCCGTCAGTACCATTTTTAAATCCGACCGGGCAAGATAATCCGGAAGCCAGTTCGCGGTGAACCTGTGATTCGGTAGTACGAGCACCAATTGCGCCCCAGCTCATTAAGTCAGCCAGATACTGTGGCGTAATCATATCCAGAAACTCACCGGCCGTCGGTAATCCACTGTCATTGATATCCAGCAGTAATTTACGCGCAATGCGTAAACCATCGTTGATCTGATAGCTATGGTCTAAATGAGGATCGTTAATCAGCCCTTTCCAACCGACAGTGGTGCGCGGCTTTTCAAAATAAACGCGCATAACGATTTCCAGCTCATTATCAAAACGTGAGCGGATGTCTAGCAGGCGGCGTGCATATTCTAATGCGGCTTTGGTGTCATGAATTGAACAAGGACCAATAACGACCAGCAGACGATCGTCTTCTCCGGTGAGAATGTTATGAATAGCTTCGCGCGCACCGGCTACGGTAACCGCCGCTTTCTCTGTTGCCGGGAACTTTTCCAGTAATGCTACCGGAGGTAATAATTCATTAATTGCTTCTATTCTTACGTCATCATTCTGGTAATTCATCTTCACTCATCCGGTGTCAAATAATACAAACAATATGACAGCCTACAACAATCTGCTATGTGCAAACAATACTATCAACGCATGTGTCGAATTACAGACAGTTACGCGGAAAAATTCCCCTTCTACGTACTTTTGTCTGATAAACATCATTCATCTCGAACAAATGAACTAAAGGTAAGCTTACACATCCTCATATTGAGCCTGACAATCATCCTAATGAAATTATTCTGGTTATTGATAACCCAGGTGGGATGAATAGATAAAGTTCCTTAGATTGGCATTCAGGGCGCAAGATTAAGATAGCCTTAAAATGATTATCTAAGATGCTAACTAGGGAAGTGTTCTAATTGAGGTTAAGGGTAAATTTCGCCCGCATGGATAGCATTGGAATATGGGTATTTTCTGGCGGTCGAGATGGCGGCATGAGGGAGTTTGGCTGTAGAAACGAAAAAAGCGCCTTAGGCGCTTTCAGATTGCTGACAAACCTCAAATACTAAAATTTAGGTGTTAAAAAACTTAAACGCAGGGAGAGCTTTCCGTTGGGGTCGTAGCAACTTTAGTTGCCGGAGGGCCCCTAGGAAAGGTAGGCCCGGAGCCCTCAAAGCTCAAAACCTCGCCCTTCGGCCGATAGAAAAAATAAATATTCCAATAATGATTATGCGGACGAAATTTGCACTGAAATCAAATTAGATCACTTTGTCATTAGTCTGAAAGCGCCTTAGGCGCTTTTCTCTGAAATTGGTGGGGCGTGCAGGATGACTCGGCCTGTGGCCTCGCCCTGCGGGCCGTTGTCTACGACAACGTTGTCTCGCTTCGCTCGGCTCGAACCTTTAGGTTCTCATCCAACACGCGTTAACTTTTTTAAGCCAGAAACGAAAAAAGCGCCTTAGGCGCTTTTCTCTGAAATTGGTGGGGCGTGCAGGATAACTCGGCCTTTGGCCTCGCCCTTCGGGCCGTTGTCTGCGACAACGTTGTCTCGCTTCGCTCGGCTCGAACCTTTAGGTTCTCATCCAACACGCGTTGACTTTTTTAAGCCAGAAACGAAAAAAGCGCCTTAGGCGCTTTTCTCTGAAATTGGTGGGGCGTGCAGGATAACTCGGCCTTTGGCCTCGCCCTGCGGGCCGTTGTCTGCGACAACGTTGTCTCGCTTCGCTCGGCTCGAACCTTTAGGTTCTCATCCAACACGCGTTAGCTTTTTTAAGCCAGAAACGAAAAAAGCGCCTTAGGCGCTTTTCTCTGAAATTGGTGGGGCGTGCAGGATTCGAACCTGCGACCAATTGATTAAAAGTCAACTGCTCTACCAACTGAGCTAACGCCCCAATTTCTTAATGCTTTATCGTCGGACCCAACGTAACTTCTTTAACTTCAAAAGAAGTGGTGGGGCGTGCAGGATTCGAACCTGCGACCAATTGATTAAAAGTCAACTGCTCTACCAACTGAGCTAACGCCCCAACGTTTTTACTGTTTCCAGTTATCCCCGGCAACGGCGGCATATATTACTGACTTCCTGAAAGTGTGCAACAATTAATTTATCTTTCAGAGTCTAACTGCCTGATTTTCACCCATACCAACTTATAAAATGTACAAGTAGGTAAAAAAATAGGCAGATTATGATGACTAAATACGATTACAGAGCCGCTAAACGTTTCTCTGCTTGCTTAGCAATATCGGTATTTGCGAACTGGCTTACCACACGTTGGTAAACGGCTTTCGCTTTATCTTTGTCACCCTTCTCTTGCATGATAATGCCAACTTTCAACATTGACTCAGCCGCTTTAGGTGATTTTGGATAATCTTTAACGACGGTAGCAAAATAGTATGACGCATCATCTTTTTTGCCTTTGTTATAAAATAACTGACCTAACCAATAGTTTGCATTCGATTGATAGGTTGATTTTGGATACTGCTTAATAAAGCTTTGAAATGCCTGAATGGCATTATCGTAATCTTTTTTTCCAACAACCAGCGCCACAGCATTATCATAATCCTGTTTTTCATTACCCGTACTGGCAGCAGAAGAACCTGTCGCAGTAGCCGTAGTTGAAGCAGTGCCGGTGGATGCCGCCGCGGTTCCTGAGGTCGCTGCAGATGCAGTTCCTTTAGAACTTAGCTCGTCCATTTGTTGCAAAATGAATTTTTGTCTTTCTACCGCTTGATCCAGCTGATACTGGTTGGTTTGGATCTGTCCACGCAGAGTATCGATATCTCTCTGCATGTCTGAAACCTGCTGCTGCAGTTGTGTGAATAACTGACTGTGTGCATCAGAAATTCGCTCAAGCTGAGTAATGCGATCGTCAGTTGAAGCAGCAATAGCAGCCCAAGGGGCTGCTATGCCAACCAGTAACGACAGACTTAATACATGATATCTGAAATTACTGTTCATATTTTTCTCTTAGTAAACCAGTACTGCACGACGGTTTTTAGCAAACGCTGCTTCGTCATGGCCTAGCACTGCTGGCTTCTCTTTACCGTAAGATACGATAGCGATTTGCTCACCAGATACGCCTTTTCCTTGCAGATACATTTTCACTGCATTAGCACGACGTTCACCCAGTGCGATATTATATTCTGGTGTACCACGCTCATCCGCATGACCTTCAACAGTCACTTTGAAAGATGGGTTTGAACGCAGGAACGCAGCATGCGCATCCAGCATTTGAGCGAAGTCAGAACGAACATCATAACGGTCAAAATCAAAGTATACGATGTTGTTTCTTTGTAGCTCTTGCATCGTTAAACGCGCTTGTTCATCAGCAGAACCGTAGCCGCCGCTGCCGTTTAACATTCCGCCATTACCACCTAAAGCAGACTGATCGTTGTCAGCGCTTTTATTGGAACTACATGCGGCCACAGCTAGAATAGGTAAAGCCAGCATCAGCCCTTTTAGCACTTTGTTCAGTTGCATTGTTTCGATCCTTTTATATAAGTTTGCCATACATATTTACACATGCATCACAGATACGGCGACCAGGCAGGGAATTTAACCTGACCCTCAGTCGTCGGAAGACGCGCTTTAAAACGCCCATCGGTCGACACTAAGCGTAATACGCTACCCAGCCCTTCAGTGGCGCTGTAGATAATCATAGTACCGTTAGGTGCGATGCTAGGCGTTTCATCTAGGAATGTATCAGTCAAGAGTTGCACCGATCCCGTTTCCAGATCCATTTTGGAGATGTGCTGCTGACCGCTCGCTGAACTCACCATAGCCATAAATTTGCCATCGGGTGAAACATCCGTATCTTGATTTTGATTACCTTCCCAGGAAACGCGAACTGGCACACCGCCATTAATATTCACTTTATAAATTTGAGGTCTACCGCCCTGATCGGAGGTATAGGCTAATGTTTGGCTATCCGGATACCAAGATGGTTCGGTATCATTACTCCGGCTACGCGTAACTTGAGTAATCTGGCTTGAAGCCAAGTCCATAACGTATAAATTTAAGCTACCGTCTTTAGACAGAGCAAATGCCAGCTTTTTGCCATCAGGCGAAAACGCAGGAGCACCATTATGACGCGGGAAAGAGGCGATGCGTTTAATTGCGCCATTAGCTAAAGTCTGCATCACTAACTCTGAACGTCCACTTTCAAACGTCACATAGGCAATTTTAGTTCCGTCCGGAGACCAAGCTGGTGACATCAGCGGCTCAGGAGAACGGTGAACGACGAATTGGTTAAAGCCATCATAGTCAGCAACGCGCAGCTCATGCGGATATTGGCCACCGGCTTTACGTACCACATAGGCAATACGCGTACGGAATGCGCCCTTAATTCCGGTTAACTTCTCAAAGGTTTCATCACTGGCAGTATGTCCTGCATAGCGTAACCACTGTTTAGTCACTTTATACTGGTTCTGAGACAGTACGGTTGGCGTTGCCGTAGAAGTATCAACCAGTTGATAAGATACTAAGAAACTGCCATCAGCACTTGGCTGAACCTGACCAATCACTACCGCAGTAATCCCTAGCGCAGACCACGCTGCAGGCGTCACTTCCGATACTGAAGTGGGTGCCTGAGGATTGCGAGACGGATCCAACGGATTAAATTTACCGCTGTTTCTTAAGTCAGACGCAACGATTTCAGCAATATTTTCAGGAGCAGCTCCTGAACCCGTCCATTTAAATGGTACAACGCCAATAGGTCGCGCTGAGTCAACACCTTGAGTGATGACAATTCTAACTTCAGCGTGTAGCACAGATGCCCATAGGATAAGCAGGCCCATAGCTAATCGAAATGCATGCTTCATGTTTTCTCCCTTATCTAGACCTTAGGGCCCGGATAAATTGCTCATTAATAATAAAGCCATATAACGTAAGCCTTAAAATATTGGTCATAACAAACCGTAAATCAAGTTTAAGCGTTATGTCTGTTTATATTGTTCCATCACTGAGGTTTAAAATCTATCGGAGCATTCTTAAACTTCTCATATATTGCTGCTGAAGGTGGTTTCGGTAACTTAGCCTGTCTTGCAGCCACCAGAGCTACCTGACAAAGCGCCGGATCGCCCCCTTCCGCTTGAACACTGATTAGCATACCGTCCGGAGCCATCTTAATCCGTAAGGTACAGGTTTTACCTTTATATAGCTGAGCATCAAAAAAGTTCTTCATCAGCGCAGCCTGAACCTGATTCATATAACCATCAACTTCGGGTCCTGAAGGACCAGCCTTAGCGCCTGTAGTGCCTGACGCGCCGTTAGCTGACGGTGCATTTTTATCTGAAGCCAGCCCGCCAAAGAGATCGTCGACGTCAGCATCTTGTTTTGCCGCAGCGGCGGCAGCCGCTTTTTTATCATCGGCCGCTTTTTTGGCATCTGCGGCTTTCTTAGCATCATCCGCCTTTTTCGCATCATCCGCCGCTTTCTGTTTTGCGGCTTCAGCCTGCTGTTTCTTCACTTCTTCTGCCGCTTTTTTAGCGTCAGCTTCAGCCTGTTTTTTCGCTTCAACTGCGGCGGCGGCGGCTTCTTTTTGCACTTTTGCTTCAGCGGCAGCTTTAGCCGCGTCAGCTTCGGCCTGCTTTTGGGCTTCCTGAGCCTTCTTAGCGGCCTGTTCTGATTGCTTCTGAGCTTCAGCTTGCTTCTTAGCCTCTTCTTGAGACTTCAAGCGATCGCGTTCTAAATCTTTTAACCGTTTTTGCTCAGACGCCTGCTGCTGTTTTAACTCTTCAGCCTGACGTTCCGCCTCTTGTTGGCGTAGTTTCTCTGCCCGCTTTGCATCTAACTTTTGCTGTTGTTGACGATCGGCTTGCTGAGCCATCGCATTAGGATCAACCATCACGGCATCAATCACACTCCCTCCGCCACCAGAAGGAGGCGGAGGAGGTTGCATAAATGCACCGATCGCTAAAATACCGACCACTAAAATATGCAAGATAATCGAAACCATGACGGAACGATTTAACTTGTCGTTTTGCTCTGTAGCCTTTCCCACGCGCTGTTTTCCAAAAACTAATTAATTGGCTGAGTCATCAGCCCGACAGACTTCACGCCAGCCTTATGAAGCATATTTAACGCTTTAATAACTTCATCGTAAGGAACTTCTTTAGCCCCACCGATTAAGAATACCGTTTTAGGATCTTCTGCCAATCGGGCCTGTGCTTCGGCAATCACCTGCTGTTCAGGAATTTGAGATATACGCTCTTTATCAATCACCAACGTATATTGACCAACGCCTGAAACTTCGACAATGATCGGCGGCTTATTATCCGTCGCCACTGCCGTTGAATCTGTTGCATCAGGTAAATCAACCTCAACGCTTTGGGTAATAATTGGGGCGGTTGCCATAAAAATCAACAATAACACCAACAATACGTCCAATAGCGGAACAATATTGATTTCGGCTTTAGTATCGCGACCACGCCGAGAACGTTTATACGCCACGTTAACCCCCTAGCTTATTTAGTCTCAGTAGAGAACGCCTGACGATGGAGAATGGTGGTAAATTCTTCCATAAAGTTGTCATAATTCTGCTCAAGCTTAACAACGCGCAGATTCAGGCGACTATGAGCCATTACAGCAGGGATTGCAGCAAACAGACCGATGGCTGTTGCAATCAAAGCTTCGGCGATGCCGGGTGCTACCATTTGTAAGGTAGCCTGTTTTACTGCACCCAAGGCGATAAAGGAGTGCATAATTCCCCATACGGTACCAAACAGACCAATATACGGGCTGATAGACCCTACTACACCGAGGAATGGAATGTGATTTTCTAAGTTTTCAAGCTCACGATTTAGTGACAAACGCATAGCACGCGTAGCACCTTCAATTGCTGCCTCTGGCGCATGATTATTTGCGCGATGAATACGAGCAAACTCTTTAAAACCAGAATAGAAAATTTGTTCAGATCCGCCTAACTCATCACGACGGGCACTGCTTTCTTGATACAGGCGAGATAAATCAATGCCCGACCAGAATTTATCTTCAAAGGCTTCAGCTTCGCGTCTTGCCGTACTGAGAATACGCGTGCGCTGGATGATGATAGCCCAAGATGCGATCGAGAATCCGACCAGAATCAGCATTACAAATTTAACGAGTAAACTAGCCTCTAAAAACAGGCTCATGATATTCATGTCAGTCACTTCTTTAACTCCGCGACAATAGACCTAGGAAGTTTCGTTGGCTTCATTAGGTGTGAATCAACACATGCTACTAACACATCGGCCTGGCTAAGTAATTTACCATTTTGGTCAAAGATGCGTTGTGCAAACGTAAGGGATGCGCCCCCGATAGCGACCACTTCAGTTTCAATCTCCAGCATGTCATCAAGACGGGCAGGAGAAATATACTCAACGGACATACGGCGGACAGCGAAAGCGACATGCTCACTCAGCAATTGTTGCTGATTATAATTGTATTGACGCAGCATCTCTGTGCGCGCTCTTTCATAGAAGGCTACATAACGCGCATGGTAAACCACACCACCGGCGTCAGTATCTTCAAAATAGACCCGGACGGGCCATTGGAATAGCAAGTTACTCACAATATATCCAGTCTAACTTAATAACTAACCGACTGATACTATACGCAAGAGCAAACCTCTTGGGAATGGGAAGAATGGATGAGAGCAAAAATAATTCTCAGTTAGGAAAACTGACCATTATTTTTGCTAATCGAGAAGTAGCTTATGATAAATAGTAGGCTAAACCTGCGATCAGGATCGCAATTGCCGGAAGAGGTGTAAAAAATGCCTTCCAACGTGTTTTATGCGGTCGAAAACCGACGCCGTGAATAATACCGGTACAGACAGCCCACATAATAGCAAAGCTTTGCCAGACGGCGATGTCACTGGTTTTAGCCGCAAACTGCGCAGGCTCCCAGAAAACACAGAACGCCATCGAAAACGCTAAGATTAAAGAAAGGGCCCGAATCGGGCCCTTATCCATAATAGCGTACAGTTTATTAAACACAGTACCCATTATATTTAGTCTTTATCCCCGTTATTGGTCTCATACCAAACGGCACCAATGATACCGGCAGCACAGGCAAGTAACGTTCCAAGACTCCAGGCAAAATACCACATTTTTTATGCTCCTAATGTTGATATCAATACAGTGCAGCGTGGTTGTCTTCGATATGTTTCTTATCAAGACGACCAAACATTTTGACGTAGCTCCAAATCGTATAACCCAACACGATAGGAACAAATATCAACGCAACAAAGGTCATGACGGTTAATGTCAGGTGACTAGAAGTCGCATCCCACATTGTCAGGCTCACATCAGGCACCAGGCTTGATGGCATAACGAATGGGAACATAGTGATACCTGAAGTGAAGATAACGCATGCAATCGTTAAAGAGGAGAATAAGAAACTCCATCCACCTTTATTGCAACGTGAAGAAATAATCGTCAGCAGAGGTAAAACTACGCCTAATGCAGGTACAGCCCACAAAATTGGATAGTTGTTAAAGTTAACTAACCATGCGCCAGCCTGATGAGCAACTTCTTTGGTCAGCGGGCTTGACGGTGCAGTGTGGTCCATAACGGACGTAATAATGAAGCCATCCATATAGTAGACAACCCAAACGCCGGCAGCGGCAAAGGCTAACATCACAACCAGGGCACTGATTTGCGTTGCGGCGCGAGCGCGCAAACGCAGTTCAGCCGTGGTTTTCATTTGCAGCCATGCAGCACCCTGAGTAACCAGCATCATCAGGCTAACAACGCCAGCGATAAGGGCAAACGGGTTCAACAATTGGAAGAAGTTACCGCTATATGTCACGCGCATTAAGTTATCAACGCTGAAAGGTACACCCTGTAACAGGTTACCGAAAGCAACACCGAAAACTAATGCCGGGACGAAGCTACCAATAAAGATGCCCGCATCCCACATGCTGCGCCAGCGCTGATCTTCAATCTTACCGCGATAGTCAAAGCCTAACGGACGGAAGAATAAAGCCGACAGAACCAGAATCATTGCAACATAAAAACCGGAGAATGCCGCAGCATAAACCATTGGCCAAGCTGCAAACAGCGCACCACCAGCGGTAATTAGCCATACCTGGTTGCCGTCCCAGTGGGGGGCAATGCTGTTGATCATAATACGGCGTTCAGTATTGGTCTTACCTATAATAGGAACCAAAATACCTACGCCCATATCAAAACCATCGGTAATGGCGAAACCAACCAGCAACACGCCAATTAACAGCCACCAGATAAATCGTAATGTATCGTAATCTAACATGTCTGGACTCCTGTTTACCGTGTTTCTTGCGCTATTGAAGCACTACTCTGCTCAAAATGATAACGTCCTGTTTTCAGAGCGCTTGGCCCCAGACGTGCATATTTAAACATTAAGAACATTTCAATAATGAGGAACAGCGTATACAGCCCGCAAATCAGAATGATCGAGAACCATATATCACCCGTTGTCAGCGAAGATGTCGCAGCAGCTACCGGTAATGTATCGGCAATTGCCCATGGTTGACGACCATACTCTGCGACAAACCAGCCAGCTTCAACGGCAATCCAAGGTAATGGAATACCGAACAGCGCCATGCGTAGCAGCCATTTTCTTTCGCCAATCTGGTTGCGAGCAACGTTCCAAACGCCCAAGCCTATAATCAGCAGCATTAAGAAGCCACAGGCGACCATCAGACGGAATGAATAATAAAGCGGAGCAACTTCTGGAATGGTACTCAGAGCCGCAGCTTTAATTTCTTGTTCAGTCGCATTATTAATATCTTTCGCTTGAGTTTGTAACAGAATACCGAAGCCAAGATCTTTTTTGGTTTGATCAAACGTATCGCGAACTGCCGGATCGTTATCACCTGAACGCAGTTTCTCTAACATTTGATACGCGGTAATACCATTACGAATGCGCAGTTCGTTCTCAACCACTAAATCTTTAATACCGGTAATTTGCGTATCCAGTGAACGGGTCGCAATGATCCCGAGCATATACGGAATTTCGATGGAGAAGTTGTTTTCCATCCGTTCCTGATTTGGAATACTTATGACGTTAAATGCAGCAGGTGCCTTTTGGGTATCCCACTCAGCTTCAATAGCAGCTAACTTAACGCGCTGCACATCACCCAGTTCACGACCAGATTCATCGCCTAACAGGATAACGGAGAGTACAGAAGCAAGACCGAAGCAGGCAGCAATCGCAAATGAACGCTTTGCAAAACCAATATCGCGTTTTTTCAGCAGGAAGTATGAGCTGATGCCCAAAATGAACATGGCACCCGTAACATAACCAGCGGAAACGGTATGTACAAATTTAACCTGAGCAACCGGGTTCAGAACGAGGTCGGCAAAGCTGACCATTTCCATACGCATGGTTTCATAGTTAAATTCTGACGCAATCGGGTTTTGCATCCAGCCGTTAGCAACCAGGATCCACAGTGCAGAAAGGTTAGAACCTAACGCAACAAACCAAGTGACAACCAAGTGCTGAACTTTACTTAGACGATCCCAACCGAAGAAGAACAGACCGACTAACGTTGATTCTAAGAAGAACGCCATTAGACCTTCGATAGCCAGCGGCGCACCGAAGATGTCTCCAACATAATGAGAGTAATAAGACCAGTTTGTACCAAACTGGAACTCCATGGTTAAACCAGTAGCGACCCCCAGTGCAAAGTTAATACCAAATAACTTGCCCCAGAACTTGGTCATATCTTTATAGATTTGCTTACCCGTCAGCACATATACCGACTCCATAATTGCCAGCAAAAACGCCATACCCAGCGTTAGCGGGACAAAAAGGAAGTGGTACATTGCCGTCAAGGCAAACTGCAATCGTGATAGTTCGACGACATCAAACATCTTGACTCCTTGCTCCTCACAGGAAGGCTTTTGGGGAGATAATTATACATCCGGTATACCCAAAGCCTTACACCATACTCACCAAAGATGAGTGCCTTAAAATTTCTAATAAATCAAACATCAAGCAAAATTCGTTAACTCGACTATTCTAATGGTAGTGCTCTATTTTGAACTGCAAACGCTGCTATCCATTGGTAACAAATTATGCCATTACATCGAACCGCTTTATAACAATTCGAATACTACGCCTCTAATCCCTTACAATAAATAGGTATTTCACAATAAAACTAGAATTGTGAACTCAAATCAAAATTACCACGTCACACACATCCCAATAAAATGATCCAGAACAAGTTTGGCTAATTACACCATAGATTCATAATTTTTCAATTGGGTTTAACTGCTATTTTGACGATATCTGCTAAATAATATAGTCGATTACCGTAACTTAGCAACATCAATCACTTTTCATTAACACTAAAATAACATTTTATTCCATTTATCATAATTAAGGGCATTGAGATAAAAGCGACCGGCAGAGAAAGAATATTAAGGACTGAAGAATTCATTGCTATTGATTGCTCATAAATACAACACCTTTATCTCCCCTCCCCTGTTATTTGTCGATAAAAAAAGCCGCTTTCGCGGCTTTCTTAAATAAACAGCTTTAATTCAAATTAATTAACTTCGGCAGATACATTTTTGGCAGCATGGGACTTACTGCCCAAGGCTTTTTTTACTGCGTCACCGATATCCGCCAAGCTGCGAACCGTATAGACCCCAGCCGCTTCCAAGGCCGCAAACTTCTCATCTGCGGTACCTTTACCACCGGCGATAATCGCACCGGCATGGCCCATACGCTTGCCTTTTGGCGCAGTAACGCCGGCAATATAGCCAATAACCGGTTTAGTAACATGATTCTTAATATAAGCAGCCGCTTCTTCCTCTGCCGAACCGCCAATCTCACCAATCATCACAATGGCTTCAGTTTGTGGATCTTGTTCAAACAGTTTCAGAATATCGATAAAGTTGGAGCCCGGAATAGGATCACCACCAATACCGACGCAGGTCGATTGCCCAAAACCGGCATCCGTGGTCTGTTTCACCGCCTCATAAGTCAGAGTCCCTGAACGAGAGACAATGCCGACGTTACCCTGTTGGTGAATATGACCGGGCATAATGCCAATTTTGCAGGCTCCGGGGGTAATAACGCCCGGGCAGTTTGGCCCAATCATTCTTACACCCAGCTGATCAACTTTGACTTTAACCGTCAGCATATCCAGCGTAGGGATCCCTTCGGTAATACAGATAATCAGTTTAATACCGGCATCTGCGGCCTCAAGAATCGAGTCTTTACAAAACTGGGCCGGAACATAAATGACTGATGCAGTCGCACCCGTGGCAACAACGGCTTCACGCACAGTATTAAATACCGGCAGGCCTAAATGTTCTGTTCCGCCCTTGCCCGGCGTCACACCGCCGACAAGTTTAGTTCCATAATCAAGCGCTTGCTGTGAGTGAAACGTGCCCTGACTTCCGGTAAAACCCTGACAAATAACTTTAGTATCTTTATCAATAAGTATGGACATTATTTCCCCTCCGCAGCAGCAACAACCCGTTGGGCTGCATCAGTTAAACTGGATGCGCCGATAATATTCAATCCACTTTCACTCAGTTTTTTCACCCCAAGCTCAGCATTATTACCTTCCAAACGTACTACCACAGGAACGTTGATGCCAGCCTCTCCCACTGCACCAATAATGCCGTCAGCAATTAAATCACAGCGAACAATGCCGCCAAAAATATTGACGAATACGGCTTTAACTTTTTCATCAGAGAGGATGATCTTAAAGGCTTCGGTCACGCGCTCTTTGGTTGCACCACCGCCAACATCAAGGAAGTTAGCCGGGTCGCCACCGTGAAGCTTCACGATGTCCATGGTGCCCATTGCCAGGCCCGCACCGTTAACCATACAGCCGATATTGCCGTCTAAAGCAACATAGTTCAGTTCCCATTGCGCGGCGTGAGACTCGCGGGCATCTTCCTGAGACGGGTCACGCATTTCGCGCAGCTCAGGCTGGCGGTACAGGGCGTTATTATCAACGTCCAACTTACCATCCAGACAGATTAAGTCTCCGGCCTTAGTCACCACCAGCGGGTTTATCTCAACTAAAGAGAGATCGCACTCAAGGAATAACTTACCAAGCCCGACAAAGATATTGGTAAATTCATTAATTTGTTTACCGCTTAATCCCAGCTTGAACGCCAGCTCTCTCCCCTGATAAGGCATCGGGCCCGTTAAAGGATCGAGAATCATTTTATGAATCAGTTCAGGCGTCTCTTCCGCAACTTTCTCAATTTCAACGCCGCCTTCGGTCGATGCCATAAAGACAACTCGACGGGAACTGCGGTCTACTACCGCACCAAGGTAAAGTTCACGGTCAATATCCGTCGCACTTTCAACCAAAATCTGACTAACCGGCAAACCTGCCGCATCAGTTTGATAAGTGGCCAGGCGCTGACCTAACCAGCGATGGGCAAAATCACGGATTTCATCTTTAGTTTTCGCCAGTTTCACACCACCGGACTTACCGCGTCCGCCGGTATGCACCTGACACTTGACTACCCAAGGACCGGCACCAATTTTTCCGGCAGCTTCAACAGTTTCTTGAGTTGTGTTACAGGCATAGCCTGTTGGTACCGGTAAGCGATACCGAGCAAACAGCTGTTTTGCCTGATACTCATGTAGGTTCATGATGTTCTATCCATTATTGTGGGGATTAAAGAACTGCGACTCTCTACGCTCAGGAGATCGCTACATAGCGACACTAAGCTCGAAAACACACTCATTCTGATAGGTACTCTCATTACACAACACTGTTGAGTGCCTATCGTCCTTAACTTGATGGGGTCGGATAGCGGTAAACTCAGCCGCTATCCGTCATACACCCACTAACGCTTAAACCGGTAAATTCACTAAACGTCTAATAACAAACGGGTAGGATCTTCCAGCAGATCTTTTACTGCCACCAAGAAACTCACCGACTCACGACCATCAATCAGACGGTGATCGTAAGACAGCGCTAAGTACATCATTGGCAAAATCACAACCTGACCATCAACCGCCATCGGACGGTCTTTAATCGCATGCATGCCTAAAATAGCGCTTTGAGGTGGGTTAATAATTGGCGTTGACATTAATGACCCGAACACTCCGCCGTTAGTAATGGTGAAATTACCGCCGGTTAAGTCTTCTACAGTCAACTTACCATCACGGCCTTTAACCGCGAGATCCTTAATACTTTTCTCAATATCGGCCATGCCTAATGAATCAACGTCACGTAATACTGGCGTAACCAGACCGCGAGGCGTTGATACCGCAATGCTGATATCAAAATAGTTGTGATACACCACATCTTCGCCATCCAGCGAGGCGTTAATTTCAGGGAAACGTTTTAACGCTTCAACCACCGCTTTCAGGTAGAAAGACATAAAGCCTAAACGCACGCCGTGACGTTTTTCAAACGCCTCACCGTATTGCTTACGCAAATCCATAATTGGCTTCATGTTGATTTCATTGAAGGTCGTCAACATGGCGGTATTATTTTTTGCTTCAAGCAGACGCTCAGCAATACGTTTACGTAAGCGAGTCATCGGTACCCGTTTTTCACTGCGATGAGCCAGCGATGCTGAATCGGCCTTTTTAGCTTCTGCTGCTGGAGCCGGTTTAGCGCTGGCCGGCTTTTGCTGTGCTAAGTGCTGAGTGATATCTTCACGGCTAATACGTCCGCCTACGCCAGAACCTTTGATTGCATTAGCATCCAGGCCGTGCTCGGCAATTAAACGACGAACACCCGGACTCAGTGCGTCATTTGAACCCTCTTCCAGACTGGCCGTTTGGCGCTGTGCCGGCGTTGATTCACTGCTTTGTGGTAAATCAGTAATTTGTTGACCGGTCACATCTGCCGGGCGTAGTCGACCTAGCAGTTGACGAGAAATAACGGTTGCACCTTCGTCTTCTAAAATAGCGTCGAGAATACCGGCTTCCAGAGCAGGAACTTCCAGAACGACTTTATCAGTCTCAATCTCAACTAAGACTTCGTCACGTTGAACGCTATCTCCTGGTTTTTTGTGCCAGGTTGCAACGCTCGCATCAGCGACGGATTCAGGAAGGTCAGGAACGAGAATATCTATGTTGCTCATTGTTTATCCTTTATTCATTTAACGTTAAGCGCGTCTTCAACCAGATTCTTTTGTTGTTCTTGGTGTACAGACATATAACCAACGGCAGGTGAAGCCGAGGCCGGGCGGCCAGCATAGCGAAGTTTAGATCCCTCAGGGATGACATCGCGGATATTATGCTGACTGCAATACCAGGCGCCTTGGTTTAAAGGCTCTTCCTGACACCAGACAAAATCTTTCACATGAGCATAGTCGAGTAATGCGTTTTGCATTACCTGATGTGGGAACGGATAAAGTTGCTCAATACGAATAATCGCCACATCGCTTTGCCCGTTGGCGCGGCGCTGATCTAATAAATCGTAGTACACTTTGCCCGAACACATTACTACACGTTTAACCTGCGCAGGATTGAGATTATCAATTTCACCGATAGCCGGCTGGAACACCCCGTTAGCGAGTTCATCTAAAGAAGAAATGGCTAATGGATGACGCAGTAGTGACTTCGGAGACATAACAATTAACGGGCGGCGCATTCCACGCAGCGCCTGACGGCGCAGCATGTGATAAACCTGAGCCGGCGTTGAAGGCACACAAACCTGAATATTCTGTTCTGCACAAAGCTGTAAATAACGCTCTAAACGTGCTGATGAGTGCTCTGGTCCCTGCCCTTCATAACCATGAGGTAATAACATTACCAAGCCACACATCCGCCCCCATTTTTGTTCACCGGAGCTGATAAACTGGTCGATAACCACCTGAGCGCCGTTAGCAAAATCACCAAACTGCGCTTCCCAGATAGTTAACGTCCGAGGTTCTGCTGTGGCATAACCATATTCAAATGCCAGAACGCCCGCTTCAGATAACACGGAATCCCATACTTGGAAGTTGCCTTGGCTATTATGAACGTTGGCCAACGGAATATAGTAAGAGCCGTCTTTTTGGTTATGAACAACGGCATGACGATGGAAGAATGTTCCACGGCCTGAGTCTTCGCCAGAAATACGTACCGGAATATTTTCATCAACCAGCGTGGCATAAGCCAGATTCTCAGCGGCACCCCAGTCAAACGGCTTTTCGCCATCGGCCATCAGTGCGCGATCGTCATAGATCTTCACCACTCGTGGATGCAGCTCAACGTTGTCCGGAACCTGACTAATGCGCTTAGCCAGATCTTGCAAACGTTTCATCTCAACGGAGCTTGGATACTCTTCATCCCACTCATGATTTAAATAAGGCGCCCATGCCATTGAATGGGTGTCAATCGGACGCCACTCTTCAACCACGCAATCACCGTTATCTAACGCATCGCGATAAAGGTTAACCATTTCGGTAACCTCTTGCGCAGACACCACGTTGGTTTCAATCAGTTTGTCGGCATACACTTTACGCGGCGTAGGCTGCTTTTTAATCTTCTGATACATCATCGGCTGGGTTGCACTTGGCTCATCCGCCTCGTTGTGCCCGTGACGGCGATAGCAGACCAGATCAATCATGACATCGCGTTTAAAGGTATTACGATAGTCCAGCGCCAGACGAGTAACGAAGGCGACGGCTTCCGGGTCATCTGCATTTACGTGGAAAATTGGCGCCTGAATCATCTTGGCGATATCAGTACAGTACTCGGTTGAGCGTACGTCCTGAGGATAAGAGGTGGTAAAGCCAATCTGATTATTGATTACGATGCGCACCGTTCCACCGACTTCGTAGGCGCGAACCTGAGACATATTCAGCGTTTCTTGCACAATTCCCTGGCCGATAACCGCCGCATCACCGTGAATCGTGATCGGTAGCACCTGATTGCTGCTGCCGGTTGCATCTATTCTGTCACGACGTGCGCGCACAGAGCCGATAACGACCGGACTGACAATTTCCAGATGCGATGGGTTAAATGCCAACGTCAGGTGGACCAGTTTGCCATCGGTTTCAAAATCAGAGGAGAAGCCCTGATGATACTTCACGTCACCGGTGCCAAGATGCTCTTTATGGATGCCGGCAAACTCATCAAACAGATCGCCCGGGCGTTTACCCAGTAAGTTAATTAATACGTTGAGGCGGCCGCGGTGAGCCATGCCCAACACCACTTCACGACCGTCGTTATGGGCTGCGTGTCGAACCATCTCTTTAAGCATCGGAATAAGTGCATCACCGCCTTCCAGAGAGAAGCGTTTTGCGCCCGGATACTTGGCACCAAGATAACGCTCAAGCCCCTCAGCTGCGGTTAATTCCCGCAAGAAACGTTTCTTTTCTTCAACGCTAAAGCTGCCACGGCCAGATACCGACTCCAGACGCTGTTGAATCCAGCGCTTCTCTTCCGTATTGGTGATGTGCATATATTCTGCACCAATAGAGTCGCAGTATGTTTGCTTCAGCGCCTGATAAATTTCGCTGAGCTTCATGGTCTCTTTGCCAACGGCAAATGAACCTACGTTAAAGGTTTCCTGCATATCTTCTTCAGTCAGATTATGGAAGGCAGGATCGAGCTCAAGAACCGGCTCTTTATAACGTAGTTTTATCGGGTCAAGGTTGGCATTCTGGTGGCCACGAAAACGGAATGCGTTGATCAGCTGTAATACTTTAACCTGCTTGGCGTCATTCTCCGGATCGCTTACGCTGGAGGTATAACGCTTAGAGTCTTTAGCTAATCGACGAAAATAGTCACGCGTAGTTGAATGGAATTGGTCCGGGCTAAGGTTTTCAATCGGCAATTTATCGAAAATTGCTCTCCAGCTGTCATCAATAGAATCCGGATCTGTCAGGTAATCTTCATAAAGTTGCTCTATGTAAGATTGATTCGCACCCGCAAGATAAGATGAATCTAACCAAGTCTTTATTGCGCCGTTCTGCATTATGACCTCTTAAGCTTAATGCTTCAGTATGGTGTTGTGATAATTCGTTACCACTCTCTCTAACACGTCGTTACTAAAACAAGCCTACATTTAAATTACTGCAAAAAAGAGAGTAAGTAGTTTCACTTTTATACAACACTCGTAAAACCGCTGAGACTTCCGCGATACCCTTATTAATATCAGATTATTCAATTGAACATAACCCTTTGTTATCTCTAATTGTTATGTTCAAAAAACCGCCAATCTCAATGTAGCAATAAGGAGGTGTAACCCGTAACCCCAGAGTTCAGGTTGCAACTCCCCGACCAGAAGTGTCCTTGAGTATAGAAGGCTCATTTTACTATTACAATTCAAATAAAAACAGATTGATAACATTTTCCCAAAAAAGTGATAACGATCACAATCATTAAAAAACCATTAAAAACAATAACTTTATATAAATCGTGTCAGCTATAATGTTAATCAATTGTCACATGAAAATTAAATTGTAAAATAAAAGTGAAATTTATCTTCACCATAGTCTAAATTTATGCAACTGTATTTAAGATAATTTATAGGATGGCAATAGCGTTTCATTTTATTAAATTTGCCAAACTCCCCTAACCAAGAATTATTTCTGGAGACAATCATGGCTGTAGAAAAAAAAGCAACATTGGTCTTTGATAGTGGTAATAATATAGAACTACCGATATTATCCGGCTCGTTGGGAGAGGACGTTTTAGACGTAAGGACCCTTGGTTCCAAAGGACTTTTTACCTACGATCCTGGTTATCTATCCACGGCATCTTGCGAATCGAAAATAACCTTCATTGATGGTAACCAAGGTATATTATTGCACCGCGGTTATCCGATTGCGCAATTAGCAAAAGAATCTACTTATTTAGAAGTTTGTTATATTTTATTATATGGCGAAACCCCGACGCCTGAAGAATTTGCGACATTTAAAGACATCGTGACCCGACATACGATGATTCACGAGCAGATTTCCCGTTTATTCCAGGGTTTTCGTCGTGACTCTCACCCGATGGCGGTTCTTTGCGGTGTAACCGGTGCCCTCGCCGCGTTCTACCATGACTCTTTAGATGTAAATAACGAGCGCCATCGCGAAATTACGGCCTTCCGTCTGCTGTCAAAAATGCCGACCGTTGCTGCGATGTGCTACAAGTACTCTGTCGGTCAGCCGTTTGTTTATCCGCGTAATGAACTGTCTTATGCAGCGAACTTCCTGCATATGATGTTCTCTACCCCATGCGAAGAGTATGTGGTTAACCCGGTAGTTGAACGCGCCATGGACCGCATCCTTATTTTGCATGCCGACCACGAACAAAATGCGTCAACCTCTACGGTCAGAACCGCGGGTTCGTCCGGTGCTAATCCGTTCGCTTGTATTGCCGCAGGCATTGCCTCTTTATGGGGACCGGCTCACGGCGGAGCAAACGAAGCCTGCTTAAAAATGCTGGAAGAGATTGGTACTGTTGACCGTATTCCTGAATTTATTGAGAAAGCCAAAAATAAAGACGATCCGTTCCGCTTGATGGGCTTTGGCCACCGCGTGTATAAAAACCACGATCCGCGCGCCACAGTGATGCGTGAAAGCTGCCATGAAGTGTTAAAAGAGCTAAATCTCAGCGATGAGTTACTGGACATTGCGATGGAGCTTGAACATATCGCATTAAATGACCCGTACTTCATTGAGAAGAAACTGTACCCGAACGTTGACTTCTACTCCGGTATTATTCTGAAAGCAATTGGGATTCCGACCACCATGTTTACCGTGATCTTTGCTATCGCCAGAACTATCGGCTGGATTGCCCATTGGAATGAGATGTATACCGACGGTATCCGTATCGCTCGTCCACGCCAGTTGTATACCGGTTATACCGAAAGAGAGTTTCACTCTCAGATCCCGAAAAAATCAGATAAAGCCTGATTGATACAACCAAACTTTAAAGCATAAAAAACCCGGGCTTACCCCGGGTTTTTCCATTTTAAATCACCACCAGCTATTTAACCGCTGACTTATCCGCCGTTTTATGTCCATGGTCATCATGTTTCCGGTGCCGATGGTAACCATCCACCATGCTCCAAAAAGTTTGGCTGATGGTATCCCCGGTGGTACACAAATAAAGATGAACCAGCATAAACATCACCGCAATCACCGATAGCGCCAGATGCACTTTCAACATCCAGTAACCATAACCGATAATTTCCGGATACAGGCACAGCAATCCGGTAATCAACAATAGCGGAACCATGCCATACATCACGGCTAAATAGGCTAATTGCTGTATTGGATTAAACTTACTTTTTTCACTGGCAGCAAAAGGATGAGGTTCTCCTTTCATAATGCCAAACAGATAAAAACGAACCTGCCTGATACAACGACCAATCAACCCTCGAGGTTGTATCCGATAATGGACCCCGTTATCACTGAACAGGTTGATCAATACAAAGCCAATCCAGAATACGATTAACAGATATCCGCAAAGCTGATGCAAGGTTATCAGCAGCGAAATTTTACCGATCGAGAAGTGGCCAAAAAATCCGCTGATAAGTAACATCACGAACAGTAGCGCATTTCCCCAGTGCCAAAATCTGACAGACTTGGAGTAAAGATAGGTTTTCTCTTCTTCCAGCCCGGCCGTTTTCGGCGTCAACCAATAACGCAACAAACCATGAAAAGCCAATACGGCAAATACCGCAACGACAATCAGGCCGGCAATCATCAGCCAAACGGGCCAGTAGTCAGGCGTATAATTTAACTCAGCACCCCAGATAATATTCATGCATTATCCCCTAAATGTATTTCTTTGCGGCGATATACTGCAGGCTTGCCTACGTTATCCAATTGATATTGATAAATATGTTCCTGACCGATCCATTTTTGAACTTCAGGCTGGTTAACCCGGCCGAAATGAAGCGCATCCGTCGGACAAACGCTAACGCAGGCAGGCTCCAGCCCCTGCGATAAACGAGAGTCGGTACAGAAATCGCATTTATCAGCAACGTGAGTCTCTGGATTTAAATAGCGGACATGATATGGACAGGCAGCAATACAGTAATCGCAGCCAATACATTTCTTCTCATTAACCTGAACAGTGCCGTTTTCATCACGAAATGACGCGCCGGTCGGGCAGGCTGAAATGCAGGGAGCATCTTCACAATGCTGGCAGGAAACCCGCACAAATTGAAAATGTGAACTTTTGCCTTCGTTTTCAGGTCCACGAATTTGGACCTGCAAGCGGCTATACCCTTCAGGGATGGCATTAACCACCTTACAGGCCACAGTACACGCCTGGCAGCCAATACAACGTTTTTCGTCATGCAACATGACATAATTGTTATTCATTATTCTCTCCGCCCCTAACCGCGAGCTAGCTGAACGCCTGACGTATGAACGTCAGTACCACAAACCGGGCTGATCTCATGAGGCAACAAATTGCCGCAGTGGATGCCATGAGTTGTCGCCGCTGTCTTGGCTCCGGCTTTAGCGCCAAATCCCATATAAACAAACAGCGTGTCAGGCCGGATGGCAGGCGTCACTAATGCCCGTCCTTTCTCTTTTCCGGTGCTATTTTCTAACCAGACAAAATCACCGGTTGTTATTCCCCGCTCTTTAGCCGTTTGTGGATGAATCCACACCGGGTTATCCCACATCAGTTCAGAAAGCAACGGAACGTACTGGGTTGCACCATTGGTATGAAGGGCCACTTTTCCTTGCACAAAGAATAATTCATTGTCTTTTTTCAGCGGAAAATTACGATAGCGCGGTGCACCATAGCCATTGGCCAGCCCTTCCAACGTTTCGGAATACAGTTCAATTAAGCTACTTGGCGATTTAAACTTCAGCTCATCGGCAAATGTGCCGTCAGCCGATAATCGGGCCGCCGCCGCGGGATAAGCCTCAACAAAGGCTTTGACTGATTCGGGCTCACGTAATAACAGAGGAATACCATATTCCAGATAGCCGGTGTGGCGAATTTGCTTATATAACGCCTCATCACCGTTAGTCTGGAACAGTTGGCGGGTTGCCATATCTTTCCATGGGAAATACTGGCCAAGACCGAGTTCGTTGCCTAACTCTTGCCAAATTTGCCAACTGGGTTTGGTATTACCGATAGGTGTAACCACCTGCTGGCGAACGGCATAAGCCGGGTGTTTTCCCGAGACATCTGAAATCTCTTCATCCCGTTCCAGATAGGTGGACTCAGGTAGAAGATAATCAGCATAGGNGGCACTTTCACTCAAATAAACATCACAGCTAACGACCAGATCCAGTTTGTCGATGGTTTTAACTAACTCAGGGCGGCATGCCACGGTCTGTAAAGGATTATGTCGCGACATGATCCAAGCCTTCACCGGATAAGGCTTTTCTTGCTCAACGGCACCAATAATACTTTGAACGATGCCGCCGCCTTTATTGATATATTTAAATTCCGGTTTCAATGCATCGATGCGTTTAGCTTTGATCTCCGGCATATTCTTAACGCCCGGTTTAGCTAACGTTGGCGCGACAGTCTGACCCGCCAGCTTATTGTATTTATCCGCACCTTTCTTTTGATACATTCCGCCCTGCCGCTCGATATTGCCCAGCAAAGCATTCATAGCAAAGATCATCCGACGCATATCTAGCTCTTCTTTGTTATAGGTAGCCCGGTGTCCCGGATTAACAATAACGTGAGGTGCAGCAGCGGCGATCTCTCTGGCAATACGGCGAGTCACATCAGCCGGAATATCCGAATACTGCTCAGCCCACTCAGGCGTAGCCGTTGCTAATGCTTCAGCTAACTGGGCAAAACCCGTGGTATAGCGTTCAACAAATGCCTTATCGTAAAGATTCTCATCAATTAATACCTTACACATTGCCATCAGAACCGGGAGGTCTCCGCCGGGGCGAATAGCGTGCCATTCATCAGCCTTGCTGGAAAAAATCGACATGCGAGGGTCAAAGCTCACCACTTTGGCTCCGCGTTCCTGAGCCATCATCATCTGATGCGTATCAGCAACCTCAATGCCTTCATACAGGTTGTGACCAAAAGCCAGCATATATTGAGTATTCGCAATATCCATGGAAAGATCGCCCCCCATCATGACTTGAGCAGCAATGGCTTTTCCTGCCGGGCAGGTACTTGCATGGGTGAATGTATTTGGCGATCCAAAAGCAGCCGCGAGATGAAATAAATGGGATGAAAGAGAACCTGACTTAGATGAAAAAACAACACTTTCAGCACCAGATTTCTGTTTTATTTCGTTCAATTTTTCAGCAATTTCTTTATAAGCAACTTGCCAACTAATAACTTCCCACTCTCCGCCACCTCTGGGGCCTTTACGTTTCATTGGCTGGACGATTCTGGCCGGATCATTCAGTAAACTTACCCCACTTCCGCCTCTGGCACAGACGCGGCTTCCTTGCTCTGGCGAGTTAGTATTTCCTTGAATAAATACGGTTTTACCTTTTACTACCTGAGCTTGGATAGGACAACGGAATGAACACATTTCACATAAGCTGGGAGTCAGGTTGCTCTTTCCTTCCAGCATTTCTGGCTGTTGCAGAGCCAATGCACCGGGGGCGAAACTACCGACTGCGCAACCTGCACAACCAATACCAACGCCTTTGATAAACTCACGACGATTAATCCTCACACTTCCTCCTGATATTTTTATTATTAAAGTAATTATAAAGAGGTATATATGAATTTAATTTGACCCAAGCAACACTTTGACTGCTTAAAGGCTAATAAACGATTTATATATGAATATAATTGAAAAAAGTAGGTTAATAATATTGATATTTGGTGTTAAAAATGAATAATACTTCGTTTAATGAAAATGATTATTATTCATTTATATAAAGGGGAATAAACTCATTAATCAGAACTGACAGCCCGGGCAATAAAAGAACGGGCGAGATGACAGCGTTATTTTTTGAATGGTTGCACCACAGCGAGTACAGGCCTGTCCGTCTCGTGAAAAAACATGAAATTTGAACAGTGCGCCATGATGATAGTTAGGATTATCATCACCGCGGGTCATATAAGATAAACGAGGGATCGTCAGCAACGCGCCCGCAAGCCTTGCTCGTTGTTCGGGCGCAAGCGCCTCCGGCTTATGCTCAGGTAATAATTGCGCATCCCACAAGATTTCAGCCCGTAAATAGTTACCTAACCCGGCTAAAAAAGACTGGTCGAGTAGCATACCGCCAAGTTGCCGACGCCTGAAACGCTGATCAAGCAAGCGCTCTGCAACCGCTGACTCGGTCAGAGAATCGTCTAAAATATCCGGGCCAATACGCTGTAAAAATGGATGCCGCAGAATAACGTCCTGCGGACCAACCTCAATATCTGAAGCGCTGTATAGCAAGATGGCTTTATCTGAAGTTTCTAACGCAACCCGTAAGTCACGTTTAGTATTAGGGCGTTTTCCCGCATCAGACACCGTCCATAGGCCATAAAGCTGATTATGGCTGTACATCGTCAGGCCGTCGGAGAAATGCGTGAGTAACGCTTTTCCCCGGGTTTCAATTCGTTCTATCTTCTGCCCCATCAATTGAGATTCAAACCTTTTCAATTGAGAAAAAGCAAACCAGGCTGAGGTGAGTACTTTGCCTTCAACGGCCGAAACCAGCTTATCAGCCGCGCGGCGAATTTCCGGTCCTTCGGGCATAGCAACTCCTATTTATAGAGACACATTAAATCAGTATGAAAATCAAACCGGGTTATTAATATCAATAAAAGTCACATCAAACTGATATTCAGCGCTTAACCATTCGCCTAGCGCCTTAATGCCATCGCATTCTGTTGCATGGTGACCGGCGGCGAAAAAATGAATTCCCATCTCTCGGGCAATATGAATCGTTCTTTCTGATACTTCTCCGGTAATAAATGCATCGAATCCATTTTCAGCGGCCAATTTAATGTAATCCTGTCCGCCGCCGGTACACCAGGCAACACGGCGAATTTCTTGCGGAGCATTATCGCCACAGTGAAGCGGTGAACGTTGATAGCGCTGGGTGATTCGCGCTTCCAGCTCAGCACCGGTAATTGGTTGCTTAAACTCACCGTGCCACATAAAGCACCCCGGGTTTTCCGCTTCAAAAGATCCAAACTGGTTAATACCTAAAGCGTCACCCAATAGCGCGTTATTGCCGAATAACGGATGAGCATCCAGCGGAAGATGGTAGCCATACAGATTCATATCATGGTTGATTAGGGTTTTTATGCGCTTATGCATCATACCGGTAATCATCGGTTCATCGTTTTTCCAGAAATAACCATGATGAACTAACACCGCATCAGCGTTCAGATTTACTGCCGCATCTAGCAAAGACTGGCAGGCAGTCACGCCGGTGACAATTCGTTGAATCTCATTACGCCCTTCCACCTGTAATCCATTGGGAGCATAATCTTTGAAACGTTGAACGTTAAGTTTCTGGTTAATTAACTTTTCTAATTGTCTGTTAAGCATGCGGTTCTCTTACATCTCTACAATTTATTTATACAACCATCCCTTTACGGGCCATTTCAAATGCGTTTAGCGTATTTATTCTGGCTTGAGAATGGTCAACGATGGGCTGCGGATAATCTAATTCGATCCCCTGCTTCTCTGCCCATAGGTGCGGTGTATGAATCCACTTTTCCGCTACTTCTTGCAATTCAGGCACCCACTGGCGGATAAAATGGCCCTGCGGATCGAAACGTTTACCCTGCGTCGTCGGATTAAATATGCGGAAATAAGGTGCTGAATCTGTCCCCGTGGACGCGGCCCACTGCCATCCACCGTTATTTGCCGCTAAATCGCCATCAATAAGCCGGGAGATAAAATAACGTTCGCCGCGTCGCCAATCAATCAGTAAATCCTTCACTAAAAAACTGGCAGTTATCATACGCAAACGATTATGCATCCAACCCGTCTGATTCAACTGACGCATTGCAGCATCCACTATAGGATAACCGGTTTTACCTTCACACCATGCGATAAAACTAGCCTCCTCAGGGTTCCATTGAACACCCTGAGTCCATTCAATAAAAGGCCGGTGTTTACACAATTGCGGATAGGCAACAATCAAGTGGTGATAAAATTCTCGCCAAACCAATTCGTTAAACCACGTAAAAGCGCCGCTATCGGGGTGCGATAAAAAATCAGGATGTTCTGCCAATAGCCGATTATAACATTGGCGAACAGAAAGCACGCCAATGGCTAAATAAGGCGATAAGCGGCTGGTCATATCCAGAGCAGGGATATCCCTATGCTTTAAATAATCAGCGGCGCGCTCCCGGCAAAAGGTTCTTAGCCGTTGAATAGCTTCTTGTTCTCCGGCAGGAAAATCATCATGAGGCAGTATCGGATAATTAAATTCAGGTATCGCGGTTAATTCAGGCTTATCACCACGAGCTTTAGGCACCGGACGTACAGGTTGAATACCTTGCTGGATTTGGCTGACAAAGCGATTACGAAAAGGAGTGAATATCTGATACATATCACCGTTTCCGGTTAGTACGCTGTTCGGCGGCAATAGTAGAGCATCATCAAAAGCGTGACAGATGATATCCGGTGATAGCGTGGCTTCTAACTGTCTATCCCGCCTCAACTCGTTAACCTGATACTGTTTATTATAATAAATATCTGAAATTCCATGCCGATCACACAGGCGTTTAATTTCAACGACTGAAGCGTCGAAATCATCACACTGTATAAATTCCAGCGGTATGCCCAAAGCGGCAAGGGAGTGTTGAAGGCTTAACAAATTAGAACGAATAAAACCGGCCTGTATAGCCGCCATATTATGGTTTTTCCATTGCTCAGGCGTGGCAACAAACAGAGCAATAACTTTATCATCAGCGCATCGGCAGGCGGCAGAGAGCGCACTGTTATCGGTGATGCGTAAATCATTTCTGAACCAGACTAATTGGGTTGCCATTATGTCCTTATTTCTTTTTGTTGTTTTTAGGCACGATGCCTAAGCCACGCCCGATGTTATATACCATAACTCAAATTCAGCGCTTCAGGATAGGGATCAAAATAGCGCTGTTGTTGAAGATATGCATCAGGGTATTCAGCAAGATAGTGTTTCAGTAATGCCATCGGAGCCTGTAACGACTGCAAACCTTGGCGGTACTGATCAATAAGCCCGGCTAATTCTTGCCGCTGTATGCTGGTCAGGTAGGGTCGAAAATATCCCTGAACGTGTTGTAATACATTCGTATGATTTTGGCGAGTTGCAGGTATAGACAGCAGTGACATTAGCTGAATTCGGTAAGCCAGAAAAAAATCCTGTATTGGCAATTTATCAATAGCGGCAACAAAGGGACCTATCTTTCGGTATTCCGGCTGGGAATGAGCTAACAAAATAAGTTTATAACGGCTGTGGTAATGGATTAATGCCCCCCGGGTCAGGCCGTCCACCAGAATCTGATTTAGCTCCCATAAGGCACAAATACGCGTTATCAGGTGTTGGCGAATCAAAGGCTGTTGTAATTGACCCGCCTCTTCTACCGGCAACCATGGCATGGCCTGTATTAACTGTTGGACTGATTCACGGGGCTGTGCTTCACACAGAATAAGCCCACACAGCGTAGAAAAATCCTCAACCTGCGCGGTATCATTCAGCCCGACCGTGACTTCAGCAGGCACAGTTCGAAGTGTAAGATAAGCTTTAAGTTGGTCATAAATCAACGCGAAACCGCGACGATCGCCATCAAAACGAACATCATTCCCCAATAGGCAATCACTCACCCCAATGGGTATTTCCCTTTTCATCTCTATCACTATCATAGCCTTATATTAATACGGCAATATCTTAACTAAAGTATAGGTGTTTATCATAGAAGAGTCTGGTAAAGGGATAATAGTAATAACAGAATGAGCTGATACAGGGTTTATCATAATAATCCCCTGAAATATTCAGGGGATTATTAACACCGTACAATAGAATGGCTGATTTAACTATTTTGATGACAGGACGTCAGATTAATAAAAGTCTTTAGGAGCCCGTTCTGATAAAGATAGCCAAACCGGTTTACTGCTTGTTTTACTCCACACGCGGTGTAGATAGCTATAATAGCGGCTCTTATCACTACGCAAGGCCATAAAAGGCAAAGCCAGCGTGCCAAGCAAAACAACACCAATGCGGCGAAGTACAATGCGGTAAAGTGGATATCTTTGATACATAACATGCCCCCCTAAAAATGACTAAGATATACAATGATGAGCCATAAACGACTCAATCAATACGTCTGTACAGTCAAATAAAAAGACAATAATCCTTATTGATTCACGGTATAAAAAACCGCTTTAAATCTGACAACCTAATATTTAATGAAACCTATATTAACTGATGACATAGACGCTGGCAACTGATCTGACCAGTTAGAATGAAAATTATTCCGCATTAATCCATTGCTGTTCAAGATTACATACCCCTGTTGATGACAATGGGATCAGCGCCAGCAAATAGACGTGCGGATACTGATTTAAATACAAAATTAACCAACCTTCATCGCTCAACTCTCGTAGTTCATTGCAGTTAAATCGCCGTGCCAATTGCCAGCGCAGGCGCTGATTATTGCTATTGGTTGCAACCCGATTAAGAAACAGCCGCCCGTGGCAAGGATAGCGCCTGATCTGAGGCAAAATACTGTGCTGGAACCAGCCGGCATCAATCGATGAAGTTTTGATGGCTTCCATAAGCATATCAACAAACTGATGAGTAAAATGCAGTTGGCAATTGATGGACATTTGGACTCCTTACGCTGACTTAATTAAGCGACGAGCATTTAAATCTTTATGGCTAACAACCTTACGGGTCACCACATCATCCATCCCCTTTAGCGCGGCATTTAATGCCGCACTGTGCAGATGTTGATAAAAGTTACGTTGTATAAACAGCGCCTGAGCCTCCTGGCTTTTATTATCTTGCATAAAATATCTCCTGATAATTAACTCTCCGCGTAACATAGTCAGCTAATCATCGAATCGCCAGTAGCTACGGTTAGAATTGCGGGATTTATTCCGATAATAATTCAGTGACTCTGTTGATTAATCATCTGGTTGCCTCAAGATATTGCTTGAATGGTAATGATAATTAGTCGTAACATCGTAAAAATATAACACCTACCTATTGAAGGGCTAAAAATGAGTACTTGGCTAATTTATGCTTTGCTGTCTGCCGTTACCGCAGCATTAGTTGCCATTTTTGGCAAGATAGGCTTGCAGCATCTGGACGCCAATACTGCCACGGCCATTCGCGCCGTGGTGATGGCCATATTTTTAATCGGCGTTGTTGTCGTTCAGGGCAAGCTAAACATGGTTTCGGAGGTATTGGCCGACCATAAAGCGCTGTTGTTTATTGTTCTCAGCGGCGTCGCCGGAGCGTTATCCTGGCTGTTCTACTTTATGGCCATTAAGCATGGCACGGTCTCTCAGGTGGCACCTATCGATAAGCTGAGCGTAGTTTTTGCGGTGATTTTAGCGGTTATTCTGTTTGGTGAGAAAGTTACCTTATTCACCGGAATTGGTATCGGCATGATTTCTGTCGGTGCACTGCTGGTTGCGTTGGGCTAGCCGGCAATAGATAAACCCTACCACCTATAAGACGCACTATTCTTCTGAATCAGGCTTGGCGCGGCCTTGCTTAAGTAACATCATAAAGTCGCGAAACGAGTGACGCAAAGGTTCAAATAACGGATGTTTACGGTTTTCCATCATCACTTCTGAAAACAATTTCAGACCGACCGTAAACGAGGTGGCGGTGTTAGTATCAAATCCCAAGTCATCCCGGGCCTTCATTTTTTCTATAAGCGATAAAATTTCATCGTGATTTTCTACCTCAAAGCTTACCGGAGACAGATCTAACGGCTCGCCCTTTTTATCACTCAGACCTTCAACGGTGATGCGGTAACGATATCCTGACATAGTGATTCCTCTCGCGAAAGTTCCGGCTAATTAAAGCGTAAAAAATAGATATATTAAAAGCATGGCAGATTATTCAGGGTAAAATAATCTGCCATTGTCCGGTGAAAGTCATAATAACCCTATCTGTCATTATGACCGTTTATCTTGAATGCTCTTTTGCTTTTGTAGCAACAGATCGATTATTTTGCCGACGCTAATACCGCACTCACAATATTCACCGCTTCATGTTCAATCTTTTCACGATGCTCCTGACCTAAGAAACTCTCACAATAGATCTTATAAGCTTCTTCAGTACCTGACGGACGTGCCGCAAACCAACCGTTATCCGTCATGACTTTCAGACCACCGATTGAAGCGCCATTGCCCGGCGCAGTCGTCAGGCGAGCCGTAATCTTATCCCCCGCCAGCATGTCAGCGGTGACCATTTCCGGCGATAGCTTAGACAGAATCGCTTTTTGTGCATGAGTAGCCGGTGCCTGAATACGGTTGTAGCTAGGCGCGCCAAAACGTGCCGCTAAATCTTCATAGTGATCCTGCGGATTCTTATCCGTTACCGCCGTAATTTCAGCCGCCAACAGGCACATGATCATGCCATCTTTATCCGTTGACCAAGGCTTTCCATCAAAGCGCAGGAATGAAGCGCCGGCACTCTCTTCGCCGCCAAAGCCTAAAGTCCCGTCAAACAGGCCATCAACAAACCACTTAAATCCGACCGGTACTTCCACTAATTTACGCCCAATACTGGCAACAACCCGATCGATCATTGCGCTGGAAACCAAGGTTTTCCCTACGCCGATATCTTTTCCCCACCGAGGGCGGTGCTGATACAAATAGTTAATCGCCACCGCCAAATAGTGGTTAGGATTCATCAAACCTTTCGGCGTCACAATGCCATGACGGTCATAATCGGGATCGTTGGCAAACGCTAAATCGAACTTATCTCTTAAAGCCAGTAACCCGGCCATCGCGCTAACGGATGAGCAATCCATACGGATAATGCCATCGTGATCCAAGTGCATAAAGCGGAAGGACGGGTCGATAGAATCATTTACCAGCGTGAGGTCTAACTTATAGAACTCGCCGATGCGCTGCCAGTAAGCAATACCTGCTCCGCCTAACGGATCAACGCCTAGCGTCAGCCCGGCCTTTTGAATGGCGGCCATATCAACCACATCAACTAGCTGCTCGACATAAGGCTGAATCAAATCCTGCGGGTGAATAAATCCGCTTTGCTGAGCCGCCGTGAACGTCAGGCGTTTAATACCCTGTAACTTATCTCGCAGTAATTGATTAGCTCTATTTTCAATCCATTGCGTCAGATTCGTGTCAGCCGGGCCGCCATTCGGTGGATTATATTTTATGCCACCGTCTTCTGGCGGATTGTGTGATGGCGTAATTACGATACCGTCAGCCAGCGCGCCGCCTTTACGGTTATAACATAGGATGGCATGTGAAATAGACGGCGTAGGCGTAAAACCGTTGTCTTGCTGTACCACAACGTCCACACCGTTGGCCGTCAGGACTTCTAAAACCGAAATAAATGCCGGCTCAGACAACCCGTGCGTGTCTTTACCGACAAAACACGGGCCAGTTATACCGTTAATCGCACGATTTTCAGCAATTGCCTGAGCGATGGCCAGTATATGAGGCTCATTGAAGCTCTGGCGTACAGAGCTACCTCGATGGCCCGAAGTACCAAACTTCACCGCATGGGCCGAGTTATCGCAATCTGGTTGCAAAACATAATACTCAGCAACTAGCTGAGGAATATTAATCAAATCGCTTTGCTGTGCCAGTTGCCCGGCCCTTGGGTGATTCGCCATTTAAGACACTCCCTGGTACTTACCGATAAATTAAATACTGCTGCAAGTTTGTTCTATTAATTCAGCCGGAAACTGCATTGCGGTCATAATATATTCAACCATGCTGCGTTTACGCTCTGAGTTAGTATTGGTAATAACCCAGTATGGCGTTTCGGGCACTGCTTTTGGCTTGGTATGACGGCCATTTTTTAACAGTGTTTCTTGATTATTAGAAAAATAAATACGGGTGCGGCCATGAAGTGATTCAGTCGCATCAGAAAAATCATTTTTATTGATTTGATAAAGCACTGACAATATAAGTAAAAAACGATCAACCGCGTTTTTTTGCTCGTTGTATTGATCGGACAGTAGTAGCTCGCTGATTTTGCCGCTTCGTTCCGCCGAAGACAGGGCCGAACGCTCTGTTTTTGCGCTAACAACCGCGATATTGGCGCTATCTGCAACCCCTTCAGGCACAACCATTGCCGGAGTGAAATTGAGCATCCGACGTAAAATTTCAGAAGCGCTCTCACCAATATGCAAGGTCTGGCTGGCGATATAACGATAAAGCTCTTCGTCCACTTCGATAGTTTTCATCTTTATCCTATAATTCTTTTCAAGTTATTCATGGAAATTATACGCGTTCGTATCGTGATACTCTAACGCAAAGCAACCAAAGATGTGACATTGTTATGAAATTAAACTACCGCCTTCAAGGTAATGGACCAATAATTGTTCTATTACATGGCCTATTTGGCAATTTAGACAATCTTGGCGTGATTGCCCGAGATCTCCAGCACGATTTTCAAACTTTACAGGTCGATTTACGCAATCACGGTCTTTCGCCTCATTCATCAGACATTAACTATCGGTTGATGGCTGAAGACTTATTGTCACTATTTGATGAGTTGGCGCTCAATGATATTACCGTTGTTGGCCACTCGATGGGGGGGAAAGTCGCTATGATGCTGACTGAACTGGCTGCGGAACGCATAGCGCGCTTAGTCATTATAGATATGGCACCGGTTGCTTATCCGGAACGCCATCATGACGATGTTTTTGCTGCCCTTAATGCCGTCACTGAATCAAAAGTGACACAACGCACTCAGGCCGCGGAGATAATGCGAAAATCAGGGCTGCATGAAGGTGTGATCTCATTTTTGCTTAAATCGTTTAATCAAGGAGAATGGCGTTTTAACGTCCCTGCCCTACAGCAGCACTATTCTGACATTATCGGTTGGCATGAAGTGAGTGCATGGAATAAGCCGGTCATGTTTATTCGCGGTGAGTTATCCCCTTATATCCAAGATAGCTATCGTCCGGCAATTGCACGCCAGTTTCCACAGGCCAGAGCTTACGTTGCTGCCGGTTGCGGCCATTGGGTTCACGCAGAAAAACCTCAGCAGGTTATTCGCGTGATTAGAAAAATGTTACCGTCATGATTTTGTTCAATTAAGCAACCATTGCGACATTTTTACCTACTAATCACGCTTTGTCATTGGCTAGGCGAAGACATCTGCGCTATGATTCACGGTCGCTTTATAAAGTAGCTAGGGAATTCCAATCGGTGCGCCGTCGCGGCAAATCCAAACTGGAACCTCTGTTTTTTGTATTTATCTGGTTTGATAGATTGATTTTATGGCAAAAGAACAATTAGATCGTACAACGCTGGATCTTTTCGCTGATGAGCGTCGTCCCGGTCGCCCCAAAACCAGTACTTTGTCTCGCGATGAGCAATTACGCATTAATAAACGTAACCAGCTTAAGCGCGATAAAGTTCGCGGCTTAAAGCGCGTTGAATTAAAGCTTACGCAGGAAGCGGTTGATGCTTTGGATGAACTCTCTGATGCTCAACAAATTAATCGTAGTGAGCTGATTGAATTGCTGCTTTTGAACGAATATAAAAAGCGGAAGAAAAACCGCGCGTAAAAAGACAGTATTAACCGTCTTCTGATATGATTTTGCTCCCCGTTGCTGATTCCTCCGATGTAGATTAACGATGCCATCCGGCATCAACAATGGTATATTATTGAATACGACGTATTAATATCCATACAATATTTATAAGGTGTAACGCGCTATGGCAACCGTAGGTATTTTCTTTGGTAGCGACACTGGCAATACTGAAAACATTGCCAAGATGATTCAAAAGCAGTTAGGTAAAGAGATCGTTGAAATCCACGATATCGCTAAAAGCAGTAAAGAAGACATCGAGCGCTTCGATACGCTGCTGTTAGGTATTCCAACATGGTATTACGGCGAAGCTCAATGCGATTGGGATGACTTCTTCCCTACGCTTGAAGAGATAGACTTTGAAGGTAAGTTGGTCGCTATTTTCGGCTGTGGCGACCAAGAAGATTATGCTGAATACTTCTGTGACGCGATGGGCACCATCCGCGATATTATTGAGCCTCATGGCGCAACAATTGTCGGTAACTGGCCAACCGCAGGCTATCATTTCGAAGCATCTAAAGGTCTGGCAGATGACGATCACTTTATTGGTTTAGCCATTGATGAAGACCGCCAGCCTGAGCTCACTGCTGAGCGAGTTGCCGCCTGGGTTAAGCAAATCTCTGCCGAAATGAATCTAAACTGATTACTTATTCTATTTCAGCTGCATTACACCATATATTTTATATATAAGTAATGCAGCTACCAGTTTAATCTCAACGCTTCTGAGTTAATACATATTATAAATTACTAAATTTATTATTGTCCTCTCTATATAATCCCCCGCGTGATAGTTCTGGCGTAGTTCACAATTAAAATACAAAAATTTTACTAAGCTGTGAGCAAGTGCAAACTAGTTTTCTCTATCTGTTGATATAATGTTAATTAATAATCCATAAGCTGTGTCCTTTTTAGGGATTATTGTTGATCGTTCTAACTCCAAGATGAGACGTTTGACTTAAAAAACTCTATAAAATACAAGCTATAAAGCAAACACACCGAATATAATTCATTCGAATTATATTCGCACGATAATAATTAAGGTGAGGTATAAGACGAGAAAAATATAATTATTCGATTCAGGTCTCATATTATTTATATAGATGAGCTTGCTATATTCAAATTACCAACTAGCAGCTACCTATATACATAGCTTGGTAATAAATTTTATTTCCTATTTATAGCTTTTTACAAAAGAGGAGGAGTCTCTATGCGCAGCATAGCGTCTCATATTACTTGGTTCGCCGTCGCTATACTTGGTGCCTGTGGACTCGCTATTATTGCGTTGAATAATGGTGAAAAGATTAACGCACTATGGATTGTCGTTGTCGCAGTCTCCGTTTATTTAATTGCATATCGCTATTACAGCCGTTTTATTGCCGACAAGGTGTTACAACTTGATTCAACCCGCATGACGCCAGCTTACCGTCACAATGACGGTCTGGATTATGTACCGACTAATAAATATGTGCTTTATGGCCACCACTTTGCGGCTATTGCCGGCGCTGGTCCACTAGTTGGTCCTGTATTAGCCGCTCAAATGGGCTATTTACCGGGTATGATCTGGATTCTGGCCGGTGTGGTTCTTGCCGGAGCAGTACAGGACTTCATGGTACTGTTCGTCTCAACTCGCCGTGACGGTCGTTCTCTGGGTGACTTGGTTAAATCTGAACTGGGCACCGTTCCCGGGGTCATCGCGCTGTTTGGCGCATTTATGATCATGATTATTATCCTTGCCGTATTGGCATTAATCGTGGTTAAGGCTTTGATTAATAGTCCATGGGGCGCGTTTACCGTTGGTATCACCATCCCTATCGCCCTATTTATGGGTGTATATAGTCGTTATATTCGTCCAGGTAAAATTGGCGAAATATCTATTATCGGATTCGTATTACTGATGCTGGCCATCATTTATGGTGGTGAAATAGCCAAGAATGAAACTCTGGCACCGTACTTCACCTTAGACGGCGTTGAACTGACTTGGGCTCTGATTATCTACGGCGGCATCGCCTCTGTACTGCCTGTTTGGCTGCTACTGGCTCCTCGTGACTATCTGTCAACCTTCCTGAAAATAGGTACCATTGTTGGTCTGGCAATCGGTATTGTGATTATTGCACCTGATTTACAAATGCCTGCAACAACACAGTTTATTGACGGTACCGGTCCGGTATGGTCAGGAAACCTATTCCCGTTCCTGTTTATTACTATTGCCTGTGGTGCTATCTCCGGCTTCCACGCCCTGATCTCTTCAGGTACCACGCCGAAAATGCTTGAAAATGAAAGCCATGCCCGTTTTATCGGTTATGGTGGTATGTTGATGGAATCCTTCGTTGCCATTATGGCGCTGATTGCCGCTTCCGTTATCGACCCGGGCGTTTACTTTGCCATGAACAGCCCGCTGGCGGTTCTTGGGCCAACGGTAGAATCAGCGGCGACAGTGGTCAGTTCATGGGGCTTTACCATAACGCCTGACGTTCTGGTTCAGTATGCTAAAGACGTAGGCGAGACAACCATCGTTTCTCGTGCAGGTGGTGCACCAACGCTGGCTGTAGGTATGGCTCATATTCTAAGCCAAATCACCGGTCCTTCTATGATGGCGTTCTGGTATCACTTTGCTATTCTGTTTGAAGCATTATTTATCCTGACGGCGGTTGATGCCGGTACCCGTGCGGGTCGTTTCATGCTGCAAGACTTGCTGGGTACCTTCGTCCCGTCAATGAAGCGCACTGACTCTTTTGTCGCGAATATCACTGCAACCGGTCTGTGTGTTGCTGCCTGGGGTTACTTCCTGTATCAAGGCGTTGTCGACCCGCTGGGTGGTATCAATACCCTGTGGCCTCTGTTCGGTATTGCTAACCAGATGCTGGCCGCGATTGCATTAACGCTGTGCGCAGTTGTGCTGTTTAAGATGAAGCGCGAGAAGTACGCTTGGGTGGCCGTTATCCCGACTATCTTCCTGTTAGTTTGTACGTTGACAGCCGGATGGCAAAAAGTGTTTGATGCCAACCCGCGCGTAGGCTTCCTGGCATTAGCCAATAAATATAAAGCGTCTCTCACTGAAGGTACGGTTCTTGCTCCGGCCAAATCCCTTGAGCAGATGAGTTCGCTGGTATTTAACAACCAGCTTAATGCCGGCCTCACATTGCTGTTTATGTTTGTTATGCTTAGTGTTGTAGTATTCGGTTTACGTACCGCCTTTAAGGCCCGCGCAAATCCAATGCCAACGGCGAATGAAATTCCTTACCAAGCGATGCCTAAGACCGCTGGTCAGGCTTAAACAACATATTAATCGTTAATATCATGGCGGTAACAGCAGCGAGATCTGCGGTTACCGCCATCGTTATCGGAGGGTTTAAACCCATGTTTGAAGATCTGGCAAAAGTAGGACGTTATCTCGGCCAGGCCGCTCGCCTTATGGTCGGCGTTCCTGACTATGATAACTACGTCCAGCATATGCGCCTGACCCATCCCGATCAGGAAGCGATGACATATGAAGAGTTTTTCCGTGAGCGCCAGGAAGCCCGCTACGGCGGCGGAAATGGCCCCTGCTGTTAAAACCCCATTACAGTTAAAAGATTACCGTTATTAAAAAGTACCTTTTTATAGCTACACATTTAATTATCCATTTTTAACAAACCGCAAAACTATGGCAAAAGGCTATTCGTTATGACCCCCCAACTACAATTGCCGGTAACAATTCTCACCGGCTTCTTAGGCTCCGGCAAAACAACCTTACTAAACTATCTACTGGAGCAGCATCCCGGTGAGCGCATTGCCATTATAGAAAATGAATTTGGCGCCGTTGGCGTTGATGGCGGATTGCTAGGCCAGCGTAGCGGGATTGAAGTTATAGAGCTGACCAACGGCTGCGTATGCTGTAGCGTCAGAGGCGAATTAACCGAAGCCCTGCACGACTTACTGGCTCGCAGAGATGCCGGAACATTGCTGTTTGACCGTTTGTTATTAGAAACCACCGGGCTGGCAGATCCGGCGCCTATTATTCAGGCTTTTTTTGTTGATGATCTGCTGCGTGAAAGATTACAGCTCGACGCAGTAATCACATTGGTTGACAGTGAACATGCACAAAAACAGTTGACTGAACACCGAGTCGCCGTCTCTCAGGTCGGATTCGCCGATAGGCTGATTCTAACCAAACTGGACCGCATTGATTCACAGGCGAAAGAACAGTTACTGGACCGACTGCGTAAAATTAATGCCCGAGCAATTATGTGCGAAGCAGATCACGGAAAATTAGATAAAGACGCATGGATTAATATTCAAGCATTTAATTTAGATGATTCCTTTAATATTGATTCTGCGTTCACGCTTTCACCAAAGAGCAATAACAATCCGGTTACATTTCGTCCGATAATTCAATCACCTACTCTACTAACTCGTTCATGGAATGATGACATAACGTCTCATGTTTTCGAAGCCAATGACGTTGATATCAAACTTATCGGCGCATTTATGGAAACAACCATCGAAAAATATGGTAATGACATGCTACGCTATAAGGGTATCTTATCCATTGCTGGGGAATCCCGCAGGCTGATAGTGCAGGGAGTACACCGCGTAGTTGGATTTGATTATGGTGCCGAATGGAGCACGGATGAAACCCGTAAGACGCTTTTAGTCATCATCGGGCGTAATTTACCAATCGATACATTACGAAATGAATTTTTAGCCACGGTCAAATGAATCACGGCTAACTGACCAAGCCCAATAACATTAACCTTGTAATTCATGAGGTTAAATACACACATGTTATTGTGATGAAAGATGTTTAATTTCAGCTTATGGTTCCCATTTCATGTATCGGGCCCTATAATGGTATATTATAATTTTGTTAACCATTCGCTAGCGATTCGTGGCGTCCCGAATTTAGGAACAAATCTGCATGACTGATAATAATATCGCGCTGAAGAGGGCTGGCCTGAAAGTTACGCTTCCACGACTAAAGATTCTGGAAATACTTCAGGAACCAGAAAATCATCACGTCAGTGCGGAAGATTTATACAAAAGACTGATTGATATGGGAGAAGAAATTGGTTTAGCCACCGTTTATCGCGTGTTAAATCAATTTGACGATGCCGGCATTGTGACCCGTCACAGCTTTGAAGGCGGAAAATCTGTCTTTGAATTAACCCAACAGCATCATCACGATCACCTCATCTGCTTAGACTGCGGACGTGTTATTGAATTCAGTGATGAAGTTATTGAACAACGTCAGCGTGAAATTTCAGAAAAGTATAAGATTAAGCTGACTAATCACAGTTTATATCTGTATGGCAAATGTCTGTCCGGCGATTGCCGTAAAGATGAGACTCTCCATACCACTGACTCTTAAATCTACCGATGGTTATCAATAACCATTAAAAAGCCCGACAGCATATAGCTTCGGGCTTTTTTGTATCTGCATTTCCATCATTTCTATTTTCATAATGTCGTTATGGCGAATAAATACCGATCAATTCTTTGTAAACTTACCGCAGGCGTTACATTTAATTCCATGTTGGTAAAAAAACAGCGGGAAACCTAATAGAATAAAAATCACAAACGCCGATTTTTTTCCTTTGGTATATAACGCCACATTACGACTACCACAGTAAGAACAGCAGCGCTCAGACACCTCTTCACCGCCGCTACCTGATGCTTCAATCACTGAAGGTGAAAAGTCTTCACCCAGGATTTCCCTCGCTTCCTCAAGGTCTGATACCGCCACCAGAACCCTTACGCCCCCGAGGGCATCAGAATATAGCCATTGCATATTTATCGTGTGTTCATCTGCAATATAGGCAGCAATCCCTGCTGATTCAAGATTGCTTTTTGCTATTTGAGCATCCAGTGGAAACGAATATCTAGCAACAACAGCCAGGTTACTCATCTGATAATTCCTTTACCTTGCATATAAAATGTCTCCTGAAACCATCAGTATCAGAAGACATTTTCGCACCATAAATGCCGTATTAATTATGAGTTAGCTTGGGCGGCCCAAGTATCTCGTAGTCCAACAGTACGGTTAAACACCAGTTTGTCTGCCGATGAATGGCGATTATCCGCACAGAAGTAACCTTCCCGCTCGAACTGGTAGGCAAATTCAGGCTTAGCATCCTTCAGACTTGGCTCAACAAAACCATGGGCTACAGATAAAGATTCCATATTAATGGTTGATAAAAAGTCGTCTGCAGCACCAGGATTAGCAACGTTAAACAAACACTCGTAAATACGGAATTCCGCCGTAAGTGCATGTGCCGCAGAAACCCAATGAATAACACCCTTGGCTTTACGTCCGTCAGCCGGGTCTTTACCCAAAGTCTCTGGATCATAAGTACAATAAATACAGGTGATATTGCCATCAGCATCTTTGTCAGCGCGTTCAGCCTTAACGATATAAGCATTTCTCAAACGCACTTCTTTACCTAAAACCAGACGCTTATATTGTTTATTAGCCTCTTCCCGGAAATCAGCACGATCGATATACAGTTCGCGGCTAAAAGGAACGGTACGGGTTCCCATTTCGGGCTTATTCGGATGCGCTGCGATAGTGAGCAGTTCTTCATGGCCTTCAGGGATATTCTCAATGATCACCCTAACCGGATCTAACACAGCCATCGCCCGTGGAGCGTTCTCGTTCAGGTCTTCACGAATACAGGTCTCTAACGCCACCATCTCTACGTTGTTATCCTGCTTAGTAACACCGATACGACGGCAGAACTCACGGATAGACGCAGCGGTGTAACCACGACGGCGCAGGCCTGAAATCGTCGGCATACGAGGATCGTCCCAGCCTTCTACCAGTTTTTCTGTCACTAACTGATTGAGCTTACGCTTAGACATAATGGCGTATTCTAAATTCAGTCGGGAAAACTCATACTGGCGCGGATGACATGGAATAGTAATATTGTCTAATACCCAGTCATACAGACGGCGGTTATCCTGAAACTCTAAGGTACAAAGAGAATGAGTAATGCCTTCCAGCGCGTCAGAAATACAGTGGGTAAAGTCATACATCGGATAGATGCACCACTTGCTTCCGGTCTGGTGGTGGTCAGCAAACTTAATCCGATATAAAACCGGATCGCGCATCACCATAAATGATGAACTCATATCTATCTTAGCGCGCAGGCAGGCCGAACCTTCAGCAAACTCACCGTTTTTCATTTTCTCAAACAGCGCAAGGTTTTCCTCAATGCTGCGATCGCGATACGGACTGTTTTTACCGGCTTCCGTTAATGTACCGCGGTACTGGCGCATCTCTTCTGCCGTCAACTCATCGACATAGGCTAAGCCTTTACTGATAAGTTCGACGGCATACTGATATAACTGGTCAAAATAATCAGAGGAATAACGCACAGCGCCATCCCAATGGAACCCCAGCCATTGAACGTCATTTTTAATTGATTCAACGTATTCGATATCTTCTTTCACCGGGTTGGTATCATCAAAACGCAGGTTGCATAACCCTTGATAATCCTGAGCAATACCGAAATTCAGGCAAATAGATTTTGCATGACCAATGTGAAGGTAACCATTCGGCTCCGGTGGAAAACGTGTTTGTACAGTTTTATGCTTACCGGATGCTAAATCTTCGTCAATAATTTGACGGATAAAATTAGTTGGGCGGACTTCAGCCTCACTCATTTATTTTTTCCTCTATGCCAAATGCAAAAGCGCTCACAACGTAGCTAGCCAAAATAATTCGAGTTGCAGGTGGACTAATCCCGATTGGCTTATATTCATAAGTGATTCGGGTCATTGAGCGTGGTTAACGCACCTGTAACTTGAAGTATGACGGGTATAACCTCTTATAATCCAACAACCGCCATCCAGACACAACCGTTTGTTGCATCAAAATGAATTTCAACAACAAAGTCGTCGGTTATTCATGCGTTGAGTATCCGGCTTATTTTACCCGTTCAGGGTATATATACCCTAAATAAAAAAAGCGGGAAGGTTTCCCTTCCCGCTCATTCAATTTGATTGCTAAGCAATAAGTTTAAATACTTATCCTTTGATATCAAAAAGTTTAGTCTGACCTGCAACAACGTTGCCACTGGCAATATCAATAACGCCGGCGAAATCATCAATGTTGCTGACAACCACCGGGCTGATGATAGAAGCAGCATTCAGTGCCAGATAGTCAAGATCCAACTCAAGTACTGGATCACCCGCTTTAACCGTTGCGCCCTCTTCGGCTAAACGTTTAAAACCTTGGCCATTCAATTTAACGGTATCAATACCGATATGAACGACAACTTCGGCACCATCTTCCGTTTCTAAACAAAATGCGTGGTTAGTACCGAAAATCTTAACCAACGTACCGTTAGCGGGTGAGACCACCAGATTGCCGGTAGGACGAATCGCAATACCATCACCCACAGCTTTGCTGGCAAAGGCTTCATCAGGAACGCTTTCTAACGCAACGATCTCACCGGTAATGGGAGAAACAAGGCTGCTTAACTTAGCCGCTTTGTTAATTTCAACCGCTTTAGCCGGCGCCGCCTCAACGGCCGGGGCTTCAGCCGCGGCAGCATGGCTAACAACCTTAGGTGCAGCACCGGAAGCAATTACTTTACGCATACTATCGGCAATCGATTCGGCTTTAGCACCCACAATAATCTGGATACTTTGCTTATTCAATTTCACTACGCCGGCTGCGCCTAAACGCTTAGCGGCATTTGAGTCAACCATTCCGGAATCTTTTACCGTTAAACGTAAACGGGTAATACATGCATCAATACCGGTCAAGTTATCGCTACCGCCGATGGCATTGATGTAACTGATAGCTAACGTATCCAGACCTTCGGTTGTATTGCTGTTTGCTTCAGGCGTGACTTCGGTTGAAGCATCTTCACGACCCGGCGTTTTCAGATTGAATGCGCGGATAATCACGGTGAACAGTACGAAGTAGACCACGAACGCAACCAGACCCATTACTAGCAGTATCCACACGTTGCTGCTCGCGGCAGGCAATTTGTACATTAATGCATAGTCAATCGCACCGGCAGAGAAGGTAAATCCGGCGTGGATTCCTAATGCTGTTGCGATATACAGGCTGATACCAGTCAGAATAGCGTGAACTAAATAAAGTAACGGAGCCAAGAACATGAACATAAATTCAAGTGGCTCAGTAACACCGGTCAGGAATGCGGTTAACGCAACGGATAACAGTAAACCACCCACAGAAGCACGACGCTCTGGCTTAGCGGCGAAGTACATAGCAAATGCTGCACCCGGTAAACCAAACATCATAATCGGGAAGAAGCCCGACATAAACATCCCTGCGGTTGCATCACCATTGTAGAAACGGTTGATATCACCGTGGAACACTTTACCTGCCGCATCGGTATAATCACCAATCTGGAACCAAGCGATAGTATTAAGCACTTGGTGCAGGCCGGTAGGAATCAGCAAACGGTTAACAAAACCAAAGATACCTGAACCCAGAGCGCCTTGAGATACGATCCACTCACCACCCAGTTGAATGGCGTGTTGAATTGGAGGCCAGACATAGCCGAAGATGGCGGCAAGGATTAAACAGAAGAAACCTGTCGCAATAGGAACAAAGCGCTTACCGCCGAAGAATGATAAGAAGTCAGGCAGTTTGATATCAGACCAGCGGTTATAAACTGCACCACCGACTAAACCGGCAATAATACCGGCCAATACGCCCATATTAATACTGGCCTCAATGGTGACCGTTGCTTTTGTCAGGATAAAGAAGCCGACTGCACCGGCAAGAGCTGCAGAACCTGCGTTATCTTTAGACCAGGTCGATGCCACACCGATAGCAAAAATCAGCGCCAAATTATCAAAGATAGCCGCGCCGGCCTGAGCCATAAACGCTAAGTTTAGTAAGTCCGGTTGACCAAAACGCAGCATTAATGCGGCAACTGGTAGTACAGCGATCGGAAGTTGTAGCGACCGCCCTAGTCGTTGAAAAAATCCAAGTATATTCACCTTGTTTCCCCTTGCATGCCCTAGAGTAGGGCTTATATTTTTATACTCAACAATAAGGCGTCCACGGTAACCGCTCTTTTGTTACTGACTGATAGACAAGATACAACTTACGACTTACGACTTATATAATATACAGTGTAAAAAATATATTTCGCATCACAAATTAAAACCTCCTAATTTGTGATTAACGTCACCAAAAACCTGCTTAACTCTTCTTACTGACTAGCTATACAGCGCAACTTATTTTATCATTAAAAATATCAATACTACATAGTATTGGAAGCGTGTTTGGATAACGTGCGTTATAGTTATAGCTAATAATTTCAACATGTCACGTTTAACTTCACCTATTTCAGTATAGCCCGTGTTATGTAACCAAGAGGTATGTACATGAGACTTATCCCGTTAGAGAGTTCAAAGGACGTTGGACTTTGGTCTGCACGTCACATTGTTAATCGCATTAATGCGTTTAAACCTACGGCCGACCGCCCTTTTGTTTTGGGCCTCCCGACAGGCAGCACCCCGCTAAATACTTATGTTCGCTTAATTGAATTGCATAAAGCCGGTGAAGTAAGCTTCAAACATGTGGTTACATTCAATATGGATGAATACGTGGGCTTAGAAAAACATCATCCGCAAAGCTACCACACCTTTATGCATGATAATTTCTTCAGCCACGTCGATATCCAGCCAGAGAATATTAACTTATTAAATGGCAATGCCAGTGATATTACGGCTGAATGTAAACGCTATGAAGATAAAATTAAGTCATATGGCAAAATTCATCTCTTTATGGGTGGCGTAGGTAACGACGGGCACATTGCATTTAACGAACCGGCATCATCGTTGTCGTCCAGAACCAGAATTAAAACGCTGACTGAAGAAACTCGTCTTGCTAACTCACGCTTCTTCGATAACGATATCAATCAAGTACCCAAGTTTGCACTGACTATCGGTGTCGGGACGCTGATGGATGCGATTGAGGTTATGATCTTAGTCACCGGTCATAAAAAAGCACAGGCATTAGCTGCCGCCGTTGAAGGCTGCGTCAATCATCTTTGGACAGTCTCTGCCTTACAGTTACATCCTAAGGCTATCCTGGTCTGCGATGAGCCATCAACGATGGAGCTCAAAATTAAAACCGTTAAATATTTCCGCGAACTTGAAGCTGAAAATATTAAAAATCTGTAATCTGTATTAAGGGGTTTGCCATGTATGCTTTGACCCAGTGCCGGATATATACTGGCCATGATATTCTCGATAACCATGCAGTAATCGTTGCTGATGGCTTAATTCAACAGGTATGCCCCGAATCTGACTTACCGGCTGATATTGAAATTAAACATCTTCAGGGTGCAATGCTGGCGCCCGGTTTTATCGACGTGCAATTAAATGGCTGCGGCGGCGTTCAATTCAACGACTCCTTTGATGCAATATCCATCGATACGCTTGAAATAATGCAGCGGGCAAATGAAAAGTCAGGCTGCACCAGTTATCTTCCAACGCTTATCACTTCAAGCGATGAAATGATAAAATACGCTATTGATGTCATGCGTAAATATTTACTCAGCCATGCTAATCAGGCCTTGGGGCTTCATATTGAAGGCCCCTATATTAACCCGATTAAAAAAGGGACGCATAATCCCGATTTGATCCGCAAACCAGACCCGGCGATGATCGACTACTTTTGCGCCAATGCCGATGTCATTACCAAAGTGACGCTGGCACCGGAACAGGTTGAAAGTCATTATATTCGCCAATTAGTCAATGCGGGTATTGTGGTATCTGCCGGTCATTCCAATGCCACTTATGAACAGGCGCGTAAGGGATTTGCCGCCGGAATTAGTTTTGCCACCCATTTGTATAATGCCATGCCTTATATTACCGGTCGTGAACCCGGTTTGATGGGCGCTATTTTCGATACGCCGGAAGTCTATACCGGTATAATAGCCGATGGTCATCACGTTGCCTGGCCCAGCATTCGTAACGCAAAACACTCGAAAGGCGACAAGCTGGTATTAGTGACCGATGCTACAGCCCCTGCCGGTGCCAATATAGATCATTTTATTTTTGCAGGTAAACCCGTATATTACCGCAATGGAATGTGTGTGGATGAAAATGGCACCCTTAGCGGATCGGCACTAACAATGATTGAAGCGGTAGCTAACAGCGTACAATTTGTTGGCATATCGCTTGATGAAGCTATTCGTATGGCAACGCTTTATCCTTCAAGAGCACTCGGTGTGTCCCAACATCTGGGTAGCATAGAAGCGGGTAAAGTCGCCAACCTCACTGCATTTACGCATGATTTTAACGTCACTCATACCTGCACTAACGGGGTAATGAAGCAGTGGTAATCACTCATATATACAGGAAATAGCGGTCATGACGACAGTGGGCGGTCAAATAGGTAATATCGATTTAGTTAAACAATTAAATGGTGCCGTTGTTTACCGCCTGATAGATCAACAAGGCCCTATCTCCCGTATACAGATTGCCGAGCTTAGCCAGCTTGCACCCGCAAGTATTACAAAAATCACCCGACAGCTTTTGGATCGCGGGTTGATTAAAGAGGTTGAACAACAGGCTTCAACCGGCGGGCGCAGAGCCGTTTCTATCGTAACTGAAAATAGAGCCTTCCACACCGTAGCGGTTCGCCTTGGCCGCAACGGTGCAACCATTACCTTATATAACCTTAGCGGCAAACCTCTGGCAGAAGAAGCCTATTTGCTGCCAGAGCGGACTCAGGAAACCCTTGAAAAAGGATTACTGGATGCTATTGCCGCCTTTATTAATACCTTTAGCAACAAAATTCGCGAACTTATCGCTATTGCGATTTCGATGCCGGGATTAATCGATCCTGAAGACGGCATCGTCAAATATATGCCACATATCAATGTTGATGAATGGCAGTTAAAAAAGGCCATCCGCGATCGTTTTAATGTCAGCTGTTTTGTTGGCCACGATATTCGCGGCCTTGCCCTCGCCGAACACTACTTTGGCGCCACTCAGGACTGTGAAGACTCATTGTTAGTCAGAGTTCACCGGGGTACCGGAGCGGGCTTCATTATCAACGGGCAAATCTTTCTTGGCAAAAATCGCAACGTTGGTGAATTAGGGCATATTCAAATAGACCCATTAGGCGAACGTTGTTACTGCGGTAATTTTGGCTGTCTGGAAACCGTCGCCTCCAATGCAGCGATAGAGCAACGCGTTCGTAATCTGTTAAATCAGGGCTATCAGAGCAAGCTAACGCTGGACGACTGTAGCATTTCGGCCATTTGCAAAGCGGCAAACAAAGGTGATGAATTAGCAATTAACGTCATTGAACTCGTTGGCCGCTACTTAGGCCGTGGTATATCCATGGCGATTAATCTATTTAATCCTCAAAAAGTCGTGATTACCGGTGATATCGCTGAAGCTGAAAAAACACTATTGGCCGCGATACAAAGCTGTATCGACACTCAGGTGTTGATTAACTTTAGAAAAGATTTACCCGTGGTGGTATCCCAATTAGATCATCGTTCTGCCATTGGTTCATTTGCATTAGTAAAACGCTCAATGCTAAACGGCGTTTTACTGCAACATTTACTCGGCGACAATAACGATTAATCAACCGGATAGTTTTCCCTTTCTCTATACGCCTATTTAGTTTTCAATATTTCAGTGCACTGCCCAACGATGGAACATTGCACTGAAATAAATCGTTGCTTGCACCAACCTTGTGCAAATCAACTGCTATGATAATAAATATCTATCCAACAAGACCCTCTCATCAATATCAATTAGATAGTCACTCTGGCGCAGTAATTGCATTAGATAATTCAATGTCAACAGAACAAGAGAGATAACAATGTGTTCAATATTTGGTGTACTCGATATTAAATCAGATCCCATTGAGTTGCGTAAAAAAGCATTAGAAATGTCCCGCCTAATGCGCCACCGTGGTCCTGACTGGTCCGGTGTTTATGCCTCAGATACGGCAATTTTAGCCCATGAACGTTTATCTATTGTCGACGTGAATAACGGTGCTCAACCTCTTTATAACGCTGCTCATACTCACGTACTGGCCGTTAACGGTGAAATTTATAACCATCAGGAAATTCGCCGCCAGCTAAAAGATAAATATGAGTTCCAGACTGAATCAGATTGTGAAGTGATTCTGGCGCTTTATCAGGAAAAAGGTATCGATTTTCTTGATGAACTCCAGGGCATGTTTGCCTTTATTCTGTATGACACTACCGACAATAGTTATTTGATTGGCCGTGACCATATCGGCATTATTCCGTTGTATACCGGTCATGATGAAAACGGCAATTTCTTCGTTGCTTCAGAGATGAAAGCGCTGGTGCCGGTATGCAAAACGATTAAAGAATTTCCAGCCGGAAGTTATATGTCTAGCGATGACCACCAAATTAAGCGCTATTACCAGCGTGACTGGATGGAGTTCGATAACGTTAAAGACAATCCGACAGACGCTAATCAACTGCGCAATGCTCTGGAAGAGGCGGTAAAAAGCCACCTGATGTCAGACGTTCCTTACGGCGTATTACTATCAGGCGGCTTAGATTCTTCGGTTATTTCTGCCATCACCAAAAAGTATGCCGCCCGCCGGATTGAAGACAATGAGCGCAGTGAGGCATGGTGGCCACAATTGCACTCTTTTGCCGTTGGTCTTGAAGGCTCCCCTGACCTGATTGCCGCTAAAAACGTTGCTAACCATTTAGGGACTGTTCATCACGAAATCCACTTTACCGTTCAGGAAGGGATGGATGCCATTCGTGATGTTATTTATCATATTGAAACTTATGATGTTACCACCATCAGAGCGTCAACTCCGATGTACCTGATGGCGAGAAAAATCAAAGCGATGGGAATCAAAATGGTCCTGTCCGGCGAGGGGGCAGATGAAGTCTTCGGCGGATATCTCTATTTCCATAAAGCGCCAAATGCTAAAGAGTTCCATGAGGAAACCGTACGCAAACTATTAGCGCTACATATGTATGACTGTGCCAGAGCAAACAAAGCGATGTCTGCATGGGGTGTTGAAGCCCGCGTCCCCTTCTTGGATAAAAAATTCCTTGATGTTGCAATGCGTATTAATCCGCAAGATAAAATGTGTGGCAATGGCAAAATGGAAAAGCATATTGTGCGCGAATGTTTTGAATCTTATCTTCCGGCCAGCATCGCATGGCGTCAAAAAGAACAATTTTCTGATGGCGTAGGCTATAGCTGGATTGATAGCTTAAAAGAGGTGGCTGCGAAGCAAATTACCGACCAGCAATTAGAAACGGCCAAATTCCGTTTTCCATACAATACGCCGAACTCAAAAGAGGCCTATTTGTATCGTGAAATTTTTGAAGAGCTATTCCCTCTTCCCAGTGCTGCAGAGTGCGTTCCGGGAGGGCCGTCAGTGGCATGTTCATCCGCTAAGGCTATTGAATGGGATGAATCCTTTAAAAGAATGGACGATCCCTCCGGACGTGCCGTCGGTGTTCATCAGTCAGCGTATAAAAAATAATTTATTGCTGACGATGACCGGCTGAAATCACACAATAAAAGCAGATGAAATATCATCTGCTTTTATTTTTAGAGCGAATACTTAATAAACAGAAAGATAAGACAAAAAACGTTTTTTTGTCTCTTTTATCGTCATATCGGTTACAAGCCAAACAATCAGACTCCACAGAGCCATTTATAACAAAAAACTTGTTGACTGAAAGGAAGCAGATACGCATAATGCGCCCCGCAACGCCGTTGAAGGTTGAGCAAGATATTATGGCTACGTAGCTCAGTTGGTTAGAGCACATCACTCATAATGATGGGGTCACAGGTTCGAATCCCGTCGTAGCCACCATAATATATTTGCGGGAGTGGCGAAATTGGTAGACGCACCAGATTTAGGTTCTGGCGCCGCAAGGTGTGCGAGTTCAAGTCTCGCCTCCCGCACCATTTCCTTCAATGACAATGCATCGGGTGGGGTATCGCCAAGCGGTAAGGCAACGGGTTTTGATCCCGTCATCCCCAGGTTCGAATCCTGGTACCCCAGCCATTTCTATTCTCTCCCCGAAAATAGAATCTAAAAATTATCCTTTGGGGTATCGCCAAGCGGTAAGGCAACGGGTTTTGATCCCGTCATTCCCAGGTTCGAATCCTGGTACCCCAGCCATAATTTTCTCCTCAATTTAGTTCATCGATATTCAATCCAAACTTCCAATACTCATTTGTAATTCTTCTCAGCTATCGGCCGACTTTTAGATAAATTGGTTAAAAAAATAGCAATTAAAACCTAAAACGATCTTATCCGGTTATAACCTGAGCATTCAGTTAATCAAAACCTTGACGAAAGAGATTCAGATACGGATAATGCGCTCCGCAATGCCGTGAAGGTAAAGCAAGATATTATGGCTACGTAGCTCAGTTGGTTAGAGCACATCACTCATAATGATGGGGTCACAGGTTCGAATCCCGTCGTAGCCACNATAATATATTTGCGGGAGTGGCGAAATTGGTAGACGCACCAGATTTAGGTTCTGGCGCCGCAAGGTGTGCGAGTTCAAGTCTCGCCTCCCGCACCATTTCCTTCAATGACAATGCATCGGGTGGGGTATCGCCAAGCGGTAAGGCAACGGGTTTTGATCCCGTCATCCCCAGGTTCGAATCCTGGTACCCCAGCCATTCTTTTACTCTCTCTAAGTTCCCCTTAGGCATCTTCCTTAGATATACCCATCATTAGTAAAAATGCAGATATAAAAAAACCCGCTTTCGCGAGCTTTTTGTCTTGCCTGGGTATTTGGATAAGCCTAAAGGCCTAGCGCATACTTTAACGCCCATTCTTTTAGCTTCCCGGCCCGCTGTGCGGCCATCAAAGCCAGATTACGGACTAGGCGTAGCGGCGGTAATTGATTGCTAAAGGCTTTGTAGAACACGTCCATTCCGGCCTGCATAAGTAAATTATCCGGATATCGTCTTAGCTGATAACGATTGAGAACCTCATCTGACGCGTAGTCTTTGCCCTTCTTATTGGCATCTATCAATACTTCAAGCAGCACTTCAACATCCCGATAGCCTAAGTTTACCCCCTGCCCCGCCAGTGGATTAATGGTGTGAGCGGCATCGCCAACAATCACCACGCCAGATTTAAAGTAGCGCTGAGCATGGCGACGGATTAATGGAAAAGATGCCGCAGCCTTAGCCTTAACTGAACCTAGTCGTTCAGGAAATCCGCTGGCAATTTCACGATCCAGTTCAGCTAATGAAAGGGACTGTAAATGCCGAATACGGGCCGGAGAGTCATACCACACCAGTGACGCATGACGATCAAACAGAGGCAAAAATGCGCGCGGCCCGGATGGGTAGAATTTCTGCCAGGTTGTATCCTCAGGTAAATCTTGAGTCTCGACTGAAATCAACATACAGGATTGACGATATTGCCAGCCTGTAATGCCGATGCCGGCTAGTTTTCGTACCATCGAGTTAGCCCCGTCAGCACCAATAACCAGCGGAGATCGTAAACAATCCCCGTTATCCAAAATGACATCCCAGCGTTCAGGTCGTTGCGCTGTTTTAACCATTCGCTCTAACTTTGCCGGGCAGTAAAGATCCAAATCAGCATACTGTTCAAACTGCTGCCATAATCCTAACTGAAGTAAACGGTTCTCAACCATAAATCCAAGTTCGGGCAATGAAAGCGATGCCGCATCAAAAACAACTTTCGACTCTTCCCACTCCCAGGTTTCAAGACGTCGATAGGGAGTAATGCGCATTTTCTTAATAGCCGACCAGGCACCTAAACGTTCAAGTAATGCGACGGAGGTACATCCGATAGCCGAAATTCGAATATCGGGTTCACTATCAGCAATAAATTCAGACGGGCTTTCATGCTCAATAATAGCCACTGACCAACCAGCTTGAACTAATCCCAAGGCTGCAGCGGCACCAACCATGCCACCGCCGACAATAATGGCATCATAATTTTTTATTGTATTGTTCATCTTGTCATCCCATTGCTGTTAATCCTTACTGAAATAAAGTGTACCGGATTTTTACAATTCCTTCAGTCTTGAAGATCGCCTATCGCTGGTCACGGGGCTAACAAACTATTACAATGTGCGCCCTGCATGGGCTTTAACCTGTACTGAGTAAACGAATCGATGACTAAGAAACTATATATTAAGACTTGGGGTTGCCAGATGAATGAGTATGATTCATCTAAAATGGCCGACCTATTAGAAAGTACTCACGGCCTTCAGATGACTGAAATCGCTGAAGAAGCGGATATTCTGTTACTGAATACCTGCTCGATTCGCGAAAAAGCCCAGGAAAAAGTATTCCATCAGTTAGGCCGCTGGAAAAAATTCAAAGACTCACGACCGGATATTATTATCGGCATTGGTGGCTGTGTTGCTTCTCAAGAAGGTGAGCACATCCGCGAGCGCGCCCCGTTCGTTGATATTATCTTCGGACCACAAACCTTACACCGCCTGCCGGAAATGATTAACCACGTCAGCGGAACTCGCAGTCCGGTGCTGGACATCAGCTTCCCGGAGATCGAGAAATTTGACCGTTTGCCGGAGCCTAAGGCTGAAGGCCCTACCGCCTTTGTTTCCATTATGGAAGGCTGTAATAAGTACTGTACTTATTGCGTTGTGCCCTATACCCGCGGTGAAGAAGTTAGCCGTCCATGCGACGACGTACTGTTTGAAATTGCTCAACTTGCGGCTCAAGGCGTTCGGGAAGTTAATCTGTTGGGTCAAAACGTTAATGCCTATCGCGGCCCATCGTTTGATGGCGGAATCTGTACTTTTGCCGAGTTATTGCGTTTAGTTGCCAGCATTGACGGTATTGACCGCCTGCGTTTTACCACCAGCCACCCTATCGAGTTTACTGATGATATTGTGGAAGTTTATAAAGACACCCCGGAGCTGGTGAGTTTCGTGCATTTACCGGTTCAAAGCGGCTCTGATCGCGTGCTGAATATGATGGGAAGAACCCATACCGCACTGGAATATAAGTCAATTATTCGCAAGCTGCGCGCAGCGCGCCCGGATATCCAGGTCAGCTCTGACTTCATTGTTGGTTTCCCCGGGGAAACCCAGCAGGACTTCGAACAAACCATGAAGCTGATTGCCGATGTTGATTTCGATATGAGCTACAGCTTTATCTTCTCAGCGCGTCCTGGAACGCCGGCAGCAGATATGGTTGATGATGTATCGGAAGATGAGAAAAAACAGCGTCTGTATATATTACAGGAGCGAATTAGCCAACAGGCCATGCAATATAGCCGTCGGATGCAGGGCAGCGTTCAACGAATTTTAGTTGAAGGCACTTCCCGTAAAAGCATTATGGAACTGTCAGGCCGCACAGAAAACAATCGCATCGTAAACTTCGAAGGGACACCGGATATGATCGGTAAGTTTGCCGACGTTGAAATTGTTGAAGTTTATCCTAACTCCCTGCGTGGCAAATTAGTCAGAACTGAGGAGGAGATGAACCTCCGCGTTCAGGAGTCTCCTGAAGCCATTATTGCCAGAACCCGCAAAGAAGATGAGCTGGGTGTCGGGCAATACCAACCATAAATATCGCTGACTAGAAAAAGATGTGATGTTGGTCGGTGAAGTATTTCTACATCATATCAGCCTACTATATCGTCATCCCGGCGAAAGCCGGGATTCAAGTTTTAGCTAACCGACAACGCGGTTGCTCTCTCGTCATCCCGGCTTTATTCCTCACCTTGGCCGTTAAGATTAATAACTTATTTTTCAGCATGCTGAATGTTGTCCATTCTGTGCATAAAATCTAACTTATCCCAAGCTATTGCTTCACCGCTTTGCTCACCTTCTTTAATTAACCGACCTAATCTCACTGACTGGTTCCAAAATGGAATCCACTTCAAAAATACAGGCAGATAAAAAACAGGCTATTCATGCTCGAACCGCTAGCATTAACCGAAAGCACCATAGGAATAATGACTTAAGTTATCTATAATCAAACTAAAAGCACATTACTACCGCGCATAAGGCTGACTGCGCCAACCCAGCATGAGAGGTCTGACTTGAATATAGCTACCCAAGAAGTTTCGCTTGAACCCGCAGACAATGAACGTTTAAACAACTTATGCGGCCCGTTTGATGACAATATTAAACAGCTTGAGCGACGCCTTGGCATTGAGATTAACCGCCGCGATAATAAGTTTACGCTGGTCGGAAAATCTTCCTGTGTTGACGTTGCTAAAGATATTCTTCTTAACCTTTATGTTGATACTGCGCCTGTGCGCGGCATCATGCAGGATATTGAACCTGACCAGATTCATCTGGCAATTAAAGAATCTGGCGTGTTGGAGCAAATAGCCGACTCCGTTCCGGATTATGGCAAGGCGGTGATCATCAAGACCAAACGAGGTCTGATCAAGCCAAGAACGCCTAATCAGGCACGGTATATTGCTAATATTCTCGACCACGATATTACATTTGGTATTGGCCCCGCAGGAACCGGTAAAACCTATCTGGCCGTTGCTGCCGCAGTCGATGCGTTGGAACGTCAAGAAATACGTCGAATCTTGCTCACCCGCCCTGCGGTTGAAGCAGGAGAAAAGCTAGGTTTTTTACCCGGCGATTTAAGCCAAAAAGTCGACCCTTATTTACGTCCGCTGTACGATGCTTTATTTGAAATGCTCGGGTTTGAAAAGGTTGAAAAATTAATCGAACGCAACGTTATTGAAGTTGCACCTTTAGCCTATATGCGCGGACGCACGCTCAACGACGCCTTTATTATTCTGGATGAAAGTCAGAATACCTCGATAGAACAAATGAAAATGTTCCTGACTCGTATCGGCTTTAACTCTAAGGCCGTTATTACCGGTGACATTACTCAAATCGATTTACCAAGGGCGCAAAAATCCGGATTACGCCACGCAATTGAAGTATTATCCAACGTTGACGAACTCAGCTTTAACTTCTTCCATAGCGAAGACGTTGTCAGACACCCGGTAGTCGCTCGAATTGTTATCGCCTATGAAGCCTGGGAAGCTGAAGACCAAAAGCGCAGAGATTCACAAGCAGAACAACGTAAACGCGATTATCAACACCCTTCTGAACCGGATAGACATTAAGCCATGACCGACACTAAGCACGTTATTTTAGATTTACAAATCGCCTGTGAGGACCAACAAGGTCTTCCAGGTGAGCAAGATTTTCAGCGCTGGCTGGACGGCACCATTCTGTCTTTTCAAGCTGAGTCAGAAGTGACTATCAGACTGGTGGACATCGAAGAAAGCCACCAGCTTAACCACACTTATCGAAATATGGATAAACCCACTAACGTTCTGTCATTTCCTTTTGAAGCCCCCCCTGAAATAGAATTACCGCTATTAGGGGATTTAATCATCTGTCGTCAGGTGGTAGAAAAGGAAGCCGCAGAGCAAAATAAGATTTTATTCGCACATTGGGCGCATATGGTTGTCCATGGTAGCCTCCATCTGTTAGGGTATGACCACATCACAGATGATGATGCTGAAGAAATGGAGTCTTTAGAAACTGAGATCATGCAAGAGTTGGGTTATCCTGACCCTTATGCCTCAGAAAAAGACACTGTCTAACTAACTAATAAAGAATGCATGAGCGACGATCATTCACAAAGTAACGATGGCCCCGTTCCCAAAAAGGGCTTCTTTTCCCTAATCCTTGGTCAATTTTTTCACGGTGAGCCTAAAAACCGCGGTGACTTGGTTGATCTTATCCGAGATTCAGAGCAAAACGACCTGATTGATCCCGATACCCGTGACATGCTGGAAGGCGTGATGGATATTGCTGAGCAACGGGTTCGCGATATCATGATCCCACGCTCCCAGATGATTACCTTAAAACGTAATCAACCGCTGGAAGAGTGTCTGGATGTGATTATTGAATCTGCCCACTCCCGATTCCCGGTCATCAGTGAAGACAAAGACCATATTGAAGGCATTTTAATGGCTAAAGATTTATTGCCATTTATGAGTAAAGATTCTCAGCCATTCAGTATTGATAAAGTCTTACGGCCTGCTGTGGTGGTGCCTGAAAGCAAGCGGGTTGACCGCATGCTTAAAGAGTTCCGCTCCCAGCGCTATCATATGGCGATTGTAGTTGACGAGTTCGGCGGCGTATCCGGTCTGGTCACTATCGAAGACATCCTCGAGCTGATTGTTGGCGAAATCGAAGATGAATATGACGATATTGAAGATCGCGATATTCGCCAGCTAAGCCGCCATACTTTTACCGTGCGGGCACTTACGCCTATCGAAGAGTTTAATGAAGTCTTCTCAACGTCTTTCAGCGATGAAGAAGTGGACACCATCGGCGGTTTAATTATGCAAGCCTTTGGCCATTTACCGTCCCGGGGAGAGATTATTACTATCGATGGCTACCAGTTTAAAGTGGCTATGGCTGACAGCCGGCGCATTATTCAGGTTCATGTCACGATTCCTGATGAATCGCCACAGCCTCAATTGGAAGAATAAATAGTATATGGCTTTTGCCCCCTTATTTAATCGCCAGTGGACTCGCGTTCTGCTGGCGTTAATTTTAGGTGCCTGCGGAACATTGTCGCTGGCACCTTTTGACTTCTGGCCTGCTGCCCTTATTTCACTGTGTGGGCTTTTAGGCTTAACGCTAAACCGCTCACCAAAACAGTCAATGACCATCGCTTTCTTCTGGGGTCTTGGGCTATTTGGCTCCGGCATTAATTGGGTTTATGTCAGTATCGACCAGTTTGGCGGGCTGCCAATGCCTATCAGTATCGGACTGGTGGCATTACTTGCGGCTTATCTGTCACTGTACCCGATGCTTTTTGGCTGGTTATTAGCTAAATTCTGGCCTAAATCCTCTGTCTGGCGCCTGGTCATTGCGGCGCCGGCCCTGTGGCAAATAACTGAATTTCTGCGTGGTTGGGTTTTTACCGGCTTTCCGTGGTTACAGTTTGGCTATAGCCAAATCGATGGGCCGCTGAAAGGTATCGCTCCTATTCTGGGGGTTGATGGCATCACTATGCTGTTAATCGCCATCAGTGGCTTACTGGTTTTAGCCGCCAGCACTAAGCGAATTTTTCCGCTAGTCATTGCGGCTGTTTGCATCTTAGCGCCTTGGCCGTTAAAGCAAATACAATGGGTGACTGAACAACCGGACCGGGCTGTCGATATTGCATTGGTACAGGGTAATATTGCTCAGTCATTAAAATGGAATCCTAACCAGCTTCAGCCTACGCTAGATGCATATGTCGATGAATCCATTCCTTATCTTGGTAAATCACGCATTGTTATTTGGCCGGAAGCCGCGATCCCCGATATTGAAATGCGGCAATCTGCGTTTCTGAATCGTCTGGACAACGCATTCCGCCAAAATAATACCAGTCTGATTACCGGCATTATTGATTATCGCAGCCGTGCCGAAGGTGCTGATTATTACAACACCATGATTGTATTAGGTAATGAAACGCCTTATGACTACGCCGGAACCAATCGCTATAACAAGCATCATCTGGTTCTGTTCGGAGAATACGTTCCGTTTGAATCTATTCTTCGGCCACTGGCTGCATTTTTTGACCTGCCGATGTCATCAATCAGTGAAGGTGAATATCGTCAGCCACCGGTGAGTGCCTCCGGATATAACATCACCAGCGTAATTTGTTATGAAGTGATTATCGGCCAGCAGGTCAGAGATAATTTTACCCGTGAAACTGATTTCTTATTAACCATCTCTAATGACGCCTGGTTTGGTGATTCTATCGGTCCATGGCAGCATTTTCAGATGGCCCGTATGCGGGCGCTTGAGCTAGGTCGCCCGATGCTGCGCAGTACCAATACCGGCGTAACAGGCGCGATTGATGCTCAGGGTGAAGTTATTGCAAAACTCCCACAGTTCAAACGTGAAGTTTTAAACGTTAAGGTTACACCAACCACCGGAATGACCCCTTATGCAACCATGGGTGCATTACCTATGTGGTTAATTACCCTAATATTGGTCGGCAGCGCTTTGTTCTTTTCCCGCAAAAATAACAAATAACCTTTCCGTGATTAACCCTCTGACCATCAGAGGGTTAATTTTCAGCAGAATAGGCATCATCACTGAGTAGCCTTTTAGCCCGTATTGTAAATCCATTATTAATCTCTAACTTCAGAGTCGATATCGGTAGATCATCTATCAGCCGCCAGCCAGCATTCCCCTCGTTAATCCCAGTGACATTTGGTTTAAAGTAGCCTCGTCTAATACTTATATTCATTTAAACAACTATTTAACATATCAGAGACTTGGCACGTACCTTGCTAGATATTTAGTGAGGCGGACAAAAATAGACAGATATTCCTGAAATTTCTGACCGTTAAAGATAAGACGCACTTTCCAAGTGCAAAGTCGCACCAAAAAGGGGCGGAGATGTGAAACCGCTCACTAATGGTGCAAATTGTAGGTAATCAAAGTGTTGAATATTTTACATATGCACAGCATTAATCTACATTTTAATTACATCATTAGCGGCAAAAGGCGCTGGCTAATGGGAAATAACGCTGTCACAACATTATATTGATAACAATGAAGGAGTAAGTCATGCAATTACGTAAGTTGGTACTACCGTTAGTTTTAATGGGTCTGACAAGTACTGCGCTTCATGCTGAAGATCTGAATGGTACCTTAAAGAAAATAAAAGATAGCGGCGTGATCACCGTTGGTCACAGAGAATCTTCAGTTCCTTTCTCCTACTATGATAATCAACAGAACGTTGTCGGTTACTCACAAGATTACTCAAATCTGATCGTTGATGCGGTTAAAAAGAAGCTCGATATGCCTAACCTTCAGGTTAAGTTGATTCCAATCACCTCGCAAAACCGTATCCCGCTATTACAAAACGGGAGTTTCGATTTTGAGTGTGGATCAACCACTAACAACGTTGAGCGCCAAAAGCAGGCTGATTTCTCGAATACCATTTTTGTGGTTGGTACTCGCCTGTTAGTTAAAAAGGGATCTGATATTAAAGATTTCCCTGATCTAAAAGGTAAAAACGTTGTTGTGACTTCAGGAACCACTTCAGAAGCGTTACTGAATAAGCTAAACGACAGCGAAAAGATGGAAATGCGCATCATCAGTGCTAAAGACCACGGTGATTCCTTCCGTACCGTTGAAAGCGGCCGTGCTAGCGCATTTATGATCGACGATGCTCTGTTAGCCGGTGAAAGAGCTAAATCCAAAAAACCTGATGACTGGGTTATCGTCGGTACCCCTAAATCCTTTGAAGCTTATGGCTGTATGTTACGTAAAGACGACGCTCAGTTTAAAGCCTTACTGGATCAAACTATCGCCACCGCTCAAACTACCGGAGTGGCAGAAAAATCTTATGACAAATGGTTCAAACAGCCTATTCCACCAAAAGGTCTGAATATGAACTTTGACCTTTCTGATGATATGAAAAAACTGTTTAAAGCACCTAACGATAAAGCCCTGAACTAGCAGAGTTACATCGCATTATAGGCTCTAGAGATTAGCGACCCTTACCTCTGTTTGAGGTAAAGGTCTGCTAATAAAAAGAAAAAATAAGGGCTAAGTTATGTTTGGAAACTGGAACTGGGGAATATTCTTAGAGCAGGCCCCGTTTGGAAATACTACTTATCTGGGATGGCTTTGGGCTGGCGCTCAAGTCACTGTAGCACTGTCCGTTTGCGCATGGATTATTGCGTTTGTACTGGGATCGCTGTTCGGCATTTTGCGTACCGTTCCTAACCGCTTCCTTTCAGCAATAGGAACCCTATACGTCGCCTTATTTCGCAACGTTCCGCTAATTGTACAATTTTTTATCTGGTATTTATTGGTACCCGAATTATTACCGACCTCAATTGGTGACTGGTTTAAAGGTGATTTAGACCCAAATGTACAGTTTTTCGTGACTTCCATTTGTTGTCTGGGCGTGTTTACCGGAGCCCGTGTTTGTGAGCAGGTAAGAACGGGGATTCAGTCCTTACCTCGTGGCCAAAAGAGTGCAGCACTGGCGCTGGGGTTAACTTTACCGCAGGCTTATCGCCACGTTATGTTGCCTAATGCCTATCGCATTATTATCCCGCCGTTGACCTCTGAAATGCTAAATATGGTGAAGAACTCCGCCGTTGCATCAACCATTGGTCTGATTGAACTTTCAGCACAAGCCAGCAAGCTGCTGGACTACTCCGGCTACGCCTACGAATCATTCTTGGCCATTACCATCGCTTACGTCATTATCAATATTGTGGTAATGCGACTGATGAAACTGGTTGAGAAGAAGACACGTCTGCCCGGTACATTTGGAGGATAATGATGCTTGAATTTGATTGGAGTACGATAATTCCGAGCATGCCTTACCTTCTTGAGGGTATGTGGGTTACGTTAAAAATAGCCAGTTTCGCTATCGTATTTGGTATTCTTTGGGGAACGGCTCTGGCGATTTTCCGTCTCGCACCCCCACCGTTTGGCTGGATCAGGGTTATCGCCGCGGCATATGTCAATACATTCCGTTCGGTACCCTTGGTCATGGTATTACTCTGGTTCTACCTGATTGTTCCTCAGATTTTACAAAAATTTCTGGGACTGTCACCACAGACGGATATTCGCTTTATCTCTGCCGTTATCGCCTTCTCACTGTTTGAGGCCGCCTATTACTCGGAAATTATCCGTGCCGGTTTACAGAGCGTTTCAAAAGGCCAAAACTCAGCGGCCCTTGCTTTAGGTATGACGCCATGGCAATCCATGAAGCTGATTATTCTACCGCAGGCATTTAAAGCGATGACCCCGCTGCTGTTGACTCAGGGTATCATCCTGTTCCAGGATACGGCGTTGGTTTATGTTATCGGTCTGGCAGACTTCTTCCGTAGTGCAACTAACGTTGGTAAAAACTACGGTACCGAAACAGAGATGGTGTTATTCGCCGGTTTCGTCTACTTTGTCATTTGTCTATCAGCTTCACTACTTGTAACTTATTTAAAGAAAAGGACAGTTTGATGATTTCCTTAAAACATGTTTCTAAATGGTATGACCGTTTTCAGGTGTTGTCAGATTGCACAACTGAAGTAAAAAAGGGCGAGGTTGTTGTGGTATGCGGCCCTTCCGGTTCAGGTAAATCTACGCTGATTAAAACGGTGAATGGTCTCGAACCTATTCAGGAAGGCACTATTTTAGTCGATGGTATTGCCGTTAATGATCCAAAAACCAACTTAGCTCAGCTTCGTGCCCGAGTCGGTATGGTATTCCAACACTTCGAACTATTTCCTCATCTGTCAATCATTGAGAACCTAACGCTGGCACAGGTAAAAGTACTCAACCGCAGCAAGTCAGAAGCGGAAAAGAAAGGCTTAGCCTTGCTAGAGCGCGTTGGCCTTTCCAGCCACGCTCATAAGTTTCCAAGCCAGCTTTCTGGTGGTCAGCAGCAGCGTGTTGCTATTGCCCGAGCCTTATGTATGGACCCGATTGCAATGCTGTTTGATGAGCCAACCTCAGCGCTTGACCCGGAAATGATCAACGAAGTTCTCGACGTTATGGTTGAGCTGGCTTATGAAGGCATGACCATGATGGTTGTAACGCACGAAATGGGCTTTGCCAAAAAAGTAGCACACCGGATTCTGTTTATGGATGAAGGTAAAATCGTTGAAGATACTAAGAAAGACGATTTCTTTAATAACCCACAGTCCGATCGGGCAAAAGATTTCTTGGCTAAAATTCTTCACTAAAATCCAGACAGGTTCCGTCTCAGCGGCGGAACCTGTTTATCAGTACTAAAATCAACAGCACAGAATGCCCCTCCTATTTTTCTCGCTTTGGTAGACTCCCGTCACACCGTTTCACTCCCTTTATCTATTGGTCAATAGTCATACTGTTATGCAAACTGAGCTACAAACCCTTCTTCGGGCAATCAAACAATTCTTAATCTATTCTCTCGCGGCGTCAGTCGCCATTGGCATGCTGTGCTTAGACGTCACGTTAACCGGTAATCAGTTCGGCGAATACTCTGGCGTACAAATCACTCAGGAACTGATGTTGCTGAGTGTAATAATATTATTTTCCATTCTGGCAATAAAAAGGCCTGAAATCCGCCAGTCGAGCATTCTGATTGCCGGATTCTTCGGATGTATGTTTATTCGCGAACTCGACAGCTTTTTCGATCTGATTAGCCACGGTTTCTGGATTTATCCGGCACTTGCCATCACGGCAGTCTGTCTTATTATGGTTTCATTCAATATCAGACAAACCCTGAAGCAGCTTGCAGAGTACACTCGCTCCCCCAGCTATGGCTTCATGATCGCAGGGCTGGTCTGTATTCTGGTATTTTCACGCCTGTTCGGTATGAAATATATTTGGTACGGATTGGATCCTGAACACTCTAAATACCTTCTGTACCACATTAAAAGTGCCGTTGAAGAAGGTACTGAATTATTTGGCTACTCCCTCTGCTTTATCTCAGCCTTCTACTACCGTAGTGAAATAGGCAAAAAATAATTTTTCTGCCGCTGTGAAAGACAATAAATAACCAATAACTTCATTTTTATAATGATTATTTAGTATAAAAACGCATTCCATGGCTTTAGAGTATTGTTGCGGCTAGCGCTTATCGGCTATCCTATGGGGATCTATTTCCCATATGCAGATAACGGCTGTTGTTGCCGACTCTGGTAGCTTCATATAGCCATATTTATAAACAGAAGGACGATACGTCGCCATGCAAGAGCAATACCGCCCGGAAGATATCGAATCTCACGTACAGAGCCACTGGCAAGAAAAACAAACCTTTCAGGTCACTGAAGATCCGAGCAAGGAAAAGTATTACTGCCTTTCCATGCTGCCTTATCCTTCAGGGCGACTCCACATGGGCCACGTTCGTAACTACACCATCGGTGACGTTATCTCCCGTTATCAGCGCATGCAGGGCAAAAACGTATTACAACCTATCGGCTGGGATGCCTTCGGCTTACCGGCTGAAGGTGCTGCGGTAAAAAATAATACTGCACCGGCTCCGTGGACCTATGAAAATATCGAGTACATGAAAAACCAGCTCAAATTATTGGGTTTTGGTTATGACTGGAGCCGTGAATTTGCCACCTGCGATCCTGATTACTATCGTTGGGAACAGTGGTTCTTTACCAAGCTGTATGAAAAAGGTTTGGTCTATAAAAAGACATCTGCGGTTAACTGGTGTCCTAACGACCAGACCGTATTAGCAAATGAACAAGTGATTGAAGGCTGTTGCTGGCGCTGTGATACGCCGATTGAGCGTAAAGAAATTCCACAGTGGTTTATCAAAATCACCGCCTATGCCGATCAATTGCTCAACGATTTAGATACGCTGGAAAGCTGGCCTGAGCAGGTTAAGACCATGCAGCGTAACTGGATTGGCCGTTCTGAAGGCGTCGAAATTAAGTTTTCTATCGACGGTTCTGACGACTCATTGTCAGTCTATACCACTCGCCCGGATACCTTTATGGGGGTGACCTATGTGGCTATTGCCGCGGGTCATCCGTTGGCTGCACAGGCGGCGGTAAACAATCCTGTATTAAGTGATTTTATCGACGAATGCCGTAATACCAAGGTTGCCGAAGCCGAAATGGCCACCATGGAGAAGAAAGGCGTTGCCACCGGTATGTACGTGATTCACCCACTAAGCGGCGAAAAAGTCGCTATCTGGGTCGCTAACTTTGTGCTGATGGAATACGGCACGGGTGCGGTTATGGCCGTTCCGGGTCATGACCAACGTGACTGGGAATTCGCCACTAAATATAATCTGCCAATTAAGCCGGTTATTCTTGCTGCTGATGGCTCACAACCTGAGATTCATCAGCAGGCGATGACTGAAAAAGGCGTGCTGTTTAACTCTGGCGAGTTTGACGGTCTTGATTATGAAGCCGGTTTCAATGCTATCGCTGACAAGCTAGTGGCACTCAATTTGGGTGAGCGTAAGGTTAACTATCGCCTGCGTGACTGGGGTGTTTCACGCCAGCGTTACTGGGGTGCTCCGATTCCAATGATGACACTGGAAGACGGTACTGTTGTTCCGACGCCAGAGGATCAACTGCCAGTCATTCTGCCTGAAGATGTCCATATGAACGGCATCACTAGCCCGATTAAAGCAGACCCTGAGTGGGCTAAAGCAACCTATAACGGCCAACCAGCCCTGCGAGAAACGGATACCTTCGATACCTTTATGGAATCGTCTTGGTACTATGCCCGCTACACTTGCCCACAGTATGACAAAGGCATGCTGGATCCGGCGGCGGCTAACTACTGGCTGCCGGTCGACCAGTATGTAGGTGGTATTGAACATGCCATCATGCACCTGATGTACTTCCGCTTCTTCCATAAGCTGATGCGTGACGCAGGCCTGGTTAATTCTGATGAACCCGCGAAACGCTTACTGTGTCAGGGTATGGTATTAGCCGATGCTTTCTACTATACCGCTGATAATAACGAACGTATCTGGATTTCACCGAACGACGTTATTACCGAACGTGATGATAAAAATCGCATCATTAAAGCCTTCGATCAAACCGGCCGTGAACTGGTTTACTGCGGCATGATTAAAATGTCGAAGTCGAAGAACAACGGCATTGACCCGCAAGAAATTGTCGAGAAATACGGTGCTGATACCGTTCGCCTGTTTATGATGTTTGCCTCACCGGCTGAAATGACGCTCGAGTGGCAAGAGTCAGGTGTTGAAGGTGCTAACCGATTCCTTAAGCGCGTATGGCGTTTAGCCTATGACCACGTATCTAAAGGCAGCACCCAGCCATTAGACGTAGCCAGCCTGAATGAAGAACAGAAGTCACTGCGTCGTGACCTGCATAAAACCATCGCCAAAGTGAATGATGATATCGGACGTCGTCAAATCTTTAATACTGCTATTGCGGCCGTTATGGAGTTAATGAATAAATTAACCCGTGCGCCACAGGAGTCTGAACAAGATCGTGCTCTGATGCAGGAAGCGCTATTGGCCATCGTTCGCTTGCTTTATCCGTTCACACCGCATATTTGCTTTGAGCTGTGGAGTTCGCTCAACGGCCAAGGCGATATCGATTTAGCCCCATGGCCGGTAGCCGATGAGGCTGCGATGGTTGAAGATGCTAAACTGGTTGTTGTTCAGGTTAATGGTAAAGTCAGAGCAAAAATTACCGTTCCTGCTGATATTACCGAAGAGCAAGTCAAAGCTCTGGCTACTCAGGAAGCGCAGATTGCTAAGTACCTGGATGGTGTCACTATCCGTAAAGCTATCTATGTACCCGGAAAACTTTTGAATCTGGTTGTAGGTTAAGCCAAGGAGCATATGTGCGACATCCTATAATAACGGCAATTCTTGCGCTGGCAGTCTTAGTGACTGCCGGATGCGGTTTTAATTTACGCGGTACCACCAGCGTACCCGAAGGATTGCAAACCTTAATTCTGGACAGTTCCGATCCCTACGGGCCATTTACCCGTGCGGTTCGCAGCCAGTTACGCCAAAGCGGCGTCACTATTGCTGATGACGCTGCCCGTCAGGATATTCCATCCCTGCGGTTATCCGGTGAAAGTACAGGTAAAGATACCGTTTCTATCTTCCAGAACGGAACTACCGCTGAATATCAAATGGTAATGGAAGCCCATGCTCAGGTGATGATTCCGGGCCAAGGCATCTACCCTATCAGCGCTAAAGTTTTCCGCTCATTCTTTGATAACCCGTTAACCGCGTTAGCGAAAGATGCCGAGCAGGATATGATCCGTCAGGAAATGCGTGAACAGCTAGCCCAGCAGTTAGTACGTAAGCTAATTGTGGTTCAGGCAACGGAAAAGCCGATGTCAGATGCAGAGCTTAAAGAGGCCAGCGAACCCAAAACTGGCGGTCAAATCACTCGATGATTCGACTCTACCCAGAACAGCTTAATGCGCAACTCCAGGAGGGGTTGCGCAGTTGTTATCATCTTTATGGCAATGAACCGCTGTTACTGGAAGAAAGCCAAGATGCCATCCGGCATTTAGCCTCTCAGCAAGGATTCAGTGAAGTTTTTGCTTTTGAACTCAATCAGCAAACCGATTGGGACGTTATTTTTAGTGAATGTCAGGCTCTTAGCCTCTTCTCTAGCCGAAAAATATTTATTCTTCAGTTTCCCGAAAACGGTATTAATGCCGCTCTCGCAGAACAACTTACCAAGCTCAGCACCCTGCTGAACCCTGATATCTTGCTAATTTTGCGCGGCCCAAGGCCGACTAAAGCGCAAGAGAACAGCGAATGGTTTAAAGCGCTAAGTAATAACAGCGTGTATGTCAGTTGCTTAACCCCGGAACAGGCCCACTTACCCCGTTGGGTTGCTCAGCGTGCCAAATCGCTGAAGCTGGTTATTGATGACGCTGCCATACAGTTAATGTGTTACTGCTATGAAGGTAACCTGCTGGCGCTGTCTCAGGCACTTGAACGCTTATCGCTCCTCTATCCTGATGGCAAACTGACCCTGCCCCGGGTTGAACATGCGGTGAATGATGCGGCCCATTTCACGCCATACCACTGGCTTGATGCCATTATGGCCGGTAAAACTAAGCGGGCTCTTCATATTCTTCATCAGCTCAGGCTGGAAGATACTGAATCATTGATTCTGATACGTACGTTACAGCGAGAACTGCTTCAGTTGTTACATTTACAACGTCAAATGCAACAAACGCCGCTAAGAACACTATTCGATCGGCAAAAGGTATGGCAAAATCGGCGCCCTTTGTTAACCCAAGCATTACAACGTTTGACGGCATCTCAACTTACCCAAGCCGTTGCGCTACTGACTCAGCTTGAACTAACAATTAAGCAAGACTTCGGCCAGTCAATCTGGGATGGTTTAGAAAGTCTTATGATGCTGCTTTGCGGCAAACCGTTACCAGAGGCGCGTTTAGATGTCTGATGGGTTTAAAAACAATCGGGCTATCCATGCCTTTTTTGGTGGTACCTTTGATCCTATTCACTATGGCCACCTACGACCGGTTGAAGCCCTCGCTCAAGAAGTCGGCCTCCAGCGTATTACGCTGCTGCCCAATCACGTTCCTCCTCATCGTCCGCAGCCCGAAGCCAATGCGCAACAGCGGTTGCATATGGTTGAGCTTGCGATAGAAAATAATCCATTATTATCCGTCGATGAAAGAGAGCTTCACCGCACAACCCCCTCTTATACCATTGATACTCTGGAAGAGCTTCGTACTGAACGTGGAGCAGAAAGGCCAATGGCCTTTATTATTGGCCAAGATTCGCTGCTGACGCTGCATTACTGGCATCGCTGGCAATCGCTGCTGGACTATTGCCATCTATTGGTCTGTGGCCGTTCAGGCTACGCTGACAGGCTGGATACGCCTGAGTTAGAACGCTGGCTGGAACAACACCGCACAACCGATGTCAATGCGCTAAAACAACAGCCTAACGGACTGATTTATCTGGCTCATACTCCATTGCTGGATATTTCAGCAACGGATATCCGTCAGCGTAAACGTAACGGAATTAACTGCGACGATCTCTTGCCTGAAAATGTACAACGCTATATTGAACAGCAAGGTTTGTATCTTTAAAGGCTGAAATAAGGCAACTTGATGACATCGGGGCTTTAACTAACTATCACCGGCTATCGTGTCTGAATTTGCTTTCCCGCAGTATGACCTCAAAATCCACGTCGTTAACTTAACGTCGTTATAAAAAACACAAATGAAACTTTCTAACCCTTTAAGCATCAGAGTTAATGCCATTAACCTCAGAGTTCGTGATATCATCGCTGGCTGCAAAACGTTAATCAGAAGCACTATCGGTAATCTATACCATGCCGGCAGCGCAATAATGAGTAAATAATAAATTATTGTATTCTGATAACCACAATAGACTGATATTAAACATTTAATTAAGGGTGAACCTTTGTACGGAAAAGAACTCCAAGCATTTGTTATTGATAAACTAGAAGATCGTAAGGGTCAGGACATTATTGCTATCGATGTGAGTAAAACATCCAGCATTACTGACTGTATGATTATCTGTACCGGCACATCGAGCCGCCATGTCGTCTCTATTGCCGATCACGTTGTTCAATCTGCCCGTCAGGCCGGAATGATGCCTTTAGGCGTTGAAGGTGAAGGCGTTGGTGATTGGGTTGTTGTTGACCTCGACGATGTTATCGTCCACGTATTACAGGCCGATAGCCGCCAGTTATATGAACTCGAAAAGCTCTGGAGCTAATGAGTGAAACTGCAGCTAATCGCAGTCGGAACCAAAATGCCCGATTGGGTTCAAACCGGATTTACCGAGTACATGCGCCGTTTTCCTAAAGATATGCCTTTTGAGCTGGTAGAAATACCGGCAGGAAAACGGGGTAAGAATGCCGATATAAAGCGAATTCTGGAAAAAGAAGGCGAACTGATGTTAGCCGCTATCGGCAAAGGAAACCGGATTGTCACGTTAGACATCCCCGGCAAGCCTTGGGAAACCCCGGTGTTGGCCCAACAGTTAGAAATCTGGAAACAAGATGGGCGTGATGTCAGCTTGCTGATTGGTGGACCGGAAGGCTTAGCACCCGCGTGCAAAAGTGCAGCGGAACAAAGCTGGTCCCTTTCACCGCTTACGTTACCTCATCCATTAGTACGTGTATTAGTAGCAGAAAGCCTCTATCGCGCATGGAGCATCACTACAAATCATCCGTATCATCGTGAATAGTAATTGAATGAAATAGCCTCTGGATGAAAAAAGAACGCAACGCCTTCCGTGATCACACGGCAGAATCAGCCCTGTTTATACGCCGTGCACTGGTTGCAATTATCGGCGTACTCATACTTATCGCTATTTTAATTGCTAATCTCTACAACATTCAGATCAAACGCTTTGAAGATTACCAGACACGATCGAATGATAACCGGATAAAACTGGTTCCTATTGCCCCTTCCAGAGGCCTGATCTATGACCGTAACGGCGTAGCTCTGGCTGAGAACCGGACCATTTATCAGCTTGAGCTGGTGCCTGAAAAAGTCAGCGACCTGAAAGATAAAATCGAACAGCTTCGTACCGTTGTCGATCTTAATGATGATGATATTGCTAACTTTACTAAAGAGCGTAAAAATTCCCGCCGCTTTACGCCCATCGCCTTAAAAACAACGCTGACTGAATTACAGATCGCTCAGTTTGCCGTGAATCAATACCGTTTCCCCGGCATTGAAATTAAAGGGTATCAACGCCGCTATTATCCTTATGGCGCAGCCCTGACTCACGTTGTCGGCTATGTTTCTAAAATTAATACCCAGGACTTAGAGCGTTTGGCTGCCGCAGATTTATTGCAGGATTATTCAGCAACGCACGACATCGGCAAGCAAGGTATTGAAAAATACTATGAAGAAGTATTACACGGTAAGCCCGGCTATGAAGAAGTTGAAGTTAACAGCCGCGGTCGCGTGATCCGCCAGCTCAACGAGCAACCGCCTCAGGCAGGCAAAGATATCTATCTGACGATTGATTTAAATCTGCAGAAATACATCGGCGAACTACTGGGCAGCCGCAGGGCGGCAGTGGTTGTCAGCGATCCTCGGGACGGCGGTATTTTGGCCATGGTTTCCAGCCCGAGCTATAACCCTAATATGTTTGTTGACGGCATTGGCTACGCGGAATATCAACGACTGTTAAACGATCCGGACCGCCCGCTGATTAACCGGGCAACTCAGGGCACCTATCCTCCGGCATCCACCGTAAAACCGTATATTGCCGTTGCTGCATTATCCGATGGTGTTATTACCCCTAAAACCACGCTGTTTGATCCGGGGTGGTGGCAACTGCCAAATACCGATAAACGCTACCGCGACTGGAAGCGCTCCGGCCACGGCCAGCTTAACGTTACCCGTTCACTTGAAGAGTCGGCCGATACCTTTTTCTATCAGGTGGCCTATGACATGGGTATCGATAAGCTATCCAGTTGGATGAGGCGCTTTGGCTACGGCGAATACAGCGGCATCGATATTTCAGAAGAGTATCCGGGCATTATGCCTACCCGCGAATGGAAAATGAAACGCCATAAAAAGCAGTGGTATCAGGGCGATACCATCCCAGTCGGCATCGGCCAGGGATACTGGACGGCAACGCCAATTCAAATGTCAAAAGCCTTGGTTACCCTGATTAATGATGGCTTAGTTAAAACACCACATTTACTCAGCAGCACAAAAGTTAACGGCAAACTGGTCCCCTACCAGCAGAAAGAAAATACCCATATCGGAGATATTAATTCCGGATATTGGGAAATAGCCAAAGACGGCATGTATGGAGTGGTTAGCCGGCCTAATGGTACAGCCCGCCGCATCTTCGCCGGTACACCGTATAAAGCAGCGGGTAAATCAGGTACGGCACAGGTGTTCGGCTTAAAGAAAAATGAAGTTTATAATGCGAAGAAAATTTCTGAACATTTGCGAGATCACGCCCTGTTTATCGGATTTGCGCCTTATGACAATCCTAAAGTTGCCGTCTCAATGATTTTAGAAAACGGCGGCGGCGGCGGCGGTAATGCCGGTCCGATTGTACGTCGTATACTCGATCATATTTTATTAGATGACCAGAATACCGCGCTACCTGAGCTTAATACCTTACCCAATGAAGGTGACTGATTGTGGCTGATAAATAACCAATGAGCGATAATAAACAAAAACCTACCATATGGACCAAAATCCATATCGACCCGATCATGATGTTTTTTCTACTGACGCTGCTCGGCTACAGTTTCTTTGTCTTATGGAGTGCCAGCGGACAAGACCCGGCCATGATGGAGCGCAAAATAGGACAAACGGCGATTGGGATGGTGGTTATGCTCACCATGGCTCAAATTCCCCCTAGGGTGTATGAGAACTGGGCGCCTTATCTCTACATTTTTAGCGTTATTTTACTGATTTTGGTCGACGTTTATGGCCAGATAAGTAAAGGTGCTCAACGTTGGTTAGACCTTGGCTTTGTTCGGTTTCAGCCATCTGAAATTGCTAAAATAGCGGTTCCACTGATGGTAGCCCGCTATATCAATCGCGATTCCTGCCCGCCATCCCTGCGTAATACAGGTATCGCTCTGGTCCTGATATTCTTCCCGACGCTGTTGGTTGCCGCCCAGCCCGACCTCGGAACATCCATACTGGTTGCCGCTTCCGGATTATTTATTTTATTCTTAGCCGGAATGAGCTGGCGACTGATTCTGGTTGCCGTCGTCGCCCTGTCAGCCTTTATTCCGATACTCTGGTTCTTCCTGATGCATGAATACCAGCGAATGCGGGTCATGATGCTGCTGGATCCGGAAAGCGACCCGTTAGGCGCGGGTTATCATATTATCCAGTCAAAAATTGCTATCGGATCCGGTGGACTATGGGGCAAAGGTTGGCTGCACGGAACCCAGTCACAGCTTGAGTTTTTACCCGAACGTCACACCGACTTTATTTTTGCCGTACTGGCAGAAGAGTTAGGGTTAATCGGCGTACTGGCGCTATTAGCCTTGTATCTGTGCGTCATTATTCGCGGGTTCGTTCTGGCGGCTAATGCGCAAACCAGCTTCGGTCGAGTGTTAATCGGCGGAATCATGATGATTCTTTGTGTGTATGTTTTTGTCAATATCGGTATGGTCAGTGGTATTTTACCGGTAGTTGGCGTACCTTTACCCTTCATTAGCTACGGCGGCTCAGCACTGATTGTGCTTATGGCCGGATTGGGTATCGTTATGTCGATTCATACCCACAGAAAGTTGTTATCGAAAAACGTATGAGGACAGTTTAATGCGCAAACAGTGGCTATGGATTAGTATAATGGGATTGCTGCTTACGGCTTGTGAATCAACTACGCCGCCAACCAGCACGCTTCCCCCGCTTCCGCATTCCGGCCCGGCAACTGAAATTAGCGGCGTAGAACCCCGTTATGAACCCTATAATCCCGGCACCATGAAGGATTACAAGGTCAACGGCAAAAACTATCGCATTGTGACTAATCCGGCAAACTTCAGTGAAGTCGGTTTAGCTACTTGGTATGGTCAGGAACTACACGGCAATAAGACGGCGTTAGGCGAAATATTTGATGCCAACGAATTAACGGCTGCCCACCCTACATTACCGTTGCCAAGCTATGTTCGCGTCACCAACTTAAATAATAATCGCCAATTAGTGGTGAGAGTTAACGATCGCGGGCCATTTACCCCGGGTAAAATTATCGACCTGTCTAAAGCGGCGGCCGAACGTTTAAACGTGACCAGTCAAACTAAAGTACGACTTGATGTGATTATTGTTGCCCCGGATGGCACGCTATCCGGCCCGGGAACCATAGGTACAGAGATCGCTAAACAGACCTATGCCCTCCCCGACCGGCCGATGCTGGGCGCACCCGTTACCGCTGTGGGCGCAAATTCATTGGCCCCGGCGCAGCAATCAGAGCCGGTGAATATTCCGGCCCAGCCAGACAATAACGTTGCGATTCCGACACCGGCACCAGATGCACAACCATTAACGCTTGCGGCTCCACAACAGGAGCCCCATGTTAACGTACCGGCCAAGCCTGATAACAGCGTTGCTATTCCAACTCAAGACAATCAGTCATTGTCTCTGAGTGCGCCGGTTCAGGAAGAAAAGGTCAACCTGCCGGCAAAGCCTGATGCAAATGTTATCGTACCTGCACCCGTTACACAGGACAATGCCACAACGGCATCTGCGGCAACTTCAGGCTATGTCGTACAGGTGGGTGCGCTGAATGACCGTCAGCGCGCTGATGAGTTACAGAAAAAGCTCAGCGACCAATTAAAAGTTCCCGGCATGGTATCAACCTCCGGAACATTTTATCGGGTACAGCTAGGGCCATTCAGTACCAAACAACAGGCTCAGGATTTGCAACAGCGCTTATCCGAGCAAGGTCAACCTAATACATTTATTACCGCTACCCCGCTATAACGGCTAGGCAGTCTTTATAGCGGCAACGATAAAATTTCGCAGTACCCATGATGTTGGGTGCCCAACGCTTCGCCACCTGATATCATGTGGTCGTTATTAACTTTTTTACGGATATTGTTGTCCCGATGATGAAACAGACTCTCTCTTCAAAAAAATTCAGCCACCCATTGTTAAAAAGCATGACTCTCGGTGCACTCATCGCCCTAAGCGCAACCTCTGTGGTAAGAGCCGATGATGTGAATCTTAAAACGATGATCCCGGCCGCCCCGCAAATTGATGCAGAAGCCTATTACCTGATGGACTACAACTCAGGAAAAGTACTGGCGGAGATGAATGCGGATATCCGCAGAGAACCGGCCAGCCTGACTAAAATGATGACCAGCTATGTTATTGGTCAAAGTATTAAAGCCGGGAAAATCCATTTGGATGATACCGTGACCATCAGCAAAGACGCTTGGGCTACCGGTAATCCTGTATTCAAAGGTTCGTCCCTGATGTTCCTGCAATTAGGCGCTCAGGTAAAAGTCTCTGAACTTAATCGCGGAATCATTATTCAGTCAGGTAATGATGCCTGCGTGGCTATGGCTGAACACGTTGCCGGCAGCCAAGACTCTTTCGTCGGCATGATGAACAGCTATGTTAAATCGCTGGGCCTGCAAAATACCCACTTTGAAACAGTCCATGGCTTAGATTCACCGGGCCAATATAGCTCAGCGAAAGATATGGCGTTGATTGGTCAGGCACTGATCCGTGATGTTCCTGAAGAATATGCCGTTTATAAAGAAAAAGAGTACTACTTCAACAATATCAAGCAGCCGAACCGTAATGGTTTACTGTGGGATACCAACTTAAACGTTGACGGAATTAAAACCGGCCACACCGACAAAGCTGGCTATAACTTAGTGGCATCAGCGACTGAAGGTAATACTCGGCTGATCTCCGTGGTGATGGGTGGACGTACCTTTAAAGGCCGTGAAACTGAAAGCAAAAAACTGTTAACCTGGGGTTTCCGCTTCTTTGAAACAGTCGCGCCATTACAAGCCGGTAAAGAGTTTGCTTCTGAACCGGTATGGTTCGGTGATACCGACCGCGTTCAGTTAGGCGTTGATAAAGATGCTCACCTGACTATTCCTCGCGGCCGCTTAAACGACCTGAAAGCCAGCTATACTTTAACTAACGCTGAAATCAGTGCTCCATTAACCAAAGGTCAGGCCGTTGGTACCATTAACTTCCAGCTGGATGGCAAAACCATCGAACAACGCCCGCTGGTTGTCCTGAATGAAGTTAAAGAAGGCGGATTCTTCAGCCGTTTGGTCGACCATATCAAACTGATGTTTCATCGCTGGTTTGGCTAGTCGCCCTTGAAAAATGCAGTTTAGTCACCATATATATTGGTAACTGCCAAAGTAGCTCCCGTCAGTACGGGAGCTATACTTTTATTTGGCGATATTATTTTTTATTTTGTTGGAGCCACCATGAAAACTAACCTGAAAGAACTGCTCGAGTTCCCCTGCTCTTTTACTTACAAAGTGATGGGTGAAGCAAAACCTGAGTTAGTTGAACAAGTAGTTGAAGTGGTACAACGCCATGCGCCCGGTGATTACACCCCACAGGTAAAACCGAGCAGCAAAGGAAACTACCACTCCGTTTCTATCACGATTAATGCCACTCATATTGATCAGGTCGAAATTCTGTATGAAGAGTTAGGCAATATTGAAATTGTGCGTATGGTGCTGTAATTATTTCTTACAGCAATTACACACGTCGAAAAACCGGATAGCACCATTATCCGGTTTTTTTATATCTGTTTGCGCCTGTTTTTTATCCTGATAGTTAAAGAGAAATCCGTCTCTTCCCTCCGCATTCATTTATGACTACCCCCATCGCTCTACTGCTAGATAACAGCACCCGACTCATCCCTGTTGCGAAGCAGCCAATCCGAACTATGCTTGAGATCTGACGGGTTACTGACGCTGAAAGAAAGAGGACAGACATATGGAATTACAAACCTATCTGTTTTTTGACGGTAATTGTGAGGAAGCACTAGAATTTTACCAACGCAGCATTGGTGCCGAAGTCACCGTAATGATGCGATATAAAGACTCTCCGGACCAATCATCAGGCCCGATACCCGATGAATGGCAAAACAAAATCATGCATGCCAATATCACTATAGGCAACTCTCAGTTTATGGCCTCTGACGGGCAGTGCGATCATAATCTTGATCACCTAGGTTTCCACGGTTTTAGCCTATCGCTAAATGTTAAAGATAGGGCTGAGGCTGAACGCCTGTTTAAGTCTCTCTGCGCAGGAGGGAAGATCAGTATGCCCTTCCAAAAAACGTTTTGGTCCAGCGGTTTCGGTACCTTGACCGATCGTTATGGCGTAGGTTGGATGGTCATGAGTGATATAGAGTCATAGCCGCTTCGGTCTTTTATTATTCACGACTTTGGTTATCTAAACCGGCCTATGGATTAAATAGGCCGATTTAATCTGGTGGTATCTTCTCACGGTGGGTATAATAGCTATACCATTTCCGTAACGTTATGATGACCTACTTGCAACAAGACACCATTATATTGCGCCAACTTGGGTTACAGCCTTATCTCCCGGTATCCCATGCTATGCATAGTTTTACCGATCTCAGAGACTCATCTACCCCCGATGAACTGTGGTTGGTACAGCATCCAAAGGTCTTTACCCAAGGGCAGGCGGGTAAAGCTGAACATGTGCTTGCAGCAGGTGATATTCCGGTTATTCAGAGCGATCGCGGCGGCCAAGTGACTTATCATGGCCCCGGACAGCAAGTTATGTACATCATGATTGACCTAAAGCGTAAAAAGATTGGCGTTCGAGAGTTAGTTACCCATCTTGAACAAACCGTCATTAAAACGCTGGCACATTTTGATATACAGGCGCAGGCCCGACCCGATGCGCCCGGTGTTTATGTTAACGGTGATAAAATTTGTTCGTTAGGGCTTAGGATCCGCAAAGGATGTTCATTCCATGGACTCGCCCTCAACGTTGATATGGACTTAGAGCCGTTTAACCGTATCAACCCCTGTGGCTATGCCGGATTGCAGATGACCCAGATGAAGCAACTTGTCGAAACCAGCACCATCGATAATGTTCAGCCAATCCTAATTCAGGAATTCACACAATTACTCGGCTATCAACAGCCTGAGACTGGTTATTGGAATCTTAACGACTATGAGTAAACCAATTCTAATGGAACGCGGCATTAAGTATCGCGATGCAGATAAGATGGCACTGATACCGGTAAAAGCGGTAGAGTCCGATCGCCAGACAATGCTACGTAAACCTGAATGGATGAAGATCAAATTACCCGCAGACTCCACTCGAATTCAGGGAATCAAGGCCGCTTTACGCAAGAATGGTCTGCATTCAGTCTGCGAAGAAGCCTCCTGCCCCAATCTGGCTGAATGTTTTAACCACGGAACGGCCACCTTTATGATTCTAGGTGCCATCTGTACGCGTCGTTGTCCTTTCTGCGACGTTGCTCACGGACGCCCTATTGCCCCGGATGTTAACGAACCAGAAAAACTGGCTCAGACTATTCAGGATATGGCCCTGAGATACGTGGTCATTACTTCCGTTGACCGTGATGACTTACGTGATGGCGGAGCTCAACACTTCGCCGACTGTATCAGTGCAATCAGAGCTAAAAATCCACAAATCAAAATTGAAACATTGGTACCTGACTTCCGCGGACGTATGGATCGCGCATTGGATATTCTCACTGCAACGCCACCGGATGTATTCAACCATAATTTAGAAAATGTCCCGCGCATTTATCGCCAAATTCGCCCGGGTGCTGACTACAACTGGTCGTTGAAACTGCTCGAACGCTTTAAACAAGCGCATCCCGACATTCCCACTAAATCAGGGCTTATGGTTGGTTTAGGTGAAACTAATGAAGAGATTATCGCCGTTATGCGTGACCTGCGGGCCCACGGCGTGACGATGCTGACATTAGGACAATATTTACAGCCAAGCCGCCATCACCTGCCAGTCCAGCGCTATGTGAGCCCGGCAGAGTTTGATGAGATGAAAGCCGAAGCAATGGCCATGGGCTTTACGCACGCTGCCTGCGGACCTTTCGTTCGCTCCTCTTATCATGCGGACCTGCAGGCTAAAGGCGAAGAAGTTAAATAAGTTGGTGTATCCATATATGTAACCAGCGCAAAAACAAGAAAGGCGTGCATAGCACGCCTTTCTTATTGATAGATAACTATCAGCCTAACTGAATATTACTTCTTATTTTCAACCTGAGGAGCCGGAGTTTCAGAATGGGCATCAGACGGCGGAGTATCGCTATCCATTGCTTTTTTAAACCCTTTTATTGCTGCACCCAGATCGCTGCCTAAAGTGCGAAGCTTATTAGTACCAAACAGCAACACTATCAATGCACCGATAATTAACAGTTTTGTAATACTTATGCCAGCCATATAAACCTTCTTACTTTTGTTTGCCGATTGCTCGACGCAATTAACCCTACTTTCTTTGTACGATAAATACTGTTCAACCACAATTTTGAAATGTAACAGATTAAAACAATCGAATCTTATCAACTCAGAAGCGACTGACCGCCACAGACAATATTATGATTAACCACTGCACAAGTAGTGCAATACCACCAAATCGAAGCTGCCCTCGCGCGCCAATCCAGCGAGATGTCAGGCTGCGAGTATTATCACCATTCTTATTCCATAGCATATTGATCGCGGTATCAAAACTGTGACTTTCAGTTGGAGATTGGTAAAGGATGCCGAACAATCTACAGTCCAACCATAGCCGCCAACAAAAATATTGGCACAATATTCCAAACGATAAGCTCAGTAGAAATAACAAGGTAACGCTATCACCAAACAGAAATAGCATTAAAGAACATAGCATGCCAAATAGTGACAATCCGGCCAGATAGCGCCAGCTGTTTAAGGTCGCAATCAGCACCTTGCCGGCAACAATATTATCCAACATCTCGGGCCCCCGCAGAATATTGACTAACCCATTGATTCAGAACATCACGGTGAGAGGTCCTGAAGATAACGCCCGGCCTTGCCTTGCGTATTATGGCAATTGATTCATCCACGCTACTGGCATAATGTTGCTTAATCAACCAGGCTGCCACGACGATCGCACTGCGAGATAACCCCAGAGCACAATGGACCAATACGACCCCTGCTGGCTTTAACTGATTTAACGCCAATACAGCCCGTTCTAAGGCTTCAACATCCGGAGCGAGTAAATCCATCTGCGGGCAGGCTTGATAGCTCAGTGGCGCCGCATAACGGCTCTTTTGCCATTCTGATGTCATATCAAGAACAGCATCAGCTAACAAATGGTGGCGCGGATAGCTCCCCAGCAAAACGCCGGAAACCACTTCACTCACTCGCTCATTCTTGGCACTGAAATAGAGAAATGAACACCATGCACCTAACTGATAAGGCGCCAATAATATTCTGGCTGACGGTGATATACGCCCCGACGGTGATTTTTGAAATATGCTGCTGCCCAGTCCGACATACCCCAATGCAACCATCAGTAACGCCATCGCCGGCCACAATAATAGCCAATATCCTCCGCCAAACAGCCATCCGCAAAGCGTGAGCATTGCTGAACCTAGCAAATAGTAACCCGCTAAACGGCGGGCAAAGGGATCTTTACTCGGTTGCCATTTCCATCGGGAAGCTATGGGTAATACGTAGCTAACCAGTACTCCGGCAAACAGACCGGTGACAATATCAATAAAATGATGCTGCCAGGTGGTTAATACCGAAATGCCGATCAGGGCAAACCAACCGTGTAATAACCAACGCCATTTTGTTGCCACGTGAGGATAAAAGCGCAGCCATAGAAGCCACAGTAAAATGATGTGCAATGACGGCGCTTGATTATAAGGCAAATCAAACATTTCAAGCTGCTGGAATAGCCACCCAAACGGGCCGTCTGTCACCGGTCTGACAAAGCTAAAACGTAGCGGAAAGATTAAAAAGCCGGCACATGCCACTAGCGATGCTAAAGCCAAACGACAGCCATGGACCATCAATTCACGACGGGTAGTACAAATAAACAGAGAAATGCCATATAACAAATCGATGCTCCAGTAAGGAACAATGGTCCATGGCCAAAATGGAATGGATGATTCCCAGCTGAAAACCAACGTAGAAACATCATCGCGGGTCGCCGTAAACTGGTTAACTTGTCCATAAGTCAAAAAAAAGTATGGCGCTAAAAAAAGCAGCCACACAAACGCTATCGTCCAAAGCCGACGGCGGGAGTCCATATTCTGTAATCGTTGATTCATCCGGGACACTCAATCATATTTGGCGACAGTTGCTGTTATATAAACACGACAGTCTGCAGGGCGTATTATTTGCTTAATACGCCCTGATTAAAGGCCAAAAGTTACTTAACACGCCTAGCAATTGAAACGCTAAAAATGCCCCAATCATCAATTAATTGAACCTGTTTCACAAAGCCGGCCCGTTCAACCATGCTATCCATTTCACCCTGAGTCCGTCGACGCATGACCCAAGGCTTGCCGCTTTGGTGGCTGGTCAAAGATCGGGCTATCATCTCCAACTGGGGGTGCCATGGCTGACCGGTATAAACCAGGAGCCCGCCAACAGGAATAGCATCCGATAACCCCATCAGTGACGCCTGTACGTTTTCATTTTCCGGAAACAGCTCATAGAGACCGGAAACAATCCCTAATGTTGGTTTAGGATCTAACTCAGCCAGGCTTTGCCGATCAAAGGCATTGCCCACCACAAAGTTAGCTTTATCGGTCAGATGCCTTTCGGCGATCATCTTTTGCCCCTGTTCAACATTCAGCTCGCTATAGTCTCTTAATAAAATAGAATCTATATCTTGTGCATCACCGATGGCGTCAAGAACATAGCGCCCATGGCCTGCGGCAATATCAACAATACTCACCGGCATATTACGCGACTTAAGTTCTTCGATAGCCTGGCGAATGAGTTTCTCTATATTGACTTTTCTCTGGCGAATTCCCCGCCAGCCAATGCTATTAAGATACTGCTTATCAATAAAGCGCCCTATCGGGCCTTTGCCCTGCGGATGATTACGGTAAACATAGTCCAACGTACTCCCGGAATCGAACCCGGTTTCAAAACCAATTTCAACGCCTTTAGAAGCCTTGCCCAGGGTCGCCATTCCGGAGGTAAGGCCTTTATAGTAATAACGTTTAATAGAATAGTGAGGCAACGGAGCCTGCAGGTCGCGATATTCATCTGCGGTATAGCTCCAGCGATCCTCATCAGAGTAGTCATGGCGTACCGGCGGGATGGAAAATAGTTTATCCATAAAGGCTTTGATTTTCTCAAATGCCAGATGGCGGTCCTTCTCCCCTAAGGTATCGTGATAAAAACCACCCAGAATATGTTTTTCTTTTAAGTTGGTATTTAAGCGCTGATAAAAGTCATGTTGAGGTTGATGGTGAACGACATAATCATCACCAGAAATCAGTAACTGAACGGGTAATGTAATGGCGGCGGCATCAGCAACAATGCGTTCTGAGGTGGTATACAGCTCACGTAAAATATTAACTGCAATCGCCCGAGTAATTAGCGGGTCTTGATTAAATGAGGCAACCCGCTCCGGGTCGTGGGTCAGGTATTTCCCTTTCACATATGAGTTGATATAAAACAGACCGCGAAACTTATGCATCACACCCAGACCGGCTCTGGCAAACGGCACGTATAGCTTCACTTTAAATGCCGGAGACGCCAGGATTAGGCCTCGAATTTTAGGGGCGTAATCATGGGCCCAGGTTGCAGCCAGAACGGCGCCGACGCTTTGAGCAATGACAACGATATTTTCTAACGCAATGCCGCTATCTTGAGAAACATAGCGAACAAACTCATCCATATCCTGAACGGAGGTTCCTATACTCGGACTATAGCCACGCGGACCGGCCGTTTTACCATGACCTCGGGCATCCCATGCATACATAGGAACGTCGGGCATGCCAAGTTCATCAACAATATGCTGCAAACGACCTGAATGCTCATGCCCGCGATGAAACAAAACAATCGCTTTATCTGGCGTTCCCTGTTGTTGGGGCCAACAACGATAAAATAGTTCGGTATCGTCAGACGTTTTGAATATCCCTTCGTTTGCTTTACGCAGTTCAGACAAACTCATTTTTCTCTCCCTAAAGATGCATTATTTTGTAGTAGCTCAAAACGTTGCTTTAAATCCGTTATAAACGTTGTTTTATCTGAGCGACAGTAAACAGGTTCATCAATATGAACATCAACAAAAAAAGGTACCGGTATCCACTGACCCTTTCCCATAGCCCGACCTAATCCATGCAGAAAGACCGGGGTAACCGGCACTTCCGGAAACTGCTGGCATAGAAACCAAAGGCCTGACTTAAATTCTGATAATTTTTCTGGCTCACCGCGAGTTCCTTCAGGAAAAAGAATCAATATATTTCCCTGACGGAGAGCATCGGCACAGCCGGCTAACGGATCGTGATGTTGAAGATCGCCCCCGCGTACCACCGGAATAATGCCCACAACCCGAGTAGCGAACCACGCTAACAATCTATTCTTTAAAAAATAGTCAGCCGCAGCGGCCGGCTGGACTCTATCAACCATCGACAGTGGAAAAAGCGTCAGCAGCGTTAATAAGTCTAAGTGGCTATTGTGGTTGGCTATAATAATGCCCGGTCCTTTCCTTGGCAGATTTTTACGGTTAGCCACCGAAACCCCTAGCCATGCCAGTACCACCGGATAAGCCACCAAAACGACAAACATTCGACGAAGAAATCGGTTCATTCTCGTTACTCCAAATCCGGTTAATAATGCAGGTAGTAAAGAAAATGGAAAAATAACGGTGCGGTATAAATAAGTGAATCCAGTCGGTCGAGAATTCCACCGTGTCCGGGAAGTAATTTACCGGAATCTTTAACGCCGATATCTCGTTTCACGGCCGACATCACAACATCACCAATAAATCCGCTAACGCCGATCAATAACCCGGCAAAAATGGACTCGCCGGCCGTTAACGGCGTCAGGAAGCTCCCTAAGACCCAGGCAAAAAACATGGTCGTCACAACGCCGCCAACCAATCCTTCAAGCGTCTTATTCGGGCTGACTTTAGGAATAACTTTAATCCGGCCAAACGACTTACCCCATAAATATTGGGCTATATCATTACTTTCCGTTAATGCCACTAAGAAAATAACTAACAGCGGCCCGGTTTCAGGCGCTGAATCAGGCAATACGGTTAAATAGGCTACGTGGCTAATAGCAAAAACGGTTGTCATCACCCCCCAGTGCAACACCGAAGCGGAGTGCAAAAAGTCTTTATTATTACCAATCAATACCATACGCATTGGTAAAAATAAGAAAACGTAGACCGGAATAAATACCAAGAACATGCCGTACCATTCTGTACCAATCCAAAAATATTGAATCGGAATGGCAATATACGCCCACAGCAATGGCATATTGTCAGAACGCCGGGTTGGGATCAGGGTTAAATACTCTTTGAGCGCTAAAAAACTGATAATGGCAAAAATAGTCAAAGAAATAACGCGTGGCGTTGAGATTGCCAATGAAAAGACAATAACAATCCACCACCACGTGGTTATCCGCTGACGAAGCTCAGTCCAGTCTTTCTGCGGAGAACGCCGAGACAGCACGGCGATCGTCACACTAGCGACAATCAATAAGCCAAACAGAATCAGCAGCGCACGAACTAATATCGGACTCATTCAACGACTCCCTGATTATCAACGAACTTCAGCCAACGCCCGACGGCAACGATTGAAACAGGTCCATATTAATAAAACCGACACCAGTGAAAACAGTACCCAGCTCCATTCCTGCAACATTGGCCAAATAAATATGGCTAAGCCGTATGCACCAAAGACTAACGCCCTGTCACTTTTTCCCATCGGGCCATCATACCGACGAGATGCACCAATAGTCTGAGCCAGTACGCCACAAAATTCAGTTAGCGCCGATAAAAATACCGCCAGCACAACCAGCCAGGGCATAGCGCCGGGTAGCAAAGCAAAAGGAAGATAAAGCGCGGCATCAGACAGCACATCCCCGGTTTCATTAAGCAGTGCGCCTAATTTAGACTGTTGGTTATACTCTCGCGCCAACAGGCCATCGATAGCATTCAATGCCATACGGATAAACAGAAAGATGGGCAGTATCAGAAACAGTGAAGAGAAAGGAAAAACGGCCAGCACGATACCAATAACGATCGAAGAGCCTAAGGCAGCTAAGGTAACCTGATTAGCGGTAACACCAGCCCGATATAAACGATTCAATAAAGGTCTCAGTAATGCCTGAAACCGAGGTTTTAAATCATATAGAGTCATAAAATCCCTATGTCACTCTAAAAAATACCTACACATATATAAAGAGCCACGCTACAGCAGCCTATTTATCTAAGCAACAAAAAAACCGCACTGGCCCAATTTAAGTGCCGTTAAATTGTAACATTTCGCTGCGTATTGATAGAAAGTTGCGCTACTTCACAAACTAATCGCATTCTCCCAAGATAGCGCCTTCGGCGCTAGGTTTAAAACGCCATAAGAAATCAATAGACTTCACACATACTTCACCTGAGTTCGGTAAAACTAACACATCACTTGCCTGATAAATAAAATTCTAATGACTACGATTAAAAAATACCGCCTTACCCATAGAACAGCACTGCTTATCAGTTCGATTTTCATTGCCATGTTAACCCTATTCACTATCCCTAAGAGTCACAGTGATAATTATGCGCCTCAGCAAGGCGATATTATCTTTCAAACATCCCGCTCATCTCAAAGTCAGGCAATACAGCAGGCAACCGATTCGGTGTATAGTCATATGGGTATTATTTTAATAAAAAATAATAAACCTTATGTTTTTGAAGCCTCTAATAAGGTGAAATATACTGAAATTAAAAATTGGATAGATCGCGGCGTTGATGGAAAATATGTCATAAAAAGAGTTAAAACGTCGCTAACAGATGAGCAAAAAAATACATTATTTAATACCGCTCAAAGCTATCTTAATAAACCTTATGACTTAACTTTTGAATGGTCAGACAGCCGCCAATATTGCTCTGAGCTGGTGTGGAAAATCTATTCCAATGCGATAGGTATACAGATTGGTCAATTACAAAAACTCAAACAGTTTAATTTGAGCTCTCCGGCGGTGAAGGCAAAATTAACTGAACGATATGGCGCATTTGTTCCGCTAAATGAAACGGTGATTTCACCGAAAGCAATATTTGAGTCTCCACTATTAGTGACCGTAAAACAAAACTAAAAACAGGGATTGCTATTTATTTATGGCGGGTCTATTATGCGCCGGTTTTTCATTTAAACCCTGTTTCTTATTCACTGGCAAAGGAGGTATATCATGCAACACACTAAACTTAATACCCTTTGCAGGCGTATCCAGGGTTAACCCTTCCCGTTATTCCCCCTGGCTTCGGCCTGCCAATTCGATTTAATTTTTTCTCCAATATATGGATTGGTATATGGGCAATTTTATACGTCCTTTATCTGAGTGCGTTTCATTAATCGCGTCAGATGACACCTGGATCGAAGGTAATGCGATCCAACAATTACACACTACGGCCACACTGCCTGATATGACCTATGTCGCAGGTATGCCTGACCTACATCCCGGCAGAGGTTATCCTATCGGGGCGGCTTTCTTTTCGGTTAATCGTTTTTATCCTGCGCTGGTTGGCAATGACATCGGCTGTGGAATGAGCCTATGGCAAACCGATATTAGTGCGATTAGGCCTAATATGGATAAGCTGGAAAAACGCCTGAAGAATATGGCTGACTTTGCAACTCAGGAGTGGCTGGCCGACAATCTGCCAGCGCAAACGCCGGAAAATAGTTTTAATTACTCTTTAGGTTCTATTGGCGGCGGTAACCATTTTGCTGAGCTACAGCAAATTGATCAAGCCTTCGATGTTAAGGCAATTGAGCAACTCGGTCTCAACACCAAGGCCTTACTATTACTGGCACATAGCGGTTCCCGCGGACTTGGTCAGGCAATTTTACGCCATCATGTCGATCGCTTTAGTCATGCCGGTTTAGTTGAAAACAGTCAAGAGAGTGATGAATACATCCGTCAGCATAATCAAGCCTTACGATTTGCCGAACTAAATCGCAAACTAATTGCAGAACGTATGCTCCAGCAGCTAAAAGCCGATGGATCTCCCCTTCTGGATATCAACCATAACTTAGTTGAGCCATATGAAGTCAAAGGTCTTAACGGTTGGCTACATCGAAAAGGTGCGACGCCGTCCGACCGAGGCGCGGTTATTATTCCCGGTTCCAGAGGTGACTATAGCTATTTGGTGATGCCACAGCCATCCGACAGCAGCTTATATTCTCTGGCCCACGGAGCCGGCAGAAAATGGATGCGTTCAGAGTGTAAAGATCGGCTATCTACACGTTTTAGTCCCGTTCAACTTAGCCGAACGGCCATGGGCAGCAGGGTAATTTGTCAGGACCGCCAGCTGATTTATGAGGAAGCGCCGGAGGCTTACAAGCCTATTAGCAGTGTTATTGACAGTATGGTTGGTGCTGGCTTAATCACGCTATTAGCGCGGTTAAAACCCGTGTTAACCTATAAAACCAGCGGGGAGAAAAGCGAATGATTTTGCTACAACTCTCTTCTGCTCAAGGACCGGATGAGTGCTGCCTGGCCGTCAGTAAGGCATTACACCAACTGATAAAAGAAGCAAATACCTGCAGCGTTGAGATTAATCGCTTGGAATCTGAATCAGGCCGACAGTCAGGTACCCTGCGTTCGGTTTTAGTCTCTCTGGATGGCATAGCTGCTGAACGGCTTGCTCAACGTTGGTGTGGCTCACTGCTCTGGATATGCAGCAGCCCCTATCGACCTAATCATGCACGTAAAAACTGGTTTATCGGTATTGCTCGTTTTACTCAAAGCGACCCCGATCTGGAAAGTAAAATTCATTTTGAAGCATTACGTTCCTCCGGACCCGGCGGGCAGCACGTCAATAAAACCGACTCGGCGATTCGTGCAACCCATATAGCAACCGGAATTAGTGTGAAGGTGCAGACAGAGCGCAGTCAACACGCCAATAAAAAGTTAGCTATATTATTAATCGCTCATAGGTTAGAGCAGCTACAGCAACAGGTCAGCGCTGAACTTAAGGCGGAACGAAGAATGTTTCACCATCAAATCGAACGGGGAAACCCAAACCTGACGTTTATAGGAACAGCGTTTAAACCGAAATAGCTTTACCAAAACGGGGCAACACTCCTGCCCCGTTATCAATAAGATAACAGAACAAATATCGATTAAGAATAAGCGAAGATTAATGATAGAAGGGAGTAGCTTGATAAATATCGTGATAACAAATCACGCCGTAATAGTAACTATTACGGCGTAATAACCAATATTAGCAGCCTAGCTGAGTTAATGTTGGTTTGAAGGCATCCATAGCAGCTTTACAGCTCGCTTTCAGCGCTTCTTTATCACTGACTTGTTTCCAAGATTCAGTTGCAGCATCCATCTGAGTTTTAAACTGATCGGCCATGGCTTTATTATCTTTGCTCAGCTTAGTCACGCAGGTATTTACAGTAGTGACATACTCATTACATTCTGCTGGCAGGCCGTTATCAGCAGCTGCGGCTGGTTCTTTTTCGCCACAGGCACTTAAAGCAAATACAGATAATGCAATTGCAGCAGAAAGCATAATACGAGTAGATTTCATTAGTTCATTTCCTTGAAAGTTAAATACCATTAAAATTGAACAATACTTTTGTTCGGCGAAATGATACCACTAACTATTCTTAATTAGTAGATTGGTAATATCTAAACAATGTAAGAAATAAACAGCATGTCATCTGAAGTTAAACATAATAAATTACCTGGATATTATTGCAGACAATAGTGGCTTACATAAGAATTGTCATTTCCCTGAACCTTTAATATTCTACGGTTCCTTTCACATTCCCATGATGTCACCGGGTAACGCTGGTTCCATATGTCAAAGAGTTGGGTTTGCTGCTTAGATAGCCTTAAATTATAACGATCTCTCATATAGAAATAGGTACGGGCAATGGCCCCCCTTGCTCGCTCGGGTGGTTCGGCTAACTTACCTTTAAAGTCAATTTTCATCCGGCACTGCCCGTATTGCGTTGCAGGCCCGTTCCATTGGCTAAACTGAAAATTAGAGCGGTCATCATTAATTTCACCAATTGCAGGCTGCAGATTATGCAAATCCGTTTCCATAAGGTTAAAAACGGGGTCTTTAGTACAATTTTTACGCCCCCCTTTTTGCCAGCACTGACGCTGATGGCCAAACATCCATGCAGGTACTACGTGTTCCCATTCTATTCGTTGGGCGCGGTTAGGATTTTTTCGTATTTCATACTGACACGCTTTCAAATCAGGCACGCCTTTCATCCCCTGCCATTGAATCGGGCAACCACAGTAAAAGGTTTGGCTTGTATCTTTATGAATATTTACCGCCAACGCTTTTGCCTTACTAAAACTAATTACCTTATTAAATTCAGAAGCCTGTGTTGCCAATGAAAAAATCGAACAAAAAACAACCAAAACCACAGTAAAATTGCGCGTCATATCACTAAAATTTGAAAAACCTTCCATAAAAAACGCAGAATATCGGATAGCCGTCACACAAACAACCAATCATTGGCATTTTAGTAGTAAAACTACCATTTTGTTCTTCACAAACAATAAAATAAGGATAAGAATAAAGGGACGTAAAAACCAGCAATAAACCACTAAATGAGTATATTTACAACAACATTTAATATAGTAGACATTAATTCCAAAAACATTTATTTATCGATCTTTAAATTTTAAAAATCTTTCTCTGATAGCAAAAAATAGACACATATAACAAACCATTTACAATAAGTACTCTTAATATCAACCGATATTTAAATACTAAATAACCGACCATAGTGAAGTGTACTAAAGGTCATATGAAACAAATAATAACTTATGGTATAAATCTATTAAATTAACAAGTTTATCGAGGTGGCTATGTCTCCTAAATTTACATTCTACTGCTCAAAATGTGGTAGTGAATCATTTCGAGCCGATCACCAAGTTACTACGCTCAATGATATTCAAGGAGCGATATGTTCGTGCTGTTACAAACCGGTAGCTATTAGTGATATCACCGAGCAGAAGATAAGGCGTATCCAGTTGATTATAGAAAGAAAAATAACTTCAGATACCTCATTAGCGTAATAAGAAAACATTGACACGCAATCTATTTGGGAATGTAAAAATTACCCAACACCACAATTTTATTCTACAACCCCTTGATAAAAAAGTGCATCTAAGCATAAATTCCTAAAAATGAAAACACAGATTTAAATATCAGACGCTTATCTAAATATCGATTATAAATTGTTTGTACCAATACGTATTGCATCAACTGGCAGCATTACAGTGTCAAAAACAAAAGAGAATGGCACATCAAAATAATAGAAACCTCCATAGCCACTTCTGGCCTTTTCCATTGAATACTTTACCCCCGGGTAATAGACCTCACTGTTTCCCCCTTCAAAGCGACTGGCAAAACTGCCACATGCCGTAAGGATGGAAACAATCATCATCAACATCAATGCTCTAGTACACATATTCATCAACTCTCTTAATATTGGATATAAAAACACCAACCAGCCCGTAGATAAGTAAAAATCAACTATCACAATCGTATCAACGGCCGATTAATTTAACATCAGATAATCTGTTAATTATCATTATAATCGCCGGTGCCGTTTCCTTCATGGGTTACGCCTAACCATTTCAGCACCGTTAATTGATTATCACTAGGTTTATTTTGATAACCGCTCACACAGTAATACTTCAATCTAATGGAATCCTAGCGTCGCTGATATTAACCAGGCCAATACTGACAGTCTCACAGACTCACTGTGTGATATGGTTAAGAACAGGAGTGTATAGTATGACGGGAAAGCGTTAATAATTATGGCCTGAAGAGTACTTTTAGACTTAATTAATACTCTTCAGCTAACAGTGACAGGTATAAATACGGCCTTAGTAACAATCAACCAGTTCGCCGGTGACTTCCAGAACGCACATATCTCGTTGGTTGTTGATCCGGTAACATCCGCTGTCATCACACCATTTCTCTCGGGTATAGCTTGCTCCGTCTTGGCTTATCTGCCCACGACTACCGCGGCCAGAATGATACCGATCGGAACCTGAGCGTACCGTTCCGGAACGAACGCGATAATTATTCCCCTCGCAGTCCGTTAATGACACTGAACGATTACCACTAACATCGGTATATTTTTCAGCACAAACCTGATAGCTCTCAGCCAAGCTGCTGGTCAACCCGAATGTTAAAGCTAGCCCTAGAGTAACGACTGATGCCAATACCGTTCTTTTCATACTCATGCTTATTCATTCCCTTTAAGTCAGTTCCCTGTGCAAACCACCGAGTATACTGTTTTTTATATCAATATTATTTGCTATCTTTAATACCGCTTAATATGCATAGCTACAATACTATTTTCAAAAACTTAACCATAAAACGTTACTGCCATCATAAAATGTAAGTTCTGCTCGTTATTTATCTGACCAATAACAGAATAAAAAAAACCACCCGAAGGTGGTTCCACTGGTCAAACAGTTAGTCCCCTATGAGCTGGTCATCGCTAACTTTAAACCAAAAGCTAAAAACAGAGTGCCTATACAGCCGTTAGATAGTCTGGCCAGACCATAGCGTTGTCTTAACATTGAGGCCAGAGTCGCCCCGCTAAAAATCAGCACCGATAAATAGAGCATGCTAAACGCTTCTAATATGCTACCTAAAATAAAGAACGGTACCGCCGTATTGGGATAATCAGGACTAACAAACTGCACAAAAAAGGAGACGTAAAAAATGATGGTCTTAGGATTAGTTAAGCTCAGAAGCAATGCCTTTCTGAATGTATGATCCTTCGCAACTTTAATTTCTTCAGCAGTCTTACGGCCTTTTTCAATCAAGCTCGAATATAAGATACGGCTGCCAAGATAAAACAGATATGCGGCACCGGCATATTTTATAACCGAGAAAAACATCGGGGAGGTTCGGACCAGAGAAGCTACACCGACATAAGCAAGAAAGATTAACGTCGCATCACCAAGAAAAACCCCCAGAGAAGCTTTATAGCCCTCCTTTACCCCATGTTTAGCACTGCTGGTTAGTACAAAAATAGAGTTCGGGCCAGGAATCAAGGTGATGAAAATAACACCGATAACGTAAGTCCAGAGATTGATAACACCTAAATTTTCAAGCATTGCCGCATCCGCTCCGACAAACAAAAACTTATCCGGAAAATCAATATTATTGACGCCCGGCCGCTTTATTATGATTATTTATTCGATTCAGGTTAACTCTGAATTATTTTACAGACAAATAACCTAACATCAAGCCAATCAATTAGAATTTAAAACCAATAAAATGCACTTTAACTAAAATTAAAAATCGCAATAAACCTATAAATAAAGAATTAAATATCAATAAAATATCTTTTCCAGATTAAATCGAGATATTTGTCACTATAAAAAATAATTTTCAACCGATATGCCGCAAAAGAACGGGGAAAAAAACAAACACAGCAATGCTATGCTGCCGATCAAAATCCTCGATCTCAATTTAATGAGAATAGTTATCAGTTATGTACAATATTCACCGAGAATGTTAATATTTTGATCCATAATCACTATCGTCTTCAGGATATAAAAATGGCAGCTCAACGACTACATCAAGCATTCCGCGCCCTCTCTTTTACACTGGTTATGATTCTTGGTTTTTCATCAGCATCCGTATTGGCTCACGCCCATCTTAAACAGCAGTCACCTGAAGCGGAGGCCACTCTGACAAAGGCACCGTCTGAAATTGCGCTTAAGTTTTCTGAGGGGATCGAACTTAAATTCAGCAAAATTAAGTTATCGGGTGCAGATAATTCAGCGGTTGAAACTGGCACATTATTATTAGATGCCAATGATAATACCCGTATTATTGCGCCTTTAAATGGTGACCTTCCACCGGGAAAATATAACGTTAACTGGAACGTGGTATCGATAGACGGGCACAAAACTAAAGGCAACTATAGTTTTACCGTTAAGCCCTGATAAATGAGCCTTACAGTCCTATTTATTCTAGGCCGGCTATTCCATTTCAGCGCAGTGATACTGATGTTTGGCATCAGTATCTTTATCGTATTTCTAACACCCCAACAGTTGAAAACAGCCCTTGGCTCTCGGCTAAATAACGGCCTGAACTATGCAATTATCGCCAACTTACTGACTGCGGCGATAATAGTTTCAGTCCAAGGCGGGCTAATGGGGGAAGGCTGGGTTGATGTTATTGATTTTGCAACAATCGCGGCGGTACTAGAAACCACCTTCGGTAAGGTGTGGTTGTGGCAATTACTTTTTAGCGTGTTATCTGCGCTCTGTCTTTTTATCTCCCCTTCTCTGCGTTTTAAGCTGATAGCCGGATTGTCCGCAGCACTGCTGATTAATCTCGGCTTTGTTGGTCATGTAACCATAAGTACCGGGTTACTTGGTGTGGTACACCCCATTAACCATGCCATTCATTTACTGAGCGGTGGTTATTGGCTTGGCACCCTGGTGCCGCTATTAATGTGTTTACGATACCTGTCAGACCCAACCAAGCGAAAATATGCTATCTCTGCGATGATAAAATTTTCAAATTTCGGCCATATTGCGGTCCTGTTAGTCATTATCAGCGGAATAATAAATACCGCCATTATCCTCGGTTCCTTCCCTGTGCATTGGTCATCCCCTTATCAACGCTTTCTGGGGATTAAAATTTTTCTGGTCATAATTATGATCGGAATAGCGCTCTATAATCGCTATATTCTTGTGCCGAGAATACGACCGGGTGTCACTAATACTTTGCGTTGTTTTACCGCCTGCACTTTGCTAGAAATTATCGCTGGCGCAATCGTACTCTCGCTGGTGAGCTTTTTTGCTACCCTCTCTCCAACTTAATTCTGATACTCATACTTAATATTGCGTCACGTTAATTTTTCATTAATGTTAATTTTATGTACATTAATGTTAATAAGCGCATAATTATCAAAAAAACCGATATCTTTATAGAAGGATTTTTTGATGAGCAATTTCAACCCCTCACGCCGTCAGTTTTTAAAGATGGCCGTTATAGCCGGAGTGACTGTTTATCTGGCTCCTCTTTATAGCCGTGCCTATGCCGCGCTGTTTGAAAATAAGATCCTACAATCGCCCAATTGGGATCCTCATGACAAGCGAATTCGGTTTCGTATCGATGCTCAGTCTAAAGTCATGGGAAAGAAGGTTTTTGCCCGTGATATTCGAGCTAAAGATTTACCCTATTGGCCGCAGCAACAGGCTCATGCATTTGTTTTACGCGTTACCCAGGCCGATAGCCTGTTTGACGGCATCGATCTCTCATTATTAGGTGATGACTTACAGCCCGATCGGTTAGTCACCGCAGAAGATCTGATCAGAGATGGCTTAGCCTTCCCCGAATTTTATGGCCCTGACATGTTATTGCCAAGCGGGAAAACGCCAGCCTACTTAGGTCAGGCAGTGGCTATATTGATTTATCATGACTTCGCACGCTTTCGTTTCGCCAAAGATAAACTTAAATTCCATAATGAAGTTGTTCGTTATGGAAAAAGAACCGGTCCGCTAGAGCGAGATCCCTGGGGAAGCTTCCGCTATGTGCGCGTTGGTGGAGCAACACCTAATGACGATGACATATTTTCTAGCCTTAAAGACAGCCCAATCTTCCCGATGGCAACTAAAAAACATCTGCCCGTATGGCCCGTTGGTCAAGAAGGTGGCGCGCTTGATGCACAAGGAATGTTTTATGCCGCAAATATTGCTGACCAGCTACAAAATGCTCCGCAGGATTGGTTTGTTCTATCGCGTCGTTATACCACTCAATCCATCGATACTGCCGCATTAGAACCCGATAATGCGAACGGCTGGTACGACGCCGGCACCCAAAGCCTTCATTTGGTTATTCCGACACAGTCTCCTCAGGAAGTGGCAGAGAATCTACCTAAAATGCTTAGCCAGAGCCTGCCTACGGTAAAAAACGTTTTCTTACATCCTTGTTATACCGTCGGATATGGTTCCAAAGACCACTTTAACTTCCCATATTATGGTGCAGTTGCCGCCCTTTATGGTGACGGATTCCCCGTTCGACTGGCGAATGACCGATTTGAGCAATTTCAGACTTCGCTAAAGCGTCATGCCTTTGACATGGATTACACCATTGCCGTCGATCGCCAATCGGGCTTATTTAAAACCATGCGCGCAGAAATGGTGTGCAACGGCGGCGGACGCAGTAACTTTACGCCGTCAGTCGCCATGGTTGGAGCTACAGCAGCCCAATCCATCTACTATTTCCCTAATAGCGATTTATCTTCCGTCGGTATCGCATCCAGAGCCATAGATGCAGGTTCCGCACGCGGCTATGGCACATTACAGAGTATGGCTGCCACGGAAATGATGGTGGATGAAATCGCAGCAGAACTCAAACTCGACCCGATAGAGTTACGCCTGCGCAACGTGCTTAAATCCGGTATGAAAAATACTCAGGGTGCCATTCCTGCCGGAGCAATTCGTGCAGATGAAGTTCTGAATAAGGCCGCCGTTCATCCTATCTGGCTTAAGCGCCAACAAAATAAACACGAGTATGAACAAAAACATCCCGGCAAACGCTACGGGGTAGGCTTTGGCTGCGTACAAAAGGACTTTGGTACCGGAGCTGAAACCTCTTTTGCCCGCGTCGAATTGAGTGAAAGCGGCAAAATTACGCTGTATCACAGTGGGGCAGAAATGGGCACCGGTATGTCGACATCTCAGTCGGTTATCTGTGCGCAATGGCTGGGAAAGCCGGCTGATGAAGCACATTTTTCGGTAACTGACTGGTCGTCACTACCGGTAGAAACCAGCGGCGACCCTTATATCATGTCGCAGCAAGAGCAGGATACATTACAGAAAAATCCGCGCTGGTCCCCTTCCTATTGTTCACCATCCAGCGCCAGTAATTCAGCCTATTATTTTTCGCATAGTACCCGTGAAGCCGCCCGTTTAATCTTTGAACACAGCATCTGGCCTGCGGCAATGGCTATATGGCAGTCGGGAATTGGCGGTGGCCAAGCCGCGCCTTATATTGTGCGCAAAGAGGACGCCCGATGGGTAGACGGAGGGTTAACCGCCAATGGTATGCAAATCCTCAGCCTGGATATTCTGGCTCAAAAAGCCTACCAAATGGGCAATATTACCGGCGCAGTTGTCCACGTATTTAACCGTTGGCAGTGGGCTGAAGCCGATTTTAGTATCAATAATCAAAGCGTTCACCTCCCGATTGATGGCTTATCTATTCGCCACGCCAATGGACAATTTACGCCTCTCGATCGTCAACAGGTTTTCTACCCGCCGACTCAACGAAATAATGCCGCAGTGACGTATTACAGCGCAGTGGGCACGCTGGCTGAAATTGCTATTGATATCGCTACCGGTCAGGTCGAATTACTCAACCATCACTCCATCATGGAGTGCGGTAACTTGATTGTACCTGAGCTGGTTTCAGGTCAGCTTCAGGGTGGATTGGCGATGGGAATCGGTCATGCTTTACATGAATATTTGCCGCTATATGAAGACGGTCCGGGCAACGGAACCTGGAACTTCAACCGCTATCATATGCCAAGAGCCAGTGATGTTGCGGTTTGGAAGCAGACCGGCGATATCCTTCCCGCGCTATCAGAAACCGATCCACCAAAAGGTATGGCTGAAGTAGTTATGATTCCTGTCGTAGCCGCTCTGGTAAATGCTATTGCACATGCAACAGGTTATCGCTTCCGCGATTTGCCTGTACGTGCCGAAAATATTCGTGAAGTGCTCTCTATTCATGGAAAGCCGTCTATTCATGAGGAACAATTATGAGTCTTAAAACTAGCCCGATAACCCTGACTGTCAACGGAAAACAATATGGCCCGCTAGATGTTCCGGAAGGGTTAATGATGATTGATTTCCTTCATGAGTACTTAGATCTGACAGGCTGTCGCCTGGGATGCGGCCAAGGTATTTGTTATGCCTGCGTCGCAATTATCGATCACGATAACGGCGTCAGTGAGGAAGTCAGAACCTGTATCACCGGAGCCCATTTCTTCAATGGTAAGAAGGTCCGTACCGTTGAAGGCATGGCAAAAGTCAATGAACAAAATCAGGTAGTAGAACTGTCACCGATTCAACAAGCCTTTATGGAGCACTATAGTTTTCAATGCGGCTATTGCACTCCCGGTTTCGTTAATGCCGCAACGTTATTTATTGAACGTCTACAGAAAAACCCTATTTTACCGGAGGAGCTGGAACAGGCGATATCTCAAGCTCTGGAAAATCATATCTGTCGTTGTACTGGCTATGTTCGCTACTATGAAGCCGTTAAAGACGTCGTATTGAAGACCCCTGGATTAATTAAGGAGGCGGTATAATGAAACGCTTCTTTCTTGGCATTATTGTTATCGCGATTATCGCCATAGCCCTGCTCTGGTGGCGTGAAAATCGAACTTATGACGGGCCAGTCCAAACGGTGAAAGCCAATGCTGAACAAATCACTCGAGGTTATTACTTAACCAAAGCCGCCGACTGCGAAGCCTGTCATACCGCCGCTGGAGGAGCACCATTGGCCGGAGGGGTACCACTAGATACCCCATTTGGTACGCTATATGGAACCAATATTACGCCAGATCCTGATGCGGGTATTGGTCGCTGGACCAGTGATGACTTTTATAATGCATTAACTAAAGGTATCGCCCCCGGTGGTCGACATCTTTATCCGGCGATGCCCTATACCTCGTTTAAAGAGATAACACGCCAAGATTCTGATGATATGTATGCCTACCTAATGACGCGAACCCCGGTGAATCAATCACCGCCCGAAAATAAACTTCCTTTCCCATACAATCAAAGAATGGCGCTTATTGGTTGGAATCTACTATTTTTGGATGACCAACCGATCAAAGCCAGCTCTGAAGGTAATTCAGACCTATGGCATAGGGGCCGTTACCTAAGCAATGCACTGGGTCACTGCGGCGAATGCCACACTCCCAGAGGTGTGCTTGGTCAAGTTGAAAGCGATAATCCAATGGCGGGGGGAAATCTTGGGCGTTTTATTGCACCTGATATTACCCCTGATAGTTTGGCCGCCCGAGGCTGGACAACGACCACAATGAATCAGTTTTTATCAACGGGCATTACCGATAAAGCAACCGCGTTCAGTGAAATGCATACCGTTATTGATTTAAGCACCCGCTTTTTGACCAAGGAAGATGCATTAGCCCTGACAACCTATCTGATGGGAGATAAGGCACCAGAGCCAGCGAAGATGACTGCAACACAGGGTAACAATAACGGACGGCTTACCTATTTAAATCAATGTGCCGGATGCCACTCCCTCGACGGTGAAGGTAAGCCGCACGTTGCCGTGGCCATGGATGGAAATACAACGCTTCGCCAGCCTGATGCACGCAACCTGGTTGTATCAATTCTGGACGGACTTCCGGCCCAAAACTTTCCTAATAATGAAAGCATGCAAAGTATGCCTGGATTCAGCCATAGGCTCAGTAATAAAGAGATAGCAGATCTGGTTAACTACTTACGCGCAACCTGGGGCGGGCAGCCTGAAGATATTACCGAAAAGCACGTAGAAGAATTACGCCAACAGCCTGATCATTAACGATAGTTTGGTTGAGCTATACGAAAAAGCCATCTTAATGATGGCTTTTCAGACTAATGACAAAGTGATCTAATTTGATTTCAGTGCAAATTTCGTCCGCATAATCATTATTGGAATATTTATTTTTTCTATCGGCCGAAGGGCGAGGTTTTGAGCTTTGAGGGCTCCGGGCCTACCTTTCCTAGGGGCCCTCCGGCAACTAAAGTTGCTACGACCCCAACGGAAAGCTCTCCCTACGTTTAAGTTTTTTAACACCTAAATTTTAGTATTTGAGGTTTGTCAGCAATCTGAAAAGCCATCTTAATGATGGCTTTTTTACATCCTAAAATAACTCGGACAATAGATTTAAAAGTTACGGAAAATAGCAATCGCAATATAGATTAGCGAAGCGCAGATACTGATAAACGATGCCGTTAAAAATACCGGAAAAAAGGCGACAGGTTTATTGATCAGCTTAGAGACAAAGCGCACCAACAGTGCCACAACGGCAGGAAAAATAAGAAATAACAATAAAGGTAAACCGGCCATTGGTAACAGACTCCCGCAATGAAAATGATAAAACAGTCTTCTGCTGCCTGCTCTATCTAATTGACTATAAATAAGCTATTCAGTCGTATTATAGAAGAAGGAAATTTAAATATGTTAACCGGATTGGCGAAACGTCATATTAATACGATAAGGTCCGGTTAGCCGATGATCTCCGTCTTTAACAGGTAATATCCCATGGTAAACTAAGCGGGAATCTCCCCCCCAAACCACCACATCACCATGAGTCAAGAGAGCTTTTTTCAGCGTATCAGACCTAAGCATTCCCCCGAACTGAAAAATAGCGGGTAGTCCAAATGATAAAGAAACGATTGGTTGTGCAAAATCAGTCTCATCCTTGTCCTGATGCAAAGACATTTTAGCACCAACGGCATAGCGATTAATCAAACAAACGTCCGGCTGAAATTGGTCAAAGCCCCCTTCCCGCGCGGCATTAATCGCCAACTGATAAAAAGTATTTGGCATTTCCGGCCAGCAGTTTTGGGTTATCGGATCTCTGTCAGTATAGCGGTAGCCCCGTCGGTCTGTAACCCAACCATAGTTCCCGCAGTTAGTCATTGCTACTGACATATCATACCCGCCGGGCGTAGTCATATGACGAAATGGAGAACGAGCCGAAATCAAAGCCATCTGTTCCAATATCAAAGCGGCATCTGCATAGGCGAAAGCGCGCAAAAGTACGGCTCCGGGAGCCAGATGCTCCTTGCCCAAAGGCGGCAGTTCCTGATTCTCAAACAGGTCGAATGTCATGATTATGGCTCATACACAAATATCGAAGGGATGTTACTAAGATAAAACAAATATGGCTAGCCGGTTAATAAGTCACTTGTGCAAGAGTAGCTATACCCGTCATATTGCAAGTTGCTATACGACGGGTATGTCTTAATAAATTACTTATTTTTTGCTGCCGGTACCGCCACATCCATACCATAAATGCGCAACGTAGCCGGTGCATCCTCAACTTTTGCAAAAACATAACGCGCTTTCACTGCTGCATTATCAGGGATCGTAATATCAGATTCACCGGGTAGCAGCGGGGTTTTTAATACTGAAGCAAAACCGGCTACATCAAGCAGTACTAATGATTTAGCCTCATTCAAATTGCTCAAACGTACGGCTTTATCTGAGTTGTTACGTAAGGCCAGCGTAACTTCATACTCTTCATCAGCCACTTTTGTTACTGATAATACGGACACTGCAATAAATTTATTCAGTTCTTCTTTATCAGTAACGATCACAGCGCCATCAACGCTAACACCCGTTTTTCGACCATCATCAACGCCATCTTTAACACCGCTAAGTGCATCTTTTCCGGCAGAAATAACTCCCGTAACAACACTTTTAACACTCTCTTTCATAACGGTCGCATCTTCCGCCATAGCAGGAAAAACCATGACTAATGTTAATGCTAAGATTGTTTTTTTCACGCAATTATCCTTTGTTATTCAATATCCATATCAACACGATATTCGTATTTAACCATAAAAAACGCTAATCCATTAAATAATTGGCTAACAGGCTATTTATAGGATATTGGCAGGCAAGTTCACCAGCGCTGGTTAAGGCTCTCTGACTAGTTTTTACAGCTATGGCATGCAAGATGATAACTTCAGGTTACAACATTGTTACTCATTGATTGAAAAAACAGTTAAAAAAACCAAACAAACATGAGCCGAATCAAACTTCAAATAACTTATAAAAATAACCCAATACAAATAATAACTAAAGATTATTATTGAGTGTAATACCTCAAGGTTAACAGAGAAAACTATGATGGAAAAGATCAAACAAACTACCGCACTCACGCTATTTTGCACGGTGTTTTACTTAGTCGCTGACTGGATGGAATGGGTTCGCTAGCGCGTTATCAGAGCAAGTTGCTTGAAAGTAAAAAGAAAAAGCCCCGATGTGTGTCAGGGCGAAGTGAGCAATTTAACAGTTAATAAATTAAGCTATCGGTGAGGATTTACTTAATCGCTATATAATTTATTAAATAACGATTAAGCCGTCAATTGTTTATTTTCATTTACAGGCGATCGTCTGTATAAAATGCATCTGTATGATTAAATGTCCATCTCGTCTATTTTAATTTACATCCTTAATAAACCTGGTTTTTTGCGCCTCTTGACCTAATTTTTTTTGTGACTAAAATCACACTCATTGGTTGAGTTTGTGATATTTATCACATTAAACATAAGAGGAGAATCTGTTATGAAAACTGTCAAATCCCTGTTTTCTCGTTTTAATACTCTGGTAAACGAGTTATCAAAGCCTACATTCTTTAATGTTTGAGGCTTAAATAAAACGCTGGCTTACATGTCGGCGTTTTATTTATTAGAACTCATATAAAGCAAATGATTATCCGTTTTACTGCAGCCCAATAGCGGCGTTAAACGCTTTGTTAAAAATCATTATTCACCTAACACATTAATCCCAGTAATAAGAAATACAATTTTAGCCCGGGTTTAGGTATGCTAGCCGCCATGGCAATCATAGCCAGCTACCACAACATCTAACCGATGTATCAATCAAATTGGGCATGGTGGCAAGTACCTTACTTAACAAGGAAATATACGATGAAATTATCAAAAATGACCATTGCGGCAATAATTTTAGCTCTCTTATTCTGGGGTTATGACGAGTTTAAACCGTATTTTTCTGGTGAATCTAAACCGCCGGTCTCTACTGACGTTCCGCAAAAATAATCACCCCCGTCAAAGCCTGCCTGCCAATTAGCCATACTCTAAAAATGCCTGTCACCCGGTTCAACGCGCTGTTGAACTTTGGGTATGATTTTTCAATAAAAACAAATAAAATCAAATAATTAAAAAATAAATCAAACTAAACCATGAAATATAGGAAAGCATTCTTAATAGTCACAGCCTATTTCAGCAATAGATAAAATCGATCCATAGCAATGATTTCGTACTGTAGAATTAGATAGGAACAAATCGGATGGCTAGCAATGGAATGTTAAATGAAAATAAAACCTTTCGATTTATCTGTCATTGTAGTTATCATCGTAGCAACTGTTGCAACCTGTTTATTAGCATTTGAACTATTAAAAAACCCGACGCATGAACAGAGCAAATGCTATTCCGAACACGCCTCTAATCAAATAAATTCAACTAACTCTCAAAAAAACGCTCAATCGTACATGTCTTATATTATCAATAAAATTGAGAATGATGGTTGCAAGAAATCAGGATAAGAATAGCTAAACAACAATCAATATCGCGTTAATTCTAGTCACAAATTACTCCGGTCAACGTAAAGCCTGTCTCGCCATTTTCTATTCCTTTTGAATAACAAATAGCGCTCTGCAATGTGGACAAATTAAGACTAAGTTTTGTGAAATTTTCGTTGTTAGCTGATTTGATGTTTCATGACAGACAGGACACGTAACGTTTGATAGTCGCCCTTTTAGCTTCTCCATAATTAATTTGAAATAAGACATATTACCCAACCTCATTCAGTGAGTGAGCCCTATAGTAGCATTGATTGGCTGTAGATTATCTTAGAGGTTGCCGGCAAAAAATAATATTCACGCTAAAGAGATAAAATAGGCTAATCCACAGTCTTTCTAATGATAATGACTGTCTTATAATAATTATTAATTAGCCCATTCATCATTCATATGTAATTGTATGCCAAGCAGGTTTACATATCACTGCATATAATAAAAAATCAACTATACCAAGATGCTATCCCTGCAACCGCGCAGGGATTTTTTTATGCTATCGAATGGGTTTTCAAGCCAGTCGCGCGTTCGAAGCATAAAAAAAACGCCTTTAGCCTATTCTTAACCTTTAGCTATACCTAAATCAAAATCTCTTCTAGACTTCACTTAACTCATCAGGATGATAAATCAGGTAAATGGACAGCAACCGTGGAATCAACAAAGTTATACGTCCCTTGGATTTTCACTATTTTCTTTCATATCGTGATCGGTCCGCTACTTCTTCTGTTTTTAAGCTGTATGTTAGCGGCCTTTCCCAGCATCATTGACGGCTTCAGTGGTTTTCTAGGTATGATATTATTTATCGTTCCTTTTATTGCCGCGATGGCCTTGGGGTTAATTCCGTTTACTCTGCTTGGTATCGCCAGCGGGCTATTAATGCGTTTAGCGGTAAATAGATATGTATCCATTTTTGTTATCGCCATATTGGCTGCAATACTCGGATATATCAGTTCGATAATTTCAGGTAATGACCGTCCATTTTTAGTCGGGCCGGCAATGGTATCAGCCATATTGTGTTATGTGATAAGCAGTCGCCATCAAAAACGGTCACCTAAGTATTCAGCAAATAATCACCGTTCCGAAAAGAACCAACCAACCAACCAACCAACCAACCGGGAAATGAACCGATACACCAACACCACGATTTATAAATAAAAAACTACCCGAAGGTGGTGTAATGCCGATCAGTTAAGGGCCGTCAATAAACTTAAGCCAATGATTCGCCTGGTTATCACGGAACCATTACCCTCGTCACCCCGTTGAAAAACCTGTCTCTTATACACAAGTCCCCGACCTATTCGTTGGGGATTTTTTTGAACTTTTTCTCTGTCTGTTGATCTTTCTTTATATTTCCTCTCATTCTTGATTTTAAAATGTTACTTTCTGACTGCTATTCATGGGCTAAACAGGTTTTCGGGCTGGCCAAACTTGGC
>NZ_ATYS01000120.1 GCF_000427805.1 Budvicia aquatica DSM 5075 = ATCC 35567 | reverse complement strand
TGGATATCGAAGGCAGCGCCAGTAAGCAAGCCTCGGGTCTAGATACGGACGCGGTTCAACTGGTGACGTATTTGACTAATCACGACGGCGTGGTCATTACGGACCCTGCGNTGTTAAAGCCCACCTGGATAGTGACCAATCTGGATACGGGGGCCGTGTTGACGGTCAATGATATCTGTACCACGGATACCCAGAATACCCCTACGCCGTGCGTGAGCATCAAAAGTGACCGTACCGAGATGCGGGATGGGGTGACCTATTACATCCGCGAGGTGGTCAGTACCCTGGTCGGGCGCTTTAGCGTCGTCGCAGACCTAGGGCGTTATGGCAAAACTGTCTCTCGGGAGATGGTCTTTAGTCAGCAATCTGCATTACGGGCTGAAATTTTGGACCCGGACGGCAATGACATCTTGGTAACCCGGGCTAATCCAATGGTGGGTGTGACCTATACCCTGAAGCTGTTTAATGCGGTCAATCAGGATATTACCGCGACGCTTCCGGCAGAAACGCTGCACTGGAATCTGGACGGCACCAACAATGCGGGCTGTAACATCACTCTCACCGACCACGATACTGGCGTGACCGGCTATACCTTTACCCCGAGAACTAATGCCAACAGTAACAGTGGCGTCGCGTGTGGTGACCAGGGTTTTGGTCTGAAAGTGACGTACTAGTCAGTCATATCAGTAACAAGATACCCCCGATTGAGCTCATCTTGCCGGGGGAAGACTGACNAAAAGCCCGGATTAATCGGGCTGGTGTCAGACGTTAATCAAAAGGATGAATGATGAAAGTGAATGTGATGCTAAAGAAACTGGTGTTGGCGTTGGGTTTGGCAGGATTGACCTCGAGTTCAGTTTGGGCAGCGAGTACNGGGACGACCAGTTCGGTGCAGGGACGTATTCCGGTATTGAGTGCCCCAACCAATAGTGCGCAGAACGCGGTTGACCTGACCACCAATGCGACCGGTGCAACGCTGGCCGTCGGTGATGCGATAACCCTCACTTATCGATACAACGACACGGACGGGGACGGTGATGCGTCCAATACGCACGTGACATGGTATTACGTCAAATCAGGCAGTGATACGCCGATTACCAGTGGCTTCATCCATACTGGTTCGACCACGGTCGGCGGTACAGGGACTAGCGTGCTGACCATCCCTGCTGTCGCGATGGGGGCCAGTGCAATAAAAGTGGTCGTTCAGGCTTACTCCGTGACAGGTGACCCGATTGCGGGTCAGACAATCACTATTGCAGATACCCGTGATAATACCTCCGGGGGCAGCGGAACACTGCCAGGCCCCATTTCGCCTGGAGCCAGTATTACGGGCGGCATTTTCCGTCAGTCTGATACACCATCGGCGGGCAGTGGTGCTACTGATTATTCACGGTCGTCCGTTGTCCATCCTGTGGTCGGCGAGACTTACGTATTCCGNGCTTGGGATGATGCGAATAACAACGGTGTCTGGGATACCGGCGAAATACGCCTGACGCCAACCACCATCCAATGGCAGCTTGACGGGACAAACTCAACGGCGAATGGCTCCAGCACGGTGGCAACGCTGAGTCATCAGGCTATCGTGGGTGCGACGACGGATACTTACACCATACCGGCGAACAGCG
>NZ_ATYS01000119.1 GCF_000427805.1 Budvicia aquatica DSM 5075 = ATCC 35567 | reverse complement strand
AATAACCATGAAATAATCAGGTTTTAAAAATCAAATAAATATGTTAAAATCAGAATATAAATTTATTTATAATGATGGATGAATAAAATGAAAGAAATGAGTATCGACGCAAGCATTTTAAGTCTACGCCCGATAAGAAATGGTGAAATAAGAGAGCTTAAGTTTTATTTAAAATACCTTAGAGAATATATAGGTTTAGACTTTGATGGTAAAAATGAGAGTGAGTATTTAACGAAAGATGACTATTTTAATATAATAAAAAACATGTTGTTCAAATTAGATGTAGCAAGAATATCGAAAGCCATGTCAGACATGCAGAAAGCAGCGGAAAATAAGTTAATTAGCGAGGGGACGTTTAGATGGCTTAACAATAACCCGAGGGCTTGTAATTTTGCTTTTGAAATGGTGAGTAGAAAGCTAAGTCTGACTACATTAGAACACGGGGTTAATCAACGTCGATTAATGGATGAAAAACCCGATAATGAACGTATCACCTCAAATACATACGATTGTTTTAGCAAAAAATATACACAAGCTTTAAATAATGCAGCGGATTTTTCAGAGAAAGAAGATACTCATAATCTCAACGAAAGAATAGACGACAATCAGCGTGCTGAAAATATAGTAAGCGCAGAGCTATTAGATTTAGACGTAGAAATAAAGTGTGGTGAAAATCCATTTTTAATAAACAATTTCACAACTAAAGCAGAGCGACGTTTAAAAATCCTGATTGAATTTGATAACATGAATCTCAGTCTGCGTGAAAAGCATCATTACGCTGATGTCATTAGGAAAAAATGGATTATACAATACCGTAGTTTTCCCGAGCCCTTCTATTGGTTAAATAAGAAAGATACCTCACAATGCTTATGGGCATGGCGATATCTTCAAAAAAAGAAAATAATCCCAGTAGGGCTTGAATTCACAAGCCATGACGATATCTATGACTCCATACATACTGTATTTGACCTGTGGTCTTCAGAAAAGAATTTTTTCAGTGAGGATAGTCGTCAGTTTCTTGAAAAAATGAAAAAGTCATGGATACAAAAAAAACACAGTGATGGAACTAAAAAAAGCAAACAAAACACAGTCACGATAAATGCTAAAAATAGAAAAGGGCTTGATATGCTTGCCAAGCACATGGACGGTGACATTAACGACGTACTGTCCATGTTCATTTCCTTCATGAATGGACAATCAAATAAATCGTAAGGGGGAATCTACAATAGTAGGGTACCCCCTCTTGTTTATCAGCAAAATTTATGAGGTCCAGTCCCATTTAATCCCTTCTTACGCGTCGCGATGATAGCAATTAGCCTTGGCTATCATCGTGAACGGTTATCATCGTGAACGGTTATCGTGTGTTATGAGACTCACCTTTAGTTGCAAAAAACAACCAACGCCTATTCACGCGATCCCCAAAAACAAGTCTTTATAGCGGGCATCCTTCAGGTACTCAACGAAACAGTCATAACGAAATTCGTTGGTTTTTCAGTTTCTTCTTAATTCTAAGTGAATCGCCATTATTCGGTGCCACTACGTTTCATGTTCGCCAAGAATCCCCCCCTTAGAAATAATGTCAGATAGATATTATCCCCCTGAACCCTACCACTCCTGCAACAAACCTTCGGGCTTACTGTTGCCTTATTCTCTTTGAGGAA
>NZ_ATYS01000118.1 GCF_000427805.1 Budvicia aquatica DSM 5075 = ATCC 35567 | reverse complement strand
TCAGACTCCTTATTCAGGGGATAGTGACCCCGGTAAACATTCGATAACTCAGTAAAATTAGGTTGTCCTACAATCAACGCCATATCTCGGTGATGCGGTAGTGCTTAAATGCCTGACCTTGTTACTGACACCGCTTCTGCCCGCGCATCCACGGTGCGAACACCGCCGGTCATCAATGAGGCAAGAAAAGCGTACAACCTACTTGCCTGCCCAAATGCAGCAGGATAGGGTGGTGGACTATGTCAGGCGCGGGCATAAGTGGCTTTGTGCGCTCTCGTACTGGGTTTTGCCTAGGTTGATACCTAGTGTTAACGTAACATCACAATCAGGCCTCGTGTATCGATGTCGGTTGCAGACCGGTATCGCTTTCGCAGTTTTTACCCCCAGCACTAACTCAAACGTTTATGGCTCGGATTGATTTTGACCTCCCCGTCTCTTTTACTGTTAACTTATAATAACTTGATGCAGAATATGAATTGGCTCGATGATTGCGCTTTCTTCCTTCTTTCCGGTATCAACGACGACGCCCCTGTACCAACCCCGTACGCAAACGTGTACCCGTTTATGCGATCTCCCCCCGATGCCGAATACTTGTTTTTTGTCCAGTAATAGACGCCGTTACTAGTCTGGGGAACAGCCCACCCCCCCCCGAACTCGTGGGGGTTTCCCCACTGTCCGCCGAACCTTTCTGTTGATCGCGATCCACCCGCCCCTTCGTCGTATCCCGGTGCCGCGTACCCGTCACCCAAATCCGTACAGTACTTTATGGCGTTGTCTTGGCTGGCTACTAATTGCCCCCCGTTGACAAACCACCGTGAGATTGTTGTTTGGATTACCTGCACGTCAGCGCTTCCATCGTTATTTTTAGCGACGACGCGTAACTTGTTGTCTGCTGCCGATGTCGGTGCGCCCGTGAACGTGACTACACCGTCTGTGTCCACCGTCGCCCAGAGTTGGTTTACTGTATAGGTGTAGTTTCCATTTGCTGTCGCATCGACCCCATTCATGTGTAGCTGATACGTCGCCCCCACAAATCCCGTCGTCGGGAATCCACTGTTCCACTTAAACGTATAACCATTAACGCGTATAGCCGGTATTAGGACTCTGACACGGTAAATGGGCGAGGTAATCGGGATTAACGGACTTGACGTCCTCGGGTTACCCGTCAGTGACGTGCTGAGCACCGGGACACTAACTTGCACCGTTAGGGTGTCATTGTGTGCAAAATTTGTTGCAAAGGTCTGCTTCAGTTGCGCGGTCGTTAACTTAGTCCCATTGGGCCCCTTCCACGTCCAGACTACAGTTGAAGGCGTGAATGTTATACCGGGTGTTCCTTGCTCGTCACCATCCTCATCCGAATACACCACACCCGGTGACAGCGCCGCGAGCGTCAACTCGTTCGGCGTCTCGGCCCCCATGACTAGTGCGTTATCAACAAGCGTGGTTTCCCCGTCCGGCATCAATATCGATAGTTCACCCGTCGCCGCTGGAGCTCGACCCTCAATCTTCCCTGTTGGATGACTCAGTACCACGGCCCATACAGGTATCGATGACCCCATGATAACGGCAGCAATGAGCACAACCAGCAGTGTGCGTCGGTGACTAACCCATCCCAGTGTGTTATCTCTCATTCTTCCTTCCCTCTTTAATCTCTGTCACAATCCCAAACAGTCCCGGGGTGCATCGTTTATCGTGCGTGTCATCAACAATGACTACCGCGGT
>NZ_ATYS01000117.1 GCF_000427805.1 Budvicia aquatica DSM 5075 = ATCC 35567 | reverse complement strand
ATTGATCTGTTGGTTGAGGAAATCATTCGATGTCTCCCAAAGCACGCAAAAAGCAACGTTATCGCCCAAGTCGATCCCAAAAACAGAACCGACCGNGCAGTCGAGGAATCAATAGAGGCTTTCGGCGAAGGCGTCAGTGATTTCATTGATAACTTATTAGATGTTGTATTCCTCCCTTCCCCCGTGAAAACGGCCTTAAAGGCAACTAAAGGTGTTGTTGTCTCCGCCGCGAAGAAGGTGTGGGGATTCTTTTTTGGTTAATAGCCAACTTAATTAAAACTTTTGATAACCGTTATTTATCTTGAAAATAACTATTTATACAATAGTAGAGGAAATTTAAAAATGAAGAAACTTGTCATACTAATTCTCATACCATTACTGCAGGCATGTGGGGACTCAGATACAGAACTACCATATATAAAAGCCAAATCAGCTTATACGTGCGCACAATATAATGAGTCTCGTGCATATGGTGATATCGGCACACAAAATAGGATAAAACTTGCCACCATGCAGCAATTAGATGAAAGCTACATCGGTAGCACTAAAATAGAAAATTATTATAGGTCTAATTACACTAATAATAGAAAAGTTTTCGCCAGTGACATGAATGATGTAATTTCATATCACCTTGTTTTTGAGAAAAAATTAAATGACACGTGTCTAAATAAATCAGACATCAGTCTTTCTGACGCAATGACTATTTCAATAAATAAATTATATACAGAACTATCAACTCAACCACAATTGGCAACTTGCCAGTCATACATTGATAACAAAATAAGTTATAACGACATTTTAGTAGAAGCCAAAAAAGTACAAGAATATCATATACTGAGCCCAGTCAAAAAGATCATCAACACACCGAACTATGGCGAAAAGATTATTAAAGAAAATCTAATTAAAGATTGCGAAACTAATCCGCAAAGAAGGCTTTGGAGCTTATTTATAAGTATCGCATCTAACTTACGAATTGAAATAGACAAGAAGGAATCTGAAATAAGAACACAAGAAAGGGAAAAGGAAAAATTAGAGTATGAAATAAAAAATTATGCTACATCATTATTTTCCAGAGATGATGCAAATTGTAGTAGCTATGAAAATCAATACAAATTAAGTCAACGTAGTGATGGAAACCAAAAATTATTTAAAGAAGGACTCAATGGCACTATTGCTGATGTAGCGTTACATCTAAAATCGCATCAAAAAGAAGTTTTCGATAAATTATTTTCCGATAACCCTGATAAAATCGCCTTAAAAATACTAGATACTTGTCAAGGTATTGTACGAGATCCCAACAGCCCAGGCTACAGATTGACTGGTGCCTATCATGGCCCAGAATTTAATGGGAAAAGCCAACTAGTGTCCGTTTTAGCATCATTACCTGACCTCCCGCCAGAAAACCCATCAGAAGCTAAGCGAGGGCCAATAAGACCACTCGTTCTTCCCGAACGTCGTTAATATTCATTACTGAGGACATTAGCATATCGAGAATAAATAGACTGAGCTATCCGCAATCAAAATTAGGTTTATCACGAACTATTGGTCAGAAGAATTTGGCTGAGAAACCTCAACCTAAAGCGATGACCTGTATTTCATCCATTTGGTACAATGATCTAACAAGACAAAAACAGCTTAATATTGATTGCATTGATGATACTGGAATGGAATATCAATCCGCTCANCAATGGCCGGATAGCAGTATTGCCACTCGGGTATGCCAAATCGGTGAAGCNGGTTGTGAGGCCTTCTTAGTCATGGACAGTGATAAATGGAATGGCCCAAAGTAACAGAATAGTGAGCGTTGAGTTCTCTATCTCGTCTAAATATA
>NZ_ATYS01000116.1 GCF_000427805.1 Budvicia aquatica DSM 5075 = ATCC 35567 | reverse complement strand
CTCAGGTATGTGCGCACCTTGGTATATCGCTGCGCACATTAGACCGGAGGCGGAAAAAGGAGGTTAACCCCTTCCCTGAGCCTGACTACTCCGATGTAGGAGCGGAAAATAAGTGGTACCGGTATAAAGTGATTGAATGGCAGCATCAGGAAACCCTGCTAAAACGAACTGCCGCCCCCTCTTTATCAAATGCAGCCCGAGATTTGCGGGGCCGTATAGTAAATCGAGAGTGAGACGCAGTAAGGGCCCCGGAAGCGGGGCTTTTACTTTACGTACTCAGGATTACTCGTAATTGACTGAAGCCTCTCCCACCAGCGTGAGTAAGCCCCTTTCATTTCATCCAAGTAACTGTATTTATCATATACCGCCCAAACTCCCGGCAATTTATGCCCCAGCATCATCTCGGCAATGTGAGGGGCGGTAAGTTCCGAGAGGTTTGTTCGGGCTGTTCTGCGTAAATCATGGATCGAAAAATGAGGAACAGTAATTTTATAGGTTTTATATATATATGAACTAACGCTGCCTGGTAATGTTAAATGGAACCCTAAGGCTAAAGGGATCTCCCTGCTCGAAAAGATATAATCACCACACGAAAAATTAATGACTGCTTCCAAAAGGGGGTATATTTCAGGAATTATCGGCCTGATTAATGCTTTTTTTGTTTTCATTCCAGTTTTATGGTTTTCTGCCGGCACGGTCCAGACGCCTAACTTTAAATCAAAATCACCTTTTTTCGCTAACCGTAGCTCTGCGATACGGCACCCATAAAATAAGCATAATTTTAATAGCGTTTTATTTCTGGTACCCAACCTAGAGTGATTGCATGCATCCCAAAACAGGGCTATTTCCTGATGATCGAGAACGCGCTCCCCCACCCCTTTCTGTATACCGAAATCACGACCTGAAAGTTCAAGTAGTGGATTATGAGAAACAATCTGCCTCTTTTTGGCCCACGAATAGCATTGTTTTGCATTGCTAATAACGCGCTTAGTTATTTCACTGTAATGCTTTGATAGCTTATCCAGCAAAGGAAGCCAGTTATGTACTGTTAGTTCCTCGGCTGGGTATTTGCCAATCTTGGGGAAAACGTGAATTTCGAATGATCGCATGATCTGGACAGAACTTACCTTTGGAGCAAAAACCATCGAGTGCCACTCTCTGAACATAGCCTCAAACGATAGCTGATTAGATATTTTCTCTCTATCTAAATCACGGCGCATCTTTGGGTTATTTCCGGCAGCTAGTACACCAGCCCATTTAATGACCTCATCTCTGGCTACCTTCAAACTAACGGCCGGATAGCTGCCTAACGTCATCTTTTCTTGCTTGCCGTAATATCTATATCGGTAAAAGAAAGTGACAGCACCTTTAACCGATAGGCGAACCCATAAGCCGTCACGGTCTGACTTTTCTTCAATCTTATCTCTCGGTTTTCCAAGGTTAGATCTAAGGTAACTATCTGAAATTGCCATAATATTAACCAGACTGTGTCCATTGATTTTTGATTATCATTGCGAATGATACAATATGGACACAGTAATGGACACAACTATAATGGCTAATGATGGCGGGGATTGTCTTGCGGTGACGGCGGATGTACTAAAATAATCGTTATTTATTATCTATTTAATCAATTTTTTGGCGTTACTTGTCATGAGTTGACTTTGCCGTGATGATTAAGAGCAACAATAATGGGTGAAGTCGAGCTCGACATGTTTATTTCCTGTAAGACTATTAACACCGTGTACCCGAGTATCAGGTACTAATATATTTTCTATTGACCATCTAATCCGCGAATCGGCTTAACGGTTGACCACGCCCGGCAAGACGGGCAGTGCCAATAAAGCGAACTTGCCGTCAGACCGCACTTTTCACAACGATAGCGCGGCTTAGTTCTGATTTGCTCGCCAACCATATTGCGTAAAACAATCAGGCTTTCTTTAGCCCGGCCTTCTTCAGCATCCGCTAACT
>NZ_ATYS01000115.1 GCF_000427805.1 Budvicia aquatica DSM 5075 = ATCC 35567 | reverse complement strand
TGCTTAGGGAACTGACCTAGCTGTATCAGTTTATAAAACCATTTATCCGTTAGACCAGTCAGTGTGGTAATAAAGACCATGTCGACCAGTTGGTCATTCATTAAATCAATCTGTAAAATATTCATGTGATGCTTCTCCATCTAATGTTGAATTAAGAGGGAGAATTCGTGCGTACAGGCACCTTAGGTGCCGTTAGTTCAAGTCATTTGGTGGTGAGCATCTCTGAGCGATTCAGTCGCTTAGCGTAGGCTGAGGACCTATAATCAGAGTCAATCAGCAATGACTCAATCTGGGACGAACGTATTCTCTACATCACATGGTGAAACTGTGTAAAAAGTTACTTGAGCCTGGTTGACATTGATAAAGAAGAGCCTGCAAACCACTCTCTATAATGAACGATGCATCACTGCTGAGCTCAGTATTCAGTACCATGGGCAGTTAGTGAACGCCGGACACACTAGACATATCACTTCAGTTTATCGGCTGATCTGAGTCAATTGAGTGCCAGCTATCTAGCCCTTTTGGGGCGCTTTGGCGTCATGAAATAGCCGTCAGACACCGAGTTAATGGTCATCGCCCATACAGCCTGTTCAACCCTGACTCTGGGGCTGAGTTTGACTTTTTACGAAATGGTAGATACTCGTTTCTTACCCACTGACTTTTACTATTAATCGATAGTTCAACTAACGATGAACGCTAAAAAAGTTATCAATCGATAGAATGTAAGAAACAACCAACATTCAGATAAGAACCAATAAAGCATGGTTCGCATACCATGAATCCCTTACGCTAACAGTTGGCAGGGGTAAATAGCTATTTGAGTGAGATATAGCTAACATTTCACTTCTTTATGTACTATTATTTACGTTAAAATGTATTGTTTTTTATGTTAAAATATACTGTCTTTTATCATTAAAGCAAAAATCATGCCAATTTTTATTTTGGCAGGAAATAAATAGAAGAATGAGGGTTATATGGCTAAGAGAATGCTAGACGACTTTAGATTCCTTTTCCCAAAGAAAGAAGATTCATATAAAAATATCACTAAAGACAAAGACCTTTTGAAGAATGTAAATAATGAATATTGTTTGTTTTACTTTAATAAAATAACAAAAGAAGATATTAATCTAAATGTGTATTTAAATAGTTTTTATTTAAATACAATAGATAGGAAGCCTATTTTTTCCTCACCAGATGGTGAGTATATATTAAATATTATAAATAAATTAATTAGTAAAAAAATGAAACACTTTAAACAGTTAGTTAATTATCATTCATCTATAATGAGAAAACACAAGAAAGCGGGTTCTTTATCAATATCGATTAGAATATTAGCACCACAAGGTGTAAACGAGCCGATTACACCCTACTTAAAATACTTTATAAAAAAATTCTTCAATAATTCCAGGTCAAGGAAAGCTTTTTCAAAAAATATCGTTGGTTATTATTGGGTGATTTTACTCAATAGTGATCAAATCCCATATCTTCATATTAACTTCTATCTTAAAGAGAATGATTTTAATTCTTTAGTTGGGCGAGATATTAATGAAATGTGCTTTGATATATTAAATAAAAAAACAATTAAAGGTCAATTGATATACCATACATTAACTAAAAACTTAAAAAATGGGGAAAATAAATATGATAATGACAACTACGAAAATATAAAATCCTCTAATTTCAGCACATTGATTAACGACTTCAATGGTTTTTCATTTAACCTAATAAATGATATAAAAAAAGAAAGTAAACCTCGCGATGATTTAAATAGAGGTGGACGATTTATTAATCACTTATATCGACTGGCTAAACAAACATATTTCCTGCCATCAGGTAGAAGTATTGGTTTCGCATCCATAGATTAGTTCTCACTTTTCTCTTATTTAGTTAAAATAGGATAATATATCCCTCCAATATTAAATATTATCTATCCTAATAATTTTCAACCCTATATTACTGAAATGAACTGACTACTAAAGGCTGACAGAAATGTCAGCCTTTTTGTTTCATTGACTTTAATATCAGGAGGTTCCTCATGACACGTCTTGCTTCCCGCTTTGGCAATATAAATAGTATTCGCCGTGATCGAGCATTAACTAACGATGAATTAGCCCGCCACGTTCC
>NZ_ATYS01000114.1 GCF_000427805.1 Budvicia aquatica DSM 5075 = ATCC 35567 | reverse complement strand
ACGATGTGCGACAAGAAGTCGCCTGAAATATTGTTATGCAAAGCATCATCAATGACATAACCGGCTATTCCATTAGCCGTAACCTACTGGGACAAGCGTTGCTGGCAACGGCAGGGTTTGAAGCTCCCGGAACAACGTACCCTTGTGCTACGCACGATAATGCACTTGTGAGAGAACATTATTATCTGCAAGCATCATGCGGATTAGGGGCAAGGTTGGATGGTAAGGCTAACTCAAGTGAACTGTTGATAAACATCGTAACGGCGAAAGAGCCAAAGGTGCTGACAGGCTCTGACCAAAAATGGTGCGAGGCTGGTTACTCTTTAATCGTCTGGGAGTACATGGACACTAAGCCTCCGGTGGAGAGACAGAGCCTAACCCATCCGTTGTATTTCAGGTGGAACTTGGTAAGCCTGTATTTTTGCCCTGACAGGTAGGTGATCCGTAAGGTGAACTGATAAAAATGCAGGTAAAGGACGATGGAAAAAGCGAATGCCAGTCTGTAATGGGCAGGATACGGGTTCCACATTTGCCCGAACGCGAAAGTGTGCAGACTTCCATCAGGGTCTTTATTCGCAGGAAATACTGTAAAGCAACCATAAATGGAGGTTGGCAAGATGAATACATTATCCGATGTATCTGCGACCTCTCGCTTGAGAGGGTGGCATTCCATTGACTGGAAACGCTGTCACTATCAGGTGCGGAAGCTACAGATACGGATAGCGAAGGCAACACGGGAAAAGCAGTGGCGCAGAGTAAAAAAGCTGCAACGCATGCTCACCCGCTCGTTTACAGCGAAAGCACTAGCGGTAAAACGGGTTACTGAAAATACCGGGAAGAAAACCCCCGGCGTTGATGGCAAAACATGGAGTACCCCTGAAGATAAATGGCAGGCGATCACTCTGTTAAAACGCAAAGGCTATCAGCCCCTGCCGCTTAAAAGAGTTTACATTCCCAAACCAAACGGCAAAAAACGCCCGCTTGGGATCCCTGTCATGCTCGACAGAGCAATGCAGGCACTCTACCTGCTTGCACTAGAACCAGTATCTGAAACCACCGCGGATCATAACAGCTATGGATTTCGGCCAGTCCGAAGCACAGCTGACGCAATCACACAACTCTATATTTGTTGTGCGAAAAGAAAAAGTGCTCCGTGGATACTGGAAGCTGATATCAAAGGGTGCTTCGACAATATCAGTCATGACTGGCTGCTTGCACATATTCCTATGGACAAGCAGATACTGAGGAAATGGTTAAAGGCCGGATATATGGATAAAGGTTCGTTCAATCTCACAAGAGCCGGAACACCACAGGGAGGCATTATCTCCCCTGTACTGGCAAATATGGCTTTGGATGGACTGGAAAAACAGCTAGAGGAAAAATTCTGGCAAACAGCCAAACTCCGTGCAGCCAACAAGGTGAACTATGTGAGATACGCTGATGACTTTATTATCACCGGAAGTTCGAAAACACTTCTGGAGCAGAAGGTTAAGCCTGTTGTTATCTCCTTTATGAAGGAAAGAGGACTCACCTTGTCAATAGAGAAGACAGCGATTACGCATATCGAAGAAGGCTTTGATTTTCTGGGACAAAACATCAGGAAATATAAAGGTAAGTTTCTTATCAAGCCTTCCAAGAAAAATCTGAAGAATTTTCTCAATAAAATCAGAACCATCATTACTGAAAACAAGACGACACCGGCATATCTGTTGATAGCACAACTCAACCCCGTGATAAGGGGATGGGCAAACTATCACAGGCACGTTGTAGCTAAGAAAGCCTACAGCTATGTTGACAACCAGATCTGGAGCAAGCTTTGGCAGTGGTGTGTGAGGCGGCATCCACGTAAAAGCAGACGCTGGATAAAAGCCAAGTATTTTACGTCACGGGAAATGCGGAACTGGATATTTGAGGCAACTGATATTCAGGGAAGAGTCTTCACACTTTGCAATGCAAGTTCTACGCCCATCAAACGCCATGTCAAAATCAGGAAGGGAGCCAATCGGTATGACCCTTCCTGGGAGATATACTTCGAGCGACGACTGGACAGCATCTGGAAAGACGCTCATGAGGGGCGGCGTAAAATCATAGCATTATGGAATAAACAGGCACGTCAATGCCCTTTGTGTGAACAACCATTCAGCACGGAAACAAGCTGGAATGTTCATCATAAGGTGATGAAGACTGCCGGAGGCGGCGACGAGTTGAGCAATCTTGTTCTGTTACATCCTAACTGTCATCGACAATATCACAGTAGTGTAGCCGGTTATCGCGAGGGCGGTAACTTATAAAGGCTTGAGCGGTATGCTGGGAAACTCGCACGTACCGTTCTTAGGGGGCGGGGATACAGTAATGTATCCCTGCTACCCGACCAAT
>NZ_ATYS01000113.1 GCF_000427805.1 Budvicia aquatica DSM 5075 = ATCC 35567 | reverse complement strand
GGGAAGAGGACGGTAACTTCCATCTCATCATCTTCAGGTAGCGGGATCTTCTCGCGTTTAACCTGTTCTTTACCCAGCAGGGCAATCAAGTCAGCCTCAGAGGTATTAGCTGTTACAGGGCCAGCAGAAACGCCGGGAATAATATTGAGTTCATTAGCCAGTAGCGTATTGCTGAATAGCAGCGCTGATAAGGCTAAACCATAGACTATTTTCATTCTCTATCGTCCTTTACGTTGATATTTAAGTAACATCGCTTTTTGTTCTGACGGTGTTAACGCCCTTAACTCAGAACCACATTTTGCACAAAATCGAGCGTCGGTTAAGGATTCCTGAAGACAAATAGGGCACATCAAGATGCTGCATAATGTCTCTTCTTCTGACTTTATCCGTTGCTGCTCTTTTTGTTTTTTCTGTTCGGCTCGATGGGCTGCCTTTTTGGCGGTTCTTTCTGCTTTATCCTGTTGGGCTTTCAGTTCATCTTGTTTTTGCTGGTCAAGAATGTGCTGTAACTCAGGGTTGGTCTCGACGGTGAGCCCCTTACCGCATGATTCACAATATAGGCTTTTCTCTTCGTTGCGAGTCTTGCAGTAATGACATTTGGGCTTATCGAGATATTTGGTTGCAGAAAGTACCGCTTTGCCGCAAACGCTCAGAGCAAATACGGCCAGTATATCTAACGGCATTATTTAGTTTCCTTCGGCGCATGCCCAAACTTCTGAGCCATCTTATTACCCAAATCCTTACCGAAAATACCGCCAAGTCCCGCTCCGACGGCTGCACCAATAAGATTACCCGGGCCGGGTACGATACAACCGATAGCAGCGCCAGCCTTAGCCCCTGCAAGTACTCCGGCCATGTTTCCGGCCAGTTCACCACATTTAGCTATCTTGTCGTAATATGCGCCGGAGATAACCCCTGCGTCGATATTTTCAATAACCAGTATGTCAAAGCGAGGATTGTCCAGCGTCTCTGTTTGGTATTCGATAAGTTGGCCTAAGAGTAAAGCTTTGGATACACCACGGTTAAGCAGTTCTTCCCATAGGGCGAGAACGATATCCATCCCAAAGCCCAACAAGCCCACCTGAACTAACCGATGAAACTCAGGGCTGTCATTAAATTCACGCATCGTGTCACGGATAAACTTACCTATGGGATTGAAACCATAGGCTGCACCGTTGGCGAAATCTTTAATCATGCTTTCTTTTGGCGTTAACAGTCCTACAATAAAGCTAGCATTTTCCTGATATTGTTCCGGTGTTAGCTCAATGAACTTGTGCAAGTGCTGGCTATTTTTCTCACAGATAGCCGTGACAAGCTGAAGTGGCAATGCCGTTATCTCTGAGGCAGCCTGAGCAATATCCTCAGAACTGGTCAGAATAATCCTTGCATGTTCAATCAACAGCGTCAGTGAGTAGGCTTCTATTTTGTTTATCATCGGGAGCCTTAGGACAGATGGTCCGTCAAATTATCAATGTGATGGAATAGGGCGTCAGTCAAGCTATCTGATGCATCGACGCCAGCGCCTTGAATACAGCCATCTAATTGACCATGAGCATTATGATGTGTGGCAAATCCATCCATCAGTTGCTGGGTACTGCCGTTTGCTATCCCGTGAGCATCGAAATGGTCAAAACCACCAGACAGGTTAGGGCGGGCAAAACCCAGATGTTCCCCCATAGATCCATGTTCCGTGATAGTACCGGCAAACTCTTGGGTATGCCCCGTAGCGTGACCGGCTGCGTTATGGAAGTTATAACCGCCCATAGGATTCGGGTTTGCAAACCCCTGGTAGATATTATCTTTGAAGAGAGCTGCTCGTTGTGGGAAGTGGGTCAGGGTTAGTAATGTCATCATGAAATCCTTTTAATCAATAATGGGTTTACTTAATATCCGCTGAACGCTGGAGACACTAATCCCGGCTCGTCTGGCGGCTTCGGCTTTGGGAATGCCTATTTTGATAAGCTGAATGACTTCATCACGCTTGTTCATGGCCGTTGGTTTCCGACCTTTGTATTTACCCTTGGCTTTTGCCAGTGCAATACCTTCGGCTTGACGTTCCAGCATCAGTTCCCGTTCAAAGGTGGCAATGGCTCCTATCAGCGTCAACATCAGCTTTCCGGTGGGGGTTGACGTATCAATACCCAGATTCAGTATCTTCAGGCCTACCCGTTGACGCTGGAGGAATTCAGCGATTTCCAGCAGGTGTCGGGTATTTCTGGCTAACCGGTCCAGCTTGGTGACAAGGACCACATCACCTTCACGTACAAACTCAAGCAACGAGCTAAGCTGAGGCCGGTCATTGTCGGCACCGCTCACTTTTTCCTGAAAAACCTTATCGCAGCTTTTCAGTGCTTCCAGTTGTGATTCTAAGTTCTGTCCGGTCGTGCTGACCC
>NZ_ATYS01000112.1 GCF_000427805.1 Budvicia aquatica DSM 5075 = ATCC 35567 | reverse complement strand
GTCTCTAAGCATGGTAGTCAGTCCATTTTTTGTACTGACCTTATTAGATCAAAGTCCTAGCCTTTTGACTAGGACTTTGTCATCAGTCTGAGGCCAGTAATAGATTATTACTGGCCTTTTAAATATTTATCTTGGTTTTTTATATTAATAACACGGCGTGAGGCACCATGAGTATCAACCCTTGTTGTCACCGTTGTAAATGTCAAGAACATGTTCGTCAGTAAAGTCAATCTCAAGTCAGAATTCAACGTGACTCAATATAGTCGAATACACCATCACCACAGTAGTCAGTTATTCTTCGACTAAAAAATCATACTCGGCCCCATCAGCATCAATGTAAACGCGTTCACTGGCATAGACGTAGGCTTCTTTATCTAATACTACGTCGCCTAAACAGACTTTGTTCATCATCAGCTTGTTACCATGAAAGACGGCAAGACCAAATTGAGTGTCGTTTCGGTTATAGATAACGTAAGAATAAGCACCTTTCTCGAAACGGAAATATTGATAAGACCAATTCGTGCCTAAGATGTGGGCATAGTAAGGGTCTTCGCCCTTTAGGGTTAACTCTGATTTGCTCTCTCCCGTCTTTCTATAGTCATAGACCAATCCATTCTCGTTGCTTAAATCAAGCGTTACCGTGTGGTGATTGCCTAAGTGGCATTGAAACAGGGTTGACGCGGTGACGACATCGCTGGCACTCAGTACGAGAATGCCAGATAAAATCATGAGGCAAGTTTTACGCATAAAATATTTCCGTATCAATAAAATGATTGTTGGTCGTCTTTGCGTTATTTCGTCAGCTGTTGCGCAATATCTAACGTGGTATACGCATTTCTCCGGGAGTTTCCGTATTATTATCGATTTCAAGGAAATATTTGCGCGCGGTATTGCCGATGATATTCGTGGTTACGCCATCGAAAGTCCCACCAATAATTCCTCCGACCACAGGAACCAGTTTCCCTAAGTTGATAATCCCTTTACTGCCAAATTTTGTCAGTAAACGAAATCCAACCGCTTGATTTATTTTTGTGATAATTGCACCTGAGAGGTTCTTGATGGTTGACTGGGTCAGTTTCTTACCCATATCAACGCCTGCCCTTTTTAATATGTCAGTCACAGCGCTACCACATAAGCACGCATAGACTATCGTTTTAACCTTATCGTCTTTTAAATCGTATTCACCCATATGAGCGATAGCCGCAATCATGCGCAGTTGAATATACAGCACACTGGTAATATTAGCGGGAAGCGTCACGGGCATGACCATCACGCCTCCCAGACCGGTAATAAAACCGCTGGTTATCGCTTTGCTATTTTGCCAGCGTATCAATGAATTGGCGTTGTTGATGGGGTTATTACTTTCTTTCATATAGCTTTCTGCTATTTCTTGGGCGGTATCCAGTCCCTTAACGCCATTGACCGCTTTGTCGTAAGCCCAGTCTAATGCGTGTTGAATGGTCACTGCTGTTAACGGATTTTTCATATGGATCCTTCCTAAACTGATGAGTCAGCCTGCTCTTTTGCAACGTTCTGGTGATAAGGTTTAGCACGTGCATCTCAACATCTTTATTGCATCATGATGAAAAATAGAGACAACAAGAAGCCACGTGTTGTGATGGTTTCAGCGTATTTCTTCTATTCAGTCGTTCTTTTTAGGTGGTGACATCCGTTTAATCAGAAAAACAATGAGTACAACGATGAGAACAACAGGTAATGCACAAATTAAAAGTATTAACAATTCAATGATTGATATGCCACCCATAGTGCGAGTCCTTAAGTTAATGAGTAAAGTGCTTTATTTTCATGGCTTAATGCCATCGGGATGATTTTCTTATCTCGGTAAATGTCACAAAATAATCCTTTGTAAATAAAAGACTATTTTGTTTTTTTGACAGATTGAAGAACATTACCAGAGCATGCAAAGAGAGTCAGATCGTTATGAACGATCAATGCTGTTGATTTTGATCGTCGTAAACTATGATTGGAATAAAATATATTTTCATGGAGTAAATCTAGAGTAACTCACTGGTTTTTGACTGTGATATCAATCAACGTAGCGTTGTAGGGGGCGTAATTATGTCTGCTGTTGTCATTCAATGACGGTATTTTGGAGAACATCGTCACCGCTCCCACATTGATGACCGGTAATGTTATCGCAACGTGAAATTTTACTGTTACGGCCATCTTTATGTATCGGATATCGATAAGCTTGATGTCATCGCCCGTCACTGCTGAGCTATAGCCCTTATCGCCATGCCTTCGCACCCGATTATCCACTTTCTCTCTTATCCTAAACGACCCTGATGGCGTTATTCGACGCCTTATCCCCGAAAAGCGCAGGGTGACCTGTTTGAACCTATCGTTGTGAGACTATTATGACATCATCATTCATTACGGATGTGCCGGCATCAGTGTGCCCGCAAGTTTGCCACCTGTATGCTTTCAGGCATG
>NZ_ATYS01000111.1 GCF_000427805.1 Budvicia aquatica DSM 5075 = ATCC 35567 | reverse complement strand
ATCGCATCGATAGTGGACAGGCCAGTATCTCCGCTAAAGAGGTAGCTCGATATATGGACAGCGTTATTATCGGTAGCGACCTGATTAACATCCGCAGTGATAATTGCACTGCCATTATCGGCACTTCCTTTCAGGACAATCCCTTTCGCACCGCTAATCTGGCCAGCGACAGTCAGGTCAGTTGTTGATAGGCCAGTATTAGCATACGTGTCCATACGTACCCCTTTGACAGTCGACCTCGCATTATTGACATTGATGATGGCAGTCGCATCGCCTAGAGATGCCGTGGTTTCGGTAATAACCCCGTGGTCCAAATTGGCCGTAATATCACCGGTGACCGTCACCGTGGTAACGACTTGACCGGAATCACCAGAATTATTGATATAAAGTCCAGCATAGTACGCAATGATATTGTGAACTTTGAGAGATAAAACTGAGTTGCCGTTAGAGGCGTTACTGTACAATATAAGTCCAGCGCTATTTTCCGACTCAATATTCCCTGACACATCGAGATTAAATAGCACATTCCCTCTGATCGCATTGGTATTAAAATAGAGGCCGTCAGATAATGCAGTCACGTTATTCAATGTGATCGACGTCTTGGCATCACCCCAATAAACGCTATTGAACATATTCATTCCATATCCCATTTCCGTGTCAATACTTCCCGACACGTTGAGATTGAACAATACATCCCCCATCCGATTACCCAAATCTACGGAAATCCCTCCGTACATAGCCATCACGTTGTTCAATGAGATATATGTTTTGATATCCGCTTCATTTGAACGAGAATTGTACATCATGCCGTACCCAGAAGAAGCTGTGATATCCCCCATCAGTGCAATATCCGTTAGCGTATCATTGTCGCCACCATTTTCAATACTCAAGCCACGGTTGCCGCCAATGATATTGTTGGCCCGAAACTTAAGGCTTGACGTGCCGTGACTCCCGAACGTGTTTAGATTGCCCCCCGTCCCCGCGTTGATCCTAATATCACCATCGACCTCAATATCGGTTAGTACATCACCATTATTATTGCTATTATGGATATTAAGACCATCGGACTCAGCGATAATATTTTTTGAATTAAAATTAACAATACTAGAACCGTTATATCCGGAGTTATTAATAGAAACACCCGTAGAGTCAACGTTAATATCATCAGTTAGAGTCATATAGGTATTTGCCATACCACGATGTGACAAATTATGGCTTTGGATACCTGTATTGGCTGAAATAGCACCAGAGCTCAAGGTGATTGAACTATCGCCCTCGGCAGAAGCGGCAAGGTAAATAGCCGCATTACCATTCGCTCCACCGGATAAAACACCCGTAATATTGACTAGAATCGTCGACTCTGCCCCCCTCCTATTCTCGACCCAAATACCGTTGTTAACCGTCCCATTAGTTTTAATCAGAGTAGTCGTCGATAACCCGGGAGCGGAAGTATCATTCAGGGTTTTTAACGAATACGCCCCACTGGTGATAAGGGGTGAGGCATGAATATCGGTAAAGCTAATTGAGCCTGAGCCGATGAGACTCAACGCGGGATCAGTCGTTCCGGATTCGTTGACACTGAAACTTGGCGCCGTTTGAACGGCAATATCCGTACCGCTGATGGTGATACCGGCGGTGTTGGTATTTTCACAAAGATAGGTACCTGTTCCTGTATCCGTACACGCAGCGTGGGCCATTTGGGGCAAGGCAATGGTAGATAGTGTAAATACTGTCATCAATAAGGCCGTGCTTTGATTCAAAGTCACACGCTCGTAGGATGTCAATAATTTCATATTTTTATCTCCTTGTTAAAATAAGGGCAGTCCCATTTTCAAGGTCAATAACACATGGTCAAGTTGCTAATCTGTCGGTTGAACGATTCTAGTAATTCAGGCCTACCACAAAAATGCGCATAAGCAATCATATGAATAAATTCTTTCATTAAAATCAAATATTGACAATATCCAAATAAATAGAGTTAAACGCTAAATTAATTAATTTTTTTATTTTTTTATTTTTTTATTTTTTTATTTTAATTCAATTAAGGTACATAACTAAATAACTTCGCAAAATAGTAGATCACTTAGAGGGAACTTGTATCCTTTATGATGTGGTGATTAGCTATCACCCTACAAAACAGAGTGAGCTTCAAAGGGAACATTAAAGATAAACTTTGTGACTGAGTTAAAGCCCTCTGTTTCATCTTTCACGCCAGCATAAACATTGAACGGTTACCTAGAGCATCGACTCTGTATTTACAAGTGAAACGGGCGTGATGGTTTCGGTGAAAGGAGAATAGATCATGTACTACGTCGGTATTGATGTCAGTAAGCGCTCTGTCGATATCTGTTTATTGGCTGAGTGATCTTACCCATCAATAGTGGACACGCTGCTAAGTGAGTAAACTCTCAACCAGAGGTATCTCACATGACAAAACCAGCATCAACCATCAAAAAG
>NZ_KE386583.1:63047-156136 GCF_000427805.1 Budvicia aquatica DSM 5075 = ATCC 35567 | reverse complement strand
TGGCGTTGAGTTGAGCCAAAGTCGGCGTGGGAACTGCTGGGATAATGCGGTAATGGAACGTTTTTTTGGCAGCTTGAAATCGGAATGGGTGAAAGAACGTTGCTATCCGGATGCGGAAAGTGCGAAGCGAGATATCAGTAAATATGTTATTGAGTACTACAACATGTGGCGACCTCATACTCATCTTGGTGGTCTTTCACCCAACGAATATGAGGTTGCCGCTTAATGGGGTGTCAACTTTTACTAGACCAGATCAGTAAGTTGAACTAATCTTACCGTACCAATTATTCCACTCTGATCCAGCACCAGATACTTCAACAACTCCCGTCCCGTAGGTGCCAATGTAGCCTGAATGGCTTTTTACAATGCCGCCACCATTAACGGTAAGCAAACCATTACCAGAGTGACCAATAGAAAGATACTTATTGTTATCCCATAGAGAGCCCGTACCTGACACTTCAGCAACACCTATAGATCCAGTTGCTTGTCCGATGTAAGCTATTCCCGTACTTATCACCTTTCCCTCGTCCTCAATCAATAATGTCCCACTCCCAGTGGAACCCACAATAAGGTTGCTGGTTTCCCAAGGGGAACTCTGTGTTTCTGGAACACTGACAGTCTCGCCGGCATCAATTGTCAGCGCGGAAACCGAAGGGGAGATTAAGAATGATGTTAATGCAATAACAGATAACGCTTTAGAGGTAGTTCCTTTTGTTTTTCCACGCCCTAATTCAGAGGTGACAATCCATTGTCCTAATGTACTATTCCAGATAACTCTATATATTTTATTCATAATAGATATTCCATATCGATAGTTTTACTCACGTTTAAGGCTTGGTTACTCATAACTAAATCAACTTTTTGATCATGATTTATAAGATATTCCAATTATGGATTCACACGCTTTGTGTTTATGTTTTATAAATGATTCATGATTTATTGAACATAGTAAAACAATAGGTGTAATCGATCATTATTATTTAACTGATCGTTGATCTCAATCAACTGAATGGCCTTGGTAATTGTTTTTTTTGGTTAATTAATTGATTTTAAAGTAATTAATTTTATTTGCTCTGATTTGATGTATTCATTTAATTTAATAAACAACTTTTTGTTCTTTTCTTTTATAAATTAACTGTGATCAATTTCAAAAATTTTTTGCAACATTTTTGAAACAACAATGGCTTATTAGTAACGGAGGTTTATTAATTTAACCATGTATTTAATGTGAATGTTTTATCGTAATAATATAAATAAGCTGATGGTGATTTATATTATTACAACCCGTTTCTCGTATAATTGAAGCAGTGGGGGAGTTAAGGTGAAGTATCAGCGTTAGGCTAGGAGAACGAATACAAATGAAAGCAGGGAATGAGTGACTGAAAAGAAGACTAAAGCATAAGAAAGGTGCTTAGTGGGGGGAGTAAAGCTGAGGAATAAGAACGCTATGAATAGATGTTAGAATTCAAATAGAGCTGGTGTACTTACATCATGGTATGGCTACACATCGAACAGAGAGACTGTCCATAATTCTGTGTAACTGCCAACCTATTAAAGGTGACCGTTTAAGCGGTCACCGAATTCGATAATAAACGACTCATTGCCAACCGCCAGTTCTGGATCGGCATATTCCATTTTTTCGACGCCGCCTGGATTGCCAGATAAATCACTTTTCGCACTGAGTCGTCTGTCGGGAATTTCGCCTTTGCTGAAGCCATAAAAAGCTTGTCGAATGTCTCAGGGCGTGAAGCGGACATCAAAATATCCTCTGAATTTATTAAAGTGACAGAAAGTTATTTCTATTTTCCAGGTCTATTCCATGGCATTTTTAACAAAATATTGGCCATTCCACATAAGCCACTTAAACCTGCAAAAAGTAATCCTGCACCGACAAAGCCTGATAAAAGAAATAGCCTGCTATCAGCGGTGTATCCCAAAACAACACCGGTAAGAATAAGTGTGCCCGCAACAATTTGAACTTGCCTCATAATAGGCAGCGGTTGTTTTTTGTCTTCGATTGTTGGGAGGCCGACGCTCTTCCACGCGTTAATGCCACCTGCCATCAGTAAAACTGGCGCAGGGCTTGCGGCTTTCGTTAGCGCTTTGGCATTTTGAACCGTACGCATTCCTGCCTGGCAATGAAAAATGACAGGCTGTCGCTCCGCACCTTCCACTATTTTACCTGCCGTAATATCAGTGAGTGGAAGTGAGCGAGCATGCGGTATGTGCTCACGCAAGTATTCAGCGCGTTCTCGAATATCAATGAGCACAGCGCCTTGTTCAATAAGCTTTTTGGCCTCTTGCGGAGAGATTGATTCTGGTGTCATTTAAATATCCTCAGGACAGTAAATGTCTTTTAAAGTGGAAATAACTTTTTTCACCGCATCGTTTTTGATGAAATAGTTCACTTTTTGCGCGACTCTTTTTGACTCAATCAAACCATCTTCTTTCATTTTCGCAAGGTGTTGAGAGGTTGCAGAAGGCGTTAAACCTGTCAGTTGCCCCAACTCACCCGAAGAGGTACCTGGTTTATCAATAAGAATACAGAGAATTAACAGACGACTGCTGTTACTCATCGACTTAAGCAGCGTGGTTGCCAGCGAGGCGCCTTCTTGTAATTGAAACAGTTTAGTTTCTTTCATTTGTATTTTAGATTTTTCTAAATTTAGCAAATGCTAAATCAAATGATGCTTACGCGCAACAAAAGTTTTAAGCACAGCAGGATGTCTGCTGTTCGCTCTTAGCCGACTGTTTGAGTCGTGTACTACCAAAGAGCAATGTTAGATCGAGTCTGAGCTAATACAGATGAGATACACGCCGAGTTACATCAACACCAGTAAATTGATCAAAACTCGATACGGTTGGAAGATAGCCCGTTGTTTTAGACGGTCTGCTTAATGGCCAACTCCCTTATCTTATAAAACAATATGTTGATGTAGTTCCTGCCGTATCTCAGATAATGGGATACAGAGTGGGATACATCGACAGTTGCCTTTCAGGATCAAACGTTCCCTGTATCTCCTAAATAAGCTTGCAACGAAACGGGATTCTTTATCTCTACTTTCGGCTGCCTGATAATCGGTTTTTCAAATCATCGCTAGGCTGTGACAGCTTGAGAAGAGCCCGATTTATGATATCTCGGCTTATGTCTTATATTTCATCTAAGTTTTGGTGCCCTGTTTTCTAAATGGCTATCATATTGAATACGTGATTATACCTGCCTAAGAATAGATAAATAATTTAATTGTTTATCTATTCTTCACCGTCTCTTCATAATTAATTAGTAAAAATATAGATATGCTTACGCTTTTATGGTGACCAAAAGATATGGGGAATGATAATGATTTTTTAGATAGAGTGTTTGAATCTAGCTATTTTAGAACATGGGAAAAAACGTTTGACTATGATGGTGATGCTAGTCGGTATGAGTTTTTTATTTTTATTTTTTGTACCTCAATAATATTCATTTTTGTATTTTTCACTCCAATAATTGCTTTGGAGTTACAACGTATGGATGTGAATTTATTGAAAAATATAGATATCTCAGGTATGGGGTTGTTCATATACTTTTTTATAATTCCATGTTTTCCTGTTTTATTTATTGCGCCATTTATATCTCTTACTGTCCGACGCTTGAATGGGGTTGCTTATCGTAAATTTTTAACACTAGCGTTAGTCGGCGGAGGTTTACTGACATACTATATGTTAGTAAGTATCTATTTACATACAGGTTCAATAAATATTTTTCGTATATACCATTATAACGCAATGTATAACGTATATTTGTGTTTTCTTGGTTTGGTGCTGGCATTGTTCCCACTGTATTTTTGTTTACGGACTACTGGGGTAAAATAGCGGTGGGAGCTATTTGCATAGCTCTTCATAATCAATTTATAGAGTATGTAATTAAGTCTATTTTCTATTTTTAAATGTAATTTAGGTGACTATCTTGATTATAATAATGGTGTTTAAAAATTTTTTTAAAACTTTCCATGTCGCTATTTTATTTATTATCTTAACTCTTGTTGGTTGTGAGTCACAAGATGAAAAAATTATTATTTTAGCAAAAAATAGTGTTATTTCTAAGTTAGTGAGTCCAGATTCTATTACATTTTCAAATGTTTATATGATAAAGAAACGTTTGGCTTCTGCAGATGGTCATTTATTTATTTATGTTTGCGGAACGGTAAATGTTAAAAGTAGATTCTATGAAAGTTTTAATAATTCTCGGTTTATTGTGATTATTTCCGCTGAAGAGTTTTTAAGAGTGAATAGTGTAATGTTTGAATCTGTAATTAATAGTGATTATATCATAAATAAAAACGAGGGAGATATCAACTTTGAAAATAATGGCTGGAGCATGTTTTGTGTTGAGTAGCATGGGAATAAAATTTAATTAGCTTGTTTTGCGTCTATTTATAATTATTTGATAAGTTATTTGATTAGGTCAATATTGGTATCTTTTAGAATATATTATTATTTAATGTAAGGTGATAATGTTTATTATACAAAGAATATTTGAGCTTAGTTATTTTAAGTCATGGGGTAAAGTTTTTGATTACGATGGTAAGGCTAGCCGATATGAGTTCTTCATTTTCCTATTCACCAATATTTTAATATTAGGGGTGATGATTTATCTTGATGGGAAATTAAATAGCTTAGGAGATATTGTTAGCTGGATATTTAATTTCGTTGATATAAGAACATACTTTCCTAAAATTGCCTTAATACCATCAGTTGCGCTTACTGTGAGGCGACTACATGATGCAAACTATTTAGGTGCTTGGGTTCTATCTATGATTTTTGGTATTATAATAATTTTCCTTAGTCTTCTGTATCTAATTCTAAATGCATTTGCTCAGAGTATTGGACGAAGTTATATTGATACACCGTATATTTATACTATTTTCTTACCTTTAGGATGTTTCTTCATTTTATTAACATTTTCTTTATGCTTAATGCCAGGGAATAATGAATAGATATTGTATGATTGATTACGAAATTATTTATTATAAGATCATTTCTGTGATCTGTTTTTTAACGCTCGGCTTACAGACTTCAGAAGTTTAAGTAATCTGAAATACATGGTGACAGTTGCGGTAGCGAAATCTGTCATAGCTTTTGGGATTCTGATCATGGCCTTAAACTTGAGCAGACTGACAACGGAAACAATGAAGATTAGCACTGGCCATCGGAGAACTTTAAGAGCGGCATACATTCATACGTATTAGTTACGACTTGGTCTAACACTCAGGTTTGAAAAGCTGAGAGTCACTAGTTTTGATATAAGGGCAGATTCTTATACAAAAGGTGAGGTAACTCTTGTGATTCATTCTTGCCATCAAACACAACACGGGTTTACTCAATTCGGCTATACACCATCACTATTGCTCTGATGTACAATAGAAATCCAGTTATTATTCAATTTCTTCACAACCCCTTCATAATCAATTGATAAATTATATAATTAAGTCAATATTTCTATCTTTAAATATAAATTTAGGTAATTATTTTGATTATGCAAAGGATATCAAAAAATTTAAATCTTGCGATTATTTTTATTATCTTAACTCTTGTTGGTTGCGAGTCGCAGGATGAAAAAATTATAAATTTAGCGAAGGAAGGCGTTATTTATAGGTTAATGAATCCAAATTCGATTGCTGCGAAGTCGATTACATTCTCAAACCTCTATATGAGAAAATAACGTTTAGCAGCGGCAGATGGCCATCTTTTTATTTATGTTTGCGGAACGGTAAATATTAAAAATAAATTCTATGGCGGGGCCGATAACTCACGATTTATTGTAATTATTGATGCGGAGGAAATTTTTAGCGTTAATAGTGTAAAAATTGAAGCGTTGATTAATAATGAAAGTAGAATTAATGAGTATGATGGGAATTTTAGTTTTGGAAAGGATGGCTGGAACATACTTTGCGTTGATTAGTATAGGTTTTAAATGTAATTTTTACGGGAACTACGCTTCAAAACGCATACAAAATAAACCTAATCGTGAAGAGTCAATTTTACTAAATACACGCCGAGTTACATCAACACCAGTAAATTGATCAAAACTTGATACGGTTGGAAGATAACCCGTTGTTTTAGACGGTCTGCTTAACGGCCGACTCCCTTATCTTATAAAACAATATGTTGATGTAGTTCCTGCCGTATCTCAGATAATGAGATACAGAGTGGGATACATCGACAGTTGCCTTCAATAAGCTTTCAGCGAAACGGGATTTTCATCTCTACTTTCAGCTATTGGTTTCATTATATTAACTCTTGTTGGTTGTGAGCCATAAGATGAAAATGTTATTCATTTAACGGAGACTACCTGTCTTTATAATAGTTTTTAATAGCTATTTCATTTAATTATCCTCTGTTAAATTAAATCTGTTCCTTTCGCAACCAAAATAGAGATATTCCAACTAAAATGTCTTTAGATAGCTCATACTTCCGCGTTGTTATAATTAGGTTGCTATTAATTAATTTTTAAATGTTTTTTAAAAAACACTCATTAAAGTCATGGTTTTTTGTGAGAAAAACATATTTATTTTTGATGGTTAATATTAATTATTATGCAGGGTAGGCTTTTTTGGCTATATGGAAGCGAACTGAAATGTTGATTATTTAGGGTTTATTATCTAAATAAATGTATTTTTAAGCACTTTAACCTATTGTTGTGTTATTTATGATTTAAACTCGATACGCGTAAATTGGTGGTGTATGCTTGCGGCTTTATGGGGCAACACTCATTTGTGATTCTGTTAATTTGACCGTGGGTACATATCTGGAATATTTAAATTCTTGGTGGTTACTTTATTTAAACAGATTTAAGCGTGTTTTCCAATTTTGATATAAATAACATCTCATTTTTAAAATTAATTTAACTCAGCAGATGATTTGTAAAAATCATGGAAAGGTACTGGGTGTAAAAGCAATAAGGAGCTGTTGCTATGCAGTATCGTTTGCAAAAAACTTATTTAACTATTGTTATCTCATCAATAGTCACTGCTTCGTTCTCGATCGGCGCATATGCTGCTCCTTGTAGTGGCTATACCATTTCAACGGTTTGTGAACAGAGTAAATTTGGCCCTGATGAATTTCATTCTATTTCTGCCGGTGACGGTATTACATTGGGCAGCGAAGATAATCATTTTGTTATGCAAGGGGATGGGTATGAACTTTATAGCCCGAACAATCATTTTCGCATTCAAATATCGTCGGGTACCGTCAAGTTTATGGAGGTCAACGACAGCTGGTTTAGTGTCGGTGGAACGAGCACTGCCGGAAGCAATGTTTCTATTTATGGCAGGGCGGAAAACACAACGTTAAATAATAGCGGAATGTGGGTTATGACGACCGCAGACCAAACGGTTGCCAGAGGGAATTCATACGTTATGGTTTCCACCCAATTTGCCAGTGATGGTAGCTCTTATGTTGAGACCAAGGATGATGGATCAGTTTGGTATGCACCAGTAGTAACAAATAGCCGTTATTACGATAACTCAAAAGAAACTTTATGGGGTATACAACGAGAGGATAGGGGATGGGATACGGTAGCAACATCAAAAAACTCGACTTTCTTTAATGATAGTAGTCAGTTGGTTTCGACCAATGGAAGAAGTATTGATGCAATATTTAATGATCAATCATCTCAACAGGTAGCTAACCTCGGTGTATCGACTAACGCTATTTTTAACCATTCGTCGTCACAGATTTTATACGCTGGCTCGGAGGCTAATAATACAACGTTAAACGACAATGCCTATTCTTGGGTAAAAGCAGAGGCTAAGCTCAGCGGAACGACACGGGTTAATAATGCCGCAATTATTTATATGGATTCGGCCACCGATGGTGGGGCGGTTGCGGATAAGGTAATTCTCAACGGTAACGACACGACTTTAATTGTTCGTCATTCGAGTAATAATAACGCTGTTGCGACTATAAGCGATTTGAACCTGCAGGGCGGCAGCGTAAAATTCCAAAATGGAGGGAGTGATAACTACGCCAGTTTACAGGTGGGCACTCTGTCGGGCTCCGGTATTTTTAGCTTTAACACCACCATTAATCAGGGCAAAGGGAACATCCTTAATATCGATAACGGTAGCGGAAATCATAAAGTCATTATCAATGATTCAGGTGAAGAGATAACCTCCGCGGGCAATCAGACGCTCAATATTATCAATGACAAAAGCAACGGTGCTGATTTTTCTTTAGCTTCGTTATCGGGTGAGACGATCGCTGGTGTAGACGGTGGTGCTTACATGTATTCTCTTAAACAGATGCGTGATAAGGATGGTTTAGCCGGTAATATTTGGTATTTAGGCGCTGACTGGCAGGCTACCGTTGATCCAAAACCAGATCCTGATCCGGAAGTGATACCGCCAATCGTTATTCTTCCGCCTTCGCCAGAGCACAAGACCACTCCGTCAACTGATGCGGTACTCAGTATGGCTTCAGCCAGTCAGTTTATTTTTGACGGAGAACTACAGAATCTGCGTCTAAGAAAAGGGGACTTGCGGAATAATGCCGGTGATAGTTTTGGTGCATGGGGGCGCTATTTGTCCAACAATACCCGGGTGAATACCTCATCGGGTGCGGCCTATAAGCTGCAACAGGATGGCTTCGAAATTGGCGGTGATAAAGCGATAAATTTGGCTACGGGCAAGATGCTGATCGGTGGGTTTACCGCTTATAGCTACAGTAAGCTAAAACATGCTCGAGGTGGAAATAGCAATATTGACAGCTATAGCCTCGGTATTTACGCCACCTATTTTGATAACTCAGGCTACTACCTGGATGGAGTATTAAAGGCTAATCGTTTTAATAACTCGCTTAATGCTTCGACAACTAACGGCGATATCGCCAGAAGTGACTACCACCAGAATGCGATTGGTGCTTCGGTTGAAACCGGATATAACTATCAGCTAAATCAGGGAATGTTTATCGAACCTTACCTGCGGGCAAGCTATTTCAGTGCAGAAAGTAAGAGCATCGAGTTGAATAATGGTATGAAAGCCGATCTTGACCATAATCGTTCAGCTAAAGGTGAATTAGGAATTTCCGTTGGCAAAACGTTCGACTTAGCCCAAGGGACAACGCTTAGTCCTTATGTGAAGGCTGCCATTGAGCGTGAGTTTATTAAGTCTAATAACGTACGGATTAATCAACGTTATGATTTTAATAATGATTTATCAGGTAACATTGGCAAATATGGCTTAGGTATTAATGCAACCGTTTCAGAAAAGACATCGCTTTATATGGAGTTGAACTACCGTAACGGTAGTCAAATTGAGTCGCCGATTCAGGGGAATGTCGGGTTCCGTTATAATTTTTAATTATAACGTGGCTGTTAAATATCTTATATTTCATTGGGTAAGCTTGGTCAGATGGTATATAAACGGCTACAGCGGATTGTAACTCGAATGAGAAAAAGATATTGATGGTTAGACAACTTAAATTATTGCTCATATAAAATTTAGCTATAAAAAAACCGCTTGGAAAAGCGGTTTTTTAATGATTATTGAGCGTTAAATTTAATGTTTACCCATTAGAAGGTAGAAACAGGAATAGGAATATCTTTTGATATTTTATTTCCGGTATAGCTACATGATGTCGGGGTTGTCACTTTCCACTTTGATATGATTCCATCAGGCGCGACTAAAAATGCTCTTTTACAGGTGGTTGTGCTCGACTCACCGGGGACTAATACATGGCCATAAACATTATATTGAGCTTCACGAGTCCTGGTTGTTGAATAAGAATAATCATAAATAATGCTGCCATCCCTATTCTGGTATGTCGATGATGGCGGTCCCCAGGAAGCAACTAGTGCATCAATATCTGCACCTACCCAAGATGCCATTGCATCCTCAGTACGCTCTACTCTTTTGCCAGTCAGGGTCTCTCCAATCAGGTGATACCCTTTAACACATCCCGAAATGGCAAAAATACAAATCAACAGGCTTAAAGCACGAAAATATTTCATACGACTTCCTTGTTTTAAAATAAATACCTATCAGCGACATACTTTAGTGACAAATTAAATCAACCGCCCTTTGATCTGCTGGCTCCAATGGCTCATTAATAACTTGACTGCCAAGCAGTTTCCCTTGAGCATCTGCTTTTTCATAATCTGATATTTTAACTCTATGGTCTTGTTTTGATTTACAGTTGATTTCATAGACAGTAACGGTTGAGTATGCGTTTTTCTTATTATTGAAAATTAATTCAGCTCGTTTTACATGTTCAACCTGAGTTTGAGTAATTGAGTCCTTATCAAGAAAGAGCACCGCGTCCTCATTCTCCATAATTTTAACCCAATTTCCTGATGCATAACATGCTGAGCTTAATAACAGCCCTAATATAACAGTAATAAGTTTATTCATTTAAATTCCATTTATTTACAGTTTATTACTTTTAAAGAGCGAAGTAATGGGTATGAGCATTAAAAATACAGTATGCCATATTAACTAATTAATAATGTACACAAATGTAGTTACTATTATTTTATTTTGTGGTTGGTTGTTACCAGGGGTATTGAAGAAAAGCAAAGAAGAGATATCAATATTGAGCAATATCGGTTAATTATAAGAATAATAATTAAAATGATATACAGACGGCTGATTTGGTGAAAGATAAGCGCTAGATAGCATGTTTAGCCGCTTATTGACGTTCAATTATCGTTGTTCGGTCCTAACTGATCCAGCGCTAAGTCTACTATCAGCCTTCTTTTCAGCAATTTTTAATATTTTTGCATCAACGAAGAACGTGACAGAGCGATTAACCGTTCCTTTGCCAAACCGCCTGTCATAATCTTTCTTAGTGAAAAATAGATAAAGGCAGCGCCATTTCGCGCAGCCTTTATAATATCCAAAAGCTTTATCTATTGATCAGAAACTAAATCGGTAGCCGCCGTTAATCTGACGTTGATCAAACTTGTTACCGGTGGAGCTGTCGATATCCAGATAGAAGCTATGCTGTTTTGCTATCTGAGCGCTAACGCCAACCCCGTTATTCCACCAGTTGCCTTTAAAGGTGTGATTCTCGGTTGAGCCGTTTAGCTGGTAGTCCACGTCACCTTCAAATTCACGCACTATACCGGTTTTCAGGTAAACGTTGATTTTGTTATCGCCCTGATTAAGTTGGTAGCCGAACAGCGTGCTGGCTCTTCCCATCAATGACTCATAGCTGCCTAAGTTGATCTTCAGACCGTTTGACGATCTAACCTGCGTTGCATCCTGATGGCCATAGCTCAGTTGAGCCTGTGGCTCAATATAGAAACCGTTATTTTGCTCATTCAGGTTAAATTTCTGCCCCGCCTCCATGGAGAAGCTTACCCCATCCGAGTTGCCGTTACCCCTGACGAGGCTGTTTTGGCTATCTTTGACGTTAAAGCTATTTTTCAAATGTGAATACTTAAGTACTGAATCGAGATAAAAACCGCTATCGGCCATATATGAACCATAGATACCGGCATTGCTCGACTTGGTGGTGCCATCACCGGTGCGGTAATCCGGGCTACCGTTGGTTTGGCCCATAAACATACCGACAAACAGTGGTACTTCTGGTGAAATACGTTTATCGGCACCAATCTGCATACCGCTGTAGCTCATATCAAACCGGCTAAGTTTACCGCCGGAGAAAGAGTCAAACTTACCGGCAAAGCCGCGTAGCCATATATCACCATGCTCACCGTTCTGGCGTAGGTCGCCCATACGCTGCAATAACGTCTGGGTCTCTGCATAGTTCAGCAGATAGCCGATATTCAGGAAGTTTGCCCCAGCATCTGCAGTTGTTGTAATGCCACTGCCACCCCCGCCCGGGGTTGGTGGTTCCACGGCTGTAGAGGAAGCGCCATAAAGTTCCCAATTGTTGCCATTCTGGCGCACGTCATACAGGTAGCCACCTAATTCAACTTTAGGTGCGCTAGGCGTAAGTGCAAATTTGGCCTGCCCGTCTTGGGTTTCAACGATGGTCAGCGTTTCATTACCGGTAGTCGACAGATCTCCGCGGTTCACAATAGTGAGATTATGATTACCTTGGCTGGTACCTGTAACAATCAGCTTATCGCCACTATTATTGATGCCGTTACCATCTCCGGCAATGTCTGTGCGCATGATAAACGTACCGCTGCCGCTTAAATCATCCATCGTCAGGGTATTAAACGTCGCGTCATTACTATTATCGGCAAACCGGATAGTCGCGTTGTTTATCGTCAGGTGGTTAAGGTTTGAGCTCTCGGTTAATGTCCATGACGCCTGCGTATTGAGGTTCAAATTATTAACGTTTTGCATCTTACCGGTCAGTGAGGCACTGTTCTGAAGGGTGATATCTGTTATCGCATCGGTGACGGATATTACATTACCAACTATCTGACTATCATCGAGTGAAACTGCCGTTTTCGCACCGGAAAAAACCTGTAAAAAAGTACCGAATCCACTGATAATATTACTATTGTTTTCAATCTTAATCGTTGCGGTAGTATCGCCGCTTACCAGTATCCCCGGTGCAGCCTCCGTCTCGATGCTTGAGTTATTCAGAGTGACGTTATTTTCTAAATAGTCACCGGATTCTTCTCCCTTATATAACAGAAGGCCAAATCCGTTACCCAAGGCTTTAATTGAACTATGATTGGCTAGGTTAAGCTCCCCGCCTTGCAGCAGAATAGCGTTATTACCCTGACTAATAATCTCGGTGTTTGAAATGGTTGTATTGCCGCCAATTAAATAAGCGCCGGTATCAGTTGAATTTATTTTAGAGTTTGAGACCAATGTGTTTGAATCATTTAATCTACTACCAAAGCTGGTTAACGCCGCACCGCTTCCAATGGGGCCGGTATAATTAATTTCCGAATTGGTCATCGTTAATTCAGACGACATGCTGACAATACCGTAGCCGCCGTTTTTCACCGTGCCCGTTGCGTTGATGACGCTATTATTAATATTGGCAATAGAATCAAAGCTTAAGTTTATACCGTGGGCCGAATTTGTAATCGTACTGTCATTAATCGTGGCATTGGTACTTTGTAGGTCAAGCGCGAAGTTTCTCAACCGATTGCTGGTTACTGAAGCATTATTGATGCTAAGGCTATGGCGTTCACCGTCTCTGGCGTTGGTGGCAATATAGCCTAATACCTTTCCACCGCTGTTGATATTGATTGTCGAACTCGATCCAGAGCTGTTTGCTGATGCGGATATAGAACCAGAAATGCCACCACTATTGATATCAAGGGTCGATCCCGTTAGAGACGAACGTTGAGCTAGACTTTCCCCGCCAATAATTCCGCCATTATCAACGATGAGGTGTCCTCCATTGGAAACTTGAAACGTTGTTCCTTGCTGGTCGGTGGTGACGGTCAATACCTTACCATCAACGTTGGTTGTCGCTGCATAGACCGGTGAGCCTATAAGGCACGAGGCAATAGCAACCACTAATGGGGAAATTTTTGCGTTCATTATTGAGAGAAATCCTTATATTTGGAAATATTCGTCCGTTATTTAGTCAATAGCTTATATTGTTGGGCTAATTTGGCCTTTTAAATGAGTGGCTATATCGGGGTGATATTTATTAAATAAATATAATTAGTTAGTTGTATTCGGGTTTTACAATATATTCCTTTGGTTTTTAATTTTAAAATCGTTTAAAACGATCGAAATACCTCGTTTGATTAGTTTTGACTATCAAATAGTTGTTGTCGATCGTTACATTCTATATTGATGAGGTGTTTATATCAAGTTAGCCTAATTTTTCGTAGGTAAACCTATGAACCGATATGGATTACTGCATATAGACGATTTTTAATTTTATCTTCACGTGTAATTATATTTTTATGAGGTATCTAGTGCTGTTACTACCGGTTAATATCTCCAGTACATCATTATCATCTGTTGAAGAATAGATAAAATGTGACTAAATTATGATGCATCATGAAGCTTATTTTTTCCTTCCGTTTGAAAATCACAATAAATCACAAAAAGTGTAATAAATATCACGAATAAATACTAAAAAACATATTTCACACAGAATGTGAATTTATATTACTTTTTAATTAAAAAATGCGCCAATTTATATTCTCATTGTTATTTTTGGATTTAATATCACTGGCCGTTCATTGTATTCAGCCTCCAAGTCATCTCTAATAATGATGAAATATGAAAAACAATCTCTTTATCTCTTAATCTATTAGAAGGTGAATAAAATGAAAGTAACTAAATTAGCCCTAATCTCTTTAATGGCCGTCGTATTCTCTGCGAACCTAATGGCAGCCACTTCGGTCAGTTCGGCTGACGGACTCAGTAAAATCGGCAGCGTTTCTGCATCCGATATGACTACGCTTGAGCAGTTGGAATATGAGTTGGCGAAAAAAGCGGATCAGGCCGGTGCGCGCTATTATCAAATTATTTCAGCCGGAGGCGATAATAAGCTTCATGGGGTAGCCGTTATTTATCAGTAGTTATTTATTGGAGCAGAAAGGAGGATGTCCCTCCTTTTTGTCTTCAGATTAAAACCAAAATTTATGGGTGATATTTAATTAATGCGAATAATGTGAAAAAGGAATAAATAATGCAATTAGGGAACCAATTACCGCTAAGAACAACAACGGATAATCCCATTGAAGATAAATATATTGCCGTATTTAAAGGTGTAGATAAAAAATACAATATGGATGGCTATCAGTTTACCGCCATTAAAAATGCGGAGTGCGCTATTCCACGCGGAGAAATAACCTTCGTTCTGGGCCCCTCCGGCAGTGGAAAATCTACATTTTTAAATATGTTGGGCATGCTGGATAAGCCTAATCAAGGACAAATTACGATTCTTGGTCAGGATGTTCTGGCTATGGATGACAATCAGGCCGCTGATTTCCGTTCACGTCATATAGGTTTTATTTTTCAGTCTTTTAACTTAATTCCGGTCCTTTCCGTGCGGGAAAACGTCGAATTTCCCCTGTTACGCCATAACGTCTCACGCAGGGAGCGTCGGGAGAAAGCTGATTACTATTTGGAATCTGTCGGGTTAAAGGATTATAGCCACCGTCGCCTGGGTGAGATTAGCGGCGGGCAGCGCCAGCGTGTTGCTATCGCCAGAGCGTTGGTCACCACACCTGAGCTGGTCATTGCTGATGAACCAACGGCTAATCTGGATTCTGCGACCTCAGATGAAATTATCCATTTAATGCTCGAGATGCGAAGCCAGTTTAATACCAGCTTTGTTATTTGTACCCATAACGAAAAGTTGATCGGTGGCTCTGGCAACGTGATTCGTATTATCGATGGCAAATTGCAGCATCTCGGAGGTCTGCAATGATTTGGTTAATTGCGCTGCGTAACTTGCTTAAAAATAGTCACCGTTCGGTGATTACTATTACTTCTATTGGTATCGGTGGTCTGGCCATGATGCTGTTTGGTGGCTTTGTTACCTCGATCTATTTTGGCGTACAGACCGGATTAATTCAGGAGCAGGGGCAGCTCCAAATCTATCAGCAAGGCTATCTGCAATATGGTGCTGCCGACCCGGATAATTACACCATCAATAACTATCAAACCACCATTGATTTATTACTTAGCGATCGACAACTTAGTCAGCAAATTTCCGTTATTACTCCCCAGATCTCGCTGTCCGGTATTGCGGGCGTTGTTTCAACGGACAATAGCAAAACCTTTCTTGGGCGAGGCGTTATTGCTCAAGATGCAGATAAAATGCGTGCTTGGGATGGTTGGAACGTGCGCGTATCGACTCCGCTAACCGGCCTGACGCAAGACCAGCAGGACGGAGCCGTTGTTGGCGTGGGAATGGCGCGCCAGCTTGGGTTATGTAAACCATTAAATATTGCGGATTGTGAAGATCCTCCGCGGCTGAGAAAAGCGATTTCTGATGAACGGATCGATGTCAGCAACCTCATGTCCGGCGAAGATCAAGCACAGCTCAGTCAAGGGAGCGCTGAGCAAAAGGGGCCTCGGTTAAACCTGCTGGCAGCCAGCTCTGAAGGTGCGCCTAATATAGAAAGCGTGTATATCACTCAGGCCCAGCCACAGGCGATACGTTCTCTGGATAACGCTTTTGTCATGATGCATTTCGATTTAGCCAGAGAGTTGCTATACGGTGAGCAACCGCGGGCAACCGTGATATTGGTACAGCTAAAAGATCCTAACCAAGTAGAACAGATTAAGCTGCGTATCCAACAAAAATTGGATGCCAACGGCATACCGCTGGAGGTACTGCGCTTTAATGAGGTCGATCCGTCCTTCGATCGCGTTTTCAATATGTTCACCTTTATTTTTGGCGTGGTATCCATTTTTCTGGGTATTGTCATCATATTTACGATTACCAACACCATTAATCTGACGGTGATGGAACGGGTTGGTGAGATTGGAACCATTCGGGCTATGGGCTTTCGCCGTAGCTTTATTATGCGCATGTTTTTGTCTGAAAGTGCGTTGATGGGATTATTCGGTATTCTGGCCGCTTTTATTTTTACCCTGATTTTTAGCACCATAATCAACAATATGAATCTTAGTTGGACACCGCCGAGTAACGCTACGCCGCTCACCATCAACCTGATGATTCTGGAAAACCCGCCGCTAGTACTGGGCATCATGAGTTTCCTGTTTGTCCTTTCCATACTTGCTGCGATATGGCCTACCTATAAAGCCTCGCGAATGAACATCATTTCAGCTATTCAGCACGTCTGATAACCGGAGATTACTGATGCGTATAACCCTATTAAAATCATTACAGTTGAGCTGTCTGTTCACTTCACTTGTTGCTTTACCGGCACTGGCCGATCGGGCACAGGAGATATTAAAACGTTCCGATATGATACGTAATCCGCAAACTTCGTTTGTGGTTAACGTATCACTGAAACAGTATGAAAATAACCAATTAACCGATCAGAATCGGGTTACCACCCATTCACGACAGAATAAAACCGGCCAGTTTCTGACCATTGTGCATATGGATGAACCTAACAATGATCGTGGCAAGTTGCTATTACGTAACGATAATATTCTTTGGTTCTACGACCCAAAATCTAAAGCATCGGTGCGTATGTCTCCGCGCCAGCGTCTGTTAGGCAACGCCTCCAACGGCGATGTCATTACGTCTAATTTTACGCTCGACTATTCGGCCACATTAGATGGGGAAGAAACCATTACCGACGGCGATCGTAACTCACGCTTAGCCTGGAAACTGAAGCTTAGCGCCATCAACGAATTTGCTCCGTATAAACAGGTTGAACTCTGGGTTGATAAAGAGAACGACCGGCCGCTAAAAGGAAAGTTTTACGGTAACAGTGGCAAATTACTCAAGGTTGCCTGGTATCGCAACTGGCAGCCGGTTTTAGGTGAGATACACCCTACTGAAGTGGTGATCGGTGATGGTTTTAACCCGAATAAAATAACGCTGATGCAAATGAGCCAATATCAGGCGAAAGAGCTGCCGTTATCCTGGTTCAATAAAGAATGGCTGTCCCACTTTACAACTCAGGGGCAATAATGAATCAAATAAGACTATTGGTGTGCCTGAGCACAAGCCTTTGCTGCCTGGTATCACAGGCGAGTGATGATGTGCCGTTATTGCCCGCCTCGGCCTCAGATCCGGTCTCTGTAACCGCCTTGCCCTCACGATTATTGTCGCCATTCAGCTTAGAGCTTAAAGGGCAGGGAATGGCTAATTGGCAGAGGTATGATAGTGCAACTAGCAGCGGACGATTGTCTGCCAGGCTGTTCGGGCAAGGTGATATCGGTGGCCCGTTCGGTCTGGAGCTCAATACGCGTTTACGTACGCAGGGGAATAGCCGTGAAGAGTATCGGGCAGAGAAAAATATCCGCTTGGATATTCAATCTCTAGCTTTTAATTACAGCCCCACCTCGGAATGGCGCTGGGTCGCCGGGCGCACCAATATTCGCAATGGCGTTGCCAGCGGTTTTAACCCGACAGACTGGTTTAAAGACAACAGTCAGGTGGTATTCGACAGCTTAGATACGGCGGATAGACGCGAAGATCGGCTGGGCGTGGTTGCTCTGATGGGCATCTGGCTGAATGAAGAGAGCGTGCTGAGCTTTGGTTATCGGCCCGATCTGCACGTACGGCCTGAAACTGTCGCCGGCCATAGCGATGTGGTAGGGCTGGGATTAGACCGGACTAATAATAAAGATGCCGTTTTTATCAAGTATACGCCCTCCCCGGCGGCATGGAACAATATGGCGTTGACGGTGAATTCGCTATATCAAAAAGACCAGCCCGGGGTCGGTGCCGAACTGAGCTTCACGGTACGGGATAACTTGGTGTTATACAGCGAATGGTTTAGCCAGCGGCGCCAGAGTTTGATCGATGAAACCATAGAATCGGCCGGTGATAGGATGCGTTATTATCATCAACTGGCCAGCGGGTTTAGTTGGTCATTGCCTGAGAGCTTGGTGGCCCGTGAAGATATTTCATTCAGCGTTGAATATCATATTAATCAAGCTGGGATTAATCAGTCACAGTTAGGTTTATGGCGGCAGGCTATTGCTGATGGCGATCGTCCGGCCGCTAAGGTGGGGTTGCTGGCCGGGGAAAAACAAGAACCTCTGGCGAAGCAACAGTACTTTGGCCGTCTGGCATGGAATGATTTTTGGCAGGATAACGACCTTTCACTTATCACGACGGTAACGCCAATGGATGGTAGCGGCTTCAGCCAGTTGACCTTAAGCGCTCCGGTAATGCCGGCGCTTCGGGTTGATCTGCAGGGCTATCACTATTTCGGCAATGCCAATACCATTTATGGCAGCTCAGGGCGAGAAAAGGGCTTTATGATATCATTGGTTTACACCATTTAAGGCCGGTGGATATGGGAATATTGTGATGCTAGGGTATTCCCTGCACCCTTGGTAAAAGCCATACATCACGGAATCAAAATTGAGGGATAATTTAATGATTAAATGGTTTTCTTCACGCAGCGTCTTCTCCATGCTGTTATTGAATACCGTGGTTTCAACCGCAGTTCTGGTGCTGGTTCTGGTCGTTTCGCTTCAGCGCGTTGCCGACGAGCATCCAAGGCGTTATTTATCCAAGGCGCTATTTTCTAATCTGGTTATGGATAAAACGCCAGAGCAATTAGCTAAAATTAATATTGATGGCGTTGAGCTCAAAGTGCTTCCACCGTCGGCTATAAACGATAGCCAGTATCACGCTTATCGCGAGTTACTGCATATGGCGCAGCGCGATCGGGATGGTATTGCGATGATGGCTAATGGTGATAACTATATGGCTGCTGCCTACCTGCAAAATACTCATAGTTTTGTTGTGCTGCCACAGTTTGGCCGTTCCTTATCTTCTCAGGCACAGCGATTGATCGGCTGGGTCATCGCTGCCGTTCTGCTGATATTACTCATTAACTTTTATTCTATTGGTTTCCTTACCCGGCCATTTATTGAACTACGCCGCGGGGTCAAACATGCTGATGACGGGGATCTTAGCTATCGAATTCCACTTGAACGTACCTATGGTGAATACCGCGTGCTGGCCGATAGTTTTAATAAAATGTTGCAGCGATTACACCACATTCATGAAGCCCGTCGGCATATGCTGTTGGCTATTCCCCATGAAGTCCGAACGCCGTTAACCCGCTTGAAAGTGCGTAAGGATTTAATTACTGATGAGTCGCTGCGGCTGGCAATTCTCGATGATATTGTTAACGTAGAACGTATTTTAGATGCCATCTTGTATACCGAAAAGAATCAGTCAGGCGAAGGTGATATCAGTTTAAGTAAAATCAATTTAATTGATTTTTTTAATAAAATCGTTGCAGAACAACAAAATGACAGTGAGTTGATTAAACTGTGTATCAAGGCTGAAACCCCCTGTTTTTATGGACATGGGGTTATGATGAGCGTGTTAATGCGCAACTTAATCAGTAATGCTTTATTTTACGGGCAGTCACAGCCGGTTAGCGTTTTAGTTAGCCAACAAAATGATGTTTTGCAGATTTCAGTCATCGATAAAGGTATTGGTATTGCCGAAGATCAACTGCCATTTTTGGTTGAACCGTTCTGGCGGGCAGATCCATCGCGACAGCGTGAATCCGGGGGATACGGGCTTGGTTTGTATATCTGTAAAACGATCGTTGATGGTCTGAGAGGAACATTGGTGATTAATAGCATCGAGGGCGAGGGGACTCGGGTACGGGTTTCACTTCCCGAGGCATTCAAACTACCCGACGATGGAAATTAATCAGGTCTTCGCAACGTTATAACCCTAAATGGCCGTAATCCGGCCATTTAGGGTTTAGATTCGTTCACATGTCCCATTACGGCATAGCCACGATTACGTACGGTACGGATAAACTCAACCTGTGCGCCGGCTAAACGAATTTTATTTCTCAGGCGATAAATCAAGGCGACAATACTACGGGAATAAACGGTATTGTTGTTATTACAGCGTTGCAATAGCTCTTCCTGGCTGATGACGTCGCCGGGCGTTTGGCTTAGTGCCAGTAAAATATCAAACTCCATGGCGGTAATATCTAACTGACAGTGATTAACAAACACCTGTGCACGTGAAATATCAATGCGTAACGAGTCGTTATTCATTTGGAAAAGAATGTCATTATCCGCTTTTGGTACAGCGGCTGTTTCGGTCTTTACGTCATTGAAGCGCCGGCGCACCGCATTGATACGCGCGATAAGTTCACGTGGTTCAAAGGGTTTAGCAACGTAATCATCAGCACCGGTTTCTAATCCAACCACCCGATCTACCAGCTCAGTTCTTGCAGATAACATAATCACCGGGATATTGCATACCGGACCTGACATATTACGAATCGTCCGACAGACTTCCAGCCCGTTAATTCTCGGCAACATTACATCAAGTAAGACTAAGTCGTATTGTTGCGATTTAATTTGCTCTAGCCCTTCTTCCGGAGAATGAACCACATCAAGATCGATTGCATACATCTGCAAGACGGGCTTCATTGTCTCCCCTAAACCGATATCGTCATCAATCATCAACACTTTCATTTGTCGTCCATGCTCCTGAATTACTTGGGGTAATATTACCCGTATATGAAGGGATTAACTAGGGCTGTAGGTTGATGTAATACCATATCAAAATGAACTGAATAGTGAAATTGATTGTGACCATAGCCAGATAGTGAATTTATTATTGGAAACCGGTTATGCCATTATACTGTTCAATGGCGGCGATTTTATTATGGCACGTCAGTTCAGCCGGATAGCGGCTATTGTATTATTTTATTTCGAAATTCACATAATGGTGCAAACTGAACTATTGAATAGTTTACCCCGTTATTATTTTATTGTGGCAACTTGTTTGATTGTTTTAATCTTGCTGTTTTTTTTGATTTGTGTGATTTTATTGGCTTATGGTTATATATTGTTAAATATGTTAAAAAAACCTATTAGTGATTATCTTTTTCCTAAGATAACTCGCGTTACTCTGGCCACTGTTACATTTAATTTCAGTTAATTAATTCATTTATTTCAGCATTTTGGGTATGTTTTTTATTGGAATTAAAAATAAAATTATTGGAAAAATGAGGTTTTTGTATACAATAACCTGCAGTTTATTGATTGTTGTGTTGTTGGCTTGTATTTTCTTGCAACGTTTTTGATTTTAATTTTATCGTTTGTATTTTTTTATTGATTAATATGGATTTGGTGCTGGTGGTTGGTTTTTATTATTATCGGTAGTACTGGAGTTAAACGGATTTTCAATATAGATAAATGGATAGTATTATGCTCACTTATAGAAGGCTATTTCTTCCTATTGGCATTATCGCCACTCTTTCAATCAGCTATTCAGCGAATGCGGTTCCTCCTTATTACAATGATTCTGGCGTAGTCAGTAGTGGCCTATGGGACTGGCAGAACAAAGGCAATGTTATCGGCGGTGGCGATGGCAACAGCGGTGAACTCATTCTGCAAGGGTCTGCCAGTTACAATAATAGCTTCTCAGTGGGATATAACGGAGCCAGCGGTTCACTGACCATCAAAGACAATGCCGCTAACGTTAATGGCACTACAGGCTTCAAAGTCGGTACAACATACTACAATCAAGCGCTCGGCCATGAAACTAGCGGTACTTTAAATCTGATAGGCCAAGGTATCGGTACTATAAATTCTAAAGGGTTGAGCGTTGGTGATACCAGCGTATACGACAGATATGTTCAACGCGATAAAACCGTTACCGGGGTCGTGAATATTCTCGACGGAGCAAGTCTGAACGTAGGTGCAGCGTCTGGAACGTCTTCGCAGGCCTCTGACAATGTACTCTGGGCCGGAAGCGGTAATTCTGCCAATACGGGTACTATCAATATCAGTGGCACAAACAGCCAACTCTCTGTTATCAATAAGGCGTTAGAAGGAAGTGGCTATTACGATGATTCGATGGTCAATGGTGACGCATATTTAGGCTATCTGGGTGATGCCAACATCAATATATCAGACGGTGGTTCAATGATCGCTGGCCGTATCATTGCGTCATTTGTCAGAAAAGATGATGTGCCCAGCAGCTTCCCCAAGCTTTCCTCGGTCAATATTTATGTGACCGGTTCGGACAGCAAATTAGGTATTCAAAGCTCTCTGTCGTTAGCGTCAGGCGCGTCGGGAGAGATATATGATATTGATTTTAACGATCAAATTAAAGGTGCCGGAAGCGCAACCTTAACCGTTGAAAATGGCGCAGAAGTTTATTTCGAAGGTAAAGCCTACATCGGCGCTGATGGTTATGAGGTGCCAGAGTCAGGGCTCTTCCTTGCCAGTGATGTTGGTTCATCTGCGACGGTCAATCTGAATACCGGCGGTACTATTTCTATCTCTGATAGCGCATTATCGCCAGAAAAAGACGGTATTGTAGCCGGTGACGGCGTATATAATTTTAATCTGAATGGCGGTACGCTGCGGGTTAACGCCTGTAAATATTGTGATGATAAGTTAACCACTTCGGTCAATATGAACGTTCTCTCCGAATCCTTTTTGGAGGCGGATACCGATAAGCAAATGATGCTAAACGGTAACTTGGTTGGTGCCGGCGGGTTGGTTAAGACCGGTGCGGGAACCGTCATTTTTTCTGGTAATAATAATTACACCGGCGGAACCCGGGTAGAAGCCGGGGAACTTCGGTCAGCGTCTACCGGGGCATTTGTTGATAACACCACCTATATCGTCAATGGTGGCCTGCTGAATCTTAATCATCACAGTCTTATTATGTCATCGCTCTCTGGTTCGGGTGGCGTAGTGGATGTGACTGATGCCGATCTGATAGTAAATCAAAACGATGATAGCTATTTTGCCGGCCAGTTTGACGGTTCAGGCACTATCACTAAGTCAGGAACGGTTCAGTTAGCCCTAAGCGGAGATAGCAGCGGCTATAGCGGGCTGACTACCGTTGCCAGCTGCAATCTTGATTCAACCAACGCCTTAGGTGGCCGGATAGTTGTTGAAAAAGGCGCGCTGCTTTCTGCCACAGGATATCTTGGCGAGACAACCATAGCATCCGGTGCAAACCTGATGGTAGGGAGCCTGTACCATGCAAACCAACCCGGTTTATCTACGCTGAATATAGAGACTCATCTCGATAATCAGGGCTATATCTATGTGGGCAAAATCGACAATAACGCCCGGTCGCTGGTCGGAAACAGGCTGATCGTTAACGGTAATTACCAAGGCGGCGGCTCACTTTATTTTAATACCATTGTTGGTGATGATAATTCGACCACTGACCATATGACGGTCACGGGTGACACTTCAGGCTTGACTAACGTTTTTGTTAACAACGTCGGCGGCATGGGGGATTACACCGAAAAGGGCATTGAGCTGATTAGGGTTGATGGTCAGTCAGACGGCGAATTCCGTCAGGCCGGGCGTATTACCGCCGGAGGCTATGAATATTTCCTTAATCGGGGAAATACTGACGCCGGGGCCAGTGATAAAAACTGGTATCTGACTAACTCCCAGTCAAAACCGACGCCGGAAGTTCCTGCTGAGCCGACAATCAGGCCAGAGGCCGGCGGTTATATTCACAATATCGCTGCATCTAATATGCTTTTTGTTCACCGGCTACACGACCGTTTAGGTGAAACCTATTACACCGATGCCCTGTCCGGCGAAGAGAAAGTCACCAGTATGTGGATGCGAAATGTCGGCGGCCATACGCGTTCAAGGGACAGCAGCGGCCAGCTTAAAACCCAGACTAACCGTTATATATTGCAGTTAGGTGGCGACGTTTCTCAATGGAGCAGCGACGGGCAAGATCGCTGGCATCTGGGCGTGATGGGCGGCTACGCTAACAGCCATAGCAATACGCGTTCTTACATAACCGGCTATGGCGCCGATAGCTCGGTTGATGGCTATAGCCTCGGTGGTTACGCGACCTGGCAGCAAAATGAAGGTGAAAGCACCGGGGCTTATATTGATACCTGGGCGCTGTATAGCTGGTTTGATAATCAGGTTCAGGGGCAGGAGCTGGCGACGGAATCCTATAAGTCTAAAGGCGTAACCACCTCTATCGAGGCTGGCTATACCTTTAAAACCGGCGAGTATAAAGACAGTAAAGGCGAAAATAATCAGTGGTTTGTACAACCACAGGCGCAAATAATCTGGATGGGCGTTAGCGCTGATACATTCACTGAAGCTAAGGGTACTCAGGTCGGTAGCAGTGGTGATGGTAATATTCAGACTCGTTTAGGGGTGCGTACTTTTCTTAAAGGCCACCATCAGTCTGATAATGGAAAAGGCCGGGAGTTTGAGCCATTTGTCGAAGCTAACTGGATACACAATACCAAATCCTTTAGTACCACAATGGGCAATGAGCGGATTAAGCAGGCCGGTACCGATAATATTGCTGAGATTAAACTGGGCGTTGAAGGCCAAATAAACCCTAATTTCAATATGTGGGGCAACGTTGGCGTTCAAGTCGGTGATAGCGGCTATAGCGATGCGGCTTTTATGCTAGGCGTTAAGTATAACTTTGGGCAGGTTTCTGGCAGATAGACACTCCTTGTTGCTTATCATATGACTCACGGCGCTAAATGATTTTAGCGCCGTATTTTATTATCGAAACACCACATTAGCCCAGCGTACCAGCCCGGCCGTAACGGAGCCAAAGTCATCACCGCCGACCAATGGGATCCCCGGTAGTTGCTGTGCCAGCGCCTGTTTAATCATCGGGGAGCGTGCGCTGCCGCCGGTGAGATAAATCACATCCGGTTTCACTCGGCTATTTTCTAGTGCCAAGGTAACCTGTTCTAAAATACGCTGTAATGGCTGACTGATGGCGCTTGCCAGATCTGCCTGAGAGATATCACATCCCAGATCGGCAGCAATAAAAGGCAGCATAGTAGCGATCTGGCTACTGTCGGAAAGCGCTATCTTGCTCTCTTCCGCGACGCGTACTAGGCGGTAGCCTAAACGTTGCCGCCACACCTTTTGCAGATAGGCGACTTTTTCCGGCTCGCGGGCATCTCGTATCAGTTCAGCTAACATACGACCATTCGCCATACTGTAAAAATCATTCTGTGCCGGAACGTCGTTAATCGCGACCGAGTTCCACCAAGGAAGTATTGGCAGAGCAATGCCTTTTTCTGTCTGCCCGCCCATGCCCAGCAGCGGGCAAAGCTGCTTAAACGCCAGCATGATGTCGAGATCGTTACCGCCTACGCGACAGCCGCTGTGACCTAACAAACTATGTTCCCGGTCGCTACGATGATGCCATTTAGGCCCCATTAACAGCACCGAGCAGTCGGTCGTACCGCCGCCAATATCGACAACTAAAACCCGCTTTTCTTCCCTGAGCGTGGATTCGAAATCTAACCCGGCTGCAACGGGTTCAAATTGAAATACCACCTCAAGGAAACCCGCCCGGCGTGCAGCGCGATCGAGAATTCCCTGCGCCTGCCGGTTGGCCTCTTCACCGCCAAGGCCCTGAAAGTTAATTGGCCGCCCAATCACCGCGCGGTCAATTGTCTGTGCGAGCTGCCTTTCTGCCTGTTGGCGAATATGCAGCATCATGGCACAGACCAGATCTTCAAACAGTGCCACCTGTTGCGGTTTAAGGCCCGATGCCCCGAGAAAAGATTTTGGCGACTTAACGAAGTAGACTTCTTCAGGGTCTTCCATATATTGGCGCAGCGAGCTTAGCCCAAACTGCACGCTGTTATGCAGTACATCAATACCTTCTTCTCGATTGAAAGAGACAGCCCGGCGCAGTAATGCCTGGGTTTCATCATCGGTTGCCGGAACCTCATGATGGCGATATAGCCACTCGCTTATCGCCTCTCGCGTAGGGGCACATATCATGGAGGGTAACAGCGGGGAGCCGTTTTCCATTTCTAATAGCTGCGGCGTACCATCGTGCATTACCGCAACTGAACAGTTAGCCGTACCATAGTCAAAGCCAATAAACATAGCCAAAATCCCCATGCCAGTGAGAAGGGGGGCGACTTTAGCCGAATGTGGTGAGCTGAGCAACTGAATAATCCAATCCCGGATTATGTCTTATATTTCATCGGCGCATCTTGATAAGATAGCCGGTAACAGTTACAGCGGACCGTAATCGAAATATGAACTATCAAACCTACTTTCAGGATGTGGACTCGTTATCCAAACTCAAGCGGCAAACGCTGGCTGAACTCTATTTCAAGTTTTATGCCGGGAGTGATATCGGGCGGTTTTTAGCTGATTTAGAAAGTAAGAATGAAGTATTAATACTGGAGCATAACCGAGAGATTGTCGGCTTTAGCAGCCTGCAATTCTATCCCGATAGAGACTCCGTGATTGTCTATTCCGGCGATACCATCGTTATGCCTGAGCATTGGAAACAGCAGGCTCTGCACCATGCCTGGATCCAACGTATGGGGCAACTGAAACGGGAGAATTCTCACCGACCTCTTTACTGGTTTCTGTTAGTTAAAGGCTACAAAACCTATAAGTATTTAGTGGTGTTTGCTAAGCAATTTCACCCTCACTGGCACTCTGCGCAACCTGAGCTAAAGCAACTTGCCGATCGACTGGCAGAGCAAAAGTTCGGGCCGCTCTACAATCAGGCAACCGGTATTGTTGAATGCCCGCAAAGCTATGGTTACCTGTCTCAAGCCTTAGTTGATCTTGACTTACAGGTGAAAACTAAGCCCAGCGGTCAGTTTTTTCTCCAGCGTAACCCCCGTTATTATCAAGGCCACGAGATGGTGTGCCTGTGTGAAATCAGCCTTGAAAACTTACCGAACCGCTTTCATTCAGCGTTTTTAAATCCGGCTATTGAATATCGCCATGAATAATCCTTGGCAGCATTTCAGCCGTGGGTTTAATCACTCTCCCTTGCCGGTAATGGCGCAACAGCGGGACTGGTTGATTAAATGCTTACGGCTAAATCAAGATTGCGCCTATGGTAAAAGATATAACTTTGCCGATATCCGACAGGTTGAAGACTTCCAAAATGCCGTCCCCATTGTCGATTATGAGACATTACGGCCATGGATCGACCAAATGGCGGAAGGGCAAATTGACCAACTATTTAGCGGTGACACGTTAGCCTTTGAAACCACCGGCGGTAGCCATAGCGGTGGAAAACTGATTCCCTATTCCAGTGCCGGGCTGAACGATTTTCGCTATGCGTTATTAAACTGGCTGGCACAGTTGATGAGTCAATTTGAATTAGCACAGGGAACGGCCTATTGGGCGCTTAGCCCTGCGGCCGCAAAGCCTCGAACTACCGCTGGTGGTGTGGTTATTGGCGGCGGTGATGCGATTTATTTGGGCTCAGATAACCTGATGGCGTTTGCTCAAATGTCGGCGGTACCCTTAAGCCTCGGACAGGTGGCTGATATCGATGACTGGCAGCTACTGACGCTCTATTACCTGATATGCAGTCCGGATCTAAGGCTTATTTCTATTTGGAGCCCGAGCTTTCTGCTACAGCTGTTAGAAGGGCTACAGGTTAAGAAAAAGGCTTTGTTAACGCTGCTCACTCAGGGCAGTGATATTGCCGGGCACTTATTAGCGGCAAATTCAACTGCCGCACTAAACTATAAGCACTTTTTAGCCAGCGGTAAAACAGAGTATCTATGGCCAGAACTGAAGGTTATTAGCTGTTGGGCTGATGCTTCGTCTAAGCCGCTGTCAGTTCAACTTATGCATCATTTTCCGTCCGTTTATTTGCAGCCTAAAGGGCTGTTATCAACCGAGGCGGTGATCACCACGCCAAATCAGCAAAACCAGCAACAGCTCTGCATTGGCAGCAATTTCTATGAGTTTATGGACGGCAACGGTGAGGTTTATCTGGCTGATGCACTAACCATTGGCAACAGCTATCAGGTAATAGTAACGACTAACAGTGGGCTGTACCGCTATAACACCGCAGATATGGTGCAGTGTATTGGCTACCAGAATGATATTCCGATATTGAGTTTTATTGGGCGCTCTGGCGTTATCAGCGATTTAGTGGGCGAGAAACTTACCGAACCTTTTGTGAATCGGTGCCTGTCCGAAATCAGCGGTTTTGCCATGCTTTGCCCTGATTATCAGGCGATGGGGTATGTTTTATTATTGGATAACACCGATTGTCGTGAAATTAAACTCCTTGTTACACTTATTGAGCGGCGGTTATGCAATAATCCCCAGTACGCTTATGCAAGGCAATTATCCCAACTGTCTCCTTTAACCGGACAGCTTGTTGAGTCGCCCGTCAGCCGTTATTTATCATGGCAATATGCGCAGGGTAAGCGTCTGGGAGATGTAAAAGTACCCGGTTTATTAACCTACGGCGATTATCAAAAAATTTTCAAATGACGGAATAACGGAATAACGGAATAGAGGAAGTAGCAATGGAATATGGTCCTTTTAGTCATAGTCGTAAAATGAAGCTGGTACTTATTTCTCCAAAGGGGCCGCTGTATCGTAAAAGAGGCGGCATCTTTAAGCGTTCTCTGCGCTATCAACCCCTGACGTTAACCACTCTGGCTGCCTTAACCCCCAAAGATTTACCGATAGACATCACGCTAATAGACGAAGGCATTAGCGAAATTCCTGCCGATTTACAGGCGGACTTAATCGGCCTGACGGTCATTACCGGCACGGCACCAAGAGCCTATGAACTGGCTGACCAATTCAGAGCCAAAGGAATTCCCGTTTTATTAGGTGGCCCTCACGTAACCTTATTACCTGAAGAAGCTGCCGGGCACGCTGATAGCCTATGCGTTGGCTATGCGGAGCAAACGTGGCCTCAGCTGATCCACGACTTTATTGCCGGTAATCTGCAAAAAATCTATCGGCAGGCGCCGGATTTCGATTTAAGCGACACCACGCTGCCTTTCCCTGAGCGCCATCGGTTTAATCGTGAAGACTTTTTAACTCAGGCGGTGTTTGAAGCCACCAGAGCCTGTGCTCATAACTGTGAGTTTTGCGTAGCGCCTACCGCCTGGGGGCGCAAACAGTTCCAACATCCGGTGGACTGGATTATTCAGGATATCCGCCAATTTGTTGAGCGAACCGGTAAGCGCAAGCTTATCTTTGTCGATCTTAATTTAGTCTCTGATATTGGCTATGCCAAACAGCTGTTTACCGCCTTAATTCCGCTTAAAGTGCAGTGGTTTGGACTTTCAACGGTATTGATTGCCCATAATTATGAACTGATGGAATTAATGGCCCGCAGCGGTTGTAAAGGCTTGCTTCTCGGGCTGGAAACGGTGACTTCCGGCAGCCTGAAAGATGCAGGCAAGAAGTTTAACTCATCGGTCAATTACAAAGAGCTTATCGGCACACTACATAAGTTAGGGATTTCCATTCAGGGCTGCTTTGTTTTTGGCCTCGACCACGACACGGTAGATACGTTTGATGCTACGGTTGAGCTGGCGATCGATGCCGGTATTGATTTGCCTCGTTTTTCTATCCTTACCCCTTTCCCAGCTACGCCGCTTTATCAACGTCTGGAGCAAGAACAGCGGATACTGACCAAAGACTGGTCGCTGTATGATGCCCAGCACGTAGTGTTTCAGCCTAAGTTAATGACGGTCCAAGAGTTGGAAGAGGGCCACGAGCGGGCGTGGAAGAAGATCTACCAGTACAACAATATTGTCAGAAGGTTATGGAATGCAAAAAACTTTCAGCCTTTGGCGATTACCGCCAATTTAGGCTATCGCTTTTATGCGCATAATCTGCATAAGTTTTACACCTGTGACTGGCCGATCGAACACCGCCCATCAACCATTGATGTGATAAAGGGCTAACCGATGAGATTAACCTTTATTCATCCGGCCATCGGCCATCGGGCCAATGAATCCTATTTGCGATCCTGGCAAATGGAGCCATTACCGATTGCCACCCTGCAAGGGCTAACGCCGGAGCATATCGATACCCGTTTCTACGACGACCGTATGGAAACCATACCGTTTGATGAACCTACCGATGCGGTAGCGATCTCAGTCGAAACCTATACCGCCAAGCGCGCCTATCAGATAGCCAGTGAGTTTCGTAAACGCGGCGTCCCGGTGGTTATGGGCGGGTTCCATGTCACGCTGGTGCCTGAAGAGGCAGCCCGCTATGCCGATGCTATTATGACCGGTGAGGCCGAAGCCATATGGCATGAGCTGCTGGATGATCTACAGCACCAGACGTTAAAACCGCATTATCAGGGGCAGCAGACCGATCTTAGTCAGGTGAGGGTTGACCGGAAGCTGTTTAAAAATAAGCGCTATCTGCCAATCGGCTTAGTTGAAACTGGCCGCGGGTGCCGCTTCCCCTGCGAGTTCTGCGCCATTCAGACTTTTTATCAACGACAATATCGTCGTCGCGATCCCGACCAGGTATTAGCTGAATTAACCGAACAGAAAAAGGATAAAAAACTGTTCTTTTTTGTTGATGATAACTTTGCCGGCAATATCAGCGAAAGCCGGATATGGCTGCCTGAACTGGCTAAGCTCAACATCCGCTGGATTACCCAGATGAGCATTAACGCGGCTCACGATGAGAGTTTTTTAAAACAGCTGGCGCTGTCGGGCTGTAAGGGCGTTCTTATCGGTTTTGAGTCATTGAATGAAGACAACTTAAAGCTGATGCGTAAAGGCTTTAATACCATGAAGGGCGGATTCTCTAACGCCCTTGCTAACCTGAAAAAGTACGGTATTTCGGTATATGGCACATTCGTCTTTGGTTACGACCATGATACTCAGGACTCCTTCCAACAGGCGGTAACCTTTGCACAGCGGCAGGGCATGTATATCGCAGCATTTAATCATATGACTCCGTTCCCCGGAACGCCGCTGTATAAGCGCCTGCAGCAGGAAAATCGCTTACGTTATGAGAACTGGTGGTTAGATGATAACTATCGCTACAACGAGCTGCCTTTCTACCCTAAAGGGCTGACGCCGGAGCAGGTAACTCAGGGCTGTATCGAAGCCAGGCAAACATTCTACAGTTGGCGTTCTATCGCCCAACGTAGCTGGAATAATCGTCATGATTTTTTCATGTGGCGTAACTATTTCCCGATCAATGCATTGCACCATAATGAAATCCGCGCCCGTAACGGCTACCCGCTGGGCGACGAAAGCTGGCAGGGACAATTGCTGGAGGTGAAATGATTACCCTCCGGGCTGCGACCGCAGAGCACAGTTCAGATCTGCTACGACTGCTGGAAGACAATGCGATGCAGGGGGCCGTTGAGATGGTGATGACGCGACGCCCTGACTATTTCGCCAATCAACACTATTTCGGTACTGAATATCCGTTATTGGCCCAAGACGGAGAGCGCGCGCTGGGCATGAGCCAACTGACTAAGCATCAGGGTTTTGTCAATGGACAAGTGACCGAGCTTGGCTACTTAAATAGCCTGCGAATTGGCCGGCATGACCGTAATCGCATACGGATACTGAAAGCCGGTTATAACTATATTAGGCAACATTTAACGCCGCCAGAGCACTGCTATACCAGTATTGCCAGCGATAATAAAACGGCGCGTAGTCTGTTAGAAAAGGGAAATATCGGCCTGCCCAAATATCACTTATTAGGGGAGTTGAGTACCTTAGCGATATGCAGCAAGAGGGGGCGCAGGTCCAATCTCTGGCAGCGGGTAGCGCTAGACGAGTACCCGCAGATAGTCGATTTTTATCATCAGCAGGTAGCCGGATACCAGCTAAGCCCACGGCTGAGCGTGGACTGGCTACGCCAGACAGAACTCCCTGTTCTGGGCTATTACCGAAACGGCCAGCTATGCGGGTGTGCGGTAATATGGAACCAGCAGCGATTTAAACAGGTTATTGCTGTCGGCTATTCGCTCGCCGCCCGCATATTAAAACCTTTTTACAATGGCTATGCCGGTTTGACTCACCGAGTCAGATTGCCCGCCATTAATTGCACGCTGGACCAAAGCTTTTTGGCCTTTTTTGCTGCGAGTGATAAAAACGATATTATTCCACTGATTGATGACGCTTTAACGCATTGCCCGAGTTCAGTGATGACGTTAGGCATGGGCGCGGATCATCCGTTACTGGCGAAAGTGACTCAACGCTTTAGTCCATTGATTTATCAAACTTGCCTGTATGGCGTTGAGCTAAGCGAGGGTGCTCACTGGGATCAACGCGCTATCTCCCCCGAAGCAGCTATTCTATGAAAATCATATTAATACGCCCTAATATGGGTGATTACCGCACGACCGATGCCATGCCCCCTTTGGCGATGGGTATCCTTTCGGCCAGAGCGCTGGACTTAGGCCATGAAATTGTATTTTACGACGACAGGGTTGAAGCGATTCCCGATGAGCTACAGGCTGATTTGATCGCGCTGTCAGTGGAAACCTTTACCGCCAGGCGCAGCTATCAACTGGCTGACCGTTACCGGGCACAGGGGAATAAAGTGGTGATGGGAGGCTATCATCCGACATTCCTCCCTGATGAGGCACTATTGCACGCTGACAGCGTTATTATTGGTGATGCGGAAGGTTCATGGGAGGCGCTACTGCAAGATTTTAGTCAGGGCCGGCTACAGGACCGTTATTATGGCGATCATAGCCTACCGTTAGATGACTATCGTATTGACCGCGCGATTTTCAACGGTAAGAAATATGCCCCCGTCGAGCTGATTCAATATACCCGTGGTTGCCGCTTTGCCTGTGATTTTTGTTCTATTCATGGCTTCTATCGCACCGGCGTAAGAGCCCGGCCAATTGACCAACTCAAAGCAGAGCTGTTAACGCTAAAACCCAATAAATTCTTTATCTTTGTTGATGATAATTTGTTTGGTAACCGCAAAATACTTGAAAGCCTGTTAGCGATGCTCAAGCCGTTAAAAAAGCGTTGGGGCTGTCAGATTAGTATTGATGTTGCCAGAAACCCCGAGCTACTGGATCAACTGGCACAGGCCGGTTGCCGCTTTGCTTTAATCGGTTTTGAAAGCCTGAATGCTGAGAATTTAAAGCAGATGGGGAAGTCGTGGAATCAGGCCGTTGGTGATTACGAACAGGTGGTTAAGGCGCTTCACTCAAGGGGCATCAGCATTTATGGCACCTTTGTTTTTGGTTACGATCAGGATACTGAAGCGACCATTGCCCAGAGTCTCGATTTCGCTATGCGTAATAAATTAGAGATCGCTAACTTTAATCTGTTAACCCCCACGCCGGGGTCAAAATTGTATGACCGGCTGGCAAGCGAAGGGCGATTGATTTCCCCCCAATGGTGGATAGATGCTGATTATCACTACGGCGACCCGATTTTTTATCCTAAAAAAATGGCGGCAGAACAGCTGACGGCACAGTGTTTTTTAGCCAAGAAAAAGTTTTACAGCTATCCGTCAATTATCCGGCGGCTGCTCAGCTTTAATAAACCGACTAAATGGTTGGATAAAGGCGTTGCGCTATTGGCGAATATTATTTCTCATCGGGAAATTATCAGAAAACAGGGAAAGGCATTAGGGGAAAAGGAATGAAGCTAACGCTAATTAAGCCAACCATTGGTCGACAGGAACATAGCCTTTATATTGACGAGGGCCGTATGGAACCTCTGATGTTAGGCGTTTTAGCCGGCCTGACGCCGGATGATGTTGACGTCGTGATGCACGACGATCGGATGGAGAATATCCCTTACGACGATCCTACCGATCTGGTGGCCATTACCGTCGAAACCTATACCGCCCGCCGGGCATATGAAATTGCGGCAGAATACCGACTGCGCGGCGTAAAGGTGGTGCTCGGCGGAATTCATGTCAGCCTGCTGCCTGAAGAAGCGATGCAACATGCCGACAGTATCTTTACCGGCGATGCGGAAACCCGCTGGGCAGAAATGATTGAAGATGCCAGACGCCATCGTTTAAAGCCCCGCTACGATTCACCGGTAGGCATCGGGCAGATTAATCACTGCGGCCACCGCGTATTACCCCGGCGTGAGATTTATCAGGGCAAAGGCTATTTACCGATGTCGTTAATGCAGTTTTCTCGCGGTTGTCGTTTTGCCTGTAAGTTTTGTGCCGTTACGCAGTATTTTGGCCGCAGGGCCTATTTGCGCCAGATTGATGAAATCGTACGGGAAATAGAACAGCAACAGCGTAAGTTTATCTTCTTTGTTGATGACAATATTGCTTCTGACCAAAAGGCCCTTACCGAGCTTTGTCATGCCCTGACGCCAATGAAGGTTAACTGGATTAGTCAGGCCAGCCTTGATGTAACGAAGAATCGCCCGTTAATGAGCCTGATGCAAAAAAGCGGCTGTTGGGGCAACGTGATGGGGTTTGAATCCATTAATCCCCTGAGCTTAAAGGATGCTAAAAAGTCGCCGAATATTAAAGATTTTGCTCATTACGTTGAAGAGATTAGCGTGCTGCGTGAACATGGTATGCAGACCTGGGCCGCTTTTACCCTTGGTTACGATCACGATACCATTGAGAGCATTGAACAAACGGTAGAGTTCGCCCTGAAAAATCGCTTTGCCTTTGCCGCCTATAATATTCTGATGCCTTATCCTAATACGCCGTTATATACCCAGCTACAGCAGCAGGGGCGGCTGCTTTACGATCAACAGTGGTGGCTCCATCCTGAGTATCGTTTCAATCAGGCCGCCTTTACGCCGAAACTGATGACCGCCCAGCAATTGACGGATGCCTGTCACGATGCTCGCAGCAGCTTTAATAGCTTACCTTCTATTATCCGGCGCTTTTCAGATATCAGAATGACCTTACAGTCGCTGTCACGTATGGCAACCTTCTGGCGCTACACCTTGCTGTTTAGAAAAGAAGTGCATAAAAAACATCAGATGAAATTTGGGCTGAAATGAATAGACTCCTGACGCTATATCCTTACCTTGCCGCGTTTATTTTGGCTCCGTTGTCCGGCTATCTATGGTGGCAAACCTATCAGAACTGGCCACAAATGCTGGTGGCCTGGCTGACTCCGGTACTGTGGGCCTATATCGTTCCGGGCGTAGGAACCAATATTTGTAAAGTCTGGGAAGTGAAGTCTCGGTGGAATATGGGACGCTTTCGTATTCAGCATGGATTTGTGTTTGGTAGTGCCACCGGCGTGCTGGTATGGCTTGTTCATGGGGCGGCGGCAACGTCTTTAATTGACGTGTTTAAAACTGCGTTTATCGTGGCATCGGTACTGGGTTTTTGGAACATTCTCTACGATATTGTGGCCATTCGTGCCGGTATTTTGCATATCTATAATCAGCCGTTTGCCGAAGGTAAAGGGGTGGATGCCATCGTGATGGACTACGCACCGTGGATTTTTGGTGGGTTTGGTGCGGCTTACGGGCTGCTGGTTGCCGGTCTTGAATACTATGTACGGCATTATGGCGTGCCGGGTTTATCCCTCTCCTTGGCCATATTGTTATTCGGGCTGGCTGTATCTATTGCGGTGCCGGTATTAGGGTTTATGCGCCACTCTTATAAGAAACACGGTCATACGGGTACCAGACCGATTGAACTGAATAAATAGGGATATAAACATGCCGTGGCCTGCTGATTCAGGATATTTAACCAAGTTAAAACTAGACCCTTTTGGCAGTCGACTTAAGGTTTATCTGATCTATTCCGGTTTGGTGGGGGTGTTCTTTTTTGGTTTATATCCTACGCTGAACTGGCTGACCAGCCTTCGTTCTACTACGTTCGGGCTCTATTTTCCCTTTGAATTAGATATTCCCCTTATTCCGGCTTTTATTTGGCTCTATCTTTCGATGTATCTGGTTTTTATCGTTCCGGTTTTTTTGCTTAATCAGGGCGGGTTAAAAAGACTGGCTTTCGAATTGATTATCGTCACGGTGGCCGCGGCGGTGATTTTTCTGCTATTGCCGGCCCATTTAGGTTTTATCCGAGAGCTTCCGGATATTCCGGTATACCGAATGATCTTTGAGCAAATTTTTATGCTGGATAAGCCGCATAATCTTGTGCCTTCTCTGCATGTAGCCTATTCTGCTACCATCGTTTTAGCCGTCAGTCGCAATGCCAAACCTCTGGTGAACTGTGGGTTATGGCTATGGCTCATTGGCTTAATGCTTTCTACCGTATTGACTCATCAACATCACCTATTAGATGTGTTTTCCGGCGCTGTTTTGTCATTAATGACTTATCAATTTATGGACAAATTTTATGAAAAAAATACTCATTCTGGTACTGGCATTATTTAGCATTAATGCGCTGGCTGAAGACGCTGATACGGCTATTCATAATGAATTGCGTCAGGTGTTAAAAACGGTGACGGAATCTATTAATAGCGGTGAATATGAGAAAATGCTGCCGGTATTAAGTAAACAGGTGAAAGCGACGCCCATTACTCAAGAGTTTATTTCAGGGCAACAAGAGATTGTTCCCTACTTTGAGCGCTGGTTTGGCCCTGACAGATTCTTAAAAAAGTTAACCATTAGCTTTATACCGGATATTACCACCGAGCTGTCGGCAGATAAAACCTGGGGCGTGGTATATGGCCGGGGGGTAGAACAATATACGCTGAGCGACGGGCGTACCTATGATTTAAATACCCGCTGGACGGCAACCCTGGTGCTTGAAGATGGTCACTGGAAAATAAGAAGTATCCATATCGGTACTGACTTTATGGATAACCCACTGTTAACCGAGGCTAAGAATGCCCTGATTAAGGGCACGCTTGGCGGCGCCGCCGGTGGTTTACTTGCCGGTATTTTGTTGGGATTCTTTATATTCCGGAAAAAGAAACGCTAAGTCTGCCGGTGCCCCCATTGGGGGTGCAGGGCGTATACCTTTCCACAGGCTAAAATAGACCCGCCAAAAGCTGGGTTGCAGGGCCTGATGGTCAACCAGCGCCGGCAATTGGTACCAAGGCACCGCCGGCTGCTGGTGGTGCGCCAGATGGTAGTGATAATTAAGTGCTATCCAGCGAGAAATCGGCAGCACTTTTAGGTTCCAGGCTCCGTTCTTAATATCTCTGCTACTCCAGGCGTGATCGGCATATTGCAGCGCTGACCAGTGCAGGCCAAACGCTATCTGGCAGGCGAGATAGCCCCAAATATTCAGGTCGAGTAGCCAAAATAGTAACCCCTGATAGCTAAATGCCAGCGCGATTTCGCACCAGACCCGCAGCGGTGGCAGTTTTACCAGCTCAGCGACCTGAGTGCCGAAACCCAACGCCGGCGCTATTTTCTTAACAAAGAGGTTGGAGCGGTAAAACCAACAGGCGACTAAATAGATAAAATTCCCCAGGATTACGCTGAACCAATAGAAACCCATTAAGTTTCCCATATAAAGCCAGACGCTGCGTAACGGCTTAGACTGCTGGGGTAAGTAATAATCATACAGCTCGGCATCGGTCCGGTTGCGGTCGTGGTGGTCGAGATGCGCTTTTCGCTGTAATAAGAATGAGGTGGGGAAAGCCCAACTGGCCATCTGACCAATTAAATGATTACCCCACTTTGAACGTGCGGCAACGCCGTGCACCGCCTCATGCATCAGGGCAAATGGCATATTATTAATCAGCGAAAAAAACCAAATGGCCAGAATAGCCCAATACCAAGCACCGTGGCTGGCAACCCATAGGCAGCCTGCCGCCAGCGCTAATGACATCAGCAATAAGGCAAAATTTAAGGTGAATCTCATGAATGGTCGCCTGAGTAATATTGGTTATTTGAATTCAGGCAGAATGGCATATCTGTGTGCATATCCATGTCGCCGCAGGTCCGTTTAAGGATTCATCATAAAGTGGTTTTATGCCTGATACCAGCGCCATATAAGCAGGGGGGATTTATTGCGCACAGGATGAAAATTTAACTCAGTATGAATAGAGATAAAAAATGGCAGCTGCCAGCTACATTAAGGATAACTGGCATTCACTTTTTGAATTTTTTACCGTTGTTTTAGTTGGCTACCAACTTAATGCTTACCACAGCATTTCTTGCCGTCCGGCTGGTGGCATGGGTGCGCAGATTCACCTTGATCGTCATGGTTGCAGCCACATCCTCCTGACATCTTCTTAGTTTCATAGTTTGCCGATTTTCGCCCCTGAGCCGGGTCAGTCAGCGGTGTCAGTGACGGGGCAGCTTCTGAGGCTAGCGTCAGGGCTTCCAAACGGCTGGTATCGATCTTAAATACGTTAATATCAAGATCCAGCAGCTTGCCCAGCATGCGTTCGCCGATATTACGGGTGACAATTCGCTGAGCGTTTTGTCTGGAAAGCAGCGTCAGTAGATTCTTCTTACCGGCACAGCCTGGTTCGCGTGCGGGGTTGATATGGTGGCAGACGACGCGTCCTTGATCGTTAATAAAAACAAAGCTGTCGGCTTTAGTAAAATGGCTGGCGATACGGTCGTTGGTTATCGGAACTGCAGTTATCATCAGTTGTTATCCTTCTTCATATTTATGATCTTCATCTTTTCGATTCATCAGTAACGCTTTGCCATGAGTAAGACATTCCACCACTTTAAAGCGGGCTGCCTTTAGTACGTTGGCAAAAGTTTGTCGTGATACCCCCATTTGAACGGCGGCTTCCTGCTGCTGCAGACCTAAATAATCCACTAAGCGCAAAGCCTCGAACTCGTCATCACCGAGCTGGACTTCATCAAGCAAACGCATCGGAATACCGTTAGGTTTAAAACAGGTATTCGCCGGCTGGCCGCAGATTTTTCGGGGGATTTTAGGTCTCGACATAGGTACTCCTAATTGGCATATGCCACATAGATTACGCCTTGTTTATGGCTTATGCTATAAAAAAGTGTATTGTTTTTGATATTAGTACTCAGCTGGATAGCGACTGATATTGAGTGAGGTCTAACCTTAGGCTAGGTGCTGGTTTGTGAGTTAAAACCTGGATCCCGTTTTTCAACGGGATGACGACTATCAGGGCGATATCTTAAGGGTAANTGCGTCGCGATAGTCCTCCGATTGTCTCCCAAAGCGAAATGGAGTCTAGCTTTAGGCTAGGTGCAGNTTTGTGAGTTAAAACCTGGATCCCGTTTTTCAACGGGATGACGACTATCAGGGCGATATCTTAAGGGTAANTGCGTCGCGATAGTCCTCCGATTGTCTCCCAAAGCGAAATGGAGTCTAGCTTTAGGNTAGGTGCTGGTTTGTGAGTTAAAACCTGGATCCCGTTTTTCAACGGGATGACGACCTTCAGGGCAATGACCTAAGAACGACATATTGGATGTTGTAACTTAAAGACAACGACTTAAGGGTTACAATGACTTAAGAATAATACCTTAAGACGACAGTCCCCCAGATCGTCATCCCGTTGAAAAACGGGATCCAGCCGTTGACCTTAGGTTTTTATCCCTTCCCACATTTAAAATATTGCGATATTCATTCAAGGAGATTCTTTCACCAATGGAATTAAACAAAAATATTGCCATCATTGGGAAATAATAAGCTAACTGATGCAATGTAATGAAAAGACCCTGCGTATATCTATTGACGAATAAACCTAATGGCACTTTGTACATTGGTGTTACATCAAACCTAATTAACAGAATGGAACAGCATAAGAGCGGTATCATTTCCGGGTTTACGCAAAGGTACGGTATTAAGCTGCTGGTGTGGTTTGAAGAACATTCAATGATGACTGATGCTATTGAGCGCGAAAAAGCGATAAAACAATGGCAAAGAGCATGGAAAATTGAGTTAATTGAAAGCATCAATCCCAAATGGCAGGATTTGTCGCTAACGTTGTGCTTCTAGGTCAACGGCTGGCTGATTCGCTATACAAGTATTTGTTTTTCCTATAGCTTGCCATCCCGTTTTCACTGGAATGACGAGCGTGTGGCCCCTCGTCATTCCAGTGAAAAACAAGACAATATAACGCTGTATGACTAACTGTCCTGTTTTACTATCTGATTAACCGCTCCGCTATAGCCGGTTTTATCGATGGACTTCAGCAGTTGGTCGACATCATAGCCTTCCGGCACAATCACTTCGGCCTGGCGGGTTTTCAGTGAGGCTTTGGCTTTGATAACTCCCTCGGTTTTACGCAGAGCCTGATTAATTGAGGTCACACAAAGCGGGCAGGTCATGCCTTTTACATCAATAATCACCTTAACGTTTTCTGCATAAATGAGTGGAGAAAAAAGTAGCAGGGCAAGCATCAGTAACCGTTTCATTCAAATACCTCAAATATCCAGGGTAAAACAAAGGGGTAGAACTGGAGCGCTAATATAACCGGCACTGCAATCCAGTACAGGCATAGCACTTGAAACCGGCTCAGGCGGCCGGTACAAAACGGCTTTTTAGAGAAATAGAGTCGCCAGAAGCCTGAGATAATCAGGCCCAGCGAAATCACTATCATCGGAATTTGTAGCCAGCCCAACTGCTCAATGCCTGAAAGACCCGCCGCAGATACGCCAAAAACCAAATAAATCAGCGGCCCGATACAACACAGGCTTGAGGCTGCGGCAGCGATTATCGCTGCCGCTAAGGTCGCTAAAGTGCCTTTATTACTACTCTTGAGACTGGTAGTCATAGGCAAAAACTTTAGGTTCATAATAGTTGACCGGATCGCCATCCACTTCGGCATACGGGTAGCCAAAGTTATTGATTGGCGCTTGTTCAGCATCCGGTGATAGATCGAAATCGCGACCGTAGTTAAAGCCGACCCAGTTCATTTCCCAGTTGCCAAACAGATAGTCATTAACCGCCTGAACGCTGGCATCGCTATGCTGTTTCTTTTCAGTCAGGCGCATTTTGGTCACGTCTGCCGGATCGGCCGGTAACCAACCATAGCCAGCTAAATAGAACTGAGCCCGACAGTGTTGACCGCCGCTAACGTTAGATAACCCTTTAGCATCTGCACTGCCAAAGGCAGTTTTGGAGTATTGATCTAGCTTAATGGATTTACCTAAACGGACGCCGAACATTTCGCGGGCAGGAATTCCAACCGAGCGGCATAGTGCAACGAATACCGAGTTAATGTCCGTACATTTTCCGCCTAACTTACCGCTTTCAAGAATAGTGGAAACATCGCCGGTACCGCAGCCAATCACGCTGTTATCGCGGAACATATTTGCGCTGACCCAGTTATATATCAAGCGGGCTTTTTTCAACGGATCGGTTTCTGTGCCGACGATTTTATCCGCAGTTTGTTTAACAATACCGGTGGTTGGCATATGGGTTGTGGCCAGCAGGTATCTTTCAACATCGACCGGATAACCAATTTTTTCTGGTGTTCTATAGGACTTCAGGTCGCCATTTCTTTCCGGCTCCCAGTCCAGAGTTTCAATGACCATTTCTACCGTCATTTCCATTTTCCCGGTCGAATCCGGCCAGGTGGCAAATAGCGTTTTGGCACCGTAGCTATTATCTGCAGTGATATAAGCATCTTTATAGTTGCCGTTAAACGTTAGTTTACGCAGTTGCTGGAAGTGAGTTTCTTCCGGTACCGGTATCCATAGTTTAACTACGCCGGAAGAGCCTTCCGGGGCCTTTACATCATAAGTCTGGACCAGAGTGAAACGGCGGCGCCCGTCGGTTGACGATTGTTCCTGAACTTGGGCAGTGGTTGCTGTAGCGATCGCTGGAGTAATGAAACCGGCGGTCGACAAAACAGCAGCGCTTTTAAGAAAGCTACGCCTTTTCATCATTGAGACCCTTAATATTGAATGGAATGTCACCAGATAGCTGGTGTAATTGCGAATTTAACGCGGGAAAAGATTATCTGACTAATGCTCCGGGGTATCAAGCATTATCCGGTAGCGATTGCTTACTTCACTCATGCTAAACAAATGTATTCAATAAGATCTATTGATTAGATGGTGCATGTTATTTTTCTACTGATAACTGATATAAATATCAGAGGATAAAATCAGAGTAATCTGGTTGTAATTTTGGTTGCTAATTTGTTTCTTAATTAATTTGTTATTATTCAATGCATTGATTTTTTTGTTGTTGATTATATTTGAAGTTATTCACAATTATATAAACTGGCATTAGCATTTAATATGTTGGTCAGATAGCATCTTTTATACCAATCAATTGTTCGTTAAATGATCTTTTGTTCAATCATAAAAATAAAGTGTACAACTGATTTACGCATAAGGAACAACGCAATGACGACACAACACGAAGGCATAGGACGGCGCTGGCTATTTTTCATACCCGTTGCCAGCATTATGTATATGCTGGCTTTCCTCGATAGAACCAATCTATCGTTTATCCTGCCCTATATCGGACAGGATCTGCATTTGACCAACAGCACGAAAGGAATGGCGTCAGGCATATTCTTTTTAGGCTATTTATTATTACAGGTTCCGGCGGCCCTAATGGCTGAACGCTGGAGCGCGAAAAAAACCATTTTTATTTTGATGATCCTTTGGGGGCTGGCGGCTATCTGGACAGGTCTGGTCCAGAGTACCACCGAATTAATGGCCGCCCGCTTTGTGCTGGGGGTCTTTGAAGGCGGGGTGCAGCCGGCTACGCTGGTGTTGCTGATTAAGTGGTTCCCTCAGCGCGAAAAAGCCAGAGCCAATGGCTTCTGGCTATTATGCATTCCTATCTCAGCCATTTTGGCCGCGCCGCTGACCGGCTTCTTGCTGGAGCATTTTAGCTGGCGGACGGTGTTGATTCTGGAAGGCTTTCCACCGATTATTTGGGCGGTGGTTTGGTACATCATGGTAGCCGATACGCCGGAAAAGGCATGGTGGATGAAGCCTGCCGAGCGTCAGTATATTGTGACTCAACTGGCGCTGGATGAAGAGAAAAAACAGTCAACAACCGGCCAGGATTCAGCCCGCTACCGCGATGTGTTCCGCAATCCTAAGGTACTGACGCTGATATTTGCCTGGTTCCTCTACTGCGCCGGTTTTTACGGTTTTACTATGTGGTTGCCTCAGGTTATTGCCAATATTTCTCAGGCAACGCCGGGCATCGTTGGCGTGTTAACTGCGATTCCTTATTTGATTGGTTTAGTCGGAATGGCCGTGATTGCAGTACGTACGGATAAACACGGGTTAAACAAAACGTCGGCCGCACTACCGTTGACCATTGCCGCTATTGCCTTATTGATCGGGCAATTTTTTCCGTCGGCGGTTATTCAGTTTATATTTTTGTGTATTGTTGCTGCCGGGCTCTATATCCACGGTGCATTCTTTGCCTTGCCGCCGTTAATTCTACGCACGGATATTCTGGCACTTTCGCTGGGCCTTATTGGCGGTATCGGTAATCTTGGCGGTTTCGTCGGCCCTTACGTTGTCGGCTGGCTGATTGATCTGACCGGAACGCCGTTAGCCGGATTCGCGATTATGGCCGCCGCCCTGTTTGTCTGTGGTTTAGCGTTGGCCTCCGTCACGCCTAAAGCCTCGGCTTCCGATAAGCCTGAAGTGAATGTATCCGGCGCCGTTGAGGCTGAGTGAGGAGAATAGCGATGAAAAGCATACATGAAAAGAATGGGCTGGACGCCGCGTCCGGAGGGATTACCTTAATCGATGCCCACCATCATTTATGGAATCTGGATACCCATCACTATCCCTGGCTGAAAAATTATGACCCTGATTCCTTTCTCGGCGATTACACCTCATTGATGCAGAATTACCTGCCTGAGGACTATGCTCAAGACAGCTCCGGTCATAGGATTCTGGCGACGGTCCACTGCGAGGCGGACCATGATTATAGCGATGAAGTCGCCGAAACCCGATGGGTACATCAGCAGGCGGAGCGCTATGGTTTTCCTAACGCTGTTGTCCCACATATCTGGTTTCATCAGGATAATAGTGAGGAAATTTTACTTGGCCACCTTAAATTTCCGTTGGTGCGTGGTATCCGCAGTAAGCCGGTCACCGCCCCGTCACCAGACCAAGTCGCAAGGGTACAAGGTGTTTCAGGAAGTATGCAGGATGATAAATGGCTGAGTGGTTTTTCATTACTGGAAAAATACCATCTGTCTTGGGATCTTCGGGTACCATTTTGGCATCTTGAAGAAGCCGCTGAGGTTGCAAAGGCATTTCCTGATACCCGAATTGTGCTGAATCATATGGGCTTCCCGTGGGATCGCAGTGAAAACGGGTTGGCCATCTGGCGCAAAGGTATGCAAGCGCTGGCAGACTGCCCTAACGTTTTAGTCAAAGTGTCTGAATTGGGGCTAAAAGATAGGCCATGGACCGTGGAGTGCAATCGTAGCGTAGTACTGGAAACTACCGAGCTGTTCGGTATGGATCGCTGCATGTTTGCCAGTAATTTCCCTGTTGCCGGACTAAAAATCTCTTATGATCAACTGGTCAATAATCTTGCGGAAATTCTGGACGGATACTCCTCAAGCCAGCGCGAAGCCTTTTTTTGGCGCAATGCCAAAGCATTCTACCGTATCGAGTTATAACTTATTTATTTTGCCGTTGATAAGATGCCGATAGAACCTCAAGGCCGGAGCAATATCCCGGCCTTAACTTACTGTCCACCATTTATTGTTGCCTCAATCCGGATCTCCCTTCTGGTGCTATAGTGGGTATAGCCTTTTAGTTACTCTCTTCCAATCGCAGAGTCCTATTACTCAGGAGCATCTCAATGAACTGGCGCATCGTATTAACTCTTCTATTTATCGGTATTCTTACAGGGTGTGCTCATACCGAAGATCTTCAGGTCAGCGCGATTACGGCCAAAGATGCGCCGGTACAGGACAAAAAATTTGTTATCGTTTCTGATAAGAATGAAGTGGTCGATAACGATCTGATTTTTTCTGAGTTTGCCCGGCAGGTAGCTTTAGTACTCGATCTGCAAGGATACACCCAGGTTAAGAATATTGATGATGCGCAGATTATGGTGGTATTGACCTTCCATATCAGTGAGCCGCAAACCAAAACAGAGATCGTTAATACCCCGGTTTACCCGACGGCAGGGCCGTTCTACCCCGGCCGTTTTGGCTATTATCCCTATCCGCTTTTAGGCTATTCGGTTTACCAGCCAATGGTTCACCAGTCGATTGTGTATAAAAAATTGGTACGCTTACAGGCATTAGATGCCTCAGCCTACGTCAAACAAAAGATAATCAAACCGCTGTGGGATATTCAGATAACCAGCAATAACCAGAATGGTGATTTACGCTACATGTTCCCTTATATGTTAGTCGCCGCTCAGCCTTATATTGGTCAAAACACAGGGCATAGTATTAATGTATCCGTAGATGATAAAGATCCGATGGTGGCAGCGTTAAGAATCGGGGAATAGTAAAGATTTATGGTTGGAATTGTGGTGGATGAAATCGATGCAAAATCTAAATGGCTTTGCCACTCATTTAAGGCCAACGGGATCCCGTTGGCCTTTTTAGTTATTGCGACTTTTTAATCAATAATTAGAAGCTGTATCGAACACCGATGTTTCCGCTATATGGCATTTCAACACTGCTGCCTTTGGCATAGTTAACTTCAGCGAAGGTTGACCATTGCTCGCCTAACTGTGCGGACACACCTACGCCATATTTACCAACGCTCCCTGACATATCATTATTGAAACGTTCGGTGTCATTGATAGTAACTGAGTTATTTTTCTTAAACTCATGGCTGGCTGCGACACGGGCATAAGGCTTAACCTGTGAGCCGTTATCCAGTAAAAATGACTTACCGAATGTGGTACCGATTTCGGCCTTCATTGATTCAGCCGCGTCAGCTTCAGTCTTTAAATTGTTAGACAATGTATAGCTGGTTTTGCCGCCGCGGAAGGCTGAAGCCATCAGGTAAGGCTCAATAAAATAGCTATCTAACTTAATATGTTTACCGCCTTCGACGGATAAACCAATGCCGTTAGTATTGTCGCTGGCGCTTGCTCTGCCACCGCCAAATTTAGCGTTATTTTCAGTCTTGAATCGGTTGGCTTTTAATACGCTATCAAGGTAGTAGCCGCTGTCGCTTAACCACGTTGAGTACAAACCGACTGAATAGCTGTCTACTGTTCCATCACCGCCGCCTGAGTAGTTCAGATCGGAACGGGAATAAGAAACCTGGCTACCGATAACTAGGCGTCCGCCGGTCTGGGAAATAGCATGATCAACACCCAGCATCACGCCGTTCATATCCTGCTTGTAGCCTACGTTATCTGTAGAAACGCGGTAGCGATTCGTGATGTATTTACCCCACACACCGTTTTGTGCAGAAGATTGATCGCGTAGCTCACCTAAACGGGATCTTAGCGTAGAAAGTTCGCCGTCCCAAACGGTAGGTGTAACGTTTGCCATAGAGATAACCGCTTTAGCACTGCCGGAAAGCTCCGGTTTTCCGCCGCCGGTATTACCATCAATATTCGGGTTAGTCGGCGGATTAACTTCAAGCTCCGACTCTGGTGCTGGCATTGGCGTTGGAGTAACAATTTCCAGCGGTTTAGTTTGGGTCAGACGCCAGTCATCGCTATTACTCTGGTCCTGAGCTAAATAATATTTATATGCCCCCAGCTCAACAGTGCCATTTTCTAACGAAAAGTTTTGCTGCGTGCTGCCCAGTGCGTGAATCAGGTGATAGCCTTCACTACCGGATCTCAGTTCGCTACCGTCATCCATCACTGTGACGTTAAAACTACCGTCGATTGAATCTGTGACGTTCAGGAAGTCGCCTTGCATACCGGCAACCCGCATACTAATGCTGCCGTTACCGCTCAGGTTTTTAACGTTGGCAATAGCATAACCCTGACCATTAGTATCCGTAGTGAAAGTCATCCGTCCATTGTTAATCAGATTATTAATACCGATCGTACGCTCAATAGTACCGGCATTAGCAACAACGGCCAGTTGGCTATCGCTATCATGTAGCGTGATATTTTCAGCGTGGGATTCCCCGGACTGATGGCTAATTGCGGTATAGACCGTGTCGGTATACATCTCAACCAGACCGGATTTATACACGTTTAAACCTCCGGTTGATTTACCGCCATCATAAATCTGAGCAGTACCGCCGTCATTGACCGTGGTGGTATCAATAATGCCTCCGTCGTAGACTGAAAGAAATCCGCCATTGTTGACGATGGTATCGCCTGCAATACTGCTCTCTGTATCAAGATTTCTGCCTGCAGCTTGCCTATAAGCCAACTCCCAGTTGACTTTCATCCACCCTCTATTATTCAGGATTGTGCCATAGGCTGAGCCACCGTAGTCGACATCTAATATTCCATAGCTGGTATCGGTGCCGGAAACAGTGGTGTTATTGGCAACGCCATAGTAAGTGTAGATTACCGTTCCGTCGCCTAATACTCCTTCACTAAGGCCAACGTCGAATTGGCCGCCTTCGATATTCACGCCAAACGTGTCAGACCCTGAGGACGTTAAGTAACCGCCTTGATAAACGGTTCCACCGTTTACGACGCCGCGGGTTTCCTCTGTATTAAGGCCATTATGCACCATATTAGAATAGACTTTTTGACCATCATAAATGTCGACATTATTAATCATTGCTCCGCTTACCCAGCTATAGCCCTTATTAATCAGATTGGCTTCAACTTGGGCTGAAATGTCTTCCAGCGTTTCGGCTGCATAAACCGATGCAGATAATGAACCTAATATAATGCTTAATGATGTTGCTAATAAATTCTTTTTGAATGATTTAGGTCTATTTCCAATAGTGATTTTATTGTCCATAATAATTTCCAAAAAAGTTTGATTTGGTGTTTTGTTGAATTGTCACGCTGTGAACAATTTTACAATTATTAAATAAAAGGTATTTTCATTTATACGGCGGGGTATCGGTTGGACTAAAAATATCCAGAAAAGTGCGTCTTTTATACACTTTTCTACAAGAGGGCATATTTTTTGATTACCGCCTGACCAGATCTTTGTGCTGATTTGAAGATCTTGATTAGTCTTATTATTGATCGAGAGCTAATGCGTAGCAATAAATATTAAAGCATAAGGATCTAAACCGAAGATTAGACAAGGGTAATCTTGGCTTATAATCTTTTGTGTTGATTAAGTCGGATATCTTCCTATTGGTCGACATTTTATTTTTATTTGCGGTATTTTATTGAAATAAATGATTGTAAAAATATGTTATTTTAAGTCTTATTTTTATTGTTTAAAGTGTTGTTTTGTTTGTTTTAATAAAATGGATATTTTTGAAAACAATAACCATGCTAATTAGGGTGTTATATTTTCAATAGCGAATGTGCGCTATATGAAATAATTCGATTTATTATTATTTTAATTAAATTTATTTTTTAAATTAATGACTATTTTAATGTGTTTTTATTTGGGGTTATAGATAGAGAATAAATAAAAAAGGAGACGTTTCCGTCTCCTGCTAGCAGAATAAAAAATAAGAAATTAATCAGGAGAACTCAATGACACCTTTGAGTAGAGTGCGATTGTTGATCACATCCTGTTCATAGCTATTACCGATTTCATGGAAATTGAATGTATGAGTCAGCATCATTTCTGCGCTGAGTTTACCTTCACTCATCAGGCGGCCAACTTTTTCAAAGTCTTCTGTAGTTGCATTACGACTACCCATCATGGTGGTTTCTTTTTTATGGAATTCGGGATCGGAGAAGCTTAAGTCCCCTTTAAACAGGCCGACAAAAACGATGCTTCCGCCGTGGCGAATCAAGTTGACGGTATTATTCATGGCGTGTTGATTACCGGTGGCATCGATGACTTTAGCCGCCAGCATACCGTCAAACTGCTGACGTAAATCCTGCTCGAAGGTGTGTGATGATGGATCGAGAGCGATAATATTAAGCTGTTGTTCAACGTGGTTACGGCGCTCCGGGCTGGTATCTGCCACAATAACGTTAGCGCCGTCGGCTTTAGCTATCGCCGCTGCACCTAGTCCGATCGGGCCAGCGCCAACCACCAAAACATGTTCTCCGGCCTTAATCGCAGCACGCCTTACCGCATGAGCACTGATGGCAAAGGGCTCAATTAAAGCGGCACCGATCGGATCAACGCCGTCGACGGCCAGCAGATTGGTTGCCGGTACACAAAGGTATTCGCTGAATCCGCCATCCTGATGGACTCCGATGACCGAAATATTTTCGCAACAGTTAGTCCGGCCGCTTTGGCAGGCCCCGCACTGACCGCAGGAGAGATAGGGCATCACGGCAACCCGTTGCCCGACTTTAAATTGGCTGGCGTTTTTTCCTAGCGCTGAGACCTCTCCGCATATCTCATGGCCTAATACCCGCGGGTAGCTGAAGAATGGTTGGTTTCCTGACCAGGCGTGAATATCTGTTCCGCATATTCCGACCGCGCTAATTTTGATTAGCGCTTCGCCCTCTGCCGGACTCGGCACTTCGCGTTGTTGATAGACCAGTTTGGTTGGTTCCTGACAAATTAATGTTTTCATATTTACATCCTCTGAGTAGATGCTGTCTTTTTATTTAAAAAATCAGATAAATGGTTTTTATTTATTCAAATATGTGAGCGGTTATCATTTATTTGGTATTAAATTGGGTTTTAATTAAAAAAGAACGGGGCAGGAAAGTCGCTGTTCGAGTGAGAATTCGACCATAAGGAGATTTCATGGCGCGCACGCAAAATTTGCGGCATAACGTAATTAATCAGTTTATTGACGCAATTAATAACGGACATATCAGTTCACCGCTTCCATCTCAGTCAACGTTGGCAGATATGTACAGCATTAGCCGTACAACGATTCGCCATACGCTAGGGCATCTTCATCAGTGTGGAATTTTAGATAAAGTCGGTAATGACTATGTGATTGTGCGTATGCCCGAGGCCGACGATGGATTTGATACCATCACCGAGATGCCGCAGGATCAGCTGACTTTGTTTGAACAGGCGTTTTATAAAATGATTCATCGGCGGGAATTATTGCCGGGTGATACTTTTACCGAGCTACAGCTGGCCCGTTTGGTTAATGTCAGCCCGGTTGTTGTTCGTGAGTTTTTACTGCGTTTTTCCCGCTATAACCTGATTGAAAACTTGCGACGCGGGCAGTGGAGCATGCTGAAGTTTGATCAGACTTATGCTGACAAGCTGTTTGAACTGAGGGAACTGTTAGAAACTCATGCACTTAACCGGTTTATGAACCTGCCTGAGCATGATAATCGCTGGGTCTTAGCTAAAGAATTGCTGTATCGCCACCGCCAGTTAAGAGAAACCGTTGTGCTGAACTATCGGGCTTTTTCGGTGTTGGATCATGAATTTCACGGGCTGATTCTCTCGGCTGCGGATAATCCGTTTTTTAACCAGTCAATTGAGGTTATTACGGTTATCTTTCACTTCCATTATCAGTGGGATGAGCGAGATTTGAAAGAACGTAATATTCTGGCAATTGAAGAACATATGGCAATTTTAAGTGCAATGATAAGTCGTAATGATTTGAGTGCAACCAATGAACTACGGCGGCATTTAAACACGGCTAAAAACTCGATGGAGAGGTCTATTAGTCAGCAAAATGTATGACCCGACTAAGGAGGTTTTTAACAATAATACCGGAGGTTAAGGGGGTTCCAAGACCTCCGGCATATTGATTTATAGCGTTACATCACTCTTAAATATCGCCAATTCCCGAAATCATGACGTTCATGGCAGGCTTGCTTTTCACCGCCGGCAATCTGGCTAATCAAATGGATAAAAGAATCTAAAGCCTGATCCATAGTGGTTTCATACACCAACTGCCCGGCAGCGAAGCCTATCCAGTAGGTTTTCGCTTGGCTAAGTCGCTATTAGTGGCAATTTTAACCATTGGTACAAAACCGCGGTAGGAATAAGTATATATCCTTGCCCAAGCAAAATATTCTAGTATCAATTTGTTGTTTTTATCAATTTAAAAACGGTGGTTGGCTATTTACAGAGCCTTGTAAAATAACTATCTGTCTAATGTATATAGAGATATTTTTATTTTTTAGTTAAGTTAATGAGTTAATAAATAAAATTTAATTTTAAAATATTTATTTAATTTCAATTGGTTGGGTTGTTTTTTGGTTTTTTTAAAATCCATCGATATTAAATTTATCTTCATATGGAAAATATCGTTATCCATGGCGGTTATATTTATAAGATGATTTTTAATGGATAAAAAACAGATTAAATACAGGAAAAGTAAATCTATCGCACGATATTGAAATAAGAAAATCTCAATTCTCCTCGACTCAATCTACTCTCATTCCAATCTGGTGTTCTTGCCCAACAGCGAATTAACTTCAACACAATGATTAAGGATAGTGAACATGAAAGGTTATCTAAACCGGCACGGCTTCCCACATAAAAATTATCCGGAAAAGATTGTTCAATTTGGCGAAGGTAATTTCTTACGCGCTTTTATTGACTGGATGGTTGATATTCTTAACGAGAAAACTGACTTTAATAGCGGAATTACCATTGTTCGCCCGATAGACACTAAACAACCGATGCTGAATGAGCAAGACGGGCTGTACACAGCCGTAATTCGTGGTCTAAATGAGCAGGGGCAGCCGGTTGCTGAGCCGCGTTTAATCAGCTCAGTTAATCGTGAAATTTCGGTCTATCAGGAATTTGAACGCTATCTGGCCTGTGCGGAGAACCCGGATTTAGAATGGATTTTCTCTAACACAACCGAAGCGGGTATCAGCTATAGCGAAGATGATCATTATGCCGACTGCCCGCCAGCGACTTTTCCGGCTAAGCTGACCCGTTTTTTACATCAACGATTTACCTGCTTTAACGGCGCTGATGATAAAGGCCTGATTATTGTTCCCTGTGAACTAATTGATTATAACGGCGAAAAGTTGAAAGAGTATGTTATGGCTTATGCTACCCGCTGGCAGTTAGAGCCGCAGTTCCTGAGCTGGTTAGAAAATAGTAATACATTCTGTTCTACGCTGGTTGACCGTATTGTTACCGGCTATCCGCATGGAGAAATTAGTGAGCTGGAGCAACAGTTAGGTTATCAGGATCGTTTTTTGGTTACGGCTGAATATTTTTATCTGTTTGTTATTCAGGGGCCTGAATGGCTGAAAGATAAGCTTAAGCTGGATCAGGTTTCGCTAAATATTCACATTGTTGATGATATTAAACCCTATAAAGAACGTAAGGTGGGGATCCTCAACGGAGCTCACACTGCCATGATGCCGGTAGCCTATCTGGCCGGTTTACGCACGGTTGGTGATGCAATGAACAATCCGGCGATCTCTGGCTTCGTTGATCGGTTATTACAGCAAGAAGTGATTCCGGCTCTGTCATTAGATAAAGATGAACTAAAACAGTTTGCTTCTGACGTGATTGCCCGCTTTAGCAACCCGTATATTCAACATGAGCTATTGGCTATTTCATTAAACTCACTCACTAAATTTAAGACTCGTTTATTGCCTCAGCTCATCACATACCAGCAGCAGTACCAACAGGTTCCTGAATATATTGTATTTGCATTGGCATCACTAATTCTATTTTATCGCGGTGAATATAATGGTGAAAAAATACCATTAACTGACGATGACTATTTATTAGAAAGGTTTAAATCATGGGCACCATTATATGATTCCCAGCCACAAAAACTGGCGGAAAATATTCTGGCAATGTCTGACCATTGGGAACGGGACCTTAACCAGATTCCAGGCCTGACAAGTGCGTTGGCTAAGGCCTTAACCGATTTGATTAAAAATGATGTAGCAACATCTATACCGGCATAAAAATATTTAAAAGTAATAAAAAATCAGTTATCGGTGGGTTAATTAATCACCACATAACTTAAATTAAAATAGAAGATATCTATAAGGACTCTGCCTTTTAATATAAAAGGTAGGGATTCCTTTATGGCTATCTATGTCATTACTGTTTTCGGAGGAAAGCATGGAAAGAAATGAAGCAACGTTATCGGCGGGCGAAAATATAGATAAAGGGCGAATATCGCCAGAAGTTTCTGCCACTGTTGCGCGCCCGTCCCGTATTAAAAGAATTCAAACTGTCGCGATGTTGATGTTGTTTTTCGCTGCGGTGATTAATTATCTGGATCGCAGTTCACTTTCGGTTGCTAACCTGACCATTCGTGAAGAACTAGGCTTAAGCGCAACGGAGATTGGTGCGCTATTGTCGATATTTTCGCTGGCCTATGGTTTTGCTCAGTTACCTTGTGGAGCGCTGCTTGATCGTAAAGGTCCGCGTATTATGCTGGGCTTGGGCATGTTTTTTTGGTCATTGTTTCAGGCGGCGGCCGGTATGGTCCACACCTTTGCTCAGTTTGCGTTAGTGCGTATTGGTTTGGGTATTGGTGAAGCACCGATGAATCCATGTGGTGTGAAGGTTATCAACGACTGGTTTAATATTAAAGATCGCGGCATGCCGATGGGGATCTTTAATGCTGCATCTACCATTGGTATGGCGATTAGCCCGCCGATTCTGGCCGCGATGATGTTGATGATGGGATGGCGCGGTATGTTTATCACCATCGGGCTGTTTGGGATTGCGCTGTCTATCGGCTGGTACATGATTTATCGCGATCGGGGCAGCTTTGCTCTGACAACAGAGGAAGAGAAGTATCTCAATGAGGGGAGCGTTGCTTCTAAAAAGGAGCCGATGTCATTTAAAGAGTGGCGCTCTCTGTTTAAAAATAAAACCATGTGGGGAATGATGCTGGGCTTTAGCGGCATTAACTATACCGCATGGCTATATCTGGCATGGTTACCGGGATACTTACAGACTACTTATAATCTGAACTTAGCCAGTACCGGCATGTACGCTGCGATTCCATTTCTGTTTGGTGCCGCAGGTATGCTCAGTAACGGCTTTGTGACTGATGCGATGGTTCGTCGTGGTATGAATCCGATTAAGAGCCGTAAGATCTGTATTGCTATCGGCATGTTCTGCTCTGCGGCATTTACTGCGGTTGTGGCTCAGGCTGACAGTACTGGCATGGCCGTGGTGTTGATTGGTATGGCTCTGTTCTGTATTCACTTTGCCGGTACATCATGCTGGGGTCTTATTCATGTTGCGGTACCGTCACGTATGACCGCATCTGTGGGGAGCATTCAGAACTTTGCCAGCTTCCTGTTTGCTTCAATTGCCCCAATCGCGACCGGTTGGATTCTAGATACCACCAAGTCCTTTAATCTGGCATTGGCGATTTGTTCCGGTGTTACGGTACTAGGCGCTTTTGCTTATATTTTCTTAGTTCGTTCGCCAATCAAAGATAGCGACATCTAATATCAGGTGGTTAGCTGTGAAAGAAGCCCTGCTGTTTAATCAGTGGGGCTTTTAAATTATCTTATTTCACTTCTCAGAAACAGGATGTTTTTTTATATGTCGGCGATAAATAAATTTTCTTAAATGACCATCCCGCAAAGCCCCAACCAGCCAGCCTAGCGAGGCGTAGCAAAGTCCAAGAACTAACATCATAACGACATCGAAACCGACTTCGGTGATGGATTGTCCCATTTGGTCTATGCCAGCGATAGCCTTAGTTGCCCATGTAGACGGAAGCAAATGCGAGATAAACCATACCCATGTCGGCATAGACTGTAGCGGCCAGATGGTGCCTGAAATATAGAACACCGGCGTGGTTACTAATGCCAGCGTCAGGTAAATCAGCTCGACGTTGCGCAGGCATTCGGTAATCAGTTTAGCCAGGCCAAGCACCGCTAAAATAAACGGGAAGGTCAGCAGCAGTAAATCGGGTATTGGTGCCGTTTGTCGGTAGCCTAATAGCATCGGCCAGACCACAAATAACACAATGGATAAGAATAACCAGATAGGAATCAAACCGGATAAACAGCCAAGATACACCGGCAAAGGTGGTTTTCCTGTGGGTAACGTATGCAGCACAATGCTGGTTCGGGTGCCTGCGATTAATAGTGAATGCTGGAGTAACATCACCATCAGACCGGGAAAGGTAATCGCGGCGTAGCTGATACCCGGATTAAACAGTTCGACGCTTTGCCCTTTAATGGGCGATAGAATCATACTGATTTGTAACGGTGAAAATCCGTTGTTCATCAGGATTTCTGTATTATAAGCCAGCGTCATTGTACGGTAAGCAGAGACAATATCTTGCTCTATCTGTCCGTTAGCCAGTCGATTAGTGGCGTCACCAAATGCCGGAATAGTCACCGTTTTACCCTGTAGTATTCGCTTTTCCATATTGGGCGGAATAATGACAACGGCAAACAGCTTACGAGCAGCCAGATCTTTCTTTGCACTATCGACGGATTCGTAATTTTTAACCGCAATTTTTGAACTGGAGTCCAGACTGCGAATCACCATGCGGCTGGCGGAACTGTGGTCCTGATCGATAACGCCAACCGGCAAATCCCATACGGAATGATTAAGATAAACCAGGCTCATAACGCACAATGAAAATACCAGCATCAGCCACAGCGGTTTTTCCAGCATGCGGGTGGTGATCATCATAAATCCGCGAAAATAGCCCTTGATCATTATTTGATATCCTCACCGTGCAGGCGTTTAGGTAAGCGCTTACGCACTAAGAACGCGGTGACGATTGGGTAAACCAATAACAGAGCGCAGACCGAAATCAGTGATGACGCCGGCACCCCACGCAAAAAGACGTCGAACAGGGCATATAGCGCATGGGTCAGTGGCTCGATATTGGCAATGATTTGGGCTATCAGCGGCATTGACAGCTCCGGTACGGCGATACCGGAATAGGTCATGGCTACGCCGACTAATAAACCAATCAGGGTATAGGCAGTAATAATGTCTTTGGTGAAGGTAAAGAGCAGCAGGCCAATACTTTGCGCTGCCATAATATAGAAGAAGCCAATAGCCAGCATAAACAGAGGATTGCCATTAACGCTGGCGCCGGAATAGATCACCAAGGCGGCCAGCTGAACCATCAATAAGATAGTATAGCTGATGGTATAAGGGGCCAGTTTTCCCATCAGTGCCAGACTAAATGGCCGGGCTGCGAGCAGCATTTTCCGTCGGCTAAGGACATAAATAGTGCAGGTCACCACAAACAGCTGCAGGATATGAATAGTGGCAGCGAACAGCTGGTAATAGATAAAGTTTCCGCTGGCGTTAAACAGGCTCTCATAAGAGAGATTAACCGTCGCCAAGGCCGGAAGCGGCTTACCGATGGCCGTGGAAATAATCGCAGTATATTCCTGACTGATTTCTGCCGTCAGGCCCGGAAAGTCCTGAGTTGAATAAAGTCCGGCTCCGTAGAACAGCGCATTGTAGTAGAGCACCGGGCTGGGCTGGCGACCGGCTAATACGTCGGCTTCGAAATTATGAGGAATATATAGTAGGGCGTAAATATTAGCTGAGCGTAGATCGCTCAGCGCCCGTTCAAGTCCTTCACTATATTGGCTGACCTGAGCGTGCGAACCGGCATCCAGATCTCTGATCAGGCGTTTAGATAATATGCTGTTGTCATTATCCACTGCGGCAACCGGTAGCTCGAGTAAGGTACCGGCGGAAAAATTGGCGCTGATTAAAATAAACAGCATTAATGGAAAAATCCACGTTAGCCAGTGTAAAACGACGCTGCGCGATGCGGCTTTGGCCTCAACGTTAAAGCTGCGATTAAAGCATCGCCACCTGGCCTTTAGTCTTCCCATTTCCATAATGAACTCATGCCGGGACGAAGACCTTCAACCTGTTTGATCGGGTAGAGACGAACTTCGAAGGTTTTTAAATCAAAATCGCCGGTTGCGCGCGTTGCACGCTTAGTGGCGAAATCTCCCATTGGGGCGATATATCTCACCTCAGCTTCAATCTGTTGATTATTTAAGGCCGGAACCTGCAATGTGATTTTATCGCCTTTGCGTACCTTGGCTAAGATATCTTCCCGCAGGTTAAAGACAAAATATGCGTCCGGCAGGCGGATAATGGTTAACAACGGACTTGAGGCATTGAGTAGTTCCCCTTGCTCTGCCGGAATAGAACCGACTTCACCACTGACCGGCGCTTTGACCATCAGATCATCCTGCTGGACTTTAATCTGCTGCAGATTCTGCTCGGCCTGCCGCAGTGCTGCCGCGTAATATTCACGCTGCTCGTTACGGTCTCCGTTAATGCCTTCATCAAGATTGGCTTTTGCCGCTTTGACCTGCTGGGCTGCGGTATCTCTGGCTTTTAATGAGTTGTCGAGCATGGTGGCCGAGACGTAGCCTTTTACTGCCATGGCCTGATTACGCAGGTAGTCTTCCTGAGCATTTTTATAGGTAGCCTGAGCTTGGGCGAGTTCGGCTTTTAAATTGCGAATATTTTCTTCACGGGTGCCGTTTGCTGATTCATTCCAGCGGGCTAATGCCTGATCCCGTGCGGCTTCAAGTGATTTGACTTGAGCTATTAGTTCCGGGCTTTCTAAAGTAATCAGAAGCTGCCCGCTTTTAACGTCGTCGCCGCGTTGTATATGGCGCTCAATTACCCGCCCCTTAGCTTTGGAGGTGACCAGAACTTCCGGGGCATCGACTTCACCCTGTAGCAAGATATATTGATTGTGGGCACGAAATAATATGGCCAACGCAACAATAACAACAATAAATAGTAGGGTGAAAATAGACTGTTTTTTCATATTGGTTTTATCGTTGTGATTATCGTTTATTGATGAATGTTTTTTAATCCAGGGCACAGAGACCCTAGCCGTAAATGTCAGACTAATATTGCTATGATGGGTATCTGGTTGTTAGCAATAGAAATGAACAATACATTCATTTGATATTATTGATATATATGGCTGAATGAGTCGTTTTATGGCAACCATGTAGTATAGAGATTCTACATTAATTTTGTTGGGCGCGAGTAGTTATGGGTTTGCATAAAGTGCTAAAACGATTCTTTAGATAATCTGATGCAACGAGTTTGCTATTGGTGAATGGAATTGTTTTAGCTTTTGGTATTTGAATATGACACACGTTTGCCTGGTTCGTCATCCCGTTGAAAAACGAGATCCAGTCATTGGATTTGACCTTTGGTCTGATTGTCTTTGAATAAGCAGAATAAGAAATGGTTCCACTAGGGTTAAGTGCCTAAGGTCAACGGCTGGAGCCCGTAGCCCCCAGCTCGTCATCCCGTTGAAAAACGGGATCCAGTCCTTGAATTTGACCTTTGGTCTGATTGTCTTTGAATGAGCAGAATGAAAAATGGTTCCACCAGAGACGAGTGCTTAAGGTCAACGGCGGTTTCTTTGCTATTGGTTTTTCCACACTTCGGCGGCGACTTCAACGGTGAGTTTGAGTTTATCCCACTGCTGTTCTTCCGCCAGCGAGTTGCCCTCTTCGGTGGAGGCGAATCCGCATTGGGGGCTTAGGCAGAGTTGGTTGATGTTTACATACTGTGAGGCTTCCTGAATACGCCGTTTTACATCTTCAGGATTTTCTAATTGTCCGGTTTTGGTGGTGACTAATCCCAGTACGACCTGCTGGTGGCCGGGTTTGATAAATCTTAGCGGTTCAAAGCCACCGGCGCGTTCGCTGTCGTATTCAAGGAAGAAGGCATCGACGTTGACGGAGCCAAACAGGAGCTCTGCCACCGGCTCATAGCCGCCTTCGGATATCCAGGTTGAGCGGAAGTTGCCGCGGCATACGTGCAGGCCGATAACTAAGTCTGCTGGTTTATCTTTTATCGCGGTGTTGATCACCCACGCATAGATTTTTGCTAATTGCTCCGGGTCATCACCTCTGGCTCGAATTTGTGCGCGCTGATCTTCTGAACAGAAGTAAGCCCAAACCGTATCGTCCAACTGGAGATAGCGGCATCCGGCATCATAAAATGCTTTTATGGCCAGCCGGTAGGTTTCAGCCAAGTCGGCAAAGTAATCGTCTAAATTCGGATAAACGCTACTATCGATGGCTGCCCGTCCGCCGCGAAAGTGCAGCATGCTCGGGCTTGGAATCGTCATTTTAGGTACGGCATTTTTAACAATGCCGGATAAAAAACGGAAATCGTTCAGCATCGGGTGGTCCGTAAAGCCCAGTTTGCCGGTAACTTTGATGCTGCGGGCTTTTGTCTGAACGCCGTTGAACTGAATCCCCTGTGCTACTTCTGCACCTTCAACGCCGTCTAACCCTTCGAGAAAATCAAAGTGCCACCATGCCCGGCGGAACTCTCCGTCGGTAACTGCTTTTAGCCCGGTCTCTTCCTGGCGGGTGACGATTTTTCTGATTTCATCATCTTCGACCTGACGTAGCTGCGGCGCGGTAATCTCGCCGTTGCTAAACTGCAGACGAGCCCGCTTCAATGGTTGCGTTCGTAATAGGCTGCCGACGGTATCAGCGCGAAACGGTGGTAAATTTTTTGACATGATGTGCCTCTTGAGAATAAGTTATTTGGACGTTTAGATGTCTAAACTGATTATTCATCCTGTCACTATCACCGCATGAGGGCAATTGAATAATATTCATCGATGATGAATATTATTCATGTTGAGTGGCAAAAAACCGCTAAAATCGGGGTGCATTTGGGGATTGATGCTGGACGCTTATCCATTAGCGAGCTAGTCTGATGCACATTACGTTAATCGCTGCCTCCTAAGGATGATTCACTCATAACTATGAATAAAGACAGAGCATTAACGCTTGAAGCGTTGAGAGTCATGGATGCTATCGATCGCCGCCGCAGTTTTGCTGCCGCCGCAGATGAACTTGGCCGGGTTCCTTCCGCGCTGAGTTATACCATGCAAAAATTAGAAGAAGAGCTGGATGTGGTGCTCTTCGATCGCTCCGGCCACCGGACTAAATTTACCCCGGTAGGGCGTTTATTACTGGAGCGCGGGCGCATTTTATTAGAGGCCGCTGATAAGCTGACATCGGATGCTGAAGCCTTATCCCGCGGTTGGGAAACCAATATAACGATAGTCACTGAGGTTTTGGTGCCGGCTTATCGGCTGTTTCCGCTGGTAAGCCGTCTGGCTGAAAAGTCAGATACTCAAATGTCGATTATTACTGAAGTATTGGCCGGCGCCTGGGAGCGGCTTGAAATGGGAACCGCCGATATTGTTATTGGCCCGTCCAGCTCATTCAGGCAGTCTTCTGAAATTAACTCCAGCCCGTTGTATAAAACTACCAGTCTGTACGTTGCCGCACCTGACCACCCGATTCATCAGGAAGAGAATCCTTTAGATGAAGCGACCCGCCTGAAGTATCGGGGTATTGCTATTGCCGATACTGCCCGCGAACGCCCGATTTTAACCGTTAAGGTGCTGGAGAAACAGCGCCGGTTAACGGTGAGTTCAATGACGGATAAACACCGCGCATTGATAGACGGTCTGGGAATTGCCACGCTGCCCTTGTCGCTGATCCAAGACGATCTAAAAGAGGGCCGCTTAAAAGTGATTGGTGACGATCCGGGGGCAGAGGTCGAGATCATTATGGCATGGCGGCGGGATCAGATTGGCAAAGCCAAAGCCTGGCTATTGCGTGAAATTCCTAAGCTGCTGACCGGGGCGTAAAGCTCGGCCGCTTAAATCTATTATTTTTCAAATTCAGGTTGTTGTATGACGCGTCGCAGCGCTCTTTATCAGATGCATGCTGCCGCGATACTTTTTGGTATCTCGGGTATTTTTGGCAAGCTTATTATCAGCGGTGTGGCCGTATTGGTCTTTGGCCGGGCCGCTTTTGCCGTTCTGTCACTTTCGCTGTTAATGGTGAAATCTCGTCGCCTGCCATGGCAAGGAATCAGCGTTCAACAGATTGCTATTTTATTGGCGTTGGGGCTGCTGTTAGTGGCTCACTGGATGACCTTTTTTATTGGCATTAAAGTGGGCGGGGTGGCGGTAGCTACCTTGGGCTTTGCCTGTTTCCCTGCGGTTATCGCGCTGTGTGAAAGCCTGTTTTTCCGTGAAAAGCTAACCAAAACCGAATACACCTTAATTATTCTTGTTTCACTCGGGCTGATTCTGGTGACGCCAAGCTTTGATTTCTCTGATACGGCTACTGAGGGGCTGCTTTGGGGGATCGCATCCGGTGTGACTTACGCACTGCTGACTATTGGTAACCGTAACGTGGCGGCAAAAATGTCGGGGGTACAGGTAAACTGGTGGGAAAGCCTGTCAGTCTTACTGTGCCTGCTGCCTTTTGCCTTTAGCGATTTATCATCAGTGCCGTGGCTCGATTGGGTATGGATTGCCTGCCTCGGATTATTGTGCACCGGCTTGTCTTACAGCTTTTTTATTAACGGCTTGAAAGTCATTAATGCCCGCACAGCGGCGTTGATTATCTCGCTAGAGCCGGTATATGCCATTGTGGCCGCGTGGATTCTGTTTAATGAACAGCCGGGACTACGGATGATATCAGGCGGTGCGCTGATTATTTTTGCCGTTATCTGGTCTACCCGCCAGAAGGCGTAGGTTTCTTTGTTTATTTTCACCTGTCCGCCGTTGCGGACAGGTGAGTAGCGCTAGATATCAGATATCGTTACGACTAAGCGATTAAGGGAACTGCCCGCTGTTATAATCATCAATCGCCTGCTGAATTTCTTCTATGGTATTCATCACAAAAGGTCCGTACTGAACAATCGGCTCATGTAGCGGTTTACCTGCCAGCAGCATTACCCTGCCGCCCAAAATATCCGCCTTTAAGTGCACCATGTCGCCATCGCTTAGAATGGCGGTTTGGTCAAATAGTAAGGTATGGTCATCAATCTCAATTTCACCTTCAAATAAAAACAGTAGCGCATTCATTCCCGCCGGAATTGGAATATGAATTTCTCCGTGAGGGGATAAATCAATATCTGCAATCAGCGGCTGCGTGACGTGGGCCTGAACCGGGCTGGTATAGGTCTCTCCGTCGATTGTCAGCGTGCCGGCAATCAGGACAATTTGACCGCTTTCCAGCAGTGAGATATTGGGTAACTGTTCGGCGCTAAAGTTCTGATAGCTGGCCGGCTTCATCTTTTCTGCCCGCGGCAGGTTTAACCAAATCTGAAAGCCACGCATTTGGCCGTCAAGCTGCTGGGGCATTTCTGAGTGGATAATACCTTTACCTGCGGTCATCCACTGAATTCCGCCTGATTTTAACTCTCCGCGGTTTCCGGCGTGATCTTCATGCAGCATATTACCTTCAAGCATGTAGGTAATGGTCTCAAAACCCCGATGGGGATGGTTGGGAAAACCGGCAAGGTAGTCTTGCGGGTTGTCAGAGAAGAAAACGTCCATCATCAGATATGGATCCATTCTCTGCCCGTCGGTTTGGCCCAGTGCGCGCTTTAAACTGACGCCTGCGCCGTCCTGCGTGGCCTGGGCGTGGAGGATTTGTTTGACGGTTCGGTACTGTTGGCTGCTCATAATCTTATCCTTGCTAATCGATGAAGCGGTCATAACGATCGTGAGGCGCATTAAGATCTTGCTTAGGTCCGATAGAGATGATGCCTGTCGGGTTGATCGTCTTGTGACTGCAATAGTAGTGATGTCGGATATGCGGAAAATTCACCGTGTCTGCAACGCCGGGATGTTGGTAAATATCCCGTAGGAATCCATATAAATTAGGATAGTCGCTGATACGTTGGTAGTCACATTTAAAGTGGGTGACATAGACAGGATCGAAGCGTACCAGAGTGGTCCACAGTCTCAGGTCAGCTTCGGTTAACTGATTGCCGGTCAGATAGCGTTGCCCCGACAAAATGAGCTCCAGCTTATCCAGTGCCTGAAAAACGTTTGCTACCTCAGCAGAATAAACGTCCTGTTGGGTTGAAAATCCGGCTTTATAAACACCATTGTTAACATCCTGATAGATCCACTCATTCAGGCCGTTGATCTGGTTATGCAGTGCTTCAGGATAGTAATCCGTCGGCTTGGCGCCTAAATGGTCAAACGCAGTATTAAACATGCGGATGATCTCAGCGGATTCGTTGCTGACAATGGTATTTTTTTGTTTGTCCCAAAGAACGGGCACCGTTACCCGTCCGCTGTAGTCGGGCACGGCTTTCAGATAAACCTGATAAAGATAGTCAAATCCAAACAGGGAGTCGCCGGTCGCGGCCTCAAAGTCGGTAGCAAACGTCCAGCCGTTCTCCAGCATTAAAGGATGAACAACGGAAACTGAAATTATCTGTTCAAGCCCTTTGAGTTTACGCATCAGTAAGGTTCGGTGCGCCCACGGGCAGGCCAGAGAGACATAAAGATGATAGCGGCCGGGCTCGGCTTTAAATCCGGCATCACCGCTCGGGCCGGCTCTGCCGTCGGCGGTTATCCAGTGGCGAAATTGTGGCGATGTACGCTTAAAATGGCCGTTGCTTGATTTAGTGTCATACCAAACATCCTGCCAGACTCCATTAACTAATTGTCCCATATGTACCTCCGCAGATAGCTGTGGCTGGTAGACCCTCGGTATATGCAGTGACGTTAGTAGCTACATACTTTGAGTATAAAAGGTATTGTTTATATTCGCCCGTGGGTTGTTTTTTATCGATGAATATAGCGATTGAGGATTTTATAAAAAATAACGGGCTGCATAGGTTACGCAGCCCGTCGGTTATGAGTTGATTACCATTTCTTTTTCAGCAGGCCATCAATACTCCATGCACCCGGGCCAGACACCGCAAGTAACAGGTAGCCACCGGCAATGGTCAGGTTCTTCATAAACATTAGCTGGTTTGCGCCTTCGGCAAAGTTAATGTGGAAGATAAACGCCGTTGCCAGAGTAAAGATGACGGTAAATAATGCCGTTGTACGGGTCAGGAAGCCAAACATAACGGCCAGACCGCCACCGAGTTCAAGCAAAATTGTTAGCGGTAAGAAAAATCCGGGAACGCCCATTGCCTGCATATATTGTTGGGTACCGGCATAGGCATCGCCTAATTTTCCGTAGCCAGCCACGATAAACAGGATTGGCATTAAGATACGGGCTATCAGGATGGCCAGATTATTAAGGTTTTGCATTTTGTTTCTTGAACTCCATCAGGGTGATTTAATTTGCTCGGGCCTTATCAGCGGCACAAACATTGTCTCGTTAAGATGGTGTAATCGTAGTTCAAGGGATAAAAATATGTTAGCTAGAAGAATTGTATAATTGATTCAAAAAAATTGAATATTGATGTTTAATTTATCTTTATGAAAAATATGTATTTTTTATTTTGCAGGCCAATATGCAAACGAGTTAATTTAAATAACATCAGTTTTATTGTGGGGATTGATATGCTATAGGGAAGGGTTATTTATTGACGTTAAGATTGACGCTAAGATTGTTTCTGACAAAGCTTAACGTACTCCATATACCCAGTGCCCGGCGGCTCCAGAGCAGCAGTTTACGGGGGCGACGCAACGCGTATACAGCCAGTAGGCCAGCGCCTGCAGCGGTAAGCTTAGGGTATTTCATCAGAACCAGACAGCCATTATCAAAGGTGGCCGTCTGCTCTAAAAATGCCCGACGGTTGCCGGCAAGCTCCGATCGCTGCTGGGCTATCTTATTCAGCAGCAGCGCTTTTTTGAGTTGCCGTGCCTGCCGCCTGTTCATTTGTCATCCTGCAATAAAGAGTGGTCTAATTTAAGCTGGCTGCGCGTTTCTTTAAGAAACGTAGACTGGCGAGCTTTACTGATTGTCCAAATTCCACCGATTACCGTGAGAACCAACAAAATGCCGGTAAGAACAGATAGCGCTATAGTCCGATAGGCCGGATCGATAGCAAAACAGATCAGAATAAATAGTCCCATCAGGAAAAATCCGGCAAACAGTAGCGTTAGGCCAGCCATGATCAACAGTTGGATCAGGTTAGCTTTCTCTTCTTCCAGCTCAACCGAAATTAATTCGAGACGGGTTTCAACCATGCCTAATAGCAGGGTGAATATGCGCTGAATAATGCTCAGGGCACCTTTAGCAGGGCCCTGAGAATGCAAGTTATCCGGCATGATTAACGACGGGTTAACAGAACACCGAGCACCAGACCTACTGCTGCACCGATGCCAACGCCAGTCCACGGTTTTTCATGAACATAATTATCAGCGCGATCGGCAATTTCTTTGGTTTGATCGACGATTTTTTCGCTGGTATCGCTGAGGCGTGTACGGGTGTTTTTTAACAGATTCTCAGCCTTAGAGCGTAGCTTATCGAGCTCAGCTTTTGGCTTATCACCGGATGAATGAAGAATCTCTTCTAGCGTGTCTGCCAGTGTTTCCAGCTCGTCACGCAGTTGTGCTGAAGTGCTTTCTTTTTGCTGTGCCATATGGGTATACCCCTTAACGTTAGCGAAATGTACTATTAAACATAGACCATAATCACAGGTTATAAAAGGAAAAATTGTGCGATGAATGGTTTCAGTTTGTGATTTTAGCTGATAACTGATGGGAGACATCTTTATTTTAATCATAAAGTTACGGCCCGCTATGTTAATCAGTTAAACATAGCAGGCCGTAACAAGATAAACAGATAAACGGTTATGCGTAGCGTTAATTATTTTTTGTGTGAGCTATTTGAAAACTTTTTACGCCAAACAACGATGATGGAACCGACCAGGCCCAGCACCAGTAAAACAATGGGTAACAACACCAGACATTTCATCAATATGTCTTCATACAGATCAAAAACCTTGGTTTTGCCTAATCCGTATCCCAGGCTGGTCAGAATAAGGACCCACATAAACCCGCTTAGCCAGTTAAAGAACTGGAAGCGACGTGAATTGAGGCCGGATATGCCCGCCAGCGTAGGCAACAGGGTACGAACAAACGCCAGAAAACGACCGATAAATAATGCTGCCAGGCCGTGTTTATGGAATAAGTTATGTGCCCGCTGATGATAATGTGGGGGGATATGGGAGAGCCAGTTTTGTACCAGTTTAGTATTACCGACCCACCTGCCTTGAAGGAATCCTATCCAACTGCCAAGGCTGGCACCGGCGGTGAGAATAACAACGACTATCGGGTAATTGACGGCATCTTTTGCCACCAGTACGCCGACCAGCAAAAGGAGGCTATCACCGGGTAAAAATGCCGCGGGCAGAACGCCATTTTCTAATAATAAAATAACAAAAAGAATACCGTACAGTGTCCAAACCAATGATGGATTGGTCAACATTTCTATATCGTGATGCCAGAGTGCTTGCCAGAGCGTTTGTATTACATCCATTTTTTGTTCCTAAACATCGATCGGTATAACCGATACAGGTCCCCGTAGGGCGATAAACTGTCTGCTAGAGATCTATCTTGCTAAAGTAAGGCTTGGTATCTGGCATTTAAAATAACCCGAACATCCACAGACTTCTTTCAACGCTAGTTATCTACAGCTAAATGAATCAGCTACTAAGGATAATTTAAGATTTAAACTATCCGACTTATCGGTTTGGTGCATTCCCTCTCCACACGTTTTGTATGCTTTAATTGGTGTATCAGAGAGCAAAACCGAGAGAGCACTGTACCAAAGTTCATAAGGCTGAAACAGGGAAAAATCCGTGTTTCAGGCCTATCAGAGCGTTCTTTTAACATCTTTACAGAAATCGAAGCCGACAGAGTAACACTGGCTAATGGAGTGATTATTGATAAAGGCCAAATAACTCATCGAGTTATTGCGTTTTTATCAGCAAAAAATAGCCAACGGCTACGGCGATTAAACATAACGCTACATTCAGTATGATATTAAGGCCCGCTTTTAGCCATTCACCCTGGGTGAATAGTATCAGCGTATCGAATGAAAAGGTTGAGAAGGTGGTGAGTGCCCCTAAAAATCCTACTCCAATCAATGGCCTCCAGTGGGGGGAGATTAACGAACCCTGCGTCAGGGCCGCCATCAGTAGTCCCATAACCAGCGAACCACCTACGTTAACCGCCAGTGTCGCATAAGGGAAATTGGTGCCAAACCAGACGGAAAACCAGTTAGTTATCTGAAAACGACTGACTGCCCCGAGTGCACCGCCGAATGCAACAACCATTAACGTTATGCTATAGCTCATTGTTTCTCACGCTATCCTTTAGTTTATACGCAGGGGCTTTAGATGCTGCTCCCCCCGTTTTGTATGGCGTTTGTAATCTAAGGAATCTATGCATATAGAGTGACACTTCACCGGATATCTGCAAAGCAATTTGTACGATATGACCCTATTAGCTGCTGAATGACGTAATCCGATATATCTCCATGTGTATAAAGTATTTTCGATTAAAAATTAGATAACTAAAAAAGCCCCGATCGGGATGTGTTAGTCCAGACCGGGGCTTTGGTGTTTATCTGGCCTATTCAGCCAGATGGTTTAATCAATAACGCCAATAAGCTACTTCAACAACGCACGAGCATGGGTCAGTACGTTATCAACCGTAAAGCCAAACTCTTCAAACAGCTGCTCGGCCGGGGCTGATTCACCAAAGCTGTGCATACCGATGATGCTGCCGTTCAGACCCACATACTTAAACCAGAAGTCCGCAATGCCGGCTTCAATCGCCACGCGTGCCGTAACGCCTGATGGCAATACTGATTCACGATAGTTTTGGTCCTGACGGTCAAAGGTCTCGGTTGACGGCATCGATACCACACGCACTTTACGCCCTTCTGCCGTCAGTTTGTCTGCGGCATCAACCGCTAAGCTGACTTCAGAACCGGTGGCAATCAGAATCAGCTCCGGTACCCCGGCACAGTCTTTCAGGATATAACCACCGCGGGCCACGTTGGCCAGTTGCTCCGGCGTACGCGGCTGTTGGGTCAGGTTCTGGCGCGAGAAAATCAGGGCGCAAGGGCCGTCGTTGCGTTCAATGGCATGCTTCCACGCTACCGCGGACTCAACCTGGTCACACGGGCGCCATGTGCTCATATTTGGCGTCAGGCGCAGGCTGGCAATTTGTTCAACCGGCTGGTGCGTCGGGCCATCTTCCCCCAGACCGATAGAGTCATGGGTATACACAAACACGTTGCGAATTTTCATCAGTGCCGCCATGCGCACCGCATTACGGGCATATTCCATAAACATCAGGAAGGTCGCGCCNTACGGCAGGAATCCGCCGTGCAGGGCAATNCCGTTCATAATGGCAGACATNCCAAACTCACGCACGCCGTAGTGAATGTAGTTACCGGCTAAGTCATCCATTATCGATTTNGANCCGGACCAGATNGTCAGGTTACTCGGTGCCAGGTCAGCAGAGCCGCCGAGGAATTCCGGCAGGAACTTGCCAAAGGCTTCCAGCGCATTTTGCGACGCTTTACGGCTGGCAATATTGGCCGGATTNGCCTGTAACTGCTCAATAAACTTCTGTGACTCAAAGCCCCAGTCAGCCGGCAGCTCACCGGATACGCGGCGCTTAAGCTCNGCGGCTAATTCAGGATAAGCGGCTTGATAGGCAGCGAACTGCGCATTCCACGCCTGCTCTTTCGCCTGNCCGGCGGTTTTGGCATCCCATGCAGCATAAATATCTGACGGAATAACAAACGGCGCATGCGTCCAGCCCAGCGCTTCGCGGGTGGCAGCAATTTCAGCATCACCTAACGGCGCGCCGTGGCTTTCATGGCTNCCGGCTTTATTCGGTGAGCCGAAGCCGATAATGGTTTTNCACATTAACAGTGAAGGCTTGCCGGTCTCTTTCTTGGCTTGNTCAACGGCAGCGCGAATAGCATCAGCATCATGNCCGTCGATAGCCGGAATAACGTGCCAGCCATAGGCTTCGAAACGTTTGGCGGTGTCATCNGTAAACCAGCCCTCAACGTGACCGTCGATAGANATACCGTTGTCATCATAAAACGCAATCAGCTTGCCNAATTTCAGGGTACCGGCCAGTGAACAGGCTTCGTGAGAAACCCCTTCCATCATGCAGCCGTCACCCATAAAGGTATAAGTGAANTGGTCAACCACGTCGTGGCCNTGACGGTTNAACTGGGCGGCCAGCGTGCGCTCAGCAATCGCCATCCCTACCGCATTACAAATGCCCTGACCCAGCGGCCCGGTGGTGGTTTCTACGCCCGGCGCATAGCCGTATTCCGGGTGGCCCGGCGTGCGGGAATGCAACTGACGGAACTGTTTTAAATCGTCGATAGATAAGTCATAGCCGGTGAGATGAAGCAGGCTATAAATCAACATAGAGCCATGACCATTGGAAAGAACAAAGCGGTCACGGTTNGCCCAAAGCGGATTAGTCGGATTGTGGTTGAGGAAATCCCGCCACAGGACTTCNGCAATATCAGCCATGCCCATCGGGGCACCGGGGTGGCCGGACTTGGCCTTTTGCACAGCATCCATACTTAACGCACGGATAGCGTTGGCGAGTTCTTTATGAGAGGGCATTATTAACTCCATTTAGATGAAATTTTCAGGGGTAAAATAAAATGTATGCAAAATTTATCTGCTATCCCACAGCATTACGCGATGGGTGTATTTAGTAGGTATAGTTATAACAGTTTATCTACCCCAAGAAGTTAAATTTTTATAGGAAATCTATCAGAGCTTGGCTGCCAGCATTGCTTCTAGCTTAGCCTGATCGACCGCAAACAGGCGAATACCTTCAGCCAGCTTATCAATCGCCATCGGATCTTGATTATGCTGCCAGCGAAATTCTGCTTCAGTCATCATGCTCGGCCGGTTTAATACTTCATTAGTCGGGAACAGTTTACGCTCGACCGGACCCTGACTTTCTTGGAGCTGTTTCAATAAGGCCGGTGAAATGGTTAAACGGTCACAGCCGGCAAGCGCCAGCACTTGCTCAGTGCGCCGGAAACTGGCACCCATGATAACGGTCGGATAACGGTGTTGCTTATAATAGTGGTAAATCTCTCTGACAGAGATGACTCCGGGATCGGTTTCAGCCTGATAGTCGGTAATCGGTTGTTTAGCCTGATACCAATCGTAGATCCGGCCGACAAACGGCGAGATCAAATATACGCCAGCCTCTGCACAGGCTCGGGCTTGTGCAAATGAGAACAGCAGCGTCAGATTACAGTTGATGCCTTCGTTTTCCAGCTCTTCTGCCGCACGGATACCTTCCCAGGTTGCGGCCAGCTTGATCAAAATGCGTGATTTATCAATGCCCGCTTTTTGATATAGCGAGACTAGCTTGCGGGCTTTCGCGACGCACATGCCTCGATTGAAAGAGAGTCGGGCATCCACTTCGGTAGAAATCCTTCCCGGAATGCTTTTAACGATCTCCGCACCGATATATACCGCTAAACGATCGCAGGCGTTAATTAGCTGAGTCTCTTTATCGCCACCCTGTTGTTTTGCATCATTGATGGCTGCATCGATAAGATATTGGTACTGAGGGAGTTCGGCGGCTTTAAGAATTAATGATGGGTTGGTTGTGGCATCTTCAGGAGAGAAATTTCTAATTGAGTCAAGATCTCCGCTGTCGGCGACGACGGTAGTAACTTTTTTTAGCTCATCGAGCTGGTTCATAAGGGATTTCCTTTAATCATATATAAACCGATGCCCCGGTTGTGTGAGAACCGGGGTACAGGCAGCAGGGTTAACCCTGCTGCATTTGTTGTTCGTAATAGCTGATTCTTTCCACTTTGGCCGTTGAATTACCACCGTCGAACTCAGATTCAAGCCAAGCATCAATTAGCGTTTTTGCTAATTCACCGCCAATAACCCGTGCACCTAAGCAGATGATCTGAGCATCGTTACTTTTTCTGGCCCGCTGGGCAGAGAAGGTATCGTGACATTGTGCGGCACGGATCCCCGGAACTTTGTTGGCTGAAATACTCATACCAATACCGGTTCCGCAGATTAAAACCCCACGCTGATGTTTCCCGTCTTTGATTGCCTGAGCAACCTGAACGGCTATATCCGGGTACATCGTCGGTTCACGGTGTTGATCGCAACTGTAATCGACAACCGTAATGCCCTTATTCTGAAGAAAAGCAATGAGTTGGTTTTTCATATCAATAGCCGCGTCATCACAGCCGATAGCAATAGACAACATATGTATATTTCACCTCTTAACAAATTTAACTGTAATCCGGTTAATCATTTCTACTGCTGCTGTGCATCATAGTTAACGGGCTAAAGGTTAAGTTATTGAGCAAAATTATTCGGTTAGCAGATAGATAAAAATGACGTTCACTACAAAAGTTCATTGCTTGTTCTTTTGTTTATTATATTCGATCTTTTCATATGTCAAGTCAACAAACTTATGTTCGATTTTTAATTGATTTCTTTTTACCTATCTTTTTTGTGTCTATTTTTAATCTGATATTTTGTGTTTTATTGGAACAAATGATCGTGTAATTTGGGTTTTATTTATGATCTATCTCACAACGCGAGTATTTTTTGATAGCCAAAAGACATTTTTTACACATATTGTTCAATCGTACAATTAAAGTTCTTATGTTCATTGCGTGTTCATGACGGGTTGAAATATCTAACAAAATGGTTGTTAAAGGAGTTCAGCATGTGTAACGAATGTTCTAAAGATGCTCAGATGGCAGAAGGTATTCCACAGAAAATGCGCGCGGTTGTCGCTTATGGACCGGGCGATTATCGTTTTGAGATAGTCCCGGTTCCTACTATCGATGCAAAAGAGATTCTGGTTAAGGTTGAAGGGTGCGGTATTTGCGCCGGTGATACTAAGGCTTTTGGCGGTGCTCCCAGCTTCTGGGGCGATGATAAACAGCCTTCCTATATTAAAGCGCCGATGATTCCCGGTCATGAGTTTATCGGTCATGTTGTCGGGCTTGGTGCTGAAGTAGAAGGTTTCAAATTAGGCGATCGCGTAACGTCCGAACAGATTGTTCCTTGCTGGGAATGCCGTTTCTGTAAGCGTGGTCAGTACTGGATGTGTGAAAAACACGATCTTTATGGCTTCCAGAATAACGTTAATGGTGCGATGGCCGAATATTTAAAATTCACCAAAGAGGCAATCAACTATCACGTTCCTGACGACCTTCCTTTAGAGAAAGCCATTTTAATTGAACCTTACGCCTGTTCTTTCCATGCGGTACAGCGGGCCAATATCAAACTGGGCGATGTGGTCGTGCTGGCCGGTGCCGGTACTCTAGGCCTGGGCATGATTGGTGCAATTAAGAAATCTGGCCCTGCCAAGCTGATTGTTCTGGATCTGTCCGATGAGCGCTTAGCGCTGGCTAAGAAGTTTGGTGCCGATCTGGTCATGAATCCGGCTAAAGAAGACGTAATTACGCTTATCAAAGATATGACCGACGGCTATGGCTGCGATATTTATATTGAAGCAACCGGCGCTCAAAAGGCAGTGGATCAGGGGTTAACTCTGCTGCGTAAGCTAGGGACCTTTGTTGAGTTTTCGGTCTTTAAAGATCCGGTAACCGTGGACTGGAGCATTATCAGCGACCGCAAGGAGCTTGATGTTTTGGGATCTCACCTCGGACCTTACTGCTATCCGTTAGTGATTGAAGGTATCTGTAACGGAGACCTGCCGACAGAAGGCGTTGTGACTCATATCCTACCTCTAGAGAAGTTCGCCGAAGGCTTTGAGCTGGTTGAAAAAGGCGTTGGCTGTCTGAAAGTCGTTCTCGATCCAAATATGAAGTAATCAGGGTCCCTGCCTGCTGAGTAAGGCGGTTTTCCTTACGGGGAAAACTCGCCTTAATTCAGGTCGGTCAGGGTAGATGCTGATAAATAGCCTCGATTAATAAGTCCGATAATAAGTGATAAAAAACAATATTAATCATTGGGTTATTATCAAACTATAGGTGATAAAACCATGTTAAATAATTTGGTAAACAGGATCGGACTACCTAAGAAAATATTATTAGGCTATGTCGGGGTATTGATATTTATGGCCGGTGAAGGCTTAGAGCAAAGCTGGCTATCTGACTTTATTATCCGCCGCGGGCTGACGGTCGAAGAGTCCGGCATCATGTTCAGCGTTTACGGTTTTGCGGTTGCGATAGCGGCATGGCTTTCTGGCGTACTGGCGGAAATGTTTACCGCTAAAAGGGTGATGGCCGCAGGCGTAGTGATCTTTTTGATCGGATCGGTATTGTTCCTATCCGTTGGATTACCGAGTAATAATCTGGCGATTATGGTACCGACCTATGCCCTTCGCGGGCTGGGTTATCCGTTATTCTCCTACGGGTTCTTAGTCTGGATTGCCTATGAGGCGCCAAAAGCTAAACTCGGTTCGGCAGTAGGCATCTTCTGGTTTGTGTTTACCGGCGGGCTAAGCGTTATCGGTGTTTACTACGCCAGTATTGCTCTGCCGTTGATTGGCGAGATGATGACCTTATGGAGCGGGATTATCTTTGTGCTGGTAGGGGCGGTAATCGGCCTGATGTTAAGCAAAGATACTAAAGTGGCTACCGCATCAGATGAGCCGCCTAAAACCTTCGCCTACCTGTTTAAAGGCGTTTCGATTGCCTTCGAAAACTACAAAATCGGTCTGGGCGGAATTGTCCGTACCATCAACCTATCGTTCGCATTTGGTTTAATTGTTTTTCTTCCTACCTATTTGCAGGATGTTATTGGCTTTACCCGCGATCAGTGGCTGTCTATTTATGCCTTTATGTGGACCATCAATATCATTTTTAACCTGCTGTCTGGCGTAATCAGCGACAGATACGGCTGGAGCAATACCGTTATGTGGTTTGGCTGCGTCGGCAGTGCCATCTTTGTTCTGCTTATCTACTACGTCCCGACCCACTATGGCGTTGAAGGCTATACCTACACCATGTTGGTTGCCGGTGCTTTGGGTGCCTGTTTTGCCGGATTCGTTCCTCTTTCAGCCATTATGCCAACCCTCGCTCCGAATGATAAAGGCGCTGCGATGTCAGTGCTGAATTTAGGTGCCGGGCTTTGTGCCTTTGTCGGCCCGCTGATCGTCACCCTGTTTATTACACCGGTGGGTATTGAAGGGGTTATTTGGATTTTCTCCGGTTTATATATTGTCGCCGCAATTCTGATGAAGTTTGTCACATTGCCGGACGATCATGCCGAAGAGTCTTTTGATCAAGACCAACAGGATACGGTAAATGCAATGAAGGAGAGCCGCTAAGCACCGGCGCTATCTAGGTATTTATCGCGCTTTTCCTATCACTGGTTAGGTTTAGCATCAAACATTAGCTTTGTTATTGATTGACCGTTAAGGAATTAAAAACCATGACTAAAGAATATAAAGGGTTTAATACCGATTTTTCTCTCGAAGGTAAAGTGGCCGCAATCACCGGCGGCGCGGCCGGTATCGGCCACGCTATTGCTGAGCTGTTTATTGCTAAAGGCGCAAAAGTTGTTCTGCTCGACAGGGCCGACAATGTAGTGGTTGCTGCCGGTCAATTGGATAGCCGCAATGCCGTTGGTTTTTATTGTGATGTTGGCGATGCCGAGTCAGTTAAGCAAGGGGTTGATAAAGCGATTAAGGCGTTCGGTCAGTTAGATATTCTGGTTAACAGTGCGGGAATTGTGGCGCTGGATCCGGCTGAAGAGGTCACTGAACAGGATTGGGATAAGACCATAGCCGTCAATTTGAAAGGCGTATTTTTAACCAGCCAACAGGCCGGAAAACATTTTATTAAACAAGGACACGGCAAAATCGTCAATCTGGCTTCTCAGGCCGGAGTCGTTGCACTACCTAACCATCTGGCCTATTGCACCAGTAAAGCCGGCGTTATTGGTATGACCAAAGTGCTGGCTTTGGAGTGGGGCCCGTTAGGCGTACAGATTAACGCGATTTCTCCAACGGTGGTGCTGACAGAGCTGGGGCGTAAAGCATGGTCAGGTCAGGTTGCTGAAGATATGAAACAGCTTATTCCGGCCCGCCGCTTTGCTTACCCGCCAGAAATTGCCGCCTGCGCGCTGTTCTTAGCCAGTGATGCTGCGGATATGATTACCGGTGCAAACCTTGTGATTGACGGTGGTTATACCATCCAGTAGTTACCGACAGGTAACCTATTGTTGATTAAAGATTTTTATTTAATTTGTTTTTATCTTTCAGGAGTTTGCTATGAACCGAATTATTAACGATCCCGACCACGTTGTTGAAGATGCGATAAAGGGCTATTTGGCTGCTTATCCGGAGTTCTTTGCTAAAACTGATCATGAAAAGGTACTCAAACGCCCGGATACTCCCCGCAAGGGAAAAGTGGGCATTGTTACCGGCGGTGGCTCAGGCCATGAACCGGCCTTTTTAGGCTATATCGGTAAAAATATGCTGGATGCTGTAGCGATTGGCGAAATATTTTCTTCTCCGGCCGCCGGTGCATTTTTAGAAGCCTTTAAAGTTGCTGACGGTGGTGCAGGCGTTGCCTGTTTATATGGCAACTACGCCGGCGACAATATGAATGTCAAAATGGCAGCTAAAAAGGCGGAAGCCGCAGGTATCAAAGTCAGAACGGTTGTGGCTAACGATGATGTTGCCTCCGCGCCACCAACGGAAAAAGAGAAGCGCCGGGGCGTAGCCGGTGAAATCTTTATGTGGAAAGTGGGCGCAGCTGCGGCGGCTAAAGACTATGACCTTGACGGTGTGATTACCGCAGCGCAAAAAGCCATTGATAACTGCCGGTCAGTCGGGGTGGGATTAACCTCTTGTACTATTCCTGCGGTAGGCAAACCTAATTTCCATATTGAAGACGGCATGATGGAAGTGGGAATTGGTCACCACGGTGAGCCGGGCATTCGCGTAGAGCCGCTGCAAAGTGCAAAACAGATCGCTAAAACCATGGTGGATTTAGTGGTCGAAGACGTCCCCTTCGTTAACGGTGACGATGTGGCCGTGCTGATCTCCGGGCTGGGTGCGACGCCGACCGTTGAGCTGTATATCTACTACGCAGAAGTGGTCAAGTTACTGGAAGAGAGAGGGATCAAAATCTATCGCCCTTATATCGGTAACTACTTTACCTCGCTGGATATGATGGGCGTCACGCTGACGCTGATGAAACTGGATGATGAATTAAAGACATTAATTGATGTACCGACCCATTCATTAGGCTTAACCCAGGTGGAGTAAGGGATATGAAAGCACTGTGTATAAAAGACGGAACCCCGATTGTTGAAGATTTGGTGAATACCATTATTGCAAACCGCGAATACCTCAGTGAGATCGACGGCGCTATTGGTGACGGTGACCATGGTATCAATATGGCTAAGGGCTTCAATATTTGCGCCGATAGCATCAAAGGTAAGTCTCTGACGGTAGCTGAAGCGCTTGATGTGTTATCCGATTCTTTAATGGAAGGTATCGGTGGTTCTATGGGCCCGCTTTACGGCAGCATCTTTATGGGTATGGCCGATAGCGTGCGCGGCCGCGATAAAATCGATGCCCAAGGCTTTGGCATTATGCTTAGAGGCGGACTTTCCTGCCTGCAGGATGTCAGTACCGCCGGCGTGGGTGATAAGTGTCTGATGGATACGCTTATCCCTGCGGTTGAAGCCTATGAACTGGCTCAACAACAGAATAAATCCTTCGTTGAATCACTCAGCCTGATGAAGGGGGCTGCAACCGCAGGTCGTGATTCTACTATCGATTTAGTGGCTAAGATTGGCCGGGCAAGTCGCTTAGGCGAACGTTCCCGGGGTGTTTTGGACGCCGGTGCAACCTCATGCTGTTTAATATTGAATCGACTGGCCGATTCAGTAGAACAACGGTTGGTGTAAGCTAAAGTCCAGCCCGGTTCTGAGATTCTTCCCCTTTTCAGAACCGGGCTTTTTGTTACTGATAATTGATCACATTTATCGCTGATTTTCAGCTTCCTGCATCTGTTGCTCGTAGTAACTAATCCTTTCCACTTTGGCAGCAGAGCCGCCACCGTCGAACTCAGAATCGAGCCAGGCATCAATGATTGTTTTTGCTAATTCCCCGCCAATCACGCGGGCACCTAAACAGATAATCTGTGCATCATTACTTTTTCTGGCACGTTGAGCAGAAAAGGTATCATGACATTGGGCTGCGCGGATCCCCGCGACTTTATTGGCTGAAATACTCATACCAATACCCGTTCCACAGATTAAAATTCCCCGTTGATGTTTGCCTTGTTTAATCGCCTGAGCAACCTGAATGGCAATGTCCGGATACATAACAGGTGTCGGTTGGCGATCGCAGCTATAGTCAACAATCGCGATGCCTTTTTGCTGAAGAAAAGCCACGATTTGGTTTTTCATCTCAATGGCGGCATCATCACAGCCAATAGCAATAGAGTGCATAATGGTTCTCCTAAACGGATTTCCTCACGCAGCCGGAAGATAATTTTTCCGGCTGATGGATAATTAAACCGGCATCGGAATAAACGAAGGGGCGTAAATAGACGCTACCCGAACGGCTTCAATCAGGCTGACTTCATTGGCCTGACCGGTGCCGACAATGTCATAGGCTGTGCCATGATCTACCGATGTTCGAAGAATAGGCATACCCAGAGTAATGGTAACCGCACGTTCAAAGTCCAGCGTTTTGGCTGCGATATGGCCCTGATCGTGATACAGAGAAAGCACCGCATCCCAACGGCCTTTACGAGCCAGCCAAAATACTGAATCGCCAGGAATTGGACCATCAGCTTTGATTCCCTGCTTACGGGCCAGTTCAACCGCAGGTTCAATTTCTTTGATCTCCTGATCGCCAAACATACCGTTATCACCGTTGTGAGGATTTAATCCGGCCACGGCAATGCTGGCGCTGTTCATGCCGATCTGTTTCAGGCTCTTATCACAGCGGGTGACGTAATCCAGTACCCGATCGGTTTTCACCAAATCACAGGCATCCTTAAGAGAAACGTGGCGGGATAAAAAGAAAATTCGCAGGTTTTGAATGTGAAACATCGTCAGCGGATCGTGAGCGCCGGTAAGTCCGCCAAAGATCTCGGTGTGGCCGATATAGGGAACGTTGGCCATATGTAGCGCTTCTTTGTTGATCGGCGGAGTCGTTACCGCATCACACTGCTGGTTGAGTGCTATGTGGGTTGCGGTCTCGATATATTCATAGCAAGCTCGACCCGCTGATGCCTGAGGTTTACCCAGCTCCATGGCATCGATATCGATATTATCCATATCAATCAGATTAATCGTTCCTTTAGGGAAGGTAGCCGCACGAATTTGCTCTGGCTGTATCGGGTTAAATTTTACCGATAAACCGAGGTTATCAGCGGTCAGTGCCAGAACTTTTTGGCTACCGACGACGACCATATTGGCGTAGCCAAGAGCTTCATCGCTCAGCAGGGTTTTGATCACCAGTTCAGGCGCAATACTCGCCGGATCGCCCATTGGAATTACTACTATTGGTAAACTCATGATATTTCCTCATTGATACGCTTTATATAGTCTAAACAGTGGGTTATAACGTCTTGATTTCCGATTAATCCTCCTTTGGAGACCATCTGAACGCCGTGATAGGGGCCACCGATGATTTGGCTACTAAGAACCTGCGGTAATACGGCTCCGTTGACCTGTAATGCACAAATATTGGCCTGCTGGCAGATTGCCTCGGATATATCTCCGCCGGAGGTATACAGGCCATAAATTTGGTGTTTAAAACGGCTTAGCAGAGTGCAAACAATGCTGGCTATTGACTGATTGATGATGGCCGAAACCTCATCCACCGTGCAGAGATGGTTTTTAGCGATGTCGGCAAGCGGGATTAAATCCTGTTCGCTGGCGGCGCTTACCAGACCAAAAACCTCATAGTCCTGATGGGCTGATACTTGTTCAATAACCCGTAATTCTTCAGCTTTACGGGCCTTAATTGAGGCCATTAGCTGACGACAATCTATTTTGGCCAAGAAGCAGCGCCTCGATGATTTCAACGCAGCGATTTGCCCGAGCGTGGTCGATGACACGCTGCCGATAGCGAGCAGATAATTTTGTTTCTGGTGCTTAACCTGCGGATCCCGGGCAATGGCCTGAGCTAAGTGATAGGTATAGGGACCGGGATCGACCGGTATGATTTTGTCTTTGAAAAAACGATAGGTTGCCTCAGCGATTTCCTCCAAATGGCCGTCGGTAACGGCATCAAATACCACTACTTTTTCGTTACGATAGTTATCGGTCAGATACTTAACAATGCCATCAGCACGGCTATTCAGTTGTTCAATATTGACGGAAAAAATCGGCGTATCGAACTGTTGATGGATGATATTTGCCACCCCTGAATCGGTGACCGGCATTTTTACATCCAGCCCGGCGGCCGTTTCGGCTACCGGAACATTGTTGATATACAGAATGCCATTGCGCGTAATTCTGCCGGAGACCGGGTAGGCTGCGACAACTACCGCAACGTGATGCTCTCTGACCGCCAGCGTTGCTGCGATTTCAGCGCCAATATTGCCGCGCAGCGTACTATCGACTCGTTTACTTAACAGACGCTTATCGGACAGAGCCTGACAGGCCTGAGCCACAATTTTCTTCGCCTGCTTGACGGGTAAAGCCCGGCTATTGGTACTGATGGCAACGACGTTATGCTGCTGAATAATTTGGCGATCTTTAATACCTTCACCAAATACGGTGATGGCAGAAATTCCCTGAAGTGGTGCAAACAGTGAACAGTTGGTGTTAGCTCCGGTAAGATCGTCTGCAACGATACCCACGTTGATCATGGCCTGCATCTCCTTATGCCTCAGGTTCATCAAGGGTGAGGATGATCAGGAACCCCAGCAGGGCAGCAATGCCAAAGTAGATAAATACGTTGGTAAATGAATCGAATTTATCCAGCAGAAAACCCGCGATAATCGGGGCAAAGAATCCGCCTAAGTTACCGCCACTGTTGACCAGCGAGATGGCAATAGGATAGGTAGATCGCGTTGTTAACCCCATCGGATAGGCGGTAAATGAAGGCCAGCCAACGTTAATCATAAAACCGACTAAGAACAGGCTGAGAACGACGAGCGGCATATTGTCGGGAATGTTGATCATTACCATCATCATGATGGCGGTGGATAGGGCGGTCAGCATCATCATCGGCTTTCTTTGACGAATTTTATCGGATAGCCAACCGCCAAAAATACAGCCGATTAAGCCACCGATCCAAGGTGAAGCGGCTACCATGCCCATCTTCATAAACGAGAAGCCTTTCTCATTAACCAGATAGGTTGGGATCCAGGTTAATAAACCGTACAGCACGCTAACCATCATGAAATAGGCCAGGCAATTACCCCAAATATTCCATGAGGTAAATATCTTGGCGTTGGATTCAATCAGGGTAATATTTTTGACTTTAAACCAGCGTGATAGCGGCGGTGGCGCGCTGTGTTTTGGCATGTCATCTACCGTCGCGCCTTCAGATGCGCGGATGTAAGCTAATTCGCTCGGAGAGACATACTTACTGTCTTCCGGCTTGGATTTAACAAACAGGTGCCAGATGATGGCCATAAAAATGCCCGGTATAGCAAACGTCAGGAAGATCCAACGCCAGCCATATTCCATCGCTATCCAGACGCAAAGAGGCGGAACTAAAATGGGCGCGCACATGGTGGCGGCAATATAAATACCCGTTGCCGTCGCTTTTTCTTTCGCCGGAAACCAGTTGTTAATTGTTGAAGTACAGCCAACGGGAATCGGACCCTCTGTCACACCCAGACCAAAGCGGAATGCTTTGATACCAAAGGCGCTGGCAGCGGTCCCGATCAGATAAGTACACAGTGAAAAACCCAGAATGGCAAAAGTGACAATTCCCCGTGTACCGTATTTACCGCACCAGAATCCTGCCGGGATTTGAGATATGGCATAGCCCAGAAAAAAGGTTCCTGCCATAGCTCCGGCTTCTAAGTGAGTAAGACCAAACTCTTTACTGATAAAGGGTAGGGCAACGCCGATATTGGTTCTGTCGGCGAGGTTTACCAGACAAACAAAGAAAACAATAGTGATAACAACCCAGCGGTAGCCGGTCTTCGGCCTGGCTGCTATTTGAGGTATAGCCTGATTCGACATAGGTGAATCCTCTTTATAATTTTTGTAGGGCTTTTGGGGTGAACAAAAGATATTCCTTGGTTCTTTTGTTCGATATATTCTGCTTATAAAAATAATAAATAACTTGAAGTTGATCGCATTTATTGGATCTTTGTGATCTTTTGATCGGAAATGGTAGTGATATCTAGGGGGTTAGAAATTTTGAACGATTGTATGTATATTTTATTTTTTTGTTCAAACGTTCAGCTCGGTTAAGTCTTGAACGCTTTTTTTATGATGGTTATTTGAGCTTATTGTTGAAAAATAAAGCATTGTGGCAGTGGCGGGATGTACGGAAGATAAAAAAAACGGGAGCCACTATGGGCTCCCGTTATGCTGCTGGGGGAATTGATTGGCTTATGGCTGTTGCTGAAGCATATTCAAAATAGTCCGGGCGTTAGAGGCGCTGGTGGCGATAATATCGATCGCTCCGGTGCGCAGAGCGCCAAGAATAGCTAAAGCTTTAGTATTTTCAGAGGCAATGGCAATAACGCAGGGTATCTGACGAAGTTCTTCAGTACTGATGCCGATTACCCGATCGTTCATTACCGTATTAGCCGGCTGGCCCTGAGCATTAAAGAAGTCATAGCCGGCAATTTCACCGGTCACGCCCTGATGCAGGCTTGCATCGACAATCTCTTGCGGGGTAAACCAGCCCAGCTTTACCATATAGCTGTTTTCGTTCATGTCACCGATTCCCACAATAGCAATATCTGCTTTACGGGCCCTGTCCAGCGTCTCTTTGATGGTACCGTTTTGCATAAAAGCTTCTTTTAGCGCGCGGTTTTCAACGTAGGCCGGGGCGTAGAGGGTTTCGCTGGTGCCGCCAAATTTTTTGGCTAAGCGACGGCTGATATGGTCGGCGTTAATCGCATCACCGGGGCGATGTGTTCCACCTATTCCGCAGATAAAACGACAGTTTCTTTCCGGTACTATGCTGACGTGGTCGGCAACTGCGGCAATATTACGGCCCTGACCTACAGCCAATACCGTATTGTCTTTTAAGTTAGTGGCTAAATAAGCTGAAACTAATGAGGCAACCTGACGACGTTGCTCATCTTCATCCTGATAATCCAGAGCTATCAGCGCACGCTTTAAGCCAAAGTGCTCAATAAGTTGCTGTTCCAGGCGCGTACTAAACACCGGATGATAACGAACGGTAATTTCAACAATGCCTTCAGCTTTGGCGCGTTTAAGTAAGCGGCCAACCTTAATTCTTGAAATACCAAACTTATGAGCGATCTCTTCCTGAGTCATCTCATCTTGATAATAAGAAACAGCAATTTCAGTTAGCAGTTCATTGTCTTGTGGAACGGTCTGTTTTTCCATGCGTTTTTACCCTCGGCTAACTAAGAAACCATTTAAATTACGTTTCTTATTGGTGGCCTAAAAGTGGAAAGTCAAAAAAGTTAAACATCGCATACCGGTAATTATTCAAATATTAGAACATTTGTTTCATATCATGAACAGATAAATTTCATTTGTTCTCCTGTTGTTCCTTTTTATCTTTTTGAAAAAGCGATTCAGCTCACGTAAGTGGAATTATCAGGCTTTGAAAGTCGCTTAATGTGATCTTTGTCTTTTTTTCTTCTTAATTTTTTGTTCATATAAGTGAACAAAAGTTTGGTAATTGTTCTTTTGTATTATTGTGGGCTAACAATAATACGCAGTAGTAAAAAAAACTAAAAAAGCGTCCCGTCGCTGAGTAACAAACCTAAAAAACTGTAGCGCTCCGGCTATTGATTAGCGGTGGTACTAAACAGTGTGAAAACGGCAACGGGAACATATAACTCATAGTCAGAGCTGACCGATCTGCATCCGGTTAGTTTAGGGGAAGAAAATGCTGCGAATAAAAGCCAGAACCAAGATATTGGCGCTGTTTTGCCTAATGTCTTTTTTAATGTATGTAGACAGAGTTAACCTCGCGGCAACGGCGGGGTTAATTAAAGATGAACTGGGGTTAAGCAATACAGAATTAGGCGTTATATTTTCTGCATTCGCCTACACCTATGCGATATTTCAGATTATTGGCGGCTGGTTTGTAGACCGTCTTGGTGCGCGCAGAATGATTATCTTCTGCGGCGTCACCTGGGTTATTGCCACCGTTCTAACCGGTTTCGTTGGCGGTTTTATCTCCTTGTTCTTGGCCCGACTACTGCTGGGCGTCGGCGAGGGTGCGGCACTGCCTTCTCAGGCAAGAGCAATCACCTATTGGTTTAAGCCTCAGGAACGTGGATTTGTTCAGGGAATTACTCACTCATTTTCCCGTTTAGGTAACGCCATTACGCCACCGCTGGTGGTGGTATTAGTCACCTTTTGGTCATGGCGCGGCGCGTTTATTGGCCTTGGGGTGATTACATTCTTCTGGCTGGTCACGTGGATTATATCGTTTAAAGACGATCCTAGGGACCATAAAGGAATCACCGCCGATGAACTGGACGGCGTACCGGTATATCACAAACCTGACCTAAGCGTTAAGGCTGCACCAACGCCTTGGGGACCCCTGCTAAAACGTATGGGACCTACCATGGGCGTCTATTTTTGCTACGGCTGGACCAGCTGGTTATTTTTCACATGGTTACCGACCTTCTTTATGCACGGCCGCAATATGGATCTGAAATCGTCCGCGCTGTTTACTGCCGGGGTTTTCCTTTCAGGCGTAGTCGGTAATACCGTTGGTGGATTAGTTAGTGATCGGGTACTCAAAAAGACCGGTAACGTGGTGACGGCAAGACGTAACATCATTATCTTTAGTTTCATCACTGTACTCCTTTTGTTAATTCCTGTGATTAATACCCAGTCACTGTTAGTGATGACAGTGTGCCTCAGCGTTGCTTTCTTTTGCCTTGAGTTAACCATCGGGCCAATTTGGGCGGTGCCTATGGATATCACGCCTAAATATGTCGGTATTGCCAGCGGGCTGATGAACGCGGGATCTGCGGTAGCAGGGATTATTTCACCCATCGTCTTTGGTGTGATTATCGACAGAACCGGCAACTGGAGCCTGCCTTTCTACGGTTCGGTTGTTCTGTTGGTCGTCGGAATATTTTTAGCCTTCTTTATGCGTCCGGATATTCAGTTACATGTCCCGGAAAACAAATGAATTTTGATTGAACCAAATAGGTAGGTAATGATTATGACAATTCCATCACTAGCATTAGTTCTCGGCGATCCGGCAGGCGTAGGCCCTGAGTTAGTCGCAAAAGTATTATCTAAACAAAGTAACCGCCAACTGGCCAATATCGCGATTATTGCCGATAAAGATGAGCTGGAAAAAGGCATGAAAATCGCTGGCTGTCGTTTTCCTTATGAAGAAGCTAGCGATATCTCGACCGTGGTCTTTAAACCGGGCGTACCGGTGTTGTTCCACCATAAAAATAGCCACCCCGCACCGTTTGAGTACGGTGTAGCCACCGAGCAAAGCGGCGTGTATATGTTAGAAACGCTGAAAAAAGCCGTGGATATGACCCAGGCCGGTTTTACCCAAGGCATCTGCTTTGCACCGCTCAACAAACAGGCGATGCATAAAGGCGGATTAAAACACCGTGATGAACTGCACTGGTTTGCTGAACTGACCGATTTTACTGACTTTGCCTGTGAGCTTAACGTTGTAGATAACATCTGGGCCGGTCGGGTTACCTCACATATTCCGTTTAAGAGCATTGTCGATAACCTGTCAATTGACGGCGTGGTTGATGCCATCAAACTGATGGAGAAAACGCTGAAGCAGGCCGGTGTTGCACAGCCTAAAATTGCGGTACAGGCGTTGAATCCGCATGGCGGAGAAGGCGGATTATTTGGTGATGAAGAGCAAACTATTATTAAGCCTGCGATGGAAATAGCCAAGCAGCAGGGCATTGATGTTTATGGTCCTTATCCGGCAGATACCACCATCAAAGCGGTACAGGATCTGAAGCTGGATGCGGTGGTCTCGATGTACCACGACCAGTTTGCGACCGCATTAAAGATGTTAGGTTTTGAGCGCGGTGTTACGGTTCAGGGAGGGATTCCGATTCCGATTGCTACCGCTAACCATGGTACGGCTTATAACATTTATGGACAAAATCTAGCCTCACCATCAGCTTTTGAAAATGCCCTGTTTATCAGCGTTAATATGGCAAAGAACGCCCTTTTGGCCAAATAAAAGTTAAAAGAAAAGGACGAGGATTCCCATGAGTATAAGAAAACCCAAGAAGCTTCTTAACGACCCGCGTGATGTTCCGGAAGAACAGCTACAAGGGCTGATCGCCGCCTGCGGTGGCGATTTACAACGAGTTGATGGCTATAGTGCAGTGATTCGTCGCGATATTCCTGACAATCAGGTAGCGGTATTAATCGGCGGTGGCAGCGGACATGAGCCAATGTTTGCCGGATATGTAGGTAAAGGGCTGGCCGATGCCTCTGCGTTAGGCGAGATTTTCACCTCACCTTCGCCGGATATTATTATTGAGGCTGCTAAAGCTGCCGACCGCGGTCAGGGGGTTCTGTTTGTTTACGGAAATTACTCCGGCGATAACATGAACTTTGATATCGCCGCCGAGCTGCTGGAAGAAGAGGGCGTTATTACTCGCACTATTCGAGTGACCGACGATATTGCCATCGATAAGAAAAGCGATCGCCGCGGCGTTGCCGGCGACATGATGGTACTTAAGATTGCCGGTGCTGCGGCAACTCGGTTTGATTCTCTGGAACGCGTTCATCAACTGGCGGTGAAAGCCAATGACAATACGCGCTCAATGGGCGTTGCGCTGTCGGCCTGTTCTCTGCCACAAACCGGAGAGTTCAACTTTGAACTGGCTGATGATGAGCTAGAGTTGGGAATGGGAATCCACGGTGAACAAGGGGTTCGCCGTCAGAAAATGGCTCCTGCTGATGAAATCGTCACTGAGATTATCGAGCGTCTGTGTGCCGATCTGCCGTTTGTTTCCGGCGATCGCGTTAGCCTGCTGATTAATAATCTTGGTGGATCAACGGTGACCGAACTGCTGATCGCTAACCGTAAAGCTAATCAACTGCTGACCGAGCGGGGAATTATCATTCACGATACCTTAATTGGCAGCTACTGTACCTCTCAGGAAATGTCCGGCTATTCCATCACGCTGATGAAACTGGATGCTGAATTGCAGTCGCTATATGACGCCCCTTGCCACAGCTTTGCCTGGAGAAAATAAGATGATTGATTTAGTCACCACGCGCAGTGTCATTAGAAACGTTGCCGAAAATATGGTTGCCAGTGAGCCAGAATTAACCCGTTTGGATCAGATCGTGGGTGATGGGGACCATGGCTTAGGTATGCAACGTGGTTTTGCTGCGGTTGCTACCCTGCTGGACGGTGATACCTGTAATCCTCAGGATGTCGGCGGGCTGTTACTGCAAGTCGGTACCCGAATGATGTCCAGTATGGGCGGTGCATCCGGTGCGATTTTTGGTACTTTATTTCGTGCCGGTGGTAAAGCCATTGCCGGAGAGCCTTGCTTAACAACGCCCGTGCTTTCCCGTTTTTTAAATGAGGGGCTTAATGCGGTGTTTGCCCGCGGCGGGGCAAAACCGGGTGATAAAACCATGGTTGATGCCCTCACCGCAGCGGCTGAAAAAGCCGCTTCACTGCAGGATAAACCACTGGTTGAAGCCTTACCTGAAATTGCTGCCGCCGCCCACTTAGGCGCTGAAGGCACTAAAAATATGGTCGCGGTTTTTGGGCGTTCGAAAACCTTAGGTGAGCGCTCACTGGGGCATGTCGATCCGGGGGCGGTATCGATGGCGCTTATTTTGCAGTTTATGGCCGAAGGCGTAACTGAGAAACAGTCTGCAACCGCATAGCAACGTGCTGTACGTTCATTATCAACGCGGTTAATTCTATACCCAAAATAATTCGAGTTGCAGCGGCCTCACCTCTCCGGGGCCGCTGCCAGCAGCGTTCAAATCTACTTACAGCAGATTTGTCGGGTGAGTGAGCGCAGCCAACAAAGATGCAGCTTGAAGTATGACGAGTATATACCGCTAAAAGTATCACAGGGAATGACGCTATCGGGCTGAGTTCCCTGCTATCAAGCTGATGCAATAGGATATCGCGGCAATACGACTTAATACGTATTCAATACGATAGGGGAAATTATGGATACTCATGCTACTGGGCAAATAAATGCTCAGGGGTCTTCTACACCTAACGAAAAGGCGACAGCGCGCCCAACTCGCGTGCGCTGGACTATTTTCGCCATTATTTTTGTTTTGGTGGTGATTAATTTAATTGATAGGGTCTCATTATCTATCGGTATGCCGACCATTGCCAAAGAGTTTAATTTATCGCCGACAATGCAAGGCGTCATACTCAGTAGCTTTTTCTGGGCTTATGCACTATTACAAATCCCCGGTGGCTGGCTGATTGATAAATATGGCCCAAGAAAGATTATTACCGGCTCTACTTTGATGTGGGGCGTATTTCAGACGCTGGCCGCATTCTCGACCGGTGGCCTTTCCTTACTTTTTACCCGAATGGCGTTGGGTGCGGCGGAAGCTCCGCTATTTCCCGCCGGCGGTAAAATGAATTCATTATGGTTGTCATCGAAAGAGCGCGGACGTGGCGCAGTATTAATGGACTGCGGCGGTCCGTTAGGCGCCGCTTTGGGCGGAATCATTATCGCTTATATGATCGTTTCGTTGGGATCCTGGCGAATGGTGTTTGCCATTGCCGGCGTTGTGACCATTTTATTGGGATGGATCTCTTGGTATTACCTGCGCGATAACCCGGCGCTTCACCCTAAGGTGAATCAGGCCGAGCTGGCACAGATTTATGACGATAAACGGGGCGTGGAAGCTACCGCTGAAGAAGAGGTGGTACCAAAAGGCATTGGTGTGCCAATGCGCTCGCTTACCGCCATATTAATTGGCCGTGCCGCATGGGCTATGGCTTGGTTTGGCCTGCTGACTTGGGGACCCAGCTATCTGTCTAATGCCAGAGGTTTTGACCTTCACTCCATTGGCAATGCTACGTTTATTATCTTTATGGCCGGAGCGGCCGGATCGCTGTGCGGTGGCTTTCTGTTCGATATGCTGATTAAGCGCGGTGTGAGCCATATTGTAGCGTTAAAGAGCCTGCTGACTTTCTCTGGTTTAGTGACGCTGGCAGCTTTCGCTTCTCTACCTTATCTCAGCGATCCTGTGATCGCCGTTCTGGTACTGTCGATTGCATCATTCTTCCTGCTATGGGGAAGTATTTATTGGAGTTTCCCTGCGTTACTGGCACCGAAAAGTCGGGTGGGCGTGGTGGGCGGAACGATGAATATGGCAGGAAGTACCGGCGGTATTCTGGTTCCTATTCTGGTCGGTATGATTATTGAAGCCACCGGCGGTTATAACGGCGTACTGATCTTTTTTGCCTGCTGCGCCGGTATGTATGTTCTTGGTACCTGTTTGATCGGCTCTAAAACAATAAGAAATACCTGATGTACTCCATGTACTAAGGGTAACCAACCGATTTTAGGAGAGATTAAATGACAACCGAATACTATTCCGGGCCGATAGTGGATGCACATCATCACTTTTGGCAACCGGCAATTAATCCTCATCCGTGGCTGGCCGACGGGGTACTGATCCCGTTCCGTTATGGCGATTACTCGGCCATCAAACGCGAGTATTTACCGCCGGACTACTTTATCGATGCGGTAAAGCATCAGGTGGTAGAGACCGTATATATCGATGCTGAATGGGATCCTCAGGATCCGCTAGGGGAAACTGAATATATTCATACCGTAGCGCAACGCTATGGTGCTCCCAATGCGGTAGTCGCTCAGGCGTGGCTGGATGCTGATAATGCAGCTGAGCTACTCAACGCTCAGGCACAATATCCTTTAGTGCGCAGCGTACGCCACAAACCGGGCGGAGCCGCTAACCCGCAAGAGGCAAAAGCGGGAAAGCGTACCTTGATGAGTCACGATGGCTGGCTGCGCGGATATGCTGAATTGGCGAAGCATGGTTTGCATTTTGATTTACAAACGCCATGGTGGAATTTAGAGGAAGCCAAACGGCTGGCGATAGATTTTCCTGATACGTTGATTATCTTGAATCATACCGGGCTGCCTTCCGATCGCAGCCCTGAAGGGTTAGCCGGCTGGCATCGGGCGATGGCTCAGGTGGCAGAGGTACCCAATATTGTGGTGAAGATTTCCGGTATCGGGCTGGCCGATCGGCCATGGAATATTGATGATAATCTGTGGATTATTCGAGAAACGGTAGCCATTTTCGGCCCTGAGCGGGCGATGTTTGCCAGTAATTTCCCGGTAGACAGCCTGTGTGGCAGTTTTGATACTATTTTTTCCGGTTTCAAACAGGCGGTCAGTGATTTACCTTATGAGCAACAACATCAGCTATTTTGCCGCAATGCCCGACGATATTATCGGACACAGCAGCAATCTCCTGCAGGGCAGGACTCACAATAAGCGTTAAAGGATAGGAATAACAATGACTTCTCAGTTAACTCAATTGGCTGTTAATACCGCCATGTTTGACGGCCATGATTTAGAGCTCGCTTTTAGTACCATTCAGCAGGCGGGGTTCCATTATGTCGAGCTGGCTTATAACGAAGGCTATGTCGGCAATTTAAACCCGTCGTTGTTTACCGCCGAAAGCGCTGCCAGAGTTAAGGATCTGTTGCAGCGTTTTGAGCTGTCAACGCTAGCTCTGGGTTGTACCATGAACTTAGCCGGGCCGGGCATGTTAGATAAATTTCGCTTACGCATTCAGTTTGCCCGTATGATCGGTGCCCGCTGTTTGAATGCCTGCACGACCTCGATGGCTGAGCGAGATTTATTGATCAAAAATCTGCGGATATTAGGGCCTGAAGCGCAGGATAACGGCTGTATTATCTGTTTGGAAAACGGCGGCGACTATAATTACAACGCCTTTGCTGAGGCGGAAGATGGTCTGGAATTACTGGAAGAGATAAATCACCCGGCCGTGGCTCTGAACGTTGATCCGGGCAATATGCTGTCTCTGTGCCCGGATCTGGATCCGGTCGAACAGACAATGGATATGCTGTCGGCCTGTGAGCACTTTCATATAAAGGATGTGATTATTCAAGACGGTGAGTTTTATTTCCCGGCCATTGGTGACGGTATTATTGACTATGCCACTATTTTACCCGCGCTGGCTGAGCAGGGGATTCCGTGCAGTCTGGAAATTCCGTTGCGTATGCATCGGCTAGCGGATAGTACGCCGGTACGTAGCCCTGAGTTGGCGCCAATTGCCCAGAGTCTGGATATTTTAGTTCGCTCACGTCAAGCGATAGAGGCAATGCTGAAGTAACGGTGAGGTCTGCTGAGAATATTGATGATTGTGAGTCAGATTCTAATCTGATAAGCCGGATTTTTCCGGCTTATCAGACCTAAAGATATCGCCCCTATTTTGCGGGCGATATCGACTTAACCGGCGTATTATTTCTGCGTAGCCTGATACTGTTCAACCAGTTTTAAAATCTGACAGAAGCCTTCTGCCTGCCAGGCGGAGCGGCCGATAAACAGTCCGTCGATATCCGGGCGGGAAATCAGCGGGACGGCGTTCTGCGGGTTGACGCTGCCGCCGTACAGTAACGAGATGTTATTGGCACTGTCGCTGCCGTAGAGTTCGACCAGAGCCTGACGCAGGCGAACGTGAATGTATTCTGCCTGTTCTGGCGTAGCCGGTTTGCCCTGTTCGCCGATTGCCCAGATAGGTTCATAGGCAACGATGACTTGTTCAGCCTGCTTAGCGCTAAGACCGGAGAGCGCGGCCTTCATCTGTCTAATCACGGTTTCTGCCGAGGTGCCCCACGCCATATCCTGAGCACTGTCGCCAATGCAGACCAACGGGCGAAGTCCGTGCTTCAGGGCCGCAGCCACTTTCTTGTTCACCGCCAGATCGGTTTCGCCAAAAAACTCTCTGCGCTCTGAATGCCCCATTTCCACCAGATAGGCTCCGGTATCTTTTACCATTAACGGCGATATTTCACCGGTAAATGCCCCGGCATCTTCATAATGCATATTTTGCACACCGGTCAGGCAGCGGGTATTAGACTGGCTAATCATCCGGGTAACGTCCCGAACGCAGGTAAATGACGGAATAATAAAGGGTTGAATATTGTCGGACAGAGAGGGCACAAACTTTTCCAGAATCTGACAAAACTCACTGGCTTCTGACAGGGTTTTATTCATTTTCCAACTGGTGCCGATTAAGGTTTTTTTCATTAGTAATATTTCCCCTGCTATCCCCTTTTGAGCGCAGCTCTATGGGCTTAAGTAATAATAATGTTCATATGATATTATATTGAACTATTGTTCGGTAGCGTTATTTGATGAGATTCACGAATTAGCCATAAACTTTCCGGCGAGAACGGCGAACAACCGATTAAACCGGTGTTAATTAAGCTTGCCTTAGCGCCAAAGTCCCCTATATGCTTTGCTGATTACTCTTTGTTCTCTTTGCGGATGAAAAGGCCAGCTATGTTTCCTGAAGCCGAAAAATTGCAGATGTTGAAAGTAAAAGGTGTTGGTCCTACGGTGATTTCGAGGCTGGAACAAATTGGCTTTTCATCATTAGAACAGCTTTCCGGTGCCGACACCTCTGACGTGACTAAACAGATAGCCCAGATGATAGGCTCCAGCTGTTGGCATAACAGCCCTCAGGCCAGAGGCGCTGTTCAGGGGCTGATCGATTTGGCTAATGCGGCATATCAAAAGCCGTGACGGACAGATAGATGTTTGGCCTATCTGCTTTGTTGATTGATTAATCGGTGTTAATACCTTGAAACTAAACCTCTCTGCTGTCATTGCCCTGATTGTATTGACCTGCATCTGGAGCTACAGCTGGATTGTAATGAAGTCAGTCTTGCCCTATATCGGGGCATTTGACTTTGCCGCTTTGCGCTGTATTTTCGGCGCGCTCTTGTTGCTGGTCGTCTTAAAACTGCGTAACCGGGGTATGAAACCGCCACCGCTGGGCCCGACCTTTATTATTGGGCTACTGCAAACCGTCGGTATGGTGGGGTTTTCTCAGTGGGCATTGGTGAGTGGCGGGGCCGGAAAAGTCGCGATTCTTACTTATACCATGCCGTTTTGGGTAATTTTGCTGGCGGCGCTATTTTTAAATGAACGCCTAAGAAGGTTACAGTATTGGGCGACCGGCATTGCTATCGGTGGGATGGTGCTGATTTTGCAACCCTGGAATATTGACGGCTCAATGGTCGGCTCCTTGCTGGCCCTGATGTCTGGTTTAAGCTGGGGGGCCAGCGTTATTTTTGCTAAACGGCTTTATATGCGTAAGCCGACTGACCTGCTGTCATTAACGACCTGGCAGATGGTTATGGGGGCGATTGTGCTGTCTGTTATTGCCGTGATGACGCATTCTAAGCCGATAGAGTGGCATCCGTATCTGTGGGGGGCGCTGGCGTATAATGCCATTCTTGGTACGGCCATTGCGTGGGTACTCTGGATGTTTATCCTGAAAAATCTACCGGCCGGAATTGCAGGGCTGGGGACATTAGCGATTCCTGTGTGCGGTGCCTTAATGTCATGGTGGCTACTGGGCGAACGGCCAAATAGTTTTGAACTGGTCGGTATTTCATTGGTGGTAGTGGCTCTGGCCTTGGTGAGTATACCCAAGAGCAAGGTGGTGAAATAACCGCGTGCTTAAGCCGATCCGGCGGGCATTCTTTAACCTGTCCGACTTATCAATATCTCTATTCCTTAGTTGCAAATAATAATGATAATCATTTAATATTTAAGGGCGACTTTATCCTGCCAATGTTAAGGAATTATTTGCTATGTCAGCCTGCCCTGCTAAACGCGCTGAAGGTCAGCGTGAACTGTATGTGATTGATGCCTATCCTCTGACTACCAATATGCAGCGGGTTATTTTGGGGGGTGATGAACTGGCGGATCTTGTGGTAGACGGTTCGATAATTGGCCCCCATTTAAAAATGCTCATTCCTTCTGCAAGATAAGGACTATGGGGATGTAAGCCTTTTGGAATCTTAGTTTTATATGTTTATTGAATTTATTATATACACATTACTATACACATTAATTACCACTACAGAACGCTTAATCGAATGACCAAAGGTAAACATCATTCTAATCCCGATATTAACGCTCATCTGTCCC
>NZ_KE386583.1:0-61672 GCF_000427805.1 Budvicia aquatica DSM 5075 = ATCC 35567 | reverse complement strand
GCAATATCAGCCATGCCCATCGGGGCACCGGGGTGGCCGGACTTGGCCTTTTGCACAGCATCCATACTTAACGCACGGATAGCGTTGGCGAGTTCTTTATGAGAGGGCATTATTAACTCCATTGTAGGGTAAAATGTGGGAGGTCTAAATTGCAAAAAAACTACCGTATCTTCTCAAGCCTGCATCAAAACGGCAACCCCGATATAACGTCGTGATCTACATAAAAAAAACACAGGTGACGACAGTCACATAATTCATAGCTGCTTACACGATTTACCCATGACAGGATAAGCCTTTATTGCTATTATCCCCCGACTGGATAGGACCAGTTTCGAAGGTTTATATAATACAATCATAGGAAGATAGTTTTATGAAAATTCGCTCTACTTTATTGGCATTAACGATCGCATCAGCAACCATGTTAGCGGGTTGTCAGAATGGTAGCATCGGTGACTCTCTGTTATCTGCTGTAACCGTTAGTGATGCAGAAGTTAAATCTCTTTCAGATCAATCTTGTAAAGAGATGGACGCTACTAACAAAATTGCAGGAAAAAACAGCAAATATACCAAGCGCCTGAATAAAATCTCTAAAGCGTTAGGTAACAATGTTAACGGTACGCCACTTAACTATAAAGTCTACTTAACTGACGACATCAACGCATGGGCAATGGCTAATGGCTGTATCCGTGTGTATAGCGGTCTGATGGATCTGATGACTGATAACGAGATCGAAGGCGTTCTGGGTCACGAAATTGGCCACGTTGAATTAGGTCACACTAAGAAAGCATTCCAAGTTGCTTACGCATCACAATTCGCAACTCAAGCAGCACTTCAATACGGCGGCAAAACTGCAGCTGTTCTGAACGATACTCAAGTTTTAGGTTTCGCAAATACACTGGTTAACGCACAGTTCTCTCAATCACAAGAGTCTGAAGCTGATAACTATTCTTTCGACTACCTGAAGAAGAAGAAAGTAAGCACGGCTGGTCTGGCAACTGCATTTGATAAATTTGCTAAGTTAGATGGCGGCGCAGGTAGCAGCTTACTGGGTTCACACCCAGGTTCAAAAGAGCGTGCTGATGCAATGAGAGCCCGTATCGCTGCTGAAGGTAAGTAGTTGTTTCTCTAAGATTAACCGTTTAATCTTGTAGAATCAGAATCCGAGGTGATTTATTCCCTCGGATTTTTTATGCCTGATAGAATGCCATTCCTCCTCCCCCCAATAAAATATATTTTTCAATGTGCTACACTCAATCTGATTTACTCTTTCCATAAGCAATTAATGCTGTTCAGCTTTGCCAACGAGTGATTCTCAGCTATCTTTTATCTATCTGCTCGGCACTACTCTCATCCCTGTGGTAAAAATATCCATTTTGCCTATGACATTAAGTCATTGAATAAATAATAAATTACGCTAAGGAGTTAGTTTTATGAGTCAAGTAAAAAATGTGGCCGTATTAGTCGGCAGCCTACGCAAAGAATCTATTAACCGAAAAATAGCGCTGGCTCTGGCCGATCTTGCTCCTTCATCAATCAAGCTTGAGATCGTAGAAATTGGTGATTTACCGCTTTATAGCGAAGATATTGATGTAACGCCTCCGGCAGCCTATCAGGCTTTCCGTGAAAAAATTAAGGCCGCTGACGCGGTGCTATTTATCACTCCGGAGTATAACCGCTCGGTACCAGCAGCATTAAAAAATGCCCTTGATGTCGGCTCTCGTCCTTATGGCCAAAATGCCTGGTCAGGTAAACCCGGTGCAGTTATTAGCGCATCACCCGGGGCAATTGGCGGCTTCGGTGCTAACCATCACCTGCGCCAGTCGTTAGTCTTCCTCAACGTTCCCTGCATGCAGCAGCCAGAGGCTTATATCAGCAATGCCGGCAATATTTTTGATGAAAACGGCAAGCTGGCAGAGAGAACCCAATCCTTTTTACAATCAGTGATAGATGCGTATGCCGACTGGGTACTGTTACAACTTCGTACCCACGGATAAACCTATTATCTATCCGACAGCATGGCTTTGATGAAAAAATGCCGGTCAGGAAAACCTGACCGGCATTTTATGGTTAAAGCCCGACTAAATTACTTTTTCGCAGCCTGCATATAAAGCATATCTAAGGCAACGCTGGCAGCAGCCAGCGCGGTAATCTCAGCATGGTCATAAGACGGTGCAACTTCAACCACATCCATACCGACAATATTTAACGGCTGTAAACCACGCAAAATTTTCAACGCCCGATCGGATGTTAATCCTCCGCATACCGGCGTTCCGGTTCCCGGTGCAAATGCAGGATCCAGACAGTCAATGTCAAAAGTCAGATAGACCGGCATATCACCAACAATGGTCTTAATCTGAGCTAATAGGTCGTCTACGCTTCGGTCGTTAACCTGAGCAGCATCCAACACGGTAAAACCATTATCTGAATCATGCTCAGTACGGATACCAATTTGTACTGAACGTTCAGGATCAATCAGCCCTTCATTTGGCGCATGGAAAAACATGGTGCCATGGTCAAACTTACTGCCATTGCCATAAGTATCAGTATGGGCATCAAAATGAACCAGAGCCATTTTGCCAAAGTGTTTAGCATGAGCACGTAGCAATGGCAGAGTAACAAAGTGGTCACCGCCAAAGGTTAACATACGCTTACCCGAAGCCAGAACGCGCTCGGCATGAGCCTGGAGCTGCTCGCTCATATCCTGCGCATCACCAAAGTTGAACACTACGTCACCACAGTCTACAACCTTCAGCTTATCACGGAGCTTAAAAGCCCACGGCCAGCGGCTTGATTCCCAAGCCAGATTAGTTGACACCTGACGTATTGCTGCAGGTCCGTGACGGGCACCCGAACGGCCAGAGGTGGCCATATCAAAAGGAACACCAGTAATCACCCATTCGGCATCGCCGTTATATGGCTGGAAATCGAGCGGGAAGCGTAAAAAACCAAAGGCGTTGGAGACCAGTGAATTATCAGGCTTATTGCCAAGCGTGCTATTCATAGTATTCCTCTAAATGTCGGCGTAAGGCCTCTGAATCTATATGAAACAAAGAACCAATGAAAAAAAATCCCTCCGCGTCAGAATAGTGCGCCCGACGAGAAAGGGATTTGCAACTTAATATATTGTGCTGCTGCGAATTATGGTCTGAATTTGGCTTATCTTCAAGGAAAATCCCCCAAGTTCGTTGATCGGGGTAATAATAATATTATTATAGTAATCAGTATATTGAGTTAAACCCGCCCATAATCCAGATACAAATTTATGACATAACTTTATTAGCTTAAGACTAAAGTAAACGAATTCTTCGCCGCAGTAAGAATATATATCTGATAAAAATAAAAAACGCTCCAATCAAGGAGCGTTGAGAAAATTGTTATCGCAGGCTTAAACCACAATAGCGCCCTGTGTATTAACGAATAAAGAGTAGATAGAAGTACTGGATGCCATAAATAACCGATTACGCTGTAATCCGCCAAAGCACAGGTTTGCACATCGTTCAGGCAAATGAATCATGCCTATCGCCTTACCCTGGGTATTGAACACCCGCACTCCGTCAAGCTCTTCGCTCCCCATTCCCCATCCACACCATAAATTACCGTCAACATCACAGGCAATACCGTCTGCAGTTCCGGTTCCACAATCAATATGAACGCGCTTATTTAACAGTTTTCCATCGACAACGTCATAAGCCAGAATCAGTCGATTTGGCTTTGCCCGCCCTTCTACAATATAAAGGACTTTTTCATCAGGAGAAAAACAGAGTCCGTTAGGTCCGTTAATATCACCGGCTACCACGGTAATATTCTTAGTTTTTCCATCAATTCGATAAACATTTTGTGGTAATTCTGGCTTGGCCTGATGCCCTTCATAAAAACCCGCAATACCAAAAGGAGGGTCGGTAAACCAAATCGAATCGTCAGACCTGACAATAATGTCGTTCGGTGAATTTAATGGTTTACCGTCATAACTATCGGCTAAAACGGTAATGGAACCATCATATTCAGTACGGGTAACGCGGCGGGTATCGTGCTCACAGCTAATTAAACGCCCCTGCCGATCTCTGGCATGGCCGTTAGAAAAGTGACTAGGGCTACGAAACACGCTGGTCTGCCCGGTGGCTTCATCCCAACGCATAATGGCATTATTAGGAATATCGCTCCAAAGCAACATTCTGGTATCACCAAACCAAACCGGTCCTTCAGCCCATCTTGAGCCGGTTGATATCATTTCAATTTTAGCGCTGGAAAGGCAATATTGATTAAAACTGGCATCTAGCGACTTTACTTTAGGGTCGGGATAACGCTGAGAAGGCTGCCACTCGGCAAAAACTTTGGGGGCCAACACCAGAGAGGCCGCTGCCATGCCACCTAATTTCAACAAATTACGACGGGTTGTAGCCATCAAGATACTCCTTTGTTTTTATTAAAATATGTTGTTTTTACAATAATTATTTTTAGTAAAGGGCAGGATCCGGTACAGAGGATCAGAACAGGTTCTATTTTTTTAGGTTCTATACGAGGTATTTACCGGGTCGAAGCTAATAGGTTTGAAATCTCTGGAAACGATATAAAAATGCCCGCCGGAATACTGGCGGGCAATAAGACGCTATCGGGTTAATTAAGTCACCGGAGCCGGATTAAATACCGCCAGCGCATTATGTAACCCCCATTGATCGGAGAAGGTCTTTTTCCTGCCGCTGGCAATATCCAAAATAAAGTGGAATAACTCCCAGCCAACATCCTCAATGGTTGCATCCCCGGTTGCAATGGTTCCTGCATTGATGTCCATCAGATCGTACCAACGGTTAGCTAATGCTGTCCGGGTGGCCATCTTAATCACCGGAACGGCTAATAAACCGTAAGGCGTGCCGCGCCCGGTAGTAAAGACTTGAACGGTAATACCGGAAGAAAGCTGCTGAGTTCCACACACAAAGTCACTGGCCGGAGTGGCGGCAAAGATCAGACCACGTTTGGTTGGCCGCTGACCCGGAGACAGTACTTCAACAATGGCGCTTTTACCTGATTTAGCAATTGAGCCTAATGCTTTTTCAACCACGTTGGCTAAGCCGCCTTTTTTATTTCCCGGAGACGGATTAGCACTACGGTCAGTTTTGCCCATATCCAGATAATTGTCATACCACTCCATCTCTTCAAGCAGACGTTTACCGACTTCTTCATTAATTGCTCTCGGAGTGAGTAAGTGAATGGCATCACGTACTTCTGTTACTTCAGAAAACATCACGGTCGCTCCGCACCGAACCAGTAAGTCAGAGGCAAAACCCACCGCCGGGTTAGCGGTTACGCCGGAGAAAGCATCGCTGCCACCACACTGCATACCCGCCACCAGCTCAGAGGCCGGGCAAGTCTCACGGGTACGTTGGTTTAAACGAATAAGGTGCCGCTCTGCGGTTTGTAGAATGTCGTCAACCATAGACTTAAAGCCTACGTGGAGTTCATCCTGCAGGCTAATGATGCTGGCTGAATCTAAAGATATCGGATAGACGTCAGAAGTGCCCTGTAGCAACTTCTCAGGCTGTAGTTTTTCACACCCCAGGCCAATTACCATAATCTCGCCGCCAAAATTAGGGTTCAGCGCAATATTATGAATAGTCCGGATAGGAACAATAGCTGCAGGCGCATTAATTGCCACGCCACAGCCATATAGGTGATTAAGGCCAACCACGCCGTCAACGTTAGGGTAACGAGGGAGCAGATCGCGTTCGATAATTTTGACTACATAGTCCACCACGCCCGCCACACAGTGAACGCTGGTCGTAATGCCCAATAAGTTTTTAGTGCCTACACTTCCGTCAGCATTTTTGTATCCTTCAAAGGTATAACCTTCTAAAGGGGGTAATTCAGGGGGGACTTTAGTGGCTAAAGGCAGAGTATGAAGCGGAGGGGCTTTAGGCAACACCACCAGTGATTCATCAATCCAGCTTCCCTGTTTAATATCACGGATTGCATAACCAATAACTTCACCATATCGGATAATATCACCGTCTTTAGTAATATCCGTCAGGGCAACTTTGTGTCCTTGAGGAATATGTTCAATAAGCTCAAGGCCATCTTTAAAACGTGACCCGGCATTTAAACCATTGTCATTAACAATAATAGCAACATTATCTTTCTCATCGACCTTTATATAAAAAGCATCGGTTTCAATAATGTTATTTTTTGATGTTGGCATTGTTACACAATCTCCAGTTCATTAAATCAAAACCTAATATATAGGTAAAAATATTCTATTTATTCGGAAGAAATTTAAGCTTAATTCAGCGTTTTCCTGATTCTGTCAGTTAAAAATCGCCATAAATGTGACGTTGATCACTTAATGTAAGATGATATTTTGAGAATTAAGGAAATAAATAGCATTTGTGATTTATCACGCACCTGACTGTGCACATGCAATAAAAACAACTAAATTATATTTTCATTGCTATGCATATGCACAATTTCATTTAGTCTGATTGGGCTTATACTAGACCAAACATAATATAAACACGTAACAACCTATATCCGTGAGTTTATTTAAACATCACCTCACACCTTATTTAATTCAATTATTATAAATTAATTAGGCGTACGTTTGTTTAGTTTTATTAGATTATTCAGTAACAGATTAAAAATATAAGTATAAATTTATTGAGGATAACAAAATGAGTCTGGATACTACCGTTAGCGTTCCCGAAAAGAGAACACACGTACGTTATATAATACTATTGATAATATTTATTGTTACGGCAATAAACTATGCTGACCGGGCAACACTCTCTATTGCCGGAACTGAAGTAGCCAAAGAACTACAGCTAGATGCCGTTGCTATGGGATACATATTCTCAGCGTTTGGCTGGGCTTATCTGTTAATGCAAATTCCCGGCGGCTGGTTACTCGATAAATTCGGTTCAAAACGAGTTTATACATACAGCCTGTTTTTCTGGTCACTGTTTACCTTTACCCAAGGCTTCGTTGATATGTTCCCGATTGCTTACGCGGCAATCTCGATGTTTATCATGCGATTTATGTTGGGCTTTTCAGAAGCACCTTCATTTCCCGCCAACGCCAGAATTGTTGCCGCTTGGTTCCCGACCAAAGAACGAGGCACGGCTTCCGCTATTTTTAACTCTGCTCAATACTTCTCACTGGCGCTATTTTCACCGCTATTAGGCTGGTTGACCTTTGCCTGGGGATGGCAACATGTATTTACCGTAATGGGCGGATTGGGCTTCGTCTTAACCTTCCTTTGGGTAAAATTCATCCATAACCCGACTGACCATCCAAGCATGAACAAAGCCGAACTTGATTACATCTCTCAGGGCGGTGCTGTGGTTGATATGGACCACAAAAAAGAGGGCGATAAAAAAAGCGGCCCTAAGCTTCATTACATTAAACAGTTACTTTCCAGCCGAATGATGCTTGGCGTGTTCTTTGGCCAGTATTTTATTAATACTATTACTTGGTTCTTCTTGACCTGGTTCCCTATCTATCTGGTTCAGGATAAGGGAATGTCAATTTTAAAAGTTGGGTTTGTTGCTTCAATTCCGGCGCTGTGCGGATTCTTTGGCGGCGTATTAGGCGGTGTATTCTCCGATGCGCTGATCAAACGCGGCTATTCACTGACCGTGGCCCGTAAAATACCAATCATCTTAGGCATGTTATTAGCATCCACCATCATTCTTTGTAACTACGTTGATAGCACCGCACTGGTTGTAACCTTAATGGCACTGGCATTCTTCGGTAAAGGTTTCGGGGCTCTGGGCTGGCCGGTTATTTCTGATACGGCACCAAAAGAGATCATTGGCCTGTGCGGTGGCGTATTTAACGTATTCGGCAACGTCGCCTCCATCGTGACTCCTCTGGTTATCGGTTATCTGGTCAAAGAGCTCCACTCATTTAACGCAGCCTTGATCTTCGTCGGTTGTTCCGCGCTTATGGCTATGGTTTGCTACCTGTTCGTGGTAGGTGATATCAAACGTTTAGAACTTAAGTCTTAATTAAACAGTAGCCTGTACACAGACATATATTTTCAGAGGTACAACATGAGCAATGCAATATTTCCGAATAGCTTTAAACAGAAAATCGTAGCCGGTCAGCAGTTATTTGGATGCTGGTCAGCGTTGGCTAACCCGATTTCGACAGAAGTACTTGGTCTGGCTGGATTTGACTGGTTGGTACTTGACGGGGAACACGCCCCTAATGATATTTCGACCTTTATCCCACAGTTGATGGCGCTTAAAGGTAGCGGCAGTGCACCGGTTGTCAGACCGCCACAAAATGAACCGATCATTATCAAACGCCTGTTGGATATTGGATTCTATAACTTCCTTATCCCTTTCGTTGAAAGTAAAGAAGAAGCTGAATTAGCCGTCGCCTCGACCCGCTACCCTCCGGCCGGAATCCGTGGTGTATCGATTTCTCACCGCAGTAATCACTATGGCACCGTCGCTGATTATTTTGGCCAGATTAACCAGAACATTACGGTTCTGGTACAAATCGAAAGCCAGCTTGGCGTTGATAATATCGACGCTATTGCCAGCACCGACGGTGTCGACGGTATTTTTGTTGGCCCGGGCGATTTATCTGCCGCGCTGGGATACATCGGTGAACCAAATCATCCAGAAGTACAAAAAGTCATTCAGCATATTTTTGCTCGGGCAAAGGCTCACGGCAAACCGTCCGGAATTCTAGCACCGGTAGAAGCTGATGCCAGAAGGTACCTTGAGTGGGGCGCGACCTTTGTTGCCGTAGGCAGCGACTTAGGCTTATTCAGAGGCGCAACTCAGAAACTTTGTGACACGTTCAAAAAGAAATAGCCATCCATTATAGGTCGTTATTTATTTTGAATAACGATCTATACCCAAAGTAATTCGAGTGAGCGAGCGCAGCTAACAAAGATGTAGCTTGAAGTATGGCGGGTATAAAACAAATTGTTAATTAAAGACATATAGGGGTAAATATTATGAAAATCGGCTTTATTGGTCTGGGAATTATGGGTAAGCCAATGAGTAAAAACCTGATTAAAGCAGGTTATTCACTGGTCGTGATGGACAGAAATGAAAGCGTGATTAAAGAACTTACTCGTGAAGGCGCTGACAGTGCATCAACCCCTAAGGAAGTGGCTGAGAAGTGTGATGTCGTTATCACCATGCTGCCAAACTCTCCGCACGTCAAAGAAGTTGCTCTGGGTGAAAACGGGATTATTGAAGGCGCTAAGCCGGGTACTATTTTTATCGATATGAGCTCCATTGCACCGTTAGCCAGCCGCGAAATTAGTCAGGCACTGGCGGCAAAAAATATTCATATGCTGGACGCACCGGTCAGCGGCGGTGAACCAAAAGCTATCGACGGAACATTATCCGTGATGGTTGGTGGTGATAAGAAAATATTTGATCGGTGCTATGACCTGATGAAAACCATGGCAGGCTCCGTTGTTCATACTGGCGATATTGGCGCAGGCAACGTCACTAAACTGGCGAACCAGGTTATTGTTGCACTCAATATTGCAGCCATGTCAGAGGCATTGGTGCTGGCAACAAAAGCCGGCGTAGATCCTGAACTGGTTTTCCAAGCTATCCGTGGCGGACTCGCTGGCAGTACCGTACTGGAAGCTAAAGCACCGATGGTATTAGCGCGTAACTTCAAACCCGGGTTCCGTATTGATCTGCACATTAAAGACCTGGCCAATGCGCTGGATACATCTCACGGTGTCGGCGCTCAACTGCCATTAACCGCTGCCGTGATGGAAATGATGCAGGCATTAAAAGCTGACGACTTAGGTACTGCAGACCACAGCGCCCTCGCCTGCTATTACGAAAAATTAGCCAAAGTTGAAGTGGTTAAAAAGTAAAAATTATGGGCACCGGATCGTCGGTGCCCAAGTATTCCACGGCTAAAAGCTATATCTGTCTATAGCAGCACGGGTAATTTATGAAAATAGTAATCGCTCCGGACTCCTATAAAGAGAGCCTCTCCGCATTCGACGTTGCTCGGGCAATTGAATGTGGTTTCAAAGAAATCTTTCCTACGGCGGAATATATAAAAATTCCCGTCGCTGACGGTGGCGAAGGAACTGTCGAAGCCATGATTGCCGCAACCGGCGGTTCAAAAATAGACGTTGAGGTCACTGGCCCGCTAGGTAATAAGATCAACTCATTCTGGGGAATTTCCGGCGACGGAGAGTGTGCTTTTATAGAAATGGCTGCAGCCAGCGGCCTTGAGCTTGTCAGCGTATCAGACCGGGATCCATTAAAAACCACCTCTCGCGGCACCGGTGAACTGATCGGTTCGGCGCTCAGTCATGGTGTAAAACACATTATTATTGGTATTGGCGGCAGCGCGACTAATGATGGCGGAGCCGGCATGGCTCAGGCACTTGGTGTCAAACTATTGAATCAGTCAGGTGAAGAAATCGGTTTTGGCGGCGGAAGCCTTAATGATATTGCGACCATCGATATTAGCGGCCTTGATGCACGATTATCATCCTGCCGAATTGAAGTTGCCTGTGATGTCACTAATCCGCTAACTGGCAAAAATGGAGCGTCACATATTTTTGGCCCACAGAAAGGTGCTACGCCAGAAGTCATTGAAATTCTGGATAATAACCTAGCCCATTATGCAAAAATCATCGAAAAAGATCTGGGCATCAGCGTAGAAAACAAGCCAGGTTCCGGCGCAGCCGGAGGAATGGGAGCAGCCCTGTTTGCTTTCTGCCATGCAGATTTGAGAAAAGGGATCGAGATTGTTACTGAAGCCTTAAAAATTGAGCCGCATATTCAAGATTGCACTCTGGTCATCACCGGTGAAGGAAGAATGGATAGCCAAAGTGTTAATGGCAAAGTCCCGGTGGGTGTGGCTGCTATTGCTAAAAAGTATAATAAGCCGGTCATCGGCATAGCCGGAAGTCTGACTTCCGACGTTGGAATTATTCATCAGCATGGTATCGATGCCGTATTCAGCACAATCTATAAAATCTGTACGCTTGAAGAGGCGTTTAAAAATGCGTTTGATAACATTCAGAAAACGGCAAGAAATGTAGCCGCAGTAATAAAGATAGGATCGTTATAAAATAGCAGCACGAAAGCAATGCGTAGTATTTCAATAACTCTCCAACTTGATTAAAAAGCCCTCATTAAGAGGGCTTAAATGTTTCAAACTAATGACTGGAATCTAATTGAATAGAAATATAAAGCAGTAATTTGTCATCAAAATTGGATAAGTCCAGACCACAAATATCAGTAATCTTATTTAATCTATAATCCAGCGTATTTCGATGAATAAATAATTTTTTCGCAGTCAACGTATTGTTAGTACTATTTAAATACCAAACTTTCAGCGTTTTTATCAGTAATCCGTTAGCGTCATGAGACTTTAACTTTTGTAATGGCCGGCTCAGCTCTTCCGATTCCCAACCATATCTAAGGTTATCTAAAAGCACCGGCAAGATTAAATCCTGATAAAAATAGCTGCGTTGCTTTGGATACCTAGACTTACCAACGTCTAATACGGCACGGGCAGTACGATAAGAATGTTTAATACCAGCATTACCATGAAAATAATTTCCCAAAGATATTCTGATTTTTAACTTACCAATATCAGTCATTTGAGATAATAGCGCATCCAAAGTCTTTCGGTGTTCTTCAGGATCCCAATGCCCATTGGCATTGAAAGCCGGGGTTAATACCACTATTTCAGTTAATGACATAATGGCAATCAAGTTTTCCTTTTCAGGATTCACCAGCAGAGTTTGTACCAGCTGAAGCTCTTTCATGCCGGTTTCTACCCCTAACTGACCACTATCAATCTCAATAACAATAGCGACCCGAGGGCGATTTAAGTCAATACCCAGTCGCTGAGCCCACTCTTTAAGCGAAGGCGTTATATTATCTGCAGTAATTAGATTAAGAACTAACTCTTCTCTAAGGCGGCTGTCATGAGCCATTAAGTTTAATAACCGGCCTTGCTCAATCATCATTTCTGCTGACATGCATAAAAGTTCGGCGTACTGTTTCAAGTCATCCGGGTCACCGGTTAAACCAATCACGCCGACCACTTCACCATTACACTTCATTGGCAAATTTATACCCGACCGTACACCGTATAAACTTTTGACCGTGGCTTCGTTAATTTCCACCACTCGACTTTGAGATAAAACTAATAGCGCACCTTCGTGAAGTTCGCCAATACGATCAATGTCACCACTTCCAATAATCCGGCCGCTTGCATCCATGACGTTAACGTTCTTATGAATTATCGACATCGTCCTGTCGACAATTTCCTGAGCTTGTTTCGGACTGAGTTGGTAAGTAGACATAATGTCTCTCCAAGTATACATCTAAAAGAAATAGAACCCTGTTGTTACCATTTCGATCAGACCGACTAATAAATAATAAAATACCGGATTAGTTTTATTTAACAAGGATAACTATAGTGAATATTATATGATGAAAATATATATCTAACCATAAAAATATTGTATATCACGCATCGCCAATGAAAATAAAAAATCTCAGGCTAAAAATAACATTTCATTATAACCAACAGGAATAAAAAGGGTTGCAGACAAAGACCAAGCCAATATCATGGCCAAACAGTTTGAACTGCAACCAAGAGGATTAATTAAAATATAATTTAACAAGCGATAATAATAGTAAAATCAGATTATGAGTTGTTTACAACGTCAACCGATTTAATGGTCCAACAATAAATGTGTATGACAGCAATCCAATCAATCCCATTGATCCAACATAAAGAATGGCGAAATCAAATGAATTGGTCCATGATAATATAAAGCCAATGACTAAAGGTGTTATTATGCTCGCTAAATTTCCGCACATATTAAATACGCCACCGGCTACGCCTAAGATCTCTTTCGGCGAAGTATCACTCAAAACACACCAGCCTAAATTACCAAAGCCTTTAGCGAAGAAAGCCATACTCATCGCAGCAACGACAATCACGTCTGAGTTGGTATAATTAGCCATAATAATGGTACAGGATAATAGCATTCCACAAATAATTGGCAGCTTTCTGGCTACCGTCAGGCTATATCCTTTTTTGAGTAAATAGTCAGAGAAAATACCGCCGATAAGGCCACCAATAAAACCTGCAATTGCGGGTATTGAGGCAATGAAACCCACTTTAAGTATCGACATTCCTTTTGCCTGATACAAATATGTCGGAAACCAGGTCAGGAAGAACCATGTTATTGAGGTAACACAGAACTGGCCGATATAAACCCCGATCATCATTCGGTTAACGCAGACTTTCTTTATTTGAGCAAAAGTAATTTTTTCCTTTTTCTCTTCTACACCTAACTCAGGAACCCCGCCACCTTCTCTGATATAGTCGATCTCAGCCTGATTCACTTTCTTATGGCGCATCGGATCGCGGATATAGAGTAACCAAAGTACGCCTAATACAACCCCAATGATACCAATGTAATAAAAGACATAATGCCAACTCCAAAAATGAAGTATAAAGGTCATTAACGGCGTAATTAATCCTAGTGATATATATTGGGCAGCCTGATAAACCGAAGTGACAAAACCCCGTTCACTGTTAGGAAACCATTGAACACTCAGGCGGCTATTTGCAGGAAAAGCAGGCGCTTCGATAGCCCCCATTAATAGTCTTAATATAATTAACATCATCAGTGGGGAAGCAAATAGATATATTGTTCCCTGAAACATGGTAACAATGGACCATCCGATTAAGGCACAACCATAAACTAATCTTGATCCATACTTATCTAATAGCCAGCCTCCGGGTATTTGCATAATGACATAAGAAATACCAAAAGAAGAAAATGCCAATCCCATCATTTCAGGATCAAAATTAAGCTCCTTACTCATAAATGGAGCAACAACAGAAAGCGTTGCTCGATCGGCATAATTAAATACAGTGGCAGCAAAAAGGAATAATAATATAATATATCTTGTATTGGTTCTTTTATTTAATTGTTCGTTCATTTGCAACTCCTAAAATTATGTAGGATTATTCGCAATATAATTTTTATTATTAAGTAAGATATTCTGATGGCTGATGTTCAGATAATTTATGCACCAGCCACCGAATGATTACAGAGACAGAAAAAATTAAGGACGTTTCCCAAACTCACACTGTTTAACCGTCCATTTGCGAGCCTGCTCACTCAGGGTAAAGCCAAGGCCGTGACGATCGGATAACCACATACGGCCATCGCGCAGTTCAAGCTGTTCATTGAATAACGGATTTAACCACTCAAAATGCTCAAGCCATGGTTCAATAGGATAAGCGGCGGCAAGATGTAGATGAATTTCCATAGCAAAATGTGGTGCAAGCTTACGACCATGTTTTGCCGCTAAATCCATAATCTTCAGGAAAGGAGAAATACCACCGACTCGCGGGGCATCCGGTTGAACAAAATCACTGGCATTACCAAGAATCAGCTGTTCATGCTCGCGAAAACTGGTCAGCATCTCACCGGTAGCAATCGGAGTATCTAATGCTGTCGCTAAAGCCGCATGTCCTTCAACATCATAAGCATCAAGCGGTTCTTCAATCCAGACTAAATCAAAAACCTCCATTTTTCGGCCAATACGAATCGCTGTTTCACGGTCCCATTGCTGGTTTGCATCAACCATTAACGGAAAATCATCGCCCAGCTCTTTGCGTACTGCGGTTAAACGCTTTAAATCTTCAGCCGTATCAGGCTGACCTACTTTAATTTTTATGCCGCCAATTCCGCTTTCCCGCGAAATAGCCACATTTTTTATCACTTGATCTAACGGAGTATGCAGAAAGCCACCGGAAGTGTTGTAACACTGTACTGAGTCACGGTGAGCCCCTAATAGTTTAGCTAACGGCAATTTTGCCCGTTTAGCTTTCAGGTCCCAAAGCGCAGTATCAAAAGGAGAAATCGCCTGAACCGCCATACCACTACGGCCAACAGAGGCTCCGGCCCACAAAAGTTTGGTATAAATCTTATCGATATCATTTGGGTCTTCACCCAGTAAATTATCTGCGATCTCTTTAGCGTGAGCATAAATTCCTTGCCCACCGGCACGCTTAGAGTAGCTAAAACCAATGCCTTCAAATCCATCACGCGTATGAATTTCAGCAAATATAATCGCCACTTCAGTAAGTGGTTTTTGGCGCCCGGTAAGGACCTTAGCATCGCTCACCGGCGTTGCCAGAGGTAAAAAGGCTAATGAAACTTTAACCCATTCAATACGATCTCCGGTTTCAGCCGCAGTGCGGGAGTGGGCAACCTGAGCATAGGAAACGGCATCTGAGTTAGCGCTGACTGACATTATATTTCTCCTTGTGAACCTATTTGAAATAGTATTGATTTAAAATGATTGCGCTAACATTTTTACATCGAACAAAAAACATCCGCCACCACCGGTTGTCATTTATGCGTCAATGATCACATAAAATATTTAATAAACAATAAACTATGAGTTTAAATTATAATAAAAAAATGAAGGTAACGTCATAATTTCATTAGCTAAATGATTGCGCAATCATTTAGCTAATGAACCGAACCCAAAAATCCAGCCGGCTTTATTTACCGTCAGATACATAAGGCCTGTTTTGCTATAGTATAATTTCCCCATCTCTAATTTTTATCGTGACAAAAGGATAGGCATGAAGGCTAAAAACGTTCCGCAAGGTTCAGGCAAAGTTAAATCCCCTACACTGGAAGACGTTGCCCGCGAAGCTGGCCTATCCCCGATGACGGTTAGCAGAGCGCTGAATACTCCCCAGATCGTTCGAGCTGCCACCGTTGAAAAGGTAAAAAAAGCCGTAGCCGTAACCGGATATATTCCTAATTTGCTGGCCGGGGGCCTTGCGTCGAAAAAAAGTAAACTGATTGCCGTTGTTGTTCCCCAAATCAATAACAATATGTTTGTTGATTCCGTTCAGGCATTAAGCGATCAGTTGGCAAAACGTGGCTATCACATGCTGTTATGCGTAAGCGGATATACCGAAGAGGTAGAAACAGAAATTGTTTCGGCTATTTTATCCCGCCGCCCGGATGGAATTGTTCTGACAGGTATACAACATTCCCCCGAGATGAAACGCATCATCCTGTCATCCGGCGTACCCGTGGTTGAAATATGGGATCTGACGCCAACGCCGTTAGATATTCTGGTCGGTTTTTCTCATGAAAAAATAGGCAATAAAATTGCCCAATATATGCATGACAAAGGCTATCGTAAATTCGGGCTGATCTGGACTGAAGATCGGCGCGCCTCAGTACGTAAAAAAGGGGTCATTGACGCCTTAGAGAGCTATGGCGATAGTACGGTTGCAACCGTCACCGTTGAGCTACCAGCTACACTATCTCGTGGGCGACAAGGCCTGGGCCAGTTGCTTGATTTAAATCAGCAATATGATGCGATTATTTGTAGCTCAGACACCCTGGCTCAGGGTGCTATTATTGAAGCCAGCGCTCGTGGTTTAAGCGTACCTCGGAATCTGGGTGTTATTGGATTTGGTAACTTAGATTTTGCCCAACATAACGTCCCATCGATCTCGACCATAAGCATTGATAGATGGCGGGTGGGAATTGATGCGGCCAATATGCTGGCTGATAAAATTGAAGGGAAAGAATTAGCCGAACATGTAATCGATATCGGCTTTGAACTCATAGAAAGGGAATCTAGCTGATAGCCGCACTGCCCGAGTCAGGTATCAGAATAAATAAACGGATGGATATATCACTGATATCCATCCGCTTCTAAGGCTAATCGCTAAAGCTATTACTCATCTTCCAGATAGGTATAACCATACAGCCCGGCTTCAAACTCTTGCAGGAACTGAGCTTCTAAATCACTGCTCAAGTTAGCGGCAATAATTTGCTCACGATAGCGGGTCATCAGCGTTTCCGGATTCAGCTGCACATACTCCAGCATTTCTGCCACCGTATTGCCCTCTTCCGACTGCTCAACTTCCACCGTTCCGTCACCGAATACAAATACGTCAACGGATGCAGTATCGCCAAACAGGTTATGCATATTTCCCAAAATTTCCTGATAGGCTCCGACCATAAAGAAGCCCAACAGCGGTGGGTTTTCTGCATCATACGGCGGCATTGGCATGGTTGTAGCCATACCATCACCGTCAATATAGTGGTCGATGGTACCGTCAGAATCACAGGTTATATCCAGCAATACGGCACGGCGCTCAGGATCTTTATCTAATCCGCTGAGCGGCAATACCGGGAATAGCTGATCGATTCCCCACGCATCCGGCATTGACTGGAACAGGGAGAAGTTGACATACAGCTTGTCTGCCATACGCTCATGTAATTCATCAATAATCGGACGGTGCGCACGATTACTCGGATCTAACTGCTGCTGAATCTGATGACAAATAGTCAAAAACAGCTGTTCCGCCGCAGCCCGGTGCGGCAAGTCTAAAATTCCGTGAGCATATTGGGTATGCACGTCATTGAGATCCAACTGGCTGTCATGCAGCCATTCTCTCAGTGACCGACGGTTCTCCGGCTCTTGCATTTCCAACCAGGTATCCCACAGGCTAGACAGCGCTCGTGGAGCATCTTCTTCAGGCTGCTGAGGCTCACTAAATTCGTTGCGCTCAACGCCGATAACGTTAGACACCAGCACCGTATGGTGAGCGGTAACCGCACGGCCAGATTCGGTAATCACTGTCGGATGAGGCAAGCCGTGCTCGTTACAGGCGTCGCCAATACCCCAAATGACGTTATTGGCATACTCATTCAGGCCATAGTTAACCGAGCAGTCAGACTGAGAACGGGTACCTTCATAGTCAACGCCTAATCCGCCGCCAACGTCGAAACACTGAATATTGACGCCCAGCTTATGTAATTCAACGTAAAAACGGGCAGATTCACGCACACCGGTCGCAATATCGCGAATATTGGATAACTGAGAACCTAAATGGAAATGCAGCAGTTGCAGGCTGTCCAGACGCTCTTCCTTGCGTAAAATCTCAACCAGCGTCAGCACCTGAGTGGCCGACAAGCCAAATTTAGATTTCTCACCGCCACTGGCCTGCCATTTACCTGACCCCTGCGACGCCAAGCGCGCACGCACACCAAGGCGAGGAATCACATCAAGGCGACGGGCCTCTTCCAATACCATCTTAATTTCGGACATCTTTTCGATGACCAAATAGACTTTATGGCCCAGCTTTTCGCCGATCAGCGCCAGACGAATATACTCACGATCTTTATAACCGTTACAGACAATCACTGAACGGGTAAAGCCAGCATGGCCCAGTACCGCCATCAGTTCTGCTTTGGAACCCGCTTCTAGCCCAAGTGGCTCACCGGAATTCACCAGGGCCTCAATCACCCGACGGTGTTGATTAACCTTAATCGGGTAAACTAAGAAATAGTTGCCTTCATAACCAAACGATTCACGGGCACGTTTAAAGGCTGCATTAATCGAACGCAAACGATGCTGTAGTATTTGTGGAAAACAAAACAGTGACGGCAAACGCTGCCCTTTGCTCTGCATATCCTGAACCAGATTAGCCAGATCTACCCGCGCATCCGGGATATCAGGATCCGGACAAACTGTAATATGGCCTAATTCATTAACACCATAGTAGCCACTCCCCCAGTGAGCGACATTGTAAGTGCGCATCATTTTGCTTGCGGAACCGTTTGTCATAACAGCAAAACCTCTTAAGATCTTAAAACGAGATAATTCGCCCCGGGGCGACAGAACAAGTAAAACTCCCGAATTACTTAACCTTTTGCTACCCAAAATAGTTCAAGACGTAAAAAAGCGATAAGTGATATGAGTCCCGATACGCTTACTCAGGTAAGTGACCGGTTAAACAAACACTGCCAACACATCTACAACTTGAAGCATGGCGGGTATATCTGAGTGACAACCAGTGACTCTGGTCGGCACCCTATTCCAATGGATTCCATTATGAACCACGGTGGCAAGCAAACATATCCCAATAAACTGAATCAACTCAGTGATGCAGGGAAGTGAGAGCAACCAGCAATAATGCAACTTGAAAAACGCAGGAAATATAGCGGAATAAGGATAGACGATAATCTTGCTATTTCATATTGTTAATAGCCCTATCGGGCGGTCTGCGCTGATATTTTTGTATAGAAATATGTCAACCGGATAGTTTGATTTTGGCATTTAAAAAATGCAATAAAATCAATCAATAAAAATTAATAGCAGCCAATTAAATCATTCAGAAATAGGGTTTAATAACAATCAGACCAAAAGGGCTATTTATCTAATAAGAAAGGGGTAATAAATCATAAAATAAATAGTAATTGGCTGATTAACAACCCGCTTTAGGTTTATCACAAGTTAATTATTGGACGGCCTCTACGCCAAAATAGGCCATTTTGCATTTAGCACAAAAAGAAGAAAAATTACCGAATTAAACGGCAAAAACTTCCCTAAAGTACAGTTCAGCAGATGAAATCCTAGCGAGCTAAATTAAAAACCACTGGTAATCATCTCAGTGACTCCTTAGAATAGCCATCCAGATGTTAATCCGTCTATACCGATTAACCCACATATTCTGTGAATGACTTTATTTGTACGCGCGTTCTCTCTTTGTCCCTTGACTGATGCTAGATGCAGAGCCACGAAAGTGATAACGCCGCACCGTTTTCAATCTGTCTCTAGAGGTAAAAGAAGAAATGGCCCAACACCTGTTTACTTCCGAATCCGTATCCGAAGGGCATCCTGATAAAATCGCCGATCAAATATCTGATGCAGTTCTCGATGCGATTATAAAACAAGATCCTAAAGCCCGCGTTGCTTGTGAAACCTACATTAAAACCGGTATGGTTTTAGTCGGTGGCGAAATTACAACCTCAGCCTGGGTTGATATTGAAGAACTTACCCGTCGTACCATATGCGATATTGGCTACACCCATTCTGACATGGGTTTTGACGCCAATTCATGCGCCGTACTGAGCGCAATTGGTAAGCAATCCCGTGACATTAATCAAGGGGTTGACCGCAGCGATCCATTAGAGCAAGGCGCTGGCGATCAGGGCATCATGTTTGGCTATGCGACCAACGAAACCGACGTATTAATGCCTGCGCCAATTACCTATGCCCACCGCTTAATGGAGCGTCAGGCTCAGGTGCGTAAAGATGGCACCCTGCCATGGCTGCGCCCTGATGCAAAAAGTCAGGTTACCTTCAAGTATGAAGATGGCAAGATTACCGGCATTGATGCCGTGGTGTTATCGACCCAGCATGCAGAAAGCATCGGCCTGAAAGACCTTCAGGAAGCGGTAATGGAACACATTATCAAACCAGTGCTGCCTGAAGCATGGCTTTCAGCCAATACTAAATACTTCATCAACCCGACAGGCCGCTTTGTTATCGGCGGACCAATGGGTGACTGTGGTTTAACCGGCCGTAAAATTATCGTTGATACCTACGGCGGTGCAGCACGTCACGGCGGCGGCGCTTTCTCTGGTAAGGATCCGTCAAAAGTTGACCGCTCTGCAGCCTATGCCGCTCGCTATGTGGCGAAAAATATCGTGGCTGCCGGTTTAGCCGATCGCTGTGAAATTCAGGTTTCTTACGCTATTGGCGTAGCAGAACCGACTTCAATCATGCTTGAAACCTTCGGCACTGAGAAAATATCACACGACCGCCTGACTCAGTTAGTGCGTGAGTTTTTTGATCTGCGTCCTTACGGCTTAATCCAGATGTTAGATTTAATCAAACCTATCTATCAGGAAACGGCTGCTTACGGTCACTTTGGCCGTGAACATTTCCCATGGGAAAAAACCGATAAAGCCGCTGAACTACGCGAAGCTGCCGGCCTGAAATAAAACGGGCATTGGTCATATTAACGGTGGCTACTGTCAGTGGCTGCCGTTTTTTTATTGCTCAACGATAATCCCCCCGCTATGCTAGCCGCTATGACAACACTTCGCCTCCCCATTGCTACTCAACAGGCCGTAATGCGCTGTTTACGCCACTATCTGGCGTTGGCTAACGCTTACCTGAAAGTCGATTATCCCGAACCTAAAGTCAGCTATCAACAACGCGGCACTACCGCAGGAACCGCTCACCTATCAGTCTGGGAAATTCGCTTAAACTCAGTATTGTTAATAGAGAATGGTCAGCAATTTATTGACGAAGTGGTTCCCCATGAGTTGGCTCACCTGTTGGTTTACAAACAATTTGGCCGGGTTGCCCCTCACGGACAGCAGTGGCAATGGATGATGGAAAGCGTACTTGGCGTTTCAGCCAGCCGCACTCATGCCTTCGACGTGATGTCGGTTCAGGGCAAAACTTTTGCCTATCGTTGCGATTGCCAAACTCACGCATTAACCGTTCGACGCCATAATAAAATAGCGCGTAAAGAGAGTGAGTACCGTTGCCGTAAGTGCCGCCAGTTGCTTAAACCGGATATCAATTAGCTTAGCCTGACCAAGTTATTCAGCCAGCTAAATAAAGCATATGGTTCGGATATTCTCACAGCTAAAAGTGCCTCAGGGTTGAAGAGAAACAGCGACACGATTAAGCTTGTTAAGTTAAATTAACAAGTTGTTCTATTAATTAATCATGGTGACTTTGGCTGAATTGCCGGAGAAACCCCCTTTTGAGATATCCTGTTGGTTCAGGAAGATACCGGAAGACAGAATAAAACTATGCGAATTCCACGCATTTACCACCCTAAGCCTCTCAGCGCCCCTGACGATATCGCGCTAAGTGATGACGCAGCCAACCATGTCGGGCGCGTTCTTCGTATGCAACCGGGGAACAAAGTTGCGCTTTTTGACGGAAGTAATCAGATATTCAACGCTGAAATTACGCATATAGATAAAAAGCAGGTTCGGGTTCAGATTACTGACCAACGGCTTGAAGATCGTGAGTCACCGCTAAATTTACATCTCGGACAGGTTATCTCCCGCGGTGAAAAAATGGAATTTACCATTCAAAAATCCATTGAGTTAGGGGTTAATACTATTACACCGCTAATATCAGAACGCTGCGGCGTTAAGCTGGATCAAGAACGTTTTGAAAAGAAAGTCCAACAGTGGCAAAAAATTGCCATCGCCGCCTGTGAACAGTGCGGGCGCAATCGGGTTCCGGAAATACGCCCGGTCATCCGGCTAGAGGAGTGGTGTGCGGAACCAGAAAGTGGACTTAAATTGAATTTACACCCGCGAGCCAGCCTGAGTATTAATACGCTTTCCATGCCGGTTAGTGATATTCGCCTGTTAATTGGCCCCGAAGGCGGGCTATCGCAGGAAGAAATTGATATGACAGCCCGCTATGACTTTACCGATATTCTACTCGGCCCACGGGTTCTTCGTACCGAAACCGCAGCGCTGACTGCAATTGCTGCTCTACAGATTCGCTTTGGCGATCTGGGATAAAGGAGATAAACATGATCAAGCTCGGCATTGTGATGGACCCTATTTCATCCATCAATATTAAGAAAGACACCAGTTTTGCTATGCTGCAGGAAGCCCAAAAGCGCGGCTATGAGCTGCACTACATGGAAATGAACGATCTGTATCTCCACACCGGTGAAGCCCGTGCCCGTACCCAAACGCTGTCGGTTCAAGCGGATAAAGAACACTGGTATGACTTTCATGGTGAGCAAGATATTGCGCTACACGATTTAGATGTCATTCTGATGCGCAAAGACCCGCCGTTTGATACTGAATATATTTATGCCACCTATATTCTGGAACGAGCGGAAGTTAAAGGCACCCTGATTGTTAATAAACCGCAAAGCCTGCGTGACTGTAACGAAAAGCTGTTTACCGCATGGTTCCCTGATTTAACGCCTTCAACGCTGGTTTCACGCAGTGCTGAACATATTCGCAAATTCTATGCTGAACACGGCGATATTATTCTGAAACCGCTGGACGGCATGGGTGGTTCATCCATTTTCCGCGTTAAGCCAAACGATCCAAACCTGTCAGTGATTATTGAAACCCTGACTGAGCTGGGAACCCGTTATTGCATGGCGCAAAACTTTGTGCCACAGATTACTGAGGGCGATAAACGCGTTCTGGTGGTTGACGGTGAACCGGTACCTTACTGCCTTGCCCGCATTCCTAAGCAGGGAGAAACCCGCGGTAATTTAGCTGCCGGCGGACGTGGCGAAGCCCGACCGCTAAGCGAAAGTGACTGGAAAATTGCCCGCAGCGTGGCCCCTACGCTAAAAGAAAAAGGCCTGATCTTTGTCGGTCTGGATATTATCGGTGACAAATTGACTGAAATTAACGTCACCAGCCCGACCTGCGTAAAAGAGATTGAAGCTGCATTCCCGGATGTTTCTATTACCGGCATGCTGATGGATGCAATTGAACGTCGCCTGGCGAAGTAATTACTCTATCTATATCCAACATAATTCGAGTTGCATTGCGGCGGCCTCACTGAAGTGAGGCCCATGGATGGGCTGAGTAGTCCCGAATCACTGACTCAAATAAGTGCTTCGGGTGAACGAACGTAGCTAACAAAGATGCGACTTGAAGTATGACGGATATACATAACCTTAGCCGTCGTCTAAGACGGCTAAGGTTTTTACCATCATCACTATTTCAGTTCTGGTTAATAGCTAAACACCGACAGGCTAATTTGGTTATAATCGGGCCTATATACGTTCCGTGCGTCCTTAAATCCTAAATTTATTCAGGCGGTTAATCTAAAACACCATGAATTTACAAAACCATTTTCTTATCGCTATGCCTTCGCTGGAAGATCCCTATTTTAGCCGTTCAGTGGTTTATATCTGCGAACATAACGAGAATGGGACCATGGGCGTGGTTATCAATAAACCGCTGGAGCAGCTAACGGTTGAAGAAGTACTGTCTAAATTACATATAGATCCGATTCCGAAAGTATCCCGTCTACACCTAGAGTGCCCGGTGTTTGACGGAGGGCCACTGGCTGAAGATCGGGGATTTATCCTGCATACTCCGCTGCAAAAATTCTCATCCAGCATTCAGATTGCTGACTCAGTAATGATTACTACATCTAAAGACGTACTTGAAACATTAGGAACGGCATCTCAGCCGCCTGAAGCTCTGGTTGCCTTGGGCTATTCCGGTTGGGAAGCAGGACAGTTAGAACATGAGCTGTTAGAAAATAGCTGGTTAACGGTTGAAGCTGACAGCAATATTCTATTTCATACGCCAATTGCCGATCGCTGGCAGGCCGCAGCTCAAAAGCTGGGCATTGATATTCACACCATAGCGACTCAGGCAGGCCATGCATAATGACTAACCGCACTGTATTAGGATTCGATTTTGGTACTAAAAGTATCGGCGTTGCTATCGGGCAGGAAATTACCGGAACAGCCCGCCCGTTGACCGCATTCAAGGCTAAAGAAGGTAATCCTGACTGGCAGCAGGTAGAAAAGTTGCTGAAAGAATGGCAGCCGGACCTGGTGATTGTCGGCCTACCCCTGAATATGGATGGTACTGAACAACCGGTTACCGCTCAGGCGCGTAAATTTGCTAATCGATTACATGGTCGCTTTGGCGTTCAAATTGAGCTTCATGATGAGCGCTTAAGTACCGTTGAAGCCAGAGCCGATTTATTCGACCGCGGCGGGTTTCGTGCACTGAATAAAGGCAGCGTAGACGCCGCTTCGGCAGTAATTATTTTAGAAAGTTGGTTTGAAAAACAGCTGGGGTAATGGCTTTCTCTTCAGATTACTGACAACGTGCTTTAATTGGCTTTCAGCGCAGGTTTCGTCCGCATAATCAGCATCGGGATATTGATTTTTTCTGGCGGCCGAAGGGCGATGTTTTGAGGCTAAGGGGCAATTGCTTACCACTCAGATTACTGACAACGTGATTTAATTGGATTTCAGCGCAGGTTTCGTCCGCATAATCAGCATCGGAATATTGATTTTTTCTGGCGGCCGAAGGGCGATATTTTTAAGATAAGGGGCAATTGCTGACCCCTTTTGATTAATACGCTATTGCTGCTGAGGCTATTTCAGCAGGTTATCCAACGTGCCACTCCAGTCAATGCTTAACTTGACGTTACAGGGCTGTTTAGAAGCGTAAAAAACGGTATATCCCTGTTTGTTAGATATCCCTTTATATTCCGGAGTATCAGGGCAGCCGGACAGCATATAGCTGCCTTTCGGCACCGGAATCGGGTTACCTGCACCTAGCAGAGCAAAATATTTACCGTATTCTCCGGTACCGACTTTTTGAACCAAGACATAATCACTTGGGCTCAGTTGAGTACGGCTGACAATACGGGCTGCACGTCCTTGATCGTCAGTAACGCCAAACAGCGGTTTTTTAAACGCAGGATCGGTTTCTGAATCTTTGATGATCACCAAATAAAACGGCGTATTTGGCAATGGATTATCAGTCTGAGGATCTAATAATCCTACGGTTGATTCAAAAGTTCCTTCAGAACCATATTTAGCCAAAGTCCCTTTGTTATAGATATATGCACCAAAACCAATACCTGCCAATATCAATAACACCACGATCCATTTAAACATCTTCACCGTTAAACGTTCCTTTTTCCTGTATCCCCTAGGGTTAATGCTGAAAATAGTTCAACATACTTAAGGTAAATAGAAAAGCCGTTTATTGACCCTGAATACACATTTATCTGATATCAGGAGAATAATATGATTCGCCAATCATCCCCTGATTAACCAATGCATTAATACTCTGCTCCATTGTCTGCATTCCTAAGGCCGAGCCGGTCTGTAATAAGCTTTGCAATTGATGGCGCTTATTTTCTCTAATCATATTACTGACCGCCGGCGTATTGATCAGAACTTCATAGGCTGCAACTCGGCTGCCTTTTAAATCAGGGACCAGCCGCTGGCAGACAACGGCCTGTAGCGTATTGGCCAATTGAGAACTGACAAACTGCTTTTCCTCAGCCGAAAATACGTCAATGATCCTTTCCATCGACTGAATAGCCGAGCGCGTATGCAATGTGGCAAATACCAAGTGGCCGGTTTCCGCAGCGGTCAAAGCCAAGCGGATAGTCTCGGCATCTCTGAGTTCACCTAATAAAATGATGTCGGGATCCTGACGTAAAGCGGCCCGTAGCCCCTGCGAAAACGACGCCGCGTGGTTGCCGATCTCCCGCTGCTGAATCAGGCTGCTATTACTGTGGTGAATAAATTCAATAGGGTCTTCCAGAGTAATAATATGTCGGTGCTCTCTTTGGTTAATCCCGGCAATCAGTGCAGCCATAGTGGTCGATTTACCGCTTCCCGTAGCGCCGGCAATAATTACCAGCCCGTCGCTACGATGGCTAATCTCGACAATAGCGTCAGGGATTTTCAACGCACTGGAATCAGGAATTTTCGTTTGAATAAAGCGAAAAGCCGCCGATATGCCAGAGCGCTGCTGAAAAATATTCGCCCTTAACCGCACGCCGTCACTCCATGACAGTGCGCAATCTAGCTGCCCCTGAGACTGGAACACTCCCAGTTGCTCAGCGCTAAGGCGGGATAAAATCTGTTCCTGCAACTTTATAGCATCCAGTTTACCTTCACCACAGGCCCGTAAATTGCCATTCACACGCAACATCGGTAAATGACCGGCAGAAAGGTGCAGATCTGACGCGTTTTGCTTTACACTAAGGGACACTAATTCGCATATATCCATAACCGACTCCCTGAATAGACTCATGACAACTATCCAACAAAATCTTGATACAGTAAGGCGTCAAATTGCACAGTCAGCACAGCAGTGCAATCGGGATCCACAGCAAATTCAGTTAATTGCAGTCAGTAAAACAAAACCTGTGATGGCGATTCAGGAAGCAATTGACGCAGGCCAGCGCCGATTTGGTGAAAACTATGTGCAGGAAGGCGTAGATAAAATCCAACACTTCGCCGATAGCTCTTTTGCCAGCCAGCTTGAATGGCACTTTATCGGGCCATTGCAATCCAATAAAACCCGCCTGGTTGCAGAGCATTTTGATTGGATGCATACGCTGGACCGAGAAAAAATAGCCCAGCGCTTAAGTGACCAGCGCCCTGCCGGAATGCCGCCGTTGAACGTGCTAATTCAAATTAATATCAGCGATGAGCAAAGTAAATCAGGCATTACCTTAGCCGAATTACCGGTATTAGCGGCACAAATCAGCACGCTGCCTAACATTGTTTTTCGTGGTCTGATGACCATTCCGGCCCCCGAACCGGATCCGGAACGCCAAATTGCAGTATTCCGCCAAATGGAGCAGGCCCTTGATCAGCTTAAAGCTGATTATCCTCAAGTAGATACCCTGTCAATGGGGATGACCGATGATATGGCTGCAGCAATCCGTGCCGGCAGTACTATGGTACGTATTGGAACTGCGATCTTTGGTGCCCGCGACTATTCGTCAGCGACTCATTAACGTTTTAGCTGGTTCAGTCAAGCTACTGTTTAAACATATAAAGTGAGACCTTAATTATGCAGCATCGTAAAATTGCATTTATCGGCGCCGGAAATATGGCAAAAGCGATCATTGCCGGATTAGTCAACGGCGGATACCCGGCCGGACTAATTACTGCCAGCTCTCCGTCGCTCACTAAAGAGTCTGAACTGCATAAGTTATATGGCATTAACTGCACCAATGATAACGTCGAGAGCGCACGTCAGGCCGATGTGGTAGTTTTAGCCGTTAAACCCCAAATGATGGCCGAGGTTTGTACTCCACTTCATCAACAACTCGATCTTAGTGGCAAGCTAATCCTCTCTATTGCCGCCGGAATTAACGTTGAACGCTTTTATCAAATTCTGGGACCGGTCGATATTATTCGCATTATGCCCAATACCCCATCGCTGATTGGCTTCGGTATGAGTGGCCTATACAGCCCGCCAGACGTTTCAGCACAGGATAGAACCTTTGCTGAAGCGCTGATGAAATCCGTTGGTAAAGTCTGCTGGGTCGATAACGAAAGTGGTATAAACGGTGTAATCGCAGCCGCAGGCAGTGCTCCGGCCTATTTCTTTCTGTTTATGGAAGCCATGCAACAAGAAACTGAACGCCTTGGGTTCAGCACTCAAGCCGCACGAGAATTGGTGCAGCAGGCAGCTTTGGGGGCGGCACATCTGGTAGAGGCTAACCCGCAGATTGAAATTAGTACCTTACGTCAGCAGGTAACATCTAAAGGCGGAACAACGGACGAAGCACTGCGTGTCTTTAATGACAACAAACTGTCAGACATCGTGGCATCAGCCATGCAGGCTGCGATAACTCGCGCTACTGAAATGGAAAAATCACTTTAAAATAGGGAGTTGGCAATCAGTTACCGGCTTCATTGCCATTTTTCATTGAATTACTATATGCTAACCCCCAAATTTAGTGAGTTAACCATTTGTCTGTTGTATATACCCACAATAATTCAAGTTTCATCGCTGCTTGCAGCGGCCTTACAAAGGCAAGGCCCATTTATGGGCCGAGTAGTCCCGATGAGCCTACTCAAGTAAGTGATTCGGGTGAGTAAGCTCAGCCAACAAAGATGCAGCTTGAAGTATGACGGGTATATAGGCCTGAGCCAATCAGACAGCTAATAACCAAGGATTGAACATGCAATTTTTATCTTTTGTGATTTTTACCGTGCTCGATCTTTATGTATCGATACTCTTGCTGCGGGTTTGGATGCAGTGGACTCGGGCTGATTTTTATAATCCATTCTCACAGCTTGTCGTCAAGTTAACCCAGCCGGTTATCGGGCCGTTACGCAGAATAATTCCGGCTATCGGGCCGCTTGATACAGCATCAGTATTGCTGGCCTATGTTCTGGTATTGGCGAAATACGTACTGACCATTGTGTTAGCTAATGGCGTATTTGTATTCCTGCCTATGTTTGTGCCATTAGCCCTGTTTGAACTGCTGACCGCTGCAGGAAAACTGGTGTTCTGGGTTATTATTATTCGCGCGATAATGAGCTGGATAAGCCAAGGCCGCAACCCTGTCGATCAGCTATTAATTCAGTTAACTGAACCGTTACTTTCACCTATTCGCCGAGTTTTACCCGCCATGGGTGGCATTGATTTCTCCAGCATGATTGTCATTCTGATTCTGTATGCGCTGGACTATCTGAAAAGCGATCTGATGGCGCTGCTTCTCTAATGAGTGCGGTTGAACAACTCTCCGACGCCATGGTTTTACGCTTATACATTCAGCCTAAAGCCAGTCGGGATCAGATTGTTGGTCTGCACGGAGAAGAGTTAAAAGTGGCCATCACCGCACCGCCGGTAGATGGCCAGGCTAACGCCCACTTGATCAAGTTTCTGGCAAAACAGTTCAAAGTCGCCAAAGGAATGATTGTTATTGAAAAAGGCGAGCTGGGCAGGCATAAGCAAGTAAGAATTAATAATCCACAGCTCATTCCTGCAGCAATAACCACCATTATTCAGCCATAAAATTAGCCAATCTTTCGGCTGCTGGCCTTCTAGTTTATAGCTTGCCCGTCGTCTTCAATAAATCACACTGATAGTCTTGAATATCACCGGTATAGCCTAAATTCAGTGACAAAATATTCAATTTATTGGCTAACAATAGATACATCGGAACATGGGTATTACTGGTATAAGGAACCAGCGCCAAACCATAGCTTCCCATATGATTCTCTGCATCAGGAACTTCTTCAGCTAAGCGCAGGAACAGGCTCATCTGCTGGAACTGATCTTCGGTTAAAGTCCGGGCAATATAGTCATTGCCATTGATACCGTCTTCAACCTTAGACCATTGCTCACTGAACTGGTCTAACTGGGAGTAAAGATGGGCCTTTACGTCAGGTTTAATGCAAGAAATATGAATATGGAGCTGATCCTGACTGCGTCCATAGGAAGAATTAATAGTCAGAGAGACTATATCTCTTGGTAACGGTTCATCGGACTGTTGACCAATGAAGCCACGTTCATCCCAGGCTTTTTGAAAGTAGTCAGTTACCGTTGAATCAAGTAATTCGGGGCTTTCAATACCCTCGATCTTTGTCGTCGGAATCAATAAGAAATGCAATGGACCATGCTGGTCTCTAAATACCACATACCCGCGATCGACATTAGGTTCTAAAACCACGTTAAGACAAGGCGACGACTCAGGCAGTGCTGAGGATTGAGGAACGCATTCTTGGCTAACAATATCCCACAGTTGGTCTGACTGGCTGCGAAACCAGCCCCAAATAATGGCTAAAATAACCAACAGGATGACTAAGGTTCCTATCATCCACTTAAACACCTTTGGGAACTTGTTTTTATTTATCATCAAACACTTTCAAATTAAATATCAATAATCACTCTTTGCAATTATAACAGAGATGTAACAGAACATATCAATCCAACGAATAATGTTTCCGCCAGACAATATGCCGACTTAAAACGTAATAAAATGCCCCTCTTTATCAGAATTACTCATCAGCCTAAAAGCTTTGAGTTATGCTATGCACCATCAGAATTTTATTACTCATCTTTAACTCACTGGTGGACTCCCCTAATGCAAAAACTCGTTCTGGCAACCGGTAACCCCGGTAAAGTTCGTGAGCTGGCAAACTTATTGGCAGACTTTGGTTTTGACGTTATCGCTCAGACCGACCTCGGTGTCGATTCGGCAGATGAAACCGGGCTGACGTTTATTGAAAATGCCATTATCAAGGCCCGCCATGCGGCACAGGTTACCGGATTACCGGCGATTGCCGATGACTCGGGCATTGCCGTTGACGTATTAGGGGGGGCGCCGGGTATCTATTCAGCCCGCTATTCTGGTATTGATGCCAGCGATAAAGACAATCTCGAAAAGCTGCTTGAAACCCTGAAAGATGTACCTGAAGGCCAGCGTCAGGCCCAGTTCCATTGTGTACTGGTCTATATGCGCCATGCAAATGACCCAATCCCGTTAGTTTTTCACGGTAGCTGGCACGGTGAAGTGCTGTTCAGCCCGGCCGGTGAAGGGGGATTTGGGTATGATCCTATATTCTATATTCCGGAACTGGGTTGTACCGCGGCCGAGCTCAGCCGTGAACAAAAGAGCCAAATATCTCACCGCGGGCAAGCGCTGAATATGTTACTGGATGCCTTACGTAATGCTTAATTTGCCACCGCTGAGCCTCTATATTCATATTCCATGGTGCGTACAGAAATGTCCGTATTGCGATTTCAATTCTCACGCCCTGAAAGGCGGGATCCCGGATCTCGAATACGTAGACCACCTGTTATCTGATTTGGATAGCGATGTAGCCCTGACCAGCGGCCGTACCATCAGCACTATCTTTATCGGTGGGGGAACGCCGAGCCTGTTAACCTCTGAGGCGATGCAGCGCCTGCTAGACGGGGTTCGCAGCCGATTAACCCTGGCTAATGATGTAGAAATCACCATGGAGGCTAACCCCGGTACCGTTGAGGCCGAGCGTTTTAGCGCCTATCAGAAGGCCGGGGTTAATCGAATATCGATCGGCGTTCAAAGCTTTAGCCAGAGCAAGCTGGAGCGCTTAGGCAGAATACATGGCCCGCAAGAGGCGAAACGCGCAGCAAAGCTGGCTCAGGATCTGGGCTTGCGCAGCTTTAATCTTGACCTGATGCATGGTTTACCGGACCAGTCGGCTGATGAAGCGCTGGACGATTTACGTCAGGCCATTGAGCTGAATCCTCCACATCTTTCATGGTATCAATTAACCATTGAACCCAACACGCTGTTTGGTTCCCGCCCGCCGGTTTTACCTGATGATGATGCTCTTTGGGATATCTATCTGCGCGGTCATGCATTACTCAGTGAAGCTGGCTACCAACAATATGAAACCTCAGCCTATGCTAAGCCCGGTTATCAGTGTCAGCATAACCTTAACTACTGGCGTTTCGGTGATTATCTGGGTATCGGCTGCGGCGCTCACGGAAAGCTCAGCTTTTCTGACGGGCGTATTCTGCGCACGGTTAAAACCCGCCATCCCCGTGGTTATATGACCGGCAAGTATCTTGATAAGCAACATCTGGTTGAAGCTGACGAACGCCCGTTTGAGTTCTTTATGAATCGTTTTCGGCTGTTAGAGCCGATGCCGCGATCGGACTTCACCCGACTGACCGGACTTGATGAAAGTGTAATCAGAGACAAGATCGATAATGCATTAGAGAATGGCTATCTGGTGGAGACAGAGCACCAATGGCAGCTGACCGAGAAAGGAAAATTATTCCTGAACTCGTTGCTGGAACTGTTTTTGTAGCAGACAAATCAACATAAAGCCTGCCGGATGCGTAAGACTGTCAATTAGGGGCAGTCACTAAGCTGAATATGTTCATTAGCCTAGTTATCCTCGGCCTATCTCCCTCGTCACCCCGTTGAAAAACGGGGTACAGCCTTTAGGCTCTGTATTCGCTGGTTAGATAAAACCTGGATCCCGGCTTTCGCCGGGATGACGATATTGTAGGCTTAGATGGTCTAGAAATGCTTAATTGACAAGCATTACGCCGGGATGCGTAAGACTGTCAATTAGGGGCAGTCACTAAGCTGAATATGTTCATTAGCCTAGCTATCCTCAGCCTATCTCCCTCGTCAACTCGTTGAAAAACGGGATGACGACATCATCAGCTTATTGCGGTAACGCTTTCAGTAATTCAGCGCGCTGTTGTTCAAGTTGAGAAACGCGTCCGCAAGCTTCTTTACCGAACTGGTTAAAGCCCTGCTCCTGCTTTTTCCACTCGTTTTGAATATCCTGCTGTAAGCCACCTAAATTACCTAATAAAGCCTGTAATGGATTATCAGATTTAGCCACATTGCCAACCTGCTTAGCCCCTAACTCATTGATGCTGTCCTGAAGTACGCCACCCAAAGTTTGATTGAGTAAGGTACGCCCGTTGGCTTCAACCTGAGCAATTGCCTGATGATGGAAAGCTAACCCTTCGGCACGAGGCTCCAGCACTTTTTCCATCTCTTTGGTTAGGTCTGAGCTTAAGGTCGTCAGACGCTTACGCACATTGCTTTCACTACCTAATTGTTTAACGATAATGCCATCCAGCGCGTTTTGCGCCACGTTCAAGCGAGAACGAACGCCGTCATTAACATAAGGCAGAGTAGTACGCAGATTCTCCTGATAGCTCACCGCCTGCTGACGTGCCGCAGCCGATAACGTTAGAGCTTTACCATTTCGAGTCACATCACCATTCTTAGCAATCACCAACTCACCGCTGGCACCGGCAACCTTCACCGATTGCGGGCTAATAAAAATATCATCCTGCGGTTTAATATTACAGTCGTAAGCCGCATTCGCCTGCATGGCCACTAGCATAACTAAGGCTGCGCCGGTTTTTCGTAACATAACTCTTCCTCGATAATTGATGTGCTAATCGTATTTCACCAGTGTATAGACACCGTCTTACCTTGAGCGTTCATTTATATATAAACGGGTTTAGGGAAGTGAAGAAACAAAAACGCCTATAAAAATAGGCGTTTATTTCAAATCAAAAAAGACTACTACTGCCATTATTAATCGAAGTAGTTAATATCCATTAATTCGCTGGTTTTAACATTAGTCATGCCTTTGGACTCTAACCATTTGCTGACTATGGCACGATGTTCTTCGGTACATTTACCAATTTTTTGCAGGCAAACAAGGCCATCCCACTGTAAATAACCACCGCCTTCAAAAGAGAGGTCCTGAGCTTCGAACACTTCGTTGATTAAGCTGTCGATTGTTGCATCAACTTTTTCAACTTCGGTTCCTTCAGGAAACTCCCAGCTCACCATAAAACCGATTTCCTGAAACTCATCAAGACGCATCTTTTTACGTAAACGACGACTACGTTGCTGTGCCATTATTCAATCCTCTCAAACATCAAATCCCAAACGCCATGCCCTAAACGTTGACCGCGCAGCTCAAACTTAGTGAGCGGACGAGAATCAGGGCGCGGCACATAAGTACCATCAGCAGACAAATTACGATACGCAGGAATTGCATTCATAACGTCCAACATATGTTCGGCATAGTTCTGCCAGTCGGTGGCCATATGGAAAACGCCACCCACTTTTAATTTCTGTAATACTAACCCGGCAAACTGCGTCTGAAGAAGACGACGCTTATGATGACGAGCTTTGTGCCACGGATCGGGGAAAAATAGTTGCACCATATCCAGTGAAGCATCGGGAATCATTTTCTCCAAAACTTCAACCGCATCGTGACACATTACCCGTAAATTGGCTACGTTAGCCTCATGAGCAGAAGACAAACAGGCGCCAACGCCCGGGCTATGAACTTCAATACCAAGGAAATTCTGCCCCGGATTCGTCTCAGCCATTTTGACCAGAGACATCCCCATACCAAAACCTATCTCTAGCGTTACCGGGGCTTCGCGGCCAAACAAGCCAGATAAATCTAATGGCTCTGGTTGGAACTCTACGCCCATCACCGGCCAAAAATTATCTAACGCAAACTGTTGCCCTTTGGTTAAACGCCCCTGACGGCGGACAAAGCTGCGTATACGGCGCAACGCTCGGCCGTTCTCATCAAATTCAGGAGAAACTACATCATTCATCATAGAGATTCTGTTTTTTTAAATAGGGTATATAACGGGACATAGCCGCACTATTGCTACGTCTATACCCAAGTTACTTCGAGTGCAGGGGTATTGGCTGCATCTTGAAGGACGACGGGTATAATCCAAATTCAGTCGGCTATAATACCTTATATTGCGCCGGTTCTTAAATAATCCTACTGACAATCGATGCTGAAATTAAAGATTCAGTACTTCCATAGCAGAAAGATAACCGATAAAAAGGCAAGTTACAGTTTACTCTGTTGCTTGTCTGTGCTGGAATCACGCCATAATTTTTATCATGCTGGAAATATCACACTTTATGATGCAAGCGCAGCCATTTGCACAGGCCGTCCTGAATTGGTATCAACAATTCGGCCGAAAAACACTCCCCTGGCAAATAGAAAAAACGCCTTATCATGTATGGCTGTCTGAGGTTATGTTGCAACAAACCCAGGTGGCAACGGTGATCCCCTATTTCCAGCGCTTTATAGAGAAATTCCCCACCATCTCGGATCTGGCCGCGGCACCGACTGATGAAGTCCTTCATCTATGGACCGGCCTTGGCTACTACGCCAGAGCCCGTAATCTGCATAAAGCGGCTAAAAAAGTCGCCGATAGCCATCAGGGAATATTTCCTACCGACTTTGAAACCGTCAACGCGCTGCCGGGTATTGGCCGGTCTACCGCCGGTGCGGTGCTGTCTTTATCGCAAAACCAACACTACCCGATTCTCGACGGTAACGTTAAGCGGGTTCTCGCCCGCTGTTATGCTATTGAAGGTTGGCCGGGCAAAAAAGATGTCGAGAATCGGCTATGGGAAATCAGCACCGAAGTAACCCCGGCGAAAGGCGTTGCCCAGTTTAATCAGGCCATGATGGATCTCGGCGCTCTGGTCTGCACCCGCTCCCGACCAAAATGCGAACTTTGCCCGCTTAACATGGGGTGTATTGCCTATGCCAATCAGAGTTGGGCCAGTTACCCCGGTAAAAAACCAAAACAGCAGATACCAGTAAGAAACGCATGGTTCCTGTTACTTAAGAACAATGATAAAGTCTGGCTGGAACAACGACCGGACGCTGGACTTTGGGGTGGTCTTTATTGCTTCCCGCAGTTTAGCGATATTGAGTCAATGGAACTCTGGCTGGAAGCGCGCGGTATGTCTGCCCGCAACCTAGAACAACAAATCGCGTTTCGCCACACATTTAGTCATTTCCATCTGGACATAGTCCCGATGTTACTCGACCCGCTGCCCGCAACGAGCTGCATGGACGAAGGCCCCGGCCTTTGGTATAACCTGAGTCAGCCACAGTCAGTCGGGTTAGCGACGCCGGTCGAACGATTATTACATCAGCTTAAATAGCAATACGAGGATTGAGCATGAGCAGAACGATTTTCTGTACTTACCTGCAAAAAGAGTCCGAAGGACAAGACTTCCAGCTTTATCCCGGTGAAATTGGTAAACGTATTTTTAATGAGATTTCAAAAGAAGCCTGGGCCTTGTGGATGGCAAAACAGACCATGCTTATCAATGAAAAGAAATTAAATATGATGGATACTGAGCACAGAAAACTGCTTGAACAAGAAATGGTGAATTTCCTGTTTGAAGGAAAAGAAGTTCACATTGAAGGCTATACGCCGCCTAGCCAATAATCTCTATACTCTGAATAGTTGAAGCTGCATCAAGGCAATAGGCCAGTGCAGCTTCAAATACCACGGATATACATTTATACAGTGTGCCATCATCACTATGACAGTTAACTTAAAAAAAATCTGTGCGATATTGCTGATAACCCCGCTATTGTTCTCATGCGGTGGCGGTAAAAAACAGCAGGATGACAGCGATCTCTATGTTAAAGACACCAATGCTTTTGACATTCTTATGGGGCAATTTGCCCATAATGTAGAAAACATTTGGGGCATAAAAGAAGTCTTAATCGCCGGTCCAAAAGACTACGTTAAATACAGTGATCTGTACCGCACTCGTAGCCACATTAACTTTGACGCTGGTACGATTACCATTGAGACGTTAGCGCCGGAAAATCCGCAGGCTAGCCTGCGTCAAGCCATCATCAATACCTTACTGATGGGCGAAGATCCGCAAACTACCGATCTCTACTCTGATGCCAACGATATTCATATCAGTAAAGAACCCTTTCTTTACGGGCAGGTCATGGATCAGGATGGAAATCCTATCCGCTGGGAGTGGCGCGCCAGCCACTTCGCTGACTACCTGCTACAAAATAAACTGAGAAAGCGCACTTCAGGCCTGAAGGTTATCTGGTCGGTTGAAATACCGTTAGTACCAAACCACCTGGATAAACGGGCTCATAAATATCTGCCTTTGGTTCGTAAGGCGGCACTAAAATATAAAGTCGAAGAGTCACTGATTCTGGCAATTATGCAAACGGAGTCCAGCTTCAACCCTTATGCCGTCAGTCGTTCAGATGCCATGGGTCTGATGCAGGTAATGCAGCATACTGCCGGTAAAGACGTATTCAAATCTCAGGGTAAATCCGGTGTTCCAAGCCGTAATTATCTGTTTGATCCGGCAAGTAATATCGATACAGGTACCGCTTACCTTGCCATACTGCAAAATACTTATTTGGGCAGTATCAGCAACCCGACATCTCGTCGCTATGCGGTTATTACTGCATATAACGGTGGTGCAGGCAGCGTGTTGAAGGTATTCTCCAGCGATAGAACCAAAGCGCCGGATGTGATTAACCGGATGTCACCGGGCGATGTTTATGAGACTCTGACGACCAAACACCCGTCGGGCGAATCACGTAACTACCTCAAAAAGGTAAATAACGCCCAGAAGAGTTATCGTCGATAGCGGCGGCAGCACTAAAACCACCCAGCAGAGGGCGTTTTACGCCCTCTGACAAGCACTGAGTTTGACTTAAAAGGATATGACCTATGGCTGGAATCAGCTTACCCCAGATTATTACTGTTGCCGCGGTGGTTGCTATCGCGTTCTATTTTCACAAAAGTAAACAACGCAAACGAGATGCGGAAGCGCAGGCCAAGCAACAGCTGATTGACGACCAAAAAAAGAATCAAACCCCACCCGAATAAACCATTTCGGCTATAGCAGATTGATAACCTCATGATGCCGTTAATTAAATTAATTACACGGCATTAAATTAACCAATCAACGTTTATTTAGCAATAAAACTCAAGCTGAATCATGTCAGCTTACTAATTTAGCCGATAATTAAACATTCTATTTTTCTTGGTCATAAATCGATTGATTTAAATATAATTTGGAATGTTTTATCATTAATAAAACTTAATGGCGTGACCACCGTGGGCTTGGTTACAGTGACCCTTAAAATAAAAATTAACTTAACCTCTTAATTTCAATAGCGGAATTTAGATATAAATCACAAATTTGAAAATTTAATAAAATTATTTATTTATGACAACCATCACAATTCATCTATTGACTTTACTTTAAATAAAAAATTTTCATTTAAATTCTGTGATGTCAATTCACATTTATCCATTATTAAAAAAAACCGAGAAGCAGATCATAAAATAGGGATCTACTTTCGGTATATTGCTAATAAATAGTAACCCCCATATTCTCCACTTCAATCTAATCACCGGATTAAATCTAATTAATCAGGTTGGTCATTATCAAAAATTAATTACGGTTAATGTGCACTCAAAGGCATAAATAAACATCAATAAATCATGACTTGTTAATAAATTTCTTTATTTATCGCCATTTAATAAAAAGGCTTAAACATGACAACTCTCATAGACTTTTTCACCCCGGATGCCTTCTCTATCCATCAGTCGGCCTCAGACTGGCAGCACGCAATTGACCTGACAACTGAGAGCATGATTAGAAACCAACATGTAGAACCGCGCTATTCACAAGCAATTAAAGATTCAACTAATAGCACCGGGCCTTACTACATTCTGGCACCCGGCATTGCAATGCCTCATGCCCGGCCCGAAGAGGGCGTTAAACAAACGGCCTTATCCATGACAATCATCAGAGACGGTGTCGACTTTGGCCATGATAACGAACCGGTTTACTTACTGATTGGATTGGCTGCAAAAGATGCTGACTCGCATATCTATGCCATTCAGGCGTTAAGCGAAATGCTGTGCGAAGAAACCTGTATCGACCAATTAATCAATGCGACGTCGGTCAGTGAATTACAAGAAATCGTTAAACGTTATTAAAACCAGAAGTTATTCATACCCTGAATAATTCAAGCCATAGACGGCGTGACGGGTATATCTATTCAGAGAAACAGGACAATAATTATGGCATCGCTATCAATAAGAGCTAAGGTCCAGTCATTCGGCGGTTTTCTCACCGCTATGGTTATCCCCAATATCGGAGCCTTTATCGCATGGGGATTTATTACCGCACTATTTATCCCAACCGGCTGGATGCCCAGCGAACACTTCGGAGCCTTAGTCGGCCCGATGATTACCTATCTGCTACCGTTAATGATCGGTTATACCGGCGGTAGCCTGATCGGGGGCAAACGCGGTGGCGTTATGGGCGGAATCGGTACCATCGGCGTGATTGTTGGGGCTGATATTCCAATGTTTATCGGCGCAATGGTCATGGGGCCGTTAGGCGGATGGGTGATTAAAACTATCGACCGCCGACTGGAACAGCGCATTCCTGCCGGTTTTGAAATGGTGATCAATAACTTTTCATTAGGTATCGCCGGTATGCTGCTGTGCCTGCTGGCTTATGAAATTATTGGCCCAATGGTGCTTGAAGCCAACAAAGTAGTGAAATCAGGGATTGAGGCCTTAGTTGCCACCGGCTTCCTGCCCCTGCTATCTATCATCAATGAACCTGCCAAGGTGTTATTCCTGAACAATGCTATCGACCAGGGAATCTATTATCCCTTGGGCATGCAGGAAGCAGCGCAAACCGGCAAATCTATTTACTTTATGGTGGCTTCTAACCCCGGCCCCGGCCTCGGCATGCTGATGGCATTCGCCATCTTTGGTAAAGGAATGAGTAAACGCTCAGCTCCGGGTGCGATGATTATCCACTTCCTCGGAGGGATTCATGAGCTGTATTTCCCTTATGTCCTGATGAAGCCACTGATGATTATCGCCATGATTGCAGGTGGAATGACCGGCACATTTGTCTTCTCATTACTGGATGCAGGCCTGGTTGCAGGCCCGAGCCCTGGCTCTATCTTCTCTTATCTGGCATTAACACCACGCGGAGGCTATCTGGCAACTTGTGCAGGCGTCGCGGCAGGGGCTGTGATGTCCTTTGTTATTGCCAGCATCATTCTAAAGCTGGAACCATCGTCAGAAGAAGATCGTTTTGCCGACTCTCAGGACAACGTTAAGCAGATGAAATCAGAAGGCAGTAACAAAGCAAACATTCGCTTTATTGCTTTTGCCTGTGATGCAGGAATGGGCTCCAGCGCCATGGGAGCAACCACCTTCCGCAAGCGTCTGGCTCAGGCCGGGCTTGAAATAGAAGTTAAACACTTTGCTCTGGAAAATATTCCTGACCATGCTGACCTTATCGTCACCCACTTAAATCTTGAAGAACGGGCCCGTTCCGCAACAGATAAGCCTTTAGTTTTAATAAAGAATTATCTTGGTGATAAAAACTTGGATGTGTTGTTAGAACAGCTTATCAGCAGTCAAAAAACGGCGAAAGAATAATATTTAATTGAGACAGAGAGCCATACGATGAAAACTAAAGTTGCGGCCATTTACGGCAAAAAAGATGTACGGATCCGCGAATTTGAACTGCCGCCGATTACCGATGATGAACTACTGGTTAAAGTGATCTCTGACAGCGTCTGCTTATCTACCTACAAAGCTGCGCTGTTAGGGAGTGAGCACAAACGTGTACCTGATGATATTGCTGAACACCCGCCGATTACCGGCCATGAGTGCGCAGGCATCATCGTTGAAGTCGGTAAAAACTTACACCGGCGCTTTACCGCAGGTGATAAATTTGTCTTACAGCCGGCCATGAACCTGCCGACCGGCTATTCCGCAGGCTATAGCTATGAATTTTTTGGTGGCAACGCTACCTATATGATTATTCCTAAGCAGGCGGTTGATCTGGGCTGTGTTCTGCCCTACAACAGCAGCTATTTTGCTAACGCCTCGCTGGCTGAACCCATGTGCTGCATCATCGGCGCTTATCATGCCAGCTATCACACCACGGCCTATGTTTATGAACACCGAATGGGGATCAAACCCGGTGGTAATTTAGCGCTGCTGGCCTGCGCGGGTCCTATGGGATTAGGCGCTATTGATTACGCCATTAACGGCGATATTAAACCGGCCAAGATTGTGGTTACCGATATTGATGAAGATCGCCTGAATCGGGCCCGTCAGCTATTACCAGAATCAATGGCGAAAGAAAAAGGCATCGAGCTGCAATATGTTAACGTCAGCCAGCTTAGCGACCCTGTTACTACGCTGAGAGGCTATACTGACGGCCATGGCTATGATGACGTTTTTGTTTTTGCCGCTATCGAGCAAGTTATTGAAATGGGTGATGACCTGTTAGCCGAAGACGGATGCCTGAACTTTTTTGCCGGCCCGACGGATAAGCAGTTCAAAGTTCCGTTTAACTTCTACCACGTGCACTATTCCGCGACCCATATCGTCGGAACCTCAGGCGGCTCAACGGGCGATATGATTGAAGCGCTTGAAATGTCAGAGAAAGGCCTGATTCAGCCGTCCTTTATGGTAACCCATATTGGCGGGCTGGATGCGGTACCTGATACCGTAGTGAATCTGCCGGATATTCCCGGCGGGAAAAAGCTGATCTACAACCATATCACCATGCCATTAACCGCCATCAGCGACTTTGCCCGTTTAGGCGAGACCGATCCATTCTATGCAGAACTGGCAAAAATCTTAGCTGAAAGCCATAACGTTTGGAGCGAAAAAGCTGAACGTTGGTTATTAGCGTACTTTAATGTCAGTATTGACTATTAATCGCTGACCAGTGGTTAAATAATCGAGAAATTAAGGGTGTTTGGCCAGACGGTTAACGGCTTCTCTGGCCAGCACTTTTGATTACCCGTAGGCAGGGAACCTGTAATATAATTCGTTCACTCTACAATTGATAAGGTTTGATAGATAAGGATGGTTGAACTTACAGAAGATGAAATCATTGAACAGCTTGAGCAGATTACCAACCTGCCTGAGTTTATTCAGAGATCGAATGATTTCCTCTTTATTGGGCTTAGAAACTTTCTTCCCTATCTTTTTATCAATGACGATCCTGATATTCAGGAATATGCCGTTAAGCCGCTATTAGCCAAGGCTGGCCCGCTGGATGATATTCATATTTCTCTGCGCTTAGTGTATGCCTTAGGCAAAGTACGCAAAGAGTTATATGCCGATATCTTCAGCCTGACCCAGTTTAATGAATATCTGGCGAATGAAGTTCAGGCTGCCGATTTTAGTAGTGATATTGTTTATACCTTGTTGAGCAACTTAAATGCTGCAACGGAGAATTCACAGCTTATTGATGCCATCACTAAGATGAAGTTCTCTGACTTCACTATTTATAGCAAACAACGTTATAGCAATTTGGTAAAAACAGCGCTGATACTTTCAGTCATGGCGATCTTGAAGGAGCTTGTCGATGAATGTGGAATTAAGAGTTAACGGATTTAGCTATATCGCCTCATTTCCCGATCGGGATATTAAAGATATCCATCTTCCCCTGCTGCACCGGCTCACCCAATTATTTAAACAAAAGCAGCGTGAACATCAGCAACGCTTAGTGGTTTTCTTAGCCGCACCGCCGGGAATTGGTAAATCAACGCTAACCGAATTCTGGCAAATACTCGCTAAGCAGGATACCGAACTGCAAGACTTTCAGGGCCTGCCGATGGACGGTTTTCACCATTACAACAGCTATCTGGATGAGCACCACCTGCGCGGTCGTAAAGGCGCGCCGGATACCTATAACTTAGAGTTACTCAAAGAGTATCTGGCTGAACTGCAAAAACCACAGGCAACATGGCCAGCCTATGACCGTAATCTGCACGATCCGGTACAAGATGCCATTGAAGTCACCGCACCGATTGTGGTCATTGAAGGAAACTGGCTCTTGCTGCAGGAAGCCGGCTGGCAGGATTTGATTAACCGCTGTGATTACAGCATTTTTATTGCCGGTGATATTAATAATCTGAAGCAACGTCTGGTTAGCCGAAAAATGAAAGGCGGACTAAGCAAAGAAGATGCTGAGCGTTTCTTTGAGAAATCAGACGGCCCTAATGTGATGCGGGTACTTGAGCGCAGTCATCAGGCTGACCTGATGCTGATGATGCAGGAAGATGGATCGTATCTTATTCACCAGCCACGGGCATGAATTCGAAGTGAAGATCCGTTATCGATTTTCCGGTTCGTGATTTGGCCATTACTACTATCTGAGGAAGCTAAGCGTGTTAAAGGTGATTGCAGAAGATTTTATCAAGGCTGATGCTGTACACATTGTCCTTCCTTTCTACCGTGAACTTGTGGCAGCAACTAAGCGAGAACCGCTTTGTATTGCCTACGATCTATTTGTCGATCAAAACGATCCCGGCCATTTTATTTTTATCGAGGAGTGGCCCGATCGGGCAGCATTAGCGGCTCACTGTGCCACTGAACATTTCACACGCCTTGTACCGATGATTGATCAACACAAACGAAAAGACGCCGTTTATACGCTGATGGACAATGCGTTAGCTAAAACCACAAATAGTATATAAACCTGCGACCTACGGCTGAAAAGGCCGTAGGTCGGTTGATAAGCTAAATATTCTTAGTACCTAATCAATATTTAAACCCGTTCCACCACTATCGCGATTCCTTGCCCGCCGCCGATACACAGCGTTGCCAGCCCTAATGATTTATCATTGGTGTGTAACGCATGAACCAGCGTGACCAAAATCCGCGCACCGCTGGCACCGATTGGATGACCAAGGGCTATAGCGCCACCGTTGACGTTGACTTTTTCCGGGTTAAAGCCAAGATCCCGGCCCACGGCCAAAAACTGGGCAGCAAAGGCTTCATTGGCTTCAATCAGATCGATATCGCCCAGCGCCAGACCTGCCATTTTGAGCGCCTTCTGAGTCGAAGGAACCGGACCCAGCCCCATAACGTCTGCCGCAACCCCGGCAGAGGCCCAACCGCGAATGCGCGCTAAAGGCTGAATACCTCTGGCAAGGGCTTCATCTTCACGCATCAAGACCAGCGTTGCCGCGGCATCATTAATACCGGAAGCATTACCGGCAGTTACCGTGCCATCGGGTAAGAATGCTGGGCGTAAGCCGGCCAGCGATTCCATGGTAGTATCACCGCGCGGATACTCATCCTGATTGAATATCAGGCTGCCTTTACGGCTTTTGATTTCAATCGGCGTAATCTCATTGGCAAAACGGCCATTCTGTATAGCGGCTACCGCTTTTTGTTGTGATGCCATCGCTACGGCATCCTGCTCTTCCCGCGTTAAACCATAACGGCGGGCAATATTTTCCGCCGTGATTCCCATATGATAATCATTGAACGCACACCATAGGCCGTCTTTAATCATCGAATCAACCAAAGTGCCATTGCCCATACGGTAGCCCTGACGGGCCTTATCTAACAGATAAGGGGCGGCACTCATATTTTCCATGCCGCCGGTAACATAAACCGAACCGGAGCCGGATAAAATAGCCTGAGCGCCTAACACCACCGTTTTAAGACCGGAACCACAAACCTTATTCACGGTAAACGCAGGGACTTCAATCGATAACCCAGCGTGAATAGAGGCCTGACGGGCCGGATTTTGACCGTTGCCCGCCTGCAAAACATTACCCAGAATAACTTCGTCTACCGCCAAGTCTGAAGGCAGAGAGCTTAAACAATCTGCAATCGTTTTAGCCCCCAGCTCAACGGCCGGAACCGAGGCCAGAGAACCGGCAAACTTACCAATTGCCGTTCTTTTTGCTCGTACAATCACCACGGAATGATTCATTTTCTTAACTCCTTAGTCGATCTGTATTGGTTTTAAGTCAGCAGAAACGACAAAGCTGGCTTCGGTTATTTCACGCAGCTTATCCAGCGAGATCTCCTCACTAATTTCGGTCAAAATCATTTGCTGTTGTTCAAACACAAACACCGCCAGTTCAGTCACTACCATGCTGACTTTGCCCTGGGCCGTCAGCGGGAAGTTGCATTTATGCAGCAATTTGGCGCCACCGTCTTTGGCACAGTGTTCCATGGCAATAATCACTTTTTTAGCACCAACCACCAGATCCATTGCACCGCCCATGCCCGGTACCATTTTTCCCGGAACGACCCAGTTAGCTAAGTTGGCATGCTCGTCAACCTGCAGGCCGCCCAAAACGCAAACGTCTACATGACCGCCGCGAATCAACGCAAATGAAAATGCACTGTCAAACATCGCTGCGCCCGGCAGCATGCCGCACGGTTGCCCGCCGGCATTGACTAAGTTGGGATCGATTTCAGTCACCGGCCCGAGGCCTAAAAAGCCATTCTCAGACTGGAGAGTGACGTGAATATCAGAGGCCAAATAGTTCGCCACCTGCGTCGGTAAACCGATGCCTAAATTAACAATATCTCCGTCTTTAAGCTCTTTTGCTACCCGACGGGCAATAATCTCTTTTGCGTTCATTGGCTATCTCCATGATACAGGTGGTCAACTAAAGCGCCCGGGGTCATCACGTGGTCAGGGGCTAATTCACCGACTTCAACCAGTTGATCAAACTGCGCAATCACGGTATCGGCAGCCAGCGCCATAATCGGATTAAAATTACGCGCGGTGAGGGAATAAACCAGATTTCCCAAGCCGTCGGCTTTCGCCGCCTGCAATATTGCTAGATCGGCACGCAGCGGTAGCTCTAATAGATAGGTCACCTGATTGACTTCAATTTTTTGCTTATCCAATTCCACCACAGTACCAACGCCGGTTGGCGTCAGAACACCGCCTAAACCTGCACCGCCGCAGCGAATTCGTTCAATCAGCGTCCCCTGAGGTACCAGTTCAACCTCCATTTCACCGGCAATCATGCGACGGCCTGTTTCAGGGTTAGTCCCAATATGAGAGGCAATCACTTTCTTAACCTGCCCGCTGGCAATTAACGGGCCAACGCCGGTATCAACAAATCCGGTATCGTTACCGATAATCGTCAGGTCACGTACGCCCGATTTTATAATTTCATTGACCAGCAGTTGAGGTGTGCCAATGCCCATAAAGCCGCCAAACATAATGGTCATACCGTCGCGTAAATAAGAGCGGAACGCCCCGGCATCGATAATCTTTTTACTCATAGCTATTCTCCGGTCACTATTTTCACAAACGCGTTGCCCAAATAATGACAATACTGACCCGCATGCCTGATAAGTCAGGCATGGGTAATCAGCGTATTAAATATCTCTTGGGTTACATTCCGGCCGGGGAACTGGCCGGAATGTATCAGCGGGATTTAACGATTAAATATCCATATCCATCATGGCCGAACTCAACCCTTTCCCGTGCATATCCAGCGCTAAAGAGCGGGTAACGCCTCCGCCTAATGCTCCGCGCATCACAAAATTCAGGGCGCCGATAGCAGGCAGTTCGTAACGAATAACTTCACCTTTTACCGTATCTTTAAAGAAGGCTTTCACTTTCTCAGCGGTAACCGACTGCTTTAGTTTTTCATAGTCATCAGGGGAATAGGCAATCAGTGAAATATTAGAAGTATTTCCTTTATCACCGGTCCGGGAATGCGCAATTTCACGTAGTTTCATAATCAAATCTCCAGATAATCGACGGTTGCAGTCACTAAATCACGGGAAATTAAGGTTGAGTCCATTGCCAAAATTTCTTTTACCGACTTAGTTGCACCGCCACCACCGGCCGGGCCGTTGGTATACAGAGTTTCCACTTCATTACCCACTTTGGCTGCGTCAGCCTTAGCATTACAGCGAGCAGCAACTCGAACGCGTACTTCATAAGGCTGGCTGCTCTGCGAGAGAGTGTCACCGTGCAGAGAATTAACCCCAATCAGATCGTAACGCACCTCTTCCGGCTTAAAGCCGCAAATATCAAAGCGCTGTTTAACAATATCTAACGCTAGCTGACCACGAGCTACCGCACCCGGTCCGGCGTAAGAGATCTCGCCTTCACCGATAAACCCGTCCGGATAACCGACGGACACTTTTAACGTGCCGGTACGCTCAACGCCGTTGCCACCGCGAACTTCAACTCTATCGGCAGCAATTTGCGTAAAGGTAACCTGAGAGAAGTCAGCCACTACGTCAGGTGTGATATAGCGATCGGGCTGATGAATCTCATACAGCATTTGCTCTTTACAGGTATCGACCGTAACGCAGCCACCGGAACCGGCCACTTTAGTAATAACCGCATTACCCTGTTCGTCTACTTCGGCAATAGGGAAGCCTAAACGGGCTAAATCAGGCACATCTTTAAAACCGGGATCGGCATAGTAACCACCGGTAATCTGCCCGCCGCACTCCAACAGGTGACCGATTAATGTTCCTTTGCCCAGCATTTCCCAGTTGTCACTTTTCCAACCAAATTCATGCATCATCGGCGCTAAAAACAGTGAAGGATCGGAAACCCGGCCGGCAATAATAATGTCTGCGCCATTATTCAATGCTTCAACCATCGCCTCGGCACCAAGATAAGCATTAGCTGAAAGAATCTGCTTGTTACATTGAGAGATAGGCTTACCGATTTCATCCAGTTTCAGATCTGACTTGATTGCCATATCCAGCACGTCATCACCGCTGACGATAGCAATCTTCAGCTTCTCAGCCCCCAGAGACTTAGCAATTTCTGCGACCAGCTTACCGGCATACAGCGGGTTGGCCGATCCCATATTGGTAATGATTTTGATGCCTTTCTCAATACAGGTTGGCAGGACCATATTCATTCGGTCGGCCAGCAGTTCGTTAAAACCCTTAGTCGGATCGGCCGCTTTTTGCTTCTGGCCAATGGCAATGGTGCGCTCAGCCAGACACTCGAAAACTAAATATTGAATCTCGCCCTTTTGAGCCAGTTCAAGGGCTGGTTCAATACGGTCACCGGCATATCCGGCACCACCACCAATTCTGATCTTTTTCATGATATCCACGCTTAACGTCATTAATTAAATAGGGAATAATCCGATTAAAACAGCGGCTACGGTCATCACAATCGATGCCGCCCACAGGAAGAAGAATGAAAACTTCTGGTGTTCACCTAGATCAATCCCGGCTAACCCTACCAATAAGAAAGTCGCCGGAGTCAGTGGACTAACAGGGAAACCTGTCGTCATTTGTCCCAGAATCGCCGCCTGTCCCATTTCGATAACAGGAACACCCAGCTCATGGCCCGCCGATGCCATTACCGGCAAGATGCCGAAATAGAACGAATCAGGGTCAAAAATCATGCTTAACGGCATGGCTATCAGGCCGATAATAAACGGGAAGTGGGATGCGGATTCAGCAGGGATATGAGTCGCCACGTATGACGCCATCTCTTTCAACATGCCGGACTCTTTCATCACTCCGGTAAAGATACCGGCGGCAAACAGTATGCCGGCCATCATCAATGCAGACTTAGCGTGGGCATCAATACGGGCTTTTTGCTGATCCGGCTTACGATAATTCACCAGTAGCGCGATAACAGTACCCAACATAAAGCAGATAATAGGATCAACTTTGCCGCTGATCATCGAACCTAAAACAATCACTACCAGACCGATATTGACGAGGAACAGATGAGGACGACGAACCGCTTTCTCTTCGTCAGTCAGTCGGGTCTCCTGATGTCCCTGCTCGTCTGATGACACAACACCATTAACATAGCCCAATCTCTTTTCTTCTCGTTTACCCAGTAACCATGCACAGGTGTAAACAAAAGCGAGGCCGGTAAGCATCACTGGCAGTACCGGTAAAAAGAGTTCCATGACCGGGATTTGTAACGATGATGCCGCTCGTAGCGTTGGTCCACCCCATGGCAGCATATTACAAACACCCGCCGCCATAGCCACCGAACAGGCCAGTACCCTAGGATCCATTTTTAAACGTTTATACAACGGCAACATGGCAGGAATAACCACCAGGAAGGTCACGGCACCCGAACCATCCAAATGAACGATTGAAGCCAATACGGCGGAACCTAAGGTAATACGTGAAGGCTTGTTGCCGACAACTTTAAGTACCCGGTCGATGATAGGATCTAACATCCCGGCATCGGTCAAAATGCCAAAAAACAGAATAGCAAAAACAAACATGCCGATAACCGGTGCGATGTTTTTTACACCGCCGACGGCAAATTTATTGACTGCGCCAATATCAAAACCGGCTAACAAAGCCATCACAATTGGAATAGCGATTAGTGCTGCCATTGGAGACATTTTCTTGGTCATTATTACTGCTAAAACAACCAGAATAGTCAGTAGGCCAAATAAAGCGATCATATATAAGATCTCCTGCCCTTAATTTATAGAGGTAATAAAAGTTAAATAACATTTAGGGTTGATTAATTATTATCACCACCATAATAATAGCAATAAGAAAACAGGGAAATTCAATAATCAAATAATCGTATCCAAAAGATGAATTATCGATTAAATAATAATGGGACGTTCATCACAATATAAAAAAATTAAATGACATATACAGTCATTTACTATGGAGAAACGGGTCATTATGAATTTATCAATTAAACAATTTCGTGCCTTTCTGGCCCTGTGTGAGCACCGAAATTTTACCCGTGCGGCAGAGTCGGTATTCTTATCACAACCGGCATTCAGCCATCTCATTTATTCTATCGAAAAAGAGGCCGGAGTACGCCTTTTTGACCGAAATGCCAAAAAAGTGGACTTAACGTCTGATGGTGAAGTGTTCCAAGGCATTGCTGCCGGCATAATGAGGGAGTTTAACCTCGGTCTTTCTCACTGGCACGATCATCTGAACCGAGAACAATTCAATGTCTCGGTCGCCACATTACCCTCAATTGCGGTTAAGCTTTTGCCGAACTACATTGAACATTTTAAACAAATACAGCCTAAAGCCATTTTTGACGTTAAAGATCTGCCCTCAGACTACTGTTTATCAGCGGTGCTAAACGAAGTAACTGAACTTGGCATCGTCGGTTTTCTCCCGAAAGAGAACGGAGTAGATAGCCATAGAATATATACCGAAAAATACTTTTTAGCGCTCAATAAGCACCACCCGCTGGCACAACACAGTGAGATCAGTCTGGAAGACATTAGTCATAATACGGTTATTCGATTTGGCCCTACAACCAGTATTTATCAGTCTTTACATGTTGATATAACAAATAATGAGAATATTAATTATATCGAAATAGAGCAATTAAGTACGCTATTTGGTTTATTATTATCCAATTCAGGAATAACATTCCTTCCAGAATTAACTTTATATATGTTTCAACACCCGGATATTTTAGTAAAACCAATAACAGGAGATAACTTGATAAGAAATATTTATTTAATTAAAAAATCAGGCAAACAATTATCTAAATCAAGCCATGATTTTTACGATTTCTTAATAGAAACGCAACGCATACCTTAACAAATATAATTAAATACCACTGTTTTTTTGACAGAGAGACTAAATCTTTGCTCAAATACTGAAACGTTTTAACACTAAACTTGTTCGCTACCGGAGTAACACCCGATGTTCCGTCAGTCATTACTAAAACTATTATGCTTGTCTTTCGGCCTGTTTATGCCCGCTATCAGCGTTGCTGCTGATATTGACGGTAGCAGTCTGAACTTGGTCTGGGGCATTCCATTTGTCGGCATTCTGCTTTCAATCGCACTGTGCCCGTTACTGGTCCCGACTATATGGCATCATCACTTCGGTAAAATTACCGCCTTATGGTCCGTTTTATTCCTGATTCCCTTTACTATCAGCTTTGGCATGGGCACCAGCATCAGCGTTATTGCTCATGCCATGCTGGCTGAATATTTGCCTTTTATTATCCTACTGCTATCACTGTTTACCGTCTCCGGTGGCATTCTGGTCAAAGGAAACTTACACGGTTCGCCTAAGTTAAATACCGCACTGTTGGCCATCGGCACCATACTGGCTTCGCTGATGGGCACTACCGGTGCCGCCATGTTGCTGATTCGCCCGTTAATCAGAGCCAACGATAACCGCAAGCATCGGGTCCACGTTATTATTTTCTTTATATTCTTAGTGGCCAACATAGGCGGCGGGTTGACGCCGTTAGGCGATCCTCCGCTGTTTATTGGTTTCTTAAAAGGCGTCGATTTCTTCTGGACCGCCAAGCATATGCTGTTACCGGTCTTTATCTGTGCGATTATACTGCTGACCATGTTCTACTTTATTGATAGCTACTACTACAAGCGTGAAGATGAAATAGAAGAACACGACCCGACGCCGGACTCCAAGCTGCGTCTGTATGGTACTTTCAACTTTGTGTTACTGCTCGGCGTTATTTGCAGCGTATTGCTTTCTGGCTTTTGGAAATCAGGTATCAGTTTCACCGTATTGGGGGTGCCCCTAACCTTACAGGATATCTCCCGCGATATACTGTTATTAGTGATTACTGCACTTTCAATGATATTTACTGCCAAACAGGTTCGGTCAGTTAACCAGTTTAACTGGGAGCCGATTCTGGAAGTGGGTAAGCTGTTTGCCGGTATCTTTATTACCATCGCTCCGGTGCTGGCTATTCTTCGTGCCGGACAAGCCGGGCATCTGGCCGGGTTAGTGGCGTTAGTCTCAGACCCACAGGGTTCACCGGTTAACTCAATGTACTTCTGGCTGGCCGGAATGCTCTCTGGCTTCTTGGATAATGCGCCGACGTATCTGGTGTTCTTTAATCTGGCCGCCGGTGATGCCGCAACCTTGATGGGGCCGTTACAGCAAACCCTGTTGGCAATATCGATGGGATCGGTATTTATGGGCGCTCTGACCTACATAGGTAATGCGCCAAACTTTATGGTAAAAAGCATCGCCACCCAGAGCGGCATTGCGATGCCAAGCTTCTTTGGTTATATGAAGTGGTCTATCGGCATCCTGATACCGCTATTCTTGTTATTAACGGTGATATTTTTTGTCTTTTAGTCAATAACCGTTAATTAAATAGATTAAAGGGCCATAAAAATGGCCCTTTTGTTTTTTGCTGACAAAGTGGTTTTATTTAATTTGAGTGTAAGTTTCGTCCGCCCTATCAACATCGGAATATTGATTTTTTCTAGCGGCCGAGGGGCGGTACTTTTGAGTTTACAAAGCTCCGGCTGCTCGCGCAGCTATTTTTAAATATCAATAATTCATCATCAAGACAAAGGGCCATAAAATGGCCCTTTGTCTGCTTTAGATAATACCAACGCTAAGTTAGCTATTAGCTTCTACCGGAACAGGCTGAGGCTGCTCCTTTTTCTTAAATATCAGGTCAGTATCTTTAAAGAAGATAAAGAACATCACCGAAACAACCACCGCAACGGCTGCCGGGTAGTACCAGAATACATGCCACTGCTGTAGTGCAATATCCGGCGTTCCGGTGACGGTATTATTAAAGATATAACCACAGATAGAAGAGGCAAACATTAAGCCAACGCCGTTTGAAATAACGAAGCGTAAGCTTTGTGCCTGGGCCTTAATATGTGTCCCTGCTTTATGGTCTACGTAGATATCACCGGCGGTAAAGAAGAAGTCCCAGCAAATTCCCTGCAGCATCAGGCCGACCACAATCCACAGAATATTGTCATCTATGGCTGCGTAAGAGAACAGCAGAGAACGAACAATCCACACCACCGCGCCACACAGAATGATCTTCTTAAAGCCAAAGCGCATTAAGAAGAATGACAGCACAAACATAAATACCACTTCGGTAGCGATACCGATTTGCATCATGGTTGCAGCATTGTCGTAGCCTAATGCTTTCAGGAATACCGGTACATAAGCACTGTAAGCAGTTTTAGGGATCATCAGGAACACGGTACAAATCATAAACACGCTGAAGTTACGGTCTTTAAATAAGGACAGTGCATCAAGGCATAACAGATCGCGCAGTGAGAATTTCTTCCCTTTACCATTAGGCGGAGTACTTGGCAGGGTAAAGCAGTACAGACCTAACACAATGGCAGAACCGGCGGCGATTTCATAGGTAATAGTGCTGCCGGAGAAGCCCATTTGGCCCATAATAAAGCCGATACACATAAAGCCAAAAGTCCCAAACACCCGAATGATCGGAAACATTTTTACGCCGTTAATATGACGGAAGCTGATGCTGTTAGCCAATGCGGTGGTCGGGTAAAACAGAATCCCGACAACAAACAGCAGCGTTAGGAACATGGTACCGTTTTGCGCTTCAATAAAGGCAGGGATAGAGAACAGCACACAGGCATTAACCAAATGTAAGCTGCCCATAATCTTTTGCGAAGAGATAAACCTGTCGGCAATCATCCCGACAAACAGCGGGGAAATAATGGTCGCTAGCCCGAGTAAAGCATAAGAAGTGCCGATAATCGACGATAGGCCAAATGTACTCAGTACCAGTCCCATAGTCATATTCCATGAGCCTTGCACAAAGTACTGCAAGAACATCATGATCAGCAGCCGTGGCGTTTTATTTTGCATTATTATTATTCCTTCAGATTAATTTAATTAATCCGTCATAGGCAACTTCAATGGAATGCGGCTCAAAAATGCTGACCAAATCTTCATGCATAAAACCGCTACTATGGGACAAATGGGATACAACCAGCTGGCTGGCAGAATGATAAATGCCATTGGCTTTCAGTTTTTCTTGCGTGGCAAGCACCGTTTCTATACTCATATGTCCGTCAGAGCGGGCATTTTGATTATAGCCATAGGTACATTCCAGTACGGTCAGGTCTAATTTCTTTCCCTGTAACCATTGCCAGGTCAGCTCAGGGAACCAGCCTGAATCATGACCATAGAGCATCGTTTTGCCCTCTTTCTCGATAAAGTAGATATAACAAAACTCCCACTTAGCGTGGTTAGCCAGCAACGGCGTTACCTTCGCTCCTGAGCTGGTTTCTACCGTGACAAAGGGGATCAGGCAATTGAATTTAAAGCGCTGTTTGCTATAGCCGGGTAACACATCAAGGCAACCGTTAATTGCAATGTCATTACCGTAAACTTCAAGCGGATGAGTAATCTCAAACCCATACCCTTCCATGCGGCTGAATAAATCCCCCACGTTGAAATGATCCGGATGAGTGTGGGTAAACAGCAGGTCTTTAATCTGAGTGACATCAACATTGTCACGCATCACCTGATAGCTGAACTCAGGCGACATATCAATTTGCATAACATCATCAATCACCGCTGCCGAACGGGTTCTTATATTTTTGCCTTTAACCGTTCGTGCCCGTTCACAAATCTCACATTTACAATAGGGATTCGGGATACCTTCCGATGCCGATGAACCCAAAAAATGGAGTTTCATAGTGTTTCCTCTTAAATAAAACTAAACGGGCTGAGAGTGGGATCGGCTATTCCCGACCCGTTGCTCTTATTCAGCCCATCACTAACAAATTAAAATTGGAACGTGTCAATTATGATAATCAGTAAAGATTGATCGATGCAATACACCTCGTCTGATTTAGTGATAGAGGTCATAGTAAGTTGGTGAGAGATAAATTAAATTCAAATTAAATCAAAAAGATAAATATTATTTATTAAATACTGATTAATTCTCTTTATTGATCCAACAAATTTTTGGGCTCTGTTGTTAAAATATCATCATAAAACGGAGATAAATCTAAGATTCCATGTATCAATAATTTAATTAAATACGTTATAAAACAATGAAATAATATAATTCAACGTTCCAAGTCTCTCATGTTACCCGCCTGCCGTGCTGTTGGAAACGCCCTATTACCGCGATATTATTTGATAGAATAGCGCCCAATTAAATGGTACGTTCCAAAAACCATCATTCACAATGATATCCGGATAACTAAAAGGATTTTTATCTGATATCCAGCGGGAGAAATAGCCATGAAACGTATATTTATTATGGTATTAGACTCATTTGGCATCGGAGCCAGCCCGGATGCCACTCGCTTTGGCGATGCCGGAGCAAATACCTTAGGCCATATCGCAGCCGCCTGCGCTCAAGGCCGAGCGGATAATCACCTACGCTCAGGGCCGCTACGTTTACCTAACTTAGTCCGCCTTGGTTTAGGTAAAGCCGCAGAGGCTGCCAGCGGCCAGTATCCGCAAGGGCTGGAACAGGCTGACGCGATTATCGGGGCTTATGGCTATGCTCAAGAGCTGTCATCCGGCAAAGATACGCCGTCTGGTCACTGGGAAATTGCCGGCGTACCGGTACTGTTTGACTGGGGATATTTTGAAAATAAGCACAATAGCTTTCCGCCAGAGTTGCTCAATACTTTAGTCAATCGGGCAAATCTGCCCGGTTATTTAGGCAATTGCCATGCATCAGGAACTGAAATTCTTACCCGTTTGGGTGAAGAACATCTGGCCAGCGGCAAGCCTATTTTCTATACCTCTGCGGATTCAGTATTTCAAATTGCAGCCCACGAACAGAGCTTTGGTCTCGACAGGCTATATCAGCTATGTGAAATAGCCAGAGAAGAGCTGAATATCGGCGGCTACAATGTGGGCCGGGTTATTGCTCGCCCCTTCACCGGTACCTGTGCTGATAATTTTGAACGCACCGGCAACCGCCACGATTACGCAGTAGAGCCTCCGGCGCCAACGGTGTTGAAAAAACTGGTGGATGAAAAACGCGGTCATGTGATTTCCATTGGCAAAATTGCTGATATTTACGCTGACGTCGGCATTACCAAAAAAGTAAAAGCTACCGGCCTTGATGATTTGATGGATGCGACATTGCATGAAATAGATAATGCGACAAATAACAGCATTGTTTTTACTAACTTCGTCGATTTTGATTCATCTTACGGCCATCGTCGGGATGTCGCCGGGTATGCGGCTGCGCTAGAGCGATTTGATCGCCGACTGCCTGAATTACTGACTAAGGTCACCGGTGATGATGTGGTGATTTTTACCGCTGACCACGGCTGCGATCCGACATGGCCGGGCACTGAACATACCAGAGAATATATTCCGGTATTGGTTTATGGTGCGAAGATTCAAGCAGGATTTTTAGGCAAAAGCGAAACTTTTGCCGATATAGGCCAGTCAATCGCCGGTTATTTTGGCCTTTCTCCGATGGACTATGGTAAAGCGATCTTTTAACTCCCGATAAAAAGACCCCCAATAATGGATTGCCCAACTATTGGGGGTCACTTCAATATCAGATTGTTTTATTTAAATCCGTTAGCTATATCAGTTCACTACAGACCGGCAACGACCGAAAGCGTCACAATACCGACCAGCAGAGCACCACAGATTAGCGCACCAACCAGATTAGTACCGCCTTTAGCCTGTAATACCGGGACAATTTCACTGCCTTTTACTACCGACAGCGTTTCTGCAATATTTTTATCAATATGACTTTTATACAGATTATTGGCCAGCATGCCTGCACCGATACCCAGCGCCAGACTAACCACATTTGAAAACTCTTCCGGAATCCCTAACAGGGTCTGTGCGGCTGTCAGAAAAATGCCGATGCCTAAATAGATGGCAGCATAGACATACATTTTACGATAAACAAACCAGAACACACCGAGGAAGAAAGCAGCCCAGTTCCACTTTTTAGGGATACCTGCGCCGTGAGGAAAAAAGGAGTAATACTTAGGACCGATGAATGCTTTAACGTAATCATCCTTATCCGCGGTTGCCGTCGATGCCGAGAACTCCGGTTGCGCTGAGTCAGTTACCGCCGCAGAAACAGCATAAGGATTTACGGATGCAGTTTCATCACAAACAACACACTCGCCTTTTTCATTAACCGATATATTTCCACACTTCGAGCACTGCTCCATTGCATCATCCCGTTTCTATTTAAATATTGTGCCTGATGCGCCATTAACTCCATTAACAACGCTGCCTGCGGTTATAGTAACGTTCATCTGCGGGCCTTTCAACACGATCCTGTACCATTATTTGCCCTTCTCGATGAGTAAATTACCCGCCCCGTTCCGGATTTGAGAAATAACGCCCGAATTATAAACGGTTGCGCCTGCGGCTTATCAGGTAATATCTCTTGTATAGTGAGTACCCTACCAAAGCGGGCACTCAGGAAATCAATAAAAGTAAGCGATAACGATAACAACGGCCCAGCCGTTGATTGAGGTTGGTTTACCTGAGATGCTAGAATCCAGCTTATGGTTTAGCGCGGATAAATTTATGCCTACTATCAAAGATATTGCAAAAATGGCGGGTGTGTCTCACGGCACCGTTTCCAACGTTTTAAATAACCGGGGAAACGTCAGCATTGAAAAAATTAGAGCCGTAGAGGCTGCAGCCCGAGAAGTCGGCTATCAGTTGAATGCCCAGGCAAAATCTTTAAGAGAAGGCCATACCAATACCATTTCGGTTATTCTGCCTAATATCACGACCACACATTACAACAAACTCTATCTTGGCTTAGATAATCTGCTATCCCGACAGGGGTATAACGTTGACCTCTATACCACCAATGACCAGCAACAGAACGAGCTGCAGATTATCCAAAAGATTGCTGCTAATCGCAATTACGCCGTGATAGCCGTCTCTTGTTTAGAAGATGCTGATGAGTATTACAGTCAGTTAAAAATCTCGCCGGAAAAAATTATTTTTGCTTATCGCCATCTGTATAATGCCCGCAACTATCAGACATTAGATTTTCGGCTGGCGGGTAAAGAGATAGCTCAGGCGTTAGATAAGAAAGCGCTGAAGAATGTCGGCCTGTTTACCGATCTGAACCAATACAGCTGTACTGCAGATTTTATGCAAGGATTTGAACAGCAGTGGCTATCTCAAAATCCCGATCGGCAAATAACCCACATTCCGACTTCGCCCTCGCGTAGTTATAATGATGCATTCAACTTTTTCACCGGCACACCGCCTGATGCGATTATTACCAGTGATATAGAGAAAGCCCGCTATATTAAAAATGCCAATTTTTTAGGTAACCTTGGCCAAGCTCCCCGAATCTATAGCCTGTCAGATGCTGAGTTCATCATTGAAGAACAGGTACATCAGTACCATATGAATTATGAGCTGTTAGGCAAACAAATCGCCGAGTGGCTGCTTAATTCAACTGATGATAAAACCCCGCCAAAGATTAATATTCAGAACCGCGGTTTTATGTTCGACCATCGGCTAAATGCGCATCTCGCCTCACGGCCAGCAACCACCCTCAATATATTAACCTTGCCCAGCCCGTCAACCGATGCGCTTAAAAAGCTGTTGCCCAACTTCAGGCATAAAACCGGTATTGATGTCCGGCTGAATATTCATCCGTTTAATGATATTTATGAAATCCTGACTAACCTAGAGCACCATCAGTATTACGATATTATTCGTATTGATATGGCCGGCCTGCCCTGGTTTGCTAAATCAACGCTAAAACCGCTCAGCGAACTGGGTGATGAGGTTTATCAGCTACTGAGTCATTATTCTCAGCAAATCGTTAAGCGTTACAGTCAGGTCAACGGTCAGTTTTACGCCATTCCGTTTGATCCCAGCATTCAAATGCTGTTTTATCGTAAAGACATCTTTAACGATGCCAAGGTAAAACGGATGTTTTATGAACAACATAAACGCGAACTTGCTCCGCCGGCCACCTTTGAAGAGTTCGATACTATCGCCCGCTTCTTCTCCCGCGCCCTGAACCCACAGTCGCCGCTGGAATACGGAGCCTGTGCCAGCTTAGGTAACACTGAGATTGTGGCATCTGAGTTTTTACTGCGCTATTACTCGTTAGGTGGTCGCCTCAGGCAAGAAGACTGCACGCTGAAGCTAGATCCGGTACTCGGTGCAGAGACTATCCGGGAATATATTGACAGCCTGAAGGTAGTAAAAAACCTCTCGGCGACCTGGTGGAATGAATCCGTATCGCTGTTTGAAAGCGGCAGTGTTGCCATGATCATTGTGTATATGAACCTGTTTTCACATACCTTACACAGCACCATATCTCCGTTAGTGGGTTTTGATAGCGTCCCGGATAATAAGGCACTGATTGGCGGAGGCTCGCTGGGCGTCTCAAAATACAGTCAAAAAGAGAGCGAAGCGGCAGAGTTTTTTAAATGGGTTTTCTCTGATGAAATCGCCGAACAGATCGTACTGTTAGGCGGCACTTCCGCCAATAACTGCATTTATGATAACCCGGACATTATGGAATATTATCCATGGCTGGATTTACCCCATAAAACCGGTTACAACGGCGTTCGGGAGACCTTCTTTCAGGATGGCAGCAGCCTGAATTTGCGGATGGTTGAGAAAGTTATCGGCCAAAGCATCGTCAACCGGATTAACGGTATGATGACCACTGAAGAAACGATTAAATACCTCAATACCCGGCTGGCGGGCAGCGAATTTAAAAGTTAGTCACAATCAATAAGGGGAGGAACAAATCATTGCCTCCTCCCCTTATTAGTATGCTGTTGCTAGCAACTATATTGCCCGGTTAATAACCCGATCAGTGCGGCAGCATCGGCTGATAAGTCCGCACAATTTCCAGAACGCCGTTAATAACAAACTGCACGCCCATACATACCAGTAAAAAGCCCATCACCCGCGAAACGGCCTCAATGCCCTCTTTACCAATGGCTTTCATAATCACATCAGAGCTTCTTAAGCTTATCCACAGCACCAGAGACAAAATCAGGCTGGTTACAATCAGGGCGGTGTAAGCAATCCAAGGGCTAGGAGCCCCGCTCTGATGCCAACTGGATGCTCCCGAAATCACCATCGCAATGGTACCGGGGCCTGCGGTACTCGGCATCGCTAGCGGAACAAACGCAATATTGCGCGATACCGGCTTAATCACTTTCGGCTCATCGCCAGTCTTCTGGGTTTCAGCCTGAACAGCGGCAGGGTCGGGAAATAGCATTCTGAATCCGATATAGGCAACGATCAGCCCGCCGGCGATACGCAGGCCCGGAATCGAAATACCAAAAGTATTCATAACAACTTCACCGCCAACAAACGACAGCACTAAAATCATAAATACATAAATCGAAGCCATTTTAGACTGGCGGTGGCGCTCCTCCAGGCTCATATCACCGCTCAGGCTGAGAAACAGAGCGACGGAAGTCAGCGGATTGGTTAAAGGAATCAGTAGCACCAACCCTAAAAAAACCAGATGAGAGATCTCTAATATTGTGCTCATGATTCAAAATTCCATCGTTAAAATTAAAACCTGATATCCCGCCATTAAGTTATCCGGTACAGAAATACACCACAGAGCTTCCCCCGCTGGACAACCCTTTATACCAACGTCAAACAAGCTTTATATAATTGATAATTATTATGGTAGTGCAGTATAAGTAAGCCCGCTAGGGGATTATTAGCTATCAGAGCTTTCACCCCAAATGTTTTCACTACCAGCCACGGTAAAAGCTGATTTTTAGCCAACTTGATTGAAAAGAGAGCAGTTAATCCTATTTTCTACAGTGATGATGTTAAAGTGTTTGACCTTCTGAACGTAATCCTGTTTAATTACGCACCGTTGCCCGGATAGCTCAGTCGGTAGAGCAGGGGATTGAAAATCCCCGTGTCCTTGGTTCGATTCCGAGTCCGGGCACCATTTTAACTTCTACACAAGTCAACTCGATTCAATAAATATCCCTTATATTCCTTGCTATACTTAACATTCATTACATGCAAGCTCCACTACTTTCTCCCTATGTCAATCTAAGTCAAGTGACTACTGGGGGCCCGTATGGGGGCCTTTCTTGTTCAACGTGATTTTGGGGCCCCCATATGCCACTCAATGCTAGACAAGTCGAGACTGTTAAGCCTAAAGACAAAGAGTATAAACTCACTGACGAACGTGGGCTTTATTTACTAGTAAAACCAAATGGCTCTAAGTACTGGCGTCTCAAATACCGCATCGCCGGAAAAGAAAAAAAGCTCGCCATTGGCGTCTATCCTGATGTATCACTCGCTGATGCCCGCCTTAAACGTGACGAAGCCCGAAAAGCCCTCACTCAAGGGACTGACCCCAGCGAGAAAAAACAACAAGAGAAGCAAGCTAAAAAATATACCATTGAAAATACATTTAAAGCCCTTGCTATGGAATGGCATGCCCATAAGTGTAAGTCTTGGTCTGAAGGCTATGCTGAGAGTGTCTTGGATGCATTAAATAAGGATATCTTCCCTCATGTGGGTAAACGCCCTATCGCTGACATCCGCCCGCTCGATATGCTTCAGGTATTGCGTATTATCGAAAAACGCGGTGCGCTTGAGAAAATGCGTAAAGTACGGCAAAGCTGCAATCAAATATTTCGCTATGCGATTGCCACTGGCCGGGCAGAAATTAATCCTACCGCCGAACTCGTCGGCACACTAGCGACACAAAAAGCAGAACACTTCCCTCACCTTTCTGCCGGGGAATTACCTGAACTATTAACCGCATTAGCTTCGTACTCTGGAAGTCCTTTAACCCGGTTAGCAACACGACTGCTCTTGTTAACCGGTGTCCGTACAATTGAACTGCGGGCAGCACAATGGAAAGAGTTTGACTTTGAACAAGGCCTTTGGGAGATCCCCATAGAGCGCATGAAAATGCGCCGACTACATCTTGTTCCGTTATCTAATCAAGTAATATCAACGCTGCGTGAACTTCATGCCATTACAGGTCACTATCCATTGCTATTCCCTGGCCGCAACAATGTTAATAAACCCATGAGTGAGGCCAGCATTAACATGGTTCTCAAACGCTTGGGTTATGACGGTAAAGCAACCGGCCACGGATTTCGGCACACCATGAGCACCATTCTGCATGAACAGGGATACAGTTCGGCCTGGGTCGAAACTCAACTTGCTCACGCCGACAAAAATTCCATTCGTGGAACCTATAACCATGCTCAATATCTTGATGGTCGCAGGGAAATGCTTCAGTGGTATGCGGACTACATGGATAATTTAGAGCATGGCGGTAATGTCGTGCATGGAACCTTTAAAAAGCAGGCGTAGTCTGTTGTGAAAAGGTATTTTGCGTTCTAAGGCAGTCAGTAAAATAAAGAGAATAGAGGGGAGGCTTTTTAGCCTCCCCTCTTTTTGTTCATAATAAACCATACGAATGAGACGTATTCATGAAAATAAAATCTACTCGACTAAAGAGAAAAGCACCACACTTAACGATTACCTGTGATT
>NZ_ATYS01000002.1 GCF_000427805.1 Budvicia aquatica DSM 5075 = ATCC 35567 | reverse complement strand
CGTACCTGCCCCGGTCAGGGTCGCCGCGGCGCCACTGGCAATATGGGTCTGGCCGCCTAAACTGCCGTTGGCCGCACTGACCACCAGGTCACCACAGTTGATATTCAGCGTACCGCTACCGGTTAACCCGCCGGTCGCCGTTGAGGTGCCGCCCGCACTCAGGTTCAGCGTGCCTCCCGTAATATCAATAATATTGCCGTTGGTAAGCAAACCGCTGGTCAAGGCACCACCGCTGCCCAGCGTTACGGTACCGGCGTTGGTCAGNGCCCCCACCGTCTGGCTGTGGCCATTGATATTGGCTCTGGCCCCGTTCAGTATATTCAGTAATGAGCTCTCACCGAAGGCGTTATTGGCCCCAAGGATCAGTTCACCGGCATTGATCGTGGTGGCACCACGATAGCTGTTGTTGCCATTCGCCAGCGTTAAAGCNCCCTGGCTGCCATCGACCTGCAAGCCACCGGCACCAGAAACTAAAGCATTTAGCACTTTATTTGAGGATGCACTGCTGTCTGTTGCCAGTAATAAGGCATCCGCACCGTCGGTTAACAACTCTAGGGCACTCAGACCATAATTAACATACAGGCCATGCCCCCCGGTACCATTATTGCTGGTCAGACCGTAGTTATGAGTCGCGTTAGCCACCGTGGTCCCGCCCTGCTCGATAGTGGACAGCACCCCTTGCGAGCCTGAAGTGACGGCCGTGCCGTTAATCATCAAATCCAGATTATCGGCATTTCCGCTCACGTTATTGGCGTTGATCAGCGCCAACATAATATCGCCGCGATCTTGATCGAGGATTGATAAATTNGGTGCAACGACCGGATTATCATTATTCCAGCTGTCGGTGCCAGTCACGCTGATGGTGCCGNTACTCAACGCCAAATCAGTGACCGTAATTACACCGCTGGCCTGTGACTGNGGTGCAGCACCGTCAAAAATCAAGGTGCCGCCGCTCAGNTCTAGTCCATGCAAGGTACGATCGGTGGTACCCACCGTGGTCACGTTATCAGCCGACAGTTTCAGTGTGGCATTCGCCAGGGCGGCCGTATTATTAGCGCTTAATGCAAAAACCGAATTGGTCAGATTCACAATGCCGCTGAACCCACTGCCCACCGCAGAGCCGAAATCAAATGCCGTACTGGCGTCGTTCTTCGNCACATTCAGCGTGCCGTTACCNGTCAGCGCATGGTTGAATAACGCGATATCGGCCAGCGTNANCGTGGCATCGGCGATATCGACCGTCACCGTACTGCCNACCCCGTGACTCGCNGTCAGGGTAACGCTNGCNCNATCAGCAACCTGCAAGATNCCGTTACCGCTNACAGTATTGGCAAAGNTACCGCTAAAGCCCCCCAGTACCAGGCGGTCCTGCGTACCGGCCAGCGCCACGTTGGAGTCCGCGCCCAAATTGGCCGTGGAAGCCACCGTTAACGTGCTGTTNCCTGACAGCGCATACTGCCCGAGGAAGTCACTGTTATCCGCACTCAGTGAAGTATCAGCACCATTGACAATNTCAATGGTTGAACCGCTCACGCCGCTGAGTTCGTTNGCNATACTGCCGCTGACGCCGTTTAGTACCANCTGAGCCGTATTGCTGTCCAGATTGACCGTCGCCGTCGAAGCCCCGAGGTTACCGGCCTGACTCACGGTTAATGCCCCCGCCCCACCAATATGGTGTGCGCCGCTAAAACTGTTATTACCCGTCAGGGTCACTGCCGCATTGGTATTAATATCGCCNTTGCCACTTAGCACNTTGGCCACGGCAGCGTTAGCACCGTTCAGATTTAAATCACCCGACACCGTGATGGCACTGCTGCCCAACGTACCTGCCCCGGTCAGGGTCGCCGCGGCGCCACTGGCAATATGGGTCTGGCCGCCTAGACTCCCGTTGGCCGCACTGACCACCAGGTCACCACCGTTGATATTCAGCGTCCCGCTACCGGTTAACCCGCCGGTCGCCGTTGAGGTGCCGCCCGCATTCAGGTTCAGCGTGCCCCCCGTAATATCAAGAATATTGCCGTTGGTAAGCAAACCGCTGGTCAACGCACCACCGCTGCCCAGCGTTACGGTACCGGCGTTGGTCAGTGCCCCCACCGTCTGGCTGTGGCCATTGATATTGGTATTGGTTCCTGCTGCCGTATTTAATGCCGATGTCTGACCCAGCGCATTGTTGCTCCCCAGGTTCAGAATACCGCCATTCACCGATGTACTCCCGGTGTAGTCATTGGCTGAATTACTCAGCGTCAGTGTGCCGTTATTGGCACCGATAATCAGGTTACCTGCCGCAGTCAGTTTTGCCGACAGCGTATTATCTGAATTGACTGCCCCCACTGAGGTCAGCGTCAGGCTTTGTCCGCTCGCTAACGCCAACTGCGTCAGTTGGGTCGTCACACTCAGGCCGCCCCCATTACCCGACAAAGCATAATTATACAGTGCCTGAGCAACCGTATTGCTCCCCTGAATAACGTTCTGAAGGGTACCGTTACCCAAACTGTTGCCGGAGATATCTTGCAGTGTCAACTGTGCCAGTTCGGCCGCTGACAGCGTATTACTGCTGCTAATTAACTGAGCGGCAGTCCCCGTGTCCTCATCCAGTAAATTCCCGCCAGTACTGAGCGTCGGATCAACACGAATGGTACTGTTATCCGTTACGGCCAGGGTGTCGGTACTGATTAAGCTGCCATCGATAAAACCAACAATCCCACCGTTGAGGGTAAAATCACCTATCGCCTGATTGCCGGAATCTACCCCTACCGAGGTACCGGCAGACGCGATAAATAGTGCATTATGCAGTGCACTGGTATTATTACCGTTGAGAACAAAATTGCTGTTACTCATATCAACCGTGCCGGCAAATGCCGTGCCGGTATTACCACCAAAATTGAAGGTATTATTGGCGGTATCAACATTCAGCGTGCCGTTACCGGTCAGCGCATTATTAGATGTTAACATTCCGTTCAGGTTTAACGTGCCGTTCAGCGTAATGGATGTTGTACCCAGTTGATTGCTATTGCTGGCAGTCAGGGTGCCCCCTTGATTAATTTGCCAATTCCCCGCAAAAGCATTCGCCTGATTTAATGATACGTTAGCACCATTATTCACGATGGCCGAGCCATCACCACCGGCAACGTGACCTAAAGATGCATTCAGCGTGTTATTGAATGTGCTGCCAAAAAGTAGTTGGCTGCTGTCATCAATATTAATAATACCCCCACTCACATTACCGCCAGAAACCAGCGTTATCAGGCTGCCAATAAGATTGATATTACTGAAGCCTTGTAACGTCGTAGCGGCGGCCAGAGAATTTGTCGAGTTATTGAAGTTTAGGGTGTTGTCACCGGAGCCAGCATTCAAAGAGCCTAAATAAGTACTGCCCACCGTCATATTATTGATGGTGAAAATGTCATCACCAACACCAGTGGTAATGGATGACACTTGAGCACCACTCTGGATGGCCACGTTATTATTGCCATCACCCAGATTAATCACACCGTTACTTTGTGAAGTACTGCCCAATGTCAGAGTATCATTACCACTGCCAGTGATTAATGAACCATTCAATATGCCATTATTATTAATGGTATGACCGGCTGCACCAGCGAAATTAACTGTACCACTTAAGGTACCGTTATTATTCAATATCTTGGCGGCGGTTCCGGTAAAATTGATAGCCGTCGCACCCGTTGCGTTGATTCGGGTATTGGTACCAATCGTCGTCGTAGTGACTGCACCATCGGTTACCTGTAACCCGGTACCACCAGTGTTCGTGACATTGATATTCAGATTCGCGCCGGAGAAATCTACCCCACCACCGCTGACATTGATCCCTGTACCAGCGCCGGAAACGTTGATATCCAATGCTGTCGGATTTAATGCACTCAGAGCCACATTCGTGGTTGCAATCCCGGTGCCACTGCCAGTGATATTAATAGTATTACGACCATTTGCACTGCTTGCAAAAGTCAGACCAGCCAGAGTATTTAACGCCGTACCGTTGGCAGTATTGAGTGTGACGTGGCTTAATGCCAAATTAGCGTTAGCGGCTTTGGAGAAAGCAAGCCCAGTGCCGCCCAGATTGATAATCAAATCAGCCAGCGAATGATTGTTTGTGCCGGCGAAAGTTAAACCATTAGCTGCGTTAGTAACATTAATTGTACCACCAACCAAATTTAGCAACGCATTGGTCAGTACGTTAATCCCTGTGCCAGCAGAGGCACTGATGGTACCACTGCTATTATCAACATTGACGGTTTGTGTCGAAGTTGATGCAACAGATATCCCCGCCGAGGTACTGTTAATTATACCTTTATTGGCAACTTTAATCGTCGCAGTTCCGGTATTGATTGCAGACATTCCCGTCACCGCAGTAATAATGCCCGCAGCTTTATTTTCCAGCAGGATATTACCATTACCGGCATGAGAGGCTGAAATACCAGCGGTACCGGCATTAATGGCAGCACCAGAACTGATATAGATTCCGCTGTTGTTGGTCGCCCCGGTTTTAGTCGCCAAAATACCGGTACCGGCCGTCAGGTTTAATATAGATCCAGCAGCCAGATTGTAGATTACATCGCCAGTTTGGGTAATACCATTCCCTATCCCACCCGTATTGCCGCCACCAACGTTAGAAATCCCGTTACCCGTGGCATAAGCACCACCATTCTGAGCCGCAAGTTGTAATACCGCCCCGCTGCCAAAGCCGGTAACCGAGTTATAGGTGCCAATCTGAGCACCATTATTATCAGAACCAAAGATATTTTGTCCTGAATTTAAAGCGAATTTTGCACCATCTTCCAGCGTATATTGGTAGAAACCATTTCCACCAGAACCATTGGTAAAGAGAGGGGTGGTAATTGAAACATCTGCTGTGCTGCCAAAATGCATAAGACTATTGGCATTAGCTGAATTGGTCCAGAATACAGCCGGGAAGGCACCTGTTGTTGCTGTTAAATCAAAATGCCCTGTAAATTTGATATTGCTGGCCTGCGCCAACTGATGGTTGGTCCCAAATGTTAGTGATATAGGTTGGGTAAAATTACCCAAAATTAGCTGACTATTTAGGTTTGGTGTTCCACCCGCCCCTATATTTCCCAGCACGGCCAGCATGCTGTCAGTAACACTACCAATATTATCGATAACAATGTCAACCGAACTGGTGTTCCCCAGCATGGAAACAACCGTATTTCCTGCCGCCAGTGAGGAAGTTAGCGCTGCCATATTGGACAAGGTAAAAGATCCTGCCCCTCCCCAACTGGCATTAGTCTGACCGCTAAATACAAACGAGAAAACTCCTGTTGAAAGCGTAAAACCACCGCCGTCAATAACCAGATTTTTTCGGTTACTGGCCGCTTGGTTTACACTGACATTGCTATTCATCGTAATATTATTCAGCAATAAAATAGTAGTTGCTGAGCCACTCGTTAGCGCCGTATTAAATTCTGCAACAGTGCTAACCGCAACGCAACTTGAACCCATAGCTGTACAATCTGTTGCACTAATCGCAAACGCAGACTGACTCGATAAAATCCCTATAATAGCGGCGGACAGAACACCCATTCGGATAGAAAACGTCTTATCTAATAACTGGACAGAGAATGCTGAGGTTGCAAATCGACAGGTTGTTTTTGCTTTTTGTTTTCCCTTAGCAAACTCACCAACAGCAGTCCATAAACTCAAAGATGCATTCCAAATAACTTTAAAAACTGCGTTCATATAAACCTCTTAACAAATGAATATTTGTCAAAGAATTGTATTGATAAAAATTGCACTCTATAGGCCAGATAAACATACAACGCCAATATCCAACAATTTAATAATTAAAATTTTTTGCTTAAAAAACGGGCAACCCGCAAAAAAAACAACAGGTTAGATTCCACTAATTTGACTTATATCGGTCAATATAAAAACGCAAAAATATAATGCATATAATATCCTCTATTATATAGAATTAACAATCAATCATTTTTTAAATAAAAAACATCAATTAAATTGGAGTTCAAAAGCCCCAAAAATAAAAAAAACAAATAATCATCAAATAGTTATTGAATTTAATTAATTAAAAAGGTAAAGTACTTACAAATAAATGGAATGCTCTTAATGTGTTGATTGCACTTTCTTCATTAAAAATGAAAGCATATACGCAATAAGACTTAAGTATCAAAAACCATTTTAAGCGATAATATTTATGCTCCAGTATTCTCCAGAAACGTTTAACTGCCAACACAGTGCAGCCTGACATTAGGTATTTAAGGAGTATAACGGTCAAGGTCATCTGGCAGCCTGCTTCCTGCCTGCCAATAAGGGCGATCTAAATATTCTCTCCACGCTGACAGATCGGGCAGTATTTCTCGCCATAGTGATCATTGCCGCAACATCGACAGAGCCAATCAACATTTTTACCAACGGGAGTGCATTCGGTAGAAAGCCCCTTAAGGTTTCAATAGCAGCAACCGCTGTGGGTTCCAAATTAATGTAGGGGGCAGTGTTGATATACCTGTTCGGATAAACCGACATTCGTATGCTCAAACCCAGAGCGACTATCAACCGAACGCCGATGAAAAACCAGCGAACTACCGCATAGATGACCTGTATATTCACAATCAGAGTAGCGCTGTGCGATTAATACCTAAATAGGGCGTTCTTAGCCGTTACGTTAACTGAATGATTTTACGTACATACTAAAGCTGCTTTTCGCTGGATATCGGCCCACCGTACTCCGCCTGTAAAGGCCAGAAGCAGGTACCGATACCCGAGTAGGAATAATTTAGAACAAGGGAGTATCGGTCAACGGCGAGTGAAGGCATAGCTGACTAGATTGCAGGTTGACTGATTTCAATGATTAGATAACACTCTGAGGCTATGGCGTATCATTGTCTTAGTCGGCCTCGTCCAATTAGTGATTTAACCCGACCAGCATACATCTGACGTTTCAATATCTTCAGACGATTTACATGTACCTCAACAACTCCGTTAAATCTTCGTTATTGAGTGGCTGTGACACCATTTACTACACATTCATATTCATTTAGCTTAACGCTATTCATCGCATGTTCAACAACGCGCTCAAACCAGCCTCAAAATCACCGCTTAAACCTCGCCACTGAAAATAATTAAAAGAATATTTAATTAAAACAACACATTAAATCACCCAACCCAAAGTTAAAACAACTTATTTAATCGAATTTAACCCTAAAAAGCCCCCACCTATTTTATCCATATTACTTTTGATCAGCTCGACCCACTGAGTTGCTTATCTGAACGCCACCATGAAGAGGTAAAAAATAGTCAATACAGCCAATTCAGACCTCACCAATACAATGGCGGACTAGCCCCCAATGAATCAGAGCGATTATTTTAGGGAAGCGTTAAAGCCGTGGTCAGTTTTATTGACTACGGCAGACCAAATCAAAATAGAAAAGAAACTAGTCCTGATAGACCGCTAAGTTGACCACTTTTACCTGATTTCGCCCCGATCTTTTCGCCTCGTAGAGTTTTGAGTCTGCCACTTTCAATAAATCATCAAAGTGAACAATCACGCCTTCTTTAGGATAGTATGTCACCCCACCAATGCTAATAGTGACAGTTCTTTTAAGAGTGCTCAGGCTTTCAACACTTTTTCGTAATTTTTCACAGACTAAAAGGCAGCCCTTCTCATCAGTTTCAGGGAAAAGTAAGATAAATTCCTCCCCGCCAAACCGCGCAATTTTATCCTGGCCTCGTAGTGTATGGCTAAGTTTTTTGGCAATGCTTTTTAGGGCAAAATCGCCTTCCTGATGACCATAGTCATCATTATACGATTTAAAAAAATCGATATCGGCAAGTGCAACTGATATAGGAACTGGATGACGTTCCAGTCGGGTCATTTCACTCTCAAACCAGAGCATAAATTTTCGCCGATTAGCAATTTCCGTCAGAGTGTCTTCTGTGGCCATTCGCTCCAGAATAATATTGGCCTCATGTAGAGCCTCTTTCTGATTTTTGAGTTCCATTTCCATTTTTTTACGCTCATCAATGCTTTGAATCTGAGCAATATAATATTTCACATCACCATTATCTTCTCGAACTAAAGAGACACTCAGAAGAATCCAGATATAATTTTCAGATGCTGTGAGATACCTTTTTTCCAATTGATAGAACGGAATATTCCCTTGAGCAAGCGAATCTAATTGCTGTAAATCTAAAGTTAAATCATCAGGGTGAGTGATATTTTGAAAGTTAATGGAAAGCAGATAGTCTTCAGTATACCCCAGCATATGGGTCAAGGAGTTGTTGACTTTCACCCATTGGCCAGAAGGAGAGACCAGTGCCATACCAATGGTTGAGTTTTCAAAAATGCTTTCGAGAATGTCGTTATTTTTACTTAGCGCTGAAATAACGTCTTCTTTTTCAACGCTTAATAGATTCATCTCAATTAATGAACCAATGCCATCAGCCATTAAACTGATGAACTCATGATCATCTTTAGAAAAAGAAACTTCTTTTATCTGAGTTGAAGAAAAATTAAGGGTACCCCATACTTTTTCTCTTATCCAAATTGGTGCAGAGATGTAGCTCTCAAGTTTCATACCAATATAGACCGGATGCGTATTAAAATCAGGATCCGATCCCGCATGCTCAATGCTGATTATTTTTTTTTCACTCACCACACGGTGGCAATAGGTGTTTTTTAATTCAAAAACCTGACCTGCTGAAAGATCTTTACCTTCAGGTGAGACTGCAAGCAGAGCATAGCTGTCACCGTCTATCTGACTTATAATTCCCAACGACAGGTTAAAGGCTTTCATCCCTTCATTGAGAATAGTGTGAAAAGTGCTATCAAGAGAAGTATGCCTCTTGACCAATGATTCATACAAAGAGTGAATTCGGTTTATGTTGACTTTGCTTTCTTGCATTTTTAATGCCCCAATTTTACGTTTTTCACTCTTACTCGGATAATTTTTGTTTTGTCCGAATCGTTTTTTTCAATCTGTAAAAAATCACACTTAATACACCAACAGCACAACAGTCTGAATCATCATTATTTATTTAGTGATATTTTACCTTCAGTATTTAATCACGCTTAAACACCATATCGCAGACGCAAAATTTCAGGATAAGGATCAAAGTAACGCTGTTGAGATAGATACACATCAGGATATTGCGCTAAGTAGTGTTTCAACAGCGTAATCGGAGATAACAGAGGCTGATAGCCTTGACGATAATGTTCAATTAAGAGGGTTAACTCGCTGCGTTGCGAGGATGTCAGACGATGGCTAAAGTAACCTTGCACATGTTGTAAAACATTAGTATGTCCCTGTCGTGATGCTTGATTACTCATCAACGTCATCAAGAGATGACGATATTCATAGACAAAATCATCTAACGAGTCCCATTGCCCAATACCCGCCACAAATCGCCCTAATTCATAGTATTGGCGCTGACAATATGACAGTAATAACAGTTTATAGCGGCTATGAAAAGAAATCAGGCTAGCGCGGGTCAAATGAGTTTCACATAATTGATTTAATTCATGTAATGCAAAAATTCGAGCAATAAAATTTTCACGAAGAGCCGGATCGCATAAACGGCCATCTTCCTCAATGGGTAACCATGGCATGTTACGCATTAATTCCTGAGTGAAAATACCTACTCCATTCTTACTACTGTTCGTACTATCAGACTCATAAACTCTTACACGCTCCATACCACAGCTTGGCGATTTGGCACATACGATATAACCACTCAAATGCAACAGGCTGGCTATTTTCTGGGTTGCAAAGTGTCGCATAGGAACCGTAAGATCTTCTTTAGGATCGCGGCTAAATTGTAACTTCGTGTCGTTAGGCTCAGTTTTGACTAAACGTAAAGCTGGACGAGGGGACGATAAACCCAACGCCATTTCAGGACACACTGGACAAAATTGAACAAAAGGCGACAACTCTTCGACCGCAAATGCAAGACGTTTATGCCCACCATCAAACCTCACATTTTCACCCAATAAACAAGCACTTATTCCAACTTGAATTTTATTTACCACCGCATGCTCCCTAATACTGATATTCACTCGCCACAATCAACATAATTTTCAATATATAAACGTTGGTGTGAATAACGTCATTGATTCAGATAATACGACAGTGGCCTGAACCTCACCATCGAGTCACAAAGCGATAATCAAAGCCCCTAATGCCGCCTTAGAGATAGTCTAAGTCGCTTTCTGACATTGGATGATTAATCATGCTCAACACTAAGTTTCAGTAGGTACATGAATTGATAAAATAGGTAGCCAGCTATTAGATTAAATCTTAATTTATTCTACTTGAGTCAAGAAATTGCAACGTTCAAACTTGAGGCCACACTAGCCCATACAGCATAAGGAATAAACAACAATCAAGCCTGTTTATCATGTCTCTTATATGCACAAAGAACTCTGCCGTTGAGATATAATCTATCTCATCGGCAGACAAACCCGATTAACCGAATAGAAAGTCGATAATCGAGCTACTATGGCTTATTACAGAGTAAGTAATACTCCCATTGGGAACAGAAGACTATCTCTGCGGTAAGAAAATGATGCCCTCATTGATATATCGTAAGTATAAACCCTAATATTGCTATTAAGACCTACATCTCATCAACATTCTTTTTTATGGCTATATACCATGTAGTCAAAAATAGTATTGATAAAGCTGGCTCCGGTTAGCCTTTTAAGTTTCCCTCGGCACGGGCCTGCTAATTCAACTCTGCACAAAATGTTATTAGAAAACCGAAAGCATAAAGCCCATCAATTATTAGAATCAGGGTAATAAGCTCAACCCCAAACTACAGCCGCTGTTGCTTAGAAAAATACCGCCCCGGTGAATCACCAAAATTTCGCCTAAACATCGCCATAAAATTGCTGGCTGTCGCATAACCCAAAGCATCCGCAATATTGGCGACCGTCCCCCGTTAGCGAGCATCTCTAAAACGCACACTAAAAGAAAACTCGCCTAAACCGACACTCTATTTTTTAATTAAATATTATGATGTTAACACCCTCCGGTTGACTTAGTTATCGTCAGCAGGAGGGTCTTGTATAAGCCGTTTAAATGGCTAGCGCTATTGACTCACACATTCTCAATCAGCTACTCCGTACCAGAGAGAATGAAGAACTCATTCTTACCTTCAAATATCATTCATGTTTTTGATATTTATAATTAATCTATGCTTAGAAATACAGATAAAGCAGATATATTCCGTACCACATAGCTCACCAATTCCTAATGTGTCCTCGACATTCTAACCCGACTAAACGCATCAACTTCGGTTTCATATACTTGCTCAGAGCCATCCGAAACTATATGCAGGATTTGTCCCATCTCGAACCATTCAGATTCTGGATTACATTCACCGGTCACTCTTAGTTTATATTCACCGACATCGAGATACAGAACGACATATTTGTTTTGAGCGAGGGCAGCAGCTTTCGTATCATTAATAAATACAAGCGTCTTACAATTATCACCACTCAGATTTCCACGAACTTGTACTGACCGGTGAACAGTAATTTTACTTTGCTTAGTATCTTGCTTCTGAGTTAAGAGGGATTGATCAAACGTATAAGGTGTCGGTCCAAAAGGCCTTGCACAGCCAGATATCGTTAAACAGGCCGCGACTAATACCAACACACAAGTTATTCCTCTCATAAAAACTCCGCTGTAGCTTGATTTATAAGAACTATACCTGCAAATCATTAACAAGCCCAATCATCAACGACACATTGATAGCTGAGTCACTTATTAAAGAAATACTTATCAAACCACCCACCATCGTATGGTTCTTATCACACTGAAGTCTCCCCATCTCAAAAATTTTCTTGTCGATTTTGTGATCCATATTGTCGATTTTTATAATTCAATTGTCGACAATATGATTATAAGTTGTAGTCTTTACCCATGCCGTTCGTTTTATAAAAAATCATCTAATAAGGAAAATACACTATGTCATCAAAACTATGGGGCGGAAGATTTGACCTGCCAACTAACAAACTGGTGGAAGCGTTCAATGCGACAATCATGATTGAGCAAAGACTCTGCCCGTTCGATATAAAAGGCAGTATTGCTCACGCCACCATGCTGGGGCGTCAGAACATCATCAGTCAAAGCGATGCTGACACCATCATTAACGGGCTTAAGCAGGTCGAACAAGAAATTGAGAATGGTCAGTTTGTTTTCAGCACCGCTGATGAAGATATTCATATGGCGATCGAAAAAAGGATGACTGAAATTGTTGGGCCGGTAGGCGGCAAGCTTCATACCGGCAGAAGCCGCAACGACCAAACAACGCTCGATTCCAAAATGCATATGCGGGCCACTATTCTGGAGATCCAACAAAATATTCGCGCATTGCAAGCCACTATCATCGCTAAAGCAGAGCAAAACTTTAATATCATTATGCCGGGCTATACTCACCTACAAACCGGCCAGCCGATTCTGTTTCCTCATTGGATCATGGCTTACTTTTGGATGCTACAGCGCGACTACACTCGCTTTAACGATCTCTACCGCCGTATGGGACAATGCCCGTTAGGGGCTGCGGCTCTGGCGGGTACCACCTTCCCTATCGATCGTGAGTTCACGGCAAAAGAGCTGGGGTTTGATGAACCGACGCCAAACAGCATCGATTCGGTGAGCGATCGTGATCATATGATTGAGTTCAATGCCACGGCCGCCATGTGCTTTATGCACCTGACGCGTATTTCAGAAGAACTGGTGCTGTTCTCCAGCCAGGACTTTAAGTTTATCGAACTGTCTGACGATTTCTGTACCGGTTCAAGCATTATGCCGCAGAAGAAAAACCCTGACGTGGCCGAAAAAATGCGCGGCAAAAGCGGGCGCGTTTACGGTAACTTAATGGCGATACTGACCATCATGAAAGGCCTTCCTCTCTCTTACAACACCGATATGAGTGAAGACAAAGAGACCGTTTACGACTCGATGGATACCTTACAAACAGGCCTTAAAATCATTGCTCCCATGATTGAAAAAATGAAAATCAATGAAGATAAAACCCGGGATGCGGCAGATAAAGGCTTTTCAACCGCAACCGATATGGCCGACTATCTGGTTCGCAAAGGGATTCCTTTCCGCGATGCCCACCATGTGGTAGGTAGCGTGGTCAATCACTGTGTTAAACACGACAAGAAGCTTAACCAACTGACGCTGGCCGAATACCAAACCTTCCATCCTCAAATTGAAAACGACATCTACGACGACATTACGCTAGAAGCATCGGTCGGCGCCAGACAGTCCTATGGCGGAACGGCACCGGAGACAGTGCGCAAACAAATCACCATGGCGAAAAGCATGCTGTAACGTTTGAAATAGACAGTCACTTCAAAGCATCGGCGCGTAATCATGCGCTGATGCCATAAATAAAAATAACTTATACGACTGCCGTGCTTTTGCATGTTGTAGGAGGGAGTCTTATGTCTGAATTATTCTGGATTCAACTGTTAGTTGTTCTTGTGTGTATCGGTGTGGGCGGGCGTTATGGCGGTGTAGGATTAGGTGCGGCCGGGGGATTGGGCGTCTGTATTCTGACGCTATTATTCGGACTACAGCCGGCATCGCCGCCGATAACGGTATTATTGATTATTATTGCCGTTATCGCCTGTACCAGCGTTTTACAGGGCGCCGGCGGCCTCGACTATTTAGTGCGTATCGCAGAAAAAATGCTGCGCAAGAAACCCAGCGCTATTACTTTTTTAGGCCCTTTTATCTGTTCACTGTTTGTGATGTTCTGCGGTACCGCCTACGTTGCATTTGCCGTGTATCCGGTGGTGGCAGAAGTCGCCGCCGAGGCAAAAATCCGACCTGAACGACCGATGTCGATGTGCGTTATTGCTGCCGGAATTGCGGTTATTGCCAGCCCGATGAGTGCGGCAACCGCCGGTATGATAGCGGCACTCTCCATGTACGATGTTTCAATTATCCAAATCCTTGGCGTTAGCATTCCGGCGTTTATCATTGGAACACTATGCGGGTGTTTATCGGTCTTTAAACGCGGAAAAGAGCTGGAGAACGATCCTGAGTTTCAGCGTCGGATCGCGGTTGGTGATTATCAATCGTTGCACGCAGAGCAAAGGGAAGTACAGGCCTATAAGCCTTCCGTTGGCGCAAAAGTTGGCGTGTTGATTTTTGGTTTAGGCGTGGCGATGGTTATTCTGTTCGGTTCGGTTAAATCTTTACTACCGGCATGGGAAGTCGGTGGAAAAATGGTACCTTTAGCCACGCCGGCCCTTATTCAGATGGTTATGTTGGCAGCCGCGCTGTTTATCATCATTTTCAGCAAGGTGCCCAGCGATAAATTTGCATCAGGCTCGGTGTTCCGCTCCGGCTTAATCGGTGTGGTCGGGGTATTTGGTATCTCATGGATGACAGGAACCTTTTTCGACGCCTATAGACCGCTGTTTGAAGAACTGTTCAAACATATGGTTGAATCATGGCCAATGCTATTCGGGCTAATCCTGTTCTGTTTCTCTGCGGTTATTTTCAGCCCGTCAGCCACGGTGGCGGCACTGATGCCGTTAGGCGCGGCGATGGGAATCCCTCCGGCCCTGCTAGTTGCTCTGTATCCGGCAACCTGCGGTGACTTTATTGTGCCCGGCGCAGGTCAAATTGGCTGCGTGGCCTTTGACCGAACCGGAACCACCCGGCTTGGCAGATACGTGATAAATCACAGCTATTTGCGACCGGGGTTTGTTATGGTGATTTCGGCCGTGATTGCAGGCTACTTTATTTCTAAGCTGGTATTCTGATCGGGTTGTACTCGGCCTGAAACCGACAAATTACCCTTTGTCGGTTTCAAGCTACAGGCATGTATGGCTTCTAGGGATTCCAGCCCCGGAGCCCATTGAACTTAAAAACGCTGCCCCTCGGCCGCCAGAAAAAGCCAATATTCCGATATTGATTATGCGGACGAAATCTACGCTGAGATCAAATTAAACTATTTGGCCATCACTCTAAAACCGACAGGTTAACCTTTGTCGGTTTTTAGCTACGGGCATGTAGGGATTCCAGCCCCGGACCCCATTGAACTTAAAAACGCCGCCCCTCGGCCGCCAGAAAAAGCCAATATTCCGATATTGATTATGCGGACGAAATTTACGCTGAGATCAAATTAAACTATTTGGCCATCACTCTAAAACCGGCAGGTTAACCTTTGTCAGTTTTTTTACTAACACGTTTACTTTTAGTGGTCTTCGCCGGCGTTGAAGCATTTTCCGGCGGGAGCGTTTTCGAGGTATTGACCAAATGTTCCCGTAACAGCCTTACCGCCAGCTCAACGTTTTCATCTTTAATCGCGCTTAAAATGGCCTGTTCCTGCCTGGCAATATCAACAAAATATTCCGGCCCAAAGGAGTTGAGCAGCGCAGAGGTTTTATCAAAATAAGTGATTAATACATCGGAGAAGACCTGTAAAACACGATTACCACAGGCCTGCAGTATGAGCAGATGGAAATCCCGGTCAAACTGATCGGCTTTGGAAGGTATATGGGCAAACTCTTCCATTTGATTCAGGGTGTTTTCTAGCTTCCCCATCAGCGCCGGCGTCATGCGTTTAATCGCTAAAGGTAATATCGCACACTCAATCAGCATTCGGGCTTCTAAAAATTCGTTAATATCGAATCCTGCGACACCAAACTGAATTTGCATTTGATCGCTTAAGGTATCTGGATTCATCTGACGAATCACGCTGCCCTTTTTAGGCGAGCGGTCCAAAATGCCCATCTGGGTCAATGACGCTAACACCTTTCTTATTTGGTAACGCGTAACGTTAAAACGCGCGGCAAGTTCCGTTTCTGTTTCAATGCGTTTGCCCAAAGTTGCCTGCTGCAAAATATGCGAACGTACTTGCTCAAAAAAAACGGATTCAGAACCCATCAACACAGCTCCCTGACATTGCCAATTCAATAAGATATCAATGTGTCGTCGGCAAATCAGAACAATGTTTTAGCAATCATCATGCAGAATACAACCGACATGACTAACGATACCATACCGGGTAAGAGAAAACTGTGGTTAATAACATACTTACCCAATCGGGTGGTTCCGGTTCGGTCAAAGGCCACGCAGGCTATTTGCGCTCCGCCGGGAATAATAAATACCGCACAGGCTGCCGGCAGCAGGGCAATCAAGGTATAGGCAGGAAGCCCCATGGCAACGCCCAACGGCATTAAAGCAATAATGGTGGCCGCCGGGCTGTAAATTAAAATGGATAAGAAAAACAGTACCAGACCGAAAATCATCGGGTATTGATTAAGAATATCAGAGAAGTTGGTAATAAATACGTCGTTGTAATTACCGAAAAATGTTCCGGTCATCCACGATAAACCAAAAATACCCACTACGCCGATCAGGCCTGATTTAAACGTAGAACCTTCATGTAGCTTTTCAGGCGCAATGCGGCAGAAAATCATAATCAGGCTGGCGGTGGTTAACATCAATATTTGTAAGGTGGTGGAAACTGACATCGTTTCACCGTGCCACATCGGCCTCATCTCTTTAACAGAGCTCAGAATAACAATAAGAAACACGCCGATAGCAAAAATAGCCAGCCCTATTTTAGCCCGGGTCAGATTGCCTATTTTTGCCGCTGAAAGCGTCGTCAGATCAAACTCACCAGCCTGTTGACGCCGAATAAACTCATCATCCTCAGACAGCTCGGCCCCTTTCTTATACACAAACAGACAGCCGGCTAAGCACCCCAGCATGGTGCCCGGAACGGTAATCAACAAAATATCCAATAATGAGATATTGAGAGAGACCGCTTTGGCCAACATTCCCACTACAACCGCACTAATCGGGCTGGCAACCAGCGCCATATTGGCGGCAATCACCGACATCGACATCGCCCTTTCCGGACGAACTCTGGCATCGGTTGCGATCTCAGCAATAACCGGATAGACAGAGAAGGCGATATAAGAGGTACCGCACATAATGGTGAAGATGTAGCAAACAAAGGGGCCCAGAAAGGTAATCGCATTGGGCCTGGTACGCAGCATTCTTTCCGCCAGAGAAACCAAAAGATCCAGCCCTCCTGCCGCTTGAAGAATGGTAATGCAGGTAATGACCGAGATAATGATCAACATTACGCTAACCGGCGGTGAATCTGGCTCCAGATGAAACAGAAAAGAGAGAATAAATAGCCCCATACCGCCTGCGGCACCTAACCCTATTCCCCCGATCTTTCCACCAATCGCTATGCATACCAATACAACCGCAAGCTGCACCAAAAAGAGATCCATCTGTATCACCTTATCGTTATTATTTGTAGAGATAAGAAATTAGAAAAACATTCTGTATTAAGTTATTTACGTTGTCAGCTCTATTTGGGGTATTTTATCAATCAACATTGATATAAATCATGGGAGTAATTAGTCGATCAATTAAATATTTGGCCCGTATCGCTATAGATACTCACCTATTTCATCTAATATTTGTTAGATCTTTCAAACGGAATTATTTTTCAATTTTTTTATTCATATAGACCACGGTATATTCACATCCTCAGAAATAAATCCATCTAATTGATTTAATTAAAAAAATAAAACAAACCCGATAATAACCACCAGATTAAATAATAATCAACTCGCGGTAAACTCAATAAAAAGATTAAAAATCAAACAAACAATAAAATAAAAAGCCGAACGGGAAATTATTATTTAAAATTAATGCATAAATAGGCAATAAATCAATATATACATAGTACTTCCCGCTCGAATTTTTATGTCTTAATTTTGAATTTATATGGCGAAAATTAAAAATAGTACCCGCCGAAAAGTCCAATTATTATAAATTTTGTTTAATACATATCCCCCGCCCCTTAAACAAAAATAGGGTTCTTGACTTGTTGAAGCTGATAGCTCGAAACGCTTGATATAGTTTCCGTTAGTCCGACGCTTCGCGGGCCAGAAGCGCTCGTTTTCGGTCAATTCCCCATCGGTAGCCGGAAATATCACCGTCTAATCTAACCACCCGATGGCAAGGTATGGCCACGGCAATCATATTTTGGCCGCACGCATTGGCGACTGCACGTACAGACTTAGGGCTGTCAATCATCTCGGCTAACTGTGTGTAACTGACCGTTGTACCCGCAGGAATAGTCCGTAACATGTTCCAAATACGTTGTTGAAACGCGGTTCCTCGTATATCGAGCGGCAAGTCGAACGGAGTATCCGGTTGCTCGATGAGTCCGATAACCTGTGCAACAACCTGCTCAAAACCGGGATCGCTGCCTATCAGTTCAGCCTTGGGGAATTGATCCTGTAGATTCTTCAATAAACTATCAGGACCATCACCAAGTGTGATGGTGCAAATACCTTTTGGCGAACGGGCCACCAACACCGAACCTAATGAGCATTCGGCAATAGCGAACTGGATTAAAGTATCCGCGCCGCCCTGACGAAAAGCGGTTGGCGTCATGCCTAATGAATCATCTTGCGATAAACAACGAATAGTCTATTGGTGAAGTAAGCACCGTTCAGGTGGCATTAACGCCCTATAAGGCTAGGCTGCAAGCCTATCAATGGCGGTTGGAAAATAATTATTCCCTAAAACAAAAAAGGCGCATCAGCACCTTTTTTGTTAACTAGCACCTTAGCATCAGAACTGATAAACAATCGCAACAGAAACGATATTATCCGTTGAGATTTCAGCATCTTTAGTAAAGCCATTATCGTCTAACAGGTTAATTTTGTAATCGACCTTAGCAACAATGTTTTGGTTGAAGTAGTAGTTGGCACCGATATCAATGTAGTTAGCCAGATTCTGATTGTTATAGGTTTTTGAACCTACGTCATAGCCTAAATCTTTGCCTTTAGAGTAAACCCATGCCAGAGACGGTTGCAGGCCAAAATCAAACTGATATTGAGCAACCAACTCTACGTTCTGAGTCTTATTGGCAACCAGATCGTCTGCACCATAGATATTCATATTATACGTTTGGGCATAGATAGCGGCCAGATAGATATCATTGGCGTCATACTTAATACCGGTACTGACGGCATTAGCACGATCGCCCAACATATCTTCTGATTGACGACTGGTACGATCGGATGAGGCATAAGCCGCCCCTAAAGACAGGCCCATACCTAAATCGTAAGTTGTCGACATGCCCCAGCCATCGCCGTTGCGCTCGCTTTTATTACGATCGTTCTCATCATTACGACCCTGATACTGAACGGCGAAATCCAAGCCATCAACCATGCCAAAGAAATCTTTATTACGGTATGTCGCCAGGTTACCCGCTCGCTGAGTCATAAAGACGTCTGTTTGTTGGTAAGAATCACCGCCGAACTCTGGCAGAACGTCAGTCCAACCGCCAACGTCATATAAAATACCGTTGTTGCGGCCATAGTCGAAAGAGCCCGCATCGCCTACTTTAATACCGGCATAGGCATAACGCGTTTTTGAATCGTTATCACCACTCGCTTCACTCGAAGCGGCGTTAAGCTCTGCCTGATAAAAACCAAAACCGGTAATTTGGTCATTAACCTGAGTTTCACCACGCAGGCCAAAACGAACGAAGCTGTTGTCGCCGTCTTCAGCCTTATCACTTGATATATAATGGTTTCCTTCGATTTGGCCGGAAATGTCTAGCTTGGTACCGTCTTTGTTGTATATCTCAGCCGCGTTTGCGGCACCCGCTGCCATCATAACGGGTAGTAGCCCTGCTAGTAGTTTGTAGTTTTTCATTATTAGTTTCCTTGATTGAGCCTGTTAATATCAACCGAAATGCTCCAGAGAAAAGTCCGAACTTACGTCATCTATTTTCATCTAAAACAACCCGTTTATTGAATCAAACAATGGGACAATAAACAAAGTGTAATGATAACTATTTGCATTAAAATACTAGTGATAAATTCTGAATACTAAAGGCCGAAATGGCTCTTTATCACGAATTCATCTTTCTGCCCTTTTTCATTATCTGCACCGGATTTAAATGTGATGATAAAAATCACCTATTCCAAAAAGGATGATTTTGAGTTCAATATAAAAACTGTCTGTAATTCAATTCATATCGTTTTACACTAAGTCAGCCCGGTGACATCAGATAATCAGAAGCTGATGTCCGCCGTTCAGATTCTTTATTGATAATATTGATGACATAAAAAAACGGCCCTCAGAAATACGGAGGGCCTTTTTATTATCTACTGCTGGGTATTAAAAACTGACGGTCAAAGCCACCCTTTCGCTCTCATGTTGCGCATAGTTTCAACGACCACCAGCATCTCTTGTGGAGTACCGAGAGAGACCCTGCACCAACTGTCAGCCGGCGGAAATGCTCGTCCAATCAAAATATGTTCCTCGGCCATATGCTTTTTATATTCCTCTAACGGAACAGAGAGATGATGAAAAATAAAATTCCCCTCAGAGGGCAAGTAGTCAATCTTCAGCTCTTTTAGCACATCCGTCATCATCTGGCGGGAAACGTCGATACTCTTTTTGCTATAGGCAATAAACGGTTTATCATCCATTGAAACCAGCGCGGCACAAACGCCGCAATAGTTTAGTTTTTCGCCTGCAACCCGCTCGGCCATTTTGCTAATCACCGCCGGTGCAGCCACTGCATAACCAACGCGCATACCGGCCATCGCATAAATTTTAGAAAATGTTTTCAACAAAATGATATTGTCAGCCCCTTGCTGAATTAACGGAGTCACTGAGCGAAATCTCGGATCGTTAACAAACTCAGCATAGGCTTCATCAACAATAAACATCGTATTTGCCGGTTTACTGTTAATCCAAGGTTCGAGAAGGTCTGCCGGCGTAATCGTCGCCGTCGGGTTATTCGGATTAACCAGATAAACAATTGAAGGCCCGGAATAAGAACTCACTGCCGTTTTTAGCCCTTCGACATCAAATGACCAATCCTTTTTCATCGGAACTTTGACTACGTTCATTTGAGCAATATTAGCAAACAGTTCACCGTCGCCGTATGTCAGCTCGGGAATAACAAATTGAGTATTCGGTGCTGCACAAGCTTCGATAGCAGCCCGAATACCTTCAGAAGAGCCCGCAGTTAACAGCAGTGACTTTTTATCCAACTGATAGTCAGTCGCTATTTTTTGATGTAGTTGGTCTATTTCAGCTTTAGCATAACGATTACCTTTTGCCACAGCCGCGCGAGCAGCATCCTGAGCTTTAGGTGACATACCCAGAGCATTTTCATTAAAATTAATTCGAATAGGTTTATCTTTGGTAGGGGTTACTGCGGCTGCCGATGATTCTTCCTGTGCCGAAGCCTGGGTTGAAATTCCGCTTAATGCTAATCCGGCGATAGCAGAACCGGACAGTTTTAACAGGTCACGACGATTAACAGACAGCAACGGTTGTTTATCAAACTTTTCTAACCACATAAGACTATCTCCTTTTCATTAATAAAACATCTGATAGGAGATATGCATAAAACGAGCCAATAGTTAATTTGTTGATATTTAATGAATTAGTGGCATTCAGCAAAGCTGCGTGCGCTACAAACAGGCAGTGCTGCACTATGCCGGCCCAATTTGTTGGTCGATTTAAGGTAAAGCCGCTGCCGGTTGATAACTAAGCTCACGGATAAAAATAGCTTATTAATATTCTACATATTACAAGTTATTCACTGTCGCACAGCCGCGGTAATTCCGGCCGTTAATCTGAAGATAGACTTCATATAGCGAGTCGTCTTCAGCGCCTTTATTGTATTCACACACCGGCTGATTAGCCGACCTCAGCCCTAAATAATTTACCACGCCAAATACGTTATCTTTAGGACTGCGGAAGGTGAAGTAATAGCCGCTGCCGTTGTCTTGTTCATTGATAATAATCGCAGTTTGGTAACGCTGCACTTTATCTGCAACGGTAAACACTAAGCCACCCTTACTCAACTTAGCCTGCCAAAACGGTTCTTGCCCTTCCAGCTCAAAGTTCAACCTACGGGAGAAGATGCGGTTGATAAACTGTTTACCGCTCAATACGCCCCCTTCGACCAGCGAGGATTTATCTTTCAGCAAGATATTATTGTATTCCAGCACCTTCACCTGGTCGTCGTGAATGCTGCCGAGAAACAGGCTTTCTACATTGGTAATCGGGTCAATAAACTGTTCCTGAGCAACAGCATTAGCCGAAACCAGCAGTGCGGCCATAAACAGTAACGATTTCATACTTCTTCCCCGGCCCCGTCAGGCTGACTGATAAATTATTTAATAAGCGTCTTTTTAACTTCTGATAGTTTACCGTCATCGCCGAGCTGATACACCCACAGTTCATGCCAAACCACCGGTTTTTCATGGTCGGTATCCGAGATGCCCCTTTTGAGCGTCAGCTGATAGTTTTTATCTAACTCAAATTGAATAACCAGCTCATCATCAGGCCCACCAAAGCTAATCAGCATCTGATCGATAAGCTGATTATTTTTCATCGTCACCAGTCGCCCGCTATTCACCACGATGTCTCGGGTCGCTAACATCACCTGTATATCGCCCTTGGGCGGTAGAAAATAGTATCCGGTATCACCGTCGCCATCCAAACCAAACGCATTTTGTTTATTCTGTTCAGCCAATGCCTTCTGTAGCTGAGGATCCAACTGTTCAAATTCATAAAAGGTGTAATTGGCTTCACACTCTGCGTCGCAGTTATATGTTTCAAAATCGCTTATCGGCAATTGGGTGATTTTGTATTGGCCTGCGTTTTGAGGCTCAGCGGCAAATGCCGGTAAGCACAGCAGGAATCCGGCCAGGATAATTGCGGTTAGGGATGCGGTTGGTTTCATGGTTTGCCTGCGGGTTTGTTTCCGGAAGGGTAGATTACTATATTTAGGGGTTTTGCTCTGCATGATAATGCTAATGTTTAATGTGACTAAATATAAAAACTACACGCTCTAATACTCTCCCCATTACCAAGAATAGCGATTACTTAAACAAGTAACTCGATTAATGTATCCTAAAAGTATATCGAAACTTTGTGAGGATACGACGTGAGTAACTATTGGAGCGAAGAAGAGTTGGAAGTTACGGTTCAAGCTTACTTTGACATGTACAGCAAGTACCTAGGCAAAATTCCATTTGCAAAAACAGCTTACTACAAAGCCCTCCACCTGCAATTTGGGCGTTCAGAGAAAGCTTTCGAATATCGTATGCAAAATATTTCTTATGTGATTACTCAGCTAGGTATGGAGTTTTTACCAGGATTAAAACCAGCAAAAAATATCGGTGAGAAAAACTATCTAAAAGTAGAAGCTATCATTAAGAAAATTACTCAGGATGAAGATAATTTACTTCCACCAGAAAAACAGTTTTTACAGGAAATTAGCAGCAGCTATGAAATACCACCGGAAGGAGTTAAAAAACCGTCGACTAAGTTAACTACCGTAATACAACGTAGACGTTCACTTAAAGTTAAGGATTGGGTTTTAAACCAAGCTAACGGTATTTGTGAAAGCTGTAAACAGCCAGCACCTTTCTATGCAGAAGGAGGGAAACCTTATCTTGAAGTTCATCATATAAAACATCTATCTAATAACGGTTCCGACACAATTACGAATAGCGTTGCAATATGTCCAAATTGCCATAAAGCATTTCATTACAGTGAAAACTCATTACAATTAATAGAACAGGCGTACTCAACGCTCACTCGCCTAATCCGCGAATAAACAAAAAGGATTGAATCCCCCTTCAATCAGAGGATGATAAACCCGTTTTAATTCTAAAAAGCTAATTCAGGTAGTAAGCCATGTACCAAAATCTCGACCTTCTGGCCCAGCGCTTACAGCGTTCCGCTTTTCGTTCTAAGTTTTATCTTAATGCCAAAGATGAAGACTATTTAGCGACCAAAGGCATGACGGAGATCCTGTCCCATGCCCGCGACTTTGTGGAACAACGTTTGGCTCCGGCCCTTCCGGCCCGTGACGGTAAGCAGACGCCGTGGAAAGGCCATCCGGTATTTGTTGCTCAGCATGCAACGGCTACCTGCTGTCGTGGGTGCTTAGAACAGTGGCACGATATTCACAAAGGAAGGCCGCTGACTGAGCAGGAGAAAGCCTATATCGTAGGCGTTATTCAATACTGGCTGGAAAGAAAAGCCCCGAAAAAGCGGGCCGATGAATGTCACCAGCCCGATTTAGCCGGATTATAGCTTAATCCCTAACTGATCCATCACCTCAACCGGCAGCGCAAAGCGGCAGGTTTTTAGCGGGTCGACAACCTGACACACCTGCAAATCGCCGGCAATACTCATCAGGCTGATGGCATCAGACTGGGTTAGCCCGCCCTTCTCCACCAGCAGTTTCGCCATATTTTTGCTGGCACTGGTCGCAGCATCATCCAGCTTAAGCTCAGAAGCGATGGTATAAACCGCCTGACTATCACTCACCATCGGCAGCGGGTAACACTGGCCCTTGACCACTTCAACCGACAGCACCACTTCTCCGGCGGCTTCAAGGCCGCAGCCAGAAACCTCACCGTCGCCCATACCGGCATGCAAATCGCCTAAGGCCAGCAAACCACCGGGCACGTTGACCGGTAGCCACAGCGTCGCACCTTCACGAATCACCTTACAGTCCATATTGCCGCCGTGCTTATCGGGCGTGCCGCAGGAAATTCCCTCACCGGCAGGCGCCACACCAATAACGCCAATCATCGGATTGATTGCCACTTCCACGCCACCGGGTAACATTGCTTTACCCTCTTTTAGCGGCACAATCTTGACTTCCGGCTGCGTCAATTCGTCACCTAACACACCCAGTTGAGAAACCGTTACCATCACAGCCTGCTTCGCGGTAATAGTCACACGCTTAATGCTTATTTTTAATATATCGCCGACATCGGCCCCCTCAATATACACCGGGCCGGTGGCCGGATTAACCCTGCTCCAGTCCAACGCATTAAACGGAGTATTTTCAGACTCAATCTGGTCTTCAAAACAATCACAGGTATGAAAACAAATATCCGTATTCGCCGCCACCCGGCAGACCGGCCGATTATCTGCCGACATGGAATAGACTAAGTTTTCCCGCGTGATAGTTAACATAAAGTTTCCCTCTTATTTTATTTTTAATCGAAATAAGATAACGTTGTTATATGCCATCAATCAAATAAATTGCCAGCCGGGCTGGCTGCCAAGATATCGGTTCTTCATTAAAGGAATAATGCTATGTTCGGCTTCGGTAAAAAACATCAAACAATTCGGGTTAAATTTATTGAGAGCGGCAAAGCGGAGGCCTTCGCTCAGGTTGATCTCCCCATTGAGCGCCTGCCAGATACCTTTGAAATTAATACCACCCTGCATATCGCGGAAGAAGACTGGGAAGTAGTCAGCGCGGTTCCGCCACAAAAAGCACAATTTGAAAAAACCGGGACGCTGGATATTACCCTGTGTAAGCCTGAAATAACCTACGTTGACCCGTCAGAAATTTTGTTCAGCCTGCCAACCATTAACGATGAGTTGCCGGCGCTGGAGAATCCCCCTTCGATGGAGAATGTACTGGTGGTACTGGAAGATGACTGGCGGCAGTGTGAATTTATCGCCGGCCGGTATCACAACGAAATCAATCAAGAATGCCAGAGCGTGATCAATATTTACGACACCCAGCGCGTTGAGTCCGGTTTTAAAACCCTACACGTTCGTAAAATAATTACCCACCCGCTGACCGAAACCCGTATTACCCTAGCGGCACTGGAAAATGCGTTTACCATCGAACATCGCTATCAGGCCGTTGCCTTCAATAATAATGCGTCAACTATCATTAACAGCTTTGCGGTGAAAACCCCATCAGGCTGGATTTTTTGGGGCCAAACCGACGATAACGGCGATATCTCTACCCTCTGCCTTCGTCAGACAGAAACCGCTGATATCTCAGCTATTGCCGGGCAAATAGACGCGTTTATTGCAGACAATAATCTCTATCTGATTGACTGGATTCAGGTGTTTGTGTGTGGTGAAGGGGCAGCCAGTTTTAGCCAATATTCATAATAAAAAATATCTTAGCCGATAATTACAACTCTTTAAGCCCGGGCTACATTATTCCTGCCGGGCTTACAGCTATTTATTTGAAATAAATTATAAAAAAATCAATGTTAAATAAAAATATTAGTGAGAAGTACATCACATCCTTGAGTCTTTAATTTTACCGGCCTATACTCCCAATACCACCTTGCATAACAATAATCAAACTTCATTGTTACAAGCGACTTGCAGGCGATGGATTGCGCCCCTGTTCAACTGATGGATTAGTTCGCCCTGAATCGGGTATTTCTCTTTGATTTTCTAGTTAAAGAACTGGCATGAACTCTTGGTGGACTAACTGCACCTATAAATACTTTCTCTCTGTGTAGCATGCTGGTTTATTAATAAAAATAATGTGTTAAACAACGCATTAGAGCAAAGCTATGGAGAAATTATGAGTTCATCATGTATTGAAAATACTGTCGCCAAAAAAAATCATTGGTCGCGAATCATCAGCGAAATGCTTCAAAGCGCGGGAATAAAAATCAATGGCTCACGCCCGTTTGATATCAAAGTTCATAATCCTCGATTCTTTAAACGGGTACTGCAGCAAGGTTCTTTGGGCTTTGGTGAAAGCTATATGGACGGATGGTGGGACTGTGAGCGCCTCGATATTCTGTTTCATCGCATCCTTAAAGCCGGGCTGGATAACAACCTCCCGCGGCATATGAAAGATATCTTTCGCATTGCCGGTGCGCGCCTGCTAAATCTACAGACCAAAAAACGGGCCTGGATGGTTGGCAAAAAACATTACGACATCGGTAATGACCTGTTTAATCTCATTCTCGACCCCTATATGCAATATTCCTGTGGCTACTGGAAACAGGCCACCACGCTGGAACAGGCCCAGCAAGATAAGCTGAAACTGATCTGTGAAAAATTGCAGTTAAAACCGGGCATGAAGCTGTTAGATATCGGCTGTGGCTGGGGCGGGCTGTCTGCCTACGCCGCTAAAAACTACGGCGTATCAGTACAGGGGGTGACCATTTCTAAAGAACAGCAGAAACTGGCTCAACAACATTGCCGGGGTCTGGAGGTAGAAATACTGCTTCAGGATTATCGTGACCTGCATAATAAGTATGACCGGATTGTTTCGGTCGGCATGTTCGAACACGTCGGTCCTAAAAATTATCAAACCTACTTTGACGTGGTGGCGCGTAATTTAAAACAGGACGGTTTATTTCTGTTACATACCATCGGCTCTAAAGTCACCAAAAACAACGTTGACCCTTGGATTAATAAGTACATCTTCCCTAACGGTTGCCTGCCGACGGTCGCCAATATTTCGCACACCAGCGAAAAGCAGTTCGTTATGGAAGATTTACATAACTTTGGCGCCGATTATGACCGCACATTAATGGCCTGGTATCAGCGCTTCAATCAGGGGTGGGATCAGATTTCGCAACAGTATGATGAACGCTTCAGGCGGATGTTTAGCTATTATTTGAACGCCTGCGCAGGCGCTTTCAGGGCCAGAGATATCCAGCTATGGCAGGTACTCTTCAGCCCTAACGGGGTCGAGGGCGGAATCATCGTTCCGAGGTAAATTGCAGGTAAAGTATGATGGCAATAGGTAGATAGGTATAGCGAATAAAGCTTCGCTATACCTCATTCAGTTCACACTAAACAGCAGATAACCTACACCAGCCGGGAAATTAACTGATCCCTATCCCCTTGCAGGAAGTGAATAGGCGCAACTTCAATCACGGTATAGGCGCCGGCGGCCAGCTTCATAGTCGCCCGGGCAGCAGAGACTAAAAACTGAGAGGTTAGCGCCGGGTTATTTATCCGCATGGTGTATTCAAACAGTTGATTCTGGGTAGCACCGGATACGCCTTTATGGGTCATATGAACGCCGTGCCCCATATCTTTCAGGCTATCAATACTGTCAACCTGCTTAACGTGAGTTTCATCGGAGGCAAAGTAATCATCCGCTTTCAGCCGACGTTCGACCGTTGCGAAATCAGCACCGGCTTCCAGTTCAATATAAACCAGACGACGGTGGATACCGGTTCCCAGCGGGACGGTAATCGATAATGCATCGCTCACGCCGGCAATAGACTTGGCCGCCACTGAATGCCCCATACTCATTCCCGGACCGAAGTTAGTATAAGTAATCCCCTTCGGTGCCATGGCCAGCATCAGCGTACGAATAATGGAATCTGAACCCGGATCCCAACCGGCAGCCACAATAGATACGCCTTTATGGGTCTTGGCAATCGGATCTAAGGTGTTTTTCAGGTCAACGATCTGAGAATGAACGTCAAAGCTATCAACGGTGTTGATGCCTTTCTTTAAAATGTCCTGAGCAATCTCTTTAATTGCTCTGGTCGGGGAACACAGAATGGCGACGTCAACGTTATCCAGCTTGTCGATAGAATCAACCACCTGATAAGCCGCCAGCTCGGCCGGCTGGTCATTTGTAGCGCGGCGTACAACGCCTGCAATTTCAAAATCTTCGGCCGCATTCAGTGCGTCCAGCGCGTATTTACCAATGTTGCCATAACCGACAACGGCTGCTCTGATTTTCTTAGTCACACTCATCCCTATCTATTTTTATTCGATTTAACGTTAAGGCCGTCATTCACCAGCCCTTAAACCATCGGCGGTTTTCTCTGGTCAGGTAACGGCTCGCCAAAGGAAAAATTTGTTGCTTACCCGACCGGCCACACTCGAGGGTAGCATTCTGAATGCTAAATAATAACCCTCTTTGCATTAATGAAATAATTATTAATTTTAATTCAACCGGTCGAAATATTAGTTTTACAACAGGTGACTGACAACAAAATGTGGCATCATCTGCAAGTTAACTCGGTTGCGCATCGGGTTAACCTAACGCTAACGACGATCCGGCGCTATTGATTGCCCATGGAAGGAACTTATGCCCGACACTTTACCGCTCTCAAGCGAGTTAGTTTGCGCTCAGTACGATTACGTCAGTGCTTATAGGCAAGGGCTATTCTTTGTTTCCAGCGTTCGACTTGGAGTGCTGTATACCGGGCTTTATAATAGTCATAACAATACGTTAGTATACCCGGTGGAATATACTCACATTCGTCCTTCTCCTGAACATATCAACCTATTGTTATTAGAGAAAGTCTCGCCCAAATTAAACCTTAAAGATCAAGATGGCCGCTACATTACCTATAGAATGGTCAGCGGGTTGGGTAACGATCGGGGTGAAATTATCCAGCCCTGTATTTATGACTGGATTACCTATCATCAATCATTTGATCTGTTTGTCGCCAAAAAGCACGATGAAAAAATTTACATCCCGCTCAACGGTGATGGTTCAACGCTGCTGCCCTTAGTGGAATATCAGGGCTTTGTTATTTCCGAAGACGGAGCCGATCTTTTCTTCATCAAAGATGAGCACCATTACAAAATAGGGCATAAGTTTTAGCCATCATTTACCTTAGGCTATGACTTGGTTTGGCAGCCCCAAAAGTGACTGATAGTCTCTTTGATAGTTATATCCTTATTTACCGCGATCTCCTCAACGATATTCCCTAAAAGACTTAACTCAGTTAGAGACTCTGCGATGAATAATGATACAATACGAAACGATTCACTCCCTTCCGATCGTGATTTAACCCCTGTTTCAGGTTATCTAATAAAAAATAAGTATTAGGATTTTTTAATGCATCACAATGATGTTACAGAACGCTCATTATTTTCGTTGAGCTGGCCAATCTTTATCGATCTGTTTTTACACTTTTCGACCCTGTTGATTAATACCTATATGGTCAGTCAGGTATCGAAATCTTATCTGGCCGCGATGGGGGTTGGTAATCAGGTTTTTGACCTGTGTATTACTATTTTCAGCTTTATCAGCGTTGGTTGCAGCGTGGTCATTGCCCAGTATTTAGGGGCCCGCCAAATGGATATGGCTAAAAAAGCCATCCATATCTCTATCGCGTTTAACCTACTTATCGGTCTGGCCTGTGCCATATTTATTTTCTTCTTCGGCTATAAAGCGCTGAACCTGATGAATATGCCAGAACACCTGATGGAAGATGGCTTTAACTATTTGCATATTGTCGGCATTTGTCTGGTTCCGGAAGCCGCGTCGCTGATCTTAGCCGCCTGTTTACGGGTTTACGGAAAATCTAAGCCGGCGATGTACGTGACGCTGATTGTTAACGCCATCACCGTGGTCGGTAATATTTTTGCACTTTACGTTTTCAACGCCGGTTTAGTCGGTGTGGCATGGTCAACGGTGTTTGGCCGGGTGATCGGCGTTATATTGCTAGCCTGCCTGCTGAGCTACGGGCTGCGCATTCGCTTTGAACTCTGGAGCTTTTTCCATTGGTCCAAAGATCTGCTGAAAAAGATCCTGCATATCGGATTACCGGCAGCCGGTGAGAATCTGGTGTGGATCCTGCAATATATGACCGCAATGGCTTTTATCGGCCTGATGGGGGAAACCGCCCTTGCTGCTCAGACCCTCTACTTCCAGATTGCACTGTTTATTATGCTGTTCGGTATTTCTGTCAGTATCGGTAATGAAATTTTTGTCGGCCACTTGGTCGGTGCTAAACGCTTTGAAAATGCCTATCGTCAGACATTTAACAGCCTCAAGCTCGGCGTTGGCGTGACTATTCTGGTGGTGGTGGCATTCTGGCTGATGGACAGAAATATTATGAATTTCCTGTCTAAAGATGCGGATATCATTGATATGTTGCTACCGCTGTTCCTGCTTTCGGTATTTATGGAACCGGGCCGGACAATCAATATTATTATGGTCAATGCGTTGCGTGCGTCCGGTGATGCTAAATTCCCGCTGTACACGGCAATCTTCTTTATGTGGGGCGTCTCGATTCCTGTCGGTTACTTCCTGGGCGTCAAGATGGAAATGGGGCTTATCGGTATTTGGATCGGCTTCTTCTGTGATGAGTGGCTGCGCGGCTTAACTAACGCATGGCGCTGGAAGTCTAAGAGATGGCAGGCTAAACGGCTGGAAATTTAATCTGTGCCTGAGCCGCTACCTATCCGTTAGCGGCTCGGTTTTTATTATTGTTTGGTTATCAGTCACAGGGAATAATTATGGCTATTGCGCGCAAAGGCAGCAGGCAAATCACGTTCAATAACCAATCCTATCGCTGGTATATCCGTAGAAAACCGACCTACTGTCAGGCCGTTTTCCAGAGCCCGATGCTGATGGCCATTGAGTCAGAAACGGAAGGTGAAAACTGTGTGCTATTGGTCAATATTAATATCAGCCGCCCGGATAATGCCATCAGCCCGCACCAAACCGCCGTTACGCCGAATCTGGTGTGTCAGGTTATTGAAGGTGCGCTGGCGGCCGGTTGGAAACCCGAAGATAAGGCACCAAACTTCCAGTTTAACTACGGGCTTATCCGCGATTGCCCTTACGCTGATTAATCACTAAGACCCTTCTGGAAAGGGTAAATATTGCCCCGTATTGATAATTTCCACTGTCATAATTTCTGGTTGAAATACATATAATTTGGGTTATTACCCACTTATTTCTAACGATTAATGCAGTTTCCCGTATTGCAAGAGTAAAGAAAGCGTAAAACAGACGGCAGTCTATTGCAGATTTATTTATAGCTGCAATGATGTATTCAGGCTCACTTTCTAAGGAATATGGACATGCTAAAGAAAACTCTGATTATATTATTATTAGCGGCTTCCTTCTCTGTCTCCGCCGGCCGTGGTAACGGGCACAATAATGGCGGATATAAAAATAACCATTACAACGGCAAACACCACAGCAGTAAAACTGAAAGGTACGCCTTAGGCATTGGTGCAGGGCTGGCGCTATATCAGATTTATACCTATTCCAATAATCCATCGCCTTATGTCAACCGCCCGGTGGTGTACGTCAACCGCCCGACGCCATATCATTATGGTTATGGCTACCGGAGTAATTACAACAGCCGGTACTATGACAATAAGTATTACGGTAACCGATATTACGGTAATAAATATAATAATCACCGCTATGACAAGCGCGGCTACAATAACCATCGCTATGATAACCGCGGATACAATAGTCATCGTGGCTACAAAAACAATAACCATGGATATAACCAGCGTCCGCATAACAGCATAAGAAGCGGCAGCGATTATCGTCGGCAAAATAGTAATAACTATGCCGGAAGACCGAGCCATCGCCGTTAAAGGCGACACAACCAAGTACTGAATATCCGCTTAATAATTTAGCCATAATTTTGTCAGCACAGGGAAGTCCAAGATAAGATTATGGCTAATCTCATTATATTGACGATCGACTACGCCCCTGCTTACCCCCTGATTTAGACTATCAGTTATAACGATAATTATCCGACAACCGGATACTTCGCCATCAGCCGGCAAAATTAAAATCCAGATTAAAAAGACAATTCAGCAATAAAAGCCATAAACTTACAATTGTATGGATAACAATCATTTATTGCTATTTACCCCTTGTGCAACGCTTGAACAAGGCAGTGTCAGACGCTAATCTCCATAGGTATGCCAATATTTATGTTATTAATTTGGCAACATAAATTATAAAAAATACCGGGTAGCAATAACAGCTAACAGTACTGAGAACAACGCGTTAAATATCCGCGTTTGGTGTTATTAAAATCGCTCTCTTTATCCGTTCTGTTTTACTCAATATATGCCAACGACAACATTGGCCATTCTTTCCTATGGCAAGGAGTTCACTTTTCTGCAAAAAGCCGGTAATGCATTAACCGCCCGCAGAAATAGCGAATCAGCATTCGGAGCACGACAATATGACCGTCCAGCAAACCCTGACTGATGAAAGCATCGATACTGAACCCCAGCGGGTTAACTCAACCTCCAGAGTCGCCTTTGCCAGCTTTATCGGCACGGCTATCGAATTTTATGATTTCTATATTTATGCCACCGCCGCCGCATTAATTATTGGCCCGGTATTTTTTCCACAAAGCTCTGACTCCGCTCAGATGCTGCAATCGTTCGCTACCTTTGGTATTGCCTTCCTCGCCCGACCGATAGGTTCGGCGCTGTTTGGCCACTTCGGCGATCGAATCGGTCGAAAGTCAACCCTGGTTGCCTCACTGCTGTTAATGGGCGTATCAACCACCTTAATCGGTCTGTTGCCGGGCTATGCCAGTATCGGATTTTGGGCGCCTCTGATTCTCTGTTTCCTGCGCTTAGGTCAGGGCCTTGGTTTGGGCGGTGAATGGGGGGGTGCAGCCTTGCTGGCAACGGAAAATGCGCCAAAGGGAAAGCGGGCCTGGTTTGGTATGTTCCCGCAGTTGGGTCCTTCAATCGGGTTCTTGCTGTCTAACGGTGTATTTTTGGTGCTGACCCTTACGCTGACCAATGAACAGTTCTTTAGCTGGGGATGGCGTATTCCCTTCCTGCTCAGCGCGGTATTGGTGCTGGTTGGCATGTATGTTCGCCTGAAACTGGTTGAAAGCCCGGTGTTTACCAAAGCCATGGAGAAGAACGAGCAGCTAAAAGTCCCGTTAGTTGAAACCCTAAAGTTTCACTGGCGCCCGCTACTGCTGGGCTCTTTAGCCATGGTTGCCTGCTATGCTCTGTTTTATATTTCTACCGTCTTCTCGTTGCAATACGGGACAAAGAATTTAGATATCAGTAAGGGCGACTTCCTGCGCATGCTGTGCGTGGCCATCGTATTTATGACGATCGCCACGCCGCTGTCGGCATGGGCCAGCGACCGCTGGGGGCGTAAACCGGTACTGTTAATCGGCATTATTTTTACCCTGCTGTCCGGCTTTTTGATGGAGCCCCTGCTCACCAGCGGCTCGATGGGATTAGTTCAGCTATTTCTGATTATTGAACTGTTCCTGATGGGGGTGATTTTTGCCCCTATGGGGGCCTTACTGCCGGAGCTTTTCCCGACGCAGGTACGCTATACCGGTTCATCGGCCGCCTATAATCTGGGCGGAATTTTGGGAGCTTCACTTGCACCGGCCATTGCCGGCTATCTGGTGGTGATTGGCGGATTAAGCTGGGTGGGTGGCTATATTTCTGTTGCCGCCCTGATTAGCCTGGTGGCCGTCATATTGATCAGAGAGACCCGCAACGACAGCTTTGATTAACCAACCTGATTAGTCATCGATATAACAGAACCGCATATTTTGAATGCGGTTCTGTCATTTTATGGCTAAAGAGCCAACCAAGAAAATAGTATACTTAATGGCATCCGGCCCTATCTTGAGTTAAACCTAATAGTAGCCCCCTATCTGAACCAGAGGATAACTGCATGAAACTCTATGTCTACGATCATTGCCCCTACTGCGTTAAAGCCCGTATGATTTTTGGCCTGAAAAAGATTCCCTTTGAACTTATTACCCTGCTGAACGACGATGAAGCGACCCCAATCAAAATGATTGGTCAAAAAATGGCGCCGATCCTGCAAAAGGATGACGGAAGCTATATGCCGGAAAGTATGGATATTGTTCACTATGTCGATGATAAATTCGGTGAACCCGTTCTGAGCGGAAAAACCAATCCGGCCATAGCCGACTGTTTGAAGTCTATCTCTGAATATCTCAGCAAGTTGCTGCTACCACGCTTCGCTCAGGCTGATTTTTGTGAATTCAAAACGCCTTCGTCACGTGAATATTTTATTAACAAGAAACAGGCTATCGTCGGTAATTTTGCTCAGCTGTTACAACAAACCCCTGAGCTTATCAAACGTCTTGAACAAGATTTAGCGATTTTAGATAAACTGATTCAGTCGCCGGAAGCCTGCAACGGCCAACTTTCCGTTGATGATATTCACCTGTTCCCGACGCTTCGCGGTATTTCTATCATCAAGGGCGTGGCCTATCCGCCAAAGGTGGATGCTTATCGTAAAGCGATGTCCCATCTATGCGGCGTTAACTTACTCGATAACATTGCCCGATAAATTGCCCGCCACTGACTAGTGATTGAAAAGCCGGATAGGACCTTATTCTGTCTGGCTTTTATCTTATAAGGCAGCCATTGATATAAGGTTCAAATTTTTTGAACCTCTAGGTGACTTTTTTCCGCTTTTTTAATTCAGCCAGTCATCTAGACTGATTCAAAATTCAGGAGGTTCATCATGGTCTATTTACGTAAAGCAAACGAACGCGGTCACGCAAGCCACGGCTGGCTCAATAGCTGGCATACATTCTCTTTTGCTGATTATCAGGATCCTGACTTTATGGGGTTCTCCGCACTGCGGGTGATAAATGAGGATACCGTCCAGCCCGGTGAAGGCTTCCCGACTCATCCTCACAAAGATATGGAGATTCTGTCTTACGTTCTGCAAGGTGCGATTGAACATCAGGACAGTATGGGCAATAAAGAGCGGGTTCCGGCAGGGGAGTTTCAGATAATGAGCGCCGGCACCGGCGTGCGCCATTCGGAATACAATCCGAGCGCTACCGATGCTCTGCATTTTTATCAAATCTGGATTATTCCGGCAGAGAAAGGCATTGCCCCGCGCTATGAGCAAAAATCCTTTAACGATAAGCACGGCCGCCAGCTAGTGCTGTCACCCGACGCCCGAGACGGCTCGCTAAAAGTCTATCAGGATATGGAACTCTGGCGCTGGGCACTGGATGCAAAAGAGCAGGCCGATTTTGCCATTAAGCCAAACCGCCGTATCTGGGTTCAGGTAGTAAAAGGTCAGGTTGAAGTTAACGGAGTCGCAGCAACCACCAGCGATGGCGTCGCAATCTGGGATGAGTCATCACTGGCAATCAAGGCCAGCGAAGAGAGTGAAGTGCTGGTGTTAGATTTACCAGGGGTTTGATGGGGTGGTTGAAGTGAAAGGAGCATCGCCACTGAAGTGGCGATGCTTTTTATTATGCCGTTCTATACCAGCCCATTAATTTGACATAGGCATTAGTAACATTAAAAGATGTTCCTGAGCCTACAGAATTTGTATTACCACTAACGGTATGGTTATGAGCACCAATACCGACGGTATGATTATGAGCACCAATATAGACTGTATGGGCATGACTACCTGCAGCATTTGTTGAATGAAACTGAGTATTTGAAAAATGCCCATCTACCCAACTACCATTACCTGACGATAAGCCACAATAGCCCCCCATTATACCGTGAGAATGTTCTCCAATTGTACTTGATGTTTTAGTCCCATAATCAAACGTACTTACTGTTTTGGTACCATAATCAAACGAACTACTTGTGCCACTAAAAGAATGAGCATGCGCCGGTATATTTGCCGTCGTCAGCGTTACTGCATCCGCCCCACCTAATTCGTTAAGATCTGAACCATCCATCTTACCTAATCGAATAGTTCTTTCTTCTCCGACATATTTCCATGTGGTACTTGGAAATAAAGTATTAGGGTTTTTATTTTCGGCAAAAAACATAACAACACCAATCGGATATATCGTATCAATAATACCAAGATCGGATGGAGTTAAAGTAATATCGCTTGAAAGCGCTTTTCCATTAATTTTACGCGTCGGGGGTACGTTACTCTTGGCTAAATCATAAGATAACTTAACTGCTTTAGGCGTTGCTGCGATCGATTCATCATCACTATTAATCGCATTACTTAGCTTGGTAATACCCGATTCAGTTAACGACGCCGCCGCAGGGGTAAAGTGACGCTTCATTACCGAACTATTTACTGACTTATCAAGAATACCCTGGCGAATCAGCATCAAATCGTCTTCACTAATACCGGTTGCCGCAGGCAGTTCAGATAATGTGATTTTCTTTTCATTGAGTAATGCTAATAACGCCTGTTCTTGTTCTATGGTTAAGGCCATATTTGTTTCCTTATTAGTGTATTCCGCTGAAAAAAGCCAAGCAGAAACCGGCCGTGAAATTAAAATTAATTTCTAAGCCATCGATAAAAGTTATATTGATATAGGGTATGTACTAACCGTTACTCAGTGGGTTGTAAAGGCCATGCAATATCAGAGGCAGTATTAATATCAAGCTGGTTGAGTAATACCCGATACTTCCGCCATGCAGTTAATCGGGCTTCGTCACCGTCTAGAGCCATATTTAAATCAAGCGCATCGGATAGTTTTTCAATCATCTCTTTAGCGCCCCGCTCTAAGCGATATTTCTCTGCTTTAGCCGTATCGATTTCAGCCTGACGTTGGGCGGCAAGATCGGTTACCCATTCTACGCCATTCCATTGATCAAACTGAGTTTTTGGCACTAAAAATGTCAGGTTCGCTGGTAGTTCGCCTAATTCAGTCACCCTTGACTGAGAACCGGATTCGGTGGAATAAGCCACGCTATTACGGTAATCAGTCTTATATTCCCAACCCGATTCAGTACGGCATACGGCAAAACCTTCTTTCGCCTTCAAAGGCGGCTCAATAAAGCTATGGGCAGGTAAACCAACGCCCTGAGTTAAAAACTCGTTGGACTCATTGATATACTCACCTGTTGATGCATCAGTATGGTAGACATGAACAAAACCATCAGAGATGGCAAAACCATTTTCGTTTAATATTGTTTTCATTAAGCGGCTCTCACGATATATAAAAATGCAATATTGCGGGGGCGATTTTCACTTGCTGTGGGCACAACTCTATCTGCACTAAAATATATACTGTCTCCTGTTGGGGTATTAATTTCACCAGAATGAAAGGTTCTCATATTTAATATGTTCTCATCCATGTAAAAAACACCTTCGACAGAAGCACCAGTATTTCTCTGATAAACAATATCCCAAAATCTACCCGTTATATTTCTAATAGCATCACCTTGGGCATTTAAAATTGCACGTCCTTCATCAACCCCTCGCCCATCATCCCAGCCGCGAATAAACTCGCCGCGCAGATCCGGTAACTTACCCGACGGGTAGCCCATCGCCAGCTCCGGATACAGCTCTTTATCAAACGCCGCACCGTTACATTTTAAATATCCGGCCGGCGCATCGGCCATCGGGCAGGCGATCGGCATCCAGGCGGGAATCACCCGCTCGTTGAGGGTGTTGGTCTTCTGCTCTAGCTGTCCGGCTTTACGGTAGATATCCCGAAACAGCCAGTTAAGATACTGAGCCGGCAGCGGCATACCCGGTGCATCACGGGTTTCTGGCGTAAAGCCGTTAATCATCACCGCTTCCGGCAGCGGCGCAACGTTAAGCTGCCCGTCGGGGAAGACGATGTTCTTTTCTGCAAAGGTGGTCATTGAAAGACTCCTGGTAAGTGATATCCGTTGTCGAATACCTCATAAGAGGTGCTGACGGCTAAAATGCCGCTGCCGACGCTGATTCGGCCGCCGTTGGCGGTTAGCGGGTTTTTCACCGGTGCCATACCGCTTAGTCTGGCGGTACCCACCGGGTTAGTATTGCTAATAATAAGTTGTGTATCGTTTGCCTGTAGCCCGCCTTCAGCACCATTGTCAGGCTTCACCCCCATACTCATCGGGTTAGCAAGGCGACCGGTTCTGAACGGTTTAGCCCGGCCATAGCTCACCATCAGCGGAACGTTCTCAATTGCCGCCGGGGCGATATCCTGCAAAATGGTCTGGCTTCCCTCCGGCACCTGTTCGCCGTCGGTAAACAATATGGCACATGCCGGATAGCTCTCCAGATATTGAATTTCATCAGGCTTAGTCAAAAAGCGCACACCTTCAATTAAATCTCTCGGCGTGGCTTTAGAGGTATTACTGAGGATGCGCGCTTTAATCGCGGTACGATACTCCTCATCTTCCCGGCTGATACGGGCTACGCCAACAATATGGCCACAGCCATCGAGCTGGGCACCGGAAGCGGTATCTATCCAGCGACTGTTTTTAAGCTGTTCAAAGTCTGCCGATAAATCTTCAAGCGGCGTAACCATTGACTCCACCAGCGCTTTTACTCTGGGCTTATCATCAAATTGCCCTACCAGCCGTGAAAGCGCGGTTTTTTTGTAGGGAATTGTCATAGCCCAATCACCTCCAGCCGGGTTTCATCAAATAGCGCTACGCTGCGTTTATCAATAGCGATATTCTCCCGTTGATACTCAGGATTATCATCAAGGCTATCGGTAATGGCCGCTTCAATAGTGATAGTCGCCAGACCGCTGGTATTGCTATAAATCGGGCCGAGCATGCGCTGTAAGATAATATCGTCACCGATATTGAGCGTTTGACCGTAGCTCATCACCGCTTTCTTGATGCTGTTAATCACCCCTTGCGGCAGCGCTTCTTCATCGTACAAACCGGTGACATTAACCCGAATCCATGCCATACGCTGAGCCGGCCGGGAGAAATAAATTCGCTGGCCGTCACCGTTTTCATCTTTGACCATCGTCGAGTGAGTGCCATAGGTCTCGATACCGGCCGGCTTATGTTTCCACAACGCATCAGCAACCGCCTGACCATCGCCACCGACTACCAGCGCTTCAAAGGCGTGAGGCGGAATGCCATCGTCCGTCACTTTATTGGTACGGTTCTCGAAAATATACACCTCGCTCACGCCGGTAACCTCTTCCCGCACCCTGGCCCGAATAGCTTTAACGGTGGCGGAGCCGGTAACCTGACGGGACTGCTCAAAGCGAGCCCGCAGCTCATCATCACTTTCCCGTTCCCGGCCAACAATCCCCTCGCCCAGATTGCTCACCGACTCCCAGCCGCTGCGCGGAGTGACAATATCGGTCAGAGCGCCCATAGGTAAAACGTGGCGGCCAAGGTCCATGGCAATAAAACGACAGGGTGAACCGATGCGGGTCAGCTTGAGCTTATCCCCTACAGATAAGGCAAAAGGCGTTGCGCCATCCGTTGCATAAATACGCAGTGCGCCGTTTTGCACTTCATACAGCAGAGCTTCGGGATTAAGCTGTTGGCCCAGCCCGTCAATAATCTGAGCAACAGACGCGCCGCTTTCGGTGGTGTAACTGAACAGCGTTCCGCTGATATTCAACGAATACTGAGCGTTATCTTTTGCCTCGATCTCAATCAGAGTGTCCACCGCATTGGCCCGGCTAATCACCGTATCGTATAAGCTCTGATAGCGCTGATTACCATCGCTGGCCTGAGCACCGCTTTTCAGCAGGCTGGATTCTCGGCCATACACCACCGCCACGACCTGAGTAGCCGATGCAGCAAAGCGGGTAATACCTACATATGAAACGGCGCCGTCCAGAGAAACGCCTTCGGCGCTGGACGGATACATGGCATGGTAAGTATCCTGAGCCTGTTCATAAATATTGGCCAAGGCTTCGGCCCAAATGCCTTCAAGCTGGCCGATAACCGAGTCCGGCTGGGTATTAATCGGGCCAAAGCGGTTTACCAGCAGCCGGTCGTACTCTTTTTTGAGCTCGCTTAAGCGCTTAATTGTGTAGCCATTGTTTGTTAAAGCCATTATTGGTTACCTTTATATTTGACTAAACCATAAGGCGTTTTAACGGAAAAACTGACGTTTAGCTGCCGTGTTTTCCGGTCAAAATCATAGTTAAATTGTTCGATCTCCTGCACGCCATCCACTTGATTGATGCTATTTTTTAAGGCGGCAAGCGCCCCGTTTAAAGTGATTTGCTTACCTAAAATCTGTTCTAAGTAAGGGGTACCGAAGCCGGTATTTAAAAACCACTCGCCTTTCCATAGCTTGAGCTTAATCAGCAGCTGTTGATGCACCCGTTCAGCACCGTCAACCCACATCAGGTCATTGCGCTGCAGATCGAGATCGCCGGTTGAATCGAGTTTTAAGTCAATCATTGCGAAAGTCCTGTTGAAGGCCCATCGTGTTCACGATGAGTGTGCTGGGTTAATGAAATGCCGCTGCCCTGAACGTCGCCGGTCGCTTTTACCGTTCCGTTAATGGTTGCTCCGCCTTTGCCGGACATTCCCGCCTGATAGCTGAGCTGGCCTTCGGTGGTAAGCAATCCTTTATTCAGCGTTTCAGGGGTGGTTATTTCAACGCCGGCCGGAGCGTTAATCAGCAGCTTGCCCTCTTGCGTCAGTGCCACATAGGCCTCGCCAAAATAGAGCTGCATTTGATCGTTTTCAGCACCGCGGTCTTGCGCTTTACCAAAGCCGCCCACGATGCAGTAAGCATCGGTCAGCGAAAAACGCCGTTCATCATCGCTGTCATCCACCGCCTGCTGGCAAAACACCAGCAGGCACTTGTCTCCCGAACGAACCGGGCCTTTGACTCCGGCAGTATCACCGGCAAATCGTGGCCACATCACCGGAACGTTAGGAATCACCGGATAATCAAGAGAGGTTCCGTCGACAAACCGTTGTTTAGGAATTGGCTTTACGCTGGCAATACCGGCAGAGTAGCTCTCGATAATGCCGTCGACCGCCGTATTGATCTGACTGGTTTCCGACTGAATCAGCGTCTGTAACGCCTGCATTAGGTTATTATTTTCCGCCACCGTTGCCTCCCTGAGGAATCGACTTCAGTTCACACTCGGTGATCCAATCGCCTTCGAAGGTGTCACCGCTGTGGGTGACGACTTCGGCACGGAAAAATGCTCTGGGGCGCTCAGAACGATCTTTGTCAGCCGAAGGATCGAGCAACAACATGTCACTTTCCAGCCCGACATAACATCCGGGATAGAGCCTTGGCTGCAGCAAGCATTTCACGTTGTAGCCTTCGATCTGAAACTGACTTTTATCACCAAGGCTTTGCGACAGCACCAGCTTGGAAGGCGGAGAGGATTCACCCTGAGATTTATTGCGCGTTGAATCAATAATCCGCGTCGGTAATCCGATAAGTCCGTTATCCGGCGTTAAAACAACCAGTTCATCGCCGATTGGATGATCTTTGCTCAGAATTTGGATCTCATTATTTTGTATCGACCAGGTAAGCCCCAGATAATGACAAATATCACGCATTGCTGTTTCAGCTTTGCCACAGAAAGCAAAGCCTCGCCGATACGGCTTATCAGTAATTTTTTCAGGTAATGGCTTAACGGGTAAGCCAAAAGAAGCCGCTACGTCATGTAAAATATCCACAGCGGAAGTTCCCGGAGCATAGCTTAATGACAGTTTGGTTTGTCGTAGTGGCAAAGCACCATCCCTGACGGTAAGCTCAGTAATCGTATCGTTGCCTTCCCGCGTCGTCCATGCGCTTACCACGGTGCCGGTAAATATGGTGACTGCACCAATATCATCTTCATAACCGGCTTTTAAGATGACACTGTTATTGACGCGTTCAACTAAATTACGCGTCTGGTTATTCATATTGTAAATTTTAAGCGCCAGCTTATTGGTGGTTTTATCGTTATCTTTAGTAATCTCAAACGAGAAACGAAGATCGTTAATAATAACCGCTTTACCGTTAGCTTCGCCCACCACTAATTCTGCGACACGATTAAATAGCATACCGCTCCTTGTTATTTAAATAAGGTTATACCCGCCTTGTTATAACGTGAACTATTTGGGGTATATCAGGGCATCAGAAAATTAATATTTAGTTCGATAAAGTAATTGGTGATCGTTGCCTAATGAATAAAAATCTGGCCGCTCTTTCCCGCTATAGTTATCCATAAAAATAAACTCCCCGGGGGGAGTCGATAATTGATAGCGTCTGATTAGCGGCGTGTTTTTTACCATCTTAATATTACTGAGGATGGCTTCACCATCACGCTTAGCCAATGACAGAGTCCAGTACTGAGCAAGCTCATTCCAGGTGACTCTTAGCGTTAAAGGTATTGTATCCAGCGTAATATTCATTTGTTGATCGGCAATACCAGCATCAACAGGAATTTTTAATACCGTTGCCATATCATTTACTCTCATGATTTATTTCAATAGAAACCGTATTCTCTATTGTGGTGGTTTTATTCTCGACATATACCGCTACATCCGGCTCAGCGGTAGAAGGATAGGCAGAGCCTTTATCACTTTTTGGTGATGATTTTCTTTCCGTTGCCGGTGAATCTCCCTGCTTAGGATTAATTCCCGCTTCTTCAGCATCGACAGTTAAGGTAGAAACCCGCTTTATATGGGTAAACGTTGCTGAGAACTCAATACAGTCACCGTCACCCGCTTTACGCGGAATAGATAACCGAGTCAGTACCATATCCGGATAGTTACGGTATTTGGTATATACCATCACAGGTTGGCGCTTCTCTAACAGCATTCTCAGTTGATCAAAGGCTTTTTGAACGTTTGATTCCCCATTAAGAAAATCAAATACCGTTTCTAAAAAACGCCCTCGCCATCTTTGAATAGAGGCATTGCTAACGATCCCCGAGATTTCCAGCGAGTCAGGCTTAAGCTGAACATGATCGGTAACCACTTCTCCGGTTTCAATCGGGTTGGTAGTAACATCGGCAGTCCAGTTATGGCTTTCGTTCGTAATCACGTCGAATTCCATATTGATATACTCATTCTGGAACCCGACAACGCCGGAAGGTGAGGTTAAATATTTGGCTAATATTCCCCAAACGCTACTCATGATAATCCCCCTGTCACAGTGGCAGTTAATTGTTTCTCGCCTTGCTTAACGCCTTCTGAAGCCGCCTGACGGATATCGTTAATCTGCTGTTCCGGCGTACCCGGTAGGATATTAATCTGGAACTGAGGAGTACTATTAATGGTATAGTTTTTCGGGCTTCCGGCACTGGCAGCCATACCTGGCGTTACCGTTTGCGGATAAACATCTGTGGCACTCTTGCCGACATCTGCACTGCCCGTTTCGCCAGCCGCTTCTTTCTCTTTAGCCGATTTCTGGTACTTTTTATAAGCATGATAGCCAAGGCGGATTGCGCCCTCAGCTGCCAGGCTCGCCCATCCTAAAGGCGTGGCCATACGACCAACCCGAAGCCCAACCGATGCTATTCGACCAATGGTACCCAGTACTTTGCCGTTAGTGAGTAAACCCTTTCCGGCGGAAAGCGCAGAACCGGCTACTGACTTAATTGAGTTCGGTACTTTTGACAATAACGACTTGCCAACTGACAGAATCGGACCGGCCATCTTTGAGAATAAACCGGAACCTTTCGACAGAAGATCCTTACCTTTACTGACAGCGCTACCGGCAAGCGATTTCACGGCGTTAGCGCCTTTCGATGCTAACGATTTGCCACCGGCAACTGCGGGTTTAACAAAAGAGCTGAGTTTATCAAATAGTCCTTTACCCAGAGACAGTGCGGAACCGCCGACCGAACGCACAATACCGGCACCTTTTGAGACAATATTTTTGCCCGTTGAATAAGCACTTTTCGCTTTGGAGACAACGGCACTACCAACCTTACCGGCAATTCGCTTACCCGCAGAATAGGCAGTTTTAGCTTTAGATACCACGGAACCGGCAACGCCAGAAACAACGGTTTTAGCTTTGGAATAACCAGATTTAATCGCCGCACCGATTGAGCTTAGAGCCGACTTTAGACCAGAGAATAGCGAACTGACAACGCTACCGAAATAACTAATGACAGCCGTTAATAAACCAATCCTTAATATTAAACCTCCAATTCGTAACAACGGTCCTATTAAAGCTTTAATGATAGGACCTAACTTACCGAACACCGCTTTCCAGCCTAATATGACCGTTATGACATCGGCTAATACCCCCAGAACTTTCAAAAACCAATCTTTCCAATCTTTTTCCTCTCCCCCACCATCTCCGCTCTGGCATGCACATTCGCACTCACAGGTGCAAATACAAACACAGTCACAGGATTCAGATTTTTCCTCTTCAGCGGAACAGGTCTGACTTTGAGTTTGGGATAGATTAATTTTTATCGAAATATCATTTTTAATACGCTCAGTGATATTCGATATAAAAAATACTTTCTTGACCGTTTGGTTAATATTGGCCTGTACCGGTGCCGTTCGCTCTAATACCGCAGAGGAAACTTTACTTAGCTCGGAAAATAGATTATTCACATTCCCGGACAGCTGTTTAATATAACCTTCTGTTACGCTTTGATTAATATTGACCCTGACGCCAATACTTTTAACCGTATCATCAATATTTTTATTTACTTTTTCCAACTGGGGCAGCGTCACTCTAAAGTCATCCAGTGATTTTAAAATACCTGCTGCCCCTAAGCTTTGGTCGCTCATGTTTGGTTCTCCTGCTGCGCTTGTAATTGTAATGTCTCACGCATATCCAGCAGCGCATTGAGCTTTAATAAATCATCAATATCCACCTCACCGGCCTTAACCTCTTTTAATGTGATCAGCTTGGCCATAATGGGCCGCCATATCCAAAGTTCTTGTTGTAGATCTTCGCGTAGCGTGCCGGCGCTATCGTGACTTACTCGGTGACCGCTTGCCCGATGCCTGGTTTGCCAAAGTGGGTACTGGCGCGCTCGATAAAAGGGGCAAAATTCAATTTCAACACCTCCCAGACTAAAAGATAAAAATCCAGTAATGTGTCGACGTTGAAACACATATTCATATCAGTAATTGAAGCTACCTTTCTTTTATCTTCAATCGAATAAACGGCTGAGGCGGCAAGAATCGGGAAGATCACTTTTTCATGAGTTTCTTCATCCAGTCCGGAAAATAACTCAAATAAATTTACTTCATTCTCATTATTTGCCTGAGCAAATGCAGTTAATGCCGGCGCCGCAATATTTTTGATTTTTAATAAAAAACGTCCCGCATCAAAGGCATTCATTTTCTTTGCGGTATATTCCCGCTCGCCAATAATAAAAGTTTCAACTTGCATGTAATATCCTCATAAAAAAAGGAAGCCGAAGCTTTAATGCCTGTCAGTTAAAAGCAGTCAATAAACTTAAGCCAATGATTCGCCTAGTTATCACGGAACCACTACCCTCGTCACCCCGTTGAAAAACGGGGTCCAGCCCTTAGGCTAAATGCCAGCGGGTTAGCTAAAACCNGGATGATTCGCGGCGCTCACCCTTTGGGCCATTCGCTACGCAAATGTTTGCTTCACCTACGGCTCGCGTTCCGGCTTTCGCCGGGATGACGATTGAGTGGAGTCACATAATATAGAAATGCTTAACTAATAAGTATTAAGCCGAAGCTTCCCTTAATTCAATTTAATTAGGTCAAATAATAGAATAGCCAGACGTGTATATTAATTTATCTGCTACAACATCGAACAAAAAAACCTATCAGTTACCACCGATATAGATCTTTAAATCAGCACATTCAAACGACCATAAACGGTCGCTGACGTCCTTACCAAAAGAGACATCAGGAACGCTTTTCAGCCAGGCATGGCCGGCTGAACATAGCGTGCGGCCGTTGCCGTCAGTTACGCTGATCGGCAATACCGGGGAACCATCTTCGTTGAAGTTATCAACGTAAAATAGATCGGAGAGCTCATCGTTCACTTTGCTTGTTTGTAATAGTTTAATTTCGATAGAGCCGGATTTATTTGCATTACGCACGCGGGCTACACCACCATCGATTCCGACTTTAGAGGTATAAAGGCCTTCTGCACGCTTCACGGTAATTGCATCACCGTCACTAAAACCAGAGATTAATACCGGACCCACGGTCACAAAAACCTGATCGCCTTTATAAGTACCTGTTAATTCAGCTGCCATAATTTTGTTGTTCCTTATTTATTATAATGCGTACGATTATTGTAATTCGTACGATAAGTTGCCGTTGATGTTGGTTAAGTGGATAGCACCGGCCAGGCGCGCAGAGAATGATAAATTCAACACCCGTTCAGCCTTATCTTGGAATGACACGTCGACGCTGCGCGGGTAGGTAATCACGAAGCCTTTAACGTTATTGCCGTCGGCATCAATTTCGTCAGGAGCAATACCACCAACGCGCTGGCCTTCAATCAGGCTGCCGGTCAGGTTATTAACGATCAGCGCAATACCGCCGTCGGTATAAGGCACTTTATTACGGTTAATCATCAGCGTGCTCAGGCTGGTCTGAATAGCATCGGCTAACCAATCGCGGAAGCGAACGACGTCAACCCACTCGCCGCTGACCACTTTACCCGGCGTTGTCAGGTAAATTTGTGGCGCAAAGCGCTCAAAGGTATTACCGCCCTTCTTAACAATGGTTTGCTGCTCGGTCGCACTCCAGTCAGAAGCCTGCACACCTGAAAGTTGTTTAAGTGCCCAAGTTTCGCCGCCCGGGGCAATAGTAAAGCAACGCCCCATCCAGGCCATTTCCAGATACTGGTCTGCGGCATGTTTATCCACAATCACGGCAGTACGCAGGAAGTTTTTCGCAGCCAGCTTAGACAATACGTCGTCAGAGCTGCTGGCATCAGTAATCGCCTCTTCTGAGCTGGAGGTGAAGAACATTTTAGTCTGGGTTTCAGCCCATTCTGCCGCTGCCATTTGTAGTTCAGGATTACGTTCAGTTAGCGCAAAACCGTACCAGTTAGCATCTTCAGCCTGAATAGCCGTGAGCTGAGCCCCAAGGGTAGCAGCAACAACTTTACCTTCAGCGTCTACTTCCAGGCGGCCGACTTTACACATTTGCGGACGCGGAGTTTGACTGAATACCGCGCTTAACGCCTTCAGCACATCAGCCGGCAGCTGATCTTCTACCGCCGCGTTATAGTCCAGATAAACCCGAACACGCTCGGTAAAAGTCGTCAGCGGAGCAATAATCATCGGTACGCCAAAAACGCCGCGCGGCACGCTGGTAGTGCTTAGCGCAATATTTACATTCACAATCTGATTCAGAGAACCCATTGTTTTACCTCGTTAAGTTAATATTAATTTCGCCGCCATCAGTAGCAGCATGGATATTGTCAATGACGCTAACGGCATCTTTGATAATGACGGAATAGTGGATAAAGAAGCTTAAGTAGGTTTCTGAGTTCGGAGTCCATTCGGCATCCTCTTTCATTTCTGTTTTAAGTTCCGGGCTGCCCTCTATTCCAATTTGTGCCAGTTGGAACTGCTCCGACACGGTGATTCGTTTTAATCCGTCGGTGATTTTGCAAAGTTGCTCAACCACCTCATGGTTTCCGCCGTCAGCGCCAAAATAGTGAATAGCTATTTCAGCCCGACGCTGGCCACGAATGGTCAGATAGCCCTGCTCGTCCACACCCTGACTGACCTCATCCGACATACCTAATGCGGTCACCGCAACGGTACTCAGCTCGGCATAAGGTGTTTCAGGCGTACTTTCGCCCTTAATAATCAGACTGATATCCAGCAAGGGTTGCAGCAGGCTTTTCAGCTGCTGTTGAATGATATTTGTCATGGTTAGCCTTTTGGTATGGCCGGGTTGGTTAGTACAGAAGATATTGACTGAATATCAGAAACAAAAAGGCCCCGGAGATAAGTCCGGGGCCTTTTTGCCTAAAGTCACATTACCCTAAATAATTCGAGTTGCATTGAGGCGGCAAGGGAGCAAGTCCCGATGAGCTTACTGAGGTAAGTGATTCGGGTGAGCGAGCGTAGCCAACAAAGATGCAGCTTGAAGTATGACGGGTAGAGATACAACTTGGTGACTTTATAGGGGTTACTATACCTGATAATTCGATAATGTCAACTTTTAGTTGTTTAAAACACTTTTTATTTGTTATCTAGCCGTATTTCAGATTCTTTCTGTTATCATTAAAAAGAGGGAATCTCTCTGAGTTTGTATTAGTAATGCCTTTAAGTTCATAAAATAGTCATCATTTAGCCAATAAGAGAGTGACCTGCAAACTGGTATCACAGGTGATGCCAACTCGGAAAATCAGGCCACTTTATTAAAGCCAATGCTGACTAATTCACATCACCAAATAAACCGTGGATTAAAAAAGGCCTGCCGTAATATGCATAATCGCATAACTACGGCGGGGCTATATTTTAGGATTTTATTTAATTAACGGGTCTATGATTGAACTCCCAATCACGATCATAGATGCAGACATCGGGATAGTATTAATTATCCGTTTAGTGTAAGTTCCTCTGCTATCGTTAATGAGCGCAGTTCCATACACGGTCAGCTTACCCGTCAAATCATAATCACCCCTAGAAAAATTTATCGGTCCATCGGATTTGATAACTAGTGCCATATCGTAATGATAAAAACTGTCGTACGGTTCGATATTAAAATCACCAACATCGGTTGTGACATACGAATTTTCATTCATTATTGTATTACTTCGTCGATGACCTCCAAAAATACCGAAATTAGACACATCAGCGTAAACAACCGCAATATAAGCATTCTCAGGCCATAGACCGGCAGTCGGTGTGAACATAAATTTCACATCAGACAACAAGCCATTTGCGCCCACTCTCAAATTCAACACAGGGCCTCTTATTGAGTCCCCTTCACTAACCATAAATGTCGGCCAAATAATGTCGTCATAGTCAAACGTGATTGATGTAGCTGATGGATATTTATTACCCGTTACAATCTCCGACCAGGCGAGATCTTTTCTTCCATAGATTTTACCATCTACCGGTGCTTCATTAACTCCAGATGCTGGTCCCGGATCGCCTTTATCTCCCTTTTCGCCTTGAGGTCCTCTATCGCCCTTGATGCTATAGCCTTGAATACCTTGCTCTCCCGGATCGCCTTTATCTCCCTTTTCGCCTTGAGGTCCTCTATCGCCCCTGATGCTATAGCCTTGAATACCTTGCTCTCCCTGCTCTCCCTTTTCGCCTTGAGGTCCAATATCTCCCTGCGGCACACCAATAATTAAAGTATTACTTTCAGCATCCCATTCAGCGGAGGCAGGAGAACCAGGCGATAGTGTTTCGCCTGTGGCTGATAGCGACTTAACAGAATTAGCTGCCGCGTTGGCAGCAACAGCACTAGCATTAGCCGCCGATGCTGAATCACTGGCATTGCTTGCCGCCGCCTCTGCCCTAACTTTGTCAGATTCCGCGGCTAATGCGCTGGCACGCGCTGCGTCAGCGGCCTGCTCTGCGCTGGCTTTGTCATTAGATACTGTTTGCTTATCCGCACTAACAGCCGCCCTATCTTGAGCTGTAGTTAGCGCCGCGGCTTCCGCTTCTCTTTTTGCAGACTCCGCCCCAACCTTGCTGTTATCCGCCGCCGTAGATGAACTTAACGCATTTTTTGCGGATGCTTCAGAGGCAACCTTTGCTTTCTCTGCATCTTGAGCAGCCCGCTGAGCATAATTGTTGTGATTTTCTGCGGCCTGTGCCATCCCTGCAGCTTGATTAGCATATGTGCCAGCCCAATCAGCCGCCGTCTTTGCCGTTTCTACCGCCTCTCTAATTTCCGTTGCATCTAAACCTACTTGCTCATGTTTATTCGTGATATCAACGTGTATTTCTGTTACCTGATTTAGAATATCAGTACTGCTCTCTGCGGCGGCATTAGCTTCGCCCGCAGATGCCGCAGATTCTGTTGCCGACTCTTTAGCGTCTTTTGCCGCCTGTTCAGCTTCATCACGCAGCTTTAAGAAGATAGCAACCAGTTCAGGGGTTAAATCACTCTCACCCGGCAACATGAGAAACTCATTTAATGTGCCGGGTTTAGAGTCAGAATAGACTCGAATATTACCTACATATTTAGGAGAAAAACCTTCAATATAAAGTGATACGGAATATTCACTCGGCTCTACATTCATAGAATATGAACCGGCGGAATCAATTAATAAATTAGCTTCCGTTTTAGTAATAACATTTAGCGTTGTTTTTTTAGAAATTAATTCAATGGTACAATTTGGAATGGGCTTTCCGATTCCATCTTTCAGAATCCCCGATATTTTTATTGACATAAAATCACCTTAAAAAAGAATATAAGTTATAACAAACATCACACATTAATATTATTTCAGTAGAATCGCGTTGAGTCTTGCCTTGAAAAAATAATAGGGATAGGGTCGGTAAATGTATCTATATAACCGTACCCATTAATATCCAAATATATTTGGACCTCTACGTTACTTAATCCAGCAGGGAGGATATATCCACTACAACAACTTAATGTATATAATCTTTTATTATCACTAGCAGAATTAACAACACTGATAGCCTTATTAATTATATTTATACCATTTACATTTATTCGAATTGTACTCGTACAACTATCTAAGGTGCCCGCAGCTTGAAGATTTATATTTGCAGATGGTATTGAAATAGAAATGGGATACCCTTGTCCTCCGCGATAACGGAACGTATGACTCAACGTTACTTTTTTAGCTCCTCCACGCCATGAACCATTTAAGGACGGCGCCAAATAGGTTGCAGTAATATCTCCAACAATATTATTTGCACTTAACGCCCCCTTAATATTACAGTTTTGGTTAATAGTTACATTATTTAACTCACCAGAATTAGCTTTAATATTACCTACAATTTGCGCATTCTGAGCAACCATTCGACCATTAGAGTCAACCGTAAATTGTCCATTCCCAATATTGATAGAACCACCATTAATTACCGGCGCATTAATCGAAGTACCGGCAACTAACCGATCCCCTTTAATCGTCCCCAGCGCTACCAAATCACCATCAATAAATAACTTCGGTGTATTCCAACCGGTGCCGTCATACATTTTCGATTCTATTCGGGTAATCTTTCCTAGTTCGTTTAATGCATAAACTGTAAATACGGTATCTTTGCCCGGCTCAGTATCAAAGGCTGAGGTAAAGAGCCTGTTGGCCGTTACCGTATCACCGGGGAATGCTCCCGAACCTGTTTGGAGGCGGAAAATGCCACCGGCACCATTGCCGAGATCGCTTTTAGATGAAACGCTGCTGCCGTCAAGCAGTTGGATCTCACCTTTCAACACCAGCGCTTTACGGTTGTTATCCCAATAAAGATTGCGTTCCAGTGTGTCCGGGTCGCTGAATGAAACAAAGTCGGCAAGAAAATCTATTGCGCTCGCCTCATCGCCGGCGGTTACGGTAATACCAGAAACCCGATTATCCTTATTCACCACCAGCGCCGCTCGGTCGGAAAGCAGGACCACATTAGACGTATTTTCTTCCACCATCTCAGACAATTCTTTTGCCCAATCCAGCTTCGGAATCTCTGGCCCGATCAGGTCCAGAATATCTTCCGGCTTTAGCTTGGTTGTGACCTTTTCTACCAACAGGCTGGAACGACCGATGGAGTTAACCGCCTGCACGCCGTACCAATATTCAGTATCCGGCATACAGTTAACGTCATTAAGGATCGATGCCCGACCCAGCGAGTTTTGTTGTGCCAGAACTTCAGATTCAGACATCCCTTTATAAAACTCATACTGCGTGCCTAAGCTGGTGGGTTTGGTATTCACCGGCTTAATGGTGACGTTAAAGTTCCCGGCGGTAACCTGCAGATAATCAGGCAGAGAAGGAGGACCGATTTCAAAAACCACGGTGGTTTCACTGCCAATCTGCCCGGCCGGGTTTTTGCCCCGAACGCTGGCGGTATAGTTGCCTAACGGCAGATCGCCACAGAAGAACTCGGTATCACTCACGGTCTGGCGCTTATGGATCGCACCTTCACGCATCAGCTTAACGTCAAAGGTTAAACCGCTCATTACGCGCGGGGTGTCCCAGGTCATCCTGACCTGATAACGATCTGATTCAGGCATGGCTTCAACCTGCAGATGTTCCACCGGCGGAATTTTCCCGCCAAATACCGTTCCCGCATCGGGTTCAAAACGGGCGCCGTTATCGACAACCGCTTCTTTCTCCGGAACGTGCTGCAATGCAGTAACGCTATAGGTTCCGTCTTCGCCTTCAGAAATACCCAGCGCACGGAATAAACGCGGAGCAATACTGGCGGTTGAGAGAGACCAGATCCCCCACTGTTCAAGCCCTTCGACTTCTTTGCCAATCACTACCGTATCAGGCTGGGGATGGGAAAAGATTTGTACCCGATCAGGCTTGCCTTCGGCATTGATAAAACCGAGAAACGCCTGCTCGTTGTCACCAATAACGATTTCACGATCTAACACTACGGTCTGGCCATCGATAGACTTAATCCGCCCGCCAATGCGTGCTCCGGCAAAGTTATTATCAGCAATTTCAATAATATCGCCGGGAAGATGTTTAATTCCCTCACGGCCAATAGCAAAGTTAACGGTTTGTTTTTCAAGCCGCTCGGTTTCTAAAATCCATTTGCCTACCCGATGAGCCTGACCGCGAGAAGTACAGCCGAAGGCATCGACTTTACTGACGTTAAGGCCATAGCGGGCAATCATTGAGTCATCAGCAACATATTCAGTGGCCGCTTCCCAGCCATTCTTCGGATCGATATAGCGTACATGAATCGCGGTATGTCGCGCTTTTTGCGCGCTGGCTGAATAAGAGAATTTCCCCTCAACCACGTTAGCATTGCTGTAACGCCACACGGGATCGGCAGGCCGGTCCATAATGCAGGTCATCTGTAATCCGTCCCATACCGGCATCGCCCGGAAAACGGAGGAGAGATCGCTGATAACGTCGTAAGCTTTTCGTTGATCGGTAATATAGGCGTTGCAGGTCATTCGTGGTTCTTGACCACCAAACCCATCATCAACCAGCTGGTCGCAGTACTGAGCAATGACATACATCGCCCATTTATCACAACCGAAAGATCCAAGGCGTTTGCCAAGGCCGTAACGGGTATTCATCACCAAATCATAAAAAATCCAGGCCGGATTATTGGTCCATGCCAGCTTAAACGTACCGTCCCACATGCCCTGATAATTTCTGGTCGCAGGATCATAGTTGGCCGGAACCTTAACAATTAAGCCGCGGATTAAGTAATTACGACTGGGCACGCCGTTAAATTGCGCCGAATCGAACTGCAATCCGACTACCGCAGTATTGGGGTAAGTCAGCTTAGTATCGATAATTTCGGTATAACTGGACCACAGGGTTTTGTTTTCTAACATTGACGAAGTGCTGTCGTCAGTCTGACGCATAACCCGGATATTGAACGGACGCTCGGGCAAATTATCAATCATCACTGAACGTAAATACTGACTGCGAGTTTTACCTTCAATTTTAACCGTTTCAACGGTACGCCAAGTAGTGCCGTTGCCAATCTGTACCAGCATTTCGACTGAAGCGCCGTTAACGTCACCCTTATCATTTTGAGAAAACAGCGCGCCGACGCCGACGGTTACACGAAGTCGGTCAATATCCGGATCGGTGATGGTTCTTGTGAGTGGCACATTCTTTTTAACTTCACTAGAAACAGGAACTTCATTCTCGGACGATGGAAAACCAGATAGATAATCTTGAGCCTGCGTTCCTGCAGTCCATTGCACATTAACACCGGCAAAATTATTAGTTCCATCATCACCCTGAACGGGTGTTTTATTTAAATAAATTCCTTTTAAACCATTAACAGGCCCTTCAATCTGTCCTTCACACAATAAATCAATTACTGATAGGCTTTGTCTAGATTTTAAATTATCAGCCTGCTCTTTTGGCGTGCGTGAACTGCCTCCACCTTTACCCATAATATGCTCCTAAACAAAAACCCGCATAAGCGGGTTCAGTTTAAATAATGAATTGTTATTCTGTTCTAATGCCTTGTGATAATGTCTTTGAACCAATCATCATTTCACCATAGCATAAGGGAATTGGTTGACCTTGAGTGACTGCATTATCTAAATTTGAAAATGAAGTATTATTATTGGTAGTGCTATCATCAATATTCGTCTGAGGTAACTTGGTTAACATTGAAACTAGGCCGCCGGCCATCAATCCAACGCCAATACCAATCATAGGGCCACTAAATGCTGATAATGAGCCATAGCTCGCACCACTTATAATAATACCGACTACGACTAATATAGCCCCAGCGATAAAAGAAAAAACTCCATTCTTTGCTCCAATAACTTTAGGAACAATATGAATGACTGAATTTTCAGATAAAACTGAAGACATCGATTTTTTTAAATCTTTTTCAGATATATCTTCACCCGAGATTCTTAATCGATATAAACCATTATTCATATGACGCTGTAATCCTGGCATTTGAAATAACAATGCTTTTAATGCTTCACCGGCAGTCATAACATCTAAATTAAATCTCTTACCATACTTTTCAAGATCGCCATAAAATCTAACTATAGCCATAAATACTCCTAGTAAAATAAATAGGGTTTATGATGTTTCTAGACCTTGAGATAACACCTGTGAACCAACCATCATTTCACCATAACAAACAGGTATTGGTCTTCCTTGTCCCAACACATTATCAAGATTAGAAAAATACGTATTTTTTGATGTCGTATTACCATCAATTTTTGTCTGTGGCATTTTAGTTAACATAGAAATTACACCACCAAGCATAAGACCCGCGCCAGTCGCAATCAGCTGTGGGTTTTCAGAATAGATACCAACAACCACTAAAATAGCTCCAGCGATAGCTTGAAATATTCCTACAGCTGATTTTGCCCCCATACTTCTAGGAACAATATGAATTACATCACCTTTTTTTAATAATGATGACATACCAATTTTTAGGTTATTTTGACTTATATCTTTCCCTGCTATTCTTACTCTATAAAAATCATTTTTTATATGTTGGCGCAGCCCTGGTACTTGTAATAGTAATGCATGCAATGCCTCTCCGGCAGTTAATACATCAAGTTTGAACTGGCGGCCATATCGTTGCAAATCGCCGTAAAACCGTACGGTTGCCATTGTTTATGTCTCCAAATTGAGTCTGTATAATTTAACCAATAGCCACTATAAACATCCCTCTTACTTAATCTCTGTGGGCAATGATGTAATACATATTGATCCCCACAATAAATAGCAGAATGATTAGCTTTTTCACTACCTAAACAAACTAAAATAATATCACCAGGTTGAATGTCATTAACTCGATAGAACTGAGTCTTTTCCATATTGTCTAGATAAAGACTCTGTTCTTTCTTCCACCATTCATCTTCCCGATAAAAGTCAGGCAAATTAATACCTGCCAGATGGTACGCATCACGGAATAAAGTATAACAATCCATTACTCCATGCTTAAAAGCTCTCCCAATTAAAGGAGCTATATTATTAAATTTATAAATTTTATTATTACAAACCAACCACCACGGAAGGTTTGTTCTTTGTTGCATAGTTCGATCAGTCTGACTTAAAACAGGTATCCCATCAGGGTGGCTATGAACTAGAGCAATCAGTTCACCTTCAGCATGGGCTTTTATCCAGTCATCTGGTGATATCTCAAAATATTCTGTCGGATCGAGCGCAATATTTCTGCAGGGTATATAACGTTGACCAAAATTAGTTTTAATAACAAATCCACATGATTCCTGTGGCGCGCACTCAAGAGCATGGGCCAATATTTTCTCTTCAATCATATTGATTACTTAGAGAATTTAGAAACTGATGGAAAACCGCCAAAAGGTAATGGATTACTACGACCAAATCGTAATTTACACGATACTAAACGACGGCCACATTTATCGCAGTCAGACTCCTTCGTTGGGTTATCAAATTCATCAGCAACTGCGGGACCGGTATATCCGCATTCGGCACTTCGGTACAGCCAACTACAAGTATCAGCAATAATTGTTCTGGCGGGTAGCAATGCGCCATCACTTTCACAAGGTAATGCCAACTCAAATGTAGCAAAGTCAGCCGTTAAGCTTCCCATTCGTTCAATAACATAGCGAGAAACTAGCTCTTGTGTTGGATCTGCCTGAGGATTTCCTTCAACAAAATTTTCATCATCTAAATACTGCATATACATCTGATGACGGGTAATTATTGCGCCTACCAACTCATCAAAATCCTGCATTAATCCAGTGACTAAGCCTGTAATATTAGCCACCGTCAATGTTGGACGATTGCTCGTTCCTTGGCCCGAAGCTTCAAAACCTTTGGCCTGAATGGGGTAAGGCTGGTATGCCTTTCCTTGCCATATGATCGACTGTTTTAATTCATTTACGCCATCATGGAAACGAAATAGATCGCCGCCAATATGAGTCAGGTCTAACTCATACAAAGACAGCAGAACATCCTGTTCGATTTTTGCGGAGCTCAGAATCAGCTCACTATCAATATCTCTCATAATTTATCTCCGCAAATTAGGCCACAATTTCTTGGAACTTGGCGCTCAGTTGATTCCAGTAACCATTAACCGTGATACTCCACTCTTCACACTTAAAAGTACCGGTTTGCCAGGTATCCTGCGGAGTCCAGCCAAAAGCTTTTACCGCACCGTGTTCAGTTAAAAACTTATCGATTTCGCGAATATCGGCTTCATCACCCGAAAAACTTAAAGAGTATTCACGCAGTTGGTTATTTATTCCGTCAGCAATACGCTGTTCATAGCCGTCGCCAAAAGCGATAACTTTTACCTTTGGCTTAACCGACACTTTGATTGACTCTTCCGGAATCCAGTTAAATTTTTTCATGCTCAGTTATCCCCTGCTTAATAGCCCACCAGGGCGCTGTTCGTTAGTAACAATTTCATAAACTTTACTTTTAATAAGGCCTGCGAGCAGATTGGCATCTTCCACTGAAGCGCTACGATTGCCAGAATCTTGACTTTGAACAGAAAGGGGAACATTGACGGAAATAGAACTACCGCCAGAACTTCGGTTGCTGTTATTCAGATATTGTTTTAAGTCGGCGTTGGTCCGGCTATCCACTACCCGTTCACCGCGATCCAGCAGCCATGTACCTTCACGAGGAATATAGTCAATACCGGCGTGGGCCTGACCGGACATGGATATACCTTGAATTACAGACATGAATTGAACGCCTGAGGCCATAGCTGCCGCAATATTAGCGAAACGTTCAGGCATACTATTGGCTTCCCCCATAGCCTTCATAACTGCTGTATATAAACTTAGAGAAGCTTGGGCAACGGCAAAGGATTTAGACAAAGCAAACATGACTTTATAACTATTGGATTGTTTTTTGCCGGATTTTTCCAAAATATCCATCATGCCATTGGCTGCAGTACTCATACTCCCCAAACCAGTATTAATCAGAGCCATATCTTGCTGGCGCTCCTGATCCATCATCGCTTTACGAGTTTCCGAGGCCTTTTCTGTTATTGCAGTTTTAGCATCTTCATATGTTCGATGGAAAAGCAATCCTTCAGCGCCTAATGGATCGTTCTGCTGTAATTGATTAATAGCCTCTAATTGATTTCTTTCATCAATAGCAACTTTATCAATAGGGGATACACGGTCGTCCAGAATATTCTGAGCACTCTTTCTTCCAGCATTAACTGCCTGTCGTTTTTCTTCTTCTTGCGCCGCTTCTCTAGCTAATCTCTCTTCTTCACGTTCTTCACGCTTCATTCTTATTAATTCAGAAACACAGCCATGCTGCTGAATATATAGCATATTAATCTTAGATAAGTCGTCTGCTGAATTATCGCCTCTGCCAATATTAGCTACATCTTTAATTGAATCATTAAAAGAACTTGATGATAACCCTCCATTAAAGTCCTTAAGCATTCTGTTAGATTTTTCATATTCAATCTCAGCATTATTTAAATCAACTTTCTTACGATTTATATTTTTAGCGTCAGGTTCAATAATGAAATCTCGACCATTCTCTCCTTCGCCCTTAAATACCTTCCTATTTTTAGATTCAGTATAAGCATTCAATGCAGAAATACGTTCCCTATTTTTCTCATCATTTAATAACTTCAATTTACCTTCTAGATAATATTTATAATCCGCTTCAAATTCAAATTCATCCTTTGTTTTATTATCCTTAAGATTAAGCGTTTCATAATTCTTAAATGATGTAGCTACCGTTTTATTTTCTTTCTTCTGGTCTGCCTGTTTCTCATCAATTGCCGCATTGACATAAAGCTTAGTTACATCGGCATACTTGCCATACTTACCACCAATCAAACCTATACCATTAAAAACAGTTCTTGTACGTCTATCACTATCAGATTCAACATAAGGTGATGAGTATCTAGAAATTACATCTTTATCAATTTTTACCCTTAGAGTTTTATACCTATTAACATTCTTATTATATGTTCCTGATACTTCCGACAATTTACCGAACGCCTCAGATGCATCCTTTATACTCTTAGTATAATTTTTCATTGCCGCTGTAGATTTATTTATTCCATTACTATCAACAATATCTTTATTAGCCATTTCATACCGCCTAAATTATCTTATTACGGAGATATACCATTCCGAGAAAAAACCAATCGCTTAATAAGATCTATTTCAACTATATCAAGATGACGACCGGTTAATCGGCACCATGATTCTAATTCGCTATAGCTAAAAGGCTGGCCTGAATAAAACTCACTAAACCACTGATAGATATAACTCAGCTCTTCTGGAAGTATTGTTCTATCCAAAGCCAATAATTTAGCTGGTTTTTTGCCCGTTGTTTTCCACACCCTCTCAAGGTGCTTACGTAAAGGAGTTTTACTACCTTTAGGAGGTGTATCAAGTTCCCATTCCGCCGCCAAACGCGTAATTAACTGGTCGCGGCGTTGCCGAAAAAAACTGCGTGGTCCGCAGCAAGACGGTTAATGAGATCGTACATATGCGGGTTTGCAGAAAGAAATTCTTTCACGTTTTCAATGGTGCAAGGCTCGTCATAACTCCAATCGCTGACTAATTGAGCAATAGAATCTAAAGCAACTTCCTCATAAACCGATTGGCTAATCTTTTGATCTTTATCCTCAGTAGCTTTGAGACTTTCACGAATTCGACGATACCCTTCAGACTCAGCTTTACGAAAACGTTCGCTAAAAATGCTTAATACCGTTAATACATCGCCCGTTGGAATACCTTCATTTGTATCTGCGGACGGAATCACCACCGCCACCTCAATCCCTGCATTCGCCTTTGACGCAATATTTAAATCATGAAAACTGGCCATCTTTTTATCCTTTTTAAAATAGAAAAAGCCCGTGAAATCACGGGCAATGTATTAATGTATGCCGGAGTGGTTAATTACGCGGTGGCGCGGGTAATTTGGATACTGGCGCCCACAGTAGTATCCAGCAGGCCTTTATAGTTCAGGTTCAGCATGATATCGCCCTCACCGTCTACAGAGCGTGGAGCTTCGGTAAATTTCAGGCGTGGAATTTTAACGATATATTTCTTCGCCGCATTGGCCGGGTCAATCAGATCGAAACTAATATTCGATTCGGTTTCATTTAAGAATTTTTTACGATAGCTGTTATCTTCAAAATAGGTATTTACCGAACCGGTTACGTTACGTTTTTTAGCGCTTGGCGTGATTGAATATTTAGAACCCACCGCATAGCGGGCTTCAATACCATTCTCAACGCTCAGGCTAACTTCAGTAATCACTGAAACCGGGTTGCCGTCTTCCAGTAATGAACCGGAGAAACCATCCATTGGCGCTGAAGTGGTGCGATCTTTGATGGTTGCGCCGGTTGGCAGCGTATCGGAGATCTCCATAGAACGACCAATAATGCCAAATTCCACGGTAGTAATACCTTCAGCACTGACGTTGAGCGCCATGGTATTAATTTCACAACCGCGATAAATGGTGTACTGGCCATCCGGCAGGTCGGCCTGATAATCAACAAAGGTAAAAGAGTGTCGTTCGATATTGGCGGTTAATACGTTGTTTTTCCAGTCACTGCGCAGTGCAGCAGCCATCAGATCGTCAAAAGTACCAAAAGAAAGTTCGGCCGATAAAGAACCTTCGATACTGCGCGTGCCCAGACGGAAATCTGAGGTTTCAGCATCATTACGTAATTCAGCCGATTCCAGCGTATTAATTTTAATATCTAAGGTATTTTTAGTCGCACGGAAAACGGTCAGTGCCGGAGCGGCAGGAGTTTCACCGTTTACGGCTTCTTTAACAAAATAAACAGAGTGACGAGCACCTTGTGACATATTTACATCTCCAGATTTATAGTGGCAGAATCGCCTGATGAAATAGCCGGCCCGAGGGAGCCGACTAATTTTTTGAAGGCGTTTTAGTTCTAAAAGATCGCTCTTTTATGCCTTGGAACATTTCCGTTAAAAACAGAATTAATCGTTGACAACAATCTGCTTAACGCCGGCCAACTGCTGGTTACATTGTTGAATAACCAACAATAATTCAGCCACATAGCCGGGATAGTCCCCATAGTGTCTGACCTGATAATCAGGGGCCAGACAGGGTTGAAACAGGGCCTGTGGCACCGGCAGCGGTGGCGTTAACTTCAGCGACTCGTTCACGCAGCCGCTGAGTAACAGCATCAGGAACGGGCTCAGCAACGCAGGGACTCGCCAGTTGGCTTTGCGCCAATGCGCGTTGCAACGCTGCAGTACGTTTTTCTGACGCTCTTTTTTGTTCTGCAACACCATCCATTACCTCCTGGATTTGCAAGTACTGGGTCCTGATCTTGGCTGAGTTAGCCCGCTCTTCTGCTAACGCCACCACTGCCTGTTGCTTAATATTTTTTAGCTCACCGAGCTCATTGCTCAGCCAGCGTGTGTAAAGCAGCAACAGAACAATGCATATCCCCGCGGGTACGGCGATAAGATTCTTCAACGAAAAAGTCATGACTCAAACATCCGCTTTTCCAACCGACGCCGGCGTTCAAGCCCGGCCAGGACTTTGCCTCCTGCATATATCCAGCGGGAAAATTCCTGAGCCGCACCGGAATACTCTTTTTGATTGAGCTTACGCAGCAGAGTTGAAGTGCTCAGCGCCCGAGTTCCGCAGTTAAAGGCAAAGGAAACCAGCGCATCAAACTGTCCTTGAGTCAGAGGAACCCGAACGATTTTTTGAATGTCCTGCTCAACGCGAACCAAATCCCCCTTAAGAAAACGTTCGGCCTGCATCACGCTGATTTTGTCATCCGGCCTGACGCCGGACGTGTGGCCATAGCCAATAGTCCAAACCTTAGCCGGACAGAGGTAGGCCTTAAGCTGGCATGACTCAAAAGACTTAATTAAGTCAATGCCGCTCTGGCTAGTTATCATCTTGATCTCCATTTATTCGCCTCAAGAAACGTTTTTCTAATGTTTTAATAAACTCAGCCCCTGACCAACCGGCCAGCCCGGCAATCCCGCCGGCAAATTCAGCTGCCCAGTGGTAGTAATTGGCGGTCAACAGCACCAGAGCGCCGGCGAAAATAGCCACGATGGCCTGCAGGCAAAGGATCGACCAGCGAAACTCCTCGCCGTTGAGAATCCGATAGGCGTAGCTTGCAACGGCACCGAGTAATGTCATTAGCAACACCAGAACGTGGCTGAATATGCTGTATGTTTGTGGTTCTTTCATTGGCATCGATGTATTCCAATCCTTAATTGGCAGAAATAAAAAAGCCCCGCGGGTGCGGGGCCAAAGTCGAACGATGAATACGTAAACCGTAACTAAATAATAGTGTCAGGTGATTTAACAACTTCTTATGAGTACCCGGCAGCAATAAGCCGCCGCTGACGACACCATTCTCCCTTTAGTACATCAACGCTCAAATCTCAGAGCGTACGTATCCAATAAAGCCACAGTATCCATTGCAAATTTAGATAACAAAAAAGCCCGCATTGATATGCGGGCTTTTGTTTCTCTACAGGTTCTTTTTGGATACAACTTTGTGACTTTATACCGCTTAGTATAGCTGATAATCGGATGAAGTCAACACCTTTTATTTGTTATTACAACTTTATTGGTGTCGACCCCTAAAATGAATAATGCTGCCATAAGGCAGCATGTTAGGATAATTCGGCACATCGTTAGTTGACTTTTAAACTGAAATGGCTTCACCGGTTTGAACAAAAATTTGCCCGGCGATAAACGCTTCTGCGATTCTTAACAACCCGGCAATATAGCTTTGAGCCTTGCCTATTTGCTTAGCGAGTTTAGACTGGCTAATTCGATAAACATAGTGTGCAATCACTAACTTATAGGCTAACTGGTCGTAATGGCGCAGCCCGGCAACGGCTGAGTCAACCACCATTCCTTGCTCATCATCAGTCCGGAAAAGTAAGGGCCCGCTCTCAGGTAAAGCCGCCTGAAAAGTCACATTGACCTTCGAATATTCGGTGCCCACATTACAGCGAGCCCAGTTGCCCCACATCTCTAAAGTTGTCTTGATACTGTTCATTTATCCCCCGGACATCAACAACAATTGGTTGTGGTAGTATAGTAGTGGAAAATTAAAGGTTGATCAACACATATTAGTTGTTATAGTAGAACTATATTTAGTTGTTAATCTTATACCTCTATACATCACGAGAATCACTATGCAAACGTTAGCAGAACGCGTTGCTAAGCGGCGCGAGCAGTTGGGATTAAGCCAAAAAACGCTGGCAGAGAAGATCAAAGTCAGCCAACAATCAATTAATAAAATTGAATCCGGCCAAACCCGCTCACCACGAAATTTAGACAAGCTGGCAGAAGCGCTCAACGTTAGCCCTCAGTGGTTATTGTTTGGCGAAGATGTGGTTATTGCTAAGACCAAACCGGTCGAAGAGTACGACGGTGAGATCAAAGCCAGTAGCCTGCGGGTTGAAGAATGGGAATCAATGAATCACGATAAAGATGAATTTATCGAAGTCTCGGTTCTGAATGTTGAAGCTGCCTGCGGCGACGGGGCAATGCCCGATAATGAGCATGAGATCTATGCGCTGCCTTTTCGTCGCTATACCTTACGCCGTATGGGGGTTAATGCCCGCAATGCCAGGGTAGTCCGGGTTATCGGCAATAGCATGGCACCGATGTTACGCAGCGGAGACGTTGTCGGCATCGATACCGCCAACAATTCAACCATTATTGACGGTGACCTGTATGCCATCCGTGACGGTAATCTGATTCGGGTCAAACAGCTGATCCCGCGCCCTGACGGCGGAATGATTATTAAAAGTTTCAATAATACCGATTACCCTGATGAGCAGCTCAGCAAAGATGAGTTTGAACAAAGAATCCATATTATCGGGCGAGTGTTTTGGTCTTCAACCCTTTGGTAAGCCATTGACTATCGGCAGTATGTCTGAGATTTAACCATCAGACATACTGTTATTAATGATCTAGATAACGGCTAAACTGTTGGGAAATAGCTTATATTCTTGACGCATATGCATGACGCACCAAATTAAAACAACGCATTAATAAAGCGCAGCAATCGCCTTATTTTATAGGTACTTATTCAAATATAAGGCATCTTTTTAATAATTTCTGATTATTAATATTTACTCTCTTTATTATCAAAGATACTATAATGCAACGCTAATAAGGAGAATATAGCACATGGAAAGTTCATTTTCGCCGACCGAAAACATCTTAGATACCTATAATTCAATGCAAAGTGATTTCCCACACGAGGAAGTTAAGCTTACCCGCCTGAGCATGCATACCTACACAAAACTTCTTGAATATCGTAATAAAAACTTCAAGGCCAAAGATATTAACGAGACGTTATTTATGGCTTTGGTTATTTTAAACGTTCAGGAAAACAAATCGATTCAACCATCAGAACTGAGCCTGGCGCTGGGATCTTCCAGAACAAATGCAACGCGTATCGCTGACGACCTTGAGAAAAAAGGCTGGATTGTGCGCAAAGAAAGCGGCAGCGATCGTCGTTGTCTGCATCTTTTCCTGACCGATGCCGGACAAGCATTTTTAGACAATCTGTTCCCTCAGCAAAATGCAAACTTACTAAAAGTCTGGTCAGTATTTACCGATGAAGAACGCCAACAGCTTGAACACTTGAACCGCAAGCTGCTCACACGCCTTGAAGCCATTGAGCAAGCGTAAGATTCTGCCGCTATATTTTAGCTATCTATGCGATTTGACTAGTTATAGATAAATTATAGCGGCTTATGCCTGCCTGAATCCGCAAATTTCTCGTACAATAGACACAGCCCGTAGAATCCAACTACATACTACTTCCTGAACGGTGATGTTTCCCCGCTTGGGTTCCGTCTATTTGAAGGTGAAATGACATGTCCGCGGAAAACGCTTCCCCGCAACCCCAAAGCAATAAAAAGAAAAACCGTAAGCTGGCGATGACTTTTGCTGCCACGCTATTTATTGTGATTGGTATTGCTTATGCGGTTTATTGGTTTGTCGCGCTGCGTCATCACCAAACCACCGATGACGCCTACGTAGCCGGAAATCAGGTTCAAATCATGGCTCAGATACCGGGTAACGTCACCGCCATTTATGTTGATAATACTGACTTTGTTCAACAGGGCGATATCCTGTTAACGCTGGATGCCACAGATGCGGAACAAAGTTATGAACGCGCAAAAACCGCCTTAGCGAACAGCGTTCGCCAAACACATCAATTGATTATTAATAATCGCCAACTGTCTGCCAATATTGAGCTGAAAAAGACCGCGTTAAATCAGGCCCAGCACGACTTAGTTCGCCGAGAGACATTGGGTAAAGCCGGCGCCATCGGTAAAGAAGAGCTTCAGCACGCCAGAGATGCCGCAGACAGTGCAAAAGCAGAGCTTGATGTAGCAATCCAACAGTATAATGCCAATAATGCTCTGGTACTCAGTACCCCGTTGGAACAGCACCCTTCGGTGCTTCATGCCTCTTCCCAGCTCCGTGACGCATGGTTAACGCTACAGCGGACCAAGGTTGTTGCCCCGGTTACCGGTTATATTTCACGCCGCAGTGTGCAAGTCGGCTCTCAGCTAGAGATAGGCTCAAAGCTGATGGTGATTGTTCCTGCCGACCAACTGTGGGTCGACGCAAACTTCAAAGAAACTCAGTTAGCCAATATGCGTATTGGTCAGCCGGCGACCATCGTCAGCGACTTTTACGGTGATGACGTAGTTTATCGGGGCACCGTTGTCGGCCTTGATATGGGGACCGGTAGCGCCTTCTCACTGCTTCCTGCACAAAATGCGACCGGCAACTGGATCAAAGTGGTTCAGCGCTTACCGGTACGCATAGAGCTCGATAAACAGCAGGTAGATAAGTATCCGCTGCGTATCGGGCTGTCAATGGATGTCACGGTTGATACCGCCGATCGACAAGGCCTGGTTCTGGCTGATAAACCCCGTCAGGGCATTGCTTATCAAACCGATGCGTTGACCTACGATCTGACACCGATAAATACCCTTATTGCCGATATCATTCGGGCTAATACCGGTTCATGAAACCGAGGTTTATGTATAAATGAAACCTCTTGAAGGTGCCAAACTAGGCTGGATGACGCTGGCTCTGGCGTTAGCGACGTTTATGCAAGTGTTGGACTCAACCATTGCAAACGTGGCTATACCGACCATTTCCGGCGATCTTGGCTCATCGATATCCCAAGGAACATGGGTTATCACTTCATTCGGCGTGGCAAATGCGATTTCAATTCCGTTAACCGGATGGCTGGCGAAACGCGTTGGAGAAGTGCGCCTGTTTATGGGTGCAACAACCCTGTTTGTGGTTGCATCGTGGCTGTGTGGTATGTCTCACAGCTTAGAAATGCTGATCTTTTCCCGCGTGATACAAGGGCTGGTGGCCGGCCCAATCATGCCATTATCCCAAAGCTTGCTGCTTAATAACTACCCTCCCCTCAAGCGCAGTATGGCACTGGCATTGTGGTCAATGACGGTTACAGTTGCGCCGATTTTTGGTCCGATACTCGGGGGCTGGATCAGTGATAATTATCACTGGGGCTGGATCTTCTATATTAACGTTCCGGTTGGTATTGCCGTTGTGATGATTACGTGGGCAACGCTAAAAGACCGCGAAACGCCAACAGAAATTAAACCTATCGATACGGTCGGTCTGGCGCTGTTAGTTGTCGGAATTGGCTGCTTCCAAATGCTACTCGATCGGGGCAAAGAGCTGGACTGGTTTAGTTCGACAGAGATCATCGTGCTGGCCATTATTGCGGTGGTTGCAATTACCTTCCTGATTATCTGGGAACTGACGGACGACAACCCGATAGTGGATCTGTCGCTGTTTAAATCAAGAAACTTCACCATTGGCTGCCTGTGTATCAGCCTGGCCTTTATGCTGTATATCGGCTCGATCGTATTGCAACCTCAGCTACTGCAGGTGGTATACGGATATACCGCCACCTGGGCAGGTTTAGCCGCTGCGCCAATAGGGTTAATTCCATTATTGCTCGCTCCGGTTATCGGCAAGTATGGTCCTAAAATTGACCTGCGCCGTCTGGTGACCTTTAGCTTTATCGTCTTTGCTGGCTGTTTCTACTGGCGTGCCTATACCTTTGAGCCGTCAATGGGCTTCGCTGCCGTAGCCTGGCCGCAGTTTATACAGGGCTTTGCTATTGCCTGCTTCTTTATGCCACTGACAACCATTACCCTGTCTGACGTAGAGCCATCCAAGCTTGCGGCGGCATCCAGCTTGTCTAACTTCTTAAGGACGCTGGCGGGATCGGTAGGAACGTCAATTACCACCACCATGTGGTCAAGTCGGGAAGCGTTACACCATACCCATTTAACCGAAGCCGTTAATTCCTATAATCCGCTATCGCAACAAACTTATGATTCTATGGAAAAAATGGGGATGTCGCCGGAACAGGTTTCTGCCTATCTCAGCCAGCAGATTACTAATCAGGGATTGATTATTTCAGCTAATGAAATCTTCTGGATCTTTGGCGGTATCTTCTTATTCTTGCTGATATTTATCTGGTTTGCTAAACCACCGTTTGTCATTGGCGGCGGAAGGCATGGCGATGGTGCACATTAGGGTAATAAATCAGCGAATAGCTTGAGTGAAACAGAGAGAAACTACCGCATAAGCGGTAATGCCGGTTAGTTAAGCATATCTCTGCACCATATAAGCCTGCGATATCCTCATCCCCGCGAACGCGGGGATGACGGGGAAGATAGCTTGATGATGGCTAACACGAGGGTTGCTCGAAACCCCAAGCCAAAGTCCTTTGAGTTTAAAAACCTAGCCACCAGCCTGAACCACTATCTGAGGCTCAAGCCTAATTTAAACACCATCGCAATATTACGCGCGGTCATTTTTACGTTTTCAGCAGCCTGCTTTAGAGCGTCATCTAAAGAACAAATTTTATATAACACGCTAAATGTCGCATCCAGCCCGTGCTGATAGACAATATCAACATCACTGCTCAGGCTGCCGGCAATGGCGATAACTGGCTTGTTGTAACGCTTAGCCACCCTGGCGACGCCAATAGGTACCTTACCGTTAACGGTTTGGCTATCGATGCGCCCTTCCCCGGTAATCACTAAATCGGCGTCCTTTACTACCGCATCTAACCCGACGGCTTCGGTAACGATATCGATACCGGGGCGCAGCTCCGCGCCTAAAAAAGCCAGTAACGCAGCCCCCATGCCACCGGCCGCTCCGGCACCGGGAACGTCATTAACCTCCAGCCCCAAGTCCCGTTTAATAATTTTTGCATAGTGCAATAAATTTGCATCTAACTGCTCAATCATTGTAGCTGAAGCGCCTTTTTGCGGGCCAAAAATAGCCGAAGCCCCCTGAGCACCGGTTAGCGGATTAGTGACATCACAAGCCACTTCAAAGCGACAGTTTTTAATGCGCGGGTCCATTGCACTAATATCAATGCGGTCCAGCTTTTCCAATTCACCGCCACCAAAACCCAGCTGTTTACCATCAATATCCAGCAGTTGAACCCCCAACGCCTGTGCCATTCCGGCTCCGCCATCGTTAGTTGCGCTGCCACCGATACCAATAATACAGTGGGTTACCCCCTGATTTAGCGCCGCTGAAATCAGTTCACCGGTGCCAAATGAAGTGGTGATCATCGGATTGCGTTTATTAACCGGTACGCGCTCCAGCCCGCTTGCCGCGGCCATTTCAATGATGGCGTAGCGATCGTCACCGGATAGTCCTAAAAAAGCAGAACCTCTTTCGCCCAGCGGATCGGTGACATCTACCGCTATGATTCTTCCTGAGGTTGCAGCCACCATCGCTTCGACGGTGCCTTCTCCCCCGTCGGCGACCGGTAATTTAATATATTCAGCATCGGGGAAAATTTCGCGGAACCCGGCCTCAATTTGAATAGCAACATCCAACGCGCTGAGACTTTCTTTGTAGGAGTCCGGAGCTATGACTATTTTCATAACTTATCCATATAAAAGATGACTTAATGACCCGATAAACATCGACCACTCTTCCGCCGCACCAAGGCGGCGGAATCAACGAGAATTATCGTGTTACTTCAACTTTAGCTAACTTTTCGTAATAACGAGCCAGCGCACAGTGATCAGAAGTGCCCATATCATCAGCTTTTAATGCCTGCATCATCTCCATCACTGCCGCAGTTAATGGCAGTTGGGCGCCTACGCTGTGGGAGGTATCCAGTGCGTTGGCTAAATCTTTAATATGTAAGTCAATGCGAAAACCCGGTTTAAAATTGCGATCCATGACCATGGGTGCTTTCGCATCCAGAACGGTACTACCCGCCAGACCGCCGCGAATAGCCTGGAAGACTAAATCCGGGTTTACTCCGGCTTTGGTTGCCAGTACTAAGGCTTCAGACATGGCGGCAATATTCAGCGCTACAATGACCTGGTTAGCCAGCTTAGTCACGTTCCCTGCGCCGATATCACCGGTATGGACGACTGAGCCTGCCATGGTTTTCATAATGTCAAAGCAACGGTCGAATACCGGCTTTTTACCGCCAACCATCACCGATAAAGTGGCATCAATCGCTTTAGGTTCCCCGCCGCTAACCGGCGCATCAAGCATTTCAATCCCGTTAGCCGCCAGAGCTTCACTGATTTCACGGCTGGCCAGCGGAGCAATTGAGCTCATATCGATAACCACTGAACCCTTTTTAGCGCCTTCGATTACGCCGTTTTCACCCAGAACCACCTCTTTCACCTGTGGTGAATTTGGCAGCATAGTAATAATCACATCAACCTGTTCAGCAACGGATTTCGGTGAGTTAGCGGATACCGCACCGGCAGCAACCACTTCAGCAACAGCATCGGTATTACGATCCATTACCACCAATGCGTAGCCTGCTTTAAGCAGGTTTTTGCTCATAGGCTTACCCATAATACCTAAGCCGATAAATCCAATTTTCATGTCTGTTTCCTTCAATTGGTTAACAAGCACCGCCGCCAGAGGCCGCGGCCTAAATTTCAGTTAAAACTATTTCTTAAATTTGTCACTCAAGGCCTGAGTTGCCGCACGGAAAACCCCCAAATCGCTGCCAACGGCAACAAAGGTCGCTCCCCATTCCTGATAACGGCGGGCATCTGCCTCTACCGGCGCCAGAATTCCGCACGCTTTTCCGTGGGCTTTAGCGCGTTCAAAAATATGACGAATGACTTTCTGTACTTCCGGATGCCCCGCCTGTCCGAGGTAGCCTAATGCTGCTGACAGGTCACTCGGCCCGACAAAAATTCCGTCAATGCCATCAACGGCGGCAATAGCATCCAGATTATCAACGCCCTGTTGGCTCTCTATCTGAGCCATGACGCAAATATTGTGGTTAATTTTTGTAAAATAGTCCTGTTCTAACCCGTAGCGGTTACTGCGGTGAGAGACAGAAACACCGCGTATGCCCTGCGGCGGATAGCGGGTAGATGAGACCGCCCTAAGCGCCTCTTCTTCCGTTTCAACAAACGGAATTAATAGGTTATAGAAACCAATATCCAGCAGGCGTTTAATGGTGACCGGGTCGTTTGACTGCGGGCGCACAATAGGCGCACTAACGCTATCTTTCAGCGCCATTAGCTGGGGAATAAAGGTACCGATATCATTCGGCGCATGCTCTCCGTCAAGCAGTAGCCAGTCAAAACCGGCATAGCCTAAAACTTCGGTGGTAATCGGGTTAGCTAAGGCTGCCCAACAGCCAATTAAGGTTTTTCCCTCACGTAAATCCTGACGAAACTGATTAGGAATATTACATTTAAGCATGGTGAATCCTCTGTTCTTATTGCAACCGGCGAATAATTTTTAGTGGCGAAACAGGCATAAAACCTGGCCTGTTTCGCCCGACAAAATTAACGAACCAAACACGGTTTCTTATTATCGAAAGTCCAATTAGGAATCAGATACTGCATGCCGACCGCATCGTTACGCGCGCCCAGTCCCATGCTGTTATAGAGCTCATTAGCTTTACGCACCTGATCCATATCAATCTCAATTCCCAGCCCCGGTTTCTTAGGAACCTGAACCATGCCGCCTTCAATTTTTAATGGCTCTTTGGTGATGCGTTGATTCCCTTCTTGCCAGATCCAGTGAGTATCAATGGCGGTGATCTTACCCGGAGCCGCCGCGGCAACATGGGTAAACATCGCCAAAGAAATATCAAAGTGGTTATTGGAATGAGAACCCCACGTCAGGCCCCACTCATGGCACATTTGAGCGACGCGAACAGAACCTTGCATGGTCCAGAAATGCGGGTCTGCCAGCGGAATATCGACGGAATGAAGCTGAATGGTATGGCCCATCTGGCGCCAGTCGGTGGCCACCATATTGGTCGCCGTTAGCAGCCCGGTTGCTCGGCGGAACTCAGCCATCACTTCACGGCCTGAATAACCCGCCTCAGCACCGCAAGGATCCTCAGCGTAAGCCAGCACGCCACGCAATCCCTTACCGATTTCAATGGCTTCGTCTAAAGACCAGGCACCGTTCGGATCCAGCGTAACTCGGGCTTCCGGGAAGCGCTTAGCCAGTGCAACAATGGCTTCAGCCTCTTCACAACCGGCCAGCACGCCGCCTTTAAGTTTAAAATCGTTGAAGCCATATTTTTCATATGCTGCTTCAGCTAAACGCACCACGGTTTCAGGTGACAGCGCTTCTTCGTGACGCAGACGATACCAGTCGCATTTATCGTCTTTTTGGTTCTGATAAGGCAGGTCAGTTTTATTTCGATCGCCGATATAGAACAGGTAGCCCAGCATTTCAACGGCATCGCGCTGTTGACCATCACCTAATAATGACGCAACGGTGACATTCAAATGCTGCCCTAATAAGTCGAGCATGGCGGCTTCAACGGCCGTCACAACGTGAATCGTTGTTCTCAGGTCAAACGTTTGGTTACCACGACCGGCAGAATCACGATCGGAGAACTGATTACGTACCGCCTGCATCACATTTTTATATTCGCCCAGCGTTTTACCAACGATTAACGGTTTGGCATCTTCCAGCGTCTGACGAATACGCTCACCGCCGGGAACTTCGCCTACGCCGGTATTACCGGCGTTATCTTTCATAATCACAATATTACGGGTGAAGTAAGGAGAATGAGCGCCGCTCAGGTTAAGCAGCATGCTGTCATATCCGGCAACCGGAATAACCTGCATCTCAGTCACTGTCGGGGATGTTGATAAACTCATAGTAAATCCACCTTTATTATTTGTTTTAAGTTAATTGAATAACCGGTAGTGAAGCTGTTTTCAGCTCACCACCGTAGCAATAATGAATCAGCGCACCATCGCCGGGCGTTTTTTATCAAACGTCCAACCCGGTATTAAATACTGCATCGCAGCAGCATCATTACGTGAGCCGGATGGCAGCTTTTTATGCAACTCATGGGCTGCTTCTACCCGTTGCATATCCAGCTCAATACCTAACCCCGGCTTATCATTAAGGGCAATTTTTCCATTAACGATCTGCATCGGTTCTTTGGTTAAGAACTGTCCTTCTTGCCAAATCCAGTGGGTATCCAGCGCGGTAGGATTACCCGGTGCTGCCGCCCCGACGTGGGTAAACATCGCCAGAGAAATGTCGAAATGGTTATTGGAATGGCATCCCCACGTCAGGCCCCACTCATCGCACATTTGAGCGACGCGCGTTGCACCGGTCATCGTCCAGAAATGCGGGTCGGCCAGCGGAATGTCGACCGCCTGTAACATAATGGCGTGGCACATTTCGCGCCAGTTAGTCGCCACCATATTAGTCGCCGTTGGCAGGCCGGTAGCCCGGCGGAACTCAGCCATGATTTCGCGACCGGAATAGCCATTCTCTGCACCACAGGGGTCTTCTGCATAGGTCAGAACATGGTTTAGCCCTTTACATAATCGAATAGCTTCATCCAGCGACCAGGCGCCGTTAGGGTCCAGTGTAATACGTGCATCGGTAAAGGTTTTAGCTAACGCTGTTACGGTTTCAATTTCCGTTTCACCCGCCAGCACGCCGCCTTTCATTTTGAAGTCTTTAAAGCCATAGCGATCTTTAGCCGCGGCCGCCAACTCAATCACTGATGCAGTGTCCATCGCTTTCTGATGGCGCAGTCGATACCAGTCATGTTTACCCGTTTCCGGAGCCAGATAAGGTAAGTCCGTCTTCTGGCTATCACCGATATAGAACAGATAGCCGAGCACAGTGACTTCATCACGCTGTTTACCCGGACCAAGTAACTCAGCAACGGGTACCTTCAGGAACTGTCCCATCAGGTCAAGCAGTGCTGATTCCAGTGCCGCAACGGCGTTAACCCGCAGTTCAAAGGTCCATGCACCTTTACCAAAGGTATCGTAATCTGCATTCAGGTTTCCCTGGTGCAGGTTATTCACCAGACGGTTAAGAATAGCAATCGACTGCCCTTCAACATGAGGAATAGCTTCAACTAAGGTGTTATAAATCACCGAGCCACCGGGAGCTTCACCCACACCGGTATGACCGGCGTTGTCTTTGATAATCACGATATTGCGGGTGAAGTAGGCGCCATGGGCGCCGCCAATATTCATCAGCATGCTGTCATGACCAGCAACCTGAACAACCTGCATCGAGATAATTTTAGGCGTGTCTTGAGTATGCATAATGAATATTCCTATACTTTCAGCTGGATACGTTCAATCTTACCAACGATAAACAGGTAGCTTATTACGGCAACAAAAGCATGGATTCCAACGTAGATAAGTGCGCCGTTAAACGATCCGGTGGTGTAAACAATGTAGCCGATAGCAATTGGCGTCACGATGCCGGAAACGTTGCCGCACATATTGAATAACCCGCCGCTCAGGCCGCTAATCTCTTTAGGCGCGGTATCTGCCATTACTGCCCAACCCAGTGCACCGATACCTTTACCGAAGAAGGCCAGAGCCATAAAGCCAACCACTAACATTTCAGATTCAACGTAGTTACAGAAAATCATTGAGATAGACAGCATCATGCCCAGAACAATAGGCGTCTTTCTGGCAAAGGTAATTGAACCGGTCTTTTTCATCAGGTAGTCGGAAATAATCCCACCCAAAATACCGCCGGCGAAGCCGCACAGTGCAGGAACGGAAGCCACAAAACCCGCTTTTAGAATCGACATACCGCGAGCCTGAACCAGATAAACCGGGAACCAAGTGATAAAGAAGTAAGTTAATGCGTTGATACAGTACTGACCCAGATAGATACCAATCAGCATGCGTGAACTGAGCAGCTGTTTAATATAGTGGAATTTAGGTCCTTCTTTCTTACCGCTTTGAGTCTGATCCATATTGGTCAGAGCACCACCGCGTTCGATATGATCTATTTCGCCCTGATTAATGCTGGGGTGATCTTTCGGATTGTGGATTACTTTTAGCCAGATAAAGCTAACAATAATGCCGAAGCCGCCCATAAAGTAGAACACGAACTGCCAGCCTAATGTGTGAGTTAACCAGCCCATAATGGGTGCAAAGATAACCGTGGCAAAGTATTGAGCTGAGTTAAATACCGCAACCGCAGTCCCGCGCTCCTGTGCCGGGAACCATGCGGCAACAATCCGGCTGTTGCCCGGAAATGAAGGCGCTTCGGCCAAACCGACTAAAAAACGCAGAGAGAAGAGTAAAACCAGTGCCCACATGCCGCTAAGCATGCCTACTGCACCCTGTAATAAGGTGAAGACTGACCAGGTGAAAATACTCCAGAAATAAACCTGTTTAGAACCAAAACGGTCAAGTAACCAACCGCCCGGAAGCTGGCCAATAACATAAGCCCATGAGAAAGCTGAGAATACGTATCCCATGCTGATCGCGTCGAGCCCCAATTCTGCAGACATTGGCGCACCGGCGATAGCCAGCGTTGCCCGGTCACCGTAGTTAACAGCGGTAACCACAAACAGCATAATAACGATCCAAAAGCGAACGCGAGTTGGTTTTACACCACCCACAGACGCCGATTGTATAGACTCCATGATGTTCTCCTGTAGATAATGTTAAGCGTTAACGCTATCTCTTTTTTTTAATATTGTTAGTGATGATAAGTTTGGTAAACACAGTTCTGATGCTTTATTCCATTAATACAAATCAATAAAATCATCAGATATATTTCCCAATGAGAAATAAGAAACTAGAAAAATCAAGAATTCACAGAACCGCGAAATGATACTAATTGCAGGCATAGGCTAAAGCATTGGGCATATGCCTAATCATTTATGTAAAATAGGATACCATTCAACCTTAATTCGTAAGCGTAAAACAAAAAATAGTTATTTTTCATAATGTAACAAAACACAAAAGACAGCATAATCTTATAAACATTAGTGCAAAAACCCGACATCAATCACATATTCAAAGCCTTTTTTAATGCCCTATTCTGAAGATAAAAAATAGATATTGTTATTTATAAAAATACTCAGTAAAAATACAAATAAGATATAATTGAAAATAGAAACAAATCAGAAAGAACGCATTACGCCGCTAAAAAGATAACCCCCTATAATTATTTAAAATAAAGGTATGTATAATGAATAAAAATATACCTCAACCGGCACCTCTCTATATCAAGGTTGATGACCGGGACAATGTCGCTATCGTGGTTAATGATAATGGTCTACCGGCCGGCACGATCTTTAGCTGTGGCTTAAGGTTGATAGAACATATTCCCCAAGGACACAAAGTTGCTTTAACACCAATAGCTCAGGGCGAGGCTATTATTCGCTATGGTGAAATCATCGGTTATGCGGTGAAAGAGATAAAGCTCGGCAGTTGGATTGATGAATCGCTGGTGACGCTGCCTGATGCTCCGGCGCTGGAAACCCTGCCGCTTGCCACTAAGATTCCTGAAGCCTTACCACCGCTAGAAGGCTATACCTTTGAAGGCTACCGTAATGCAGATGGCAGCGTAGGAACCAAAAATCTACTGGGGATAACCACCAGCGTACAGTGCGTTGCCGGAGTGGTAGACTACGTCGTCAAGCTGATAGAGCGGGACCTGTTGCCTAAATACCCCAATGTAGATGCCGTTGTCGGCCTGAACCACCTGTACGGCTGCGGCGTGGCTATTAATGCCCCTGCCGCCGTGATCCCAATCCGCACTATTCATAATCTGGCGCTAAACGCTAACTTTGGCGGAGAAGTGATGGTTGTGGGTTTAGGCTGCGAAAAACTTCAGCCTGAAAGGCTGCTGGAAGGTACGCCGGATACCGGCACGATCATTATGACGGATAGCCCGATTATCCGGCTGCAGGATGAGCAGCATGTAGGCTTCGGGGCCATGGTGGCTGAAATACTGTCAGTGGCTGAAAAACACCTGCAGCGCCTGAATATGCGTAAGCGGGAAACCTGTCCGGCCTCTGAGCTGATCGTCGGTATGCAATGCGGCGGTAGTGATGCATTCTCCGGCGTGACCGCTAACCCGGCGGTAGGATACGCATCCGACCTGCTGGTGCGCTGCGGTGCTACCGTGATGTTTTCTGAAGTTACCGAAGTGCGCGATGCCGTTCACTTGCTGACGCCAAGAACCATCAATCAGCAGGTTGGTAAAGACTTACTGCGTGAAATGGCCTGGTACGATAACTATCTCAACAGTGGTGAAACCGATCGTAGTGCTAACCCGTCGCCGGGTAATAAGAAAGGCGGCTTAGCCAACGTGGTTGAGAAGGCTCTGGGCTCTATTGCTAAATCAGGTAAAAGTGCCATTGTGGAAGTGCTGTCTCCGGGGCAGCGTCCGACCAAGCGCGGCCTGATTTACGCAGCAACGCCGGCCAGTGATTTTGTATGCGGCACTCAGCAGCTTTCATCCGGTATTACACTGCAGGTATTCACCTCTGGCCGCGGAACCCCTTACGGGCTGGCAGCCGTACCGGTAATCAAAATGTCGACCCGCACTGCATTAGCAAAACGTTGGCATGATTTGGTGGATATCGACGCGGGTACCATTGCCACCGGCGATGCCACCATTGAAGACGTTGGCTGGGAACTGTTTCACCTATTGTTGGACGTTGCCAGCGGCCGTAAGCAACCCTGGTCGGATCATTGGGGATTACATAATGCGCTGGCCGTGTTTAATCCAGCCCCAGTAACATAACCTTTCATTCTTGCAGGGCTAGCTATCGCGTATAGTTTCGTCCGTTAACAGTAAATCGCTCAACTTAGCCACGATACACCGGCCGAACAAGAGGGGGTAGGCCGACCCCCTCTTGTATCTCCGCGGCCTCGCTACAAATGTTGACCGCTGCGGTGCAGCGGCAACCTCAGCCACCTGAAAGATTTAACGCACCGGCACGGATTCGTTCCAGACGAAGCCGTGCCTTGCCCCGCATCCCTGCGGGACATGCTATCTTTCAGTTGTCTTCGGCAACATTCGTCATGCTCGAATTGAAGGTCAAAAGCAAAGATCAACAACGCAGATTAATACCTAGTAACTAGCTTTAGATACCTTAATATTGAGAATTTCTATTAGCTTTTATCATCTGCTTAATCCCCGACATTGCCTGCCGAAATACATCATCCCCCGGGTTAACCTGTAGCAAAAAGTTCACCTTCCCCTGCAAGGCCTGAAGATACCGCTCAACATCCCCGCTTTCCAACGGATAATTCATTCGCTTCAGGTGAGAAACCACGCCAAACTTTTGGCAAAAATAGATCTCCTGCCGTAGTTGCCTGCGGTAATCTCTGGAGAGCTGAAGTTTCTGATTCACTACAATCCCGGTAACCGACTGTCGGGTATGTCGGGTTAATAACTTTGTTTTTTCTTTATTCAGTGAAAAGCCCAGGGCCTGTAAAAAGTGCCCCACCTTATTTTTGACCGCTTTCGCGTCAAAATCGCCGGAGAAGGTCATATCATCGCAGTAGCGGGTATAAATAATTCCCCGTGCTGAACACCACTCGCCAATGTGGCTATCAAAAGGCTTCATCACTAAATTAGATATCGTGGGCGACGTAGGAGCCCCTTGAGGTAATGCATCGTTGTAACAGCACAGGTGAGTTAACAACGTACTGACTGCCGGTGGAAAGTAGATATCCGGAAATGCACTGCGACGGACCATCGGAAATATAATACTGCCGAAGAAATCTTCAATATCCAGCTTGAGTAACAGCTTCTGCCCCAGATGAGCCGCAGCATTAGCAACAACATCCGCCCCCTTATGGTAAGCCGTTGCATAAGGCGAAACAGGTACGGGTGCCAATATATTACGTAAAATATTTTTCTGGATCTTTTTAAGCAGGGGATCCGGTGCCAGCAAATGCCTTGGCGTCCCGTCACGTTTTAAAATAGTAGTGCGTTGATAATGGGCATTAACGTCATTACTGATGGTATAGAGGCAGGAAATTTGTTTTTCAGCGCACCAGTCGGTATCACCAAAAAGTTGGAGTGATATTAGAAACTCAAGATAGTGAGCCGTTGTACAGTATTTCCATAAGGGCATATCCGGCATATTTCCCTGTTTTATATTTTATCGCCCGCCAGAGAGTTCATCATGACAGAGGGGATAGAGGCAATACTATAAAACGATACCCTAAGGTGCGCAGACGTACTCAGCCAAAGGCGTCGCACACGAAGTGTGCTGAGGTACTTCGGAGCAACTTAGGGTCTATAGCTCAGATATCGATTATCCGGTGACGACTCGCCAGCGGATCCGGATAAGATTCCCCGGATAAGCTATTGCCTCTATCTGAGGTATTCTAATCACGTTTTGGAATCAATTACAATTTCCAAATATCTTAATCAGTTACTCATTATCCAATTGCAGTGCAATGTACAGCTGCATATGGTCATCAAACTTACGCAAATTGAGCCCGGTAATTTCTGAGATACGGTTTAAACGATAATCCAACGTATTTCGGTGAATATAGAGTGACTTAACAGTGGCTCCGGGGTGCATATTATGATTAAACCACGCCAATAGCGTTCTGCGTAACAGGCCATTGTTGTCCATGGCCTTTAGCTTTACCAACGGGCGACTTAATTCATTAATCTGCCAGCCGCCGCGTAAGCTATCGAGCAACACCGGCAACATGAGATCCTGATAATAATAGCTACGCTGGTCAGGCATCCGTTGTTTTCCTACCGTCATAGCGGCCTTAGCCGTACTGTATGAGCGGGCCACGCACCCCGGTCCGGAAAAATGGCTGCCTAAAGAGACCCGAACGTTTAGCCGGCTGCTTTCAGAAATACGCAGCAATAGATTATCAACCCGCTTGCGGTGCTCTTCTGCATCCCAGCGCCCATTACTATTCAGGGCAGGCTGAAGCACAACCATTTCAGTCAGTGAAACAATCGCAATTAAGTTATCCCGGTCGGGCATAGTTAACAGACTTTGTAGCTGCTGGAGTTCAGCCATTGAGGTATCGACCCCCAGCAAATTACTGTCCAGTTCGATCATGGTGACCACTCTGGGCTGGGCCATATCGATACCTAATCGCTGAGCCCACTCAACCATTGAGGTCGGCAGCTCATCACTGCGAATCAGATTAAGCACCAATGCCTCACGCATTCGGCTATCTTGCGCCAGCATATTCAATAACCGTGCCTGTTCGAGCATCATCTCCGCCGCCATGCCAACCAGCTGACCATGTTGGCGTAGTAATGACGGATCGCCGGTTAAGCCAATGACCCCGACCACTTCACCTTCTACCCGCAGCGGTAAATTCACACCGGGCTTTACGCCGTGCAGGCTATTCGCTACCGCTTCATTAATTTCAACCACCCGCCCCTGAGATAGCGCCAGTAATGCGCCTTCATGAAATTCCCCAATCCGGTTAACATCACCGCTGCCGATGATCGTCCCCTTGGCGTCCATGACATTAATATTGCTATCAATAATCTGCATCGTTCGATTAACAATGTCTTGCGCCAGCTTGGCATCGAGGTGATAGAAAGGCATGAATAACCCTCTGAAATAACGCTAATTATCCCAGAGTAATGGTAGTCATTCCTATATGCATTGTGCAAATGCCTATATTTGTCTCTTATTTATTCAAATTGAGGGAACAGTCACAATTCACTGACGCAGCAGGTTTACGGGGGGTTAAAAATAGATTAGCTATCATCTCAGCTTATCCAATCTTCCGCCTGACTTTGTTCTTTTCGGCAAAGTCAGGCAGTTTTCTGTTATTTACTCTGCGGCCATTAATTTACGGTATTCGTCATAAGCGTATAAATCCGTCATGCCACTGATATAGTCCTGAATAAAACGAGCGCGGTAGTAGAATTCCCAAATCTCCAGCTGTTGTTCAGGCAGATCGCTAAGCTGAGAAATAGCTTCCTGATAGGCTAAGCGATGCTTAGTGGATAACTTATGAAATAGCCGGGTTTCGATCAAATAATCACGGTGGCTATCATCTTTGAGCAGCTTAGCAAAATCAGACATCGGCATATCCAGCAAAGGACTGTAGATATCCAATAGCCCATTAATCACCCGATACCCTTGCAGCTCAAGCATCTCAACCTCTTCGTGGTTGAATACATACTTCAACGCGACATGCTTATATACGCTGAGTAGCTTAAAGGCTTCATCACTGTCTTCCAGCAATGCCTGATTAAAGCAGCCTTCAAAGATAGCCGGTAGATTATCAATAAATCGTTGAGCAGCACGAGGAACCAGTTGTCCGACGGTATACACCCGTAAATACATAAAGAACTGATCGTCTATATGCCGATAGCCACTGCCGGTCTCCATTTTTTTGACCGCATTGCCGATGGTCTTATCAAACAGATCGCCCGCCACCACGTCGCCCCAGGCATTCTTAAGATGGGAGTACAGCTGCTCAATGGTTAAAATCTTTTTTTCTACCGCATCTTCCAGATCGGCAATGCAGTAAGAAATATCGTCAGCCGCTTCCATAATATACGTCAGCGGATAACGATTAAACCTGGCCATTCCTAACTCCTGACGTAAGTCATCAACAAAAGACTCTTCAGCCAGATAGTAGCCGGGCTTCTTCATCAAATAGCTGTGAGCTTCAGGGATGGCTCCGGACCAATAGGCCGGTCGGGTATATTTCAGAATACAGGCAACCTGAGAATAGGTGAGGTTAAGCTTGAGCAAGGTATGGACTAATCGAATAGCCTGAGCATTGCCTTCAAAATTGCTCAAATCTTGGCAAATTCGCAGCCGCAGGCGGTTGATCTCTGGCTGGTGTTGCTCTAATCGCAAGCAGGCATAACGGCAAAGTTCGCCGGCCCCGTCATTCAGGCGTTTTCCAAACCAATTATTGATCGCCTCCTCACCAAAATGGCCGAATGGCGGATTACCGATGTCGTGCATCAGGCAGGCCATTTCTACAATGCTCTCGAAAGATTCCAGCAGCTTATCTAAGCCAAGCTCGCTAATTTTATCCTCTTCCCGAAGCCGGTTAAAAATATCTTTGGCAATATGCCGCCCGACCTGTTGCACTTCCATTGAGTGAGTGAGGCGGCTGCGCACTGCGGCGTTACGCTCTAACGGGAAAACTTGGGTTTTCTGTTGTAGCCTGCGGATGGCCGCTGAATTAATAATCCGGCCGCGATCGCTTTCAAACTGGCGGGTGATATCATATTCCCCTTCAGGAATGATCATCGAACTAAAGGGGCGCTGAATGGTAATTCGCTTGCTAAAATCAATCACGGGCATAGCATTTTCCCAATATTTTCACAGTGATAACGGCCTTCTGTCTCTTAGCTAACGTTATGACACATTCTTGACAACGAACCAACATGAATCTGGCAAAAGTATCGGAATATCTGGCTATTTACGCGATTCATATTCCATTTTGTTACCAACCTCTATGATTCGCCAATCAACAGATAAAAGCCAATCAAAGTTAAGCTAAAATCTATCTGTGACCAACCGACTCATTTGTATAATTTGCATGATAGACTACGCGCCAGTTTATTGATCCTAACTTAACGGAATATCACCATGAAAATAGGTATTATCGGTGCAATGGAGCAAGAAGTTACCCTTCTTCGCGACAAAATAGAAAACTGTGAAACCTTTGAACGGGCCGGATGTGAGATTTATACCGGTAAGCTCAACGGTATTGACGTTGCTTTGCTGAAGTCTGGCATTGGTAAAGTTGCCGCAGCCTTAGGCACCACGCTGTTATTAGAGCTATGCCGCCCCGATTTGGTCATTAATACCGGCTCTGCGGGTGGATTAGATCCAACCCTTAGCGTAGGCGATATTGTTGTTTCTGACGAAGTTCGTTACCACGACGTTGACGTTACCGCTTTTGGTTATGAGCCGGGTCAAATGGCCGGTTGTCCGGTGGCTTTTATTGCCGACAAGCTATTAGTTCAGCTAGCTGAGCGCTGTATTAGTGAGTGCAAACTGCATGCGGTCAGAGGATTAATTTGCAGCGGTGATGCCTTTATTAATGGCTCAGCCCCGTTAGAACGCATCCGTAAAACCTTCCCTAGCGTTGCCGCCGTTGAAATGGAAGCCACCGCTATCGCTCACGTATGCCACCAGTTTGATGTGCCATTTGTTGTGGTGCGGGCAATCTCCGACGTTGCCGATAAAGAATCTCATCAAAGCTTTGATGAATTCTTAATTTTAGCAGCCCAACAGTCATCACTAATCGTCAGTACCATGCTTCGCGCTTTGGCAGAGAAAAAATAATGGCCACGCCAGCCATGATGCTGCTTAAGCTAATCCCTCGGTCGGTATGCCTAAAGCTACTGGCTGCCGGTCTGTGCTTTAGTAGTCTCAGCGTTCAGGCCAGCGCTGAGCGAGTCATTAGTTTGTCCCCGCATCTTACTGAGCTGGCCTATGCCGCCGGTATGGGCGACAAGCTGATTGCCGCCAGCGATTATTCTGATTATCCGCAACAGGCAAAAAAGCTCGAAAGAGTGGCATCATGGCAGGGTCTCAATCTGGAACGGATTTTGGCACTCAAACCGGATTTAGTCTTGTCGTGGCGGGGAGGAAACCCGCAGAAATCGCTGGATCAAATGACGCATTTGGGTCTCAACATTTTCTATTCTGACCCCAACAGCATTCAGTCTATTGCCGATAACCTGATTAAACTGGCTGAATATAGCCCGCATCCGGAGCAGGCCCACGCCGCAGCGGCCGATATTCTGGCCAAGCGTCAGGCCCTTAAAGATCAATATGCCCGCCCCGGAAAACCTCCGGTGAACGTCTTTTTACAATTTAGTACTCAACCTTTGTTTTCTACTTCCGGGACCACCATTCAGAGCGAAGTCGTCTCTTTGTGTGGCGGGCACAATATCTTTGCCGATAGCCCGGTACCCTGGCCTCAGGTTAGCCGTGAGCAAGTGCTCACCCGCAAACCGCAGGCAATCATTATTTCCGGTGATGAAGCGCAGGTTAAAATCGTTAAAACATTCTGGCACGGACAGTTAGATGTTCCTGTAATCACAGTACCTGAAAACTGGTTTAATCGTAGCGGTCCACGCATCATGCTGGCTGCTGAAGTCATATGCCAAAAGCTGTCACAAATTTCATCTACTTCATAGAGTTGGAGCACCTGTTATGTTGGTCTATTGGCTTGATATTTTAGGGACTGCGGTTTTTGCCATTTCCGGCGTACTACTGGCAGGTAAATTGCGCATGGACCCTTTTGGGGTTTTAGTGTTGGGGGTTGTTACCGCGGTTGGCGGCGGAACCATTCGGGATATGGCGCTGGATTATGGTCCGGTATTCTGGGTTGCTGACCCGACAGACTTAGTGGTCGCCCTTGTGACCTGCGTAGCCACCATTGTATTGGTGCGCCACCCAAGAGGTTTACCAAAATGGATTTTACCGGTGCTCGATGCCATCGGTCTGGCGGTGTTTGTCGGCATCGGGGTAAATAAAGCCTTTCTGGCCGGAACCGGCCCGCTGGTTGCAACCTGCATGGGGGTATTGACCGGCGTTGGCGGCGGTATTATTCGCGACGTGCTGGCCCGAGAAATCCCGATGATTCTGCGAACAGAAGTCTACGCCACCGCCTGTATTGCCGGTGGCTGCGTGCATGCTACCGCCCACTACTACTTTAATCTCGATTTGGATAAATCCCTGATGCTCGGCATGATATTCACCTTATCTATCCGCCTCGCCGCCATCCGCTGGAATCTAAAACTCCCGACCTTCAGTCTGGAGAAATAACCGTTCGGTTTATTCAACAGCATTAATCAATATCTAGCGAATGACGGACACAAAAAAGCACGGCTCTTGCCGTGCTTCAGACTGCTGACAAACGCCCGGACATCAGCGTTTTGCTCTTAAAAAGCTTAAACGTAGGGAAAGAATTACAGGCTACTTCCTGTAGCCTGCCCTTTGGGCCAACACTCTGTGTTGTTCAAAGCCGTTCCCTACGGCTTTGTCCGTTGGGGTCGTAGCTGGCTTGCCAGCCGGAGCGCCCCTAGGGATTCTAAGCCCGGAGCCCACAGTACTCAAAACATCGCTCTTCGGCCGCTAGGAAAAACCAATATTCCGATGCTAACTATGCGGACGAAATTCGCGCTGAAATCAAATTAAACCACTTTGTCATCACTCTAAAGCACGGCTTTTGCCGTGCTTTCTGTTTATTAAAAAACTGAAATTAAACGCTAAACGAAGAACCACAACCGCAGGTACTTTTCGCATTCGGATTCTGAATAATAAACCGCGACCCTTCCAGACCTTCGGTATAGTCAACGGCACCGCCGACTAAATATTGCAGACTCATCGGGTCGACAACCAGAGAAACGCCCTGTTTCTCAATAATCATATCGCCTTCGTTGACTTTTTCATCAAAGGTAAAACCATATTGGAATCCACTACAGCCGCCACCGGTGATATAAACACGCAGTTTCAGTTCAGGGTTATTCTCATCAGCAATCAATGCCTTCACTTTATTAGCGGCCGTGTCGGTAAATTGCAGGGGCAAGGCAGTTGAATCACTCATCAATAGTCTCCAGCTTATTCGTATCAGGCTGCTACTTTGGCAAACCTATTCATCATATGATTATCCAATAGTTGACTAAAACGTTCAAGTATTACTCAACTATCCCTGCAATTAAACATCGCGGCAAATGACAGGGTGAATATTTAATGTGTAAACTACGCTTACGCTGGCTATATTACAATAATCAATAGCGATAGAATTAACCAAACTCGGCTTTTATTTATCCCCCGGCCAGTAATCCAAAGCCCTTATGTCACTTTCGCGGCTAACGTTAAGCCAAAATCTAAAGCTGTCATTTACCCTTAGTTCTTTTAGAATAGACCGATATCCATTCTCCCTATATATCCTAAATAATGAGGCAGGAGCCGATTAATGAGTAAATCAGAAAGTTTGTATGCGCAGGCACAGCAGGTAATTCCGGGTGGCGTAAACTCGCCGGTTCGCGCATTTACCGGTGTAGGTGGCGTACCACTGTTTGTTGAACGGGCTGACGGCGCCTACCTGTACGATGCTGATGGTAAAGCCTATATCGATTATGTCGGATCCTGGGGCCCGATGGTTCTTGGTCACAATAATGAAATCATTCGTGATGCGGTGATTGAAGCCGTACAGCGTGGCTTAAGCTTCGGCGCTCCGACCGAAATGGAAGTCAAAATGGCTGAGCTGGTGACCGAATTAGTTCCGTCAATGGACATGGTCCGCATGGTCAACTCCGGCACCGAAGCCACCATGAGCGCAATTCGCCTGGCCCGTGGTTTTACCGGACGCGATAAAATCATTAAGTTTGAAGGCTGTTATCATGGTCACGCAGACTGCCTGCTGGTAAAAGCCGGCTCTGGCGCATTAACCTTAGGCCAACCAAACTCACCCGGCGTACCGGCTGATTTTGCCAAGCACACGCTGACTTGTACATATAACGATCTGGATTCTGTCCGTCAGGCCTTTGAGCAAAACCTGGATTCAATCGCCTGTATTATCGTTGAGCCCGTTGCCGGCAATATGAACTGTATTCCTCCGTCTGAAGCCTTCTTACCCGGCTTACGTCAGCTTTGTGACCAGTACAACGCGCTATTGATTATTGATGAAGTGATGACCGGCTTCCGCGTCGCTCTGGGCGGAGCACAGGATTACTATGACGTTACCCCTGATTTAACCTGTTTAGGCAAAATCATCGGAGGCGGTATGCCGGTCGGTGCATTTGGCGGACGCCGTGACGTTATGGAAGCATTAGCCCCAACGGGTCCGGTATACCAAGCAGGAACGCTGTCAGGTAACCCAATCGCGATGGCCGCCGGCTTTGCCTGCCTCAATCAGTTAACTGACGTAGGCGTTTATGAGCAGTTGTCATCGTTAACTGAAAATCTGGCTGAAGGCCTGCTTAGTGCAGCTCAAAGACAAGGTATTCCGCTGGTGGTTAACCATGTCGGCGGCATGTTTGGTATTTTCTTTACCGATGCAAAAACCGTCACCTGTTATAAAGACGTCGTGAAGTGCGACGTTGAGCGCTTTAAAACGTTCTTCCATCTGATGCTGGAAGAGGGAGTCTACCTCGCACCTTCCGCGTTTGAAGCCGGCTTTATGTCACTGGCTCACTCAGATGAAGATATCCAGCGCACGGTTGATGCCGCAGAGCGTTGTTTTGCTAAGTTAGCTTAAGACCATACTGTTGCTTGAATAAAGTTAAGGCCAACCAAAAAAGAAATTGGCTGGCCTTTATTTATCTGAATAATCAGGCTGAATATTCGACAAACTGATGATTGTCATTCAGCCTGTATTTAACCCCGGCCCTGATATTCCCTTCCCCTTCATAGGCCACGGCAAATCGCATGCGCTTCCCGTCAAAATAAGCCACGCTGGCACACCCGCCTTTGCCTAACACCACATAGTCTATCGAACCGGCGCTGGCGACCAAAGAGTGTTCCCCCATGGCAACAATTCGCGAGTTATCACCGGCACTCACCACTCTGGCAGCTTCACCAAAGCTAGAAATATGGGATAAGTCGCCTGAGCTGGCGACCTTTAAGGAATCACCGACGCTGCCGATACGGGCTCGCATACCGGCGCTGGCAATCCTGACGCCGCGGCCTGAACTGCTGACCTTAGAGGAATTTCCTGCCGTCGCAATTCTGGCCCGATCGCCCGAGCTACCGACCCGTACATCATGCCCCACACACCCGGCTCTTACGCCATACCCCGAACTGGCAATCTGAGTCGAATAGCCCGAACTGCTTAACCAAGCATATTCACCGGAGCTGCCAATTTGGACGTTAACGCCAGAGCCTGAAATTCGGGCGCTGTGGCCGGTACTGCCAATGCGGGCACTGTCACCGGCACAGCCAATTTGGCTGCTGTTATAGATATCCATCAGCTTGAAATTATCAATATCCGCCGCCAGTTTTCTGGTGTACGGGCTGTTATCACTGGGGATAAATCCGGTTAGCGGTAGCGTTTGAATACCAAGGGCCTGCCTGTCTGCTTTAACCTGAGGGGTGATATCACTCAGGACCTCAGCAAGGAGGTCCGTCGCGTTAGTTTCCTGATAGGCGAAATTCTCTTTTTCCAGCCAGAGTGAATAGGCATATTCAACCAGGCTGGTGGCCCAGTCGACATAACCGTATTGAATTAATGCACTGTGTACATCGGCGTACTTTCCACCATCAGGAAAATTTCTGATAAACCAGCGGTACATATAAGGGCCTACCCGCCAGGCCCTGAGTTCCTGTTTGGTGATTTGCATGATTAATGCCGGTGGTAACCGTCAATCATGCACTTAAAGGTCTCTGTCGGTGTGCGGCCGGTGGTGCACAGGTACAGGTGTCCGAAGATAAAGAAAATACTGATCACCGCCAGTGCAAAGTGCAGCTGTAGCGTCCAATAACGAATACCTACAGCCCATTGCCCTATCACTTCCGGATAAAGAGAAAGCAGTCCGGTTGCCAGTAGCAGCGGCAACAGTGCATACATCACACCAAGGTAAGCAACCTGCTGCAATGGATTAAACTTTGACTGCTGGGTGGCAGGAAACGGATGCTCTTCCCCTTTCATTATACCAAACAGGTAAAAGTTCACCTGACGACTGGCCCGCCCTATCCAACCCTGACGCTTAATCAGATAGTGATGACCGTTACCGCCAAAGGCATTGATCAGGACAAAGCAGATCCAGCAGGCTAATAACAAGAAGCCACAGACTTTATGCACCGCAACAAAGCTTGCCGTCACTGGCGGAGAAAGTAAGGCGAAATGGTTAATCAGGCCGCTACCGAGTAATAAGATAAACAGTAACGCATTAGACCAGTGCCAGAGGCGAATCCCTTTGGAGTAGAGATAAACCTTTTCTCCATGATCGGCCGGTTTATTGGTTGCCAGTCGCCCGCGCAGAAAAGCGTGTAAGGCTAAGACCAGCAACATGCCAACAATGGCTAACCCTGCCAATAATAACCAGACCGGCCAATAGTCTACCGAATAGGTCGGGACATAAAGGTGAAGCTGGGATTGGAACTGTTCAGCATTCATACGTTATCCTCTTTCAACAGATGTTGACCGGGGCGGCGATACAGATAAGGCTTACCTACGCCTTTTAACTGGTATTGGTAGAACTTATTCTGCTTCAGCCAATTCTGTACCACTTCGCTATCTTCTCTGCCAAAAATCAGCGCATTCTCAGGGCAGACATTGACGCAGATTGGAGCAAAGCCTTTAGCCAGGCGAGACTCTGCGCAAAAATCACACTTATCGGCCACTTTGGTTTTCGGATTAAGATAACGCACCTGATAAGGACAGGCGGAAATACAGTAGCTACAGCCAATACATTGTGGAGCATTCACCCGCACAATTCCTTTCTCATCGCGGTAAGAAGCGCCGGTAGGACAAACTTCAATACAAGGCGCATCCTCACAGTGTTGGCATGACTGACGGAAGAAGTGATATTGCGTCTCTCCGTCTTTGGTAGACACCGGAATATGTGCAATACCTAAGCGGCTTCCCCGATCCGGTACATGATTCACTTTGCGGCAGGCCCTGGCACACAGGTTACAACCGTTACACAGCGTCTCATCATGAATCATGACATAGCGAACTGGGCCATTTTTAGCCGGTGCTGCCAATAAACTTTGACCCGGGCCAGTAAAGAAAATAACTGTACCCATACCGATGACAAATTTACGCCGAGAGTACGTCATCTGCTTATCCCCTGATTCTGTTGACTGCAATAGCCCGGCATTATCCATAACATTAAAAATATTATTTTCATCATGCTCCTCCGCCATTAACTATTTTTAATGTTATAAAATAGTGAGGTCACTGCTTAATAATGATGGCCTGAATATTTTTATTAATGGCCATTACAATACGATCGTGCCTAATGTCTTAACCCGTAGTTTAAATAAACCTATGGATTCTGATGTTGCTCTACTTCCAGCCACTCACACAGGCCATAGGCCTTGCCATAACTCATAAATCTTTCACTAAATAAATAAGGTTCGTCATTAGAAGCTTCAACTTTTCGAATATCTGCGTAATCCGGATGGCTATCAATCACAATAATTGCCGCATCGATTTGCTGTTGGTCAAAATAATAAGGTGAATGCGTTAACATGCTGACCTTATAGGGCCGCGGATAGGTTTTACACTCAAACCTCACGGCCTCAGCAATGGTCTTACAGATATTTTTCTCTATCACCAATACACACATATTGGCGTAATTAACCGAGATACTTTCAGTTGAGAAATAGTAACTGTCGTTATCTCCTATATTGACGGTGATATCTGCATAGGCCTCGTCGGCATTAATCTGCGCAAATATCTCCGCCAGATCGTCAGCTGAAACCGAATAAGGCGGAGCCAGAAATATGCTGTGAGCAACGATATTGCCACCGAGAGAGCTTTGCCGGATAAAATCGGCAATCACTTGTGCCGGTGATAGTGATTGCTCCGCCAACGCCTGTTCCGCTGCATCAATCTCACTCTGAATCGCACCAGAATCCTTATCGATAGCGCCAAACAACCGGCGTCTGTTCAGGTTAATATCTTCGGCGATATCATTTTGACTCTCTGCCGGTAATTCGCCGGCAGTGTCTGATGCAAATTGCTCAGCCTTATCAAACTCATTCATCACGTCGGCCCACTGATTATGATGGTAATAAATTCAGCGATGCTAATTCAGCCGCCACGTCTTCCATGCCTAAACGATGAAGCGTCTCTTTAGTCGGGCAGCCTAACAGCGGATCCCAGCCCATTTCGGTATAGAACATGGTGAAGGATTTATACATATCATCACGGTCCATCTTGTCCGTACCTTCAGTAAAGACCGGAATTTTCGGATCTTTATCAAATACCCAAGTACAGATAAGGTCATGTTCATTACGCATATCCATGGTTTGCATCAGTTTGACCGTATAGGCACGATGCAAGGTGAAAATACGCTCTGCCGCCAGGTCCAGACTTTCTTCCGTTGTTTCATCACCGGTAATGGCCTGGAAGTATTTAGACTCAAGTGCTAAATCTCCACGGTAATTACGGCTCTTTAACGGCGATACTGTCATTGGCCATACCCAGTTACATAAGGTTACCGCATCGTGCAGGCAGCTTTTAAGAATGGCCCATTTGGCATACTTAATCTTGGCCGGATTAATTGGCGTATAGTTTTTAGTTTCATCATAGGCATCAGGCGAACCGAAAAGCTCACCGGCAACCTCTTTTTGCAACTTAAGCGGTAAGCCATCGCCGATAAAGTTGATATGAGTGTGAGTCATACAGTCGCGGTTAAACATACAGTTAATCAGCGAGCCAACCTGAGCTGAAGCCTCATTGGCATGGTGAACCGGGAAGCCTAACGGAGACCAAAGTTTATTTTTAGCGTACGCCCAGTACTCGTCGCCTAAATTCCAACGCTCAGCAATGGCATAAGAACCATCGGCAAGGTGGCTAAGCTCACCGGTGCGATGTGCCAAACGATGATAGAAGTCTTTAATAAAGTGCGGGTCGCCGTCTTCCAGCTGATCCCAACGAATTTCCGCATACTCTTCTGCCGGCAGTACACGCTTAAATACCCCTTTGCTATAGCAATAAGTAAAGTCACGATGCAGCTGGCCGTAGTTACACCAAATGCCTAAGTCATCAAAAATATTCAGCCCAACCAGATTACCGATAACCGAGCCGTCGCCTTTATCGTCAAAATCTTTTGGCCCTTTAGGGAATATGGTGGTGTGAACAAAGTTAGCCACGCAGGTATTTCCGCCGGTAGTTGGAACACCAAACTCTTTTACCTTCGGTATATTCAGTTGAGACATACAGCGGATAGGACAAGAGTGGCAGCCCCCCATTTTCACCGTATACTTTTCTGCCGCAGGTCCTAAATCAAAGACGGATTTATAGGTCCGGAACCCAACGGTATTTTGATTTCCCGGAGGAATTTCACCCGTTTCGATTGGGCCACCTTCAGCAGCGCCCCAGAATAGCCCCTTGCGGGCCGTCCAGCGGGAGCTTGGTGCCGAATATTCCGCCCATGCCTGAGGCGTGCTGGGAACCACGTGGTTGTTATTCGCACCAATCAGCTCAGTCATCATATAGTCGTTAAGGCGCTTCATTTCCGCTCTGTCAGCGATATTGACGCCCTTAGAACCTTCTACCGCGATCGCTTTGAGGTTTTTAGACCCCAGAACAGCACCGGTACCGGCACCGCCGCTGTGGTTACGACTATTAAGCATGCAAGACAGCGGAACCAGGTTCTCACCGGCAGGACCAATCGCAGCAACGCAGGTCTCAGCACTGGTCATGCGACAAATTTCTTCTGTCGTTGCCCGGGTACCCTTACCCCAAAGAAAATCAGCCGGCTCAATGCTCACCAGATCGTCTTTAATACTGATCCACACCGGAGACTTAGCTTTACCTTCAATGATAATGGCATCGTATCCGGCAAACTTCATTTGAGCGGCAAAAAAACCGCCCATATGAGCATCAACAACCAGATTGCCTTTGGTGAAAGTGGAAAGCGAAGTGATATTAACCCGTGAACTACAAGGCGCTCCGGAACCGGTCAATGGTCCGACGGCGAAAATCAGTTTATTGGCTTCATCGAAAGGTTTGGTACCGGCAGGAACTTCGTCAAACATGACTTTATAACCAATCCCCATACCGCCAATAAATTTCTTATATTTGCTGGTATCTTCAAAGGAAATCTTTCCTGAAGAGAGGTTAATTCTTACTATTTTACCTGTCCAACCGTTAGTCATGATGTTTTCCTTAAAGCACTGAATAAGAAGGAGCTATTGAGTTTTATCGTTCTGGCTATAGCTCGTTCAAACTGTAATATCTTTCCAGTCAATAATCGTTAATGCACCGGTCGGACAGGCGTTAGCGCACTCACCGCATAGAATACATTTTGACGATTTCTTGGTTTGTGTATTTACCGTTGCCATCATCCATGGGCAAGCCGTGGTACAGGCGCTACAGCCAATACAACGCCGATGATCTACTGCAATACAGCCATCTTTTTCACTGTATGAAATTGCCCCTATCGGACAGACTTTCAGACACTGTGGATCTTTACATTGTCGGCAGGTATCCGGCGTAAAGTTCAAATCACCATAAAGCCCGCCGCCGGAACCAATGCCGTCGTCGCCAAAGTAGTAATTACGGTGAATTTTTATGCGGGAAAAAAAGGTTCCGACGGAACCATCATTGAAGGTCGTGCAGGAGGTTTCACACCGGTGACACCCGGTACATCTTGCCCTCTTTGTGACCAGAACACCTTTTGCCGTTGTTATTAAGCCAACGTTACCGTTGTCGACATCTTCTTGTGTACAACCAAAAAGCGATAACAGAGAAGGTGCTATTGCTAACCCGGTAAGGCCTTTTCCTGAGATACGAAGAAAGTCCAGTCGGGTCAAACCATGATCTAAAAAGGGGCGTTCAGCATTATTAGGCATTTAATTTCACATCCTCTTCCGTACTCACTTTAATAACAACCAGGACATTATTATTTTTATAATATATAGAAAACAGGGATACCTCTTACTAGGTACCAAAATATAATGTCCCTGTTTAACCACATATTCTGTGATCAAGCTCAATTTAGAAAGACATTAATATCAAATCTGTGGTTGTTGATATTAAGTCTCATTTAATACATTAATTAATATATACAAATGACAAATATCACTTGTTATTGTTTTAATAATGTTAATTATTAGATAAAATTTGTTATCTATATAATTTCCTAAAAAATACAATAAGTTGATTTACATTAAAATTAGTGAAATTAGCAGATAAAACCCACATCGCTATATATTTAATTGCATATCGAATAAATGGATTGCTGATAATAAATAAAATTATTTTTAATTCAAAGCCAATATTACGTTAATACTATTTTGCATATAACCTGCAATATGAAGCCTAATATTCGTTTTATACCGATACTCAGAACCAAAAGCATCGCGCCGCCTATGACCAATCGAACCTTATCCAGACAGCCTCAGATGTTGGATAATCTGCACCATAAAGAAATGGATAATGTTACACTCTGCACTTCTTGATCTGTACTTCTGGCTTTTTCTAACAGTGATAATCAATAGCTGATATGAGTAAATTTGCAACCCTTAGCGGCATGGCCGCTATTCTGCTCTGGAGTATGAGCGTAGCCCTTACCCGTAGCCTTGCTGAAGTCTTAGGACCCTTTGGTGCCGGAGCGGCAATATATACGGTCAGCGGAGTCTTAGTTCTATTGGTTACCGGAATGCCGAAAATTCGTCAGCAACGGGCTGCTTATTTGTGGGGATGTGGCTCACTGTTTGTTATCTATATGGTCTGTTTTGCTCTGGCGATCGGCATGGCAGCCAGTCGTCAGCAGACGCTGGAAATTGGCTTAATCAACTACCTTTGGCCAAGCCTGACGCTGCTATTTGCGTTGCCGCTGCTGAAAATATCTGCACGTTGGTGGCTATATCCGGGCATTCTCTTAGCCTTTTCGGGGATTATTTGGGTAGTTAGCGGCGGCTCATTAAGCCTGAATGATTTTATTCATAATATCAGTTCGAATCTGTTGGCATATCTGTTAGCCATAATCGCGGCAGTTGCCTGGTCATTGTATTCAAATCTGGTGAGAATATATTGTCATGGAAAAGGCGTATTGCCTCTGTTCCTATTTGTTACCGCAGCCTGCCTGTGGATTATGACGCCGATATTCTCCCAGCTACCGACAGAGATGATCCCTCAGGACGCGATATTAGAATTATTACTGATGGGAGCAACTACGGCGATAGCCTATGTCTGTTGGGATATAGCAATGCGTAAAGGCAATATCACGCTGGTTGCGGCACTCTCTTATTTTACACCACTGTTTTCAATTTTGATCGCCAGTGTGTGGCTCAACACACAGCCGGGCCGTGCTTTTTGGCCCGGAGTCGGGCTGGTGGTTATCGGTTCATTACTCTGCTGGTCTGCCAGCCGGAACAAAAACTAGCCGGCTATCCATCGTTCAGGGCCAGAATTATCGCTCGGCTAAAAAACGTCGATATGCACTCAGTACGGCTAAAAAGTCTTCTACGCCGCAAAAAGAGAGGCTTTCATCGTCGTAATAGAACATGCCGTCTTCCATTTCGTCGCCTTCTAAGTCGAGTTGGTTTGCCCTGATAATCACCTCTTCACCATCCAGCCACAGGGTATATTCATGGCCAACCTTTTGCCACTGGCGCTCGCTTCCCTTCACCTGTTCAATCGCCTGCTCCACGTCATCAAGCAACGCTAAATTACCGTTAACCTCTTCATTCAGCCAATGTCCGATAGCTTCATGATCCATCGAGAACTGGGCGAAGATTTGTCCGGTTACATCCAGTCTGAATTCATAGTCCATAATCTGTTCCTGTATTTGGCCTTTTACTATCAATCGGGTTAACACCCATAACAGAATGCGACCCTAGCGCTATTTCTATCATAAGCACTTATTGAATTATTCAGCCATGTTATTTTCCGTTTATTAGAGCTGAATAAAAGAACTCGCATAAAAAAACCACGCCCGAGAGAGAGCGTGGTTTGACTATTGTAAAACAGAAATTACGCCATGGTTTGGAAAATCACGGTATCTGCTTTTTTGGTATATTCGTTAAGTTGATCAAAGTTGAGGTAACGATAAGTATCGTTCGCGGTTTTATCAACTTCAGCCATATAGCCCAGGTACTCATCAACCGTTGGTAAACGCCCCAGCAGTGAAGATATCGCTGCCAGTTCAGCAGATGCCAGATAAACATTGGCACCGTTACCTAAACGGTTAGGGAAGTTTCTGGTTGAAGTTGACACCACGGTGGCCCCCTCTTCAACCCGAGCCTGGTTACCCATGCATAGAGAGCACCCGGGGGTCTCGATACGCGCTCCGCTGGTACCAAATATGCTGTAGTAACCTTCTTCACTTAACTGCGCGGCATCCATTTTAGTCGGTGGCGTTACCCATAAGCGGGTCGGTAATTTACCTTTAAAATTAGCCAGTAATTTACCCGCCGCGCGGAAGTGACCGATATTGGTCATACATGAACCAATGAACACTTCATCAATTTTGCTGCCGGTAACTTCGGATAATAAACGAGCATCATCCGGGTCATTTGGCGCACACAGAATAGGTTCTTTAATCTGGTTAAGATCAATATCAATAACCGCGCAGTATTCAGCATCAGCATCAGCTTCTAACAGCTGAGGATTTGCCAACCAGTTCTCCATGGCTTTAATACGACGTTCAATAGTACGCACATCGCCATAGCCTTCAGAAATCATCCACTTAAGCAGCACGATATTTGAATTTAAATACTCAATCACCGGCGCTTTATCCAGCTTGATGGTGCAACCCGCAGCAGAGCGTTCAGCTGAAGCATCAGCCAGCTCGAATGCCTGCTCGGCTTTCAGCTCCGGCAAACCTTCAATTTCAAGAATACGGCCAGAGAAGATATTTTTCTTACCCTGCTTCTCAACGGTGAGTAAACCTTGCTGGATAGCGTAGTAAGGAATGGCGTGAACCAGATCCCGTAAGGTAATTCCCGGTTGCATCTGACCTTTAAAGCGCACCAGAACAGATTCAGGCATATCCAAAGGCATCACGCCGGTTGCGGCAGCAAATGCCACTAAACCTGAGCCGGCCGGGAAAGAAATACCGATTGGGAAACGGGTATGGGAATCACCACCGGTACCTACGGTATCCGGTAATAGCATACGGTTTAGCCATGAGTGGATAATTCCGTCGCCGGGGCGAAGAGACACACCGCCGCGGTTCATAATGAAGTCCGGCAGAGTATGGTGGGTCTGAACGTCAACCGGCTTAGGATAGGCTGATGTATGGCAGAATGACTGCATTACCAAGTCGGCAGAGAAACCTAAGCAGGCAAGATCTTTCAGCTCATCGCGAGTCATTGGTCCGGTAGTATCCTGAGATCCAACCGACGTCATCTTAGGCTCACAGTATTCGCCTGGACGAACACCGGTCACGCCACAGGCACGGCCGACCATCTTCTGAGCCAGCGTATAGCCTTTATTACTTGCTGCAACGGCTTTCACCGTACGGAAAACGTCACTTGGCGGTAAACCTAAAGACTCACGCGCTTTACTGGTTAAGCCACGGCCGATAATTAACGGAATACGCCCACCGGCGCGCACTTCATCCAGTAATACGTCGGTTTTTAATTCAAAGGTCGCTAATAGCTCATTATTATCATGACGACGGACTTCACCCTTACGCGGATAAACATCAATCACATCGCCCATATTTAATGATGAAACATCAACTTCAACCGGTAATGCTCCGGCATCTTCCATGGTATTAAAGAAGATAGGCGCAATTTTGCTGCCTAATACCAGACCGCCGGCACGTTTATTCGGAACGAAAGGAATATCATCGCCCATAAACCATAACACCGAGTTGGTGGCTGATTTACGCGATGATCCGGTACCTACAACGTCGCCCACATAGGCCAGCGGGAAACCTTTTTGCTTAAGCGCATCAATTTGTTTAATTGGCCCGACAGAACCAGCCTTATCAGGCGTAATTCCATCACGGGCATTCTTTAACATCGCTAATGCATGTAATGGGATATCCGGGCGTGACCATGCATCAGGTGCCGGAGAAAGATCGTCGGTGTTGGTTTCACCGGTGACTTTAAACACGGTCACGGTGATTTTATCAGCCATATTCGGACGAGAGAGGAACCACTCGGCGTCAGCCCATGACTGCATAACTTGTTTAGCGTACTGATTACCGGCCTTGGCCTTTTCCTCTACGTCGTAGAAGTTATCAAACATCAGTAAGGTATGGGAAAGCTGTTTTGCCGCAATCGGTGCCAGTTTTTGATCTTCTAAAGCATCCAGCAGCGGGTGGATATTATATCCGCCTTGCATGGTTCCAAGTAACTCAACCGCTTTCTCAGCGGAAACCAACGGCGATGTTGCTTCACCCTTTACAATGGCGGCAAGGAAACCGGCTTTAACATAGGCGGCTTCATCAACACCCGGTGGAACTCGATTAATAAGAAGGTCTAGAAGAAAAGCCTCTTCCCCTGCCGGTGGATTTTTTAATAAAGTAACTAACCCAGCAACTTGCCCTGCATCCAACGGTTTTGGCACAATGCCTTCTGCGCGACGCTCTGCAACGTGTTTACGATATTCCTCTAGCACGACGACTCCTCCAACTATCATTGTTATATTTAGCAGTGAAACGCTAACGGTGTTACTTATACATCGCTGTTAATCTGCAACGTTTAGATTTAAGAGTAAATTGCATTAATGCGCGGACTAAGCATAGCGATATACCGAGATTTTGTTAGTTCAATCACATAAAGACTATATGCACTTTATGCCCTTTATGCAGCTAATTTCCTGATGTCATGGCTAAAACTGACAGCAAGTCAGTAAGTATAGTATTTGATTAAGAATAATGTCGTCTTTTAACGACTAAGCAGGTATATTTACATAAAATTTACCTCATTCATGCAAGGATGCCAGAATGAACACCCAGTCCCCTGGCCAAAGAAGCAAACAGTCCGATATAAAAATCGCCCAATACGTTATTGTGGTGATGATTACATCTATCATTATTATCCTTATTGCTAAGTTTTTTCCCGCTAATCACTATGGTGAGACCTATCAGCCGGCCTTAATCAGAGCAGCAGAAACCGAATGGGATCCTTTAATGTCATCCCTACAGTTTGGCCTGCAATATTTTTTAATCGCCCTGCTGGCCATCGGAATCGCCGTTTCGCTGCTGTTCTTTTTTAGCTGCAGAGATGAGGGTTACTCCGAGTAGAACTTAATGGTCAGTCTTAGCATAAAAAAAACCGCCGAAGCGGTTTTTTTGTTTGATGCGGATTAAAGCTGAATTACTTTTTCTTGGCTTTCGCGTTAGGTAAGTCAGTAATCGTACCTTCATACACTTCAGCGGCTAAGCCAACTGATTCATGTAAGGTCGGGTGAGCATGGATGGTTAATGCGATATCTTCTGCATCACAGCCCATCTCGATAGCCAGACCAATCTCGCCAAGTAACTCACCACCGTTAGCGCCCACGATGGCACCACCGATGATACGGTGAGATTCTTTATCGAAAATCAGCTTAGTCATACCGTCAGCACAGTCGGAAGCAATCGCACGACCAGAGGCCGCCCATGGGAAGGTAGAAACTTCGTAGTTAATGCCTTTCTCTTTCGCTTCTTTCTCTGTCATTCCGACCCATGCAACTTCTGGTTCGGTATAGGCAATAGACGGAATTACTTTCGGATCAAAGTAGTGTTTCTTACCGGAGATAACTTCAGCCGCTACGTGGCCTTCATGCACGCCTTTGTGAGCAAGCATTGGCTGACCAACAATATCGCCGATAGCAAAAATATGCGGCACGTTAGTACGCAGTTGCTTATCAACTTGAATAAAGCCGCGGTCATCAACTTCGATACCGGCTTTACCGGCATCCAGTAATTTACCGTTTGGAACACGACCGATAGCAACCAGCACTGCGTCATAGCGCTGCGGCTCTGCCGGTGCTTTTTTACCTTCCATTGAAACGTAGATACCATCTTCTTTGGCTTCAACGGCGGTCACTTTAGTTTCCAGCATCAGATTAAACTGCTTGCTGATACGCTTGGTAAACACTTTAACCACGTCTTTATCGGCAGCAGGAATAACTTGGTCAAACATTTCAACCACGTCAATCTGTGAACCCAGTGCGTGATAAACGGTACCCATTTCTAAACCGATGATACCGCCACCCATCACTAACAGACGCTCAGGGACAGTTTTTAACTCTAATGCATCCGTAGAGTCCCAAACGCGCGGGTCATCATGAGGAATAAACGGTAACTGGATAGGACGTGAACCTGCCGCAATAATGGCATTGTCAAAGTTGATATTAGTGATGCCATTCTCGCCTTGTACGGCGATAGTGTTAGGACCAACAAACTGACCGTGACCGGTAACCACCTGAACTTTACGTATCTTAGCCATACCGGCTAATCCGCCTGTCAGTTGATTAATCACTTTTTCTTTCCAGACTCTGACTTTATCGATATCGGTCTTTGGCTCACCAAAAACAATACCGTGTTCAGCTAATGCTTTAGCCTCTTCAATCACTTTTGCAACGTGAAGCAGAGCTTTAGAAGGGATACAACCTACGTTTAAGCAAACGCCACCCAGAGTGGAATAACGCTCAACAATAATCGTATCCAGACCTAAGTCTGCGCAGCGGAAAGCTGCTGAATAGCCTGCGGGGCCTGCCCCAAGTACCACAACCTGAGTTTTAATATCAGTACTCATCTATGACCTCTTAATTATTTTTTCGGCCGACCGGCGCTGGTTTCGTTTCATCATAGCGTATTTTGTCGGAACCTTTGCAACTGCTTTAGTTTACAGAAACATAACAATTCTGCAAACAAGTGTTCCAAACAAACACCATAACTAAAGGGCCGGCCTAGACCGGCCCTGCAAATTACATGACTAAACGACGAATGTCTGACATTGCATCATTAATGTAACTAATGAAACGAGCACCCGCTGCGCCGTCGATCACGCGGTGATCGTAAGACAGTGACAGTGGTAACATCAGGCGCGGAGCAAACTCTTTACCATTCCATACCGGTTTCATAGACGATTTTGATACGCCTAAGATAGCCACTTCTGGTGCGTTAACGATAGGGGTAAATGCCGTACCGCCAATGCCGCCCAGGCTGGAAATAGTGAAACATCCGCCCTGCATATCGGAAGCAGTCAGCTTACCGGCACGCGCTTTCTTAGAGATCTCAGCCAGCTCGCGAGACAGTTCAATGATGCCTTTCTTATTAACATCACGGAATACCGGCACCACTAAACCGTTTGGAGTATCAACGGCAACGCCGATATTGATATATTTCTTCAGCGTCAGCTTCTGACCATCTTCAGACAGTGAACTGTTGAAACGAGGTAGCTCTTCTAACGCTTTAGCAACGGCTTTCATGATAAAGACCAGCGGCGTGATTTTCACATCCAGCTTTTTCTTCTCAGCTTCAGCATTTTGTTGCTTACGGAAAGCTTCGACATCAGTAATATCTGCTTCATCGAATTGCGTAACGTGCGGGATCATCACCCAGTTACGGTGTAAGTTAGCGCCAGAAATTTTCTGGATACGACCTAACTCAACTTCTTCAATGTCACCAAACTTGCTGAAATCAACCTTCGGCCAAGGCAACAGGCCAGGTAATGAACCGCCTGTGCTGGCAGCCGCGCCTGACTCAACGCGTTTAACCGCATCTTTAACATAGGCCTGAACGTCTTCTTTCAGGATACGGCCTTTACGACCCGTTCCCTTCACTTTCGCCAGGTTAACGCCAAACTCACGGGCTAAACGACGGATAACCGGGGTAGCATGAATATAGGCTGAGTTTTCGGTAAATTCATTACCACCCGCAGCGGCTGGCGCTACAGGTTGAGCTGCTGGTTTAGCCGCAGCTGCTGGAGCACTGGCTGGAGCCGGAGCAGACGGGGCAGCAGCAGGTACTGCGCCTTGCACTTCAAACACCATAATCAAAGAGCCGGTAGAAACTTTACTTCCCACAGAAACCTTGATTTCTTTTACCGTACCGGCGAAAGGTGCCGGGACTTCCATTGACGCTTTATCACCTTCTACGGTGATCAGTGATTGTTCAGCGGTAACTTTGTCACCCACTTTTACCATCACTTCGGTCACTTCAACTTCATCACCGCCAATATCAGGAACCTGCACATCTTTAGCTGTACTTGCACCCGATGCAGCAGCCGGAGCCGCTGCTGGAGCACTTTCCTGACTTGCCGCTGCCGCTACGTTTGCCGAGCCAGCAACTTCAAATACCATGATCAGCGTTCCGGTTGAAACCTTGCTACCAACGGCAGTTTTGATCTCTTTCACGGTGCCGGCGAAAGGTGCCGGGACTTCCATTGACGCTTTATCACCTTCAACGGTGATTAGCGATTGTTCAGCTTCAACTTTATCGCCAACCTTCACCATGACTTCGGTCACTTCAACTTCGTCACCACCGATATCAGGAACCTGAACTTCTTTCAGCGAAGAGGCCGCTGCAGCCGGAGCTGCTGGCTTGGCTTCAGCTTTTGCTTCTGCCTTCGGAGCAGGTGCCGCATCGGCACCTTCAAAGATCATAATCAGTGAACCGGTAGACACTTTGCCACCGACCTGTACTTTAATTTCTTTCACTACGCCAGCCTGTGGCGAAGGGACTTCCATTGAAGCTTTGTCACCTTCTACGGTAAGCAGGGATTGTTCGACTTCAACTTTATCGCCAACTTTAACCAGCAGTTCGGTCACTTCAACTTCATCAGTGCCGATGTCCGGCACTTTGATTTCAATAGCCATTTAATCTTTACCTCTTATGCCAGACGTGGGTTAACTTTGTCAGCGTTGATACCAAACTTGGTTATCGCTTCTGCTACAACGCTGGCTTTTACTTCACCGCGTTTAGCCAGTTCACCCAAAGCAGCAACCACAACATAAGATGCATCCACTTCGAAGTGATGACGCAGGTTGGCACGGCTGTCTGAACGACCGAAACCGTCAGTACCCAATACGCGGAAATCGCTGGCTGGAATAAAGTTACGAATTTGTTCTGCGAACAGTTTCATATAATCAGTAGAAGCCACCGCTGGTGCATCGTTCATCACCTGAGCAACGTAAGGTACACGTGGTTTCTCTAGCGGATGCAGCATGTTCCAACGCTCACAGTCCTGACCATCACGCGCCAGTTCAGTGAAGGATGTTACGCTGTAGACGTCAGATGAAATGCCATAATCTTTAGACAGGATCTGAGCGGCTTCACGCACATGAGGAAGAATTGAACCAGAGCCCATTAACTGAACGTGGCCTTTTCCTTTCTTACCTTTTACGCTTTCTAACTTATAGATACCTTTACGGATACCTTCTTCAACGCCTTTTGGCATTGCAGGCATATGATAGTTTTCGTTCAGCGTAGTGATGTAGTAGTAAACGTTTTCTTGATTACCGTACATGCGCTGTAAACCATCATGCATAATGACAGCAACTTCGTAAGCGTAAGTTGGGTCATAAGAGATACAGTTAGGAATAGTCAGTGACTGAATATGGCTATGGCCATCTTCATGCTGTAGACCTTCACCGTTCAGTGTCGTACGACCAGAAGTACCACCGACTAAGAATCCACGCGCCTGTTGGTCACCGGCAGCCCAGCACAGATCGCCGATACGTTGGAAACCAAACATTGAGTAGTAGATATAGAACGGAATCATCGGCAGGTCATTGGTGCTGTAAGACGTCGCAGCCGCTAACCAAGATGCCGCAGCGCCCAGTTCGTTGATACCTTCCTGCAGAATCTGACCTTTCTCGTCTTCTTTATAGTAAGCAACTTGCTCACGATCCTGAGGGGTATATTGCTGGCCCTTAGGACTATAAATACCGATTTGACGGAATAGGCCTTCCATACCAAAGGTACGGGCTTCATCCGCTAGAATAGGCACTAAGCGAGGTCCGATTGACGGATCTTTCAGCATCACGTTCAACGCACGAACAAAAGCAATGGTGGTAGAGATTTCTTTATTCTGCTCTTCCAGTAAACCTTTGAACTCTTCCAGCGGTGGAATAGTCAGCGCTTGTGTAAAGTTAGGCAGACGAGTCGGTACATAACCTTTCAGAGCCTCACGGCGTTCATGCAGGTATTTGTACTCTTCTGAATCTTTTTCCAGCGTGATTAACGGCAGTTTTTCGATATCAGCGTCAGCAACAGGTACGTTGAAACGATCGCGGAATTGGCGTACGCCTTCCATGTTCATTTTCTTAACCTGGTGAGCGATATTTTTACCTTCCGCAGTTTCACCCATGCCGTAACCTTTAATGGTATGGGCCAGAATGACGGTTGGTTTACCTTGGGTATCCTGCGCTTTTTTCAGTGCTGCAAATACTTTCTTCGGATCGTGACCACCACGGTTGAGTGCCCAGATTTCGTCGTCGGTCATATCTTTAACCAGAGCGGCGGTTTCAGGGAAGCGACCAAAGAAGTGTTCACGTACGTAAGCGCCATCTTTAGACTTAAATGTCTGATAGTCACCGTCAACGGTTTCGTTCATTAACTGAATCAGTTTGCCGGTCGTATCTTTGCGTAGCAGGTCATCCCAACGGTTGCCCCACATAACTTTGATCACATCCCAGCCGGCGCCGCTAAAGATGCCTTCCAGTTCATTAATGATTTTACCATTACCGGTTACAGGACCGTCTAAGCGCTGTAAGTTACAGTTAATGATGAATACCAGGTTGTCCAGTTTTTCACGGGTTGCAATGGTAATTGCACCTTTAGATTCCGGCTCATCCATCTCACCGTCGCCTAAGAAGGCATAAACAGTTTGTTCAGATGTGTCTTTCAGACCGCGATTGTGTAAATACTTCAGGAAACGCGCCTGATAGATCGCACTGATTGGACCCAGACCCATAGATACGGTCGGGAACTGCCAGAAGTCAGGCATCAGTTTAGGGTGAGGATAAGAAGAAAGACCGTTACCGTGAACTTCCTGACGGAAGTTATTCATTTGTTCTTCGCTCAGGCGACCTTCAAGGAAGGCACGAGCGTAGATTCCCGGAGAAATATGGCCCTGGAAGTAAACTAAGTCACCGCCGTCTTTAGCATTGCGCGCGCGGAAGAAGTGGTTAAAACACACTTCATAGATGGTCGCAGAAGACTGGAATGAAGCCATATGGCCACCAAGGTCCAGATCTTTCTTAGACGCACGCAGAACGGTCATCACCGCATTCCAACGGATGATAGAACGGATACGACGCTCTAAATCAAGGTTACCCGGATAAGCCGGTTCGTCAGCCAGTGCAATGGTATTGATGTAATCACTGCTAGACACCCCTGAAGGTAAATTAACGCCAGCCTGACGGGCTGATGCCATAACCTGATCAATCAGGTATTGAGCACGCTCAACGCCTTCTTCACGGATGACCGATTCAATCGCCTGCAACCAATCGCGGGTTTCAATCGGATCCACGTCTTGATTTACAATTTCCGACATGGTGGTTTCCTTATTCTATCTTTATGTTAGTTGTTCAAAGCCTGTCTCAATAACGTCTACCCTTTGGCTATCTACCTGCATAAGGCAGCTTAAACGTTATTAAGACAGGCTCAGTGTTTGGCCGAGCTAATTTGCTCTCAATCCTTGCGTTGCTGTAGCAGACGCAGCGATCTCTCGCGACGGCTATGCTCTCTATCAAGCTCTAACAGCACATCCTCGATAAAAGCTAAATGACGATGCGAAGCTTCACGTGCTTTTTCTGGTTCACGTGCCACTATGGCATCAAAGATACTAGCCCTATGGTTACTCACTCTCTCCAGCATTTCACGGCGTGAATAGAGTAATTCGAAATTTTGGCGGACGTTTTGCTCTAACAGAGGAGACATGCAACGTAATAAGTGCAGCAGCACCACGTTGTGACTGGCTTCTGTCACCGCCATTTGATATTGCATTACGGCTTCAGCCTCGACCGTTCTGTCGCCTGAAGCCTGAGCGGTTTCAATCTGTTCATGATAGGTGCGGATACGTTGAAAATCTTCATCAGTACCGCGTAAGGCCGCATAATAAGCGGTGATACCTTCCAGCGCATGACGCGTTTCTAACAGATCGAATTGTGATTCAGGATGGTCGGCAAGTAGTTCACTTAGCGGGTCACTCAGGCTCTGCCAAAGGTTAGTCTGGACAAAAGTCCCACCACCCTGGCGGCGCAGAAGAAGGCCTTTACCTTCTAATCGCTGAATAGCTTCTCGCAGTGAAGGACGGGAAACATCAAATTGCTTAGCAAGCTCTCGTTCAGGAAGGAGTTTCTCCCCCGGACGGAGGGTTCCTTCAAGGATCAGCGTTTCGAGCTGTTGCTCAATAACGTCTGATAACTTGGGTTGACGAACCTTGCTATAAACCATAATGCTTCTCTGAAATGCCCTGAAGTCAATTGGTAATACCAATATCAAAAGTGTGACGATAAAGTAACAAAATATTCACCTTATGTCCATATGACCATTGATCGAAATCATGAAACTACGCCTATCACTGTGATTTGTCGGGATTATCGTCGCTAACCCTACCCACATAGGGTTAATTACAATAAATAGCCTGAGAATAAATTTAACCTTTTTGAAACGAATAAAAAGTAAAACTGAAGCGGATCAGCAAACCATTATTTAAATATAAAATCGATATTTATGAATTAAAATTCATTTTTGATCTTTATGGGAAATTCTGCGTTTTTTGGCTACTTACAAATATTGCTATAACAATCTGTGTAAATGCCTAAATAAGAAAACCAACTATCTTCTAGCCTGAGTAAAAAACGCCCAACCCCCCTTATCAAAAAGGTCAATTTATCGGTAAAACAATTCTCAATCCTGAGACATGGAATACAAGAAAATTAATGCAAAGATTTTTGATTACCACTATTCTTGCCGCTTCGGTAGATAGCTATGAAAAAGTCTTTCTCGCCGAGTGTAAATATCTTGGTACAGTAGGCTAATATTTGAACGGTAAACCCACAAAATAACAAAGCTAATCAGTGTATAAGAGGAACGAATAATAATGAGTGATGAGCTCAAACGCGGCCTAAAAAACCGACACATTCAATTAATTGCGTTAGGTGGAGCCGTTGGTACAGGGCTATTTTTAGGCAGCGCTCAAACCATCAGCATGGCTGGTCCCTCTGTCATACTCGGTTATGCTATTGGCGGCATTATTGCTTTTCTAATCATGCGCCAACTGGGTGAAATGATTACTGAAGAGCCTGTCGCAGGAACATTCAGCCACTTCTCCTATAAATACTGGGGCCCGTTTGCCGGTTTCCTCTCTGGCTGGAACTACTGGATGCTGTTCGTCCTGGTCAGCATGGCAGAGCTCACGGCCGTCGGCATCTACGTTCAATATTGGTGGCCTGAAATTCCGACCTGGGTATCTGCCGCCGTATTCTTTGTCTTGATAAACCTGATTAACCTCACTACGGTAAAAGTTTACGGTGAGATGGAGTTCTGGTTTGCCATTATTAAAGTCGCCGCCATTATTGGTATGATTCTTTTTGGTTCTTACCTGCTGTTCAGTGGCTTGGGCGGCCCGGAAGCCGGAATCAGTAACCTATGGTCTCTGGAAGGCGGATTTATGCCTTTCGGCACCGAAGGTTTAATTATGGCGACTGCCATAATTATGTTCTCCTTTGGCGGGCTTGAGCTGATTGGCATCACCGCAGCAGAAGCCGATAACCCGCAAAAAAGTATTCCTAAAGCCATTAATCAGGTTATTTACCGTATTCTGATTTTCTATATCGGCTCGCTGGTGGTTCTGCTGTCACTTTACCCATGGACTAAAGTGGTTGAAGGCGGTAGCCCGTTCGTCATGATCTTCCATGACCTGAACAGCAATATGGTTGCTACCGCACTCAATGTCGTTGTTCTGACCGCCGCGCTGTCGGTTTATAACAGCTGTGTCTACAGTAATAGCCGTATGCTGTACGGCTTAGCGTTACAAAAAAATGCGCCTAAAGCATTGGCTAAGACCAACAGCCGCGGTGTACCGGTCAACGCTATTTTGTTCTCCAGTACCATAGCTGCCATTGGCATCTTGATTAACTATATGATTCCTAAAGAAGCAATTAGTATCCTGATGTCGCTGGTCGTCTCCAGTATTGTAATTAACTGGGCAATGATCAGCTTATCTCATCTTAAGTTTCGTGCAGCTAAAGATCGTGAAGGCGTGGTTCCTAAATTCAAATCCCTGTTTTACCCTTTCAGTAATTACCTTTGCCTGCTATTCTTAGCCGGCGTGCTGGTCATTATGTATATCACCCCGGGCATCCGTATTTCAGTGTTACTGATTCCGGTATGGCTGGTGATTTTAGGCATCGGCTACTTAATCACCCGTAAAACAATAAAGTAGATAAACGGTCTGATATTAATTTAACAATCCCCGCGGGTTTAACCCGACGGGGATTTTTTTTGTTTATCTTATCGACTCATCAGAAATACTTTTTTTATAGTAAGCCCAATCAAAATGAGGCCCCGGATCGGTCTTACGACCGGGAGCAATATCGCTATGGCCGGTAATCCGCCCGGCACTAATCGGGTAATGAGCCATTAGTAATTGCGTAACGACGGACAAACTATGATATTGCTCAGCGCTGAAGTCCCGATCGTCAGTACCTTCCATTTCAATACCAATCGAAAAGTCATTACACCGCTCCCGGCCCTCAAATAGAGAAACACCGGCATGCCAGGCTCGTTTATCAAATGGGACATATTGTACAATTTCACCATCACGACGAATCAGGCAATGAGCCGATACTCTCAGTTGGCTAATACCAGCAAAATAGGGATGTTGGTTGGGGTCCAGCGTACCGGTAAACAGACGATCGATATAAGGGCCGCCAAACTCACCGGGCGGCAAACTGATATTATGAATCACTAACAGTGAGGGAATCTCATCATCTGGCCGATCGTCATAATGAGGAGACTCAACCCGCTTTACGCCGGTAAGCCATCCATTGATTAATTCCATATTACCCCTTACCTGCTTTGTCATAATTAGATTTCATTAACGCATCATTTAGTAACTTTAACCCATGTTGACAGAGCAGCCTCAATCATTCCAAACAAAAAACATAGACATAAATAAAACCAACAACCATAGTTATTTTTCACAGGTCTATAAGTTTGATCTATCACAAAGTGTGAGCACCATCACAAGCGCAGAATGAATAGCACTAATAGCTAAACAGACTATCAGGAAGCATTAAATCAGGTATCAGGCTTGCCTTATCCAGATACCGATAACAACATCAATCAGTTAACACTATAAGTTAGCTGAAAGTGTAACGCACCCGCGGCTGTCAATTCAGATAATAATGACGGTGCCGGGATTAGGAATTCTTTTGCTATTGGCGGGTAATTCACTCCGTCTCCATACTGGAGATATTGAGCACTCATAACACAACGGTAAATAGCATGATCAATAAATTAGCTGTACTGATTAGCATCGCTTTATTAGCGGGCTGTTCAACTCAAGCCTCCAGAATGTCTGATTGTGAAAGTCAGGGAATATCTAAAGACGCCTGTTATATTGCTGAACAAAATAAGCAGGCTAGTGTCACTAATGCAGCAGAAACCGCGGCTCTGCGCAATGCAGCTAAATCAGTTGAGCAAACTACGTATCAACCATTTAAAACACATTTAGCGGGTTTAAATATCGAGGCCAATGCCCAAGGTCAGATGTATGTTGACGGCAAACCGGCTCTTATTACGGAAGATAACGTCGATGCAATAACCTACCAGCAAGGAGGGTTCGATATTATTCATTATAAGAGAACCCATAAACTATTTGTTTTACAAAATGGCAAAATTGTTGGTCGTGGGAAGATATAAGCAGTAATAGCCGAGTTTTCCTGACGAGATAAAGACCATTAAGGGCGCTTATCAAGCGCCCTTTTCTATGTCAATAAACGCGCAATCTATCGCATCAATAAATGTAACAGGGCCATTTACCAGAATTTATCCTGACCACTCTCCAACGATTAAACAATATCGACTCTTTCTACCACCTCAGAAAATAAGCTACTGATATCGTTTACGACATCACGACCTATCAGGAGCAAATATCATGCAACATCAGGCGGGTTTTACCCTTTTTGAATTGATGATTGTTATCGCTATCATCGCCATACTGACCGCCATCGGACTACCGGCTTACCAAGGCTATGTACAAAAAGCGGCACTGACAGATATGTTACAGGCCATGGTGCCTTATAAAACGGCCATTGAGCTCTGTTCATTGGAAAACGGCGGGCTTGGCCGGTGTAATAACGGCAGTAACGGAGTTCCGGCTGATAAAACCACTCGCTACGTACAAAAAATAACGGTCGCTGACGGCGTGATTACCCTTATCGGGCAGAGTGCGCTACAAAGCTTAACGGTAACACTGATACCAATACTGGATACCACATCGTCAGGGCTCAGTTGGCAACGACGCTGCCTGAGCGGCCAAAATGTCGGTCTGCAAAACGCCTGTAACGATATATTTCGTTTTGATGATGTGAGTAATCCATGACAGATATCAGCCAGGATATTCAAGATAAATGTCTGCGTTATCAGGTCGTGCCCCTGAAGATTGATAATCAGCAATTAGTGGTTGCCGCAGTACAAAGTGAATCACTCACTCAGGTGATATCAGAACTCAGTTTTACCTGTGGCTATGCGATCAAAGTCGATTACTGGCCCCGGGCTAAAATTGAACAATATATTCATCAGGTTAAACATGACAGACCTGATAACGCATTCATTGTCGCACAACAGCACCAATCCAATGCTGCTAGCGCTGAGTATACCGACAATCGCCATGATGATGAGCCGGTAGTACAGTTTATCAATCAGGTTATTCGTCAGGCGCTGCAGCGCAGAGCTTCGGACATCCATTTTGAACCTTATGCTCACCATTATCGGATCAGGCTGCGTATCGACGGAACGCTACAGGAAACGGCGACGCCCCCCGCGTCAATAGCGCCACAGTTGGTTGCCCGGCTAAAAATCATGGCATGGCTCGACATTGCTGAACGCAGGCTACCACAGGACGGTCAGCTATTATTTCACCATGATGGTGAAGACCGGGCGCTGCGTATTTCAACTATTCCGGTTTCTTACGGTGAAAAAGTGGTTTTACGGGTTATGGAGTCAGGTAAACAGCAGCAACAAATCGCTGCGCTTGGCATACCTGACCAACTCCTGCAGTTGTATACCAAAACGATTAATCAGCCACAGGGATTAGTGCTGGTTACCGGACCTACGGGAAGCGGAAAAACCGTGACGCTATACAGCGGGCTCCGCCAGCTAAATGACGCTTCTCGCAATATCTGTAGCGTTGAAGATCCGATAGAAATTCCAATCAACGGGATTAATCAGACCCAGATTAATCTCAAGGCAGGCATTACATTCAGTACGGCGCTAAAAGCCTTCTTACGACAGGACCCCGATATATTAATGGTTGGCGAAATTCGCGATCGGGAAACGGCTGAAATTGCCGTTGAAGCCGCACAAACCGGCCACTTAGTTTTGGCAACGTTACACACCAACTCGACGGCAGATACGCTGATTCGCCTAAGTCAGATGGGAATTCCTGACTATCTTTTAGCTTCCAGCCTGAAGCTCATTATTTCCCAACGGCTTATCCGTTGCCTCTGCCCCCACTGTAAGCAGAAAAGCCATCAGCCACAAAAGATATACACCGGCCAAAAGAACGTCATCATTGACGCTTATCAGGCCGTCGGCTGTGAGCATTGCCTCAACGGATACTATGGCCGGACGGGGATTTACGAAATGCTGTCCATCAGTGATGAAATCAGGCAGGCGCTGTTTAACGGAGCAACGGTAACTGAATTACATAGCCTTGCCTGCCGGCAAGGCATGATACCGCTATTTGATGCCGGAATCGGGCTGGTCGAACAGGGAGTAACATCCCTTCCGGAGCTATATCGAACGGTCGGATTCCCCCATAAAACCGAAGATTCCCGATGACATATCCGCGGTTATACACTTGGCTGGATATCGAAGGCCATAGCGGAGAAATTTCGGCTAACTCAGTCCGCCACGCCAGACAACAGCTTATGGTCCAGGGAGTTATTGCTGTAAAGATAAAGCTAGCGGTCAAGCTTAGCCAGCGACAGTGGCAATTAGCTGAGTTATCAACGATTACGCGTCAACTGGCTACGCTGTTACAGGCCGGATTACCGCTCAATCATAGTCTCAGGCTGATTGCATCAGAACACCCGCTACCGGCATGGCGCTATATTTTAAAACAGTTACAGTCACAAATATCGCAGGGAAAATCATTTTCTTCGGCGCTGGCCGAATATCCCCAAGCATTTCCGGCCCTATTTAGAGAGCTAATATCAACCGGAGAACTGACCGGTAAACTCGATCAATGTTGCTTCTTATTGGCCAACCAACAAGAAAAACGGGTACGGTTACAGCAAAAAATCCGTAAGGCACTCGGTTATCCGCTATTTGTACTGGCCGTAGCGCTGCTGGTATCGCTGCTAATGCTCATATTGGTACTGCCAGCATTTACCGAAATCTACCAATCCTTTGATGCCCCGCTTCCCTATTTCACACAGTGTGTTATTGCCCTGTCTGATGCGATACAACATCATGGTCTGATCGGCGCGATACTATTATCAACACTCTATGGATATTATTTAAACAGGCTACACCCTCAACAGTATTGGCAAGCAAGAGAACAACAAATTATTCTTCAGCTTCCATTTTGTGGAAAACTTATTCAAACCAACATATTGGCCAGAGTATTTCGCACCTTAGCCATGACGCAACATGCAGGAATACCGCTAACCAATGGAATAAAATCATCCGCTAACGCTGCCGGAAATATCCATTACTACCATTCATTAATATTCACGCTAAGGCTTATCGAACAGGGAACCTCGTTATTTAGCGCATTACATCAACAGCCTCTATTTCCGGCATTAGCATGTCAGTTGGTGCGGGCCGGTGAGGAGTCGGGAATGTTAGATACCATGCTGGATAAACTGGCTGATATTTATGAGGACCAGGCCGAAAATCTGGCTGAAAACCTATCGGCAAAGGTTGAGCCGTTGCTGATGACGATACTGGCCGTCATTATTGGCGGGCTAGTGATCGCCATTTACCTTCCTATATTTCAACTTGGTAATGTAATGGGATAATCACTGGCTAAAATATACTGAGACAGAAAATATAGGCCTGATAAAGCCTGAATTACTCATACCTATTAGGAACGCTTTCGCGATAGCCCTAAAATAAAACTGAGTATAAAAAATAGAGCCTGAAGGATAAAACATAAAAAAGCAGGTCGATATTTTAGTTATGCGTTAAAAATAACTATGCTTATCGAGTTATTTATATTCACTATCCTGCTATTTGTAACTATATGGGATATTGCTCTCCTTTTATTCTGCCAGTTTTGCCAAATTGTATTAGCAATAATTTGCTGCTTCATAGTCTCCCTAAACTCAATTCGAGGAAAAGTAATATGCTAAAACGTTTACTGATCGCGAGTACTATCGCAACCCTGATATCAGGTGCTGCTTATGCAGAATCATTAACGGTCGGATTCTCACAAATTGGTTCAGAGTCCGGCTGGCGGGCTGCCGAAACGTCGGTAGCAAAAGAGCAGGCAAAACAGCGAGGTATCACGCTGAAAATTGCTGATGCCCAACAAAAACAAGAGAATCAAATCAAAGCAGTACGTTCATTTATCGCTCAGGGCGTTGACGCCATATTTATTGCTCCGGTAGTACAAACAGGCTGGGAGCCGGTATTAGAAGAAGCTAAAGACGCAAAAATACCGGTGTTCTTACTGGACAGAAACATTACGGCGAAAGATCCTTCACTGTATATGTCAGTTGTCACCGCAGATAACGTGTATGAAGGCAAGGTTGCCGGTGACTGGCTGGTTAAAGAAATGGCCGGAAAGGCCTGTAATGTTGTAGAGCTACAGGGTACGGTCGGTGCCAGTGTCGCATTGGATCGTAAAAAAGGGTTCTCCGAAGCGATTGCCGGTGCTCCTGAGATTAAAATAATTCGGACTCAGTCCGGCGACTTTACCCGGAGTAAAGGTAAAGAGGTTATGGAGAGTTTCATCAAAGCTGAGGATCGCGGCAAAAACATCTGCGCGGTGTACTCTCATAACGACGATATGGCCATTGGCGCAATTCAGGCCATTAAAGAGGCCGGGCTCAAACCTGGTAGTGATATAAAAGTTATTTCGATTGATGCCGTACCGGACATCTTTAAAGCCATGCTGGCCGGTGAAGCTAACCTGACCGTTGAATTAACGCCAAATATGGCAGGACCGGCATTTGACGCACTAATCGCCTATAAAAAAGACGGCACTATTCCACCAAAAATCATTCAGACCGAATCAAAAGCTTTTGGTCCTGAGTCCGCTCAACAGCAAATCGATCTTAAGAAAAATATGGGGTACTAAACGCTCACCCTCAGTCACAACGCCGCTATAGCTTAATGGTATAGCGGCGGTTTCATCGCCTTTCTGTAGAAAGCACATCAACCATGATGTACCAGTAAAAACAGAGGAAGCTATGACAGAGCAACATCGACCAGACAATGTTCTGCTGGATATTCAGGGAATCTGTAAATCCTTCCCCGGCGTAAGAGCGCTTCATAATGTCTCCCTCTCCATACACCACGGCGAAATCATGGCGTTGCTGGGTGAAAATGGCGCAGGAAAATCAACGCTGATAAAAGCGCTGACCGGTGTTTATCCGAAAGACAGCGGAACTATTTTTCTCGAGGGAAAAGAAGTTAATCCAACCAGCACGGCACATGCTCAATCTATCGGCATAGGTACGGTTTATCAGGAAGTTAACTTACTGCCCAATATGTCGGTAGCCGACAATCTCTTTATCGGCCGCGAGCCGACCAGGTTTGGTTTAGTTAACCGCAAAGAAATCATTCGCCGCTCACAACAAATCATGACCAGCTATGGCTTCGAACTGGATGTCACTCAGCCTCTTGGTCACTACTCGGTTGCCATGCAACAAATTGTCGCTATTGCCAGAGCGGTTGACCTGTCTGCCAAAATCCTGATCCTTGATGAGCCCACTGCCAGTCTCGATACCAATGAGGTCGAGCTGCTGTTCAGTATTATGCGCGACCTTCGTGCCCGCGGCGTTAGCCTGATTTTCATTACTCACTTTCTCGACCAGGTGTATGCGGTCACCGATCGTATTACCGTATTACGAAACGGTGAATTAGTAGGCACCCGGATTACCGCCGAGCTGCCACAAATTGAATTAGTCAAAATGATGCTGGGCAGAGAGCTTGAAGACAATGCCCTGCGCCGTGCAGGCCGAACGCTACGCAGTGATAAGCCGATAGCGGCCTTTAAGCAGTATGGTAAAAAAGGCACTATCCAGCCGTTTGATCTGTCGGTCCGCCCCGGGGAAGTTGTCGGGCTGGCTGGCCTGCTGGGCTCCGGCAGAACTGAAACAGCAGAAGTGATTTTCGGTATCAAGCCCGCAGATACTGGCCAAGTCTGGGTTAAAGGCCGGGAAGTAAAAATAAAATCAGCCCGGCAGGCGTCTGCACTTGGTTTCGGATTCTGCCCTGAAGACAGAAAAACAGAAGGTATCATTGCTGCGGCCTCCGTCAGAGAAAATATCATTCTGGCGTTACAGTCTCAGCGCGGCTGGTTACACCCCATCTCGCGTAAAGAGCAGGATGACATTGCCGAACGTTTTATCAGACAGCTGGCGATCAAAACGCCGAGCCCTGAACAGCCAATCCAATTTTTGTCCGGTGGAAATCAGCAAAAAGTATTGCTATCCCGCTGGCTGGTCACGAAGCCCCAATTTTTGATTTTGGATGAGCCAACCAGAGGCATTGACGTCGGAGCCCATGCCGAAATTATCCGCTTAATAGAAACCCTTTGTGCTGACGGATTAGCCCTATTAGTTATCTCTTCCGAACTGGAAGAGCTGATTGGCTATGCTGACAGGGTCATTATCTTGCGAGATGGTAAGCAAATAGCTGAAATTCCGGCAGAACAGTTATCTATTCCGGCCATCATGAACGCCATTGCGGCCTAAGGGGAAATAAGATGACATTACATGCCAAATCATCGGCCGAAGCCTCAAAAAAAGCCGGTTTTACGATGCCTAAAGGTTCCGCTCAGGCTATTGCACTGATCGTTATTTTGTTGGTCAATGCATTCGTTGCCAATAACTTCTTCTCAATACATCTACAGGATGGTCGCCTGTTTGGCAGCCTGATTGATATTCTCAACCGCTGTGCGCCGGTGGCAATTTTAGCGTTAGGCATGACGCTGGTGATTGCAACCGGCGGCATAGATCTTTCCGTTGGCGCGGTAATGGCTATCGCGGGTGCAACGGCCGCCAGTTTAACCATTTCAGGCTTCCCTCTGATAATTGTTCTGCTTGGTGCCATTGGAGCAGGAGCGCTATGCGGAATATGGAATGGCTTTTTGGTGGCTATCCTCAAGATACAGCCGATTGTCGCCACCCTGATGCTCATGGTTGCCGGTCGGGGAATCGCTCAGCTTATTACTGAAGGACAAATAGTCACCTTTAACGATCCGGCATTGGCCTGGATTGGCAGCGGCACATTCCTCTACTTGCCGGTACCTATCACCATTATTGTTTGCGTATTTGTTCTGCTTTGGGCCCTCACCCGTAAAACGGCCCTCGGGCTATTTATTGAATCCGCCGGAATTAATATTCGGGCCGCGAAAAACGCCGGCGTAAATACCAATATGGTGGTGATGTCGACCTATGTGATCAGCGGTATTTGCGCGGCCATTGCCGGCATTATTGTCGCGGCAGATATTCGCGGTGCCGACGCCAATAATGCCGGCCTATGGCTAGAGATGGATGCCATTCTGGCAGTTGTCATTGGTGGAGCTTCGCTGATGGGCGGAAGATTTAATCTAGCGCTGTCACTAACCGGAGCGCTGATTATTCAGGGCATGAACACCGGTATTTTGCTCTCCGGCTATCAACCACAGTGGAATCTAGTGGTGAAAGCCTTGGTGGTCTTACTGGTGCTGATACTTCAATCACCCGCCTTTATCCGCTTATTTAAAAGGAAATATGGCCATGTTTAAACGTCACTTACCGTTGATGATTACTATCGCCGTTTTTATCCTTGGCTATATGTTCTGCTTTGCCCGTTTCCCCGGTTTCGCCTCAACGAGGGTAATATGTAACATTCTGACGGATAACGCATTCCTGTGTATTGTTGCTGTAGGTATGACGTTTGTTATTTTGTCAGGTGGTATCGACCTGTCGGTAGGATCGGTTATCGCATTTACCGGGGTTTTTCTGGCTAAAATGATTGGTGACTGGGGGATTGATCCAATATTGGCCTTTGCCATTATTATGGTGATGGGCTGTTCATTCGGCGCTTTTATGGGCTGGTTGATTGATACCCTAAAGATACCCGCCTTTATTATTACCCTTGCCGGTATGTTCTTCCTGCGCGGCGTCAGCTTTCTGGTCTCGGAGCAGTCAATCCCTATCGACCATCCGCTGTATAGCAGCTTATCAAGCATTGCGTGGAAGATACCCGGCGGCGGGCGCTTTAGCTTACTGGCGGTCATTATGCTGGCGGTCGTGCTGTTTGGTATCATCCTTGCGCACAGAACCCGCTTTGGTAATAACGTCTATGCTCTTGGCGGAAACCCAACCTCGACGGAACTGATGGGAATATCAACCCGCAAAACCACTATCGGTATCTATATGTTATCTACCGGTCTGGCTACGCTGGCAGGTATTGTATTTTCATTTTATACCTCGGCGGGCTATGCGCTGGCAGGCATCGGGGTTGAACTCGACGCTATCGCAGCGGTAGTTATCGGAGGAACGCTGTTAAGTGGCGGTGTCGGTACGGTGTTTGGCACCCTGTTCGGCGTACTTATTCAGGGGCTGATTCAAACCTATATCAACTTCGACGGAACCCTAAGTTCATGGTGGACAAAAATCGTGATCGGCATTTTGTTATTTGGATTTATCGGTCTACAACGCCTGTTGACCGTTTTCTGGGCTAATCGTCAGATAGCAACAGCCCGTCGAATTTCCCCGTCCCTAACGGATATAGGGACACCAACTCCGACGTAACACAGCATTAAGGTAAAAAGTGCGCCATAAGGCGCACTTCAGACTAATAATAACCTAGTTCAATTTGGTTCTATCGTCGGTTTCGTTCGCATAATCAATACCGGAATATTTATTTTCCCTAACGACCGAAGAGCGATATTTTAAGACCAAAATTACGACTGATTAAAAACCCGATTCTCTTGCTCGGCAACCCGAATAAAGGTTGTACGCTTAGTCAGCTCTTTCAGGCGCTCGGCACCGACGTAAGTACAGGCTGAGCGCAGGCCACCAAGAATATCGCGTACCGTATGTTCAACCGGGCCACGGAAAGTCAGCTTAACGGTTTTACCTTCTGCTGCACGGTACTGAGCAACGCCACCAACATGGCGATTCATTGCCGACTCGGAGCTCATGCCGTAGAACTGCATATACTGTTTGCCGTCTTCTTCAATGATATTGCCTTCACACTCCTGATGAGCGGCCAGCATACCGCCCAGCATGACGAAATCAGCGCCGCCGCCAAAGGCTTTAGCCACATCCCCCGGAACGCTACAGCCGCCGTCACTAACGATTTGTCCGCCAAGGCCGTGAGCTGCATCAGCACATTCAATCACGGCTGAAAGCTGAGGGTAACCGACGCCGGTTTTAACCCGAGTGGTACAAACCGAGCCGGGGCCAATTCCGACTTTAACAATATCAGCACCGGACAGAACCAATTCTTCAACCATTTCACCGGTAACTACGTTACCGGCACAAATCACTTTATCCATATTGGCTTCGCGCGCTTTTTGTAAAAAGCTGACAAATTGCTCTGAGTAACCGTTTGCTACATCAATACAAATAAATTTTAGCAGAGGTGATAACTCAAGAATTTGCTTCAGTTTGACAAAATCAGCTTCCGAAGTACCGGTTGATACCATGACGTGACGCAGTACTGATTCAGGCACACGGGCAACAAACTCACGCCATTGTTCAACGGTATAATGTTTATGTACAGCCGTCAGCAAATCAAAAGAGGCCAGCGCTTCTGCCATGGTGAAGGTACCGACAGTATCCATATTGGCGGCAATAATAGGAATGCCTGACCATTGGTGGCCTGAATGTTTAAAGGTGTAAGTGCGTTCAAGTTCAACAGCTGAACGGCTTTTAAGCGTGGAACGCTTCGGACGAATCAAAACATCTTTGAAGCCTAACTTCAAATCTTCTTCAATACGCATAGTGATGGGTTTCCTGGTTTTTGGCGACGTATCGCAAATTAGCTATAAGCTGAATGTGGGCCATTTCCAGTGACGTTATCATACACATGAATAATTACTGAACAAGTCTGAGATTCACAAAAAATTTCAGCTATACTCGTACAAATTTATCTGCGATAAAGCAGATTAAGGCACAGGATGGATGCCCCGCTAATTCTTTCTCTATTCGGCGTTGTTGGTTTATTTGTCGGCAGCCTGGTAAATCTTATTTCATCCCGCTTACCGTTAATCATTTATGCCCAGTGGCGGCAGTCTTGTTATCTGTTTATCACTACCGATAACAGCTATAACCGAGCAAAACCTGAGGTTGATAAACCCGCAGAAGTGGCTTTCTTCTCCCGGCGTGGTTGTCAGCACTGCCAGCATTCGCAGTCGATATTCTCAATACTTCCAGTACTTTCATGGCTGTACTCATGGCTGTACGTTCAAGGGCGATGCCCGCACTGTAAACACGCTATATCGCCTTGTAATAGCTATATTGAACTCCTGACCGGCTTTATTTTTATGGTTATTGTCTCTTTACGGCCGGAACCTATTAATATATTGGTCATACTCAGCCTGACTGCACTATTGCTGACTGCGATAATTATTGATATCAGGCATCAGCTCTTACCGGATGCACTGACCTATACGCTAATCTGGAGCGGGCTAATCTGCGGATATCTTGAGTTGTCGGCATTAACCGTTTCTGAATCACTACTGGGCCTTATTGCTGGTTTTCTACTTCTTTGGTTACCGGCCCGATGTTTTAAATTCATAAAAGGTGTTGATGGATTAGGCCATGGAGATATTAAACTGATGGCGGGTCTAGGAGCATGGATCGGTGCATCATTACTCCCAGCCGTACTCTTTTGCGCCAGTTTAAGCGGCCTAATTTATTGGTGGTTTAAGCATCATCGTAGCGCTGATAGTCGTAGGCCAATAGCTTTTGGTCCTTTTCTCGCAGGTGCCGGGTGGCTTGCACTTCTTGGAGATCCCTTTATTATTGATCTATCACTACTATTGCAGGTGTTTGTATGAGTTATATCGTCGCGCTCACAGGCGGAATCGGCAGCGGAAAATCGACAGTTTCTGATGCATTCTCCCGATTGGGTGTCCCTGTTGTTGATGCAGACATCATCGCTCGTCAGGTGGTGAAACCGGGCACAGTCGCGCTACAACAGATAGCTCAGCACTTCGGCTCTTCCATACTTCTTGCCGACGGATCTCTGGACAGGAAAAAGCTCAGGGCCAAGATATTTAGCGATCCTGATGAAAAACAGTGGTTAAATCGCTTACTTCACCCGTTAATTCAGCAACAAACTCAACAACAAATTTCCAGCATTAAGGCACCTTATTTACTTTGGGTTGTCCCACTTTTAGTAGAAAATAATCTTTGCTGGCGGGCAAATCGGATATTAGTGGTAGATGTCAGTATAGAAACGCAATTGCGTAGAACAATGGCTCGTGACGGAACCAATCAACAGCAGGCAGAGCAGATACTTGCAGCGCAAACCTCGCGCGCAGCCCGCTTGTCATATGCCGATGATGTGCTAAATAATGACGGTTCCAGCGATGAATTAATGAATAAAATAGCGCAATTGCATCAGAAGTATCTAACCTTGGCCCATGAATTCAACAGGCAGGATTCGTCTATATGAGTGATTTATCCCAGAACATACTTTTTGAACATCCGCTTAATGAAAAGGCCCGCACTTGGCTTCGCCTTGAGTTCTTACTTCAGCAATTACAACACAATCGCTCACTCACTAATTTGACTAACACTCTCGGGTTCTTTCGGACCGTGAGTGAATTACTCGACATCATCGATCGTGGCGATGTCCGTACCGAGTTAATAAAGGAACTTGAACGTCAGCAGCAAAAATTACTGGCCTGGATTGACGTTCCCGGCGTTGACGTTGAGCGCCTGAATGCACTGCGTCATAGTATGAAAGATCAATCATCAATTCTGTTGGCGGCTCCGCGCCTGGGGCAGTCGTTAAAAGAAGACCGCTTAATCAGTATGGTACGCCAACGGTTGAGTATCCCCGGCGGGTGCTGTAGCTTTGATTTACCTATTTTGCATATGTGGTTACATAATCCGAAGCTGGTGCGCGATGAGCAAGTTTCAGAATGGATTGGCACCATGATGCCGTTAAACAATGCGTTGAATACCTGTCTCAGCTTGATTCGCCAGTCCGGTAACTATCAAAAACAGACTAGCGCCAACGGTTTTTATCAGGATAATGCCGAAGACAGTGATATTTTACGCATCAGAGTTGATTCAGCCTACCAACTGTATCCTCAAGTTTCAGGCCATAAAACCCGTTTTGCCATCAGGTTTATGCCATTTGACAGTGAACAAGGGGAAACCCCCGATCGCTTTACCTTTGAGATCGCCTGCTGCTAATCACTGAGCAAGCTCGGTAGGCGTTAACCGTCAGCTTATAGCCTGACATGCAACAATTTTGTTTGGAGAGTTAGATGAGTACCAGTCCGATTGAAGTCAATTGCCCTACCTGCGGTAAAACTGTTATTTGGGGAGAGCAGAGCCCCTATCGGCCTTTTTGCTGCAAACGTTGTCAGCTAATTGACTTAGGCGAGTGGGCTGATGAAGAAAAACGTATTCCGAGTGCAACAGAGCTGTCTGACAGCGATGACTGGAGTGAAGAAGACCCGAAGCTACAGTAACCCGGTCTCCCTCCCTAAGAGCCGCATAGCGCGATTATTCCGCCTGTGCGGCTTGACGTTTTAACAGAGCGATTATCGGCCGATTGGCTTCAGGGAACTGGTCGACATCTAACTGAGATATATTTACCCATCGGGATAGCTGCCCCTCACATCCTTTTGGTTCCCCTTGCCAGTCATCAACCATAAAAAAATGAAGTTTAAGCTGTCGATCAGGATAATCGTACTCTAAGGTGGTTAACAATTCAGAACGGGCCACGCTGATGCCGACTTCTTCATTCAGTTCCCGATGCAACGCCTGTTGTGGACTCTCCCCTAAAGCCGTTTCGACTTTGCCGCCGGGAAACTCCCAGAAGTCAGCCAGATGGCTTCCCTTTTGTCTCTGAGTAATAAAGATATTCCGCTCTGAATTAATAATAATACCAACGGCAATTTCTATACGTTTAATACTCATATCTGCGCTCACTTAATTAAAATAATCATCTTATGGTTGATAAAGTAAGAGCGCCATCAGGCGCTCTTATCAATCAGTTCAGACTAACACCGCTACGACTATTGTAACTGGCCGTGGCACTGCTTGTATTTCTTACCTGAACCACAAGGGCAAGGATCGTTGCGACCAATTTTACGTTCACCGCGAACCACAGTACCGCCGCTGGCTGGCTCTTCGGCTAGCGCGTTTTCAGCTTCCTGATGGCTCAACTGCTGCTGGCTGGCTAAACGCTCTGCCTCTTCACGACGTTGTTGCTCAATGGCTTCAACTTCTTCAGGCATACGAACCTGGACTTTACTCAGCACGCTGATGACTTCATATTTTAACGCTTCCAGCATGCTGGCAAACATTGAGAAGGATTCACGCTTGTACTCTTGCTTAGGATCTTTCTGCGCATAGCCGCGCAGATGAATACCCTGACGCAAGTAGTCCATCGCTGCCAGATGCTCTTTCCACAAGGTGTCCAGCGTTTGCAACATAACGCCTTTCTCAAAGTTGCGCATCATCTCTTCGCCAACAACTTCTTCTTTCAGTTTATAAACTTTGATCGACTCTTCCAGAATACGCTCACGCAGCGTTTCTTCATGTAATTCTGGCTCTTTATCCAGCCATTCAGCAATAGGAAGATCAAGATCAAAATCATTTTTCAAACGGCTTTCTAAGCCCGGCACATCCCACATTTCTTCCAGAGACTGAGGTGGAATGTAATTATCGATAACCGTGCTGAATACATCACCACGGATGCTGTTGATAGTTTCACTAACGTCGCCACCGTCCAGCAATTCATTACGCTGGGCATAGATTGCACGGCGTTGATCGTTTGCCACATCATCGAAGTCCAGCAGTTGCTTACGAATATCAAAGTTACGGCTTTCAACTTTACGCTGCGCGTTAGCAATAGCTTTAGTCACCCATGGATGCTCAATGGCTTCGCCCGGTTTCATGCCCAGTTTACGCATCATTCCTGCAACGCGATCTGAGGCGAATATACGCATCAGCGCATCTTCCATTGACAGGTAGAAACGGGAAGAACCGGCATCACCCTGACGGCCAGAACGACCACGAAGCTGATTATCGATACGGCGCGATTCATGGCGCTCAGTACCAATAATATGTAAACCACCGGCAGCCAGCACGCGGTCATGACGAACTTGCCATGCGGCTTTAATTTCGGCGATTTGCTCTTCGGTTGGGTTGTCGATTTCAGCAAGCTCAGACTGCCAGCTACCGCCTAATACGATATCTGTACCACGACCAGCCATGTTAGTCGCAATGGTTACTGCGCTTTCCTGACCGGCGTTAGCAACGATGTCCGCTTCTTTTTCGTGGAACTTCGCGTTCAGTACTTTATGCTCAATACCGGCCTTGGTCAGCTCACGGGAAACAACTTCAGATTTTTCAATCGAAATCGTACCCACCAGAATTGGCTGGCCTTTAGTGCTACGCTCTTTGATATCTTCAATGATGGCATCGATTTTTTCTTGCTCAGTCATATAGACTAAGTCAGGCATATCGTTACGAATCATCGGGCGGTTAGTTGGAACAACGATGGTATCCAGCTTGTAGATCTGACGGAATTCGAAAGCTTCGGTATCCGCAGTACCGGTCATACCGGCCAGCTTTTCATATAGACGGAAGTAGTTCTGGAAAGTGATAGAAGCCAGAGTCTGATTTTCATTCTGGATTTCAACGCCTTCTTTCGCTTCAACCGCTTGGTGTAAACCATCGGACCAGCGGCGACCTTCCATCGTACGGCCAGTATGCTCATCAACGATGATAACTTCACCATCTTTAACGATGTAGTCAACGTCGCGGGTAAACAGCGCGTGGGCACGCAGGGCTGCGGTAACGTGATGCATCAGTGCAATGTTGGTCGGAGAATACAGTGATTCCCCCTCTTCCATCATACCGGCGTCCATTAGCAGCTCTTCAACCAATATTAAACCACGTTCCGTAATATTGACCTGACGAGACTTTTCATCAACGGAAAAGTGACCTTCACCTTCGAAGGTGTCTGAATCTTCCTTTTCCTGACGCAGTAAGTGAGGAATAATTTTATTCACTTTCTTATACAGCTCAGAGCTGTCTTCTGCCGGACCGGAGATAATCAGTGGAGTACGGGCTTCATCGATTAAAATGGAGTCAACCTCATCCACCAACGCATAGTACAGTTTACGTTGAACGCGTTCTTCAGGGCTGAAAGCCATGTTGTCACGCAGGTAGTCAAAGCCGAATTCATTATTGGTGCCGTAAGTAATATCAGCGGCATAAGCCTCACGCTTAGCCGGAGGCGGCATGCCCGGTAAGTTGATACCTACTGATAACCCTAAAAACTCAAACAGAGGGCGGTTGTTTTCCGCATCGCGTCGGGCTAAGTAGTCATTCACCGTAACAACATGCACACCGCGGCCAGAAATCGCATTCAGATAGGCTGGCAGAGTCGCGGTGAGGGTTTTACCTTCACCGGTACGCATTTCTGCGATACAGCGGTCATTCAACACCATGCCGCCGATCATCTGAACGTCAAAGTGACGCATACCGAATACGCGCTTACTGGCTTCACGGACTACGGCAAAAGCCTCAGGAATAAGCGCCTCTAACGATTCGCCTTTTTCAATACGCTCACGAAACTCAATGGTTTTTGCTTTTAGCTCATCGTCAGACAGCGCTTCAAATGCAGGCTCAAGGCGATTGATGGTTTCTACATTTTTACGCATACGGCGTAGGGTTCGGTCATTACGGCTACCGAAAATTTTTGTCATTAACTTAGTTAGCATACGTCTAAATATCTCTTTAGTACTGCCAATCCGCAGTAGGAATTCAAAGAAAAAAATAAGGAAACTGCTCAGGTAGCCGAAAGTAAAGCGAATGGCTACGCAAGATTAGGCGTTGGCAGAAGGCCCTGCGCGGATACCTTGAACTTTGGCCAGCCAAAGCCCAACGGTGGGTTGAATAAAGCTAGAATCAATCTGTACCAGCAGAGATACTACGGCAGGTACTTTTAAATTTGTAGAAAAGAGTATCGATAGTGAATCTAATAGCGCAAGATGGCTAACCAGAATCTTACCGTCTTCTTCATTATTCTTTATAGTGTCGAGTGCTGGCTCATCCTGAGGAAAAGCCACCACTAAACGGGTAAGATAGTTACGAATAGCAAATTGTTGCCACGGATTAAGATTTTGCAACGGACGGTTGCTGATTTGACTCAGTAAAACCAGTTGCCCAACGCCGGGAACCGCTGAATTAATGCGGTTAATATTTAACGCCGCCGTTGATAATGAAATCTGCTGAGGTAAACCGTTAAGATTTGAAGGCGCACCGATACTTGCCGCAACAACCCCTAATAAGAGGTGCGGCCAAAAATAACGCCTACCAAATTGTCGCCAACGATTTAAAATGCCCATTATCAACTAATTCTTATCTGCCGGAATCTTATTTATGCGCGATAGTCGCCCAGTATTATTAGATACGCTATTTGACGATGCAGACTTACTGCGTAACGTGCAGCAACGTGCAATAGCTCTGTTAAAACTTAACAAGGCGGTTAAGGCCCTTCTTCCTAAGCAACTACACGGCTATTGCCGGGTTGCTAACTATCGTCAAGGCGTTTTAGTCCTTGAGGTTGCTAACGCAAGCTGGTTAGTTCGACTACGTTATGAACAACCGATGCTTTTAAGTGCGCTCAGAACTGAAATATTACCATCTTTAGCCTCAATCGACATAAAGATTAATCCTAAGCTGACGATAAATAATCAAACCGCCGCAGATTTAGTCCGCAGTTATACACCTAACGCATCTAAAGATGATACGCCTATGCGCAAACTTAGTGAACAAAGCGCAGAACAATTAAGGGATTTAGCGGCGAGATGCCAAGGGAAACTTAAGGAAAAATTAGAACGACTGGCTGCACTGGCCGGAGAGAGAGTTACCAGCACAGCGAGTCGTAATAAAAAGCCGTAAACTTAATAAGTTAAGATTAAGCTAATACGGTTCTTGAAGTTTTGAATGCCAGTGGCATTTCAGCTTCATCTTCGTAGGTCACGTATTCCCAAGCTTCTTGCTGGGCTAATACGGCCTGTAATAACTTGTTGTTCAGTGCATGACCAGATTTAAACGCAGTGAATGCGCCAATAATGTTATGACCACACATAAACAAGTCACCAATTGCATCCAACATTTTGTGTCGAACGAACTCGTCCTGGAAACGTAAACCGTCTTCGTTTAGTACACGATAATCGTCTACTACGATAGCACAGTCGAAACTTCCGCCCAGACACAGTCCTTTAGACTGTAGATACTCGATATCACGCATAAATCCGAAAGTACGAGCACGACTAATTTGGCGAACAAACGCATCTGCAGAGAAATCCATGCGGTAGCGTTGTGAACCAGAATCAATCGCCGGATGATTGAAATCGATAGTAAAGTCTAAGCTAAAACCGTTATACGGAGTCAGTTCAGCCCATTTGTCACCGTCTTCAACGCGAACTGGCTTAGTGATACGCAGGAATTTCTTCGCTACGTTCAACTCTTCAATTCCGCCGTCTAAGAGCAGGTAGACGAAAGGTGCCGCACTGCCATCCATAATCGGAATTTCAGGTGCGTCAACTTCAATAATAATGTTGTCGATGCCTAATCCTGCTAATGCAGCATTAAGGTGTTCCACGGTAGAAATACGTACGTCATCTTCGTTTACCAAACAGGTACAAAGCATGGTATCACGCACGGATTTTGCATCTGCCGGAAAATCAACCGGTGGATTCAAGTCAGTACGACGATAGATGACACCAGTATTCGCCGCAGCAGGGCGCAGAGTCAGGCTAACCTTGCGTCCGGTATGTAAACCGACGCCAGTTGCTTGAATTATGCGTTTTAGTGTCCGCTGTTTAATCATCGTATTATCTCGCAATATTGAACCATCTTGCCATAGCTTACACCATGACCTCCGCGATAGTTTAGCATAAAGAGCGGAGAATCAAAATCATTCAGTCTATTCGGCTTAATCGGCCTGCTTACGCAAGAATGCCGGAATATCTAAATAATCGGGTTCTTTGTTTACCGGTGAACCTTGGTCGTTCACAACTTTCGCTGCCGCTGGCTTCGCTTCCTGCTGTTGCAGTGGGGCTAAACCATGTTGAGCATAACGATGATCGACTGGTTGAGACGCCGGAGACTTAGAAACTAAAGTAATTTCCGGACGCTTATCCATACCGATACCGGTAGCAACAACGGTAACGCGCAGCTCATCACTCATTTCCGGATCTAATGATGTACCGATAACAACGGTGGCATTATCAGAGGCGAAAGCACGGATGGTATTACCTACGGTTTCAAATTCGTCTAAACGAAGATCGAAACCGGCGGTGATGTTGACTAAGACACCACGAGCGCCAGAAAGGTCAATATCTTCCAGTAATGGGCTAGAAATAGCCATTTCAGCCGCTTCTTCCGCCCGATCTTCGCCGCGAGCAATACCGGATCCCATCATGGCATAACCCATTTCAGACATCACAGTACGTACGTCAGCAAAGTCAACGTTCATCAAGCCTGGACGTGTAATCAGTTCGGCAATACCTTGTACCGCACCTTTTAGTACATCGTTAGCCGCACCGAATGCATCAAGCAAAGAGATACCACGGCCCAGAACTTTCAGCAGCTTGTCGTTTGGAATAGTAATCAGTGAGTCAACGTGCTTAGAAAGCTCGGCAATGCCTTGCTCTGCAAACGTCATTCGCTTCTTACCTTCAAAGTTAAATGGCTTGGTCACCACGGCTACGGTCAAAATGCCTAATTCTTTAGCCACTTCAGCCACAACGGGTGCAGCACCAGTACCTGTTCCACCGCCCATACCCGCAGCGATAAACACCATATCAGCGCCTTCAAGGGCAGCACGCAGTGCTTCACGGTCTTCTTCCGCAGAATTACGACCGACTTCCGGGTTTGCACCCGCACCCAAACCTTTTGTTACGCCACTACCGATCTGAATAGTTTGGCCAACGGCTGTTTTACGCAGTGCCTGAGCATCGGTATTGATGGCAAAGAATTCTACGCCTTCAATATGCTCACGGACCATGTGTTCTACAGCGTTACCGCCACCGCCACCGACGCCGATGACTTTAATCACCGCATCATTGGTTAGCTCCATAGGTTCAAACATAATCTCTCTCTCCGTTTTGACTCTTACGCAATAAATTATCGCTTAAAATGAGATAATTGCATCACTGTATTAAAATTCTTTACGTAACCAGCCGGTCAATCTTTTAAACCAGCTACGTACAGATGTTCTTTTTTCTACTTCAGCCTCACCTCTGAGATGAGACTCTTTACCGTAGTGCAATAAACCTACTGCTGTAGAGTAGTAAGGTTCTTGCGCATAATCCGTTAGTCCAGTGATATTCAGCGGCTGTCCGATACGCACCTGCGTGTGGAATACACGTTGTGCACATTCGGCCAGACCATCGATTTGAGCAGCACCGCCGGTTAACACAACGCCGGCAGCTAAATGGTGCTTCACGCCCTGTTGGCGCAACTGTTCCTGAACCTGCAAAATTTCGTCATTTACTAAATTTAGTAATTCGGTATATCGTGGCTCAATAACATCGGCCAACGTCTGTCGTTGTAAACTACGCGGTGGTCTGCCACCTACGCTAGGTACTTCAACATTTTCATCTTTACTGACAATCGAGCCCAGTGCACAACCGTGTCTTACTTTTATGGCTTCAGCATCAGTTGGCGGCGTACCAAACGCATACGCGATATCACTGGTTACAACATTACCAGCATAAGGAATAACCTTAGTATGACGTAGTGCGCCTCCGGTATAAATAGCAATATCCATTGTACCGCCACCAATATCGATTACACAGACGCCTAACTCGCGCTCATCTTCGGTCAACACAGCATAACTAGCGGCTAATCCAGCAAAAATAAGCTGATCAACCTTCAAACCACAGCGTTCGACTGCTTTAACAATGTTTTTTGCCATATCGTTATGGCAGGTAATCAAATGAACTTTTGCCTGCATCCGTACGCCAGAAAGACCAACCGGATTTTTAATACCTTCCTGATAGTCGATAGCATATTCCTGAGGAATAACGTGCAGAATCCGGTGTTCATCACGGACCCGTACTGACTTAGCGGTATGCACAACGCTTTCAACATCTTCCAAAGTAACTTCTTCTTCTGAAATCGGCACCATGCCGATTTCGTTCTGACAGCTAATGTGTTTGCCAGACAGAGCTAAGTAAACTGATGCAATCTGGCAGTCAGCCATCAACTCAGCCTGATCGATAGCTCTTTGGACAGATTTAACCACCGACTCTAAATCGTTAACGCCGCCCTTATCCATTCCTCGGGATGGACAACTGCCAACGCCAATAATATTAATCATCCCATCAGGCAACACTTCACCAACCAGTGCAGCAACTTTTGCTGTACCAATCTCGAGTCCAACTACCAGCTTTCTGTCTGTCGACTTGATCATTATTAATTTGCCTGACTTTGTGGTTTAACCCAGTCAGACAAAACTGCCTGACCCTGCCCTTCTGGTTCAATAAATGCGGGTGCCCAACTGACTGCGGCACCGGTGTCGTAACGCATATCAATAGAACTAATACGCTTGTCTGCCGGAGCCTGTTGTTGAAGCACCGGATAGAGTGAAATAAACCGCTCTAACCGCTTCGCTCTATTCTCTCGCCCTAGCTCGATACGAACATCGTTATCTAAAACTAATTGCCATGACCGTCTTTCACTCATTGCGGCCGTTTTCAATTTAAACTTGGCGGCAGCCAGCGCCTGATTCATGGCATTGAATCCTTCTAACACCTCTTTTTCACCGCCTTCGGGGCCGTAAAGCAGAGGAAGAGTCTTATCGCTGACTCTCTCAGCCGGAACGCTAAATGCATTCCCGTCTTTATCCATCAACTGCAAATCATTCCAGCGGGCATATGGCACATATTCAACAATGTGAATCTTTAGCTCATTTGGCCACTGTTTGCGTACGCTGGCCTGCTTAATCCACCGGAGATGAAGAATCTGCTGTTGCAAAACATCAACATCTTGGGTCATAAACGTTCCCGGAGGACCGGAAGACAACACCGCCTGACGAATATCATCATCAGTCGTAATATGTCGCTCACCGGTCACCACTAAACGAGAAAGCGGCAGGCGTTGAGCATCATTCATCCAGTTAACAACCGCCCAGCATCCCCATGCGATAGTTCCTAGAACCATCAATAAAAAGATGATGCCGACTAGCTGTGTGCCGTTATTACGACCAGAACTTCTTTTATCATTCTCTTCGCGAACGTTTCGTCTTGCCGCTTGGGACATATCAGTCAGCCAACGCCAAAATCTTAACCACTAACTGAGAGAAGCTCAGACCGGACTGACGGGCAGCCATCGGCACTAAACTGTGCGTTGTCATTCCCGGTGCGGTATTCACTTCCAGTAAGTAGAACTGACCATCGCTGTCCATCATGACGTCTACACGCCCCCATCCTTGGCAACCAACGGCCTGATAGGCCGATAAAGCTAATGCTCTGATCTGTGCTTCTTGCTCATCGCTCAAACCGCTCGGGCAGAAATATTCAGTTTCATCCGATAAATATTTAGCCTGATAGTCATAAAATACGCCGGCAGGCTGAATGCGGATTGAAGGTAAAACCTCATCGCCCAAAATAGCTACCGTAAACTCGGGGCCGCTCAGCCATTTTTCGACTAATACACAGGTATCGTGTTTAAATGCTTCTTGTAATGCCGGCAGCAGTTCTTCAGCGGCATTTACCTTGCTCATACCAACGCTGGAACCTTCATTACTTGGTTTAACAATCAACGGTAAACCTAAGCGCTGGATAACATCGTCAGCGTTGAACTGAGCCAGTTGGTCGCAATTTAACGCGATATAAGGTGATACCGCTAAGTTAGAACCCTGCCATAGCAATTTAGTTCTCAACTTATCCATTGTTAATGCAGAAGCCATCACGCCACTGCCGGTATAAGGTAAATTTAGGAATTCAAGTACGCCCTGCAGAGTTCCGTCTTCACCACCACGCCCGTGTAACGCGATAAATACCTTATTATATCCATCAGCTTTTAACTGAGTGACCGCATAGCTCTTCGGATCGATAGGATGAGCATCAACGCCAGCTTCACGTAACCCCGCTAAAACGGCAGCACCGGATTTAAGTGATACTTCACGCTCTGCCGATGTTCCCCCAAGGAGTACCGCTACTTTTTCAGCCATGATTTCCCTCATTAGAATTTGTTGCTTGTTTAGTTGTTGCACATAACTGTAGTTCGGCCAGACGACGGGCAACCCGCCCAATATTACCTGCACCCTGAGTCAGAAGGAGATCTCCCCCCTGAAGCACCTGCTGTAACATCTCAGGCAATGCCTCGACGTCAGGCACAAAAATCGGATCTAATTTTCCACGGCCACGAATAGTGCGGCAAAGCGAACGACTGTCTGCACCCGGAATCGGTGACTCTCCGGCAGAATAGACATCCAGCATAAACAGCACATCAACCTGTGACAGTACATGCGCAAAATCATCGTATAAATCGCGGGTACGCGAGTAACGATGAGGCTGGAAAATCATCACCAACCGACGCTCGCTCCATCCGGCTCTCGCAGCCTTGATGGTGACATCGACTTCGCTCGGGTGATGGCCGTAGTCATCGACAAACATAACGTCGCCGCCGTCAGCACGCTCGAAATTGCCCAAAAAGTCAAAGCGGCGTCCGGTGCCCTGAAATTTAGCCAGAGCCTGAACAATGGCATCATCACAAATGCCCTCTTCCGTTGCCGTTGCTACCGCAGCGGCTGCATTCAGAGCATTGTGTCTACCCGGCGCATTCAGCATCACCCGCAGTTCACTCTTATCCTGACGGCACAGGGTAAAGCTGCCCTGAGAGCGATTTTGCTCATAATCTTTAATACGCACATCAGCGTCATCGCTGAATCCATACGTAATCACCTGACGACCAACCCGCGGAATTAACTCTCTTACCACAGGGTCGTCAATACACATTACTGCACGACCGTAAAACGGCAGGTTATGCAGGAAGTTAATAAATGTCTGTTTCAGATTCTCAAAATCGCCCTGATACGTTTCCATATGGTCAGGTTCGATATTCGTCACAATGGCGACCATCGGCTGTAAGTGCAGGAATGAAGCATCGCTTTCATCCGCTTCCGCAATCAAATAGCGGCTGCAGCCTAGTGCAGCATGAGTGCCTGCTGCCTTAACTAATCCACCGTTGACAAAGGTCGGATCCAGTCCGGCCTCGGCATAAATACCCGTCACTAATGCCGTTGTGGTGGTCTTGCCATGGGTACCTGCAATTGCAATACCATGACGAAAACGCATCAATTCCGCCAACATTTCAGCCCGGCGAATAACCGGAATTCGGGCTTCACGAGCGGCCACCACCTCAGCGTTATCCGCCGGAATTGCCGTTGATACCACAACGACGCTGGCACCCTGAACGTTTTCAGAACGGTGATTAAAGTAAATTTGAGCGCCCAAATCGCTTAACTGTTGCGTGACAGCATTCGGTGCCAAATCGGATCCGCTAATTTGATATCCTTCATTGGCCAACACTTCAGCGATTCCGCCCATACCTGCTCCGCCGATACCGACAAAGTGGATGTGCCGGACACGGCGCATTTCTGGCACCATGGTCCGAAGTTTCGCTAACTGTTGTGTATTTACATGCTTATTCACGGTTTTCTATCGACTCTTTTGTATTAATAATTCAGAACCACTAAGGCCTGAGACATTCCGGCTTATTATAAAGCGACGCTTTTCACCACGGCAGACACTCTTTCAGTCGCATCGGGAATTGCAATCGATCTGGCTTGCATCGCCATGGCTAATAAACTGGAGCGATTTAACGCTTCTAACGCCTGAGTTAACGTATCTACGTTGAACTCAGGTTGCTCAATAATTTTGGCTGCGCCCGCTTTTTCTAACGGCAGTGCATTCCAGTACTGCTGACGATCTTTGTGCATAAATGGAACAAAAATCGCCGGTAAGCCGGCAGCAGCTATTTCGCTGACCGTCAAGGCACCGGAACGACAAACGACAACATCAGCCCAGGCATAAGCTGAGGCCATGTCGTCAATAAACTCCGTCACATCATGGCCGGTCAGGCCACGCTGTTGATAATCCTGCTGTACGCTCGCCTGTGCGCCTTTGCCAACCTGATGCCAGATCGTCACTTTATCACCCAGACGTTCAGCCGCTTGAGGCATGGTCTGATTTAAAATTCGCGCACCTTGGCTACCGCCGATAACTAAAATCCGAATCGGGCCGGTACGCTCAGATAACCGAACTTCAGGTAAAGGCAACGCCAGCACATCGGTACGAACCGGATTGCCAACCACATCGGCAGTTGGGAATGCCCCCGGAAACGCCTGAAGAACACGTTTAGCAATCTTCGATAACCAACGATTCGTTAATCCCGCAATGCCGTTCTGCTCATGCAGCACGACCGGAATACCACATAGCCAGGCCGCTAATCCACCGGGACCAGATACATATCCGCCCATCCCCAGAACAACGTCCGGTTTATAATTGCGCATAATAGCCCGCGCCTGACATACGGCACGAAAAATACGGAACGGAGCACCTAACAGTGCTTTAATGCCTTTACCGCGCAAACCTGAAATCGTAATAAAATCAATTTCAATACCGTGTTTAGGGACTAAATCGGCTTCCATTCGATCGGAAGTTCCTAACCAGCGAACCTCCCAGCCTTGCGCCATCAGGTCATGAGCCACGGCTAATCCGGGAAAAACGTGTCCTCCGGTTCCACCCGCCATCACCATTAAACGCTTCTGCTTCATCGGGTACCTCGTCCGTGCGCCTGGCAGGTAGCCAGCCGCGTTTCATAATCAATTCGTAATAGCATGACAATTGCTGTCGACATCACCAACAGACTCGAACCACCATAACTAATTAACGGCAGTGTTAATCCTTTGGTTGGCAGAATACCGGCAGCAGCGCCGACGTTAACTAACGTCTGGAAACTAAACCAGATTCCAATCTCGCAGGCTAAAAAGCCGGAAAAGCGCTGACCGGCCTCTAAAGCACGGCGTCCAATCAGCATTGCTCTAAAAGCGACGAAGAATACCATTAAGAGCACTAAAACCACACCCACATAGCCCAATTCTTCACCAATAATGGCAAAAATAAAGTCAGTGTGGGCTTCAGGAAGGTACTCAAGCTTCTGAACTGAGTTACCTAAGCCCTGCCCTAAAAACTCGCCGCGGCCAAAAGCCATCAATGACTGCGTCAGCTGATAACCGGCACCAAAGGGGTCAGCCCACGGGTCCCAAAATGATGTTACCCGGCGCAAACGGTAAGGTTCTGCAATGATCAATAACACCACGGCAAAGACGCCCGAACCGATAATGGCCAAAAACTGCCACAGTTTAGCCCCGGCTAAAAACAGCATGCCTAGTGTGGTCACAAAGAGCACAACAACCGACCCTAAGTCAGGCTGGGCCAGTAGCAATACCGCCAGTATGACCATCACGCCCATCGGTTTGCAGAAACCCCAAAAGTTGTTACGCACTTCATCAACTTTTCGCACCAAATAACTGGCCAGATAAATAAACAGCGCTAATTTAGAGGCTTCCGCCGGCTGAATATTCACAGGTCCCAGAGAAATCCAGCGGGATGCGCCGTTAACTGAACTGCCGATTCCCGGCACCAGCACAACCAATAACATCACGATAGCAATAATCAGAATGACCGGGCTATACCGTTGCCACATCTCCATCGGGATGCGTAAAGTAACCAGCGCAGCGGCAAAAGCCAGCCCCATATAAATGGCATCTCGTTTAGCAAACAAGAACGGGTCTTCTGTATAACGCTGAGCAACCGGCATCGATGCCGATGTCACCATAATAAAGCCAACCAGAGCCAGACCCAGCGATAGCCACAGCAACGTACGGTCGTACATGACTTCGCAGTCAGACTCACTGCCGGTACGGCTCCCCATAATCCACTGTCCCAGGGACTGGAAAGGCCTTAGCGTTAAAATACTCATTAACCAAGTTCCTGAGCTAAACGGGCAAACTCATGGCCGCGCAGCTCGTAATTTTTAAACTGATCTAAACTGGCGCAGGCCGGTGACAGTAGCACCATATCTCCGGGCTTAATTCGCTGTGCAATCAGCGCCATAGACTGAGCCATCGTCTCTGTTATTTCTGCAACGTCAGGGCGTAAGTTAAACAACGCTTGTTTATCTCGGCCAAAACAGTAAAGACGAACTTTGTCCCCTTGCAGATAGGCCGATAACGGAGAAAAATCGGCTGACTTGCCATCACCGCCTAACAGCAGATGTAAGACACCATTAACCCGAATACCGTTTAGCGCCGCCTCGGTACTTCCTACGTTGGTGGCTTTGGAGTCATTAATCCAACGGACTCCGTTATTTTCCCAAACTAACTGAAAACGGTGTTCCAGACCGGTAAATTCGGTCAATGCTTTCAGGCTGGACGCTCTTGGAATCTCAACGGCATCCGCTAAAGCCAGTGCGGCCAAACCGTTCAAATAGTTATGCTGACCCACCACTTTCATTTCTGAGGTATTCAGCACTTTCTCGCCCCGGACGCGTAACCAGGTTTCACCCTGCTGGTGGCTCAGATGGTAATCGCCAATATCAACGCCAAAGCTAATGCAACGACGGTCTGCGCCCTGTAGCGGCATTGTCAGTGCGTCATCGGCATTAACCAAACACACTTTGGCACCGTGATAAATACGTAGCTTAGCATCACGGTATTGGCTCATTCCCCGCGGATAGCGATCCATATGGTCTTCGCTTACGTTGAGAATAGTGGCCGCAGCCGCTTCTAAACTGGACGTAGTTTCAAGCTGGAAGCTGGATAACTCCATAACATAGAGCTGGCATTCAGGGTCAAGTAAGGTTAAGGATGGCTGCCCTAAATTACCGCCAATGGCAACATTCCAGCCCGCGGCCTTCGCCATATCACCGACTAATGTTGTCACCGTGCTTTTACCGTTAGAACCGGTAATAGCAATAATCGGCGCCTGAGCTTCACGGCAAAAAAGTTCGATATCGCCGACAATTTCAATACCGGCCTCTGCCGCTTCTTGTAGCATCGGTGTAGCCAGCGCAATGCCCGGGCTAACGACCAGTAAATCTGCCGACATAATCCATTCGCGGTTTAGGCTACCGGTATGGCGCTCTACTGAGTCAGCTAAACTATCGAGCCCCGGAGGAGACTGGCGCGTATCAATCACGCGCGGCGTTACATTACGGGCAATAAAGTAATCGACACAGGATAATCCTGTGGAACCTAATCCAATGATAACAACCTGTTTATCCTGATAGTCGATCATGATTAACGTACCTTCAGCGTAGCCAAGCCAATCAATACAAGCATTAATGAAATAATCCAGAAACGCACAATAACGCGCGGTTCCGGCCAGCCTTTAAGTTCATAGTGGTGATGAATCGGCGCCATGCGGAAAATACGTTGCCCGCGTAGCTTAAACGATCCCACCTGTAAGATTACCGACAGTGTTTCAACCACAAACACACCGCCCATAATCACTAATAAAAATTCCTGACGCAGCAGCACGGCAATAACGCCTAACGTGCCGCCAAGGGCTAATGAACCGACATCGCCCATAAAAACCTGAGCCGGATAGGTGTTAAACCATAGGAAGCCAAGACCTGCACCAACAATGGCAGTACAGAAAATCACTAATTCCCCGGCGTGACGCAGATAAGGAATATGCAGGTAAGCGGCAAAGTTAACGTTACCCGTTGCCCACGCCACCAGCGCAAAACCAGCGGCAACAAATACCGTTGGCATAATTGCCAGACCATCCAGACCATCAGTTAGGTTGACCGCATTGCTGGTGCCGACAATCACAAAATAGGTTAGCAAGATATAGAGCACGCCCAGTTGAGGCATCACGTCTTTAAAGAACGGCACAACCAGTTGAGTTGCCGGCGTATCTTTGCCTACGGCATACATGGTAAAAGCAACGGCTAACGCAATCACTGACTGCCAAAAGTATTTCCAACGGGCAATCAGGCCTTTTGTATCTTTGCGTACCACTTTGCGGTAGTCATCAACAAAACCCACAATGCCGTAGCCGATTAAGACAAACAATGAACACCAGATATACGGGTTTTCAAGATTAGCCCACAGTAATACCGAGATAGTAATTGAGCCAAGGATCATCAGGCCGCCCATAGTAGGCGTTCCGCGCTTACTAAAATGAGACTCAGGGCCATCATTACGCACCACCTGACCTATTTGTAATCTCTGCAAATAGGCAATCAGATGAGGTCCCATCCATAAAGAAAGAACTAAGGCCGTTAACAGGCTAAGTACGGCACGAAACGTCAGATAAGAAAAGACGTTAAAGCCAGAATAAAATGAGACCAGGTGTTCCGCCAGCCATGTTAACATTGTGTCATCTCCTGTACCCCGCGTACTACCTGCTCCATTGCGGCACTACGTGAACCTTTAATTAAAATTGTTATTACCGCGTGTTCAGATAGCAATTCATTCAGGCGCTTAATTAACGCTGCTTTATGACTAAAATGTTCACCGTTTCCACTGGCAGTACTGATTACTTCACTTAAACCACCAACGCTTAATACTTTATCAATACCTGCATTGCGGGCCGCCTCACCCACCTGACGATGGCAATCTTCGGCTTCGCTGCCTAGTTCGCCCATATCACCGACTACCATCACACGATAGCCGGGCATGGATGCTAAAACCTGTGCGGCAGCAATCATCGACCCCACGTTGGCATTATAGGTATCATCCAGCAACAGTTTCCCTTCGCTAAGCTGAAGCGGAAATAAGCGACCGGGCACTGCTTTCAATTGGGATAGCCCAACTCGAATATTTTCTAAGCTTGCACCGACTGACATTGCCAGAGCGGCGGCAGCTAATGCGTTTGATATATTATGTTTTCCCGGTAGTGGCAGCGCTACGCTAATAGCCCCTTCCGGCGAATTTAAGGTAAAACGGGTTATCTGCTGCTCCACCGCTACATCAGAAGCATAAAACTCAGCACCGGTCTCAGCATCCGTTGAGAACTGCCATAATTGTTTATCAGCCAAAGCCGTCGCCCATCCGGCTAAATCATGACTTTCAGCATTAACGATAGCAACGCCGTGTGGAATTAATCCCTGAAAAATTTCACCTTTGGCTTTTGCTACTCCGGCCAGAGAACCGAAACCTTCCAGATGAGCTGAAGATAGATTATTGACTAAAGCCGCTTCTGGCTGAGTCAGTCCGACAGTATAGGCAATTTCACCTGCGTGATTAGCCCCCAGTTCGACAACGGCGAACTGATGAGCACGGGTTAACCGTAATAACGTTAAAGGTGCACCGATATCATTATTCAAATTACCAGCGGTATACAGGACATCACCACACTGTTGTAAAATTTTGGCCGTCATCTCTTTTACGCTGGTTTTACCGGATGAACCGGTCAGCGCAACAACACGGGCCGTGACCTGCTGTCTTACCCATGCACCAAGCAGCCCCAGAGCGAGACGCGTATCCGGTACAATAATTTGGGCAATATCTAAAGGTAAGTGCCGACTAACCAGTAAAGCACCGGCACCGCTTTCAACGGCATCCGCGGCGAAGTCATGGGCATCGAAACGTTCACCTTTCAATGCAATAAACAGACAGCCGGCGGTTATTTTTCGGGTATCCGTAGTCACTTCAGTTATCTGAAGACCGGTAATATCCGCGGTTGAAGCGATTAGCTTACCTTCAACGGCCTCAGCCAGCTGTTTCAGCGTAATCGGAATCATGCTAATACTCCTGATGACAGACCGAGTAAATTAGCCACGGTTGTTCTGTCTGAATAATCCAAACGGCGATTACCAATCAGTTGATAGTCTTCATGGCCTTTACCGGCGATCAGAACGACATCATCAGGGCCAGCCTGCATCACTACGTTAGTAACGGCTTCAGCACGACCGTGAATAGGGTGTGCACGAGCAGCATCAACAAATCCGGTTAAAATATCTGCCACGATAGCTTGTGGATCTTCACTGCGCGGGTTGTCATCAGTAACAACAACGCGGTCGGCGAGCTGTTCAGCAATTCCCCCCATTAGCGGGCGCTTACCCCGGTCACGATCGCCACCACAACCAAATACGCACCAAAGCTGGCCTTTACAGTGCAGTCTTGCTGCTTCCAGCGCCTTTTCCAAAGCATCCGGCGTATGGGCATAATCGACTACTACCGTAGGCCGCCCTGGTGCAGTAAAGACTTCCATTCGGCCACAAACCGGTTGTAGCTGCGGTGCAACCTCAACTAATTCAGTTAAATCAAATCCCAGAGCCAATAAGGTCGTCAAAGCAGCAATCAAATTACTGACGTTAAACGCCCCTAACAAACGGCTTTCGATAACGCCGCCTCCCCAGCTGGAATCAAACTTAATGGTCGCGCCGCCGTCATGATAATCAACCTGAGCGGCGCTCAGCCAACGGCCGCTCCAGCCTTGAGGTAGGTTATCAGCCATGGTAAATGCAATGGCTGACGGCATCTGGCTAATACGACGTAATCCGACTTCATCATCAACGTTAATAATGGCTTCGCCAACCTGATGACGGGTAAACAGGCGCCATTTAGCCGCTTCGTACTCTGCCATATTGCCGTGATAATCAAGATGATCGCGGCTAAGGTTGGTAAATACGGCCGCGGCAAAAGAGAGTGCAGCAACGCGTTCCTGAACCAGACCGTGTGATGACACTTCCATGGCGGTAAAGGTGGCACCTTTTGCCGCTAAGTCATGCAACTCACGTTGAACATCAACGGCAGAACCGGTGGTATTCTCAGCGGGAACCACATGGTCCAGCAGGCCATTACCGACAGTCCCCATCACGGCACTGCGCTCGCCTAATAGCTGAGCCCATTGTGCAAGCAATTGAGTGGTTGTGGTTTTACCATTGGTTCCGGTTACGCCGATTAATCGCATGCGTTCTGACGGCTGGGCATAAAAACGCCCGGCAATCGCTGATAGGTGCTTATTTAGCTGCTCGATATAAATAACCGGTACGCCATGAGACATTACAACGCTGCCGTCGGCTGCTTCGCCGTCAGCTTCAGCAATCACAGCGGCAACGCCTTGAGCAATGGCTTGAGATATATAGCGACGACCGTCCGTTTGATGGCCTTTGATAGCAATAAACAGATCCCCGGAAGCTGCAACGCGACTGTCCAGCGTCATCTCTTTTAACTTCAGCTCAGGTACCTGAATATGCCAGGGAGCAAGCAGTTCAGATAAATTAAGAACGGTCACCGGCAGCTCCTCTTTGATTAATAACGACGTCATCTTTACCCGCGATAGGCAAAGCGTCTGGCTCTATATTCATTGTTCGCAAAACACCGCCCATAATGGCACCGAATACTGGCGCTGAAATAGCACCGCCGTAGTATTGACCGCCGCTCGGGTCGTTAATCACCACCACTAAGGCATAGCGAGGGTTACTGGCTGGCGCAAGGCCTGCGGTATAAGCAATGTATTTATTGATGTAGCCGCCATTAGGGCCAACTTTTTTTGCCGTACCGGTTTTAATTGCGATCCGATAACCTTTAATAGCCGCTTTAGTACCACCGCCGCCGGGTAACGCCACTGACTCCATCATATGGACTACGCTGCGGACGGTACTTTCAGGGAAAATTCGCGTCCCTTGTACCGGTGGATCTATTTTAGTAATCGACAGGGGACGATAAACACCAAAGCTCCCCATCGTTGCATAAGCACGTGCTAACTGTAACGGAGTTACCATTAGTCCATACCCGAAAGAGAAGGTGGCCCTCTCTATGTCAGACCACCGTTTTTTTTGTAACATTAAGCCACTACTTTCTCCGACCAATCCCAAATTGGTTGGTTTTCCCAGTCCGAAACGTGTGTAAGTATCTACCAACGCGTCGTAGGGCATCGCTAACGCCAGCTTAGAAACACCGACGTTACTCGATTTCTGTAGAACCCCCGTAATGGTCAGCTCAGGATAAAGCGCTACGTCTTTAATTTCGTGACCATTAACCCGATAAGGGCGGGTGTTCAGTACTGCATTCTCTTTAATAATTCCGCGATCTAACGCGGTCATCACAACCATCGGTTTGACGGTTGATCCCGGCTCAAAAATATCGGTAATGGCGCGGTTACGGAAAAAATCTTCCGGCGTACCGACCCGATTATTCGGGTTATAAGACGGGCTATTAGCCATTGCTAATATTTCGCCGGTATTCACATCAACCAAAACCGCGGTACCTGATTCAGCCTTGTTCAGATTTACCGCATTGCTTAACTCACGATAAACCAGCGCCTGTAAACGCTCATCAATACTAAGCGTCAGGTTATGAGCAGCCTGGCTATCTATGGAAGAGATGTCTTCAATAACCCGCCCAAAGCGATCTTTACGCACCGTACGCTCACCCGACTTGCCAACCAGCTTATCTTCGAAGCTTTTTTCTATCCCTTCCAGACCGTTATCATCGATGTTAGTAAAACCAATGATATGAGCAGTCACCGGACCGGCCGGATAGAAACGGCGAGATTCACGCTTTAAATAGATACCGGGGAGTTTAAGCTTACGGATATAGTCAGCCGTTTCGGCATTGACTTGGCGAGCGAGGTAGACAAAGCGGCCTTTCGGATTAACGTTAATCTTTTCAGACAGTTTATCTATCGGTGTTCCAAGAATATCAGCCAGTGCTTTCCAGCGCATATCCTGAGTAATACCACCGCGGTCGTTTAACTCTTTAGGATCGGCCCAGATCGCATTCACCGGCACGCTAACCGCCAGCGGGCGGCCCAGTCGGTCGGAAATCATTCCGCGAGCGGTAGGAACTTCCTGAACCCGTAAAGAACGGGAATCACCTTCTTTAACTAATTTGTCAGGCTCAATAACTTGTAACCACGCGGCACGGGCCATCAGACCAAACATAGCAGCAACAATGACTATGCAAAGCAAACTAAAACGCCAGCTAATATAGCCGGCCTGATTTTCGGGACGTTTAACCTTAACCTTATTCGGTCGTGCTGCTTTCATTTATGCTTATTAGCCACCGTATTGCTATTTATCTGATACGCACTCCAGGGTGTGCGCTACCTTACTAATTACTTCTGGACCACGATTTGTTCCTGGTCCGGTGTAACATGCTGCATCTGTAATTTTTCATTGGCCAGTCGATCAACCCGACTGTGATCGGCCAGCGCATTCTCTTCCAGAATCAGGTTACGCCATTCAATTTCTAAAGCTTCCCGCTCCAGAATCAACTGCTCTCGTTCCGCCGTCAGTAACCGGGTACGGTGACTGGACAACACAACCGCGATAGCTGATACCAAAATTAGTACGGTCAGGATCATCGGTATCTTGGCGAAACGAAGTAAATCATCACCAATAATTCCAACTAAGCTATGGCGCTCATTTGGAATCATTCTGCGGTCCTTTCTGCAAAACGTAGTACTGAACTTCTTGCCCTGGCGTTACCTGACACTTCCTGCTCGGATGGCATCATTTTACCCAGTGCTTTTAACTTACGTCCGCCGTGCTGCCTTAATTGTTCTTCTGTTAAAGGTAATCCGGCAGGAACCTGCGGGCCTTTACTGTGCTGGCGAATAAAGCGTTTAACAATACGGTCTTCCAGCGAATGGAAACTAATAACCGACAGGCGCCCTTCGGTTGCCAGTACCTCGAGCGTACCGTCTAATGCCCGCTCAATCTCTTCCAGCTCACTGTTAATATAAATACGAATGGCCTGAAAACTGCGGGTTGCCGGGTGCTTATGCTTATCACGAAACGGGCTGGCATTAGCGATCAGTTCAGCCAGTTCACGCGTTCGGGTCAACGGTTGCTGGCGATTGCGCTCAACAATGGCCTGAGCAATGCGTTTAGCAAAGCGCTCTTCACCAAAGGTTTTTAACACCCAGGCAATATCTTCAGCGTCAGCTTTTAATAACCACTCTGATGCAGATAAACCTCGGGTCGGGTCCATACGCATATCCAATGGACCATCACGCATAAAAGAAAAGCCGCGTTCAGCGTCATCTAACTGTGGAGAAGAGACGCCAAGATCTAATAAAACGCCGTTAATCTTTCCTTCCAAACCGCGATCGCGTACATATTCTGCGATATCTGAAAACGGGCCATGGACGATCGAAAATCGAGGATCGGTTATTTCCGCTGCTGCAGCAATTGCCTGAGGGTCACGATCGATAGCAATCAACTGTCCCTGAGGTCCAAGATGGGAAAGAATAAGGCGCGAGTGGCCGCCACGGCCGAAAGTGCCGTCGATATAGATACCGTCCGGTTGGATATTCAGACCGTTAACGGCTTCATCCAAAAGGACTGTTGTGTGCTGATAATTAGTAGACATAACTTATAGTGACAAATCCTGTAACCGCTCTGACAGTGTGTCTTGAGCGGACTGTTCAGCGTCTATATCTTCCTTAACTTTTTGATACCAAGTTTGTTCATCCCATAACTCAAACTTATTGAGCTGGCCGACAAGCATCACTTCTTTGACTAAAGACGCATGTTGCCGCAACGTCGTTGCCACTAACAAACGCCCTGCGCTATCCATCTGACATTCGCTGGCATGACCTAATAACAGGCGCTGTACCCGACGCTCAGCCGGATTCATGCTGGATAGCCGAGATAATTTTTGTTCGATCTTTTCCCATTCCGGTAAAGGGTAAAGCAACAGGCACGGCTGATGAAGGTCAATGGTACATACCAATTGGCCTTCACATTCATCCAGCAAAGAATCCCGATAGCGAGTGGGGATAGCTAATCGCCCCTTACCATCCAGATTTACCGTTGTTGCTCCACGAAACATGGGCAGGTCACTCCTTAGCGACAAGTTTTACCACTTTACCCCACAATTCTCCACTTGAACAGAGTTTACGAAGGGTATTAAAAGCTTGTCAAGCCAGAGCACCATGACTTTTCACTAATATGGCGGGGCTATTTCGCTAAGAAAGCGTAAATAGACACGGATAAACTGATAGAAATACGACTAATACAATGAATAGTAATAAGTATTTTTGACAGGTTATAAAAATGAAAATAATGACTCAAAAACTGACCAACAATTAAATAAAAATATCCCTACCCTGTTAAAAACTGGCAGGCACTTAGTTAAAGCTCAATGGGAGTTGTTTATGCCGGGGCGTGATTTTAGTGTCGAACAGGCCGCTAATATCAGCGATTAATAGTAACATAAAGTAAACAGGACAAATAATAGACCATAACCGTTTAAATTTTAAATATAAAAAGGAGCCTTTAATCGGCCCCTTTCTTTGAGTTACTTTTTTAATCCAGAAAACAAGAAACTGAATATTTTCTGCCAATCGCTAAATGATTATGACTCTGTTCGGCTTACCCGGCTTAAACAACCTCGACGGAATAAGCTACGGCGAATACGTGTTAACCCCGGCTTAGGTTTCTGAGGTTCATCAATAGAGGCCAAGACCAACTCCAGAACGCGTTCAGCGACTTCACGGTGGCGCTGTGAAACGGCCAATACCGGACACTCAAGAAAATCTAGCAGTTCATTATCACCAAAGGTGGCAATGGCTAAATTGGCTGGCAAATGCCCTTCCCGCTGCAGAATAACATCCATAACACCCTGTAATAATGAGAAGGAGGTGGTATAGATCGCCTGCGGTATCGGATTGGTTTTGAGCCAGTTATCAAACAGTTCAGCCGCAGAGGCACGTTCATAGCTGTTAGCGTATAGATAATTAACCGCGCGCTTATCGTCTTTCCATGCCTGTCGGAACCCCTGCTCGCGCAGTTGGCTGACAGATAACTCAGGTAATGCACCAATGTAGGCTACCGTTTCAGCATCGAATGAACGTAGCTCAGCGGCCAGCATTTCGGAATCTTCAAAGTCAGCCCCCACAACGCTGATAAAATGTTCCCGATCTAACGCACGGTCTAAGGCGATGATAGGGAAAGAGCTATTTATCCAACGTTGATAAAACGGATGCTCCGGCGGCAGTGCGGTAGAAACAATCAGCGCATCCACTTTGCGCTGGAGTAAATGTTCCACACAGCGCATTTCATTATCCGGCTGGTCTTCAGAACAGGCTATCAGTAGTTGATAACCACGCTGGCGGGCCTGACGCTCCAGATAATTGGCAATACGGGTATAGCTGGTGTTTTCTAAATCAGGAATAACCAGACCGATTGAGCGGGTACGACCGGCACGTAGCCCTGCGGCTACGGCATTTGGTTGGTAATTATGTTCCCGGACTACCGCCATGACTTTTTCTACCGTCTTGTCACTCACGCGATATTGCTTAGCTTTGCCATTAATAACATAGCTAGCCGTTGTGCGTGAAACGCCAGCGAGACGCGCAATTTCATCCAGTTTCACGTTAACCCCTTAATTATTATTTAGCCCCAATCTTTGGTGGCACAATAACCATATTATTATATATGGTATTTAATAATGTAGATCTAACTCCAGATTAGCAGGTTCAGCAACTGCTTAATCCATTCAGTTAGTGTAATACAAAATAAAAAGCCCTACACAGGGTAGAGCCTTTTCATTAATGCTTATTTAATCAGCAAACCAGTGCCATTCAACTAACGCATGATGCGCTCACCGCGAGCAACACCGACAATACCAGAGCGAGCGACCTCAACAATTTCGCCAGCTTCACGGATAGCCGATAGGAATGCATCGAGTTTACCACTGGTACCAACCATTTGAACAGTATACAGCGATGCCGTGACGTCCACGATCTGCCCACGGAAAATATCCGCACAGCGTTTCACTTCTTCTCGGCCTTCGCCGGTGGCCCGCAGCTTAACCAACATAATCTCACGCTCAACCCGATCGCTTTCTGTCAGTTCAGCGACCCGCAGTACATCAACCAGCTTATGCAGCTGCTTTTCAATTTGCTCAAGTACCTTAGCATCACCCATGGTCTGAATGGTCATACGCGATAGCGTAGGATCGTCAGTCGGGGCTACCGTCAGGCTCTCAATATTATATCCACGCTGAGAAAACAGGCCAATAACACGCGACAGAGCGCCTGATTCATTCTCTAATAATACCGATAATATACGGCGCATGATCAGCTCCTCTCCGTTCTGCTTAGCCACATTTCGTCCATTCCGCCGCCACGAATATGCATCGGATAAACGTGTTCTCTTTCATCTACCGCAACGTCGACAAAGACCAGTTTAGTTTTCACCGCCAAGGCTTCGGCCAGCTTGCTTTCCAGCTCTTCAGGCTTACTGATAGAGATACCCACATGGCCATAAGCTTCAGCCAGCTTGACAAAGTCAGGCAGTGAATCCATGTAAGAGTGGGAATGCCGGCCCGCATAAATCAGATCCTGCCACTGCTTAACCATACCTAAGAATTTATTATTCAGATTCAGAATCACTATAGGCAAATCATATTGAAGCGCCGTCGATAGCTCCTGAATATTCATCTGAATACTACCGTCACCGGTAACGCAGACCACGGTCTCTTTAGGTAACGCCAGCTTCACGCCCAGCGCAGCCGGGAAGCCAAATCCCATGGTGCCCAAGCCACCGGAGTTAATCCAACGGCGTGGCTTATCAAACGGATAATAGAGCGCCGCAAACATCTGATGCTGACCGACGTCAGAAGCAACATAAGCGTTACCCTCAGTCAGACGATACAGGGTTTCAATAACGGCCTGAGGTTTAATACGATCGCCACCGTGATCAAATGCTAAGCAGTCTTTTTCACGCCATTGCCGAATACGCTCCCACCACTCGCTGTGGGCTTCAACGGTAGGTTCAACTTCTTTCTGCTTTAGTAATTCAAGCATCTGCCCCAGAACCTGCTTGGCATCACCAACAATAGGAATGTCTGCATTAACCGTTTTGGAAATAGACGTCGGGTCGATATCGATATGCAATACGGTCGCTTCAGGGCAATATTTGGTCAGATTATTCGTCGTCCGATCGTCAAAGCGTACGCCAACGGCAAAAATGACATCCGCATTGTGCATCGTCATATTGGCTTCATAGGTGCCGTGCATCCCCAACATTCCGACAAATCGCTCATTAGTAGACGGAAAAGCACCTAACCCCATTAAAGAGCTGGCAACCGGCAAATCTAATTTATCCACCAGGGTTTTCAGCTCGACATCACAGGCGGAAGTAATGGCGCCACCGCCGACATAAACCACCGGTTTTTTCGCATCAAGCAATACTTGAAGCGCGCGTTTAATTTGCCCGCGGTGGCCTTGCACCGTTGGGTTATAAGAACGCATAGAAACCTGGTCGGGATACGAATAGGGAATTTTAACCGCCGGATTTAAGATATCCTTTGGTAAATCCACCACGACGGGACCAGGGCGGCCGGTACTGGCGACATAGAATGCTTTTTTCAGCACCATCGGAATATCTTCGGTGTGCTTAACCAGAAAGCTATGTTTGACCACAGGGCGGGAGATACCGACCATGTCACATTCCTGAAAAGCATCGTTTCCGATAAGGGATGTTGCCACCTGCCCTGACAACACAACCAATGGAATTGAGTCCATATAGGCAGTAGCAATGCCGGTAATCGCATTGGTTGCCCCCGGCCCGGAAGTGACTAATACCACGCCAACCTCACCGGTTGCCCGGGCGAATCCATCGGCCATATGCACCGCAGCTTGCTCATGGCGTACCAATACGTGATCAATGCCGCCCACGGTATGCAAGGCATCATAAATATCAAGTACCGCCCCACCCGGATAACCGAATACATGCTTAACGCCTTGATCGATCAGCGATCTGACGACGATCTCGGCTCCTGATAACATCTCCATGGGTCTCCTCCAGGCTTATCTTGTTATTGTATCTTATGCGCACCAGCTAATGCTGCGTGGCGATTGTCGGGTCTTGCCCATGTTGTGTTTAAATTTTGCCTACTGACTTTCTTTATAACCATTCCCTGATATCAGCCAAGTTATTCTGTTCAGAGCAATGAAAGCCAGATAAGAGATAAATAATAGGTGACTTATTACCATACCGTCGCTTTTAAATGCTGGCAAAGGCAATTTACCCTAATGAGAAAGAAAGTTTTTCAATCCAAAAAAACACTCTTTATTGAAATAAATATTTGTATATACAACCAATATTGCCGTTTCAGCCTGCTTTAATATACACACTCAGCTAAAACATAGGGCACACCAAATGGTATTTATGGCTGGAGATAAAATGATTTAGTTTGATTTCAGCGTAAGTTCCTTCCGCCTGGCCGGCATAGGAATGCCTATTTTTCTTTTTCTTAGCCGTCGAAGGGTAACATTTTTAAGCGTATCAGGTTTGCCATCAATTTGAAGCACACCGTAGTGTGCCTGTATTAATCGTTAATTACTCAACGTACATCCGCTCGATTTCAGTATGATAACGGCTAAGGATCACTTTACGCCGCAGTTTCAGCGTAGGGGTGAGTTCCCCCTGTTCCATCGAAAATGCATCCGGCAGTAACGTGAAACGTTTAACCTGTTCAAAACGCGCCAGCTCTTTCTGCAATACGCTTAACCGTGCTTCAAACATCTCAACGATCTGGCTATGCCTTAGCAACTCTAATCGATCATGATATTTAAGATTAATCGAATGGGCGTACTCTTCCAAACTGACAAAGCAAGGAACGATCAGGGCTGAAACAAACTTACGCGCATCGGCGACTACCGCAATCTGATCAATAAACCGATCTTGGCCCAATGCGCCTTCAATCGCCTGTGGAGCAATATATTTTCCACATGAAGTCTTCATTAAATCTTTAATTCGTTCGGTGATAAAAAGATTGCCTGACTCATCTAATGCGCCCGCATCGCCGGTTTTCAGCCAGCCGTCATCGGTAAACGCCGTAGCCGTATCTTCCGGACGATTGTAATAACCCCGCATTACAATAGGGCCACGCACCTGAATTTCATTATCGTCACCGATACGGACATCAATGCCCGGTAAAGGACGCCCAATGGAACCGAAACGAAACTGATTTTCTTCCCAGCAGGAAACCGTCGCACAAGTTTCGGTCATTCCGTAGCCATAGATGATATTCAGACCGACAGAGTGGAAGAACAAAATAATATTGTCATCCAGCTTGGCTCCCGCGGCCGGCAGAAAACGAACGTTCCCACCTAATATGCCCCGTAGCTTACGCAATACCAGCTTATCGGCTAAGCGGTGACATGCAGACATCATCGGGCCCAGACTTTTACCCTGATGGGCAGCCCAGAATTTTCGCTCGCCACACCATAATGCAGCACGGAATATCGCCCGACGGTGCCAAGGTGCTAAATCTACCTTGTCGTGAATAGCAGAAAATACTTTCTCATAGAATCGGGGAACTGCGCACATCACCGTTGGTTTGACGTCCGACATGGCATCACGTACCGCGGCGGTATCCCGCAAATAAACATTCTGCGCCCCGGCATGCATCACATATAGACTCCATGCCCGCTCAAAAACGTGAGACAGCGGCAAAAAGCTCAGTGATACGTCATCAGGCGTAACCGTTAGTCGTTCGTCATGCAAATGAAACTGAGTGGCTAAATTGGCATAGTCCAACATCACGCCTTTAGGCTCACCGGTAGTCCCTGAGGTATAAATTAGCGTAAACAGGTCATCCATTTCACGACTGTCAATACGTTCCTGAAGCAGATGATGGTCACCGTCACTGGCTAACTGACAAAAGTCATCTAAATGGATAGCAATATCACAGCCGCTTAAATCAACCTCTGACTCAAAAACAATAATACGCTCCAGCTTTGGGCAAAGCTGGCGAATAATCAGCGCAACGTCCATTTGAGCCTGATCGCCGACAAACAGCGTACGCACTTGGGCATCGTTAAGCACAAAAGCAGATTGAGCGGGGGTATTCGTCGAGTAAATAGGCACGCCAGTTGCGCGTAAATGCAGAATAGATAAGTCAGCAATCGCCCAGTTCATACTGTTGGTTGCAAAAATAGCAACGCGATCCTGAACCTGAACGCCGGAGCTCAACAGGGCTTTAGCAATCAGAGAGATCTTCTCCCCGACTTGCCGCCAGTTAAGCTGTTGTTCCTGGTGGTTATGCCATTCTCTGAAAGCAATTTTGTCTGGATCTTGTTGAATTCTATCTTGTACACGTCCGACCGGATGAAATTGCTTTAACGCTTGAGTCATAGAATGGCTTCTCAGTTCAGCTTACAGCTGTCCATTATTTTTTCATGCAGTCTACCGTTTATCATCATCAGGTCAACGGAAATTGATTGGATATGTGTGGGAAATAACAAAGTTTATTCTGCGGGGTTCAAAATAGAAAAGTCGGGAAACATCAGGTTTACATGGTATTAATAAAACAGCAATCTTATTTTTTTCCGGGCAACATGGCCCTAATTAAGTTGTGTTTTAACCAAAGAGAAAGTCCGATAACGGCGCTGATGTGTAAACAAACAAGTAAAGTAACAAAATTCACGAGCCAATAGTGCCAGACCTCAAGCGGATAGAGATCCATCAATGATGTGTCTTGAGCCCATCCGGTAAAAGCAATAAGAGGAAGACAAATCCAGAATAGCCAAATAGCCATTGCTCCTAGCGGATTATGACCCAACGATTTGTCGGATGAGCGGGTTCGGACTTCATTGATATGATGGCAAATAGCGGTTTTTGTCGGAATTAACGCAGATAATCTGGCCGGGCCCTTTGCTTTGGTTAGCCCCCATAGCACGCGAATCACCACCAGCGCAGCAACGGCTAACCCAATAATCCGATGCGAAAATGCACCGGGATCGGTAATGTGCAAGCGATTGAGCAGAAAACCAAGGGCAACGCACCAATGCGTCACCCTGACAACCGGATCCCAACGTTGAGTCATTTACTTATACTTTTTATGGAATTCATCACGGGTCAGCTTAAACTGCTCAGCCGCCTGCTTCGCTTGCTCAAACTGGCCAGCATCAGCTAACGCTTTTGCACTATCTATTTCACCAATAAGCGTCGTTAAACCATAGCGAAAATCTTTCATGCTGGCACTGTCTTTATCCTGACCTTCCAGCTTGCTTGGTGTACCTTGCTCAGCCAGAGTCGCAGCCTGTTTCATGGCTTCCAACCCCTGCTTAAATTCTTCAGGAGAGTCCGTTTTCAATACCGTACGGTAATTACTGGCAATCAACTTCATCTGATCTTGTACTACGTTTGCCTGGCTGACGGCGCTGGTGGCCATGGCAGCAATTCCAAGCAAAGCAACTAACCATTTATTCATATATCCTCCAATAACGTTAATCCTTAGTAAGTGTAGTAGAAATAAAGATTAACGTTGGAAACGGTGAGGTTTAATTGAGAAAATGATTTAAATAATAGCTATATATCAGGTGATGTTGTGATTTACCCGCCCATCAGCCCCTTAACGCCGTCAAGGCCACCGAGCATATAGGTAATTAGAATCACGACGCCCACCGCAATAAACGCAAATTTAATAAAAGTTTTTATCGTTGGCATTGAGCCTCTCCGGTATGAATATGATAAATATCTAAGCGCATGTTACTAACATATAGCATCCGGTAATGATAAATATTTCAGCTCTATTTTAAAACAAACGTTGACAACGCTTCGGTAATCCAGTATCAATTTACACCATTGTGAAAATAATTTATTAGAGAACTGGATCATATGATTTTTTCAATTCGTCTCCTCAGCCTCCTCCTCCTCGCATCCCGTTGCGCGGCTGGCTTGTGGAAAACGAACTGACCTGATTCAGTCAGAACACAAGAAACCCGCGCTACCTGCGCGGGTTTTTTTTCGCTCCGCAGGCAGTGACACACCTAATCAGTCGGTATAAAAAGAAAAGGAATACAGCATGAGCCAGCAAGTCATTATATTTGATACCACCCTGCGTGATGGCGAACAGGCATTACAAGCCAGCCTGAGTGTTAAAGAAAAATTGCAGATCGCTTTAGCCTTAGAGCGCATGGGCGTTGACGTAATGGAAGTCGGTTTTCCTGTCTCCTCTCCGGGCGATTTCGATTCAGTACAAACCATTGCCCGCCAGATTAAAAATAGCCGGGTTTGCGCCTTGGCCCGCTGCGTTGATAAAGATATCGACGTCGCCGCTGAAGCACTGCGTATCGCTGAAGCCTTCCGTATTCACGTATTCTTAGCCACCTCCACACTGCATATCGAATCTAAGTTAAAGCGCTCGTTTGAAGACGTGATGGAAATGGCTATTCGTTCGGTAAAAAGAGCGCGTAATTATACTGATGACGTTGAATTCTCATGTGAAGATGCTGGCCGCACGCCAATCGATAACTTATGTCGTATCGTAGAGTCCGCGATTAACGCGGGTGCAACCACCATTAATATCCCTGATACCGTTGGCTACACCGTTCCTCGTCAGTTCGGCAATATCATTGAAACCTTATACCAGCGCGTTCCAAACATTGATAAAGCTATCGTCTCTGTCCATTGTCATGACGACTTAGGCATGTCAGTCGCTAACTCTATTACCGCAGTGCAGGCCGGTGCCCGTCAGGTGGAAGGGACAATTAACGGTTTGGGCGAGCGTGCGGGTAACTGTTCGCTGGAAGAAGTTATCATGGCGATAAAAGTGCGTCAGGATTTACTGGGCGTTCATACTAATATCAATCACCAAGAAATTTACCGCACCAGCCAATTAGTCAGCCAGCTGTGTAATATGCCCGTTCCGGCGAATAAAGCCGTTGTCGGTTCCAATGCCTATGCTCACTCCTCCGGTATCCATCAGGATGGGGTACTGAAAAATCGTGAAACCTATGAAATCATGACGCCGGAGTCCATTGGTTTCAGCCAAGTGCAGTTGAACTTAACCTCTCGCTCTGGCCGCGCGGCGGTAAAACACCGTATGGAAGCCATGGGTTATACCGATAATGATTACTCACTGGACGAGCTGTACAGCGAATTTCTGAAGCTGGCCGATAAAAAAGGTCAGGTATTTGATTACGATTTAGAAGCACTGGTGTTCATTCGTAAGCAGCAAGAAGAGCAAGATCACTTCGGTCTGGATTACTTCAGCGTACAATCGGGCACTAATTTGATGGCAACCGCATCCGTGCGCTTATCCTGCGGCGGCGAAATCAAATCAGAAGCTGCAACAGGAAACGGTCCGGTTGATGCGGTTTATCAGGCAATTAACCGTATTGCCGGTTACCCGATTTCAATTGTTAAATATCAACTGACGGCCAAAGGTCAGGGCAAAGATGCACTGGGCCAGGTTGATATCGTCGCTGAATATGAAGGCCGCCGCTTCCACGGTGTGGGTCTGGCAACGGATATCGTTGAATCATCTGCACAGGCGCTGGTCCATGTACTGAACCATATCTGGCGTGCGCAGCAGGTAGAAGAACAAAAACAGCGTTTGTCCCAGTCAGCATAAAAAATTTCAAACCTGCTTATGGCGACCCGTAACCATTGCCATACGCAGGAATTAGCAGCATTAGAAACATTAAAATAAATCTATAAGGTAATGGAGCAAATACAACTATGACGCGTTCTTATCATATCGCAGTTCTGCCAGGAGACGGCATCGGTCCCGAAGTCATGCAACAGGCCCAAAAAGTATTAGAAGCAGTTCGCCAGCGCTTCAATATGCAGATCACAACTACCGAATATGACGTAGGTGGCGCTGCTATCGATCGTCATGGCATGCCTCTGCCGGGTGCGACGGTTGTCGGATGCGAGCAGGCTGATGCTATTTTATTTGGTTCCGTTGGCGGCCCTAAATGGGAAAACCTGCCACCGGCAGAACAGCCAGAGCGCGGCGCATTATTGCCATTACGCAAACACTTCCAGTTATTCAGCAACCTGCGTCCTGCCCGCTTATATCAGGGATTAGAAGACTTCTGTCCGTTAAGAAGCGACATCGCTCATAAAGGCTTTGATATCTTATGCGTACGTGAACTGACCGGCGGCATCTATTTCGGTCAACCTAAAGGCCGTGAAGGTAGCGGCCCGGAAGAGAAAGCTTTTGATACCGAGGTTTATCATCGTTACGAGATCGAACGTATTGCCCACATTGCCTTTGAAGCGGCCCGTAAGCGTCGTGCAAAAGTGACCTCCATTGATAAATCGAACGTATTACAAAGTTCTATTTTATGGCGCGAAGTGGTCAGTGAAATTGCCCAGCAGTATCCTGACGTTGCCCTGAATCATATGTATATCGACAATGCGACGATGCAAATGATTAAAGAGCCATCTCAGTTTGACGTTGTACTGTGTTCTAACCTGTTTGGTGACATTTTATCTGATGAATGTGCCATGATTACCGGCTCTATGGGTATGCTGCCTTCTGCCAGCCTGAACGATAAAGGCTTCGGTTTATACGAACCAGCCGGTGGTTCAGCTCCGGATATCGCCGGTAAAGATATCGCCAACCCAATTGCGCAGATTTTATCTCTGGCACTGTTACTGCGCTATAGCCTGCAAGCTGATGATGCAGCTACCGCTATCGAAAAAGCCATTAATCAGGCATTAGAGCAAGGCTACCGTACCTCAGATTTAGCCGGTAACGGCCAATCTATCAGCACCAGTAAAATGGGCGATATCATTGCTCAGTTCGTGTCTCAGGGGGCATAAAAATGGCTAAAACACTGTATCAAAAATTATACGATGCTCACGTTGTCCACGAAGCACCGAATGAAACTCCGTTGTTATATATCGATCGCCATTTGGTCCATGAAGTGACTTCACCTCAGGCTTTTGACGGTCTGCGCGCCATGAAGCGTAAAGTCCGCCAGCCGGGTAAAACCTTTGCCACGATGGATCACAACGTTTCGACCCAGACAAAAGATATCAATGCCTGCGGTGAAATGGCACGCATTCAGATGCAGGAACTGATTAAGAACTGTGCTGAATTCAACGTATCATTATATGACCTGAATCACCCCTATCAGGGAATTGTGCACGTTATCGGGCCAGAACAAGGCATGACCCTGCCGGGCATGACTATCGTTTGCGGTGACTCTCATACCGCTACTCACGGTGCATTCGGTTCGCTGGCCTTTGGTATCGGCACCTCTGAGGTTGAACACGTACTGGCCACCCAAACGTTGAAACAGTCTCGTGCTAAAACCATGAAGATTGAAGTCAATGGCGATGCCGCTGAAGGCATCACTGCCAAAGATATCGTGTTAGCCATTATCGGTAAAATCGGCCATGCCGGCGGAACCGGCCACGTAGTTGAGTTTTGCGGTAAAGCCATTGAAGCACTGTCAATGGAAGGCCGTATGACCCTGTGTAATATGGCTATCGAGATGGGCGCTAAAGCCGGTATCGTGGCGCCTGATGACATCACATTTGAATACGTCAAAGGCCGCCAGTTCTCACCTAAAGGTGAAAAATGGCAGCAAGCCGTTGCCTACTGGCGCACGCTGAAATCAGATGAAGGCGCTAAATTCGATACTATTGTCACGTTGAACGCGGCAGACATTGCGCCACAGGTGACGTGGGGAACCAATCCCGGCCAGGTAATGGCCGTTGATCAAGCCATCCCGGATCCGGCATCCTTTACCGATCCGGTTGAGCGTACCTCAGCAGAAAAAGCGCTGGCCTATATGGATTTGAAAGCCGGAACTAAACTGACTGATGTTGCTATTGATAAAGTGTTTATTGGCTCTTGCACCAACTCACGCATTGAAGATTTACGTGCTGCGGCAGCCATTGCTAAAGGGCGTAAAGTTGCACCGGGCGTTGTTGCCATGGTCGTTCCGGGATCGGGCCCGGTTAAAGCTCAGGCAGAAGAAGAAGGTCTGGATAAGATCTTTATTGAAGCCGGTTTCGAATGGCGTTTACCGGGTTGTTCTATGTGTTTAGCCATGAATAATGACCGTTTAGAGCCGGGTGAACGTTGCGCATCTACCAGCAACCGCAACTTTGAAGGCCGTCAGGGCCGCGGTGGACGTACCCATTTAGTGAGTCCTGCGATGGCGGCTGCGGCTGCAATTAGTGGCCACTTTGCCGATATCCGTGAGCTGAGACAAGCCAAATAAGGAGCCTCACAATATGACTAAATTTACCCAACATATCGGAATCGTGGTGCCATTAGACGCAGCCAATATCGATACAGATGCCATCATTCCTAAGCAGTTCTTACAGAAAGTAACCCGCACCGGGTTTGGTCAGCACCTGTTTAATGACTGGCGCTTTCTTGACGATGCAGGTCAAAAACCTAATCCTGACTTTGTATTGAATAAGCCGCGTTATAAAGGGGCATCAATTCTGTTGACCCGTGAGAACTTTGGCTGTGGTTCTTCCCGTGAGCATGCACCATGGGCACTGACTGACTACGGTTTTAAAGTGGTTATTGCATCAAGCTTTGCCGATATCTTCTACGGCAACTCGCTGAATAACCAATTGCTACCGCTGACGCTGAGCGAAGCAGATATCGACGAACTGTTTAAGCTGGTTGATAGTCAGGAAGGTATTCAGTTTACCGTTGATTTAGAAAATCAAACGGTGATCGCCGGTGGAAAAAGCTATAGCTTTGAGATCGATGCATTCCGTAAGCACTGCATGATTAACGGGCTAGACAGCATCGGTCTGACCTTACAGCATGATGCTGAAATCAGCGCTTATGAAGCCAAGCAACCCGCGTTTTTAAGCTAACCGTATTTGTTTGGTAATATGTTTATAGGCCAGCATTTGCTGGCCTATAAGATTACTGACAAAGTGGTTTAATTTAATTTCAGCGCATATTTCGTCCGCATAAGCAGCATCAGAATATTGATTTCGCCTAGCGGCAGAGGGGCGACTTTTTCAATATATCGGGCTCCGGGCTTAGTCCGCCCACGGGCGCTCCCTCCGATTAACTATTTTTAAGACTGACTCATGAGTCATTAAAGTATTGGTTAGCCGTCTGAGGCCAGCATTTGCTGGCCTTTTTGCTTAAAAACGCTTAATTTAGCGCATGTTATTCAGTATTCAGTATTCAGTATTGCTTTAAGGGTCCGATATGATTGACCTTACTACCTTAAGTACCTATCTGGTTGTCGTTCTGGGGCTGTTTTTGATCCCCGGCCCTGCGGTTTTGCTGGTATTAACCCGCACCGCTCAGGGTGGCCGTAAAACGGGAATCATGACCGGTTTGGGCATTGCGCTCGGCGACTCGATCCATGCTCTGCTTGCCGCCGTTGGCCTATCGGCCATACTGATGACATCAGCTCTGGCATTTAATATTGTTAAGATTGTCGGCGCAGGCTACCTGATTTACCTCGGGGTACGCGCGTTACTGGAAAAGAGAGGCGACTCATCGGCGCCCATAGTACAAAACTTATCGCCGATGAAAGCCTTTCTGCAGGCGGTTCCGGCTGAAATATTGAATCCTAAAACGGCACTATTCTTTCTGGCTTTTTTCCCGCAGTTTGTTCACCCTGAGCAGGGCTCGTCGCTCATGCAGTTCACCATACTCGGCGCTATTTTTGTGGTACTCGGCATTTTATATACCACAACTCTGGTGTTTATCGTCCGGCCATTAGGCATATTGCTTAAGCGCCTGTCATGGCTGAACCGCTGGCAGGGAAAAATCATCGGTACAATCTTTATTTCCCTTGGTTTAAAAGTTGCACTGCAAAGCCAATAGATATCAAGAGAGAATAAAAAAAGGAAGCCATACATATTGATGGCTTCCCTACTCAGTCTATAGCTTAGCTATTTAATCTTATGGGCCAAACGCCGGTCGAAATCCCAATTGGTTTTCTCTAGTTCCTTGATGCTGTCAACGACCAGCCCGACCAGAATCTCCAACATTTTTTTACCTTTTTCTTCCGATGCCTGCGTTGGGTTACCCGTAGCCCCCGTTGCTGAGACTTCAGAAATATCCCAAATCATCTGAACGTTTTTACCTAAACGGATACTGTCGTCAGGCATCTGCCGTACCGCTTTAGTCACATCACAGAGTTCAGGGCAAACTGCCATCGTTATTGATGTTTCCCCCTCTCCGCCGTGACCAAGGCCATCCCATTCGCTAAAAAAGTCTTTATTAACGTGCTCACCAATCAGGTACCACCATGCAGGCATAAAGGCGAAAACCACATCTTTATGACGGGCCTTCACTTTACGCTGGGCAATTTCCAGCGGTGCAATATTGCCATCGTGGCCGTTGAGCACAAAAATATGCTTGATGCCATACTGAATCAGGCTTTCAAACATATCTTCAGCAATCGCAATAACGGTTTCAAAACGTAATGTGACGGCCATCGGATTGGCGTTGTAGTGCATCGATGTGCCAAAAGGAACCCCCGGAACGACCAAGGTATTATCCAACTTTAACGCTGCCTGACGCGCCACTTCCGTTGGTACAAACAGATCCGGCCCCAGCGGTAAATGGTCGCCATGACTTTCACAACTGCCAAATACGGTAATCACGCTATCAATCCGATTATGGGCAAACAGCGATTCAAGCTCAGCTGTGTTAAATTGATTTAAGAAGACTTTTTTCATTCCAACTTTCCCCTCAATTATGGGCTAATAACAACCGCTTTATGTGGAACCAGCAAACGCAGAACCGTATACAGCGCAACGGTAATGAATAAAGCCAACAGGCCGGTTGGCCATTCCGTTAATATATTTTGAACGACAAAAATTAATCCCAGGAACATCCCTACAATGGCTGAAATTATGCCAATCCAGTTATAGGACGGATGTGAATTTAACTCTTTTAAGTCGTAGCGCTGCCTGCGGATTAAGTAATAATCCGCCAGCAGAGGCCCGGCCAATGGCGGAGCCATGATGCCGAGATAGTTAATGAACTGAGCAAAGAAAATCTGATAAAAACCGATAGACCCAAGAATTGAACCAATAATACCAACGGTTAAAATCAGCTTCTTTTTGTTTACTGGCACACCATAAGACTTTAGCACCGGACCGGTGTACATCGCATTGCAATAAAGCTCAGCGTCGTTGGTGGTCCACAGTGAAAGCGTCCACGTCAGCACCCCGACCAGAGCGAAAATAAAACTCTTATCCATCATCCACTGTACGTAGTTAGGCTGACCAACGGTAATGGTACCAATATATCCGACGATATTGAGCAGCGGATTGGTGAAAATAAAACAGGCCGCGGCTCCCCACAGTACAGCTCGAACGTTTTTATTAAAACGAAACAGATCTACGCCCATTATCGCACCGGCAATCCAGCTGCCAATCAACATGGTAATTCCCGTAGACAGGCTCATGCCGGTATTTAATGACGATTTTTCAATAAACGCCGTTATTCCGCCCCCCTCCTGCAACATGCTAATACCCACAAATACAGCAATTGCCATAATCACCGGAGAGACAGGTATAGCAATAATTTCAAGGCCTTTCATGCCATATAGCGAAGTAATCGTGAACAACATTCCACAAAAAAGGCAGATAGCGAATACTTCAAGAGTAATCGGGGGTATTGAATAGCCAAGGCTGGCCGGGTCGAAAATAATCATGCCCGACGGATTACCGACAAAGGTTCCCCATATATCCCCCACCATACCGGTAATGGCCGAGAACCAACCTAAGGTTAATAGCCCCATGGCGAGCATCGGTAAATTAGCGCCCAGTGCGCCATAAGAGTACCGGCTCAGCAACGCTAAACTAAGCCCGGTTTTCTGCGCCATAATGCCCAGTAGTGAGGTAATAATAAAAAGGATGCCCATGCCGATAGTAATGGCCAACAGCGCCTTTGGAAAAGAAACGCCGGGATTCCCGCCCCAGCCGGCCAGCGTACCGCCAATAAAAAGACCTGTCGCCACATAGCCAAAACCGATCCAGACTAAAATCTGCTTCCAGGTCGGCCTTCTTGCGTGGTCAGGAATCGGGGTAAACATATAATCACCGTCAACCGGCAGATGAGGATCTTCAGTAGATGTGGTCATAGTAATGCTCCGTGATGTGATGTTGATTTATTCTTATTTGCAGTTGATTATTATTTAATCTAATTCATATTAAAAGTTTTAATTTCTTTGTTTTGAATAGCAATAAATTAACCAACCTAAAACAAATTCCCATCACAAAATTGAGCAACAATTTTTATTATACAACAACGAGTTGCTTGGTCTCTCACCAGCTAGAAAGTTAAAAAAAGCCCTCCGGTTATGGCCGGAGGGCTTTTTTTATACCAACATAATCTTTAAATTATTATTTGGTGTTCATCGCTGAAGCCACACCTTCTACCCGTTCTGCGGCAGGCTTAACCACTTTTTCACCGTGGTTGCCAAAGAACTGATACAGCGTATCTGCCGCACTTTTGGTCAGAACCATAATTTCGATTCGGCGATTCTGAGCGCCTTCCGGCTCGTCAGGATCCAGCAGCATCTGAGCTGACATGGCATTAACCTGAATGACTTTACTTTCGCTCAATCCGCCCTTCTCCAGCACTCTACGGGCTTCCAGAGCACGGTCACCGGACAGATTCCAGTTATTGTAGTTATCCTTACTCTTATATCGGACAGCATCCGTGTGGCCGGTAATAATCATTGGGTTTTCGATCTCATCGAATACCGGCGCCAGTTCTAGTAATAATTCATTAAAGAATGGCGAAAGCTGTGCGCTACCCCGCTGGAACATTTCACGAGATTTATCGTCCTGAACCAGAATTCGCAGCCCCTGCGGTACAATTTCGATTTTAAGGTTAGATCCGGCTTCCAGTGATTCGGTGATCTTCAGAATCACTCGGGCTAAATCTTCCATTTCCAGCTTAGAGTTATACAGTGCTGTATTCAGCGTAGCCCGAGGATTAGGAACCAAAGGTCGCTGTTGACGCGGATTAATCGCGTTAGTTTTAACATCAGCCATATGGGCTGAGACTTTAATTGGCATCGGTACTGGTTTGGTTCCTTTAGAAGAACCATCCAACGAGCTAATCGGAGAGAATGGGTTACCATCAAAAATGGTATGTCCGTTCAATACCGCAACAATCTCTTCACGCTCTTCTTGTGACACTGAGTTCACAATCCATAACACCATAAACAGTGCCATCATCGCTAAGGTAAAGTCGGCAAATGCCACTTTCCATGCGCCGGTATGCGCGGCGTGATGACCCTTTTTAGACGAACGCTTGATAATCGTTGTATGCCCGCCACTTCCACGTCCTGACCTTTTCATTACGATGCGTCCACCAACTCATTCACCCAGGCATCCAGCTTCGCAAAGGTCGGTTTCGTGTCCAATGGCAACATTTTACGTCCGGCATCCACCGCCAGTAAGGTTGGTTTACCTGCAACATGGTTAACCAGAACGGTACGAACACACTCCAGCAAAGAGAGCTGAATGCGTGAACGCTGTTCCATTGCATTGGCTAATGGATCTAATAAACAGTAGCTGAAGAATACCCCGAGGAATGTTCCTACCAGCGCGGCCGCAACCTTTAAACCGATCACTGCAATAGAACCGTCGATTGACTGCATGGTAATGATAATACCTAAAACCGCAGCACAGATACCAAAGCCGGGCATGGCTTCAGCAATACGTTGCATAGAGCGGGAAGGAATTAAGATTTCGTCTTCTACCGCTTCAATTTCCTGCTCGAGGATACCTTCCAGCTCATGCTCATTGATTTTACCCATGGCCATCAGACGGAAGTTATCAGAAACAAACGTCATCAACTTCTTATCTTTCAGAATAGAAGGATAGCGTTGGAATAACGTGCTCTCTTCAGGTACTTCAATATGTTGATCCAGTACCTTAAGTCCGCCGTCCTGAACCATCTCTAATAGTTCATACAGCATCATCAATAGCTGGCGCTGAAACTCAGCGGTGTATTCACTTTTACGACAAGATGCCTTGCTCTGGGCAAAGATCTCTTTTAAAACATGCTTAGGATTGGCGATCACCATTGCACCTAAGCCGGCACCTAAAATAATGATGATTTCTGCGGGCTGCCATATAGCAACTATCTTCCCGCCGGCGGCAATATAACCACCGAATACGCAGCCAAATACAATCAGCATGCCTAATAATTTCTGCATAACATCCTCTGACTAGAAAAAACTTTTAATTTTTTCTGATATCTTCTTATTCATCTGACAGATACGTGCTTCCGTCAAATCCATAACCAGAGCAATCTCTTTCAAGCTCAGCTCTTGCTGATAGTACAGATTCAAAATTAGCTGCTCTCTTTCGTCTAAAGAACCCACCGCGCTGGCAAGTGTCCGACGAATCACTTCTTCATCTTCAATAGAACGGCTATGTAGTGAATCGGTATACGACTCAGGCATTAATAGCTCATCCAGGCTTTCCATCGATCTGGCACTGTCCAGTAACAAATATTCCTGATATTCATCAGCTGAAATATTTAACTGGGTAGAAATCTCATCAAATCCGGGCTCGCGGCCCAATTTTTTGGTCAGTTCGCGGATAGCGTCATTCAATTTATGGGTCTTTTGGCGTAAACGCCGCGGACGCCAATCTAGCTGACGCAGCTCGTCCAGAATCGCCCCTCTTACACGATGAATTGCATAAGCGGCAAACTGTTCGTCAGGTTTACCATAGCGACGCAAGGAATCCAGCAACCCCATCAGGGCGATCTGTTCCATATCCTGACGGTCCATCACGCTGCTGGCCTGAAAGGCCAGCTGGCTTACCGTGCGTTTAACTAACGGCAGGTAATCTTTTATATACCGGCCTTCATCATCCGCAGTCATCAGCCCCACGTCCTGAAATTCCGCTATACCATGCGTTGTAGTATGCATTTCAGCTCATTACTCCGTGTCATAACATCTCGCTATTGGAAGACCATTTTGCTGATCAGCACATCATTAAACGTGACCGTCATCTTGAGTTCTTCATAGGCTTTTTTATACTCATCCAACAATTTTTGTCGTAGCTCAACTACGCTCATACTGCGGATATCGGAATAGTTCATATTGGTTAATAGATTCACCGTTGAACTCTGAATTAACGGAATTGCACTTTCGACTTTGTTAGCCAATTCTTCATTACTCGCCGTTAATGCTAAATCAAGTAACAAATAGTGTTCGTACCCTTCGGTGTTCACGTCTTTGCCTGTACCGGAGTTCAGGGTAATCACAATGTTTTTAATTGAGACGAAGTGAACTTCTGTTTCTTTTTCTTTTGAAGAGAACAGGCTACTTATGCTCATCCCTTCACCTTCCTGCTCCTTTTTTTGCATCTGATTACCGGCAAAAAACATGACGCAACCGGTTAACGACGCGCTAAAAATAGCGACAATTAGTGCAAGTATTATGTGCTTCTTCATCACCCTGAATCCCTTAAGCAGTGGTTAAAATGGTGTCATCAATATTTTTAGTAAACTCACCCTGTTCAGCATGTTGAGCGACCTCAGGGTCAGGCTGTTGGCCATTCATCTGGCGATTTTGCCCCTGCTGTTGCTGCTGACCGTTTGAAGTCACCTGTACACTGACTTGACTGAAATTTTGCTCAGTCAGATTGATTCTAAGTTCATGGCTAATGTGCTGCAGAGCCTTATAAACGTCATTCTGGCTGGCGTTTATTTGTACCTGCAGCTTCCCGCCGTCCATATGGAGAGAAATATCAATTTTGCCCATATCCGGCGGATCGAGTCGGATCGTGGCATGCTGGATCCGGTTATCGGTCTGAATTTGTAACCGATCGCTGAGCACAGAATGTAACTGCTGTGACCATTGTTGTTGGTTCGGGTCCATCTTAACCGTCGACCAGTTAGCCGGGCGTTCGGCCGAATTAACCCCGTGAGTGATGCTCTCTTGCGCCGCACTCATACCGACAACCGGCATAGTGATTGACGACGGCGATGGCAGCGAACCATCAGACTTATCCAACAGGGTTCTTAACATCGACGCCGGAGCGCCATCCATTAATTCCCCCCGCACGCTAAGCACTTGCGAAGCCGCAGACATCAACGTTGGCATATCAGCAGCATTGGCGGTCGGCATAGCCGTTGCCTGTGCAGGACGCGGCGGCTGAGTGCCACTATTCACACTCGCATTTGGTAGCGTTGATTGACTGGCTGTCGGCATGGCTGTTGGCATAGCTGTCGTGGCAGCCAGCCCGCGATGCTGAATAGCCTCCTCAGCCCCACGGCGGCCAATCCGGACTTCCCCCGTCGCGGCACTCGATTCACCTTTGAGTAAATAATTCAGCAACTGAGTCGCCTCATCGGCAGGCGTCTGAACCAAAGCCGTATCCCCAATCTGAACATCCGGAACGATATCTTGCTCTTCTCCGTTAGCCGCCAGCTCCGGCTCATCAAAAGCCGGAAGAAGATTGTCGAGAGAAAAAGTGGGGTTCTCGCCTTCTCCATCCGGCATAGTCCCCATCAAATTTTCCAGCGGACTCCCCTGAGCAGAGGACTTCTCTGACGACAGCGTAGATGGCTGAGAAAAAGAGTTAATATTCATTCCGTTATTCTCCCGGGTGGTATCCGACTGAGGCGTAGGCTGCCATGCCTTCACGATTGTTCTGATGCTGCTTCATCTTTTGATCGAGCACTTCATGTTCATGACGACAATACTCGACCGTTTTTTTATGCAACAGCTGCAGTTGCTTAACCGCATGCAGCGTGTCCGGTGCAACTACGTCTCGCTGACGCAGTTCCAGCAATAGCGCAGCAATGCGCTTATCGACTTCCACTAACCGAACCCACTGGTGCAGTGAAGCAACCCGCTTTAGCTCAACGCCTAATTCACGAATGGCGCGAACCTCATCCATTTTGCTTACCTAAGTTTTCCCAACCTTCACGAATGTTGGTGAGAATGGCTTCAACTTCTTCAATCTGTGTGACTGACAATTTATCACTTGCGTCATATAAGCGATAAACGCAGTAGTCATACAGTCGGGCTAAATTGATAGATAAGTCGCCGCCCTTATCGAAATCTAATGCGCTGGTTAACGCATTCAGAATATCGATACATTTATTAATACTCTGAACCTTACGCTCATAGCGCTTGGCTTCAATGTGGCTTTTAGCCCGCACTAATTCGTCCATCAGGCCACTAAAAAGCATGATGACCAGTTGGTAAGGTGAGGCCGCTGCAGCCTGTATCGCCAGATCAGATTCCTGATATTGCGAATATCCTTCTCTTTGATTGCTATACATAATTTTCCTTATTTACTTCACAAGCTCACCGTTAGGCGGTCAAAAACATACTCATGGTTGAGTTCATCTGTGTAATCACTTTTTGTAAGTGACTAAACTGCTTTAAATAACGGTTATACGACGTGTCATAACGGGTCTCTATCTGAGCCTCACGATCGCTGAGCTGGCTCTCTTTACGGTCGATAGTTTCCTGACGCATTTTTAACTCGCCGCGGGTACTACTCAGATAACCATCGAGCACTTTATCCATACCCTTAATTAAACCGTCGTTGCCGTTAAACATATCGGTCAGCGAGCCCGGATTCTCTTTCATCGCAGTATTAAACTTATCGCTGTCCAGCTTGAGCTTACCGTCACGGTCAGCGGTAATACCAAAGTCGGTTAACTGCTTGCCACCAAATGGAGTACGGATCATGCTGTTTAACTGACGCTCCAGCGACATGATTCCTGAGTCACCGGCAAACGCTCCGCGATCGGTACCGCCACTGCCACTTTTAGTCAATTCGCCCAAGGCGGATGACAGCGTGTTATAAGCATCCAGGAACGTCTGCATTTTCTCTTTGGTCGCAGTATCATCGGTGCCCACATTAATTTTTAACGCAGCATCACCGGCTTTATGCGCCTGATTAAATTCCAGCGTCACGCCCTGAATCAGATTGCTAAACGTATTGGAGTCATTGGTGACTTTAATCCCTTTGCCTTCTTCACCGATCCAAACCTCAGCATCCTTAGCGGTGGTAATTTCAGTCTCCTGAGCGTTGGCAAACGCCGAACCGGTCATGGTGACATCAATATGGTTCTTAGCGCCCGTCTCGTTGCTGCTCAGCATCAGCACTAACTCACCGTTAGTACGGATAACTGAAGCGGTTACGCCCGGGTTATCTTCATTGCCATTAATGGCAACCGCCAGTTCCTCAAGGCTCTTCACCCCGTCCATATCTATATCAAGCTGCTCGCCGTTCATATTCAGGGAGAGCGTCCCGCTGCCGTTCGCAATATCATCATCAGTCAGATTGGTTAACCCGGACTGATGAGCACTGGCCAACTGTGATACAAAAAACGAGTAGTTCCCCTTTGCCGCGTTAGAGTTGGTGGTGATTTTAGCCATCCCTTCAACGCTGGCCGTTGCGATGTTCTGCAACATACCGTCATTTAGCTTGTTCAGATCGCTCAGGGCCGTACGAAAATCGCTTAACGACGTTCTTAACGATGAAAGCGCCGCTTTCTGGGCAGCTAAAATCTTTTGCTGTCCTTTAAGCTGGGTTTGCATGGTCATAACATCGTAATACGCCAATTTCTCAGCCGTGCTTTGTGGATCTAAATTCAAAAAATCTGACATTAGCCTTTCTCCTCTCTAGCTCTATTAAGCAAGTACCGTGCCAAAAAAAATATTGTTATAAAACAAATCAGTAAATTAGTAGCGGAAGCTAAACTTCCGATAAAACCGGAAATTAGCACTTTCCTTCCGCTGGCCACTGGTGTCTGACTGGCCCAAAATCACAGTCTTCAATGTCATGTGGCGCAATCTCACTAAATACAAGCGGTACAAAAGGCAGAAAACTTAATAAATATTTGATATGGGTGAAAATCTTGTTGCGGGGAAATTGGATGTGACCTAAACGGGTATATCTTTACTTTAGGTAAAAAAAACACCGCCATAATGGCGGTGTTGATTTAATTCAATCTGTCGGGGCCATTAGCCTAACAGTGACATTACCATACCTGACATGCTGTTAGACTGCTTAAGCATTGACATGCTGGTTTGAGACAGCATCTGGTTACGGGTCATGTTAGAGGCTTCAGCGGCAAAGTCTGCATCCATGATATTACCGATAGCCACGTCGGTGTTGTCTTTCATATTAGACAGGTTGTTTGACGTGTGGCCCAGGCGGTTAATGTTGGCACCCAAGGTTGAGCGCACGCCACTAACGTTATCCAGCGCGGTATTGATGGTAGAGATCATCGCGTTAGCATCAGCACTGGCACTGATATCACCAGCGCCTACGGTGGTTTTCAGCTCGGTGTTCAGCGCAGTCAGCGTTGTGCTCAGATCTAATTCCATGGTTTCGCTTGAGCTGGCACCAATCTGGAACGTTACGGCACTACCTAACTTATCAGCACCAAATAATTTGTCGCCGCTGTAAGAGGTGTTATCCATAATGTTGGTTAATTCTTTGCTTAACTCACCAAATTCAGACTGCATAGAGGTTAAATCTTTATCGGTGTTAGTGCCGTTCGATGCCTGAGTAGACAGGTCTTTCATACGGTGCAGGATGTTAGTCACTTCATCAAATGCGCCTTCAGCAGTTTGCAGCATCGCCGTTGCGTCAGAAATATTACGCTGAGCAACCCCCATACCGTTTGACTGTGCCTGTAGGCGAGTAGCAATTTGCAGGCCTGCAGCGTCATCAGCCGCAGAGTTAATACGCTTACCTGTTCCTAAGCGTTCCATTGCTGTCGCTAATGCATTGTTTGATTTATTCAGTGCATTCGTTGAAGCCATAGATGAAGCATTGGTAAAAATGGATAATGACATTGTGATATCTCCTGATATAGAACAGTCATGCTGTTGTTTGGTTAGAACTAAATTCCATGTGGTTAGTACTTAATAAAGACGGCACAACGCATCGAGAAATTAAATTCAAAATGGATTTTTTTTAATCATTTCTAAAATAAATAACTTACTGAAATTAAAAGAATCTTATAGACACTCGCGCAATAAAAAATGGCGCCTTTAAAAAAGGCGCCATTCTTAACGTCATTCTATCGCTTTGGATTAACCCAGCAGAGACATCACCATACCAGACATGCTGTTAGACTGCTTGAGCATTGACATGCTAGTTTGAGACAGCATCTGGTTACGGGTCATGTTAGAGGCTTCAGCGGCAAAGTCTGCATCCATGATGTTACCGATAGCCACGTCGGTGTTGTCTTTCATATTAGACAGGTTGTTTGACGTGTGGCCCAGGCGGTTAATGTTGGCACCTAAGGTTGAACGCACGCCACTGACGTTGTCCAGCGCGGTATTGATGGTGGTGATCATCGTGTTAGCATCAGCACTGGCACTGATATCGCCACCGCCAACGGTGGTTTTCAGCTCGGTATTCAGCGCAGTCAGCGTTGCACTCAGGTCTAATTCCATGGTTTCACTTGAGCTGGCACCAATTTGGAACGTTACAGCACTACCTAACTTATCAGTACCAAATAATTTGTCGCCGCTGTAAGAGGTGTTCTCCATGATATTGGTTAACTCTTTGCTTAACTCACCAAATTCAGACTGCATAGAGGTTAAATCTTTATCAGTGTTAGTACCGTTCGATGCCTGAGTAGACAGGTCTTTCATACGGTGCAGGATGTTAGTGACTTCATCAAATGCACCTTCAGCCGTTTGCAGCATCGCCGTTGCGTCAGAAATATTACGCTGAGCTACGCCCATACCGTTTGACTGAGCCTGTAAGCGAGTGGCAATTTGCAGGCCTGCAGCGTCATCAGCAGCTGAGTTAATACGCTTACCGGTACCCAGACGCTCCATCGCTGTCGCTAATGCACCGTTTGATTTATTCAGTGCATTGGTTGAAGCCATGGACGATGCGTTAGTGAAAATTGATAATGACATTAGTATTTCTCCTGAAAGTAAATTTAATTTCTATCCATAGTGGTTAGTACTGAATATAAACGACACAGGTAGTGAGAAAATTAAATCCGAAAACAATTTTTTTCAGTTAATTTATAAAATTAGTTATTTTTCAAAAAGATAATAAACAATCAAACAAGTGCCGATATACCTATTACTTCTTATTGCTTTCTGACATTAATAAAAAACTCGCCAATATTGATCTCAGCGCGTAACAAATTCGAGATAAAAAAAACACCGCCATCAAGGCGGTGCTCTCTTAATATAATCTGACGGAAATATTATCCCAGCAGAGACATTACCATACCTGACATGCTGTTAGACTGCTTGAGCATTGACATGCTGGTTTGAGACAGCATCTGGTTACGGGTCATATTAGAGGCTTCAGCGGCAAAGTCTGCGTCCATGATATTACCGATAGCCACGTCGGTATTGTCTTTCATATTAGACAGGTTGTTTGACGTGTGGCCCAGACGGTTAATGTTGGCACCTAAAGATGAACGCACGGTACTGACTTCATCCAGAGCACCATTTAATGTGTCGATCATAGCACTGGCGTCTGTACCCGTTGCAATAGATGCCGTTCCCAGAGCGGTCGTCGTGGTAGTAACTTTGCCCAAGTCAGTAGCAATATCTAAAGTCATTTTCTCTGACGATGACGCACCAATTTGGAAATCAACCGCAGTACCCAGCTTAGTGAAAAGCTTATCGCCGCTGTAAGAGGTGTTACTCATAATATTACCCAGCTCGGTACCCAGCTCTTTAAATTCAGACTGCATAGAGGTCAAATCTTTATCGGTGTTAGTGCCGTTCGATGCCTGAGTTGCCAGGTCTTTCATACGGTGCATGATATTAGTCACTTCATCAAATGCACCTTCGGCAGTTTGCAGCATGGCCGTTGCGTCAGAAATATTACGTTGAGCAACGCCCATACCGTTTGATTGAGCCTGTAAGCGGGTGGCAATTTGCAGACCAGCTGCGTCATCAGCGGCAGAGTTGATACGTTTACCCGTACCCAGGCGTTCCATCGCTGTCGCTAATGCATTGTTTGATTTGTTCAACGCGTTAGTTGAAGCCATGGATGAAGCATTAGTAAAAATTGATAATGACATTTATTTATCTCCAGATAAGTAAGTTTAGTTTCTATCCATAATGGCTAGTACCAGAGATAAACGACACAATGACGGTTAAAATTAAATAGAAATAAATTTAGATCGATAATATCAACGACTATCCATAACGCTTCATATAGAAGATATAACCAGACGTGGCGGGAAAAACCAAACTTTCCTAAAAAAAATCAAACAATAAAGCGATTAAACACACCTAGCTCTAGGAATTTACATTCAGAATAAAATGCTATTTACACCATTAAGTAAACATCATGCTAATTAAAGCATAGTTTATATATAATGAATTAATTATTCGATAGCACAAAATGACAATAAAAATTATTTTATGGGATATACCTCTTTATATTTAGAATAAGCACTGGCCTATCCGACATAAAAATAACCCATATTACGAGTATAACTTATTCCAAACGCTCATTTATCCTTTATAAAAATAGATAAAAATAGCAAATGGGATATTTCTTGTGCGATACCCCCTCATCAATCAACCCTAAATTTAACATTAATTTAACATTAATCACACATCTCAGGCATTACACACACATTCGAAAACATTAATTAAAATATAGCCACACACTTAGAATGGATTTATATTAATAATTATATTTATCAATACATTATAAAAATAAAATGTTAAATAAAAAACAGAGCACTCACGCTTATGTAAAAGCGGTTTCATTCAGTTACAACTATTAATAAAATATTATTTGCCTTATATTGATTATTTGAAACAATTAAAGTAGTAATATGGCCCCGTAGCAATAGGAACCCGCTAAGGTAATTCAACACTCGCTTTTGAACTAACATGTTAAGATGACTTAACATTTTTTAGATGAAGTGTGATGCACTGTTATGTTGTTCTCCTTTAAGAATGGACTCTTCGGCAATTTAACTAAAATTGGGCTTAATATAAGAGAGAGTTCTATCCCTTTTCACCTCTTTCTGGATAGTTTCAATTATTAGTTTTTCGCGTAATGAATGCGCCACTTGAAAAGGTTTTTACTCATTCAATAATGAAAGCACATAACACACGCTGTTTCATCAATGGTTGGTTAATAGATCACGCCTCGGGCTCTATCATTCACAAGGATACAAATGAAGTTAAGCGCCTAGGTGAATACCAACTAAAATTACTGGAAACTCTTGCCCAGCACGCTGGCATTGTACTCTCCAGAGAACGCCTGACTGCCTTAGTCTGGGAGAAACGCATTATCGGTAATAACAGCTTACCGAACGCGATTCATGCATTAAGAGCCGCTCTTGAAGATGATGGTAAAAATCAAAAAGTAATCAAAACCATCCCGAAAAAAGGCTACCTGCTAGAAAAAGAGTACTGTGAATATCTGGAAGATGAAGTGCCTGATGAAGAGAGTTCCGATGAACCATTTTCAGTTGAAGCATCAACCGATGGCGATGCCGAGGCAGCCCAGAATAATGAGATTCCGGGCTATACCGGGTGGCAGTTGGCACCGGTATCTGAGAATGATGCAGAGAGTTCAGCCAAGCAGGTCAAAAATCTTCCAGCCGTTGCCAATATACCGCCTAAAGGCGTGCATTTTAGTCGGAGCTACCCTTTCTATTTTCTGATTGGTGCCGTTATTGTAGCGGCCTTTGTGATTGGGGTATTTTTCTTTAACCCTGACTCACCACAGGACAGCCTAACGGCAATGAACGTCACAAAAGAGAACGAGCAGCCTTATGATAATATCAGTCTGTACCGGGTCTCTAAAAATACTCAATCAACCCGGCAAACTGCCTATAATATACCTGAACGCTTAAAATCATCGCTTGAGCGAATCAATGAATTATTGGAGAAAAACAACGCGACGCTGGATGCCTATTACCGTGCGTCCGACCCTATTTTGCACTATACGTTTTCAATTAAAACCAGCTGTGAACATAAAGAACTGAGTATGAATATCTTCCACTGGCGCATCAATAATGACCGTTTAAACGACCTTGTTTTACGGGAAATCGAAAGGAAGTTAAATGAATTATCCGCGTGCCATAGCTAAAGCCACTGTATTGGCATTATTCATGGTGATTAGTGTCTCATTCATTGCCAGAACACATGCCAATGGGCCTCCTAATGAGTCTGATATAGCCGTTGTAGAAGATCTTGACCTAAAATCTCAGATGGGCTTTTATGATTTGTTGTCTGAACAAGAAGAAGTTTATGACGTTAGAATGTTTCCGGGAAACAACAGTTTCCTTATCTCGATAACAACGCCTAGCGATAGTCGTTTTATCATGAAAGGAGACATGAAGCTGGAAAAGAATAACAGTGGCGGAACTGATTTCAAGTTCCTACCGATTTACTACAATAGCCCGCAGAAAAACAGGCTGATCGATAGCCTTATTGACGGGACAACCAATCGGATAATGTTGTTGAACAGCTTTCAGAATGAAAAGAATCAGGTCATTATTTCACAGAATGGTCTGGTTTTTGTTCACCCGAAAAGCGCCAAGCTGGAGTACACGCCTCCGCTGTTTAAAAGCATTAAAACAACAACCAAACCGCTAGAAAACACGCCTCCTGCGGCACCGGCTACTGATAAAAAACCAGACGCAGCTGATAAGCAGTAACTGTTAATGATTCTTCAGCCTAAGTGCAAAGTGGTTGCTAACACTCGCTGCTTTGTCCTTAGGCTAAAATCAGATTAGCCAAGTAAGTTTCTCACCGTCAGGCTCCGTACGTTTGCCTGACCGGCAATCGCTTGAGTAATGGTTTTATAATCCTGCGTACCTGAACTCAGTTTATCTGCCAGTAATGATGATGCCTGAAGCGCATCGCCGTCATTCTGAAACGTTGCCATACCGTCAATGCGCGAACGCACATTATCTTTGTGCTGCATCAGTTGGCGACGCTGGCCGTTCACATGCTCCAGAATGTTCTGAATATCACCAAGCTGGCTTTTGGCCGGAACAGCGTTAGTTTTCAGCTTATTAATCACATCTTCCGGGGCCACTTCGGCCACGGTTTTAACCGGATAAAATACGCCGTCAGGGTAACGTTGCCCTTCTCCGCGAACGCTTAGATGCTCAGAAACTCGCCCCCATTGGCTTTCATTAACTGAAAAAACCACCTGCTGGCCGTCAGGCGAACGCCCCTGTACGCCAAAACGCCCCAGACCAAGATTCAAACTACGTAAAATCTGCTGTGGAGAGCTGTCATCTTTAATTGTTACCGCGGTAATATCCCGCTTTTGCCCGGCTAAAGAAAAAATCAGCGTTTCCTGCTGTGATTTTTGCAGCACGTTATTAATTCCCTGTAGGGAAAAATTAACCTGAGGTGGTTTTTCCCCTAATATCGCATTTAGCTGACGATCGACCGTTCCGCCAGAAAGCTTATTGCGATTATTCAACAGCGTGTTCAGGCTATCTGCATGTTTTTGATACTGGCTATTATTAGTAGAAACGCCCTGGCGTAGTGCCAGCAGGTGATTCTCTACTTTACGCAGAAAATTATCGGCCTGCTGAACGGACGTTAGCTGTTCATTTAACTGCACGTTGTAACGTAACGGCTGAGTTGAAATAAACGGCGAATCAGGGAAATTTGTCAGTTTGCTATCAGCAACTGCATTCACCTGACCAACGTTGGCAGTACGAGAAACCTGCCCCCGCGCTAACGCGGAAGCGGTACCAAAACTGTTAGGGGACTGTAAACCTACTTGCATAGCACTCTCAGTTAGATGGCATCAAACAACGATAAATTATTAATCTTCACATAGGTAGCCTGGGTCGCTTGGGCTGCCAGAAGATATCCATTCAGCTTTATTGACGCCGTCGGATAATCCAGATCGGACAGATCTTTCTGAATCAACTCATTAGAGGTAGCAACATCGACATGAGTATCGTTCAGCATAGAAATAGTATTTTGGCGCCCGCCTAATCCGGTTATCTTAGACGCAACAGAACCAATTCCGTTATCAACGGTATCAATCATGTTCTTCATCGCATCGTTAAACTCTGGCGAATTAAAGTCAGTGTTCGGATCTTTTAGCATACCAACCAGCGAATTTAAGTCGTTCAGCAGGTCATCATTACCGTTAAAGAACACGTCACCTACGGTAGTGTTCTCTTTAATATCAATACCGTTAGCCACCGTACTCTCACGCTGCTCATTATTGCCCTGAAACACATATTTGCCTGATGCTTCATCAAACATTACGGTTTGTTCCGACGTTTTAGTACCGGAGAAGATATAACGACCGTCTTCATTCTTAGTGTTCAGCTCTGCAACGATAGACTCCATCATGGCCTGTAACTCGTTGCCATATCCGTCCATATTTTCCGAAGTATTCGTGCCGTTCGATGCGATCAATAGTTTGTCACGCATCGCTAAAAGCTGCTTATTGATCGAATCCATATGAGTTTCTTGCTGGGCTAAGCTGCCTGAGACCGTACTAATATTGCTTTTATATTGGCCGATAGCGGCCTGCTCACGGCTGATTTGTATCATGCGAGTGCTGGCAATCGGATCGTCTGAAGGAACTAACAGACGAGTCTGTTGAGCCATTTGGTCCATCAGCTTGTTCATAGATGAGGCATTATTATTAATGTTTCTCATCATTGTCGCAGCAGTATTTAAGCTAGTTACACGCATTATCATTATTCCTTTATCGTTTGTGTTGTGCGGAATTTGCTCCGTTACACATTATTCGTACTTACGGGCTCGACCCTATTGGTGTTCAGGCTGTTAGACCTGACTTAAAACAGTGCCAGTAAGTCAGAAAATATCTGGTCACCGGTTGCCATAACCTTCAGGTTAGACTGGTAAGCCTTGGTATAGGTCAAAAGATTGACTGCCTCTTCGTCCATACTCACGCCGCTTACGCTATCGCGTTGAGAGATAGCCTCAAACTGGACCGCCGATGCCGCTCTGAGCTCCACCTGATTTTGGCGACTGGCAATACCAACCCGGCTAACAATCGCGGCGCTGGCATCGTTCAGGCTCATATTGCCCAAGCCATCAATCGCCATAGTTTGGTTTTTAATTCCAATCAGCGCCTGCAAGTTTTTACCGTTACCGTCTTCCCCTGCAGTATCAGAAAATGCCAACTCTTCGGCACTAATATCATTAACCTGCAGCATTCCACGCGGGTTATTCGGATCAAACACAAACAGAGGTTTACCCGGATTACCGTTAAGGTCAAAACCTTGAGCCAGTTGATCGTTAAATGTATCAGCAATCAACTTAGCCATGCTGGTAACCGTGGCCTGCATTTCACCCAAAGTACCGACTTCGTAGTCATGCAGCGCACCTAATTGGCCACCGGTAGACATATCAACGCCGAAAGTGGTACCAGAGAAGGTCAGTTCCATTGCCGGCGCACCGTTACTATCGGTACCCATCTTTAAAGTTGATGAATTTCGTCCGCTAACCAGCGGTTGTCCGTCAACCAGTGAAACCGTGTAAGAACCGTCAGAAGTTTCATTAACCCGTACGTCTACCAGGCCACTCAGCTCATTAACTAACTCATCGCGCTCATCGCGCAGCGTATTAACGTTATGACCTTTAGCTTCCAGCTCACTAATATGACGGTTAAACTCAGCAATATTACTGGTCAGAGAATTAATGCTTTCCAGAGTGCTATTACGCTGGGTAGTAATATTGTCTTTCTGGGTATTAATAAAGTTATTAATGCTGTTGAAGCGCGTCGCCATCGCGTTGGCTTCATTAATCACTTGCTCACGCAGCGCTCGGTTTTCAGGCGTTGTGGTAGCCGAATTCAGAGAGGCAAAGAATTTATCCAGGCCGTAGCCTAATCCGGTACTCTCAGCACCAATAATCTGCTCTAAGGCCCCGATGTACTGCTGGCCCATAGTGAAATAACCGGTTTCGCTATTAGCGCGCCAGACCTGATTTGTCAGGTACTGATCTGAAATCCGACGAATACCCGTAACTTCTACGCCGCTTCCTGCTGACATGCCGTAACCGCCTAAGGCGCTGACCTCCACACGCTGACGGCTATAGCCCGGCGTATAGGCATTGGCCGTATTCATTGCCGTCGTATTCAATTTGGCTTGTGCAGCCTGTGCTCCGGTGTAAGCGATATTAATTAACTTCATTTTTTGCATCTCACGTTATGTCATTCCCGGTGCCGTCAAAATCAGTCTGGCCGGTCATTGATGTTCAATTTGCCGCTATTGATATAGCTTCTTTACTGTTTAAAGCGGCCAAACTCAGCCAGACTTAAATACTTATTCGACTTCAGCTGTGGCGTTGTTACCGCCCAATTGCTGAATCAGCAAGTTGGCGATACCACCGCTGCGCTGGGAGGCCAAATTAGTCGCCAGCGTGTCGTCGTAAAAATCACGCATCATGCGCTGCTGCTTACTGTTAAACGGATCGTCATCTGCCGCTAATACATCGGCTGCTTTACGCATCTGTTGTAGCATTGAACGTAAGAAGATGGCTTCAAACTCCTGAGCGGCCTGTTCAATATTTGTCGGCCTGGCGCTGCCGGTTAAATCACCGGCAATGGTATTGCCGGCGTTACTTGAACCTATTGCGTTAATCATATTCAGCCCTTTTAAATCACAACCAGTTCAGCATCTAAAGCACCGGCTTCATGTAAAGATTGCAGAATTGACATCACATCGTCAGGCGTCGCACCCAGACTGTTAATAGTATTTACAATCGATTTCAGGCTGGTACCGGCGGGGATTTTCACCATCTGAGCACCCTGCTGATTCACGCTAACATCACTTTCCGGCGTGATAGCCGTCTGGCCTCGGCCAAACGAGTTCGGTTGGCTCACGTTCTGGCGCTCTTCAATGGTGACTGAAAGGTTACCGTGAGCTACCGCGGCTGCGCGAACAACCACGCCTTCACCCATAACCACCGTGCCAGTTCTGGCGTTAAATACCACCCGTGCCGGCTGAGGACCTGAATCCACTTTGAGCTCTTCCAGCATTGACATAAATGTAACGCGGGCGCTGGGGTCCATCGGAGCAACGACCGAAATATTGGTCGCGCTTTGAGCTGAAGCGGTTGTGCCACCGAAAGCCTGATTAATCGCAACCGCGATGTTATTAGCCGTTTTAAAGCTCGGGCGTTTCAAGTTAAGAATTATCTGGTTATTGGTATTAAAGTCGCTTGGAATTTCACGCTCAATGCTGGCACCGTTAGGTACGCGACCTGCGGTGGTTGTATTAATCGTCACGCTCGAGCCACTTTTGCCCTGAGCGCTAACGCCACCGACAACCACATTGCCCTGTGCTAATGCATAAACTTCACCGTCAGCACCGCGCAGTTGAGCTAGCAGTAATGTTCCGCCGCGTAAGCTCTTTGCATCACCAATAGATGAAACCGTGACGTCAATAGTCTGACCACGCGCATACATAGGTGGCAGCGTGGCGCTGATAGCAACTGCAGCCACGTTCTTTACCTTAGGGTCAATTTTGGCCGGCATCTGAACGCCGAACTGACGAAGCATATTGGTCACGGACTGGCTGGTGAATTTCACCTGATTTTTATCACCCGTACCGTCAAGGCCAACAACCAAGCTGTATCCCACCAGTTGGTTACCACGAACCCCCTGAACATCAACCAGGTTACCGACCGTTTGGCTAAAAGCCTGTGGCACGACCAATGAAAGTGCCGTGATTGCCGCACACAGCGAGCGTTTAATCCTTAACATATTTTGTACCTACATCCTCAATAATCAGATTAATCATTAAATAGGGAACACCGGATGGTTAAAGAAGCGCGTTAACCAACCCGCTGCATTCGCATCGCTAAGCGCTCCGCGGCCGGCATAAGAGATCCGGGCATTCGCAATTCGCTGGGATGATATTGAATTATCCCGTTCAACGTCTTCGGCTCTGACCAAACCGGTAACGCGCATATATTCATCGCCCTGATTTAGGGTAAGCCACTTTTCACCACGGACTTCCAGCACGCCGTTAGGCAGGACTTTATGAACGGCAACAGAAATAGAGCCTCTGAGCATGTTTTGCTGCTGGGACGTGCCATTACCGTTAAAGTTACGATTACCCGAAACAGAGCCGCTCAGGTTGTCTATGGTGTGGCCGAAAACTTCAGGCGCGCCGATAGACACATCATTTTTCTTACCAAAATTCGTTCTGGCCTGCTTGCTCGATTGCGTTGATTCATCCAGCTTGATAGTCAAAATATCGCCAACCCGGTAAGCCCGGCGATCTTGAACCAACGTCCAGTTATAACCGGTTTGATATAGCCCGCCACCGCTGACCACTGGCTGAGCAGCGCTAAGATTTTCTGGCGGTGCAAAAGCAGCATCGTCTTTAGTCACCAGCATGGCTGGGCTTTCGCAGCCCGCCAGGCTGATAAATAAAGGAAGACTACATAGCAAAATAAATAATTTTTTCATCACGTTAGCTACAATTCAAAGTTCATAAGGGCGTACTTTCATACGCCGGAGGTTAATGACAACGACAGTGCCCAAATCACCGCCCTTTGTCCGCCAGGAAATACCGCTATTCCAACGCACTCTTCGCGGACAAAACCTACGAAAAACTCAGCGCTAATTACATGCTCTGAGTAATAAACTTCAGCATATCGTCGGCGGCAGAAACCATCTTGGCATTCATTTCATAGGCGCGTTGAACGGTGATCATATCCACCATTTCTTCAACAACCTGCACGTTAGAACCTTCCAGTGTGCCTTGTTTCAGTTGCCCGAAAGCTTCTTCACCGGGAACGCCTTCTACCGCTTCACCGCTGGCAGCAGTCTCTTTATATAAGTTACCGCCAATGGCGTTTAAACCGGCCGGATTAACAAAGTTCACCAGCGTTATCTGACCCAGTTCAGCCGGGTCGGTTTCACCGCCAACAATGGCAGAAACCGTTCCGTCGGTACCGATGGTGACCGAAGAGGTATTCGGTGGCAGCTCAATTTGTGGCAGTAACGGCAGACCCTGAGCGGTAACAATCGTACCGTCAGCATTAACCTGTAAATTACCGGCGCGGGTGTAAGCAATATCACCATCCGGGGTTTCTACTTGGAAGAATCCCTGCCCGGTAATCGCCACATCCAGGCTCTGTCCGGTGGTCTGCATACTGCCAACGGTAAATTGCTTCTGGGTACCGATAATATTGACACCGCTACCGTACTGAACGCCGGTCGGTGCCATATTGGCCTGATCGAGCTGAGTACCCGGTGCTCTTGCCGTTTGGTAAAACAGGTCTTCAAAAACGACGCGATCCCGCTTAAAACCGGTGGTGTTAACGTTAGCCAGGTTATTGGAGATTGCGTTCATCTTGGCATCTTGTGCCGCCAGACCCGTTTTACTAATCCACAATGCTGGATTCATTCTGATCGTTCCTTAGTCTCGTTATTTCGGGAGTGGGTACTCCCGGCCATCCGGAAGCACGCTCAAACGGTGGTTTAACCGTTACGGATTAGCTTGTTACCAGCCTGAGCCAGTTCTTCAGCCGCTTTCATCATTTTGATTTGGGCTTCAAACTGACGGTTCAATGACACGGTGGATACCATTTCAGTAATCGCTGACACGTTACTGCCTTCTAAATGCTGGCCAATAACCTGAACCGCTTCGTCACGCGGTACAGCGCCGGCATTAGAAATCAGCAGCCCGCTGTTATCTTTACTCAGCTGATTAGCCGCAATATCCACCAGCTTAATGCGATCCACATCCATTACTGCTGCCATATTGCCGTCGTCAGGCGTAATCGAGATGGTTCCGTCACGGCCAATGTCCACCGAGGCAAAAGGAGGAAGTACGATAGGTCCGCCATCGCCTAAAACGGGCATGCCGCCAACCGTTAAACTTCCGTCTTCTTCAATCTCGATATTCCCGTCACGGGTGTAGACTTCACGATCGCCATCTTGCAAAGCGATTAATCCTCGTCCCTGAATTGCTACGTCCAGCCCGCGGCCAGTCTGGATAATCGAACCGGGCGTCATATCAACGCCACCGTTCTGTCCTTCAACAAGATAACGACTGTCAAATCCAGCACCCATAACCTGACGGGATGCGGCCTGTGCCAGATCGGCTCTAAACCCCTGAGTATTGGCATTAGCTAAGTTGTTTGCGCTGATCTGCTGCTTCGATAACGCCTGATTAGCGCCGCTGACAGCGGTATAAATTAAAGGATCCATAACTTACCTATTAAATAGCCTGGAACAGCGATTGCATCATGCTGTCATTGGTGGAAATAACTTTGGTATTTGCCTGATAGTTACGCTGTGCCGTCATCAGGTTAACCAACTCGGCGGTTAAATCGACGTTTGAGCCTTCCAGTGCATATGACTGAACTGACCCCAACAGGCCGCTGCCCGGCGTTCCAATAATCGGGTTACCGGAAGAAGAGGTTTGTGACCAGCTGGTGCCGTCTTTCGGTGCCAGACCGTTGGCATTGGTAAAGTTAGCCAGCACTAACTGCCCCTGTAGCATACGTTCGCCGTTGCTATAGGTTGCATAAACAGTACCGTCTTTATCGATTTGAACACCGGTACGTTCTGCTGAGGCAAAACCGTTGCTGGCGTTATTTGAAACGCTGAACCCTGAACCAAACTGGCTGCTGCCACCGTAGTTAATTGAAATATTCAGGTCTTGTGCGCCGGATACCGGCGTTGTGATATCCACATTCCCCGTCGGTGCGATCATCACGCCGTTTTGGTCAAACTGTAACGTAGTCGGCGTACCGGTTGTTTGACCGTCGACGCTGTAATGGGCTTCCCACTCATTCTCACCGGTTTTAACAAAATACTGGGTCATGGTGTGCTCACGACCTAATGAGTCAAATACCTGAGTGGTATAAGAGTTATTAAAGCTATCTCTGTCTGCCGGATCGAACGGGGTTTTAGCCGGAATGGTCGCTTCTGCATCAAAGTTAGCCGTAAAGTTCAGGCTGTCCGTTGCTTTAGCCGGAATTGAACCGGTGCTGACCTGAAGGTCAGAAACGGTACCAACCTGAAGATTGCCATTGGCATCTACCGGGTAACCTTGAATTTTCATATCGTTATTGTTAACGATAAAACCTTCTTTATCGAAACCGAAGTAACCTGCGCGGGTATAGCTGGTGGTACCGGCACTATCGCGTACCACAAAGAAACCATTACCGCTGATAGCAAGGTCCAGCGGGCTTGAACCGGCGCTGATATCACCACCACGGGTAATACTTTGAGAAACGCCGGAAACGGAAACCCCTAACGGCTGCGACTGAGCATAAATAGAAGAAAACTCCGCTCGTGAAGATTTGTAACCCACGGTTCCTGAGTTGGCGATATTGTTACTGATCGACGTCAGCTGTTCGGTTACGGCATTCAGGCCGCTGTTAGCAATGTTAAAACTCATTAGCTTAAAACTCCTTGTTTTGGATTATTTGATGACGGGTTGTTGGTAGGACCAAACTGGCTCACCTTATAGAAAGGCACTTCGCCTAAGCCGGAGACGTTAACCAAGGCCGAACCACCCTCTAATGGAATGCGGACGTTATTCACCGTTCCCGCGATTTCCACCGGAACATTTTCTTCCCCTATGTCGGTAACCACGCTAATGGTGTACTCACCGGGCGCAAGACCCAGCTCTTTCGGATTAATAGTGAAGTCCACGCTTCCTGATTCTTGTTTACCCAGTTCAATCTTATGCTGCACGCCGGCAGAATCTTTGACTGTGACGGTAACCACGTTGGCACTCTGGCCCAGCGTTAAACGACCATTAATTTCTTGGTCCTCAACCTGAATGGTATCGGTCTGAACCATCACTGACTGACCAACTAATCCGGCGGTTGATAACACTTGAAGGTTATCCATCAGCACTGAATTGTTTTGCATCAGCTTAGACATAGTTTCCATTGACTGGACCTGAGTCATTTGAGCTAGCTGCCCGACATACTCGGTCCCGTCGGTTGGATTTAGCGGATCCTGATTCTGGATCTGTGCAACAAGTAATGTCATAAACAGGTTGTTGAGTTCACCCGCACCGTTATTCTGAACACCCGCGCGCTCATTGCCTGAACCACTATAGTTGCGCGTGTTGTCGACATTAAGATCCATTACCCTTCTCCTAATTTAAGTAAGCTTTGCTGCATACTTTTCACACTGTTTAAAACTTCAACGTTAGTTTCAAAGCTACGTGAAGCCGACATCATATCGGCCATCTCTTCTACTACGCTGATGTCCGGGTAATACACATACCCTGCTTGGTCGGCCATCGGATGACCGGGTTCGAAGCGTTGTACCGCGCCACCGGTCTCTATCACATCCAACACCTGAACGCTGGCGCCGGCAGGGCGACCGTTGGTCATCAGTTGGCTATTTTCATAAACGGCAGAAAATACCGGACGACGGGCTTTATACACCGCACCTTCTGTTTCTGCCGGAGACTCAGCATTGGCCAGGTTACTGGCAATGGTATTGAGTCGAATGGTTTGAGCCGTCATGGCCGAACCAGATACCCGATAAATCGAGGAAAAGGACATTATTACTTCCCTTCAATCGCTTTTTTTAACCCACCCAATTTCATATTGAGAAAAGTTAAGCTGGTTTGATAGTCCAGGCTGTTTTCTGAAAAGGCAGCCTGTTCAACGTTTAACGCTACTGTATTGCCATCCTGAGACGGCTGGTGAGGTATGCGATACATCACTTCCGGAGAACTCCGCATGCCTGATGAAAATTTTGTACGTTGCATTTCTGCGGCAAAATTTATATCTTTAGCCTGAAAGTTGGGCGTATCCACATTGGCCAAATTCGTAGACAGTAACTCAGCCCTGACAAGACGAAGTTGTACTGCCGACGGATGAACACCCAATGCTTTATCAAAACTTATACCCATTTTTGTCTCTTCCTGAAGATGTTGTTATGCAAGGACTGCCATATATAAAGCAATATGTGTGCCACTTTTATAACGCCATGAATAATAGGAACTATATGTATAAGTTATCCCTAAAGCGGAAATCTCTTTTCCTCCCTACTAGGAAAAGCACCAATGGCGGAAATCGTTTCCTTTTCCTGCTATTGTCCAGCGTCAGTGTCGCGCTTTTTTTAGCCAGCATGATGTCACCGGCCTCAGCTGCACCGGCACAAACCACCGCGCGTAAACAGGTTTACAATAAGGCCGTTGAACAGGCTCAGTCTGATATTGAGCAAATAGCCCGCCGCAATAGCTGGCAGGGCCACAACTCCAAGGTGAACGTTTTTATTCCTAATGAAGTGAGTCAGAATCAAGCCTGCCAGCGGCCATTGACCGCGTCATTACCTGCTGGGAATAAGCTGGACTTAGCCCGCCTGCGCTACGATATTCGCTGTGATGATGCGAAAAGTTGGGAAGTTGCGGTAACCGTTAAGCCGGACATTTACCTTCCGGTGCTGGTGGCAAAAAATACCATTGAGCGCGGTGAAAAGATCACGGCTAGCGATATAGAAATGAAAAAGCGCAATATCTCTAATTCCCGCAATGGCCATATTAGTAATCCGGATGAAGCCGTTGGCCTGACCGCTAAGCGCCGTATTCGTCCTTTACAGCAAATTACGCCTTCACAGCTTGAGCAACCTATTTTGGTGACGCGTGGACAAAAAGTGATCATGATTGCCTCGCAGGATGGTATTGAAGCTCGCACTATGGGCGAGGCAATGAAGGCCGGGCGCAAAGGTGACTTGATTAATGTGAAGAACATTAATAGTAAAAAGGTCGTCACTGCGGTAGTTGATGATATTGGCGTGGTAAGAATGCTCTACGCCCCGGGTCAGTAAATACCGACTATAATTAGGTTATCGGGCGCCTCATTTGAGCGCTTTTAGCTAAAATAAATTTTTTAATCAAAAAGCGTAAAAAAGATTAAAGTTTTAGCTCCTTCGTGCCGCTTAGATTGAGTATGAAGGAAATCTTCCCTATCGAGCGGATGGTTTCAGGAAAAGTTTCGATTCATATGTGCGACGCAAGGCATGCGAGATTAGTGATAAACAGTACGTTAAGTACGCCGGACATCACCCACAGCCGAAACAAAACGCATAGTGCTTATGCGCTATGAGAACGCTTTATAGATATTAAGAAGCGCGTTAAGTTGCAGAACAACACATGAAGTGAAATTGATTGGTCACCGGTTTTCCGGCTGAGTATTCACAACATTTAGTGCAACACGTGGTCAAAACTATGCGAAATAGCTCCAGAGGAAGAGTAATGAAAATTAGCCATGCTCAAATGAATCATCAGCCTTTGACAACAACGCAAAGCCAGCAATCTCAGGCCAGCGCTGCAGTTACGTCAAAGAAAGAAGCATCAGCAACCAATGAGCCGCTATCAGAGGCGCTGAAAAGTGCGCAACAACAGTTGGCAGCGCTGCCGGATGTAGACATGCAGAAAGTGGCTGAAATAAAAGCCGCTATTCAAAACGGACAAATTGAAATTGATGCGGACCAGATCGCTGCAGCAATGCAAAAGTACTATCGGGGATAATAAAAAGTGAATACGTTGCAGGCACAGGTAAGGGAAATACTGTCGGAGATCCAAAAGGATCGCAAATATTATATTAAGCTTATTCATTTGCTCAAGCAGCAGCGCACGATGATCATCGAGCGCAAAGTAGAAGCCATGGAAGAGCTTAACCAGAATATGGCGAAGATCTATCAACTGCTCTCTGAATCAGCCAAAAAACGTATTGCCGCGCTAAAAGATATGTGTATTCCGCCTCATGCTGAAGGAATGCGTTTTCTATTCTCCCGCTTACCGGCCAATCATCATATTCAGGCCAAAGCATTATGGGAAGACTTAGAACAGCGGGTTCTTGAATGCAAAGAGCTGAATGAACGCAATGCTAACCTGCTGACGATGCAGCAAGAGATCCTAAATTCAATTCTGGGCAATGAGCCGGATTTGATCTATCAGCGTTAATCTAACGTTGATTACCTGCCGTTAATCAATAATAAAATCAATTTAAACGGTTTAGCCGGGTATATACCCGGCTTAGGTATAGGGTAAAAATCAATCATTAACTATCAGGCCTAAAACCTGGCGTTTAGCATGACTCCGCTGTTATTTCATGTTTTACAGTACCATTCTGCTCATTCATTTCTGAAAATCCCAATCTTGTTTTATAAAAATCACTTCAATAAGAACAAACGTTTGCATTACACTGCTATCACCAGTGCCATATAAGATTGGCCTATGTATGTTTTAAAGGTGACACAATGAAAAAATTACTTTTGGTTTGCGCATGTGCAACTCTTTTAATGACAACCAATGCCAGCGCTATCAGTATTCACGGTCAGGCCGGTGAAAATTATACTAATGTCCAGGTGGGAATCGGCACGGAATCCACCGGGTTGGCAGCAACGGCAAATTGGGCCCGTAGCGATCATGACGGCGACGTTGTTGGCTTAGGTTTAGGCGTCAATCTTCCGATAGGTCCGATGATGGCGACAGTGGGCGGTAAAGCACTGTACCTCAGCCCGGATCGGGGTGATGACGGCTATGCCGCAGCCGTCGGTGGTGGCCTTAGATGGCCAGTAACCTCAAATATCTCCCTGTATGGTGAAGGCTATTATGCGCCAGAATCACTGACCAGTGGCGTTCATGACTACTACGAAGCCGCCGGTGGCGTACGCTTAAGCGTTATTCGCCCTATCAGCGTGGATGCCGGCTACCGTTATATCAAGCTGTCCGGTAAAGAGGGTAACAGAGATAACGTGGTGGCCGATGGCCCTTATCTCGGTGCCAGCGTAAGCTTCTAAAATATTCATTTATCCTATGCCGGAGCGATAACGGTTCCGGCATATTGATTTTATTATCATATCCCTATTTGCTGATTTTCTTACTTTCTGCCATTATTTTCAGTAAATTAGGGATATGATTCAGATAGCTGTTTCTTCGTCCCCCCCATAATTCAGGATAAGTGAATATGAAAATCAAGCATCTCGCGTTTGCTCTGCTGATGTTACAGCCGCTTAGTTATGCTTACGCAACGACCTCTATTGCCGATGAAATTGCCGTTTTGAAAGACAGTGCTCAGGAAGGTGATGCAGAAAGCCAATACGATCTTGCGGTTATTTATTACACCGGCAATGTAGCACCACAGGATTACAAACAGGCATTCAGTCTGTTTACCCAATCGGCTGAACAGGGATTTGCTCAAGCGCAGCACGCTCTCGGCGCAATGTATGAAAAAGGCAACGGCGTACAACAGGATAATAAACAGGCCTGGGCCTGGTATTCAGTCGCTGCATTAAGTGGCAGAGAAAATATTGCCATGGACTTGAGTTCGCTGGAGAAGAAATTATCACCGGCAGAGCTAAAACAGGCTCAAGAACTGGCTAAGCAGTACCACGATAAATACCGCAAGAAATAGTCAATACCATTACGCTGTGGGTTGAATAACCAAGCAACCCACACCACAACGTCTGTTCAGGCATCTGATATTTTTAAAGGAAGAAAGATATGCCTCAGTCGGGTAAAAAAATCACCTTATCGCTAAGCAAAATAGCCACAGCGCTGTTATTCACTTTGTCCGTTATTCATTCTGCAAATGTACAGTCAGCCATCAAGGAAGTGCCTGAAACACCAGAAGAACAGGCTGACCGTCTAAATAACATTGCACAGACTGTTAAAGAGTATCAGATCAATGTGAATGAGAAATTTATCTACCAGGGTGACGTGCCTGAAGCGCCTAACTTGCAGGTAAAAAGTATTGTTTACCGGGATTACTCTTCCGCTAATCCAAACCAGTATGTGTATATGAATAGTTACGGTAATAGAGCACTATATCAATTACCGGCAATAACCGTTTTACCCTTAAGCCAAACAGAGAAAAGCGATTACCCTGCGCGCATCAGCCGTTATATATTGGAAAAAGATGCTGAAAACTCAAGAATCCGTAAGTATTACGGCGATAAATATGATGATTATTATCAGCAAAAAATTAAATTTGTGAAAAAAATCATCGACAGCGACAGCTGCGACACCGTGATAAGTGCAGATGCCTACAGTTTCGGTGAACACTACTTTTCAGCCACCTGCGGTGATAGAAGTGAAATAAAGCAGACCATTGATGAGATTAATCAAAACAAGCCTATCGATAAAACCATCAAAAAAACCTATATCACCGTACCCGAAGAAACCCTGAAAAAATTACGTAGCGGGCAACCAGCTGAAATATCGACCGACAAGGCAGAGTAAATGCTGAATTTCTTTACCCGCTGAGTTAATCAATCAACCTCGCCGCTCAATAATGGCTTGAATATCATCATCCTGGCCGCTCTCGGCCAGATATTGAGTCACTTCATTAATCCATACTGACTCATCGGCCAGTATCGCCCGACTTTTGGTCACCGGCATCAATATAGGACGGTCGTCAAACGCCGCCATAACCACCTGATTAAGATGTTCAACCGGGATCGATTTGTGCTTTGGCCTGGGGGAAAACAGCGAATCTACTATCTGCTTTTGTCGCTCTTGATCCATGGCGTAATGCAATTCATTGACCGATGAGATCACAATAAATTCCGCGGCAATATGTTCCAGCATCGCCGCTCGCAAACGATAATGCCCGTCCATAATCAGATAGGCATCGAAACAACGTAAATACCAGACAAACACCGGTGGCAACGTCCCTTCCCGCGCTTTCTTCCTCCACCATTTTAATCGGCCTGAATATTCATCCACCGGATGAAGGGCGATAACACCGCCGTTCCAATCCCACCAATCTACCCACTGCACAGCTCGGTGGCTAAAAGTATCGAGCAACCCTGCGCCGTAAATAGCCCAGCGTGGAAAATGGCTATCTGTCGGGCCCCGGTCTTTGAATATCCATTGGTCAATGGGATTATGATGCAATCTATCACGGGCACGATATTGTTCAGTCGGATGCGGGTAAAGAGCGGTTAACAGCCAGTGACCTGAATAGAGAAAAGTCGAATCAGACTGAGCGGCCCGATCGGCAAAAAATCGGCACCACGACTTCAATTTTTCTTCTTCAGCCAAATGAATACGAAATTGAATATCTTCTGAGGTTATAGGGGGAATAACGGGCAACTCGGTATTGGTTTGACGTTGCGGATTGATTACCCAGATACCTTCATACCCCAGCGCCGGCGTGGCCCAAAGTAAGGTGTTATCGCCGTTAACCAGCTTAATGCGACCGTTATTACCGCTGATAATCTGTATTGATGGCCTGATGTCGGGCGGTGAGCTGACATTCAGCATTAATCCGGCAACAGAGCCGTCAACATGTTGAATATCTTTCCAATAAATATCTCGCATAACCCTACCTTTGCCATTGGCCGAAAAGATTATTGCTGAATATCGTTGAAATAACTACCCGCAAATAGCCTTCTGCTTTTATTTTGGCTCAGCGACCGCGCAGCCAGCACTGCGTTGACATGGCATCGGTGATTTTTTGCTGCTGACGTTCCTGTTCGGTCGCAATTTCTGCCTGCTGATCTTCCAGCACTAACTCAACCGTTTTTTCCCGGCAGGCTTCTTTAACCAAGTTGGTCTGCAAGGTTTGAGCCTGTTTATCGGCCATGGCAAACTCTTGCTGCTGCCAGTTGATCAGATGACGAAGGTGCGTTTTGTAGTGTGACTGGTTATGCATCAGCGCAGCAGTATCGCCCGACTGAATCTGGCTGCCTTCGTTCAACGAGGTCAATGCATCAATATTATTTTGATAACGCTGGCATAGCTGCTTTTGCTGGGAAAGCTGGCCGGTTAGCTCGGAAACAGATCGATTACGCATCTGTTTAAGCAGTTGGAGCGTTTTTATCGTTTGGTCCATAGCGGACTGATTCCTGAATTAAGCTTCAATATATTAAGTGGCATCTATTTCACCGCCCCGACGGTTCCCTTTGTCCTTTGCCCTGAATAAATCAGGCACAAAGATCTGGCCGAAAGTCTCGTTCAGCAGGCCAGAAATGATTTAACCTAGCCCACTGCGCTGATATTTCCCAACGCCTGTATAACATCGTTAAGCGGGGCTGCCTCATCCGTTTCCTGACAAAGAAAGCTATTAATTGCCGGATTAAGATTAACCGCCCGATCGGCAGCCGGATCGGCACCGGGAACGTATCCGCCCAGCGGAATCAACGGTTTTATTCCCATATAGGTTGAATAAAGCTGTTTCAACGTTCGGGCTGATTTCTGATGATCTTTTTCAGTAATTTGGCTCATGCAACGGCTTATCGACTGGCCGATGTCAATGGCCGGATAGTGGCCGGCCTCAGCCAGCTTCCGCGACAGCACGATATGGCCATCAAGTACTGCACGAGCACAGTCAACAATCGGATCCTGCTGGTCATCGCCCTCAGCCAAAACGGTATAAATTGCCGTCATTGAGCCAGAGCTATCACTGTTACCGGCACTTTCAACCAGCTTAGGAATAATACCAAAAGCTGACGGCGGATAACCTTTGGTTGCAGGAGGTTCGCCAAGAGATAGCGCTATCTCTCGCTGAGCCATGGCATAACGGGTTAATGAATCAACCAGCAGCAAAACATCCTTACCTTTGTCACGAAAATAAGCGGCAATGGTGTGACAAAGCTCAGTGGCTTTAATCCGCATCAGCGGTGATTCATCGGCCGGTGCGGCAATAACAATTGATTTCGCCATACCTTCGGCCTTTAGCGAGTGGTCAATAAACTCTTTAACTTCCCTTCCTCGCTCACCGATAAGCCCGACTATCACCACCTCAGCCTGAGTCTGGCGGGTAATCATGCCTAACAGTACGCTTTTACCTACGCCACTGCCGGCCATCAAACCAACGCGTTGCCCCTTGCCAATGGTCAGCAATCCGTTGATTGCTTTAACGCCAACGTCCAGAGGTTCAATCACCGGTTGTCGCGTTAGCGGGTGAATTTGAGTCGGTTGAGTTGCCAGTGGCGTATCGCCTCCGAGCTTACCTTTATTATCTATTGGCTCGCCTAAACCATTAACGACTCGCCCCAGCCAGCTATCGCCAATCTGGATATCCTGCTCTTTTTCACAGGGAAACACTCTGGCACCGGCAATCAGGCCAACCGGTGACTTAAATGGCATCAGGAAAGTGACATCACGGTCGAAACCCACCACCTGCGCATCAATCAGAGTATGGTCAGAGCCTTCAACCCGGCATCGCTGGCCGATAGCTAAACGGCAGCCGACTGATTCCAGCAAAATGCCGTTAACCCGCACTAATCGACCGGCAACCCGGGCAAGATTAATGCCTTCAATGGATTTCAGCGCTTTTTCCAGCGAAGAGAAATCAGTCATTGGTTATCTCCGGTTTATGATCCGCATCTGATGGCAGCAAGTTATCTTTCAGCACGTCCATACATTGATCTAAACGATGCTGGCAGCCAATATCAATTTCGGTAGTATCCGTTGCCACACGGCATTCACCGTGTTCCATTGCAGGATCCGGCGTCAGCCCCCATTCGCGCACCTTTTCAGGCTCTGCATCATTCAGGCGGGCGTACTCTTCCGGATTAACGAATACTTTAATCTGCTTTGGCATTTCCGGTAGCGCAGACAGCGCTTCTTCAACCAAGGCTAAAAGCTGAGTCGGTTGCAGAGCTAATTCACAGCGAATGACCTGCCGTGTGACTTTATCAACCAGCTGTAGCAGCTCAGCCCGGCGCTGAACTTCGTAGTTATCTAAGAAAGCCTCAAGTTGCTGAGTCATGGCATTTAATGGATCGGCAGCCAGTTCAAACACGGCTCGCCCCTCAATCAGTCCCTCTTTCTTACCCTTACTTAGCCCTTCTTCAAACCCGAGACGCAGGCCTTCCTGATAGCCTTCGTCTTTGCCTTGATTAACGCCCTGCTCAAAACCTTTATCCAGTCCTTCTTGAAAACCGTTCATTAACTGTTGCTGATATTCAGCCGGCTCCAGCGTCTGGATCTCATTAGATGACGACATTTCCCAGCGTTTACGCAAAGGCGGAAACTGGTGCACGCGGTACTTACCGGTATTCCGGCTAGTATGCTTACTTAACAAACTTAATTTATCGCGGCTATCATCCATCTCTTCCATTACTCCATCGTCTGCTCAGAGAATAGCTGAATCTGGATTTCGCCTTCTTCTGCCAGCTCCCGCACTGTGGCCATAATATCTTTACGCACCTGATCGATACGACTGACCGGCACCGGACCTAAGCGGGTGGTATTTAACTGCAACTGTTGAACCTGACGTTTTGGCATCACATTATAAATTGACTGACGAAGTACCGGCTCGGTACCTTTCAAGGCAACGGCCCAGTCTTCCATTGGAATTTCATCCAACAGGCGCTGAATGGTAGCTTCAGTCTGACGGCTAAGAATAAAGAACTCATACATTTCGTCCTTCAATTCATCAACCACGTTTTCATCCCGCTCCCGCAGTTGGTCTAACAAATGCTGCTGGTTATTCGGAATCCGGTTAACAATATTGGCAGCCTGCTTAATGCCTTTAACCTTCGAGCCATGTTCGGATAATACCGCGACACCACGTTCAATAAGGCGGTCAAGTTCATCTACCACGTCACGATTCACATCATCTAACTTGGCGATGCGATACAGGATCTCATCCTGACGCTCACCTTCAATAAACGACAGTACCGTAGCCGCTACGTCCGGCGGTAAAAAGGCTAAGAATACCGCCTGAAGCTGCAAGTGTTCTTGGTCAATAAGCGCCGCTAGCTGACGAGTATCAACCCACTGTAAACGCGCCATGCGATGGCGAATTTCATCGCCATAAATACCGTTGATAACGCTGGTGGCAATTTCGCCGCCTAAGGCTTTATCCAGAATGCTTTGCAAATAAGAACGTGATGCACCGTTGATGCCACTCTGTTCACGATAATCCTGAAAAAAGTTATTCATTGCTTGGCGGGCCTGAGTGACTTTAATTCCATGCAAGCGGGCCATGGTTTCACTCAGGCGAATCACCTCTTCGCGAGATAGCTTTTTCATTACCGTTGCAGCGGCTTCTTCCCCGACGCTAAGCAGTAAGATAGCCGCCTGCTCCAGACGATTACGCGTATTATTCGCGCCGTTGGCTGGTTTACTACTCTTGCTTGGTGTTTGTGTTGCTTCGGTCATTGCTGTTAATCCACTGTTTAATTACTTCCGCTACCCGGTCAGTCTCGCTTTGAGCCAATAATTGTAAATATTCGACTTTAGTTTCTAGACCAGAGCTGAGCGGAGGAAGATTGTCTTCGCCCTGGAAGGTCGAACGCGGAAGTTCAAGACCTTTGCCTGAATCATGCCCTTCTTCGTCATCGCCCTCATCACGGCCAGACAGAACCGGCTTGGTCGGCACCTTACTTTCTTTGTTCGTCAGTCGCTTAATCAACGGATTCAGACCAAAGAACAAGAACAACAGCGCTAATAAACCGATACCACCCATCTCAACCCAACGCATAATCATCGGGTCTTGCCACAGCGGAATCTCTTCATCTTCAAAAGGTACCGGAGCCGTGAAGGCCATCATATTTAACGTCAGAGAATCACCACGGGCGTGATCGATACCGGCGGCGTCTTCAACCAGCTTGTTCAGTTTCGCCAGTTGCTCATCATTCCAGTCCGCCAAAGCCGGAGCATCTTTGTTCAAAATAATGGCGACGGTCATTTTCTCTAATTTGAAACCCGGATGATTGATGCTCCGGATATCTCGGTCGTAAAGAAACTGACGCTGAGCCTGACTGCGCACCGGTTGTTGATCCGCAGGCCGATCGTCCGCTGGCTCATTATTCGGATTGGCATTAGCATTGGCGTTAGGCTGCTGCCCTGCCGGGCGATTGCTCAACGCACCGGGAACGCCTTGAGCAAGATCGCTGGTGGCATTCTCTTGCTGAACATTCTCGCTACCAATACGAGGTTCCCCCAAATAACGCTCCTGAGTTTCACTGATGTCACTTAAGTTGAGCTGTGGCATCACGCTCACCCGGTAGTTATTACTGCCTACCAGAGAAACCAGAATATGAGAAACGTTCTTCTCAATATCATTTTGCAGTCGGGTTGTAATATCAGTCCGATTTTTTAGACTGGATAGTCCTAAATTATTCGACTGGTAGCTTCCTGACAGCAGGCTACCTTCCTGATCGACAACCTGAACATTATTGGTTTTTAACCCCGGAACGCTGCCGGAAACTAAGTGAATAATCGCGGCAATCTGCTCGTCTTTAAGCGTTTGCCCGTACCTAAGGCGCACCACAACCGATGCCGTACTCTCAGGTTTGTTATTCACGACGAAGGAGCTGCTTTCGCTCAAGCCCAAATGAACCCGGGCCTGAGAGATAGGATCCAACGCCATAATGCTCTGGGCCAGTTCACCTTCCAGGCTACGCTTATAGCGTACATTCTGGATAAACTGGCTGCTGCCTAACAGCGACTCTTTATCCATCAGTTCAAAACCTGATGGAATAATGACCTGAATTCCTTTAGCGGCCAGCGCCATACGGGCTTTAGCCAGCTTATCTTCAGCGACCAAAATCTGGCCACCGTTAGGATCGATACGATAACTAATTGATTCTCCACCAAGGACTTCAACTACTTGTGCAACCGGGACGTTCTCCTGAGCACCAAACAGAGCAACATAGCCCTGAGTACTGCGCCATAAAGAAAATACAATCATCCCGGTAATCACTGCCGCAGCGATGCCACCGATAAGAATGCCCTGATTCTTACTTAGCTTTGTGGATAACAATTTTTGTTTAAGTTTTTCTAGCACAGCCGTTTGCCCTACAGCGAGATATTCATCACTTGATCAAGTGCATTAGTTAATTTATTGCGAACTTCCAACATGGCAGAGAACGCAATACTGGCTTTCTGACTTTCAACCATGGTTCCCATGAGGTCGTCACTGGTTCCCATATCGATGGCGGTCTGCATCTCACTCGCTTTATGCTGCAGGCCGTCAACATGATTGATGGCGTTGTTAAACACCTGCGAAAATGCAACGTTGCTCCCTTGTCCGCTGGCTGAGATAGGATTAGCCGTCGGCGTTAGCGAACTACCGGACATCGCTGACATCCGCTGCATTTCCTGCATCACCTGAAGTTGAGAACGTTGAATTCCCACTGAATCAATTTTGTCCATACTTAGTTACTTCCTTCTAATAGATAGCGGCCTAGTTTCTGACTTAAGCCATTGGAAATCGGGTTTATGAAAAGCATTCGACATCAATGCCCTGCTCACGCATAGACGCTAAACGATAACGTAGTGCCCGCGGCGTTATGCCAAGAAACTTGGCTGTCTTGGATTTGTTACCCTGATGACGTTTTAATAAATCGACAATGTACTGATATTCAGCAATTCGTCCGCGCACTTTAAGGTGGCGAGCTGGTTCATTGGTCGGTTGGGAAATCATCTGGGGTTCAATGGCATCAGATACGGCATCAAGCACTTTATCCAGCCCAAGGTCTTGAGCATGAATAACACCGTTATTGCTCATAATTATGCCGCGCTGAATCACGTTTTCTAATTCACGTACGTTGCCCGGCCACTCGTACATCTGTAATGCACGTTGCGCATCTTCCGATAAGCCAACGCTATTAGAAGTGAACATGCCGTACTTACGAATAAAGCGGTTAGCTAAAGGAAGGATGTCTTCACTACGTTCACGCAGTGGAGCAATATGGATAGGTACAACAGAAAGACGATAAAACAGATCTTGTCTGAATCGTCCCTCTTCTATTTCAAGTTCTAAATTCTTATTGGTGGAAGCGATCAGACGTATATTTAACGGGATCTTTTTATGGCTGCCTAAGCGCTCAACTTCTTGCTCTTGTAATACTCGCAATAATTTGGCTTGCAACGCTAATGGCATGTCACCAATTTCATCAAGTAATAATGTTCCGCCATTAGCCTGCTCGAATTTACCGGGAACGCTGGTTACGGCACCGGTGAAGGCACCTTTTTCATAACCAAATAGCATGGCTTCCAGCATACTTTCAGGAATAGCAGCACAATTAAGGCCCACATAAGGGGCACCACTGTCCTGAAATGCATAATGATGGATGTATTTAGCAACACACTCTTTACCCGTTCCAGTTTCGCCAGTGATCAATACAGGAACATTATATTTTGCAACTCGTTTAGCTAAAGAGAATAAGCTAACGCTAGAGGGTGCGCTTGCAACAAAGTTCGTTTCATTATTAGAAACACCTGAATTTAGATTCATAATTGTCTGCCCAACTCCAAACCGAATAATTCGATTCTATTAATTAGCCGACTTAAATATGAAAAAAATAAAAAAAGTATTTATCAATTTAAAAACAGTGATTAACTTTTCATTAACTTATTCTTTTCAATTTCGAAGCATTATAAAATGATGCGCTCAATGCTCGTCAGCAACTCTTTAATTAAATATTGTTGGCAGTATACGGATCTAAATCTTGTTGTATCGCTTTATTTGAATATTAAAAAATAAATCTTTATTTATCATATAATTAATAAATAAATAATATTTTTATCCGGAAATTAATAATTGATTAATAAGTCCCTAACCATTGATTAGAGACCAAACAGAGAGTCTAATTGCAACACTTATAAATAAGGGCGAAGTCATGGTACTCTCTTCCATTATCTTCGTTACACAAGAGAAGCGGCACACAAGTTTTAAAACTTAAATCTTTTTTCGCTTTTTCTTGAAAATTTTTATATTTGACTTTTAACACACTATAAAAGCTCAGGTGAACTCTGCTACTGCCGTGAAGAATTCAGTAATTGATACGAATTTAAGCAGGTGATGGCGCAACGAGCAATTGGATACAGAGATGCTAAATAAACGGCAGAAGAGTAGAATTTTTCATATTCATAACTTGCCTAAGATAATGACGTTGGAAGTGAATAAATTAGGTCGACCTTATCATAAGGTCCCTAAAATATTCACCGGCAACTTTGATATTTTAGATGCAAAGATTAGCACCTATTTTCTGAAAAAATATCGTGTCAACGTTGCGCTTGATGATATTAACTTCCAAATGGACTGTGAGCATAAGCACGCTCAAATATTTACTACCCCCTACGGCAATATCGCATTTGATATAGACCGGATGCTATTGCTACATATCCTTAATGATTATTATGGATTAGGTAAAGATAACGTCCAGATACACCCGGATGTTCAAACACCGGTAACAAAAACAGAAGAACGTCTTAAAAATAAACTAGGCCTGGAGTTGTCATCTCTGGTTCTGCATCCCGGTATTTTTGGTCAGGAATTGGAGATCAAGAACGACTACTCCTCCATTATTAATAAATGGTCATATAAAATCACGCTTTCGCTAGAAGGTTATGGCGAAGGTAAATTCCATATTCTTCTTGATAACCAGCATGTCGATCGCTTACTCGCGACGCTGCGTAATCCAAATGAAAACGAGCGTAAAGAGACTGAAAGCCTCTCTGGTGAACAGTTTGAACGCATGATTAACTGTTTGCCGATTCGCCTGGTTGGTCGTCTTTCAAGTTCTCAGCTCACCGTCGCTGAACTCATGACATTAAAAGCCGGAGATATCGTACCGGTGTCACTCCCTAACCGCTTCCCGCTACTGGTCGGAAAAGAACAGCTGTTTAACGCTGTGATTGCCGAAGACCGGGGAAAATTATTCTTTTCTGAATTTAACGAAAATATCAACGAGACAAAACATGATTGATAATCACGACGACAGCCATAACGACTTAGATTTTAACTTCAATCTCGATGATGACATGCTCGCATCAGATGAAGATTCACTATTAGCCGCCGCAGCTCCGGCCACGATGGATGCCGCACAGACTGAAAAGAAACGCAATATGTCTCTGTTCAGCCGAATCCCGGTCACCATGACGCTGGAAGTTGCCTCAGTGGAAATCTCACTGGCAGAGCTGATGTCTATCTCCGGAGATTCAGTGATTGAACTGGATAAACTCGCCGGTGAGCCTTTGGATATTAAAGTCAACGGCATCCTGTTTGGTAAAGCAGAAGTCGTGGTACTTAACGACAAATATGGTTTACGCATTATTGAGTTCAACAACAAAAATCTGGGCGATCTGACACTATGATATCCACAGCATCAGCCTCACTGGTGGAGGCTTTTCCCCGACCATTGTTACGTCAAAACCGTCTCCGGTTAGGGTTGATATTGTTATCGCTGCTTATCGCAGTGCTGTTCTCGCCAAAGCTTTTAGCTGCCGGTGGAGATCTGACGCTGTTTACCAGCAATACCACCGAGAACGGGCAAGAGTTTAACGTCAAGATTCAGATTTTAATTCTGATGACCCTGCTTGGCCTACTGCCAATCATGGTTTTGATGATGACCTGTTTTACCCGTTTTATTATTGTGCTGGCTATTCTGCGTCAAGCCTTAGGCCTGCAGCAAAGCCCGCCCAATAAGATCTTAACCGGTATAGCACTGGCGTTAACCCTATTAGTTATGCGCCCGGTATGGGATCAGGTATATACCACTGCGCTGGAACCTTTTCAGAATGATGAGATCACCCTGAATCAGGCGCTAAGTAACGCATCATCACCGTTAAAGCAATTTATGCTGGCACAAACCAGCACTAAAGCCATTGAACAAATAATGGATATCGCTAAAGCCACTGGCGAAGCGAAAGATCAGGATCTGACCATTATTATTCCGGCATTTGTGCTCAGTGAGCTGAAAACAGCATTCCAGATAGGGTTTATGATTTATATCCCCTTCTTAGTTATCGATATGATCGTCGCCAGCGTACTGATGGCGATGGGTATGATGATGCTATCACCGCTGATTGTTTCGCTACCGTTTAAATTAATGCTGTTCGTGTTATGTGACGGATGGGCATTAACGGTAGGCACACTCACCTCAAGCATACAGGGCATGTAGCTATGATGACGATTGATCTAGCTTCAGACATTGTTTCACGCGGTATTTATTTAATATTAATTATCTGCGCCGTGGCCATTATACCTAGCCTGCTGGTCGGCCTGTGCGTCAGTATTTTTCAGGCTGCAACTCAAATTAATGAACAAACGCTAAGCTTTTTACCGCGTTTGGTTATGACGCTGGTGGTATTAATCTTTGGCGGAAAATGGATGTGGCTCAAGTTGACTGACTTTACGGTTGATATGTTCCATCAAGCCGCCGGTTACATAGGATAACGCAGTATGGGCATCGATATTAACGCATTGATTACACCTATGTTAGCCATTTGGCTTCCGTTTGTGCGTATCTTATCGTTTTTCCATTTTTGCCCTATTTTCGATCAGAGCTCATTTCCGGTTAAGGCCAAAGTCTGTCTGGCCATGTTTTTATCCATCGTGATGACACCGATGATTGCCAGCAACGTCGTGCTTAATGACCTGATCTCTGTACGTAGCCTGTTATTAATCAGCGAACAAATTCTATGGGGGCTGATTTTTGGTTCCCTAGTGCAGTTGGTGTTTGTTGCGCTGCAAACTGCCGGCCATATTCTTTCTTTTAATATGGGTCTGGGTATGGCTGTGATGAACGATCCGGGCAGCGGCGCGTCGACAACGGTGATCTCTCAGCTGATTTTTATATTTACCGCCCTGCTGTTTTTATCAATGGACGGACACCTGCTGTTTATCACTATTTTATTTAAAGGTTTTAGCTATTGGCCTATCGGTCAGGCAATTAACGACCTGTCGCTGAAAACGCTGGGGCTAGGACTGGGCTGGGTTATCTCGTCAGCGGTGTTACTGGCGTTGCCAACCACACTGATTATGTTAATTGTTCAGGGTGTCTTTGGCCTGCTTAACCGCGTATCGCCGACGCTTAATCTGTTTTCGCTGGGTTTTCCTATCAGCATGCTGTTTGGATTACTGTGTCTGATGCTGCTGTCTACTAACATTCCAGACCATTATCTAAATCTCACTAATACGGTGTTGGATCAACTCGATAAGCTGAGGGTTCAGTAATGTCAGGGCAAAGCAGCAGCGGCGAAAAGTCGGAAAAACCTACCGCAGGGAAACTGCGTAAGGCGAGAAATAAAGGGGATATCCCCCGTTCAAAAGACGTCACGATGGCTGCGGGCCTGGTCGTCTCTTTGATGACCATCAGCAGCTTCTTCCCGTATTACGGCAAGCTGGTTGAAGAGTCATTTGAGGCGGTGGGCGTTATGGCCGGTAAGCTGGATGACAATGAGGCAATGGCGCTATTTCTAATGACTAACGTCATGATCATTATTAAATTTTTAGCCACCTTGGTTCCCATTCCGGTGGCGTGTTTTATTGCCACGCTGGTACCGGGCGGCTGGTTATTTACCCCTAATAAATTAATTCCGGACTTTAAAAAACTCAATCCTATCAGCGGGATTAAGCGATTAGTTTCAGCCAGCCATTTGACCGACGTTCTGAAAATGTTAGTCAAGTGTGGCGTTTTACTTTACCTGCTATATGTCATGATCCGCGGTTCTATCGGCGAGATGATGCTGCTTCAGGGGCTACACCTTAATGACGCAATCAAAAAGGGATTGGGCGATTACTACAGCATCATGGTCTATTTTATTATCACCATCGCCGTATTTGCCTTTATTGATATTCCTTTAAGTAAGCACCTGTTTACTAAAAAAATGAAAATGACCAAGCAGGAAGTTAAAGAAGAATACAAAAATAGTGAAGGTAAGCCAGAGGTTAAAGGCCGAATTCGTCAGCTGCAGCGCCAGTTTGCTATGGGCCAGATTAACAAAACCGTGCCCGGTGCCGACGTTATTATTACCAACCCGACGCACTTTGCCGTGGCATTAAAATATGCGCCGGATAAAGCGATGGCCCCTTATGTGGTGGCTAAAGGCGTTGATGAAGTGGCGCTCTATATACGAGAAGTCGCCCGAGCAAATCAGATTGAAATTGTTGAATTGCCCCCGTTAGCCCGGGCGATTTATCACACTACGCGCATTAACCAACAGATTCCGGCACAGCTTTACCGCGCCATTGCCTACGTACTGACTTACGTATTGCAACTGAAATCATGGCGGGCAGGCCAGGCGGCTGATAAACCTAAATTAAACACCCAAATATCTATCCCCAATGAGGTATTGAAGCAGTATGAGTAAGTTTTCCTTAAAAGGCGTATTTTCAACGCTAAGAGCAGGACATATTGGCGTGCCAATTTTGCTGCTGTGCGTATTGGCAATGGTTATTCTGCCACTACCTCCAATCGTGCTGGACGTACTCTTTACCTTTAATATCGTCTTAGCTATTTTGGTGTTATTAGTCAGCGTCAACAGTAAGCGACCGCTGGACTTCGCCATTTTCCCGACCATATTGCTGATCACCACGCTGATGCGTTTAACCCTAAACGTGGCATCAACCCGAGTGGTATTACTTAACGGTCATGAAGGGGTCGGCGCAGCCGGTAAGGTTATCGAAGCCTTTGGTCAGGTTGTTATCGGTGGTAACTTTGTCGTCGGCTTCGTGGTGTTCGTCATTCTGATGATCATCAACTTTGTGGTTGTGACTAAAGGTGCCGAGCGGATTTCAGAAGTATCGGCTCGCTTTACGCTTGATGCCCTACCGGGCAAGCAAATGGCGATCGATGCTGATTTAAATGCCGGACTAATTAATCAGGATCAGGCAAGAATCCGCCGTAAAGACGTTTCTAACGAAGCCGATTTCTATGGTGCAATGGACGGAGCCTCTAAGTTCGTTCGTGGTGATGCTATCGCCGGCATCATGATTCTGGTGATCAACGTCATCGGTGGTATTTTAATTGGTATCTTTAAACATAATTTAGATGCCAGCACCGCATTTGAACAATATGTTCTGTTAACCATCGGTGACGGCCTGGTAGGCCAGATTCCGTCGCTGTTACTGTCAACTGCGGCGGCTATTATTGTTACCCGCGTCAGCGACAGCGGCGATATGTCTGATGAGATCAAATCTCAACTTTTGGCATCACCAACCTTACTGTATACCGCCGCTTTGGTTATGTTTATTCTGGCCATTGTTCCGGGCATGCCTCATATGGCCTTCCTTACCTTTACCGGCGTACTGGTCTTTGTCGCCTGGAAGAGAAGTAAAGCGATAGAAAAGCCGGCGCCGGAAGAAGATATTGCGGCAGTCAGCAGTGCCATGGTTGAAGATACCGCCCAAACGGTAAGCTGGGATACTATTCCGGTGGTTGAGCCTATTGGCCTGAACTTGGGTTATAAACTGGTGACGCTGGTCGATCAATCTAAAGGCAATCCGTTGACTCAGCGGATACGCGGGGTACGCCAGGTAATTTCTGAAACCTGCGGCGTATTACTGCCTGAAGTTCGAATCCGCGAGAATTTCCGCCTTAAGCCGGCGCAATACGCTATTCATATTAATAGCGTTAAGGTTGCTACCGGCGAAGTTCATGCCGATAAACTGATGGCGATCCCGTCAACAGAAACCTATGGCGAGATTGACGGTGTGTTAGATAACGATCCGGCTTATGGCATGCCGGTTACTTGGATTACTCCGGAACAAAAGCCTAAGGCATTAAACCTGGGCTATCAGGTTGTTGACTGCGCCAGCGTGGTAGCAACTCACGTCAATAAAGTGGCCCGCCAGTGTTTGCCGGATCTGTTTAATTATGATGACATCACTCACCTGCACGAACGCCTGTCATCGATTGCACCTAAGCTGGCTGAAGACTTATCCTCTGCCCTTAACTTTAGCCAGTTACTGCGCATTTATCGTCAGCTATTGGTGGAACAGGTTTCACTTAAAGATATTGTAACTATCAGCTCTACGCTGTTAGAAAGCTCAAGCGTAACCAAAGATCCTATTCTGTTGGCTTCTGACGTTCGCTATGCCTTACGTCGCGCTATTGTTTATGGGCTCAATCAGGACCGTAAAAAACTGGCCACCTATACTATCGACAATACGCTGGAAAACATGCTGCTTAGCTCCTTAAATCAGGCTCAACAATCGAGCAAGGTGGCGTTGGACAGCTTCCCGGTCGATCCTAATATTCTAACGCAACTCCAGACCAATATGCCGGTGATCAAAGAGCATATGAAAGCACAGGGCTGTGAGCCTATTCTGCTAGTAACACCGCAGTTGAGACCATTACTGGCGCGCTATGCTCGCCTGTTCGCCCCGGGCCTTCACGTGCTGTCTTATAACGAAGTACCGGATGAAAGCGAACTGAATATCGTTGGCTCTCTGGCCTAATTTGCATTTAGTGATGCCATTATTATAATGGCATCACTATTTACTTTTTTATTTCACCCGCGCCTTCCCTGCCAATCAAACCCCCGAATACATTCCCCCGATAAAAAGCCACTTTCTGCCATGATAATTTCGGTGTGAATGGGTACTATCGTCCCCTACCGGTCTTGCATATAAATGATCAAATAAGGTGAACAATGATGATAGGTCCGTTAATTAACGGTGCCGCCATTATGATTGGTGGTGGATTGGGTTTACTGCTTGCGCCCTTTATTCCAAAACGCCTACAGGAGGGTTTACCTTCCGCTTTTGCCATGGTTTCTATTGCCATGGGCATTACTTTAATTATTAAAGTTCAGCAACTTCCGGTAGTCGCACTGGCGATAATCCTTGGCGTAGCGATAGGTGAGCTGTGCTATATGGAAAATGGCGTGCAAAAATTTGGTGGTTTTGTTCAACGCACGCTGGCCCGGGTTGTTCCGCCACGTAAGCATGGTTTATCGGCCGAACTCTACAACCAGAATTTTACCGCACTTATCGTTTTATTCTGTGCCAGCGGCACCGGTATTGTCGGTTCACTGACCGAAGGTATGACCGGTGATTACCAACTGCTGGTAGTAAAGTCTGCTCTGGATATTTTTACTGCCCTGATTTTCGCTATTTCGCTAGGGGCGGCCGTCATGTCTATCGCCATTCCCCAGTTTATTATTCAGGCCCTGCTGTTTTTATCTGCCCGATTAATTATGCCTTATATGACCGAGGTATCACTGGGCGATTTCTCAGCCTGTGGCGGCCTGATTATGGTCGCCGTCGGACTAAGAATTGCCCAAATCAAGATCTTTGCCGTGGTTAACTTCCTGCCGGCCTTAGTGATTGTCATTCCACTGTCGCTGTTTTGGCACAGGTTAATCGGCTAGCTGGCCTATAACTGGTCTATAAGTAGTTAGCCGGCCATATCGTCGGCAATTCTTTTAGCTAATGCCTCTCTGTGCTGCTGAAAAGCACGGGTCGATTGTCTAACCTGAGCAACAATCTCCGGTTCAGCCTTAGCCGGAGATCCGCAGGTAAACGGCGGGGCAGGATCGTACTCCAGAGACAGCTGAACTTTCTTAGCACTTTCAGCGCCGAAAAGTTCGCCACACAGGGTAAGGGCAAAATCAATGCCGGAAGTAACGCCTGCGCCGGTAATCCGGTTGCGATCGATGACGACTCGCTGATTAACCGGCTCAATGCCAAAGTAGGCCAGCTGGCTCAGTGAAAGCCAGTGGCAGGTTGCCCGATAGCCTGTCAGCACCCCCGCAGCAGCCAGAACCAACGACCCGGTACATACTGAAGTAACATAGTCAGCCTGCTCCGCCTGCTGTTTCAGAAACGTCAGTGTGTCGGCATCTTCCATCAGAGTGACCTGTCCCGGCCCGCCCGGCACAAATAAAATATCAGCCTGCGGACAATCAGCCATAGTGACAGAGGGAAGTATTCTTAACCCGCCGGCATCCTCAACCGGATCCAGTGTTTTCCATACTAGATGAACAGTCAGCTGTTTAAAACGAGAAAAAACCTCCAGCGGGCCGGTAAGATCTAACTGCGTCAGCTGTGGGTAAACAAGCATAACCAGATTCATGATGGATCTCCTGAAATACTCTAGCGCTCAATGCCGAATCAATTAAATTACAGAAGAATATAAAACCAGTCCATGACTATAAAATAATTTCCATACCGTTATCAGGGAGATTGGATCAGGCGAATAATCTACTTCCCCACATCTCTAATAGCCTCTACAATGACCCCTTCTCAACGGGGTGCTGCTAAGCTGAGAATGTGTTTATGTTATATAAACCTTACCCGTCGAACCTGATCCGGTTAATACCGGCGAAGGGATTTGAGAGTGAATCTGATTGAGGATCGGTATTCCCGTTCTTTGTTGAACATTCAACCTGCTCAAAGACCTTTGCCCACTGTTTAGGAGCGCAAAGTGTTTAAACAATTCATTGCTGTGGTATTGGTGTTAATCACGTCACCTATGCTGATTAATGCAGCTAGTGCAAAACCTACCCTGACCGTCTATACCTATGACTCTTTTGCCTCTGACTGGGGTCCCGGTCCAAAGATAAAACAGGCTTTTGAAGCTCAATGTGAGTGCGAGCTAAAATTTGTTGCGCTGGCTGACGGTGTATCGCTGCTCAACCGTTTACGCATGGAAGGCAAAAATAGCAGTGCCGATCTGGTATTAGGTTTAGATAATAATCTGCTTACCGCAGCGGAAAAAACCGGCCTGTTTGTACCACATAATATTGATATAGCCACTCGCTCACTCACACTACCGGGCGGCTGGAACAATTCCACCTTTATTCCTTACGACTATGGTTATTTTGCCTTTGTCTACAATAATGAGTCGCTAAAAAACCCGCCTAAAAGCCTGCATGAGCTGATTGAAAGCCCGGAATCCTGGAAGGTGATTTATCAGGATCCGCGTACCAGCACTCCCGGACTTGGCTTATTACTTTGGATGCAAAAAGTCTATGGGGATAAAGCGCCTGAAGCCTGGCAGAAGCTGGCAAACAAAACCGTCACCGTCACCAAAGGATGGAGCGATGCTTATGGCCTGTTCCTGAAGGGGGAAGCCGATTTAGTCCTCAGTTATACCACTTCCCCGGCTTATCATGTGATAGAAGAGAATAAGCATCAGTATGTTGCTGCACCTTTCAGTGAGGGCCACTACATGCAGGTAGAAGTGGCAGGTCAATTGGCTTCAAGTAAACAGCCAACGTTGGCCGCTGAATTTATGAAGTTTATTACTACTCCGGCCTTCCAGTCACAGATTCCAACCAGTAACTGGATGTATCCGGTCATAGATATCCCGCTACCGCAGGCATTTACCCAAACGGTAAAACCGACCAATACATTGGAATTCACTCCACAGGAAGTTTCAGACAACCGAGCTGCATGGATTCAATCATGGCAACGCGCCGTCAGCCAGTAATCCCTCATTGGCTGTGGCCCGGCATCATCGCTGCAACGCTGATCCTAAGCGTTGCTTTTTTTGCCTTTGCTGCCCTTTGGATATATTCCCCGCCCGGTGATATTAAAGCGCTGCTGAGTGATAGCTATTTATGGCACGTGGTGGGTTTCACATTTTGGCAGGCCTTTCTGTCGGCGGTTATCTCACTGGTACCGGCTATTTTTGTCGCCAGGGCACTCTATCGCCGACGTTTTTTCGGACGAACCCTATTATTGCGCCTGTGTGCCATGACGCTGGTCTTGCCGGTTTTAGTTGCGGTATTCGGTATCCTCAGCGTTTATGGCCAGCAAGGGTGGCTGGCAAAGTGCCTTAGTTCCATTGGCATTCGCTATAACTTCTCACCTTATGGACTTCAGGGCATTTTGCTGGCCCATGCGTTTTTTAATCTGCCGCTGGCAACCCGATTATTGCTGCAATCTTTAGAAGGTATTGCCGTTGAGCAGCGCCAGTTGGCCGCTCAGTTAGGCATGAATGCCTTACAGCGTTTTCGCTTTGTTGAGTGGCCGGCACTTCGGCGACAAATATTGCCTACCGGGGCACTCATTTTTATGCTGTGCTTTGCCAGCTTCGCCACAGTGCTCTCCCTCGGCGGAGGTCCTAAAGCAACGACCATCGAACTCGCTATCTATCAGGCTTTGCACTACGACTTTGATCCTCAGCGGGCTGCCCTGCTTGGCCTAATTCAACTATGTTGTTGTCTAGCTATAGTGATGCTCAGCCAGCGCTTAAATCCGTCCCTGCCGGTTGGTCACACATACGGGCAAAAGTGGCAGGACAATCAGGATTCGCTACGGGAAAAAATTGTCGATAGCCTGCTGATTGGCTTTACATTGATACTGATGCTACCTCCGCTGCTGGCCGTCGTTATTGATGGCATCAATAGCTCAGTCATCAGCGTCCTGAGTCAATCTGCCGTCTGGCGGGCATTAGGCACCTCGCTGCGCATTGCGTTAGGCTCTGGCCTGCTAAGTATTCTGTTAACCATGATGCTGTTATGGAGTAGCCGGGAACTCAGGTTACGCAACAATCGCTGGGGATCCCGGATAGAGATGAGCGGCATGGTTATTCTGGCGATGCCCGCCATTGTTCTGGCTACCGGATTCTTTCTGCTGTTAAATCACAGCGTTGGACTACCGGAATCCGCTGATGGCATAGTCATCGTAACCAATGCATTAATGGCGATCCCTTATGCTCTGAAAGTGCTGGAAAATCCGATGCGCGATCTGGCAGAACGATATTCTTTGTTAAGCCAGTCTTTAGGACTTTCGGGCTGGAATCGCCTGCGCTGGATCGAACTAAAAGCGTTAAAGCGACCGATAGCTCAGGCACTGGCCTTTGCCAGCGTATTGTCTATTGGTGACTTTGGCGTGATTGCTCTGTTTGGTAATGAGCAGTTCCGTACCCTGCCTTATTATCTCTATCAGCAGTTAGGTAACTATCGCAGCGAATCAGGTGCGGTGACCTCGCTTCTGCTACTATTACTCTGTTTTTTGCTATTTACTCTGATTGAACGACTTCCCGGACGCCATGATAAATCTGAATAAACTGAGCTACTTATATCCTCCGGTTTCGATGTGCTTTGATCTTAATATTAAGGCAGGGGAACGTGTGGCTATTCTCGGCCCCAGCGGAGCAGGAAAAAGCACCCTGCTCCATCTGATTGCCGGTTTTGTGATGCCTGAAAGTGGTGAACTGACATTAAACGGCGTTGAACATAGCCATACTCTCCCGTCCCAACGCCCGGTATCGATGCTGTTTCAGGAAAATAACCTATTTGCTCATTTAACCGTTGAGCAAAATATCGGGTTAGGGCTAAATCCGGGTTTAAAGCTCAATCGCCAACAGCAGCAAAAAAAACGGGATATATGCCAGCGTGTCGGCCTGATAGATTACTTAGACCGCCTTCCGGCCCAACTTTCCGGAGGCCAGCGGCAAAGAACGGCCCTCGCCCGTTGTTTAGTCAGAAATCAACCTATCTTATTGTTAGATGAACCTTTTTCTGCGCTCGATCCGGCGTTACGTTATGACATGTTAGATTTAGTTGAAAATGTTTGTAATGAGCAACAGTTGACGCTGCTTATGGTCTCGCATAACCTTGACGATGCTGCGCGTATTGCTCCGCGAACGCTATTAGTGGTCGAAGGTAATATTGCTTATAACGGCCCGATGCAGGATTTACTTGATGGTAAAAGCGCCTCAGCCAGCATTTTAGGGGTTTTGCATCAGGAATAAATCCGCAGTGAGTTGAGTTATTATGCCCACCCAATGATTAAGTGTTAATTGTGCATAGGGAGAAAGCGCTGCTCACCCTGAGCTATCGCTTATCACAAATATATTTTATGAATGACAAAGGAAATACGATGAACATGAAAAAAATGGCTACCGCGATTGCATTACCACTATTACTCACTTTAAGTGCAGGCTATGCCAGCGCTGCCGGTAATGATTGTTCTGCTAAGCGTACAGAAATTGAGAATCAAATTGCGCAGGCCAAAGCGCACAATAATGCCAATCGTGTTGCCGGGCTTGAAACTGCGCTGTCGCAATTAAATGCAAACTGTACCACCGAGGGTTTAGTTGAAAACGCTCAGGATAAAGTGGCTAAGCTACAAGAGAAAATTGCTGAGAAGCAGGCTGATATCACCAAAATAGAGGCTGAGCAGCAGGAAGCCCGCGCTAAAGGCGATCAAAAGAAAGTCGCTAAATACGACAAAAAAATTGCCGAGAAAAAATCAGATATAGCCGATCTTGAAGTCGAACTCAGTACGGCTAAAAAAGAGTTGGATGGCTTAAAAGGCTGAAAGTTGTCATTAGGCTAATTATGCCTAAATACTCTCCCGGCCATCCCGTTAAAAACGGGATGGCCGCATAGCTGCTCAATATGATATATAACTCGCATTAGGGCGATAGTCCGCGCAGCTGCTGGTACTATATCCCGCCGGTATCCACGGCACATGAAGGCCCTTCATATCGAAGCTTACTGTCGATCTGGTTAAGCCTTTCCGCCTCTTCCTGTACTTTATTCAGTACGTCACTAAAGGCAGAAACCGGCTGTGCTCCGGAAACGGCATACTTATTATCAAAAATAAAAAATGGCACTGAAGTAATTTTTAGCTGTCTGACAAAAGCCTCATCGGCCCGCACCTTATCGGCATACTGGTCTGAAAATAAAACACCGTTAACCCGCTCGGGATCTAAACCTACCTCGGTAGCCAGCCTGATTAAAATCCCTTTATCGGCAATATTATTTGAATCGGTAAAATAGGCCTTAAATAAGCGTTCGGCCATTGGTTCACTCAGGCCTTGGTCACAAGCAAAATGCAGTAAACGGTGTGCATCGAACGTATTGGCTGGAATCAGATAATCAAAATTGAAATCAAGCCCGGCCAGCTTAGCCTGCTGAGTTATCCTCGTGGTCATCTCCCTTGCGTCATGTAGGCTCATGTCATATTTTTCTGACAGGTGAGCATGAATATTAGTATTGCCGCTAACCGGAGCATTAGGATCCAGCTCAAAGCTGCGAAAAATAATTTCGACGCTTTCCCGACCAGAAAAGGCATCCAACGCCGACATAAGATGATGTTTGCCGATATAGCAAAACGGGCAAGAAAAATCAGACCATATTTGTATTTTCATATTATATCTATCCTTTACAACCTATAAGTGTTGCTGGTTTAGAACAATATCAGGGCAAATAAGGCAATATACCGCGCGCTCAAAAACGCCTACCTCAATTCCCTAAGCGACAGACTTTTTCTGATTAATACCTCAACCTAATAAATATCATTAAGATAAGAGGAATATACCCAAGACTATAAGTGTTTATGATGTTTAATAAAATTATTCTCTTATTTAAAGATAGAACAAAAATCCACCATTTCGCAAAAAAATAAAATAGACAACACCTGTATGGATATACATACTGAATATTATTCTAAGCAATCAATAGTCAATCAGCAGGCAAACATACGGTGAATTCAGCACGACAAGGTTTTATCCTGACCCGACACTGGCGGGATACGCCTTCAGGCATTGAGATCGACTACTGGCTGGCAACGGACAGTGGCCCTCAACGAATTCGCTTACCGCTACAGCAGGCCGTTGCCTTTGTGCCCGCCATGTATAACGCCAGAGTCACCGCGCTGTTATCAAACGAGCGAGGTTGGAGCCTGCGTCCGCTGGCCATGCAAGACTTCAGCTGCCGGCCGGTTGAAGGCCTTTACTGTCGCCAGTATCGCCAAATTCAACGTATTGAAAAAATCCTGACCGAATCTGAAATCTCCCTATATGAAGCAGATATCCGTCCGCCGGAACGCTATCTGATGGAGCGTTTTATTACTGCCCCGATCTGGTTTCAGGGAGAAGCGCGGCCTGACGGCAGTCTGATTAACGCACAAATTAAGGCCGCGCCGGACTATCGCCCTACCCTCAAGTCGGTTTCGCTGGATATCGAAACCACGGCTCAAGGTGAACTTTACTCCATCGGTCTGTACGGCTGCGGCCAACGTAAGGTCTATATGCTGGGGCCGGAAAATGGTGATTCTAAAAATATTGATTTTGATTTGGAGTACGTTGCCAGTCGTCCTTTACTGCTGCATAAGCTCAATCAATGGCTGGCAGAGCACGATCCGGATGCCATTATCGGCTGGAATCTGGTGCAGTTCGATCTGAGAGTGTTACAAAAACATGCCGAACGTTACCAGATCCCTCTCGCATTTGGCCGGGATAAAAGCCCGCTGGACTGGCGGGAACACGGTTTCAAACAGGGGCACTTTTTTGCATCAGCCAGCGGCAGGTTAATTATTGATGGCATTGAAGCGCTAAAAAGCGCTACTTGGAACTTTCCTTCCTTCAGTCTGGAAAACGTTGCCAGAGAGCTGCTGAACGAAGGGAAAGCTATTGATAACCCCTATGACCGAATGGCTGAAATTAACCGGATGTTCGCTGAAGATAAGCCCGCTCTGGCCCATTATAATTTGATGGACTGCATTCTGGTTACCCGTATCTTTGAAAAAACGCAGCTTATGACCTTCTTGCTGGAACGGGCCACGGTAACCGGTCTGGCGGCCGACCGCAGCGGAGGTTCAGTTGCCGCATTTACTCATCTTTATTTACCTAAAATGCACCGTATCGGCTACGTCGCGCCGAACTTAGGTACCCTGCCAGAAGAACATAGCCCCGGCGGATACGTGATGTCATCCACCCCCGGCCTGTATGATTCGGTGGTCGTTCTGGACTATAAAAGCCTGTACCCCTCGATTATTCGAACCTTCTTGATTGACCCGGTAGGTCTGATAGAAGGGACGCTAAAAGAGACGGATGCAACGGCAGTCGCCGGCTTTCGCAATGCCCGCTTCTCACGCACACAGCACTGTCTGCCCGACATTGTGAAACAGATCTGGCAAGGCCGTGAAGAGGCTAAACGCACTAATAATAAGCCGTTATCACAGGCGCTGAAAATTATTATGAACGCGTTTTATGGCGTTCTCGGCTCCAGCGGATGCCGCTTCTTTGATCCCCGGCTGGCATCTTCCATTACTCTGCGCGGCCATGAGATCATGCTACAGACCAGAAAGCTGATTGAAGAACAGGGCTATCAGGTTATTTATGGCGATACTGATTCAACCTTTGTCTGGCTAAAACAGGCTCACAGCGATAGCCAGGCAGAAGAGATTGGACGCTCCTTAGTCAGTGTCGTGAATCAATGGTGGAAAACCTCTCTTCGAAAAGAAATGGGGCTGGAATGTACCCTTGAATTGGAATACGAAGCCCACTATCGGCGTTTTTTAATGCCGACCATCAGGGGGGCCGAACAGGGCAGTAAAAAGCGTTATGCCGGATTAGTCACCCAAGCCGATGGCAGCGATGAAATGATCTATAAAGGGATGGAAACCGTACGTACCGACTGGACCCCCTTGGCCCAACGCTTCCAGCAGGAATTATACAGCCGGATATTTCATAATCAGCCCTATCAGGACTTTATTCGTGAATACGTGCAAAAAACGCTGGATGGCGAGTTTGATCAACTGCTGATTTACAGCAAGCGCCTGCGTCGCCGTTTATCTGAATATCAGCGTAATGTTCCCCCCCATGCCAGGGCGGCTAAAATGGCCGACGAATACAACCATTCGCAAGGGCGTCCGTTGCAATATCAAAACGGTGGAACCATCCGTTATTTGATCACTTTACAGGGTCCTGAACCGCTGGAAAATTTACAATCCCCTATTGACTACCAACATTATATCTCCCGCCAGTTGGAGCCCATCGCCGATGCTATACTTCCGTTTATGCATGATAACTTTGATTCACTGATTACCGGTCAAATGGGGTTGTTTTAACCGAGCGCGATCATTACCATAACGCCCTTGTCTGTATTTCTAGAACTACCACAGCAATAACCTTTTAACCGTTACCCGGAAATCACCCCAAGTGATAGCCGGTTTTGACAGTCTTTATTGCTGTGGCAACAATGAGAAGCCAATAAATATATGTCCTTTACCTTAGGCCAACGCTGGATTAGTGACACGGAAAGTGATTTAGGACTGGGAACAGTCGTCGCATTGGATGCGCGTACCGTAACATTATTATTTCCGGCAATTGGTGAAAATCGCCTGTACGCCCAAAAAGATTCTCCTATCACCCGCGTGATGTTTAATCCCGGCGATACCATCACCAGCCATGAAGGCTGGCAACTGTTGGTTGAAGACATACAAGAAAATAACGGTGTTCTGACCTATATCGGACGTCGCTTAGATACCGAAGAAGATAACGTCAGCCTGCGCGAAGTAATGCTCGACAGCAAACTGACCTTCAGTAAACCGCAAGATCGTCTGTTTGCCGGTCAAATAGACCGCATGGACCGCTTTTGTCTGCGCTATCGTGCCAGAAAATTCCAGAGTGAACAGTTTCGTATGCCGTGGAGCGGCTTAACCGGCGTGCGCGCAAGCTTAATACCGCACCAGCTCCATATTGCAAATGAAGTCGGGCATCGTCATGCCCCCCGCGTACTGCTGGCCGATGAAGTCGGATTAGGTAAAACAATTGAAGCCGGTATGATTATTCACCAGCAACTGTTAGCCGGCAGAGTTGAACGCGTATTAATTGTCGTACCTGAAACCCTGCAGCATCAATGGCTGGTTGAAATGCTCCGCCGTTTTAACCTCCATTTTTCGCTGTTTGATGAAGAGCGTTATGCCGAAGCTCGGATGGATTTCAGTAACCCGTTTGAAACCGAACAGTTGGTTATCTGCTCGCTGAGCTTTGTCTGCCAAAGCAGGCAGCGTCTGGATGATTTAGTGGATGCAAACTGGGATATGCTGGTGGTGGATGAAGCCCACCATCTGGCATGGAGCGAAGATGCACCAAGCAAAAACTACCTGTCTATCGAGCAGTTGGCTGAGCAAACCCCAAGCGTATTATTGCTAACGGCAACGCCTGAGCAATTAGGTCAAGAGAGCCACTTTGCTCGTTTACGTCTGTTAGATCCCAGCCGTTTTCATGACTATCAGGAATTTGTTGCCGAACAGCAAAAATATCGCCCGGTGGCCGATGCCGTCAGCCTGCTGGTCAGCGGAGAAAAATTGGATAACACCGCGCTGAATCTGCTGGGTGATTTGATTAACGAACAGGATATTGAACCGCTGCTCAAAGCGGCCAATCTGGACACTGAAGAGAGCGAATCAGCCCGTACTGAATTAGTCAGTATGCTGATGGACCGACACGGTACCAGCCGCGTTCTGTTCAGAAATACCCGTCAGGGCGTGAAAGGCTTCCCGATTCGCTATCTTCATCAAATTAAACTGGCCTTGCCCGCTCAATATCAGACCGCGTTTAAAGTGGCTAATCTGATGAACAGCAAAAAGCCGGTCGAAGTGCGCGCCCACGACATGCTCTATCCGGAACAAATATTTCAGGCCTTTGAAGGCGATGGCGTTAGCTGGTTAAACTTCGATCCTCGCGTCGAATGGCTGATGGAATACCTGAAGCAGAATCGCCACGAAAAAGTGCTGGTGATTTGTGCTCAGGCCGCAACGGCACTGCAACTGGAACAAACCCTGCGCGAGCGTGAAGGTATTCACGCCGCGGTGTTCCATGAAGGTCTGTCTATTATCGAACGCGACCGCGCAGCCGCCTATTTTGCCACTGAAGATAACGGTGCCCAGGTATTGTTATGCTCAGAGATTGGTTCTGAAGGTCGTAACTTCCAGTTTGCCAGCCGTCTGGTGATGTTTGATTTGCCGTTTAATCCCGATCTGTTAGAACAGCGCATTGGCCGTTTAGATCGTATTGGTCAGGTCCATGATATTCAAATTATCGTGCCTTATTTAGAAAATACCGCACAGGCGATTCTGATTCGCTGGTTCCATGAAGGATTAGATGCTTTTGAACATACCTGCCCGACCGGTCGACCAGTATATGACGCAGTACGAGATGAGCTGATGACCTATCTGGCGAATCCATCAGAACAGGAAGGGTTCAATGAGTTTATTCAACGTAGCCGGACTCAGCATAACGCGTTAAAAGCTCAGCTTGAAAATGGCCGCGACCGCCTGCTGGAAATGAATTCAAACGGTGGTGAGCAGGCTCAGGAGCTGGTTCGGGTTATTTCAGAACAGGATAATAATGTTGATCTTATTGGCTTTACGCTGAATCTGTTCGATATTGTCGGTATTAATCAGGAAGATGACAGCGATAACCTGATGATTCTGACGCCGTCTGACCATATGCTGGTGCCGGACTTCCCGGGCATTCCACAGGATGGCTGTACCATTACGTTCGATCGAGAGAAAGCACTGTCGCGTGAAGATGCGCAGTTTATCAGTTGGGAACACCCGATTGTCCGCAACGGTTTAGATCTTATTCTGTCGGGCGACACCGGAAGCTGTGCGGTTTCATTACTGAAAAATAAGGCTCTGCCGGTCGGTACCATGCTGATGGAACTGATCTACGTGGTTGAAGCTCAGGCCCCGAAGAATCTTCAGCTTACCCGCTTCTTACCGCCAACGCCGATTCGACTGATGCTCGATCGTAAAGGGACCAATCTCGCCTCTCAGGTTGAATTCGAAAGCTTTAATCGCCAGCTAAGCGCTGTCAATCGCCACACCTCAAGTAAACTGGTGAATGCCATACAGACGGATATTCATGAGATGCTGCGCATGGGTGAAACTGAAGTTGCTAAGCAGGCACAGGCACTTATTGATATTGCCAAGCAGGAAGCCAGCACCACGCTGACGACCGAATTGGCTCGGCTCAGTGCGCTTAAAGCGGTTAATCCGTCAATTCGCGATGATGAGCTGGAAGCTATTGAAGATAACCGCAATCAAATTCTGGAGTGCCTGCAGCAGGCAAGCTGGAGGCTTGATGCACTTCGCTTGATTGTCGTGACACATCAGTAAATAACGTCCAGACTGCGTTGTTATCGCTAGCCAAAGCCGTTATTTTGACCTCGCCATCCTATACCTCTGCAGGATGGCGACCAAAAGAGTTAATCAAGCCGAGAGGCTCCGGAGAGCACCATGGAACCCTATAATCCCCCCACCGAGCCTTGGCTATACATTTTGTACCAGGACGAGCACATTATGGTGGTCAATAAGCCCAGCGATTTGCTGTCCGTTCCGGGAAAAGCACCTGAGCATTACGACAGCGTGATGGCGCGCGTTCAGCGGGATTTTCCGGCGGCGGAATCTGTACACCGATTAGATATGGCTACCAGCGGCGTTATTGCAGTTGCGTTAAATAAACCCGCTGAGCGGGAACTTAAGCGCCAGTTTCGCGAGCGTGAACCTAAAAAATCTTATATTGCCCGGGTCTGGGGCCATTTAGAGAAAGATGAAGGGCTGATTGATTTACCGCTGATTTGCGACTGGCCTAACCGCCCGAAGCAGAAAGTATGTTATGAAACCGGGAAGAGTGCTCAAACGGAATATCTGGTACTTAGCCGCGACCATGATGGTTCGACCAGGGTTAAGTTGATGCCGATTACAGGCCGGTCTCACCAACTCAGAGTCCATATGTTAGCCATGGGACACCCTATTCTTGGGGATCGATTTTATGCTCACCCTGAAGCTAAAGCGATGGCACCCAGACTTCAGTTACATGCGCAAGAGCTGATGATTACTCACCCTGCCTTTGGCACGCCGATGCATTTTCGCTGTGAGCCGGACTTCTAGTTAAGCTGGCAGGTTAATCACAGGTTTGCAGATGCTGTAGCAGTTCATCAACGCAGCAGCAGAGAGTCTTTCCAGCCGTATCCACAATAATTCGTGGTCGTTGCCATGGCTGATATTCGTTTTCAGTCACTTTTTTCCAGTCAGGCAGCACCAGCCCCGGAATATCCACCTTACGCGATTCCACCCGATGGCGGTGTTCCTCAAGATCCGAACATATTATTTCAACTTCTAAGCCGGCGACTCCGGCCTCAGTTGCCACCGCCATCCACGTATCCCGTGACCAACAAACCGGATTTACGCAGTCAGCAATCACTGAGTGCCCTAATAAAAGATTGTCTTTAGCCAACGCACAACAGGCGCTATAGCCGGAAATGCCAACGTCATCACGCAGTACGTTAGAACAACGGATAGCCTGCTCAGCAGAATCAATACGTAAATAAACTGCCGACGTCTTTTTCGCCAACTCTTTGGCAATTGAACTTTTACCCACTCCGGGTAAGCCACTAAATACAATGAGCACGTTAGCCTCCTTTATGATTAATTCATCGTTCAGGCACCGGCGAATTTCGCCTTATTTCGTGATTACTTTTCAGCATATTCTGATGAAGGCTGCCATTCTCAGTCACGATATCATCAATAAGCCAAGCGCCATTTTTAGCTTTCAAGAGAAAAGTTTGGCTGACCTTCTTAGTACTTTCAGCAAAGGGGCGAAATATCACCTGAAGCCGTGATGTCTGATTATCGTTGGATATCACTGTGATATCTTCAACAACAAGGTTCTGGTAGTCCTGACAGTGACAAATAGGATCATAGCCCAGATATCCTATCTCCCCGTTGGCTAATTCACTGTCTTGCTCGACAACGCGCAGAAATTCATCGGACAAAATCTGCTTATCCCCTTTGTCATCCAGCCGTACCGCATCAAAGCCAGAGGCGTAAGAGCGATAAATTTTTTGCAAAAATAGAGCCGGATCCTCCAATAAAGGAGCAGCAGCCACGCCGGATGAAACCAGTACTAACAACAAAAATAGCCGCTTGAACATCGTGATTAACTCGCTTGTCTGGTGGTTTTTGAACGGTTTATGGCAAATCAATCACTAGGGGTAAGGTCTTACCATTAGATGACCAAGTTCCCTGATATATCCCGTCTTTTAACCTTAGCTCAATTTGTTCAGCGGCAATATCGCCGGAGGCCGTGGTCATAGTATAAGACTGGTTACTGTCACTTTGGCACTTACCGTTAAGCTCAATCGGCGCACCATATTGGGCATAAAAGTAGGCTCCGTGAATATAGTTATGCGAGCAGCTAACGCTGAGTACGATCGGCGTTTTGCTCCCCAACGTGCCGTATAGAGTACGGCCACTTAACTTGGCGGGTGGGGAAACGCTTGTCTTTGCTCGATCGATAATCAGATTTTGACCAAATGGCGTGAACTTCCCGGTCAGCTCGGAAACAGGGATTTTACTGGTAAACTCACCTAAATCATCCAAAGCCCGGCTGGCATGGTTACTACAGCGTTCATTGTTAAAAACCAATTGCCCGTTATCTAAGAAAAACTTATTAACAAAGCTGACATCATCCATGGTCATCGCCCAACAATCGGCATAAAACTGCTGATAGTCAACGACTTCACCTTCATCCTTCACTTTCTGCTCTAACGGGAGATTGTTTTGAGCCTCAATAAAAGCGGTAATTTGATGACGAATATCAGACTTTATCTGTTGATTTAGCTGAGTAACCGTTGGCGGAGAAATAATATCATCAAGGTCGATATTGGCCCCGGTCGTTAAATCAAAGCTGGTGTAGTTGCTGTAAGTTTCACAATAAGCTCCACAGCCTTCAGCGATGATATTGATGGTCAGAATGTTATTCTTATTATTGACCAATTCAAAATCAAGGCTGGCGGTTTGTTCAATCCCCTGTTGCCCTATGCGATTAAGCGTTGCCTGAGGATCGGCTCCCGGAAGCTGCTGAGCAAAGCGGCTAAATATAAAGTCATTAATGCGTTTTGCTGAAGCTGGATTATCATTCTGAATGACCCAAGGTAAGCGATACCGATTATATGACTCCCCCTGCTGTTTATAGACAACTTCGCTAACCGTTGCTGGCCCGGCTATAGCCAATGAAGACAATAGTAATGAGGTAATGCCAACTAACCACCCTTTCATCAACAGCTCCTTATCATGCACGTTATTCAGCTAACATAGAAAACTAACTTATTTAAAACCTTTTTCTCGCTTAATCAAATCATAAGCCCCTTGAATTTCCTGCGCTTTCTGTTTAGCCATTTCCATCATTTCTTGTGGCAGGCCTTTAGCAACCAGCTTATCCGGGTGGTGTTCAGTCATCAGCTTACGGTAAGCCCGTTTAATGGTGGTGCCATCATCCGTTGTTTTAACCCCTAAGACCTTACAGGCATCCGCCAACGTTGGGCCCGATGCTGAACGATACCCGCCCTGCTGTCCGTGCCATCCTCCGGATTGACCAAATTGGCGGCCGCCTTCAATCATGCTTAGCAACTGTTCAAGCTGGGCCCGCGAAATGCCCAGTTCCTCACCAATAACATACAACACTTGTCGCTCATTAGGATGCAGTACGCCATCGGCAAACGCAGCCTGAAGCTGAATCTCTAAAAACATCCGAATAAGATCGGCGCGGCCAAAGCAGATAGTTCTCAGCTCTCTCAATTTTTCACGCAGCGGGTACCCGGTCTGCTTGCCTTCACGAAAGGCCTGCTGGGCATCATTGCGGCGGGAACCATGAATTTGCATTTGATCCATAATCATTGAGGCATTCTGAATATCGACTTCCGTTACTCGCCCTTTGGATTTGGTTAAATGTCCCATAACCTGAAAGGTTGTGCGGAAAAAAAGTGCCTGCCGGGTCTGCTGGTTGGCAAAAAAACCGCTTCTGCGCGGACTTCTTACTCTATCGACCATATGGCCAACAAACAGCCCTAAAACCACGCCCCAAAAGCCTCCGCCGGAGACCAGAGCCAAAATAACACCCAGGATTTTTCCCCAATACTGCATATGATCCTCAATTGGCAATGCCGTCAGCGACAAATTGCATTATCATACCCGCCAACGATTCAACCACCTAACGGTGATGATAAGATTTAACGCTGGTGTAACAGGGATGAGTACGATAATCTCATCGAGTTTGCTTCTGCATAGCCGCAACTGACGGAATACCAAAAATAATCGTATGAAAAAACGTTATCCCACACTGCTAGCCTCCACAATTTGGATGGCACTTTACAGCCAGGGTGCTCTGGCTTCTTTAGCCGAGCAATGTAAGTTCGGAATACCTGTTTATGAGCGCCCGCTCGTTACCGGCGATCCAAACTCATTACCCGTTCGTATTGAGTCTGATGATAGTGAAGTCAATTATCCTGCCAGCGCAGTATTTACCGGTAATGTCGTTATTGAGCAAGGTAACCGTCTGTTACTTGCCGATCGAGCTGAAGTCAACCAAACGCCGATTGACGGCCAAGAAATACCTCTGCGCACCGTAACCGCAACGGGTAACGTGCGCTATGATGACAACATGATCAAGCTTAACGGGCCAAAGGCTTGGTCTAACCTGAATACCAAAGATACCGATGTGTATGAAGGCGACTATCAAATGGTTGGGCGTCAGGGCCGGGGCGAAGCCAATAAGATGAAGCTGCGGGAAAGTAACCGCTATGCCATTCTTGATAATGGTACTTTCACCTCTTGCCTGCCGGGCGACAGCAGTTGGAGCATCGTCGGCTCAGAAATCATCCATGATAACGAAGAAGAATTAGCCGAAATCTGGAATGCCCGTTTTAAAATCGGTCCGGTGCCGGTTTTTTACAGCCCATATTTGCAGATACCTACCGGCAATAAACGCCGTTCCGGTTTCTTAATACCAAGCGGTAAATACGGCAATAATGGCGGCATTGAATTTAGCCTGCCTTACTACTGGAATATCGCCCCGAACTTCGATGCCACGTTAACCCCTCACTATATCGGCGAACGGGGCATGCAGTACCAAAATGAATTCCGTTATTTACTGGCTCCGGGTACTGGTACCATGGCCTTTGACTGGTTGAAAAACGACCGGCTATATAAAGAAGATATGGCTAAGTCAGGAAAACCCGTTGATGACGCTGACCGCTGGTTATTCTATTGGGGTCATAATGGGGTTATGAATCAGTTTTGGCGTTTTAATATCGACTACACCAAACTGAGTGATAGCCGTTATCTTAGCGATCTCACTAGCCTGTACGGCTCCAGTACCGATGGTTATGCAACCCAAAAATACAGTGCGGGTTATGCTAACCAAAACTGGAATGCCACCGTCGCCATGAAAAAATTCCAGATCTTCACCGATGCGGGTAACGCTAACGCCTATCGGGCTGAACCGCAGATTGATATGAATAACTTCCAGTATGATATCGGCGGTTTTGATATTCATACCTATGCTCAGGTGGCTAAATTCTCCAGTGAAAATCATCTTAACCCGACGGCCACGCGATCACACTTAGAACCAACCTTTAACTATCCGATTGCTAACCGCTGGGGAAGCCTGGACAGTGAATTCAAACTGATGGCCACCCATTATCAGCAAGATTTCCCTGATACTTCCCCTAAAAGTAGCCAGCTCGCTGAGTCAGTTAATCGGGTTCTTCCGCAGTATAAAGTTACAGGCAAGGTTGTTTTTGACCGACCGATGGATAGTTGGCAAGATTTCACCCAAACGTTGGAACCAAAAGTACAGTACTTATATGTACCTTATAAAGACCAAAGTGATATCAATGTCTATGACTCCACGCTGCTACAGACTGACTACACCGGCCTGTTTCGCGATCGTACCTACAGCGGTCTGGACCGAATTGCTTCAGCTAATCAGGTTACCACGGGACTGACAACGCGGGTTTATGACGATCGCCAGACTGAACGTTTTAATGCGTCCGTCGGGCAAATTTACTTTTTTGAAGACTCCCGTACCGGTGATAATAACAATAGCTTTGATGATAAAAAAAGTACCGGCAGCGTAGTCTGGGCCGGTGACAGCTTCTGGAGAATCGATCCTAACTTCGCCCTGCGCGGAGGCCTTCAATATGACACCCGTTTAGATAATTTCGCCGTGGGTAATGCCGTGGCTGAATATCGTAAAGACAGCGAGCGGGTGATTCAGTTAAGCTATCGTTATGCCAGTAAAGAATACGTTTCTGCGATGACGACTAATATCTCGAACGGTTATACCGCCTATAATCAAGATATCTCTCAGGTCGGTGGTATTGCTACTTGGCCAATTGCCGACCGATGGGCAGCAGTAGGATCTTATTACTACGATACGAAACTAAAACAGTCTGCCAGTAGTCTAATAGGTTTTCAGTACAACACATGCTGTTGGGCTATCGGCGTTGGCTATGAAAGAAAGATTATCGGTTGGAATAACACCGGCAATTTCCGAAGTGATTATGACGACAAGGTATCGTTTAATTTTGAACTTAGAGGCTTAAGTAACAACTATAGCTTAGGGGGAAGTAAAATGATGCGTACGGGTATTCTGCCATATCAGCGTGCTTTCTAATCGCTAACAACCACTTATGAATGTTAGTGCGATTTTAATGATTAACCGCTAAGAGGCGGATAGGACTATATGGGAAAAGTAATGAAAAACTGGAGATCGCTTGCCGCAAGTTTGGCGCTCTGTGCATCAGTCACATCAATGTCACTGGCTTCACACACTGCCTTAGCTGCTCCACAGGGCCAGTTCGTTGATAGCGTTGCTGCCGTTGTAAATAATGGTGTGGTATTAGAAAGTGACGTTAATAACCTGATGTCTTCAGTTAAAAGCAACGCTAAGCGTGCCGGGCAACAGTTGCCTGACGATGCAACGCTGCGTACTCAAATTACTGAACGTCTGATTATGGACAGTATCATCACGCAGTTAGGTGCCAATTTGGGCATTAAAATTGATGATGCCAAACTTGACAGTGGTATCGCTGATATCGCTCGTCAGAATCGCATGACGCCGGCACAGCTTCGCAGCCGTCTTGCTGCAGAGGGTATGAACTACAACAGCTACCGCGAACAGATCCGTAAAGAGATGCTGCTGGCGGAAGTTAGAAATAATGAAGTTCGCCGCCGGGTTTCCGTTCTGCCGCAAGAAGTCGATGCCATGGCCAGCCAGATTGCCAATCAAATTGGTTCCGGTGCTGAACTGAATCTGAGCCACATCATGATTCCTTTACCGGAAAATGCATCTCAACAACAGGTTGAGAAGGCACAGGCATTAGCCCAGAGTCTGGTAGAACAAATTAATGCCGGAGCCGACTTCGGCAAACTGGCGGTGACCTATTCCGCTGACCCTCAGGCATTAAGAGGCGGTCAGATGGGCTGGGGTAAAATGGAAGAGCTACCTTCTATTTTTGCCAGCCAGCTTCAGTCATCGAAGAAAGGCAGCATCGTCGGCCCTATCCGTTCCGGCGTTGGTTTCCATATTTTAAAAATCAATGATATTCGCGGTGAACAAAAAGCGATTTCGGTGATGGAAGTTAACGCTCGCCATATTCTTTTACGCCCGTCCGTTGTCATGACTGATGCGCAGGCCGAAGCAAAACTGGCGTCTATCGCGGCAGATATTCGCAGCGGCAAGGCTGATTTTAAAGATATGGCTCGCCAATATTCAGAAGACCCGGGTTCAGCTCAACAGGGTGGTAATCTGGGATGGGCATCCCCTGAGAGCTACGATCCGGCTTTCCGTGAAGCATTGATGCGCTTACAGAAAAACGAGCTTAGTGCTCCGGTTCGTTCATCTTTCGGCTGGCACTTAATTCAGTTAATGGATACCCGCCAGGTTGATAAAACTGACGTAGCTCAGAAAGATCGGGCTTATCGCATGCTGTTTAACCGTAAGTTTGCAGAAGAAGTTCAGAGCTGGATGCAAGAACAGCGCGCCAGTGCTTACGTTAAGATCATCAATGGCAACAGCAACAAAGATGCTCAATAAATATCAAAGAGTGGTTATCACGCCGGGTGAACCTGCCGGCGTTGGCCCGGACTTAACTGTCCGGCTGGCACAGCAAGATTGGCCGGTTGAACTGGTCGTTTGTGCCGACCCTGCGTTGCTTGAACAAAGAGCAGCCCTTCTCGGGCTGCCTTTGCAATTAATACGCTATGACCCATTAAAACAACCGAAGCCTCAGGGTAAAGGCACGCTCACCGTTGTTCCCGTAGAGCTAAACGCACCAGTGATTGCCGGTGAGTTAAATCTGGCCAATGGTAGCTATGTTGTGAATACCTTAGCCCGGGCCTGTGACGGCTGTCTGAGTGGCGAATTTGCCGCACTGATTACCGGACCGGTACATAAAGGCATTATCAATGATGCCGGCTTTGCCTTTACCGGCCATACCGAATTTTTTGCCGAACGAAGCCTTCGCCCGCGGGTTGTTATGATGCTGGCGACCGAGGAACTTCGGGTGGCGTTAGTGACAACGCACCTCCCGCTGTCTGACGTTTCGGCGGCAGTTACCCCGCAAAGCCTGACTGAAACTATCACGATATTAAATCATGATTTAATCAATCAGTTTGGTATCAGCCAACCTCAAATCTATGTATGTGGACTTAATCCTCATGCGGGTGAAGGGGGTCATATGGGGCGTGAAGAGATCGATATTATTATCCCTACGTTAGAACAATTACGTCAGCAAGGAATTAGCCTGATTGGGCCACTTCCTGCCGATACCCTGTTCCAGCCGAAATATCTTCAACACGCAGATGCGGTACTGGCGATGTATCACGATCAGGGATTGCCGGTATTAAAGTATCAGGGCTTTGGCCGCGCAGTAAATATTACCTTAGGCCTGCCTTTTATCCGCACATCAGTGGATCATGGTACAGCACTAGACCTTGCAGCTACCGGAAACGCCGACGTTGGCAGCTTTACGGTAGCCCTTAATCTCGCTATTAAAATGATAAATAATCGTAATGAATAATCGTGTTCACCAAGGCCATTTTGCTCGTAAACGTTTCGGGCAGAACTTTTTAAGCGATCAGTATGTGATCGATAATATTGTTTCAGCTATTCATCCTCTGCCCGGTCAGGAGATGTTAGAGATCGGCCCCGGCTTAGGCGCCTTAACTGAGCCGGTTGCGGATCGGCTCGATCATATGACCGTAATCGAATTAGACCGTGATTTAGCCGCTCGTTTAGAGACTCATCCTAAGTTAGGCAGCAAGCTGACTATTTATCAGCAAGATGCAATGACCTTTGATTTTGCTGAACTGGCAAAAGAAAAAGGCCAGTCACTGCGGGTATTTGGTAACTTACCTTACAATATTTCTACGCCGCTGATGTTCCACCTTTTCAGCTATACTAATGCAATAAGTGATATGCATTTTATGCTGCAGAAAGAGGTTGTTAACCGCTTAGTCGCAGGCCCTAATAGCAAAGCCTATGGCCGATTAAGCGTAATGGCACAATATTACTGCCATATTATTCCGGTTCTGGAAGTGCCGCCAACGGCGTTCCGCCCGGCACCAAAAGTAGATTCTGCGGTTGTCCGCTTAATACCTCATGCAACAATTCCATATCCTGTTGATGATATTCGTATATTAAGCCGTCTGACCACAGAGGCATTTAATCAACGGCGAAAGACTATCCGCAATAGCCTTGGCCACCTGTTTACGCCAGAGCAACTGACGGAATTAGGTTTAGACCTGTCTATGCGGGCAGAAAATATCTCCGTTGAGCAATATTGCAAACTGGCGAATTGGCTTTCAGTCAATAGAGCATCGCAAAAGGCTGAACAGGAGTAACCACCGTGATTGATCAACCCCGGGTATTTATTCAGGCACAGAGTTTTTATGTAGAAACCCAATCTATGCCGGACGAAGAACGTTTTGTTTTTGCTTATACCATGACATTACGTAACCTGGGGCGGACTCAAGTTCAATTACTGGGTCGTTACTGGCTGATTACCAATGCTAACGGTAAGCAAACTGAAGTTCAGGGTGAAGGTGTTGTGGGTGAGCAGCCAATTATTGATATCGGCGGCGAGTACCAATATACCAGCGGAGCGGTTCTTGAAACTCCGCTAGGAACAATGGAAGGCCACTATAAAATGGTCGATCATCTGGGCCAGCCCTTTCAAGTCATTATTCCGGTATTCCGTCTGGCGATTCCGTCGCTGATTCATTAATCTATACCCTAAATAATTTACCTTGCGATAAGCGTTTCCCGCTGCAAGATGAAAGATACGGATATAATAATAAAAAAGGCTAGCCGCTGCTTATGGCAACACTTTTAGTTGGTGACGTTCACGGTTGTTTTAACGAACTACAGGCGCTCTTATCTCAGGCTGATTTTAATCCTCAATACGATACCCTTTGGCTAACCGGTGACTTAGTTGCCCGCGGTCCCGACTCGCTTAAAGTCTTACGCTATGTTCGCTCTTTAGGCGATTCAGTGCGCCTGACGCTGGGTAATCACGATCTTCACCTGTTAGCTATCTTTGCCGGTATCAGCCGTAATAAGCCTAAAGATAACCTGTCTGAGCTGCTTGAAGCGCCTGATGCAGATGAACTGATTAATTGGCTGCGTCGCCAGCCCGTGCTGCAGGTGGATGAAGAAAAAGCGTTAGTAATGGGCCATGCCGGCATTAGCCCGCAGTGGGACATTGATACCGCCAAGCGCTGTGCCCGTGAAATTGAAGCGATTCTTTCCAGCGATAGCTATCCTCTGTTTCTGGACTCGATGTATGGCGATCTGCCAAACTGCTGGAGTGATGAACTGTCAGGCCTGCCGCGCTTACGCTATGCAACCAACGCCCTGACCCGTATGCGCTTTTGCTATCCGAACGGATGTCTGGATATGATCTGCAAAGACGTCCCCAAAAAAGCACCCGCACCGCTAAAGCCTTGGTTTGATATCACCAGTACCATAACCGAAAAGTACTCAATTGCCTTCGGCCATTGGGCATCGCTAGAAGGAAAAGGCGCTCCGGAAGGCATTTATCCTCTGGATACCGGCTGTTGCTGGGGAGGCGAACTGACGATGCTGAGATGGGAAGATAAGCAGTACTTCCGTCAGGCTTATCTCGGGCAGGAAGCTGATGCAGAGTCGTAGTTAAGCTGCCGCTATCATACGGCCGTCACGCCAGCCCAAAATGGCGTGACGGCACCGGACAATCATTTCCGTTCTAATATTTCAAACCGGTATGGGTATTGATTGTTTTCATCCGCAGGGTGCGGTTCATCCAATGTTTGCGTCCAGCCATACTGCTGGTAGTCAGGAAAATAGGTATCCCCTTCCAGTTCGGCCTCAATATGAGTGAGATAAAGGCGATTTGCCAGCGTCAGAGCCTGTTGGTAAACACGTCCCCCACCGATAATCATTACCTCATCAACCTCTCCCGCAGCAGATAGAGCCTGTTCTAAAGAGCTTACCCAAGTCACCCTCTCGTCTGACTGAGGCTGGCGGCTAATCACAATATTTAAGCGTCCGGGTAACGGCCTGCCGATAGATTCATACGTGTTACGCCCCATAATAATGGGTTTTGCCAGCGTGTTACGTTTGAACCAGGCCAGGTCAGCCGGCAAGTGCCACGGCATCGCATTATCAGCACCAATAACCCGATTTTCAGCCATAGCGGCAATTAAACTAATTATCATAAAAATATCCTGAAGCCGTTTTTTGTCCGTTGTTATCTATTGTTATCATCGTAGGTCGAGCGGTATCCGGTGTTTCGGCCTATACGCTTGGCTTGCGACGATAAAGCCACAAAGCCGGTAAAGAGAGCCCTATTGATAAGGCGCCGACAATAAATGATGCCCTAAGGAAATAGGTAATCATGGTTTCAAACAGCTCAGTGGTGTAACCCAGATGAGAAATTTCCACCATCGCAATCATCGCCTTATAGGCAAAAACGCCGGGAAACATCGGAATAACAGCGGCAACGGTAAACACCTTTGGATGAGCAAGAAAGCGTCGAGACCAATAGATACCAATACTACCAATTAAAATTGAAGCCAATAACGTGCTCCATTCAATCGGCAAATGATACTACATCAGAATCGTTTTAGTCCCATAGCCAATTGCCCCTAAAAGCGCGCAGTATTTCAAGGCTTTTACCGGCACGTTAAATACCAGGGCAAAACCAACCGCCGGAATAGCCGCCAGTACCATTCCCTGAATAAGCGCAAGAAGTAAACTCATAACCAGCTCCTGAATCCCCATACTGACATGGCAACAACCACGCCAATACAGGTCGAAAGCGTAAGTAAACTGGCCATCACCCAACGGGCAATCCCGGTATTGATATGCCCTTTAAACATATCGGCAACTGCATTAATCAAAGGAAAACCGGGAACCAGCAGCAACACGCTGGAAGCCATCGCAATTGACGCCGTGGGTATATCAATCCAACGTACCAGCCATCCGGCTGCGGTAGTTGCCACAAAGGCCGTCGCGAAGAAGTTAATCAATGGGTTCATCTGAATCGAGGTCAGCAGTTGGCGGGCATACATTGCCACACCGCTGGCAAAAAAGGTCACCATGACCGCATCCCAGCCGCCGCCGGCCAGTTTACAAAAGCTGGCGCAGGATAATCCGACCATCAACACCATCAGCCAACGCGGGTAACGCAGTGGCTTAATATTATCTAAACGCTTTTGAACATCATCAATATCTAATAATCGATGCTCCGCCAGAATAACAATGCGCTGAACTTCGGTAACCATATGCATATTTATGCCACGGTCAATATTCTTTCTGGTCGAGGTCAGGCAATGTCCGTGATGAACGGTGCTCAATACAACGGCATTAGCTGAGATAGAACTCTCAACGTTATCGACGCCTAATGCTTTACCCAAACGAAAGGATAGCTGTTCAACCAGCGTACTTTCTGCACCGTGCTGAAGTAATAGCAGAGCACACTGAATACACAATCGGGTGATATCCCGCTGACGCGGCTGAATTTTATCAGACTCCACTTTATTTTTACCTGAGTGATATAGAGAAGAAAATAAACGGGATAAGTTCACCGCTTAGCGCGCTAGGATAACATCGATGTTGAAATCGCTCCAAACGCTCAACACCTATTTTTATACCGAACATCATTCGAGGCGCAAAAAGTCGGCACACCAATCTGCAGCTTAAGCATCTCGAACATCTCTTTTATTCAAGCTTAGCCAGCAATAATAAAACCCGCCAATAGTCAGCTATTGGCGGGTTTTAACTCAGTTAATCAAATACATTACTTAGTGAGTAACTGATGCATTTCCTGTACTGAAATAACGGTCTGAGTCGGATCGGCGCTCATTGCCATGGTGGTTGCAAAACCGCCATTCAGCGTCGTATCGTAGTGAACTTTATACTGAAGCGCGCTACGGCGAATCAGTTTAGAATCCTCTATTGCCTGACGTCCTTCGGTGGTATTCACGATATAGTTATACTCACCGTTTTTGATCCGATCTTGAATATGCGGGCGACCTTCATGCACTTTATTCACCAGGCGCGGATTAATACCCGCCTCACCCAGCACCACTGCCGTACCGTGTGTCGCATCCAGCTCAAAGCCATGCTTAAGCAGCTTAGCGGCTAAATCCACCACCTTAGCCTTATCACCTTCACGTACCGATAGTAGGGCTCTGCCTTTTGGCATTTTATGCGGGCTGCTACCAAGCATCGCTTTGGCAAAGGCTTCAGCAAAACTGCGGCCAACGCCCATCACTTCACCGGTTGAACGCATTTCAGGCCCGAGGATCGGGTCTACACCGGGGAATTTATTAAATGGCAGAACCACTTCTTTTACCGAGTAATAAGGCGGAATCACCTCTTTGGTCATACCCTGTTCAAGCAGAGATTTACCCGCCATAACGCGAGCAGCCACTTTCGCCAGTTGAACACCGGTGGCCTTAGAGACAAAAGGAACCGTTCGGGCCGCCCGCGGGTTAACTTCAATCAGGTAAACATCATTATTCTTAACCGCAAACTGAACGTTCATCAGGCCTCGAACGCACAGTTCAAAGGCCAGTTTCTCAACCTGCCTGCGCATTTCATCCTGAATTTCCTGACTTAAGGTATAGGCCGGCAGAGAACATGCCGAGTCACCGGAGTGCACCCCAGCCTGTTCGATGTGCTCCATAATACCGCCGATTAGCACCCGCTCACCGTCGCAGATAGCATCGACATCAACCTCAATGGCATCGTCTAAGAAGTGATCCAGCAGAACCGGAGCGTCATTAGACACGCTTACTGCATTTTGGAAGTAGCGACGTAAATCAACTTCATCGTAGACAATTTCCATTGCCCGACCACCCAGCACGTATGACGGGCGAACCACCAGCGGATAACCAATGCCAACGGCTTTTTCGACTGCCATTTCAATTGTCGACACCGTGGCATTAGCCGGCTGTTTCAGCCCTAAGCGATTTACCGCCTGTTGGAAACGCTCGCGGTCTTCTGCACGGTCAATGGCGTCAGGTGAGGTGCCGATAACCGGCACGCCGGCGGCTTCTAAAGCGCGTGCTAATTTAAGCGGAGTCTGGCCGCCGTACTGAACAATCACGCCCGTAGGCTGTTCGATACGTACGATTTCAAGCACGTCCTCCAGCGTTACCGGTTCAAAATACAACCGGTCTGAGGTGTCATAATCGGTAGAAACAGTTTCAGGGTTACAGTTGACCATAATGGTTTCGTAACCGTCTTCCCGTAGGGCGAGGGAAGCGTGTACGCAACAATAGTCAAACTCGATCCCTTGACCAATACGGTTTGGTCCACCGCCCAACACCATAATCTTCGGCCGATCGTTGGTCGGATTAGCCTCGCACTCATCTTCATAAGTTGAATACAGGTAGGCAGTATCAGTCGAAAACTCAGCCGCACAGGTATCAACCCGCTTATATACAGGAAATAAACCATGCTTATGGCGTAGCTTACGCACTTCAGCCTCAGAAAAGCCGACCAGCTTAGCTAAGCGAGAATCGGCAAAGCCTTTACGCTTTAAGGTGCGCATAAAGTCAGCGTCCAGCCCGATGAATCCACGTTCAGCAACCTGTTCTTCCAGGCGAATTAGCTCTTCGATTTGAACCAAGAACCAGCGGTCAACGTTGGTTAAATTGAAAACGCCGTCGACTGACATACCGGCACGGAAAGCGTCGGCGATATACCAAATTCGGTCGCTGCCGGCTTCTTTTAATTCGCGGCGAATACGCGTTAAGGCATCGGCATCATCCAGATTAACTTTAGGGTCAAAACCGCTAACGCCGACTTCTAATCCCCGCAGGGCTTTTTGTAATGACTCCTGCTGCGTACGGCCAATGGCCATCACTTCACCAACGGATTTCATCTGAGTGGTCAGGCGGTCATTGGCACCGGCAAACTTCTCAAAGTTAAAACGCGGGATTTTAGTCACAACATAGTCAATGGAAGGTTCAAATGAAGCCGGCGTTTTGCCGCCGGTAATATCATTCATCAGCTCATCAAGGGTATAGCCGACGGCCAGCTTGGCAGCTATCTTGGCTATCGGGAATCCGGTTGCTTTAGATGCCAGCGCAGATGAGCGGGAAACCCGCGGGTTCATCTCAATAACAATCAGGCGGCCATTTTTTGGATTCACCGCAAACTGAACGTTTGACCCACCGGTTTCAACCCCGATTTCACGCAGTACTGCCATCGAAGCGTTACGCATGATTTGATATTCTTTATCAGTCAGCGTCTGGGCCGGAGCAACGGTAATTGAGTCACCGGTATGAATGCCCATGGCATCAAAGTTTTCGATGGAACAGACGATAATGCAGTTATCATTCTTATCCCGTACCACTTCCATCTCATACTCTTTCCAGCCAATCAGCGATTCATCGATCAATAGCTCTTTGGTCGGAGAAAGGTCTAAGCCACGCTCGCAAATCTCTTCAAACTCTTCACGGTTATAGGCAATACCGCCACCGGTTCCGCCCATAGTAAAAGACGGGCGAATGATGCATGGAAAACCAACGTCAGCGGCAACGGCATGGGCCTCTTCCATGTTATGGGCAATACCTGAGCGGGCGGTATCAAGTCCGATTTTTTTCATCGCAATGTCAAAGCGGCGACGATCTTCAGCCTTATCAATCGCATCGGCCGTAGCACCAATCATGGTGACGCCAAACTCAGCCAACACGCCCTGACGCTCAAGTTCTAACGCACAGTTGAGCGCTGTTTGTCCGCCCATAGTGGGCAATACCGCATCAGGGCGCTCTTTTTCAATAATTTTGCGTACCACTTCCCAATGAATCGGCTCAATATAGGTTGCGTCAGCCATTTCCGGGTCGGTCATAATGGTTGCCGGGTTGGAGTTAACCAATACCACCCGGTATCCCTCTTCTCTCAAAGCCTTACAGGCCTGAGCACCAGAGTAGTCAAACTCACAGGCCTGGCCGATAACGATAGGACCAGCACCAAGAATCAGGATACTTTTAATATCAGTACGTTTTGGCATTATTAAGGGCTCCTGATTTATTTAGCGGTAGAACGATAAGATTCAATCAGTTCGATAAAGTGATCGAACAATGGCGCTGCGTCATGCGGACCGGGGCTTGCTTCAGGGTGGCCCTGAAAACTGAAGGCCGCTTTATCGGTACGGTGAATACCCTGCAGAGAGCCATCAAACAACGACTTATGGGTCACCCGTAAATTTACCGGTAAGCTTGACTCATCTACGGCAAAACCATGGTTTTGTGCAGTAATCATTACCGTATTATTATCGAGGTCTTTTACCGGATGGTTGCCGCCGTGATGACCAAACTTCATTTTGACCGTTTGCGCCCCGGATGCCAGAGCCAGCAACTGGTGGCCAAGACAAATTCCAAACACCGGAATATCTGTTTCTAATAGCTTTCCGATAGCGTTAATCGCGTAATCGCAAGGCGCAGGATCTCCCGGCCCGTTTGATAAGAAAATGCCATCCGGATTGAGTTTTAGCACCTCTTCAGCCGAAGTTTTCGCCGGAACAACCGTTAAACGACAGCCGCGATCGACCAACATTCTTAAAATATTGCGTTTAACACCGTAATCGTAAGCAACCACGTGATAAGGCAGCTCTGACTCTTTTTTCGCTGCGGGTAAATCGTTTTCCAACGTCCAACTTCCCTGAGTCCAGCTATAAGATTCGTGAGTAGTGACCTCTTTGGCTAAGTCCATCCCCTTCAACCCGGGGAAGGCCCGAGCCTTGTCCAAAGCCAGTTGTGCATCAGCAGCGTCACCAACGATGATACAGCCGTTCTGTGCTCCTTTTTCGCGCAGTATTCGAGTCAGTTTACGGGTATCAATATCGGCAATGGCCACAATGTTATGGCGCTTAAGATATTCGGACAGCCCTTCTTGATTACGGTAATTACTGGCAATCAGTGGAAGATCTCTGATAATCAAGCCTTGGGCATGTACCGAGGCTGATTCTTCGTCGGAGGAATTTGTACCAACGTTTCCGATGTGGGGGTAAGTAAGAGTTACAATTTGGCGGGAATAAGATGGATCAGTGAGGATTTCTTGGTAACCGGTCATTGAAGTATTAAAAACAACTTCCCCAATTGCCGTTCCGTTAGCCCCGATGGCCCGACCATGAAATTGGGTTCCGTCTTCGAGAACCAGTAGCGCTGTCTTACTCAAAACACCCTCCTAGAATAAACAGTCACAAAAGTTGCATATTAATTCACAACTATACCTTCTAAATAAACACAAAAAAAGCCTTATTAGCAAGTTTTGGGCAAATTGGGCGCATTCTAATGATCCGATGGTTTGTTGTCTATAAAAAAACGATTTTTATGTTACTTTTTTACAAGATTGGCTTAAAAAAGTGAGCTTAGGCATAAAAACCATAACTAAAGTCATATAAGAAACCGTTTGCTATAAGATTTATGTCTAAAAATGATAATAGCAAAGAAAAATAGAGGAGAAAGATGAATAACCAGAGATAAAAATGAAAAAAAACCAAAGAAAAGTGAAGTTTAAACCACAAATTAAATAAAAAATCACCAAGCAACATAAAAACAGATAAAACAACTTAAAAAAACAATAAAATCAAATAACTAAAAATTAAACCCTAACACTTACAAATGAATAATAAGTAAGTGTCAGGTGATTAAAGTGACTTATTTAATCATTTAGAGATAATACATCCCTCATGCTAAATAATCCCTTTTTATGCTGACTTAACCAGCCAGCTGACCTGACTGCTCCGTTAGCAAACGTCATACGACTGGAAGCCTTATGGGTTATTTCAACCCGCTCACCGATATCAGCAAACATTGCCGTATGCTCACCAACAATATCTCCGGCTCTTAAGGTTGCAAAACCGATAGATTGGCGATCGCGCTCTCCGGTATAGCCTTCACGCGCATAGACTGCACAGGTTTTTAAATCTCTGCCAAGCGTGTCGGCAATAACCTCTCCCATGGCTAAAGCCGTGCCTGAAGGGGCGTCAACCTTATGGCGGTGATGGGCTTCAATAATTTCAATATCCGTGTAATCCCCCATGACTTTGGCAGCCTGTTCCAGTAATTTCAGCACTAAATTAACCCCGACGCTGAAATTAGCCGCGAAAACAATCGCAATCTCAGTTGATGCCTGCTGTATAGCGGCTTTTCCGGCATCATCAAAACCGGTCGTGCCGATAACCATCGCTTTATGATGTTTACGACAAAATTCGATATGAGCTAAAGTACCCTCCGGACGGGTAAAATCGATAAAAACGTCGAAATCATTGGCCACAGCCTCTAAATCATCACTGACCCGAACGCCCGACTGACCTATAGCCGCAAGTTCACCGGCATCGACACCAATAAGTGACGAACCATTGCGCTCCAGGGCGGCACCTAAAACAACGCCTTCGGCCAGTGCGACTGCCTGAATAAGCTGACGCCCCATACGGCCGCCCGCACCGGCAATAGCCACTCTAACTTGCTTACTGGTCATAATAATCCTCTGATTTTTTTATTCTGTTATACAAAAATATCTTCTACTTATCAGGGTATCGTTCACCCGTAATTCTGACAAATATATTTACTTATAATTATTCACCACAAAGCAGCAAAGCTAATCAAAAATAATATCTATGGGTATTATCGAACCTCTAAGTTAAAACAACTTTCCCCCTGCGAACATAGCCACTGATAGAATTTTGCTTGCGAGCTACTATCATTAAATGATTCAGGAGCAAGAAGATAATAGGCTGAACCATCTTCAATAAAGCCAAACGGTGCATCCAGTATCCCACTGTTAAAATCATCGCAAACCAAATACCATGAGCCTATCGCAACACCTAATCCGGCAATAGCCGCCTGTAAACTAAAATAAAAATGTTCATAAGAGTGAGAATCCATGCCATCCAGTCGGCTTGCGGTTAAGTGCGCCCAATTTTGCCAAGCATCAGCCCGAGTATAGGTATGCAATAGTTTGATATCGGAACGCAATTGAACAGTTCCTTGATCTGATATCTCAATCATTCTGGCACGTTCAGTGGAGCGAAAAACAGGACCAATTCGTTCATGAAATAGAAAAGACGAAAAATAGTGTGGTGGCCAAATAAAATCATTTCGACGTATAGCCAGATCAATTCCCGGAGTCAGGGATACGTCACCGCCTCCAGCTTGAAGCTGTATATTGATCTCCGGGTGTTGCAAATGAAAATCAGATAACCGAGGAATTAACCAACGCATCATTAGGGTAGGCTCACATGAGATCACCAGAGAAGCATCATTTCTTTGTTTATGTAACTCATATATTGCCCGACCAATAACATCAAAACCCTGTTGTACCGCTCGAAAAAGTATTTGACCGGACTCCGTCAGGAAAACTCGTCGATTACGGCGTTCAAATAAAGTGATACTCAGTTCATTCTCAAGCATGCGAATGGCCCGACTCACAGCACCATGAGTTAAATGTAGCTGATGGGCTGCGCGCGTAAAGCTTTCCTCGCGGGCAGCAACTTCAAAGCAGCGCAGTCCATTAAGCGAGGGTAAACCAGGTATTTTTTTATGTGAGTTTTTCTCACCTATATCGCCAGAATTCATCGTTATTTTCCATCTGAAATATCCATTATGATTTTTGCTTACTAACATAACATATGGATATTTCTATGACAGAATTGATTGCCGTAATCACTATCACTGTATTTGCCGTTATCAGCCCGGGACCTGACTTCGCGATGGTATCGAGAAACAGCTTAACCTTGTCACGCCAGGCAGGAACCTTGACTGCAATCGGTATCGGATTAGGGGTAATGGTACACGTCACCTATACCATTATGGGTATTGGAGTCATCATCCATCAATCGTTAGTTTTATTCACACTACTCAAGATAGCCGGCAGTCTTTATTTAATTTGGTTAGGTATAAAGATGATTAGGGCTAAGCCACAAACAGAGGGCATTGATAAACCACTGAACGTACCCAATGGCTTGGTCGCAATGAAAATGGGATTTATGACCAATGCGCTGAACCCTAAAACATCGATATTTATCGTCAGCTTATTTATGCAAGTTGTGAAGGTAGATACGCCGTCAACCATATTAATCAGCTATGGCCTGCTAATCGCAATAATCCATATTATTTGGTTTGCATTGGTCGCCCGCTTTTTCTCTACACCAACGATTCGCAACAAAATGATAAAAATCCGTTGTTGGATCGATCGTTTTTTTGGTCTGTTACTTATCAGCTTTGGTGCGGCTATATCTGCAACAATCGTCAAATCTTGAACAGCAGAAAAAAAGGAAAATGGCTAAAGAGGAAGCAGCACTACAAAAAGACAATGGGCCGATATATTCGGCCCATTACAAGAAGGTATTCTAGCGAGTCGTTATTGCGTATCAGTCGATTTGCTTAACCCGCAACTCTTTCGGAACTTCAAACACAATATTCTCTTCCCGCCCGTCCATCTCTTCGGCCGGTAAACCACCGAGTGAACGCAGGCGCTCAATTACCGCTTGAACTAATACATCGGGAGCCGATGCGCCGGCGGTCACACCAACAGAACTCAGGTTCTTTAACCAACCTTCCTGAATATCATCGGCAGTATCAATTAAATAGGCGGGTTTCCCAATCCGTTGAGCCAATTCAGCCAAACGATTAGAGTTCGACGAGTTCTTAGACCCGACGACCAGCACTACGTCAGACTGTAGCGCCAAGTTACGCACCGCTTCCTGACGATTGGTTGTCGCATAGCAAATATCATCTTTGCGTGGCCCGATAATGTCAGGGAAACGTTGACGAAGCGCATCAATCACATCGGAGGTATCGTCCACCGATAAGGTTGTTTGCGTCATAAAGCAGAGGTTCTTTTCATTTTTTACGCTGAGCTGCCAGACATCTTCAGGCGACTCAACCAGATACATGCCGCCCTCAGCATTGCTGTATTGGCCCATAGTGCCTTCGACTTCCGGATGCCCAGCATGGCCAATCAAAATCGCCTCACGGCCTTTACGGCTAGCTCTGGCAACCTCCATATGGACTTTCGTGACCAGCGGACAGGTGGCGTCAAATACCGTCAAATCACGGGCTTTGGCTTCCGCTCTGACCGCTTGAGAAACGCCGTGCGCAGAAAAGATTAATATCGCGCCGTCCGGCACTTCATTCAGTTGCTCGATAAATACCGCACCGCGTTCACGAAGGCTGTCTACCACATAGCGGTTATGCACCACTTCATGACGAACATAGATTGGCGCGCCATAAATTTCTAAGGCGCGCTCAACAATGCTGATGGCTCGGTCTACACCGGCACAGAAACCGCGCGGATTAGCCAACAATATTTGCATCTTTACTCTCCAAATGGCGTAAAGGTCGCGCTATTTTTACCTGCTTATTGCTTATTTCAGGTAAAAACGCGCGTCCGGTTACTTAATCTCTTTTTTCTGGTCTTTCTTTGAGAAAAGAAATCCTTCCAGAATAATCATTACGGCACCGATACAGATTGCACAGTCGGCAATATTAAAGGTTGGGTAGTGCCAGTTACCGATAAAGAAATCAAAAAAGTCGACCACAAATCCGTGATATAAGCGGTCGAACAGGTTACCCAATGCACCGCCAATAATTAACGCAAAAGCGATATTATTCCATTTGGCCGTTGCTGCCGTCTTGTACATCATTACCATCAATATAACCGTAATGGTAATAGCGACGGCGGCCAGCGCCCAGCGTTGCCCCATAAAGGAGCTAAAGGCTGCGCCGTAGTTTCGCGCATAGTACAAGTTAAAAAATGGCAGCAACTCAACTGAATCACCCAGTTCAAAGTTTCGGATCACCCAGAACTTACTGATGATATCGGCGACAAACACCAGAACCGCCAGCCAAAGCCAGCGTAATCCTGTAGAACAGATAGATTTACTCATCAGGCGAATTTACGCTCTTCACCATTGCCGGCAACGTTAGTTGCGCAGCGACCACAAAGATCCGGATGAGCAGCATCATGGCCGACATCCAGCGTATAGTGCCAACAGCGAGGACACTTAGTTCCCGGTGCTTTGGCGAACCCAATCTTCAGGCCCTTGATGATTTCACTTTGCTGTGCGTCAGCACCAGCCTGCCCGATAGGCTCAACCTTAGCGCCGGAGGTCAGCAGTACAAAGCGAAGTTCATTGTCTAATGCGTTCAGGCTAGTGGCTAGCTCAGGCTCAGCATACAAAGTCACTGCCGCTTCCAGAGAGCCGCCCAGTAATTTATCATTACGCGCCTGCTCCAGAACTTTATTGACTTCACCGCGAACTTTCAGCAGCTCAGCCCAATAGCTATCACTCATGCTTTCATTGTCAGCCAGGCCAAACAGCCCCTGATACCATTCACCGGTAAACACAAACGGGTCACGTTCACCCGGCAGGTAATTCCAAATTTCATCGGCAGTAAATGACATAACTGGTGCCATCCAGCGAACCAACGCTTCAGCAATATGGTACAGCGCGGTCTGACAGCTACGACGGGCTAAACTGTCCCCTTTGGCCGTGTACTGGCGATCTTTGATGATGTCTAAGTAGAACGAGCCCATCTCAATTGAACAGAACTGCATTAAACGCTGAATAACAACGTGGAAATCATAATTATCATAGCTGTCAGCGATTTCTGCCTGTGCAGCCATTGCACGCCCTACTGCCCAGCGGTCAAGCACCACCATATCTTCCGGTTTAACCATATCTTTAGCCGGATCAAAACCATTCAGATTGGCCAGTAGGAAACGCGCGGTATTACGGATACGGCGATATGCATCAGCTGAACGCTTTAAGATTTCATCAGAAACGGCGATTTCGCCGGTGTAATCCGTAGAAGCAACCCATAGGCGAAGAATATCACCGCCCAATTTGTTCATTACATCCTGTGGACTAACGGTATTACCGATAGACTTAGACATTTTACGCCCCTGACCGTCAACGGTAAAACCGTGAGTCAGAACCTGACGGTAAGGCGCTTTGCCCTTCATCGCTGTCGAAATCATCAGCGATGACATAAACCATCCGCGATGCTGATCCGAACCTTCCAGATACATATCTGCACTGTGGCCGTTGAACTCAGGGCGAACGTCTACAACCGAGGCGTGAGTCGATCCTGAATCAAACCAAACGTCTAACGTATCCGGGACCTTAACGTAATTTTCAGCATCTTCACCTAATACATCTTTAGGGTCTAAATCCCACCATGCCTGAATGCCGTGCTCTTCAACGCGCTGAGCCACCAGCTCCATAATTTCTAAAGCGCGTGGATGCAGTTCATCGGTATCTTTATGCACAAACAGAGACATTGGCATACCCCAAGTCCGCTGGCGTGAAATACACCAATCAGGGCGGTTTGCTACCATGGTTTCAATACGAGCCTGACCCCAATCTGGGATCCAGCGAACCGCTTTGATCTCTTCCAGCGATTGCTTACGCAGCCCGTTCTGATCCATGCTGACAAACCACTGAGGCGTAGCACGGAAGATGATTGGTGACTTGTGACGCCAGCAGCACGGATAGCTATGCAGCACTTTCTCTACGTGCAGCAGTGCACCTTTTTCACGCAACAATTCAACAATAACATCGTTAGCTTTAAACACGTTTAAGCCATCGAGGGTCGGGTATGTTCCGGCTAAATAGCAGCCGTCAGCACCAACAGGGTTGGCAACTTCTAAATGATATTTTTGACCAATCACATAGTCATCAGGACCGTGGCCCGGAGCGGTATGAACAGCACCGGTACCGGCATCTAACGTCACGTGATCGCCAAGAATAAGCGGTACATCAAAGGATAAGAACGGATGGGTAAAACGCATCAGTTCAAGATCGGCACCTTTAGCGCTGCCTAAGACTGTCCAGCTATCAATCCCGGCACGCTTCATCACGCTTTCAACCAGCTCAGCGGCTAAAATCAATGCTTCATCACCGGCCTGAACTAACTGATACTCAAATTCCGGGTGTAAAGAGATCGCCCGGTTGGCAGGTAAAGTCCACGGCGTTGTTGTCCAGATAACCGCAGAGATAGGACCTTTAACGTTTGAGGCACCAAACTTAGCGGCCACGGCTGAAGGATCTGCGGCGTTAAAACGCACATCGATAGACGGTGACGTTTTATCGTAATATTCAACTTCGGCTTCAGCCAGAGAAGAGCGGCAGTCGATACACCAGTGCACCGGCTTAGCCCCTTTATGCAGGTGACCATTGCCAATGATTTTTGCCAAAGAGCGAATAATATTGGCTTCAGTTTTAAACGCCATGGTCAGATATGGGTTATCCCAATCGCCAAGCACGCCTAGTCGGATGAAGTCCTTTTTCTGACCTTCAACCTGCTCTGCCGCATATTCACGACACGCCTTGCGGAACTCAGACGCACTGATCTTTTCACCCGGCTTACCAACCAGTTGCTCAACTTTCAGTTCAATCGGTAAACCGTGGCAATCCCAACCCGGAACGTATGGCGCATCATAACCAGCCATACTTTTTGACTTTATAATGATGTCTTTCAGAATCTTATTAACTGCATGACCGATATGAATATTGCCGTTTGCGTAAGGAGGGCCATCATGAAGAATAAAGGTTTTCTTCCCTTTTTTGGCCTGACGAATCGCACCATAAAGGTCCGATTGGTACCAATGGTCTAACATACCCGGCTCACGCTTGGCTAAGTCGCCGCGCATAGGAAAACCGGTTTCCGGCAAATTCAACGTATTCTTATAGTCAGTCATTCGATTCTCGGTTCCATTCTCGGCTAGAAATTAAGTCCGTGCCGCCTGCGCGAAATATTTTCGGGCAGCCACGACATCATTTTCAATTTGTTGTTTCAACGCATCCAGCGATGCAAAACGCTGTTCGCTGCGTATTTTTTCTCGGATAACGACATCAAGATGCCGCCCGTACAAATCCATATCAACGTCCAATAGATGGACTTCAAGCTGCTGGCGTACGCCAGAAACTGTCGGCCTGGTGCCTATATTAGCCACGCCCGGAAGTGGCTTATCGCCCAGTCCCAAAACCTCTACCGCGTATACGCCTTTAACCGGCGTCACTAAACGCTTCATCGGTAAGTTGGCGGTAGGGAAACCAATGGTTCTGCCCAATGCATCACCGTGTACAACTCGGCCACAAATACTGTATGGTCGGCCCAGCAATGACTCAACCAAGGTTAAATTATCATCGCGTAACGCATGGCGAATCATGGTACTGCTAATGCGTTTACCTGATTCACAGAAGCTTTCAGTATTGGCAACGGCAAAGCCCTGTTTTTCACCGGCGGCCTGCAACAGGGCAAAGTCCCCTTGCCGCTGAGCTCCAAAGCGGAAATCATCACCAACCATCAAAAACTTAACACCCAACTTATCAACCAGCAACCGAGAAATAAAGGTTTCAGCGCTGTTGGTAGCAAACGTCGTATCAAACTTTACACATAGCAGGTAGTCAATCCCGGCTTGAGCCAAGTATTTACACTTATCACGCAGTCGGGTCAGCCTAGCGGGTGCCTGCTCGGGGGCAAACATCTCTAGCGGCTGAGGCTCAAAAATCATTACCATCGTCGGAAGGCCTAAACGTTGGCCTTCTCTTTTCAGCTGGCGAAGCAATGCCTGATGCCCAAGATGGACACCGTCAAAATTACCGATAGTCAATACACATCCATGGTGATTGGGACGGATATTGTGTATGCCGCGAATCAGCTCCATAATCAGCTCTTGGGCTCTGTACAGTGGAAACGGCGAATTATAGCAACTGCGGAGGCTAAGGTTAACCAGCGATTACGCTATAAGTTAAAAAGTTCTGTTGTTTAGGCCTCACGGCCTTGATTTTAGCGGCCAATATACAGGAATGTTTATATCTTCAACACACGCACAAAGAAAACGCGTTAAATACTGTATTCCATGATACAAAGCTGTTAGAATCTTGCGCCATCGATACCCGTGGTGTTGCCTCTCTTTTTTCCATAGATTTTCCATAGAAATTAGAATTGGCGGCGCTAATTTGCACAAATCCGTTGACAAAAGAAGGTCGAAAGGGCATATTCCTTCGCCTTTAGAATGTCCTCAAGAAACTATATTTGGGAGTTGGACCTTGGCTAATATCAAATCAGCTAAGAAACGCGCCGTCCAGTCTGAGAAGCGTCGTAAGCATAATGCAAGCCGTCGCTCAATGATGCGTACTTTCATCAAGAAAGTACAAATGGCGATTGCAGCAGGTGACAAATCTACTGCACAAACAGCATTTAATGACATGCAACCTATTGTTGACCGTCAAGCCGCTAAAGGCCTGATTCACAAGAATAAAGCTGCTCGTCATAAGTCAAACCTGATTGCACAAATCAACGCAATGCAGTAATGCTGTACGTTTCTTAAAAAAACCGGCCTTGGCCGGTTTTTTTATATCCAAAATTCGAGCGGGCTAAAACGCGACACCGATACCACAAATAAAAAAGCGCCTAACTCACTGCTAAGTTAAGCGCTTTCTAATAACAAAGTTCAGCTTGAGCTATTTCTTAGCGCCAATCACGCCTGTGTGACAACCTTAGCGTCTCTTAGTGAAAACTTAAGCAGGAAGTAACCTAATACTGCCGCTATGGTAGAACCCAGTAAGATGCCCAATCTGGAGTATTTCATCAGCTGCTCTCCCAGGCCTTCAAAGGCCAGCCCAGAGATAAATATCGACATGGTAAAACCAATACCGCACAGCACTGAGACGGCAAATATGTGCTTAAGGTCAATAGACTCAGGCATTTTTACGATTCCGCCCTTCAAGGACAGCCAGCAAAAGCCAAAAATACCTAAGGGTTTACCCACGATCAACCCCAGCATGATTCCCAGCGGCAATATCCCCCCTAATGAACTCAGGGTGACGCCGGTCAGAGAAACCCCCGCATTAGCGAAAGCAAACAGCGGTAAAATAAAATAGGTCACCCACGGGTGTAGCTGATGAATTAGGCTGTCTAAAGGTTTACTCTGCTCAGATCCATTTAACGGAATAAAGAAACCAGTAATCACACCTGCCAGCGTAGCATGTACCCCCGACTTCATCATAAAGACCCACAGCACTGCGCCAGCAATCATATAGGCGAGCTTATTACCGACTCCAAACCGATTCATCAAGGCCATCACAACAATGGTGATAGCCGCGCCGGATAGCGCAACCATCGATAATTCTTTGGTATAAAAGAAGGCAATAATAATAATTGCCCCTAAATCATCAATGATCGCCAGTGCCATCAGAAAAGCTTTCAGGCTGGTTGGTACCCTGCTCCCCAGCAGCGCCATAACGCCAAGTGCGAAAGCAATGTCGGTGGCGGCAGGAATTGCCCAACCGGTGCGGGTAACTTCATCATTTAGGTTAAAAGCCAGATAAATCAGGGCGGGTGCAATCATGCCGCCCACCGCAGCAACGACCGGAAACAGCGCTTTATCCCTTCCGGCCAAAGAGCCTTCAATCAACTCTTTTTTAACTTCGAGGCCGATTACCAGGAAGAAAATGGCCATTAAGCCGTCATTGATCCAGTGAGCTAATGAATTACTCAAATCCAGCGCAGCGACTTTAATCACAATCGGGATGTGCAGAAATCCCTCATAGGCTGCCTGTAGCGGAGAATTCGCCATCATCATGGCAATCAACGCGGCGATGATAAGCAAAATACCACCGGAGGCCTCTAGCCGTAAAAACTGTCTTAAATAATGGGTCATTTCCGTTATTACTCCTTTATGACACCTCTCATTAGGTATCACTCTCTAGATAAAGCCTTACCGGCGATATCATACTACAAAATATCAACAAAAATATTTTAACAGAATAAAAGAATAGTAAATTTCGATTGAGTACATTAAAAAACCACTCAATCCTATTTTTCATATTAACCGCATCATGGAACTTCGATAAAAAAATACCCAATCTTAAATTGGGTATTTTTATTTATTGCTTGAAGACTAAAGCCGTTAGCCGGTCAAATCGTCAAAAAACTTTTTGACTCCGTCTAGGAATGACTTAGAACGAGGACTATTCTTTGCCCCCTTCTCTCCACCCAGACTTTCTTCCAACTCACGCAGCAATTGCTTCTGCTTATCATTGAGCTTAACCGGAGTTTCTACCACTACGCGGCAAAGTAAATCACCTTGCGCTCCGCCCCGAACCGATTTAACCCCTTTTCCACGCATGCGGAATAGTTTACCGGTTTGAGTTTCAGCAGGGACTTTCAGATTAACCCGGCCATCCAGCGTCGGAACTTCAATCTCACCGCCTAATGCAGCCATAGCGAAGTTAATCGGTACTTCGCAATACAGGTTATTGCCATCACGCTCAAAGATCGGATGCTGTTTCACCTGAACCTGAACGTATAAATCCCCTGCTGGCGCGCCGTTCTCACCGGCTTCACCTTCGCCTGACAAACGAACCCGATCGCCAGTATCAACGCCTGCCGGGATCTTCACCGACAGAGTTTTGGTTTTCTCAACCCGGCCTTGTCCATGACATTTGTTGCACGGATCTTTAATGATCTTACCGCGGCCATGACAGGTTGGACAGGTTTGCTGGACAGCAAAGAATCCCTGACGCATTTGAACCTGACCAGCACCATGACAAGTCGAACACGTCGTGGCTGAAGAACCCGCTTTAGCCCCGCTGCCGTGGCATGTATCACACTCAGCTAAGGTTGGAATACGAATCTCTTTAGTGACACCACGAACGGCCTCTTCAAGAGTCAGCACCATATTATATTGCAAATCGGAACCCCGACTTGCACGCTGACGGCGACCGCCAAAGATATCACCAAAGACATCACCAAAAATGTCATTAAAGTCGCCACCGCCGCCGCCGCCAAAACCGCCGCCACCCATACCGCCATGTTCAAAAGCAGCATGACCGTATTGATCGTAAGCGGCCTTCTTCTGCTCATCGGTCAGAATTTCGTAGGCTTCTTTAATTTCTTTAAATTTTGCTTCGGAATCCTTATCCCCCTGATTTCTATCAGGATGGTGTTTCATCGCTAAACGCTTGTACGCCTTTTTAATTTCGCGTTCATCTGCGTCGCGGCTTACACCTAAGATTTCGTAATAGTCTTTCTTCGCCATCTGTAAACGTTACCCTATATATGCGTACACGGGCGTAGAGTTACCTCAACGCCCGTGCCAGTTCCGTTAACCATACCATTCGGTATCGCTACCGTGCCCGCTTAAGGGCGATTATTTTTTATCTTTAACTTCTTCGAACTCGGCATCAACGGCATCGTCGTCTTTATTCTGGGTAGTTTCAGCATCAGCTGTTGCACCTTCAGCATGTTGCTGCTGTGCCATTTCCAGTAATTTACCTGATACTTCAACCAGAGCCTGAATCTTAGCTTCGATCTCTGCCTTATCTTCACCTTTTAGCGAAGTTTGCAGTTCAGTTAAAGCGTTCTCGATTGCTGATTTCTCATCCGCTGGCAGCTTGTCACCGGCCTCGTCCACCTGTTTACGAGTGCTATGCATCAGGTGGTCGCCTTGGTTACGGGTCTGAACCAGCTCTTCAAACTTACGGTCTGCTTCAGCATTGGCTTCAGCTTCACGCACCATTTTTTGGATCTCTTCTTCATTCAGACCGGAAGACGCCTTAATGGTGATGTTTTGCTCACGACCGGTATTTTGGTCTTTAGCCGATACGTGCAGGATACCATCAGCATCGATATCAAAAGTAACTTCAATTTTTGGTACGCCGCGTGGTGCAGGCTGAATACCATCAAGATTAAACTGACCTAATGATTTGTTGTCATTAGCACGTTTACGCTCACCCTGCAGAACATGGATAGTTACCGCAGACTGGTTATCTTCAGCCGTAGAGAACGGCATACTGTGTTTAGTCGGGATAGTGGTGTTTTTCTCGATCAGTTTAGTCATTACGCCGCCCATGGTCTCGATACCCAGAGACAGAGGACTTACGTCTAATAACAGAACGTCGGTAACATCACCCGCTAACACGCCGCCCTGAACAGCAGCACCGATAGCAACAGCTTCGTCCGGGTTCACATCTTTACGCGGTTCTTTACCGAAGAAGTCAGCCACTTTCTTCTGAACTAAAGGCATACGGATTTGGCCACCGACCAGAATCACGTCCTGAATTTCATTAACAGAAAGTCCTGCGTCTTGCAGAGCGACTTTTAACGGCTCTAAAGAACGATTGACTAAATCTTCAACCAATGACTCTAATTTAGCGCGAGTCACTTTGATATTCATATGTTTTGGACCAGTTGCATCTGCAGTGATATACGGCAGATTAACATCGGTCTGTTGCGCAGAAGAAAGTTCGATTTTCGCTTTCTCAGCCGCTTCTTTCAGACGTTGCATCGCTAACGGATCGTTACGCAGATCGAAGTTTTGCTCTTTCTTAAATTCGTCAACTAAGTAGTTGATTAAACGGTTATCAAAGTCTTCACCACCTAAGTGGGTATCACCGTTAGTGGCTAATACTTCGAAGGTTTTTTCACCGTCAACTTCATCAATTTCGATAATAGAAATATCGAATGTACCACCACCTAAGTCATAAACAGCGATGGTGCGGTTGCCCATCTCTTTGTCCAGACCATATGCCAGAGCAGCAGCGGTTGGTTCGTTAATAATACGCTTAACGTCTAAACCAGCGATACGACCGGCATCTTTAGTTGCCTGACGCTGTGAGTCATTAAAGTAAGCTGGAACAGTAATAACTGCTTCAGTAACTGGCTCACCTAAAAAGTCTTCCGCTGTTTTCTTCATTTTTTTCAAAACTTCAGCAGAAATCTGTGGTGGCGCAATTTTCTGGCCTTTAACTTCAATCCACGCATCGCCATTGTCCGCGCCAACAATTTGGAATGGCATAATATTGCGGTCACGCTGTACTTCTTCATCACCAAAACGGCGACCAATCAAACGCTTGATTGCATACAATGTATTTTGTGGGTTAGTAACAGCCTGACGTTTAGCAGGTTGACCAACCAAAATTTCTCCGTCTTGGGTATACGCGATAATTGACGGAGTCGTACGATCCCCTTCCGCGTTCTCAATTACGCGAACCTGAGAGCCGTCCATTACAGCTACACAAGAATTCGTTGTACCCAAGTCAATACCAATAATTTTACCCATTACATAATCTCCACTTAAAAAACCGTCATTCGTTATTCGTTCACATACTCACCTATATGGGGACATAAAAAAACTTTTCAACTGCCAATCAACCAACAATATAAAGTCATTTATCCATAGGCTCGTTTCGCCGTTGTACATAAGATGGGGGCATGAAACCCTTCATCAAGGGGGGAAATAAAAAAATTTCGCATTATTCCTGATCTAAACCATTGTGTCGGGGCTCAACGCTCATTATGATGCGGCGCTCACTTGTAATACTGGTGCGCCATTTACAAGGGGTTATTGGCAAGCAACATGCCCATTAACGGATAGACATTCTATTTTTTTAGTTAGTATTCAATAGAGTACAGAGGACATATGCACTCGAACAAATTAGCGAATCCAGGACCGCTCGGGTTAATGGGATTCGGCATGACCACTATTTTATTAAATGTACACAATGCCGGCTTTTTCCCAGTAACCACTGCGATTATTGCCATGGGCATTTTTTATGGTGGCATGGCTCAGGTTATCGCAGGTATTTTAGAATTTAAAAAAGGTAATACTTTTGGTCTGACTGCCTTTACCTCTTATGGTTTCTTCTGGATGACCCTGGTTGGTATTTTCTTAATTCCGCCAACCGGCCACGTTGAAGCAACTGACGGAACCTTCCTCGGCATCTATTTAGCCCTGTGGGGAATCTTCACCCTATTTATGTTCTTCGGTACGCTGCGCGGCAACCGTGTAATACAGTTTGTATTTGCCAGCCTGACCGTACTGTTCTTCTTATTGGCTTACGGCAATATTACCGGCAATAAAGCCGTGATTACCTTTGCTGGTTTTGAAGGCATTATCTGTGGTGCAAGTGCTATTTACTTAGCCATGGCTGAAGTACTGAATGAACAATTCGGTCGCACCGTGCTGCCCATCGGCGAGCCTAAAGCCGCTTAATAAGAAAATTGAGTAACTAAAAAGCCTGCATAACTGAAGTGTCCAACTTTATAGGGTCACTTCAAACTGCAGGCTTTTTTATTTGTCCCAATTCAGAATTCTGATTTGCGACCAACTTAGCTTATGGTGGCGGCCGTGTTATCTTTCAACTCTACCGGGCTTTGTTCTGTGGAAGACTCAGTTTCATTGATGTCATTACGCAGATAGATACCAATGGCTAGCCCTAAGAAGGAAAGCCCCAGTACATAGTAAGCCGGAGCCATTGGCGTAAACTTCATCATATAGGTTACACATAGCGGAGTGAGTCCGCCAAAAATGGCGTAAGAAACGTTATATGAGAAGGATATTCCGGAAAAACGGACTTCAGCCGGAAAGGCTCTGACCAGCACAAAAGGCACTGCGCCAACAACGCCGGCACAGAAACCAGCCAACGAATAGGTGATAAACAGCTGTTCAACGTTGGTCGCTGAGTGATAGAACATCCAGCTGGATATGCCTAGCATAATGCTACCAACGATAAAGGTTTTACTCGCGCCAAAGCGGTCTGCGGCCAGACCGGCCACCACGCAGCCAAAGCAGAGAGCAATAATCGCCATGCTGTTGGCCTGTAATGCAATCACCCGATCGATACCAAACTGAGTTTGCAGATAGTTTGGCGTCATCAAAATAACCACAACAACGCAGGCAGACAGTAACCAGGTCAATAACATTGCTACCGTAACACCGCGTAAGTGATTAACGACCACCGACTTCAGCGGAAGTTCTTCAGCCAGCGTTTTCCGCGCCTGCATTTCAATAAATACCGGCGTTTCTTTCAACCAGCGGCGTAAATACATAGCAACCAGACCAAAAATTCCGCCTAAAAAGAACGGAATGCGCCATCCGCCGTTAAAGATTGCTTCCTGGCTCATGGTGGTATTAATCAATGTCGCAACCAGTGAACCAAACAGAATACCAATGGTTAAACCCGCAGTCAGCACGCCGCAGGCAAGACCAATTCTTTTATGGGGAACGTGTTCTGCAACAAAAACCCATGCTCCCGGAACTTCACCGCCAATCGCCGCGCCCTGAAAAATGCGCATCAATAGCAATAATAGTGGTGCCGCAATGCCAATGGTTGCGTAAGTAGGCAGCATCCCCATCGCCAGAGTCGGCACGGCCATCATTAAAATGCTGAGTGAAAACATTCTTTTGCGACCAAACAGATCGCCAAAGTGGGCCATTATTATGCCGCCCAAAGGGCGTGCTAAATAACCGGCCGCAAAGATACCGTAAGCCTGCATGAGCATTAGCCATTGGGGCATATCCGGCGGGAAGAAAAGCTTACCGATAACGACGGCAAAGAATACAAATATAATGAAGTCATAAAACTCAAGAGCGCCGCCCAATGCCGCCAGCGTTAATGTTTTATAATCCTGCTTATTGAGTCGTCGATTTTGTTGCTGAACCATAAATTCCCATCTATTTCTACTGATTGGTGTAAAAAAATAATCATTACGTCGTAAACTATTTTTTACTATATCGTAATCGCGATGATACACCAGTAGATGGGAATCTTATTCCACAAAATTTTTGAATTTAATTTTTTATGTCGCGGATAGCGCTCTTCGGCCGAAAGGCTGCTACAACCTGCGAATTGGTCTCAATATAAGGGCCATCTAATAGTTGGATACAGTAAGGAACGCTGGCAAAAATACCTGCCACAACCGTTTTTCCATCCTGATCTTTCACGCCTTCAAGCGTCTCTTTAATCGATTTAGGCTGCCCGGGAAGGTTAATAATTAAAGCCTGTTTACGGATAACCCCCACCTGCCGGGATAAAATCGCCGTCGGCACATAATACAGACTGATTTGGCGCATTTGCTCACCAAAACCGGGCATAATGCGATCGGCAATTGCCAATGTAGCATCCGGTGTTACATCTCGTCTGGCAGGGCCCGTTCCACCGGTAGTTAATACCAGATGGCATCCCATTTCATCGACTAGCTCACACAGCGCCTGTTCGATTAACGTTTGTTCATCCGGGATCAGGCGAGTCTGGACGGTAAACTCGGTACTTAATGCACTTTTCAGCCATGATTCAAGCGCAGGAATACCCTGATCCTGATAAACGCCGTTAGATGCGCGATCGGAAATAGACACTAAGCCGATGCGTAATTTATTCATAGTCAAACCTCTGTCATTGGTTCTTATTGATGCTTATATGCCGCTATATTACCCTGTTTGGCCGCTTTTTCAGAATGCTTATCTGACATATAAAAATAATGCCGACCATACAATGGCCGGCATTCAACATGTTCTGACTTAGCAATCAGCATTAAAAAACAATCAAGATTAGAGTAAACCTTCAATCATTTTTTCTAGCTTTTCTTGGTCAATAGCAAACTTACGGATGCCATCAGCCAGTTTATCAACGGCCATTGGGTCCTGATTATGCTGCCAATAGAACTGAGGCTCAGTCAATGGCGTTGGGCGAGGCTTAACTTCACCGCTGTAAGAGAGCTTACGTTCCAACTCACCTTGGCTTTCTGACAGCTCTTTCAGTAATGGGGGAGCAATGGTCAGGCGGTCACAGCCAGCCAGCTCAATGATCTCACCAACGTTACGGAAGCTTGCGCCCATCACCACGGTTTTAAAACCGTGCTGTTTGTAATATTCGTAGATTCCCGTTACAGACACTACGCCCGGATCTTCCTGCGCAGTAAACTCTTTTTTATCTCCGTTAGCTTTGTACCAGTCAAGAATACGGCCAACAAATGGAGAAATCAGATAAACGCCAGCTTCTGCACAAGCGCGAGCCTGAGCAAAAGAGAACAGCAGAGTCAGGTTACAGTTGATGCCTTCTTTTTCCAGCTCAGCGGCAGCGCGAATCCCTTGCCAGGTTGATGCCAGCTTAATTAAGATGCGCTCATTGCTGATGCCGACATCGTTATATAATTTGATCAGACGCTTAGCTTTAACAATGCTGGCTTCAGTATCGTAAGAAAGGCGAGCATCGACTTCTGTTGAAATACGGCCAGGAATCAGTTTTAAAATCTCTAAACCAATATTCACTGCCAGCTTGTCAGAAGCATCAATAACCTGCTGCGCACGATCGGAACTTTGGCTCTTAGCCCATGCAATCGCATCATCGATGAGTTTACGGTATTCAGGAAGCTGAGCGGCATTCAGAATCAAAGAAGGGTTGGTGGTTGCATCTTGTGGTTTATACAGTTTCATGGCTGCGATATCGCCGGTGTCAGCCACAACGGTCGTAATTTTACGTAGGGAGGTAAGTTTATCTGTCATGATATATCTCATTGTTAAGCCAAGTAATGGTCATCGTTGTATTACTGTACTGCTTCGATAATAACATGACTGATTAAGGGTGCAACGACGTAACGATGCGATAGGATAATTTCCCCTATGATTTAAATGAATTATTTCCCCTACCTCCTGATTAATTTAGGAAAATTACGTTTATATTTGCTGTTTTATTTGTCCCTATTAAATCCATCGATTTTTCCACTTAAACTTTCTGCTAAAGTAGGCAAAATATTTATTTCAGGATCTGATTATGCTGATTATTATTTCTCCGGCTAAAACTCTCGATTACTCCAGCCCGTTAGTCACAGAACGCTACACCCAGCCCGAAATGCTGGATCAGTCTAAAGAATTAATTAAAGTGTGTCGCAAGTTAACTCCGGACCAGATTGCCAGCCTGATGAGTATCAGTGATAAATTGTCAGGCCTGAATGCCGCTCGCTTTGCCGAATGGCAGCCCGATTTTACGCCAGAAAATGCCCGTCAGGCGTTGTTAGCATTTAAAGGGGATGTGTATACCGGTTTGCACGTTGATGATTTTAACGATGATGATTTTGATTTTGCTCAACGCCATCTGCGTATGCTATCGGGCTTATATGGTTTGCTTCGCCCGTTAGATCTTATGCAGCCCTACCGCTTAGAAATGGGCACAAAGTTAGAGAATAAGCGCGGCAAAGATCTGTATGCATTCTGGGGAAAACGTATTACTGACAAACTTAATCAGGCGTTAAAAGATCAGGGAGATGACATCTTAATTAATCTCGCCTCTGACGAATACTTCAAGTCAATTCAGACCAAAGCCCTAGACGGTAATATTATCAAGCCCGTTTTCTTAGATGAGAAAAATGGTAAATATAAAATCATCAGCTTTTATGCCAAGAAAGCCCGCGGCCTGATGAGTCGGTTTATGATTAAAAATCAGCTAACCCGGGCAGATCAACTCGCCGATTTCGATCTCGATGGCTATCAGTTTGCGGAATCAGAATCAAAAGGCAATGAACTGGTATTTAAACGCCCGGAACAGCGTTAATCGCATATTGCTCTGCGGGATAACGACATAGTAAGCGGATATGTTATAAGTAAGCGGATAGGTTATAAAAATGCTTAACAGACAAGAATGGCGCCATAAGGCGCCATTCTTGTCTGCTTCTATCAATGACTCGCCCAACCAATATTAAGCCGGCAGCGCCATCAAGAAAGTTCGTAGCTGAGCAAAGTTATCCGGCAGGTAGTGGGATAACAGTGCCAGATTGGCACGGTCGGCCAGTTCTTTAGGCAGCGGTAATTCCGTCCCTAAAATCTCTTCAACACTCTCTTTAAACTTAGCCGGATGTGCGGTTCCAAGGAATAAGCCATACTCCCCTGCTTGTAACCCATCACGTAGCATACGGTAAGCTATCGCGCCGTGTGGCTCTGAGGTATAGCCTAGCTTAGCCAGTTCCTTCAGCGTTTCACGGGTGACATCATCGCTAACCGCACCGTAACACAACGCTTTCAATGGCCATTGTTTACGGCGGAAAAGCTCTTCAATACGCGGCCAGTTATTGGGTTGGCTAACATCCATAGCATTGGATAAAGTCGCCACCGTCGTCTTAGGTAACCATTTGCCCTCTGCCAGATAGCGAGGAACGGTGTCATTCGCATTGGTTGCCGCAATAAAACGTTTAACCGGTAAGCCCAACGATTTAGCCAGTAAGCCCGCCGTCAGGTCACCAAAATTGCCGCTAGGTACAGAAATAACCAATTGATTACGCTGTTCCTGAGTCAGTTGAGATACCGCCTCAAAGTAATAACAGATTTGGGCCAATAGTCTGCTGATATTAATTGAGTTAGCTGAATTCAGCCCTAACGCCACCTTCAGTTCTTCATCATCAAAGGCGTGTTTTACCAGCGCCTGACAGGCATCAAAATCACCGTCAATCGCTACCGTATGAATATTATCACCCAGAGTACAGAACAGTTTTTCCTGCAGCGGACTGATTTTTCCATTTGGATATAAAATCACGACTCGTACATTTTTCAGGCCGTAAAAAGCATGGGCAACGGCAGCACCGGTATCACCGGAGGTGGCCGTCAGGATAGTCACCGGGGTATCACCGGCAACTTCAGCCAGCATTTGAGCCATTAAACGACCGCCGAAGTCTTTAAATGCCAGCGTCGGGCCATGAAACAGTTCAAGGGTGCCAATATCGTCTTCTACCGCAACAACGGGCGCAGGAAACTGGAACGCAGCAGCCACACGCTTAGCTACCGCATCTGAAGATATTTCATCGCCAATATAGGCCGAAAGAATGCGGGCACTGCGGGTCACAAAATCTAAAGACAGCAGAGCATCTATCTCTGAGCTGTCAAAAGCCGGTAATTCTGACGGGAAAAATAGCCCTTGCTGTTTGCCCAATCCCTGACGTACGGCCTGAGCAAAACTAACCTGTTCATTATGATCTTTTAAGTTATACAGTTTCATCTTGTGGTTATTTTCCATTATTCAAATTACGGGCACCGGTTGTGTCCAGTCGGCAAACGTGAACAAACCCTTCATCATTCTGTACATAATTCTTAGTCAGCCAACTGGCCAAGCGCTGCGCGGTATCCAACTGGTCGCTGACGGCAAACAGCGTCGGACCAGAGCCGGAAATACCGCACGCCAATGCGCCAATATCCTGAGCCGCTTTTCGCGCTTCAGCAAAACCCGGCAGTAAACGGGTACGATAGGGTTCAGCAATAACGTCCTGCATTAGCTTAGCGGCCAGCGCAGGCTGTTGTGTATGGCATGCATGGATAAACCCGGACAGATAACGACCATGTCGAATGCAGTCCTGACGCAGGTATTGAGCCGGTAGAATTGCCCGAGCCTCTGCCGTTGAAACCTTAATCCCCGGATAAGCCATCACCCAATACCATTGATCAAACCCCGGAACGGCCTGGCTGATGATGCCGTTTTCTTCCAGCATCAACTGCATGCCGCCGAGATAGCAAGGTGCCACGTTATCATAATGAACGCTGCCGGAAATACGGCCTTCCAGCTCGCCCATCATGGTTAACAGCTCGGTCTCATTAAACGGACGGTCACAATACTCATTCAGGGCCATTAAACCGGCAACCACCGAACAAGCGCTTGAACCTAATCCAGAGCCAATCGGCATATTCTTTTCTAGCACCATCGCGACCGGAAGTTCACGTCCGAGCTTCTGACAGAAAAGCTCCCAGCACTGGTAGACGATGTTTTCTTTAGGGTCTGCCGGAAGTTTGCTTACAAAGCTCCCTTCGTTATGCAGGCTAAACTGTTCGGCACCTTGAATGCTAACGCAGTCGCCTAATAAGGTTCCGTCAATAGGTGATACCGCAGCGCCTAAAACATCGAAACCAACGCTAACGTTACCAATAGAGGCCGGCGCGTATATTTTAATCATTTCAAACTCCCAGTTTGCCTGACAAGGTACGCAGAATATCGGCAAACACACCGGCGGCTGTAACATCATTACCCGCACCATAGCCACGTAAAACCAGCGGCAGCGGTTGATAATAACGGGTATAAAATGCTAGCGCATTCTCACCATTTTTCACTTTAAATAATGGATCGTTTTCGTCAACAGCATCAATTTTGACATGGCATTGACCGTCTTCAATCATGCCGACATAGCGTAACACTTTACCTTGCTGAGCCGCTTGCGCAACGCGCTGTGAAAATTCAGCGTCTAGCTGAGGCAGGCGTTGCATAAAGCTGGCAACGTCACCGCTGGCGTCAAATGAATCCGGTAATACCGATTCAACGTTAATTTGATCTAATTCTAATATGTGTCCGGCTTCACGAGCCAAAATTAATAATTTTCTGGCAACGTCCATTCCGGATAGATCATCCCGCGGATCGGGTTCGGTATAGCCCTTCTCTTTGGCTAACGTAGTCGCCTCCGACAGGCTCATCCCTTCGTCTAACATACCAAAAATAAAGGACAGCGAGCCAGATAAAATTCCGGAGAAACGCATCAACTCATCGCCGGCATTCAGCAGATTCTGTAGGTTTTCAATGACCGGCAGCCCGGCACCCACGTTAGTGTCGTAAAGAAATTTACGATTACCTACGCTGGCAGCCTGACGCAGTTGGTGATAATAGTTCATTGAGCCGGTATTGGCCTTTTTGTTAGGCGTAATAACGTGGAACCCATCCGCTAAGAAGTCTGCGTACTGAGAAGCAACGTCCTGACTTGAGGTACAGTCAACAATCACCGGATTCAACAAATGGAACTCTTTAACCAAACGGATTAAACGTCCTAAATTAAACGGCTCCTGTGCACTGGCTAAAGCTTCACGCCAGTTACTCAACTCAACGCCTAGCGTATTAGTCACCATACCGCGAGAGTTGGCGATACCGCAGACCCGAAGTTCAATATTTTTACGCTTTAACCACGGCTGCTGGCGATGGATTTGGTCTAACAGCGCACCGCCAACACCACCAACGCCAATAAGGAAAAGATCGATCACTTGATGCGTATCGAACAGAACCTGATGGCTGGCTCTTACTGCGGTGGTCGCTGAATCATTATTCACTACCGCAGAAATAGAGCGCTCAGAAGAGCCCTGCGCAATGGCAACAATATTAATGTTTGCCCGGGCTAGCGCGGTAAAGAAACGAGCTGACATGCCGCGCTGAGTACGCATGTTGTCACCGATGACAGAGATAATAGCCAGCTTATCAATCACGTCTAACGGATCTAAAAGCCCGTCTTTAAGCTCTAAATAGAATTCGTCTTCCAGCGCTTTACGCGCCCGGGATAACTCGCTCTGAGGTACACAAAAGCTGATGCTGTATTCAGACGATGACTGAGTTATCAGCACCACGGATATTCCCGCACGAGACATCACAGAGAAAACCCGGGCCGCCATTCCGACCATTCCTTTCATACCGGGACCAGATACATTGATCATCGCCATGTTATTCAGGTTAGTAATTCCTTTAACCGGATAACGGTCATCACCACTCTCGCGGCTAATTAAAGTGCCGGGAGCTTGTGGATTAGAGGTGTTTTTAATCAGGCATGGAATCTGGAATTGAGCGATTGGAGCAATAGTGCGAGGGTGGAGAACTTTAGCGCCGAAGTAAGATAGTTCCATCGCCTCCTGATAGGACATCGACTTAAGCAGCTTGGCGCTGGGTACCGATCGTGGATCGCAAGTATAGACCCCATCAACATCAGTCCATATCTCACAGCTGTCGGCACGAAGACATGCAGCCAATACAGCGGCAGAATAATCTGAGCCATTACGCCCTAAAACGACTAATTCACCTTTATCGTTTCCGGCAGTAAAACCCGCCATTAAAATAACGTGATCTTTAGGGATATCCAATTCGATCAGGCGTCGGGTTGATTCAGCAATATCGACCGTCGACTCTAAATAATGGCCATGAGCCAGTAGCATAGCGACAGGATTGATCACGGTTACGCCATAGCCTCTGGCCTGAAATACTGACTCCATAATGGCTATAGAAAGCTTCTCGCCGCGGCTGATAATGGCAGCATTTACGCTGTCAGGGCACTGGCCTAGCAGAGATATTCCGTGTAGTACGTGCTTAAGATAGGCAAACTCTTGTTCAACAAAACTCTTCAACCGTGAGTAATCAAATCCCGGCTGATCGACAGATAATCCCTGAAGCAGATCGGCGAAAATTTGCTGAGCATCGAGCATATTGGTAATAACATCTTGACCCGCCACGGTTTTCTCAATCATGGCAACCAGATGATTTGTAATTTTTGCCGGAGCAGATAGTACGGTAGCGACCTGACCCTGACGTGCATTATTTTCAATGATATCCGCCACGCGCATAAAGCGTTCGGAATTTGCTACTGATGTACCGCCAAATTTCAGAACTCGCATTTCTTGGCCTCTCCTGCCGTTATTCCAACGATTATTTTTAAAATTATCCCAAAAAAAAACCCGCACTCGATTCTCGGTGCGGGCTTTTTTATTTTCTTTAAGCGTCAGCCCGCCCCGCTACCAATAGTACCGGTGGTGGTCATTGTAATAATCAGGCTGACGTTTTGCATATCTGTCTGTCTCTAAGGGTTCAAATTACTCTATATACGGTTAAAGCAAATAGAATAAGGTGTCAATTATTTTTTGAATTTCTCATCAATTTGGAAGGTATTACCCAAATTGGCTACCGGTTAAGGTAGAACAGCCTAATTTTAAAATCAATGGGATATATGAAAATAACCTAAAATTAATTTAATTTTCTTAAAAATCAGTCCTTAAATATTTACCATAATTCAAAAAAAACCGTTTTATCACACGCGAAATCCGGCACATGGCCTGACGATATTAGTCATCAGAATTAATCGAAGGCTCTGCGGGTAATAGCTTTTTTTCGATATCATTCAGTAACCGATGCATCATCACCATATCGCGTTGTTGACACAAACCTAAACGCTGCTGTATCCATTGCGAGAGCTTTTCATCATCAGAAACATTTAACTTCTCCAGTAGCTGATGCATGCGTAATCTGAGGGTTAGAAACTGTTTTTGGTCGGGCGTTTTATTATTTTTATTTTCTGATTCAATCAATAAATCGGCTAACTGATAGCAATAAACCATCACTGCTTGCCCGAGATTCAGCGATGGATAATCAGCTTTCATCGGAACACCGGTTAATAAATCGGCCAGCGCCAGCTCTTCGTTTGTCAGACCTGAATCCTCCCGGCCAAAAATAATCGCAATATCAGACAACCACTGTTTTTTTTCACTTAACTGCTCAAGCAGTTCAACGGGAGAACAATAATAGTGGTAGTGAGCACGACTTCTGGCGGTTGACGCCACGCTAAAGGAGACGTCGTGTAGCGCCTCTTCGAGAGTATTAAAACAAAGAGCATTATCTAGAATTTCGGTCGAACCATGAGCCACCCAGTGTGCCGCAGGTTGCAGATGAGCATCGCTATCGACAATTCTTAGCGAAGTAAAGCCCATAGTCTTCATTGCCCGGGCTGCCGCTCCCACATTTTCAGGGCGGGCAGGTGAAACCAAGATGATATGAAACTGCATAAACGTCCAATACTGAATAAATAAATCTGCCGCCACTTTACCCAGCCAGCAGGTAGATTTCTAGTTAATTAAGCCATTGTCAGTATCAACAGATAATCAGCCAAGCATAAAGGACAAAATGAAAAGGTATTTATATACCGGTATACGGATGTTGACTTAACCGATATTTAGCTCTTCAGTCAGTGTGATTTTAGATGTGAGGCAACTCCTGAGGATACCGATTAAAATGTAACGCCCTAAATAACCCCCTCCCCGTTATTCCCCAATGACCTCAGCAATAGATTGCTGGATTTAAGCTAATGGTCTAAAAATCCATAACAGATTGAAAGAATACAAGTATATATATTAACCCGTTCAACATAAGTTATATAAAACCGAAAATAAAAGTAAGCGAAATAAAGCCTTTAATAACCTAGCTAATTGTAATGGCATTGATCATTGCCTTTCTCCTTGGTAAAGATATACCCGCATCGGTTAAGCTAAAGCCACATACTAAATACACCATTAATAGACCGCCTTCGTGAATGAATCCCTTGCAATAATCAAGGTTATAAGAAACTATAGATAAAAGTTTGTTATAAATGACTAGATACAAAAAATTCAGCCGCTAAAAGAAAGCACTCGTCGCATTATGGCGTATATGACAAAGTAAAAAGTCAAAAAATTGGCTTTAAACAGAAGCATAAGCCATATCCAGATGTGAAGAAATGGTCAAGAAATGATACATAATTTTATTGTTTTTGTAGATTTTTCTCACAAATCCGCTAATGTGCTATAACTATTATTGATATATATCAACAAGCCACAATTTTGTTGATCGGCAAAAGCGAGACAGCTGCTATATTGCTGCTACAATAAAGTAATATAGCGATCGGTTTTAACAACTCACAGGGTATGTTAGTTACTGCCTTGGCCGAACCAGCGATTGTGTAGAAATTCGAAAAAAACATTGGGGATTAGTCCCTTATACTGCAGTGGTAAGTTTTAGCATTTGGCCTTTTATCGACGTGCTTGAACATAACTTCTGTAATATTAAATTTGATTTTGTTGGCAAATTAGGTAACAGACATGCAAACCCCGCATATCCTGATCGTTGAAGACGAACTAGTAACTCGTAACACATTAAAAAGCATTTTCGAGGCGGAAGGATACGTTGTCTTTGAAGCCAATGATGGTGCCGAAATGCATCGGATTTTGTCCGACCATAATATTAACTTGGTCATCATGGATATCAATCTTCCTGGTAAGAATGGTCTGCTACTGGCACGTGAATTACGTGAACAAGCAGCCGTTGCTCTTATGTTCTTAACCGGTAGGGATAACGAAGTAGACAAGATTCTCGGATTAGAAATTGGCGCTGATGATTACATCACAAAACCATTCAACCCTCGTGAACTGACTATCCGCGCCCGCAACCTCTTATCCCGTACCATGAACTTAGGTGCAGTAAGTGGTGAAGAACGTAAGCTAGTTGAAAACTACCGGTTCAACGGTTGGATTCTAGATATCAATAGCCGCTCTTTGGTCGATCCGAGTGGTGAAATGTTCAAGCTACCGCGCAGTGAATTCCGTGCGATGCTGCATTTCTGTGAAAATCCGGGGAAAATACAGTCCCGTGAAGAGTTATTGAAAAAAATGACCGGACGTGAACTTAAACCTCATGACCGGACCGTTGACGTAACCATTCGTCGTATCCGTAAGCACTTTGAATCAACGCCGGATACGCCAGAAATTATCGCCACTATTCACGGCGAAGGTTATCGTTTCTGCGGCGATCTGGAAGAGTAATACCCCCTCTCCAATTTTGTTAAATAAAAAACCAGCGCCTGACGCTGGTTTTTTTATGTTGGTCGTAAAGTAACTTAGTTTAATCTCACAGCGCCTTTCACTAGTGGCCGAAGAACGATGTCTCTAAGTCAAAAAATCATCCTACTTATCACCCTACTTTGCGGGTTCAGAGACCCATGGAATAATCGGTACGGTACTGATCGCATTCTTCGGCGAACCATCAACAATTTTGTCAGAATAAACCAGATAGATTAAAGCATTACGTTTGCTATCGTAAAACCGAACCACCTGCATTGTCTTAAATACCAAAGAGGTGCGTTTACGAAATACCATTTCGCCGTCAGCTTTACGATTCTTAATATTGTCACTTAAGGTAATCGGTCCAACCTGAATACAAGATAATGCGCCGTCAGCGGTATCTTCGGCTAATCCTAATCCACCTTTGATGCCCCCCGTCTTAGCGCGACTAAGATAGCAGGTCACATTTTGGATATCAGGATCGTCAAAAGCTTCAATCACAATTTTATGGTCCGGCCCCAGAAGCTTAAAGACGGTATCAACCGATCCTATCTGCTCAGCGCTCACTAATGCAGGGCTGAAAAGGCCTAAACAACACAACAGCATAATTGTCTTTCTCACTCGGCATCTCCAGTGAAGTATTTGTTGATAGCAAAATTACTCAAACTATTAAATCCCAATAATATTATTATCCCTGTTTATCAACTTCTGACAAATAGGCATAGAATCTAACGCTAAAAAGTTGCTATGATGCGGCAACCCGCAATCAGCGTATGCGTGACTACTTTTAATGTTGTTTATCATATGATAAAAGTAGGCTTAGCTTGCTAACAATACTTATTAAACCATGATTTAATCGTCGAAAGGATCGAATAAATTCAATAAATCAATATGGTTACATAGATTCTGTAGGTATTGCTCCCTATTTAATGAGGATGTTTTTTATGGATCAAGCCAGTATTATCCACGACCTTTTAGACTGGCTAGAAAGCCATTTAGATCAACCCCTATCGTTGGATAATGTCGCTGCTAAATCAGGATATTCTAAGTGGCACCTACAGAGAATGTTCAAAGAGATCACCGGTCAAGCCATTGGTTCTTATATCAGAGCCCGTCGCTTGTCTAAAGCCGCGGTCGCATTGAGATTAACGGCTCGCCCGATTCTTGACGTTGCTTTGCAATATCGCTTTGATTCACAGCAAACCTTTACGCGAGCATTCAAAAAGCAATTTGAACAGACTCCGGCCTTTTATCGCCGCTCTGATACGTGGAGTGCCATCGGCATCTGTCCGCCCATTAAGCTGTCCGGGAATAATTTGGTCCCCGTTGAGTATGTGATGCAGCAAGATAAGCAACTCGTCGGCGTGACGCAAAGCTATACCTGCACCCTTGAACAGTTATCTCAATCTAAAACAGCAATTCGCGCCCAGTTCTGGCATCAATATCTGGGCAACCAGCCTATTGATATCCCACCGGTGTTGTACGGACTAAACCACACTCGCCCGAGTCAGGAAAAAGATGACGAGCAAGAGGTGTTTTATACTACCGCCCTTGAGCCACAGCATGTCCCTCAAGGGGTTGAAGGCCACCCTATCACGCTGCAAGGCGGAGAGTACGCCCTGTTTCGTTACAACGGACCACCGGACGGGCTTCAACAGTTTGTACTGACCCTATACGGAACCTGTCTGCCATTGCTCAAGCTTACCCGCCGCAAAGGATATGATGTTGAAATATTTCATACCAAGAACGGCACTAAGCTTGGCGACGACATCCCGTCGGTGATTCGTGGCGAATATATGATACCAATCCAGCGCTAGCGCTGGATTTCATCAAGTGCTTCAGCGTTCAAATGTTGAGTATCACCGGCAAACTCAACAATCCACCCCGGAGCAAGCCACGGGCTATTTTGGCTCTCGACTAATGACAGAGAGCAATTCCTCAAGCGTAAACGACGTTCGGCATAAGGCGGTAAGCCTAAAACATTACTCAACAGGCTGCCTAATGCAATGCCGTGGCTCACCAACAGCGCCTTACTTCCTGCCGGCAAGTTCTTACATTCATCAAGTACAGCGCGCATGCGTGCAGATAATTCGGTAAGAGATTCACCCTCCGGGATGCGCCCGCCTGGCGTACCGTCTAAAATCAGCTGACGATGTTGCTCTTCTTCCGGTGTTAATGTGTCAATATGGCGCTGTTCCAAAATCCCCATATTCAGCTCTCGCAGGCGAGCATCATAGGTTGGCTCAATATGGCAATATTCTGCTAATAGCGCAGCAGTGCGGCGAGTACGCCCCAAGTCGCTGGCAATAATATGGGTAATGCCAAGGTGCTTTAACCGGTTCCCCGCCTGACGGGCCTGATTTTCACCAGATTCAGTTAAATTACTGTCCGTTTGCCCCTGAATTCTGCGAGCAACGTTCCATTCTGTTTCACCATGTCGAATTAAGTATACCTGTGTCATGCATGTTATCCGTTATACTGTGGGAATTGTTTTCTTACTATCCAGATTTAATTATGTATCACGTGATTGCCGCAACAACCAACCCTGCAAAAATTAATGCCATCAGACTGGCTTTTACTGAGCTATTTGGCCCTGACAGCTGCCGTATCGAAAGCGTAGAGGTCAATAGCGGTGTTCCAAATCAACCGATGGGTGATAAAGAAACCAGAACAGGTGCCCGACATCGCGTGATGTCGGCCCGTCAGGTCCGCCCTGAAGCTGACTTTTGGATCGGTATCGAAGCAGGTATTGATGACGAAATGACCTTTGCATGGATTGTTATTGAAAATAATCATTGCCGCGGCGAAGCTCGTTCAGCCAGTCTTATCCTTCCGCCGGTTATCTTAAAAAGCCTGTATGAAGGAAAAGAGCTTGGTGATGAAATGGCTAACCTAACCGGAATCTGCAATATCAAACAGCAAGGTGGAGCCATTGGCCTGTTTACCGAAGGTAAACTATCGCGCACCAGCGTTTATCAACAGGCGCTGCTTCTGGCTTTTGTGCCTTTCCACAATCAGATTTATCAGACCCCAATTAACTGATACTACCGAGTCATCATACTCGCAAAATAAAGCCAGATTAAACAATGCGTGTGATTTTAACTACGCCACGATTAATCTGGCTTATTTTCTTTATCATGTAACAGCGTTGCTTCAAGCCAGGATCTGAATTCCGGGCTGGCCATCTTCAAACTATTTGAGCCTCGGGTAATCGTGGCAATACCGGCACCCAGCTCACTTTTTAATTCACGCTGGCTCATTTTACCGCGCATCAGTTCCTCAATGATTCTGACCCGGGTCCCCAATGCTTCGCGCTCATCAGGCGTCAGCAAAAGCTGGAGTAAATCCCGTTGGTTTTCATCAATAAAAGCCTGCTGTAACAATGCAATAAAGCCCTGCCATTCAAGCTGACGATGTTGATCTGACATTATTTTCACTCCGGCTTATGAACTATCTTGCTAGTACGATAGCATAAGCCGGATAAAAACCGCAGAATTAAAACCTCAGTCCGGCGCTGAAATTAATAGCGGCGCTTCCACTCAACGTCAGTCATCACAATCGGTTCTTTATTCATAAAGCTACGATAGAACAAATCATAGGCCAAAACATTCTTCACATAACCGCGGGTTTCATTAAAAGGAATGCTTTCAATAAACGCCACGGCATCAAGCTGCCCTGCGCTATTATTTAACCACGACTTAACCCGGCTTGGGCCCGCGTTATAGGCCGCTGCGGCCAAAATACGGTTTTGGCCAAAGGTCTGATAAGTGTGTTCCAGATAGCTGGTACCCAACTGAATATTCGTTTCAGGATCGAACAGCTGGCTGGCATTGTTATAATGAGTTACATCATTTTGTTTTGCCGTCTGCTTGGCGGTTGCCGGCATGAGTTGCATCAAGCCACGGGCACCTACCGGAGACTGAGCCTGAGGGTTCCAGGCGCTTTCCTGACGGGCTATTGCCATGGCAAAAGAGATATTGATATCTTTATTATTGGTCGAGGATTTGAACAAATTCGGATACGCCAGCGGGAAACGCTCTTCAATATGATCCCACAGCTTAGCCACAATCGTTGCCTGCACGCTGAGATCGGCCCAGCCCTGCTCATAAGCATAGCGTGCCAAACCTTCCTGCTGAGGCTTATCAAGGCTCAAAATCAGGTTACGCCACTCGCTTCGAGCCAGATTATCCTGCCCCCAATACATCAGTTCCCGAACCCGATCGACTTCAGGACGTTGTATCAGATCTTGGGTTGGTTTAACGGCTTTATCCATCTGAACCGGGTAATGAATACCTAAACGCTGCGCCGCAACCATAGGATAAAACCCACGATTTTTAGTTAACTCCCGTAAAATTGCTTTGCCTTCACTGCGTTTGCCATTTTCCAGCAATCCGTCAGCATACCAATAGCGCCACTCTTCTTTAGCTGATGCATCCTGAGGTAACAGCGCGATCCATTTAGATACTCCCTGTTTATCCCCATTACCCAACGCTAAACGAATCCGGCGTTCAATAAGGTCGCTATCACCACCTTTCGCGATGGCAGAATCACGCCATGAAGCCTCTTCACTGGTTACACTATTACCGATCAATCGCCCGGCAATAATATTCTCCAGCGCCTGATGTTGATCTTTGCTCATTTTTTGCTGGCGAGAAATTTGCGGCAAAATAGCCCGCGCTTTTTCAATATCTTTACGGGCCAGTTTGGCAAATGCCAGACGGGTTTCTTCACGCGTAAAATCCGTGGGTGCAAAATCTCGGGCAAAGGCTTCAACGGTCGCAGGATTCTTCTGCAACTTGCTCAGTCCTTCACCAATAGTTTTATAGTTAGCCGGAAGCTGTGCAATGAGCGAACTCACCAATGGCATATTATCTGCCTGACTGGCTAAGCGAATTCGCTCAAGGGTAATCAGTGCCGTTTGGTGGCCGGCATTACGCCACTCGGTAAATAGCTTGTCGCACGCGCCCGGTAACGATTTAGAACTCAGCCAGATAGTTTTTGCTTCATCATAGGCGGCCTGCTTTTCACCGGTTGCCCATTTAGCATAAAAATAGTTACAGCGGGCAGCGACTGAATTAGGCGCCTGCGTTGAAAATTCGAGTATCCCGCGCCAGTCCTGGCGATTAGCCAGTTCATTAATAAAGTTATTTTGTAAATTGCGCGACAAAGGCAGCGTCGGATAACGGGTAACAAACTTACCGGCATCGGCCACGGTTAACGAACTTAAATCCTGCGTTAACTGGCGATATTCAAGGTAAGGATAAAGGGGATAAGCGCTCAGCGTCGGCATCAAACGGGATACTTCGTCCGTTTGCTTACTATCCCACGCCTGTTTGATTTGCTGATAGCGCTCACGCTGGGCGTTTAGCGAATCAGCCCATGCACTCTGGGCTGTTACCGCAATAACTAAACCCGCTACTAATGTGCTTTTCTTAATTAAATTACGCCAATTATCCGTCACGAGCATCCTCACTTATCCTGTCATTTAGCTACTTAAATATACTGCGGGCCTAATATAGATAGCCGGAAGCAGCCTGATGGTACTCACCTTTTGCATTTGAAATGCAATACCATGTCAATTGAGTATAAAGAGGTTTATCCCCAATGTCGGCCCGCCACCTGAAATTTATCGCTGCGTCATCATAAAGTATGAAACTTAATGTCTTAAGACAGCCAAAATTCAGTTTTGCTCAATCTAATACGCCGCATAATTCACAAGCGCAAAGTACGGTGATAAATCATCACTGGCCCGTGAAAGAAAGGGAGCTACTCCACATTTTATAACCACACCCAGAGCCAACCACTGGGATACAATGATGAAAAGCGCTAAACTATAGATGTAAAAATTCTGATAACTCAACATGATGATGTTTAAAGAATATTTCTGGCAGATTGTCGTTTATTATTCATCACCGATCATATTGAAGTGATTATGTAAGATTTAGGGCATAATGCCCCATCTATGCCCTATCTATATGCCCTAAATAATTCGAATTACATTACGGCGGCAAGGGAGCAAGCCCCGATGAGCTTACTCAGGTAAGTGACTCGGGTGAGCGAACGTAGCCAACAAAGATGCAACTTGAAGTATGACGGGTATATTATGGATAGTTAACAAAGTTAGTCATAACGAGGCTTGAAGAACAGTGGCACAATACGTCTATACTATGCATCGGGTCGGAAAGGTCGTTCCTCCGAAGCGACATATCCTAAAAAATATCTCTCTGAGCTTTTTCCCCGGAGCCAAAATTGGCGTACTGGGCTTAAATGGCTCAGGTAAATCAACGCTATTACGCATAATGGCCGGTATTGATACCGACATTGAAGGCGAAGCGCGCCCGCAGCCGGGTATCAAAATCGGTTACCTGCCGCAAGAACCGCAGCTTAATATGGCGCATACGGTTCGTGAATCAGTTGAAGAGTCGGTCAGCGAAGTAAAGAATGCGTTAACCCGTTTAGACGAGGTTTATGCCGCTTATGCTGAACCGGATGCTGACTTTGATAAGCTGGCTAAAGAGCAAGGCATTCTGGAAGCCATTATTCAGTCTCATGATGGCCACAATCTGGATCATCAGCTAGAACGTGCCGCCGATGCTCTGCGTTTACCGCCTTGGGATGCCCGCATTGAGCATCTGTCCGGTGGTGAACGTCGCCGCGTAGCAATTTGCCGTCTGCTGCTTGAAAAGCCAGATATGCTGCTGCTTGATGAACCCACGAACCACCTTGATGCTGAATCAGTCGCGTGGTTAGAACGCTTCCTGCATGACTATGAAGGAACCGTAGTGGCCATTACCCATGACCGCTACTTCCTTGATAACGTAGCCGGCTGGATCCTTGAACTTGACCGCGGTGAAGGTATTCCGTGGGAAGGCAACTACTCTTCATGGCTGGAACAAAAAGATCAGCGTCTGGCACAGGAAGCCTCTTCCGAAGCTGCACGCCGTAAGTCGATCGAGAAAGAGCTGGAGTGGGTTCGTCAGGGAGCCAAAGGCCGTCAGTCTAAAGGCAAAGCGCGTCTGGCCCGTTTTGAAGAGCTTAATAGCGTCGAATATCAAAAACGTAATGAAACCAGTGAACTGTTTATTCCACCGGGCCAACGCCTTGGTGATAAGGTACTGGAAGTCAATAACCTGACTAAATCTTACGGCGACCGCCTGCTGATCGAAGACCTGACGTTCGCTATTCCGAAAGGCGCAATTGTCGGTATTATCGGGCCAAACGGCGCGGGTAAATCAACCCTGTTCCGTATGCTTTCGGGTCAAGAACAGCCAGACTCAGGTAACATCAGCTTAGGCGAAACCGTTCAGTTAGCTTCTGTAGACCAGTTCCGCGACAGCATGAACAACAGTAAAACCGTATGGGAAGAAGTCTCAGGCGGTCAGGACATCATGCGTATCGGAAACTTTGAAATGCCAAGCCGTGCCTACGTTGGCCGCTTTAACTTCAAAGGTGTCGATCAGGGTAAACGGGTTGGTGAATTATCCGGCGGTGAGCGCGGTCGTCTGCATTTAGCTAAGCTGCTGCAGGTTGGCGGCAATATGTTACTGCTCGATGAACCGACCAACGACCTGGATATTGAAACCCTGCGCGCGCTAGAGAATGCGCTGTTAGAGTTCCCGGGCTGCGCCATGGTTATTTCCCATGACCGTTGGTTCCTTGACCGTATCGCTACCCATATTCTGGACTACGGCGATGAAGGTAAAGTTGAATTCTTCGAAGGTAACTTTACCGAATATGAAGAGTGGAAAAAACGGACTCTGGGAGCTGAAGCCCTTGAGCCACACCGTATTAAGTATAAAAAGATGATCAAGTAATTTCTGATCTATGCTTAAAGTAGTCCCCCTATAACGCCCCGTCAGGGGCGTTATAGATTGATAACAAACCTTATATGCCAACGTTTTAGTTTTAAAAATTCAAACTGAGGGAGAGGTCGCCGTTTGGATCTTAGTGACGTAAGCCACACATCGAAAAACACCGCCCCTCGGTCGCTCGTAAAATGGATATTCCATTACTGATTATGCGGACGAAATTTGCACTGAAATCAAATTAAACCACTTTATCAGCAATTGAACCGGAGAGAGTCAATGACAACAAAAGTTTTATTGCTTGGCGCGACAGGACTAGTCGGCAGCCAGCTGTTAGCCATGCTCGAATCAGATCCACGCATTACCCATATCTATGCACCGACCCGTAAACCGCTATTATCTGCCAGCGATAAAGTCATCAACCCCGTCGGTAGCGACGTTCAGATCCTGCTGGATACGCTGACCGAACCTGTCGACGCCGCCTTCTGCTGCCTGGGAACCACTCAAAAAGAAGCCGGTAGCCGTGAAGCTTTTCGCTTTGCCGACGTGGTGCTGCCGGTTCATGGCGGGAAAACGGCCCTGCGTTTAGGTGCGACACGCTATTTGGTGGTCAGCGCTATCGCCGCTAATGCACAGTCTTGGGTTTTCTATAATAAGACCAAAGGCACCATGGAACAGTCCCTGATTGCTCAAAACTGGCCATACTTAGCTCTGCTGCGGCCTTCAATGTTAGTTGGCCATCGCAAAAAACCGCGCCAGCTGGAGCTGGTAAGTGCTCCCTTTTTCCGCCTTCTGCCCGGGAAATGGAAAGGAATTAACTCAAGAGACGTCGCCTACGTTCTGTGGAAGTTGGCATTTGAACCGATAGCTGAAGCAGTGACTATTCTTGAGTCTGACCAGATTAGGCATAAAGCCGCCGGCAACGATAGCTAGCCCGTTCAATTTAACGCTGCCGAATGCCCCGCAACCAGAGGATGGTTCATCATCGTATCAATAAAGCGATCCAGCGCAGGCATATTGAGCTTACGGTCGGAATAGACCAAATAGAGCTCATTGCCTTCTGCCTGCCAGTCCGTCAGCACCGGCTGTAACTGCCCGCTGGAAATAACCTCAGTGGTCAAAAATGCCGGCAAAAATGTAATTCCCCCGCCGCCAATGGCACACTGCCGGGCGTATAACAAATTATCAGTAACGTGGTCGGCTGGCTGAAGCCAATGATAAACCTCAGCTCCTTTACGTAAAATACACTCTGACCATGCCCGGTGAGTAATACAGCGGTGCCCTTCCAACTGGCTGGGATGAGTAATAGTTTGCCAGCGGGCCAGATAGGCCGGTGACGCCAACAGATAACGAGGGTAATGACCCAGAAAGCGCCCGATTAGGGTTGAATCTTGTGGTTTGCCGGTACGAATACCAATATCAAATCCAGAAGCGACCAGATCTGCCATGGTATCTGATACATAAACCTCAACCGACACTTCCGGATACAGTTGCTGAAAATCAGTCACTACCGGAGCCAACAGCGTAATTGCCAGCCCCGCCGGAGCGGTAATTCTTATCCTGCCGCTGGGAGAATCCTTGAGCATTTGTAAAGACTGATGGGCCCGCTCTGACGCCTGAATCATCTCCTGACAGTGCACCAGATAGCGCTCTCCGGCAAATGTCAGGCTCAATTGACGGGTAGTTCTGGCCAGCAGGCGTAAACCCAACTGTTGCTCAAGGTGGCTAATTCTTTGACTAACGCTCGATTTGGGCAGCCCGGCACGCTTGGCCGCGGCAGTGAAACTCCCCAGCTCGACCACCAGCGTAAATAGCGCCATATCCTGTAATTGTTTAAACATTATTGTTCATTTTATATAAACAGTTTGTTTTGATTAACCTATCTTATCAGTTTTTACGCCAACCGCTAGACTGACTGCAATCACCCTCCAGTAAGGAATATATTTATGTCTGATTATGCTATTGCCGTTGACCCTAAAGACCCTCAACAATTTATTAAGATTGATCTGTCGCAGCAAACCCCCGGCGACTTCGATTTGCTGGTCGAAATAAAAGCGATTGCCATGAATCCGGTAGATACCAAAGTTCATGCAGGGCTAAAACAAAATGGCCTACAAGAACCGCGTATTCTGGGTTGGGATGCCAGCGGAGTGGTTATTGCCACCGGTGCTAAAGTAGAAGGATTCTCAGCAGGAGACGAAGTGTGGTATGCGGGTGATATCACCCGGGCCGGAAGTAATGCAACTCGTCAATTAATTGATTCCCGAATCGTTTCCCATAAGCCAAAGTCACTCGACTGGGCGGCTTCAGCCGCTATCCCACTGACCGCGCTTACCGCATGGGAAGGCCTGTTTGAGCATTTAAAAATTCAGGATGCCGGCAATGATAAGACCCTGTTGATTATTGGTGGTGCAGGCGGAGTGGGCTCACTGGCAATTCCACTGGCCGCGCTGCGCAGTAAAGTGCGAATTATTGCCACCGCATCTCGCCCTGAATCCGCTAAATGGTGCCTAGACCGTGGTGCAGATCTGACCGTGGATTACCGGGATCTCAAACAAAATCTGCTTAAGCACAATATTAAACAGGTCGATTATATCTTCTGTCTGAACGATACCGATGGCCACTGGCCTGCAATAAGTGAAGTGATTGCGCCGTTTGGCCATATCTGTTCTATCGTAGAAAACAAACAGCCGCTGGCTCAGCCGTTGGTCAGATCTAAAGGTGTCGCATTCCACTGGGAGTTGATGTTCACTCGCAGTATGTATCAGACTCCGGATATGGCAGAACAAGGCCAAATTTTGCAGCGAGTTGCCAAAATGCTGGATGAAGGTCAACTCAAAGGCACGCTGAGTAAAACCCTGCACGGACTTAGTGTTGAAAGCATCACCGAAGCACACAAATTACAGCTTGAAGGTCATATGACCGGTAAAATCGCCATTGTTCTCTAATCTATAAAGATAAACTGGCCCGATACTGAAGAATTTTCCAGTATCGGGCCAGTTTATCGCCACACACCCGACATTCGATCAAAGATCTTCCAGTACCGCCAATGCATCAGACAGCTTCTTCACGCCGAACACTTCCATTCCCGGCGTCTTCTTTTTAGGTACGTTAGCAAAAGGCACTATTGCACGTTTAAAGCCGTGCTTTGAGGCTTCAGAAATTCGTTCCTGACCGCTGGGTACCGGCCGAATCTCACCGGCTAAGCCAACTTCACCAAACACCACTAAGTCTTCCGGCAGCGGGCGATCTCGCAGGCTGGATACCAGCGAGAGCAATAAGGCTAAATCGGCGCTGGTTTCAGTGACTTTAACTCCGCCAACAACGTTAACAAAAACGTCCTGATCGGCCATCTGCAAGCCGCCGTGCCGATGCAATACCGCCAACAATATAGCTAACCGATTCTGTTCCAGACCGACCGCAACCCGACGCGGATTAGATAACATGGAGTGATCGACCAGCGCCTGAATCTCAACCAGCAGCGGGCGGGAGCCTTCCCACACCACCATGACGGAACTGCCGGAAGTGATTTCCTCACCCCGGCTGAGAAAAATGGCCGACGGATTACTGATCTCTCTTAATCCCTGTTCGGTCATGGCAAAAACGCCTAATTCATTCACGGCACCAAAACGGTTTTTATGGCTGCGCAAGGTTCTGAAACGCGAGTCCGCATCGCCATCCAGCATCACAGAACAGTCGATACAGTGTTCCAAGACTTTAGGCCCAGCCAGAGAACCATCTTTGGTAACATGGCCGACCATAATAATGGCGACCCCTTTGGTTTTGGCAAAGCGGGTAAGATAAGCCGCCGTTTCCCGCACCTGCGCAACGCTGCCGGGTGAAGACTGGATATCGGCCATATGCATCACCTGAATGGAGTCGATCACCATCAGGCGTGGCTGCTCTTGTTCTGCTATCAGGCAAATCTGTTCAATGCTGGTTTCTGACAGCATCTGCACGTTTTCAGTTGGCAAGCCAAGTCGGTGAGCGCGCATCGCAACCTGTTGCAGCGACTCTTCACCGGTGACATACAGCGTCTTCATATGTCCGGCCAGCTTGCATATCGTTTGCAGTAACAGAGTACTTTTACCCGCCCCGGGACTTCCCCCGATAAGAATTGCACTTCCCGGTACCACACCGCCGCCCAACACCCGGTCAAACTCGGTAAAACCGGTCGAAAACCGAGGTAGCTCTTCCAGACTGATATCAGATAGCTTCTGAACTTTACTGATCCCGCCGTCACCGGCATAGCCGGTAAAGCGGTCGGTCCGTGGCGATGAAGCAGCAGCAAGGCGAATCTCAGTAATACTATTCCAGGCATTACAGGCACTACATTGCCCCTGCCAGCGTGGATAATCAGCGCCACACTCATTACATACAAACGCTCGCTTCGCGGGCTTAGCCATGGATAACCTCGGTATTTAATATAAGTTTCTTAGGTCTGTTTAAATCTAGCGCCCTTCGTGATTCAAACTCGCCGAAAGAATACACAGTACGCCCAGCAAGTCGGCATGACGAATGCCCACTTTGGCTTTTGAATAAACTTTTGGCTTGGCATGATAGGCAATGCCTAACCCGGCCACTTTAATCATTTTTAAGTCATTGGCACCATCGCCGATAGCCACCGTTTGTGTCACAGGAATTTCCAGCGACTCCGCCAGTTCCTGTAAGTTATTGGCTTTAAACTTTGCATCAACAATCGGGCCAACCACTTTACCGGTCAGTTTCCCCTGCTTAATGCCCAACTGATTAGCCGAAACCGAGAACAGATTCAGCTTATCGCGCAGATAGTCGGCGTAGTAAGTAAATCCGCCGGAAGCAATAGCAACATGCCAGCCAAGCTCATGCAGCCGGGCAACCAGCTCAGTTAACCCCGGCATTAGCGGTAAGCCGTCTCTGACCTGCTCTAAAATTGACGCATCGGCACCTTTTAGCGTTGCCACTCTTTGACGCAGGCTGGCTGCAAAATCGAGCTCACCGCGCATGGCCCGCTCAGTGACTTCAGCCACCTGCTCACCAACGCCGGCCAGCTTAGCGATTTCATCGATACACTCGATTTGGATGGCCGTCGAGTCCATGTCCATGACCAATAATCCCGGGGTACGCAATGAGGGCAATGCGCCCATCTGTGCAACATCTAACTGATATTCATCCGCAATTTTTTTTGCCTTCGTCGACAGTACGCCGGCAAGGCGAATCACTTGATAATCATCAACACTCCATGCAGAAACAACCACCAGAGCATCACCTAAGCGACGCTGGAACCCGGCTAATCTCTGCTTGTCTAACCCTCTGCCATACAGTAGCCAACCGGTATGTCCGGCCCAATAATCGAGCGGCATGACTTCATCACCGCTTAACGATAGCGGTAGTCCGGGCCAACAATCGATTTCGGCGGGCAAATCGCTATAAGTCAGGCTAATAGGCATTACTACGACTCCTTAAAAACGGTGCAAATCCGACAATAAATTGATTCAACGACAAAACAGCGTCCCAAGCTATCCTAACGGATAGAGTTCTGGCAACATAAAACATCTCCGGCACATAAGGTAGTTGCATGACCAAACGGCTCAAATTTAAGCTTCATCTACATCGGATTGTTATTGTCTTGTTTTGTCTGGCTTTATTAGCTGTGCTAATCAAGGGCGCGTCCTATTTCAGCCTAAACAGCCAGGCGGCACAAGCGAAACAGTCACAGGAGTTGGCCCGTACGCTGGCAAAGCAGGTGACTTTTACGCTGAGCCCGTTACTCGACGGAACAATCGATACTACGGATGATCAACAAATCAGAGCTATTCTACAACACCTGACGCAACATAGTCGGGTACTTGATGCCTCAGTGTATAAAGTTGATGGCACGTTGATTGTACAAGAAGGTGATAAAACCAGCCTTAAAGACCGGCTTGCTATTGAAGGGGGACAACCTGAACGCGATGCCAACCAACAGATAGTTGAAATGATCGATAGCAAAGATGGCCCGCTGGGCTTTATTCGCTTAACGCTAGACACCCATGTGTCAGATGCACAAGCGAAGCAGGCTCAAAATACCACCAATATGATCAGGTTAATGCTAGTGCTGGCAATGATAATCGGCCTGATTCTGGCCTATACCCTACTGGCCCACCATCGGCCTAGTTGGAAACAGTCCCTGCAGTTGCTCACCACCGGTGAAAGTGATAATGAACCTCGTGAAGATGCTGCTAAAGAGCTGGATCCGATCAAACCGGCGAAGAAAAAACGCCCGCATAAAAAGAAGCCTTACCGCTAAAACCCGCTCAGGCCGGCCAAAAGAGTTCCATACTATTGGTATATAACTGTTCAGCAATTTGTTGCGCTGGCTCAGTACGCAATAAACACAGCTGTTCAAACACCTGTTTAACACGTTCCGGCCGGTTAGGCTGCCCCTGAAATCCTGATAACGGCATGTCTGGCGCATCAGTTTCTAACACTAAGGCGCTCAACGGTAACGCAGCCATTACGTTGCGGGTCTTTTGCGCCCGCGGATAGGTAATTACGCCGCCTACGCCGATTCGATAACCTAAGCGTACAAAGGCCTTCGCCTGCTCCAGACTCCCGGAAAAACCGTGTACCACTCCGGTTCTAGGCAGGTCTGACTGGCGTAATACCTTAGCCAACCTATCGTGAGTCCGCCGAGAGTGCAAAATCACCGGCAGTTCGTAACGCTTAGCGAATGTAAGCTGCTCAGATAACAGCCATTGCTGGCGCTCAATTAATGGCTCGTCCATATACTCATCCAGCCCGATCTCACCCACCGCCACTAATTTTACAGCATTCCCTTTTAGTAATTGTTCTAACCGGTCCAATGAATCCTGATGGTGAACGGCAACGTACAGAGGATGTAACCCCAGCGCAGCGTAGACCATCGAAAATTGTCGGCTCAGGCTCAGAATACCGTCAAACATTTCAGCGCTGACCGCCGGCACAATAATTCGCTCAACCCCGGACTGAGCAGCCAAAGTCAGGCTCTCTTGTTCATGGGTTGTGAACGGCGGAAAATCAAAATGGCAGTGAGTATCGATAAAAACCGGGCGCATATAACCTCTGATTATGGGCTCACCTGATCCGGCGGATTCTCTTTTGACTGAACGTTAATATCATTTTTAACCTTGGTTTTATGCATCTGTAGCAGTGAGCGACCAATGGTCGATAGGAAGTAACGAGCGCAGCGTTTACCTAAATGATAATCCTTATTCAGCGAGCCGATACGGCTGCCTAAGGCATTGCTGGCCAGCGGATGAGGCGGGAAAATTTCAAGAATTTGAACCCCGTCGGGTGGATTTTCAATAAAGTGTTGAGTCCGAACGTAGCTGACTTCATGCTGGTTAAGAATGCGCAACATCTGTGGCCTTGAGCTTTCAGGAAACCAACGTTCCATACGCTTAACCCACGCCGGAGTATAATAAACCTGTGATGGCACGGTGCGAATCACCACAATGGTATCAGCCCCGCGACGGTATGCCTCTTCAACCGGAATAGCATCGCTGATGCCGCCGTCCATATAAGTCACGCCATCAAGCTCTACGCCGAAACGGTAAATACCCGGAATAGCGCTGGAAGCCTTAATCACCTCTAACCAGTTATCTTTTTTAGCCGGGAAATAGGTTGGCGTAAAATCATCACTTCGGCAGGCACACATCAAAAATTCACAGCCGCGATGCATACGCTGTTCAGCATAATCCATATTCAACGGCATTTGCTCAAGGGTAGAATTCACCAGCCAATCTAAATCGATCAAGTTACCACCACGTACAAAACGCAGCGGATTAAAAAACTGAGGGGAAGTGGTGTAGCGGACAATGACTCGGCGGGCATATCCCGGCTGGCCACAAATAAAGGCAGATAGATTCTGCGCTCCGGCAGAGGTTCCGATTAATAAATCAAACGGGTCAAACCCCATTCGTTGAAATTCATCTAAAACACCGGCGGTAAAAATGCCCCGCTGGCCGCCACCTTCACAAACCAGAGCTATTTTGCCCGGCCGGTAAGGTTTGTAAGCCAATGGTTCAATTCTACCCAGAGTAACAGGTACCCGATTTCCCAAACGTTACATCCTTAATGATCGATCCTTTTCTCACAGGATACCCTTTCTTGCTCCTTTCCGTAATCTTCTTGTAGGATTCAACTTAATCACGTAACCACTTGAAATAAAACAAATCCAAAGCAAGGGGTAATAATTACTATACACATTACTATACATATTTGATTTTACTTAACGCTTATTGCTGACATTTTAACCACCGCACCATGACTAACTCAGGTTTTCCGTACTGATAACCAATAAGCGGTGTGAGTGACAATCAGAATCATGTCCATAACAAAAATCTGACCAGACATCAAAGAAATCGCTCATCGTATGAATACGCGTCAATGGACGTTCCTCCTGAGAGCCGTCTGAGACATAAACATGGTAGTCAGGTGTTTCTAGTGCCCATGTAATGCGCAGCTCCCAAAACCTACGACCGGCGGCCGTCTGTTCACTGTCTGAAATCACGATTTGATATTGATCAAGAAAATACACAAAGAAAGCCTTTGCTAACCCTCTTACTGCGTCATCGTAAATCCCCCTAAGAGAGCGCCATACCATAATCTGCGTACATGTTTTCTTACCCGGAACGATATGGTTCATAAACTCAAGCTTAACGGCGTAAGCGGTCTCTGGTTCATCCGAGTCAGTAATTAGTCGGTATTGCTCATTTCCGCTAGTGGATTTCACCAATCGATAGCCGTGAGGAGTAATAAACCCGGGCAACACAAATTCACTCGTCCCTTTTTCAAGAAACATCTTTGTATGCTCATGGTTATGCTCTGTTATGTTTAGCTTTCTGTTAAAGCTGGTATCCGATATCAGTCTTGGCATGGATTCTCGTACTTGATTATTTCTCATCGTGGAACCTCCCGTTACTTAATGGGGTTTCCTTTGGTGTCCGTAGTCGGTTAATAAAACTAACCAGACTATATTATTCAGTCTACACACTGCGCCATCCATTTATCAATGTCTATATGAGTCTATACACGTATTCCTGCATCTACCAGCACTACCGATCGATGAACTCAGTAAACTAACAAATTTATGGCTATTCTGGTTATCAATTACTGCTAACGCCAGCCAGAAATAAGTCACTAGCAGAATGCCAGAACGTTAGGAATTGTTAAGATTTACGAAGATTGGGCTTGCTGATGGGCAACATCATTTGTTAGACGAGCCTTGTTGTGAATTCTTGGTCAAAGCCAGTCAGGGTGAGGGGTAGCGCTATTTACCCGCCTTTAATCCGTCCAACCCTGCCCAATTTTAAATAACTAAACCGTGCTCTATCACCTGTGCGGCTCTGGTTTCTTCCACTGGTAGGCGGGTGCGTTCATTCTCTGCCGGTGTCGTTCTTTAGCAGCCAACGTTGCCGCTACGCCGGTACGGATATCTAATAGCTCCCGATTACTTAAACTATGCCCCTGCTGGTGAGCTGCGTTAATTATGGTCTTTTCGATAACATCACGGCTTAACATGATTATTCCTCATCTATGGGAGATCGGCGAGTATGACTAGATGGACTTTGGCGGCTTATTATATCGATAGGATTATACCAAGACGAGATTATCAACTTTTCACGTCTGGGAAGTATCGCATTTTACGCGATATTAATCTGATTGATGGGGAGATCGCGTTCATGAATGAAAACTAAAAAATCGGGTTAGCAATTAAGTGATGGGTTGTAGTCGGTCACTCGATGAGTAGCCCCGAACTTTGTCACCCCTTATAGATTGCCCCCGGTTTGTAACGCAGTTTGTCGCCAGTGGACAAATTAGGACAAACACAAAACCCTTTATTGATGAGCCTCTCAGTGGAATTGATGCAAGTTTGTCGCCCATATTTTGTCAACCCTAAATTTATATAGCGCGGGTGTAGGAACTGGGAGTCGCTTCGCCCCCGCAGTGGGGGACCCCAACGGGAAGAACCTAACCGGGGGTTACATACGGGATTAACTCACATGAACCCTCACCGTAATCTCACCGTGGACATGCCGTAATCTTGTCGTATAAAAATCCGTCTTTTCGGTGGATACCGGGGCAATGGATACTAGAATAATCGCCTGCTGCTTAAATGCTTCCAGCGTCTCCAGATTCTTCGGCGATGACTTTGGAATCGAGCTGGTTTGATTTGCGCCCATACCCTAACTCCCTCAATCTTTCTGATAGCTCCTCATCACTAATAGATTTTATTTCTATCGGCCCACCTTCGGCCCCGGTAAGCTCAGTTTTCTTCGGCGCTTCCCAGCCCTGCATATCTGCCAGTTGCTTGATAGCGGCTTTAGGGTCATGCATCTTTATCTTGATGCCGTCTTTGCCAGCCACCAGCTCAGCTATTGCGCTCATAGCATTGGGGTCTTGCAATGCGGAGTCTTTAAACTTCCACGTTGCTTGAACTATTGGATTACCGTCATCGTCAGCCCCTACAACGTACTCACCGAACTCAGCTAAATTTGACAGACTAGTACGGCCCATTGTAGATAATCGCTCTAAGGCCTCCTGACGCGTCATAACAGCATCAGAAATAGCCTCTGCATTCATTTCATCCAAAAACGATTTAACCTTATCAAAACTTATCATTCGGCTTGCCTGGGCGTAGGCAGTATCATCCGATTTAGCTTTACCACCAGCCTGTTTATAAGCCTCTGTTTGATTCAGTCCATTCAAGATGCCTAATACGAATTTCTGCTGTAATTTCGTTAGAGCATCAAAAAGAATCTTCTGCTCAGTCGTGAGCTTTATCCGGTGTGCCATTAGTCACCATCCTGTCATACCCTGTCTAAAATTTACGCCAATTTTAGCATATTACCTCTCGATTAGTTCACGCTCTGATCCGACCTTTCCGCTGCGTACCTGAATGCGTACCGCGTCTTTGCGCACCAGTTAGCTAATATCTATTTCGGTATCACTATAGACCAGAACAGCGCATATTCTGCGTCTTTTTTACACTTCGTCATCGTCATCGTCGCCAGGTAAATCCAGCGCATTGTTAACAATGATTGGCTGATTGTTATTGTCTGATTTATTGAACATGCCCAGATGTTGGGCAAGTAGCTTAAGAGCGCCGTCCTGATCGCGTGTTTGTATCTCTAAGCCGTTTTTAGTCTGCTTAGCGCCAGCGTAGAGTTTTTGTGCGCTTGGGCTTAAATCGCGGGTATCGGGTAAAAATAATTCTTGGTGACCTTCGCCGTTACATTTCGGACAGTCGGGGTTGGGGTCATCATTCGACGTAAAGCCATAACCGCCACGGTCACTAGGCGGCGGTACGTTGTCTTTTACAGCCAGCGATTCGGCCGTAAAAAATTCAGCCTCGTCTTTCCACTGATAATGATGTTTAGTTCCCCAACAATGACGGCAGTTAACTCGCCTGAGTTGGGATAATTCATTAGGGTCAGCGGTAGCAATAGAGACCCACTCCCTAACGACGCAATCAGCATCAAATTCGATTCGGGCAAGTTGCGCCTGTATCGCGTATTTAATTACTCTATTTAGCGATACATTCCGATACATCCGACGAGCTGCCGATCGCCCTGTTAATCCTTCACATTTATAACCAGCGGCTTTGTATGCTTTGTATTTATTTCGGCACCTTAAATACTCAAAAACGAATATCGCTTGTCGTTCGCTAAGCCCATACTCATCAGGGTTTATCGATAGTTGGATGCTGTTATTTTTACCCTCGGTTTCCACTGATTCAGTACCAGGTAATTCGTCATTTTTAGTTCGCGTTTTTTTTTGGTTCGCAGTGGTTCGCATTTTGTTTAGTGCGAACCTTTGAGTGCAAACCTTTTTTCGACTGCAAACCACCATAGGCCCAACCGAGCTTTTTTGCCTTTTTCCCTATAGCTGTATCGCTTACCCCGTACTTAGCAGCAATCGCCCGAATGGATAACTTACCGGCGCGGTATTCATGCTCGATAGCCCCCCAATCCAGCTTATTCATTTACTTTCTTTCCTTTTTCATGGAGTCTGAAAACTCTCCACCGACTTAATCACCATCGTGTAGCTACTGCGCCATTCTGTTTTGCCGGTAGCGGTTATCTGCTGACCTCGCTGGAAAGTCATCAATGTCAGCGCGTCGATATCGAAGGCAATCACCTGCAGCGGGTATGAGCTACGTTTATCACTCGATGCAAGGATCGTCGCAACGGACATTAACCGGCCTGTTCGAGTGGGCAAGCGTTTAGGGGCTTTGGTGATAGTGCCAGATACCGTAGAAACCACTGACGATGTTGATTTAAGTCTCTTCAATCTTCACCCTGATTTAGATAACCTCTTTTTAAGCGGCTTACGCCACCCTCTGGCGCGTATTGGTCGCAAAACTAACCATAACAAACCATAACAACCAGGCGGCGGTAAGGTGCCCGGATGAGGACAGAAACGCTAGTGATAATATTTCTGCTTTATCACCTTGCGAACACCATCCATCTGGTAGGTTGTACCGCTGATAACGGCACGTTTGAATAGTCCACCATAGATTTGTATCTCTGCGCCTGTCGTTTGCCTTATCTCGTCAATAATAGGCTTAACCTTACGCCATTCAAAAATCGAGTAGGCCAACTCCAAACTATTTGCCCCTGAATTGATTATCTTCATAGCCCCTCACGTCAAAATTATCATCAAATGGCGGTGTCTGGTCGTAGTTCTCCGGCTGCTGATAGATATCCCAAGCGTTCGGCGGCGTAGAGGATTGTGGAGCACCGTTGTTAGCCTTTGGACTGACTGCCTTAGCGCTGATAACCGTATCGGCAACCACCTGATAGCCGGTCTGAGCCACACCGGCCTTATCCGTCCATTGGTTAACCTGCATATTACCCGACACGCTGATTAAATCGCCTTTCTCATGGCTGGCCAGTATCTCAGCTAACTTGCCAAAACCCACGACACCCAGCCAGAAAGTAGCCTGTCCATCGGTGGCGCTATGGCATGGCAACGAGACCGCCAGCCGCCCCATAGCCATATGCGTTCCGTTATGGGATATCCGTGTCTTTACCTCTGCCACCAGTCGCCCATAGGCGGATATTTGTGCAGTCATAATTTTTATCTCCAAAAAAAATATATAAAGCGTAAAAAAGTGACGGGTTACACGGGTTATCGGGTTATTACCGGTGCGTTACTATTATTACCCATTGATTTTTAAGTAAGTGTTATTTTTTAACCAGAGGATCGTAACCCGTTTATACCCTCGCGTAACCCGTTTGTGTTCCAATCCTAACCCGTTTACATTCAAATTGATTAAAATACAACCAGCCATAATAACCACATACTTTAGTAGGGTAGCGGGTTATTTTGATGCTTAAACGGGTTATAACTACCCTTAAACGGGTTACGCACGGGTTACGATTTACTTAACGATTAACCTAATATCAATAAGATAACTTTTTTATAGTACCGATAACCCGTGTAACCCGTCACTTTTTACCTCGCGTGTGAATTTTTTATTCTGGCTGGCTCTCTTCTTCCTCCGGCGAATACATCAACACATAAAAAGTATGCTGCTTCCCGCCAATCTTCTTGAGTCCCTTTTTCTTTAATCGGTCGCCACCCGCCTCTAGCATTCCAGCCGCCGAAAGAGCCTTAGCAAAATGCTGAGGGTTAAATCCTGTCGCAATCTCTTTCTCAAAGACATGTGGAAATGTGTAAAACTTGAAAATTTCACCTTCATTGCGAATGCTGCCCGTTCTGTAACCAGCAAGTTCACGGATAGGCAAATCCCGTTCATCGGTATTCGGGTACGGCAGATAACGACTAAAACCACTAGCGGTTAAAAATCCCTCAGCCTGTTCAACGATCTGCTGAATTTCCTTGTTACCCGTACCGAATTCTTTAACCCATACATTAAAAACAGTTTGAACCGTGTCAATACAGTCCTGTTCACTCCAGCCGGTGACAATTCGCCCCGCCAGTAACGCCGCTTCAATGGCTGCAAATCTATCCGATGCACGCTGTACCTGCTCACCATAGGTAGACGGGATTAACTTCGCCCACCGGCGAGTTGCCGTGGCGTAAGCTTCTCTTGCTGCGTCTTTGTGATTAGCTAGGTACTCAATCCAATAACGCCCCGCCGCCCCGTAATTATCACGACACCCATAACGGATAGCATCAGCGTGTCCCTTGCCTGTTTCATGCCCGTGCAATTCAGTGGCTCTCACTATCGGGATATTGAGCAATCGGACAAGTTGCCCCGCATTCACTTTCATCCCCGCGCTGAGTAAAAAGGTTTCGATGTCTTTTTCTCCGGTACTAATAGCGACGGTTCGCCAGCTCTCCAGTGGCCGGTTGCCGCCGTCTCTCGCGCCTTGTATCTTTCCCTTACCATTAAAAAGCGTGTAAGCCGATTTATAGACGTGTTTCGGGTCTGCCCCCTGACCTACTTCATCCAAATACAAAAGCCCGTCATTGTGGGCTACCGCCTCGTTAGCGATACCGTAGGCAGTGCCGTACCACGTTAAACGCTGCAAATCAGGGTCGCCGTATAAACTTACCGCCATGTCTGCTGTGGTGCTTTTCCCTGCGGTCGATTGGGCATAAAGGTGAATACCGAAACTATCCGCCAATGTAATACCTGCCATCGGTGCGGCTAATGCTGCGCCTATTGAAAACATCATGAAGGGATTACCATCAGCTAATGCGGCAACATCATCACGCCAGCTATCAAGCGTGCCTTTCGTCTGGTAGGCGGTAGCCGCTGCGCTCTGTCCATTGAATAGAATAGGCTGCTCTGGTGTACCAATAATTGAACCGTCCGGCATAATGTACGCGCCTTTGTGCCAGCCTGATTTATGGGTAACGAGCCACTTAGTTAAATTCCGGCGAGTGTTCAGCCAGTCAGCCAGAATATTCTGCATAGCGGGTTTTGCTGTCACGTTAACGCCAGCGCTTCTGAGTATCCGCCATCCTTCGCGGTCGCCCACACTGCCGCTGGGTAGCGCTTTGATTTCACCCTTCCCGTACTCAATGATTAAATAGTGTTCGCCAATATCGTTCACCCCTTTAGCTGCGGGCTTCATCGGGTCAGATAGCCATTGCTCAATATTGACCACCTCACTAGAGCCTTTAACAATGTCCGGCTTTATCCAGAATAACCCTTCAGGACGGGTCTCAAGGTAGGGCTTTAAATCTTCACTGTTTTTCTTCTGGCCCGAATGAGTAGCAATAACTTCGACAGCGCTCATTAGCTTCCCGCCCTCAACCTGATACAGCAATTCATTGAACATACCTGCCGCCGCCTCCAATCCATTTTCTTGACGATAATCATCCCAATCAGCTTGACCATTCGTCGGCGGTAGGGCTACCCAGCCAGCCACGGATAAGGCCGCTTTTTCTGCTGCGTCTTTGCCAGTGTTCGGCTCATTCAGCTTAATGTCGTTATCGGCGGCCAGAATGATTGTTGCCTCTGGATAGCGGTTTCTCATCACCTCAGCCACGGGAAGAAGATTACCCGCATCAATTGCCGCCACGGTGAGCGCATCAGGGCGCATCAAGTGAACAGACAGCGCCGTTGCTAACCCTTCGGCTAATATCACCGTAGAGACGGTTTCAGGGGCGTTGACGAGGTAATAACTACCTTTCTTGGTGCTGCCGGTTAATATCAGTTTCTTACCAGCAGGGGTGATCGTTTGTGCGCCAGTGACAAAACCGCCCGCATCCACCAGCGGAATGAGTAAATTACCGTCAGGTAGCAGGGGGAAAGTGAAGCCCGTCAGCCCCTTATTGGTCAGGTAGTCCGATGTGCCTTTAGTGACCGTTGCTTCTAACGTACGGTAACGTGCCATAAAGCGTTCTCGCTTTTTAGCCTGCTCGTTAGCCTTTGATTCGGATTGCGCTTGCCGGCGGCTCTCTCGCTCGGCTTCTGATAGTTCCCTCGTCTGGCTGGTGGTTTGCTGTGACTGGGTATCAATACCTAATACCTCAGCAATGGCTTTGGCGGCGCCGTAGGTGTCGATATTGAGCACCTTTTTCACTAAATCCAGACCATCACCGGCACCGCACTGATTACAGATATGGGCGCCCCGGCCGTTATCGTCGAATCGAAAGCGGTCTGTACCTTGGCAAGCGGGGCACGGTGCATGAATCCGGGGGCTGTTCGGTACATCAATACCGAGATTAGCCAGTACATCAGGCCAACGGTCAGCAGCGGCCCGGGTAACAGTATGAATAAGGTCAATGTTACGCATGATTGCCCCCGACAGATGACACCATATCGTTAATCATGCTCGCCCATATTTCACGCCCGCTATCGGTCAGGCAGCCATGAGCAACGCAAGCCCGCATGAGATTAATGGCTATGCGTTCCCAGTGAGGGTAATTCTCCTTCAAGGCCTCTAATGCGTAAGCGTCAACAAGGTCACGAACGCCCTTGATACCGCCGATAATCTCAACCTTAATGCGGTTATCACTGATATAAAACCAATCACCGCCGTTCTGCTGGGTGATGTCGTGGTATAGCGCGGCCGCAAATTCATTAGCCAGCGCATTGAGGCGGAAATTCTTTGTCATAACTTTCATGGTTTCCCCTTAGTGCGCCGCTGGTGCGGTTGGCAATCCGTTAGCGTTCAGGTTTTGAATAAAGCCATCATGCAGGCTGGTTAATAGCTCACTCCCCACGCCTGATAATGAGCCTGTTCCAGCGTCAATCATGCTGATATAGAACGAGATAGCGTTTCTCGTTCCTTGGTCTGCGCCGTACTTCTCGATTAACGCCCCCTCAATGTTATTCGCGATAGCCAGTCTCTCGGTCAGACGGTAGATAGCCATACCGCCATGCTCACCAATATAAATAGCCCCCACATCACCGTTGTCACATTCATGTGTGCCGTTCTCGTTTTCCTGCTCGGTATAGAACATATCGGCCACGGCCCAGCGATACAGAATTAACGTGTGAGAGTCGGTTGGTTTGAAATAACGCTTTTTAACACCTTCCCTCACCTGCCAGATAAGGTCACGCCCTGCCTGTGGTGCGCTGTCATAGTCGCCCCGGTCTAATTGCTCGATAGCCTCGGTATAACTCACCATTCGCCCGTTGATATGTAGCCCGTTCGGGGTCGCAGTAATGAGGCTTTGAGGCTTCTGCTTCGGAAACTTGATTAAATTATTCATGGACGGCCCTCACCATAAGTGCGCTATCAGCACAAGCAGAATTCAGGTTAAGCGCCTTCAATATTTCAGCGGTGAACGTCAGCGAATAACCCAGCTTTTGTAGGTCGTTTTTTGCCTCGGTATAGTCAGGGTTATGGGCGGCCCAATAAGCCAGATTACCGATAGCAGAAATACCATCCAATAGCGCGTTGGCGGCCTCGCCCTGTACGGATGAAATAGCCATCAAAGCCTTGTCATCCAATGACGAAAGATTATCGATGGTGAGTTGGTCTAATAAGCTCATACCGCCACCCCCGGAACAGGCAGGCGGGCAGCAAAGGATAAAATGAAGTTAGGAGCCAGAATCTTACGGGCTTCTTTTTCGCTGGTGGCTTCGACGGACAGACGGCAGGGTTTAGCGTTCATATCTGCGCGTGACAGCGCCATAAAACGCCATAAGAATTTTGGGTGAGCTTGGGTAGGGGTAGCAGTCATAATAACAGCCTCTATGTCAGGTTTTTTAAACCTCACCAGGCCGCTGTCAAACGGGGTGGTGAGACGTAGCAGGGTTGACAGACTGGCGACATAGAAACCAGCGAGCGCAGAGGCTCCCCCGCTACGTCCCACCATAATTTGGGCGTAACTTGATTGGTCACGGACGTAAAAAAGCCGCATTGAGAATAAGCGGCTATCCGCTATGTCATTCAGGCTGTCAAACCTGTCTGATGAATTTACACCAGCACATAAACCATAACAGCCACCAGCCAGAACAGGCAAGCTCTTTTTTATGGACTCAAGAAACTCAGTTCCTAACGTGTATAAAAACTCAACTCCTAACGTGTCCGAAAACTCAGCTACACCTCGCGTAGTGATCGGGGAAAAATCTTTGGTACAGGCGTTCGCTGCTAAACTTCCGTAGTTCAAATTGTGAGCAAGGTGTGATTTAGCGCCTTGGGCTAATGACGTTTTTGTCGTTTGGGTGCTATTCATGATTAGCCTCCACATAAGCGGTAAAGCTCTGCTTAAATCGTTCCGTTGGCTGGATGCAGGGAAACTCATAACCTTCACGCGTGAACGATACGCGGCTGCCGGTCACGTCTGTAACAGTGACTATCTTCCCGCTTTTGTCGGTGTAACGCTGATTAACGATAGGTACGCAACTCATGCCGCTACCCCGCTGATTGATGCAGGTAGGACGCTGCCAGCCAGTGAAAGGCTCTTACTCTGGACGGCTGATTTTAAGGTGTGACTATTCCGCCCTTTCGGGTGTGTGGTATTCTGGTACATAGCGACCTCGATACTTAGATTATCATTGGTGGTTAGATGCCCCGTTAGTGTTTCCAGCACTTCGGGGCATTGCTTTTTATGGTTGTCACCTATAAAGTGGTTCGCACCATATTCACATAAACTAACATAGTGGTTCGAACCAATGCAAGATGAAAAAGATAAAAAGCCATATGACCGTTTTAATAGCACAAGGCGAACAATACGGTTTGACGATGATTTACTAGAGCAGATTAATTCTGTTATAGGTGATGAACCTTTTAGCTCGTGGGTTAAAACGGCTTGTCGCAAAGAATTAGAGCGTTTAGGCATAGAACCCAAAGGCTGATACATACCAGCGCAATATCCTAGGGCGGGTGCTGAATACTCGCCCTTTTTCATGATTAAAATATTCATGCTGCCACCTCCACCGTTAACCCTTTGGCGGTATAGTTTTGTATCCATTAGCTGACCTCCACTAATAGATCAGGCTGATACTTGCGCCATAGTTGTGATTCTTCTCTGGCTAGGCGCTCTTTCTCATATCGGCGTTGTGCTAGCTCTGTGCCTGCTTTTCTGCCTTTGGTGATGGATTGCGAGTTACGGCCGGTGAAGTCCTGCAAATCGCCCCAAGGGACGCCATAAGCGCCAGTTTTGCGGATTGAGGGGATAACCTCACCGAATACCCAGTTAGTGAAGCGGTGAGCGAAAGTGCCATTAGTAGTAGCTTTACGGCTACGGGAAATTAGTTTGTAGAAGCCGGACTCAGCTACCACGCCATGATTAGGATTGCCGCGATTACCGTAAGTTAAAGTTACGGTATTCTTTTCATCCTCATCCAGCGCCTGTAATGCCATGCGAGAATTAGTAAGCTCCAGTGCGTCACAAATATCTTTAGCAACAAACCACGGCTCGCCATGAATATTAATAATTCGGACTTTCACGCCTTCAAATTTGATAACGGAAATATCTTGCTCATAGGCTTTGAAAATATCGTTCCCCATATTTTTGGCGTAGGGGTATCCGCTCCGGCTATTGCCAGATTTTAGAATAGTCATATTTAATTACCTTTTAGGCGGCTACATTCTCGTCAGGATAGAGGCTCAGAATGTCGCTTATTTCCGTGCTGGTGAGCGTCGAATAACCCGCTGTAGATGCCTTAGCATTAACCAGATTAATGACCCTCATTGCGTCGCTACGGTTCGTTAGGCGGTAACGGTAATGTGAGCCTATGCCGTCAGGGTTAGGTTCGTCTAAACGCTCTAGTTTAATAGCGCAGCGGCGTTCTAATTCGCTTGCGTAATTCCGCCCAGAAGATAATCGGCAGTAATAAAGGATTTCGTTTTCGGTAAAGCCATTAATACCGGTACGCAGCATATAGACGCGGGCACGGTGCTTTTTAGGTGCTGGTTTTAATTCATGGATGGCAGTATTATCAGAATCGCATATGACCTGATTAGCCGCCTGTAATGGGCGGTTTTTCATTATGCGGCCTCCTGACGGGACGCAGCGATACGCTGATTAATCCATTCATCAATCTCACTCTCAACGAAAGCAATAGAACGGATACCAACTTTTACCTGCTTAGGAAACTTTCCAGCATCGATGAGTTTATATATCCATGCCTTACTATAACCAGTACGGCGTTGGACTTCTGGAATACGGATAAATGATTTTGCTGCTTGTGGCATATAGCCCCCTGTTTCTGATTATTGTCGCTGGTGGACGTTGTTAGATGACAGGGGGATGGTATGCTGGGTAATTACATCATTTTGTAATATTACAAAAATAATTCGTAATATTACGGAATTATTTGGTTAATCCATCCACTAACAGCACTGCCGCTAGGGGCGGTAAGACCATTACTTTCAAAAGCTACCCTAATAACTCCCCTAGCCCCATCTATGTGAGACCTCGGATTATTAGCTATCTCATTACCGTAATGGATTGCTATTAAGGAGTGGATGAATTTCGCTTGTAGGTTGCTTGTTTTCTTTGAGGTTTTTTGAGGTTTATCGCGTGGAATTGTGGTCATATCTTGCAAGCAACTAGGCATAGGAAGATCTAAGCCATTACTTGTCTTTTTTTCTATTATCGCTTTAATAACGTCTTGTTTTCTTATGAAGAAATTCATACCTAAGTTACATTTAAACCCTTCATCTAACGTTATAGCCGTTTCTATGGGTCCACCGTCTTCATTGTAAATAACTTTTTTGACCGTTCCAGATAAAACGGCCTGCCTCATAGCTTCAATACATAAATAATGTTCTTGATCTGTCGCCAAAAAATAACCATCAAATATATTATGTCCGTAGAATGAAAGGGGACGACTACCATCAATTAAATCCTGCTGATTAAGTAGATTCAATAACCGAATCGCACTTTGTAAATTAACACCACCAACCTCAGCAATGCCATTAATCAATGTCCATGCAGGAACAAACTTATCATGTGCCTCTAAAGCCAACCAACCCACATCACCCCCTACGAGTGCCCACATTAAGAAGACCAGCGCCAACCCTGTAGGGGAGGTTTTCGGGAGCTACCCTAGGCGCGGTCTATTCTTTCAATTCATCATTACATCTACTGAGGTCTACTATAGTCTTTAGCTGTCTATATATCCAGTGTCATGCGCGTTTGCCGAATGTGCCGTGTATCACATTTTCGCCATTCTCTAAGCTATCCATATAATCGGCATACCACTGAAGCATTTCGCGCCGGCCGTCTAAGTATTGGGCGTGGTTGTAAGTCCCGCGAATGCTATTTTTATCAACGTGGGCGAGCTGTAGCTCAATCCATGCGGAACTATAACCCTGCTCATGTAAAATTGTGCTCATGGTATGGCGGAACCCGTGGCCAGTTGCGCGGCCTTTATAGCCCAAAGTTTGTATCACGTAATTAACAGATTCTTTATTTATTGGATTGTTACCGTAATTTCTGCCAGCAAACACCAATATATAATTACCAGTAATCAACTTTAGCTGGTTAAGAACGTCAAGAGCTTGCCGGGACAAAGGGACAATGTGCGGCTTTCTGTTTTTCATGACTTCAACCTGAACATTCCAAACACCTTGCTCAAGGTCGATATCTTGCCATCTGGCAAATCGCATTTCTTGCGTTCTAACACCGGTCAACATCAAAAACTTAGTTGCTAACTTGGTGATAGCCCCTGAATAGGCCGATAGTCCCCGAAGGAAGTTAGGTAACTCATCGGCTTTTAAATGTGGGAAGTGATTAGTTTTATTTGGAGTTAACGCACTAGCCAAGTCAGGGGCCGGATTGTAGGAAGCCCTACCGGTAATAACAGCGTAGCGAAATACTTCCCCGCAGCGCTGGCGAACCTTCCGTAATTGTTCCAATGCGCAGCGCTTCTCTATTCGCCTTAATACCTCAAGTAATTCCATTGGTTTTATTTCAGCAATAGGGCGCTTGCCAATAAATGGGAATATGTCATTTTCAAAATCACGCATTATTATGCCGCTATACCGTTCAGACCAGCGGCTGTTCTTTGTCCCATGCCACTCCCTAGCTATTGCCTCAAAGGTATCTTTTATCGCTACGGTCTGTAACCGCTTTTCTTCCTTTCGCATTTCTGATGGGTCAGAGCCGATGGATACGACCCTCCTAGCCTCATCTCTTTTCAGCCTTGCCTCACCTAATGAAACAGTAGCGTAAGTCCCTAAAGAAATGAGTTTGGCCTTGCCTGCAAAACGATAACGAAAACGCCAGCCTTTTCCCCCACCAGGCTCCACTAGCAAAGATAACCCCATACCATCATTTAAGGTATATGCCTTTTCTCTTGGCTTGGCTCGTTTAATTTGTAGATCTGTTAATGCCATGTTTGCCGCGCTCTAATGTTGGTAAAATACTATACGCATTTCTATACACAAATATGTATAGTTTTAAAGATACGCCAGTAGACCTCGGAATACAACGAAATGACTTGGAGTTAGTTAGAGCGGGAGATTAGTAGACGTTAAAATAGGACGGGATAACTGATCAATACTCCTCTTGTAAAATTCCCGATAGCCAATCGCTGTTTCCTGCGAAATATTCATCTTCACTATCGGCTATTTCAGCCCACCATAAGCGGAAAGAACCTTTCCATTGTTTTAGTCTGCCAACAATAATGTCACTATTCATCATAATAACCTCCGGGTCAGACATTCGGTAAAGCAGTCACCTGCTTTACCGATTCGTCTTTTTATTTAGCCGCTTTCACAACCAGATCGTTTTTGACACTTTTAACGCCATCAACCAATTTGGCTATTTTCTCAGCCTGAACTGACTGAGCTTCTTTCTCTACGGTACCGCTTAATTTAACTACGCCATCACTGGTCTGAACCGTGATATGACGAGACGGGACGATTTTATCCGCTAACATTTTAGCTTTCACTTCACTGGTAATAGCCGAATCACCGACATATTCACCCAGCGAATCAGTTTTATCTTTCTGAACTTTCAGTTCGTTCTTGACGGATTTCACACCTTCAACCAGCTTGGCTACGCCTTCAGCCTGCTCTGACTGTTCAGAGCTGCTGACAAAACCGGTTAATGTGACCACTCCGGCCGTTGTCGTGACTTTAATATCGGTGCTATGGATACTTTTCTCGTTCAGTAAGGCACTTTTCACTTTTGCAGTCACTGAGCTATCACCCATAAAGCCATCGACCTTTTTCATCGACTTATCAACTGATGTTCCGACTTTATCAACGGACTGATCAATGGATGTACTGACTTTCTCAACGGTGTTTTCAGCCTTAGTGGCTATTGTTTCTTCGGCGAATGCAGCACCGCTCATAACAACAGTACTTAACACTACGGCAATGACAGAACGTGCGAAGGGTACATTTTTCATTGATGGTTACCTTTAAAATTAAAAAGTAAAAGCGGAGAAGCACCGGTTTGTCTCTATGGAGCCTCCGCCAAGTCAACTAACCTGATACGGCGATTAGCTGTTTGACTATCTTGCTTGGTCTTGCAAATAACGGGCCAAAAAATTAACATAATTAAAATCAATGAGTTATGAAAATTAATTTTTTATAAGCCGTAGAACCGTCGCCGACTGACGACAAAATTCAATATATTTACAACAATTCAATAACAAAATTTTTAACTGACTGAGATTATTGACATTGATGTGTCACTGATTGGCAACACCCGTTAAGCGTAATCCGCAGATAGTCTGTTTTAAATATAGGACAGTTGCAGGAAAAATGTGCTGAAGATCACAAGAATTTTATGCGTTATCGCTAGTGGCATAACGGCTGAAGAGATAGATAGGATAAATAGCAGGCATCGAGCCCGGATAAAAAAGGCCTGCCATGCAATGACAGACCTTTTTTAACTTACAGAACAGGCTAAATAACCATTAATGCTCGCGAGTTTTACGGAAAATGACATCAGGATAGCGTTCCTGAGTTAAATTCAGATTAACCATCGTCGGTGCAATATAACTCAGGTTATCACCGCCGTCTAAAGCGACGTTCAGCTCGTTCTTACGCTTAAACTCTTCCAGTTTTTTAGCGTCATCACATTCGATCCAGCGGGCGGTAGAAACGTTAACTGATTCGTAAATCGCTTCAACGTTATATTCGCTTTTCAGTCGGGCAACAACCACATCAAACTGTAGGATACCTACGGCACCTACAATCAAATCGTTATTAGCAATTGGGCGGAAGACCTGAACGGCGCCCTCTTCTGAAAGCTGAACCAATCCTTTTAACAGCTGCTTCTGCTTTAATGGATCGCGCAGACGAATGCGACGGAATAACTCAGGTGCAAAGTTAGGAATACCGGTGAATTTCATATCTTCACCCTGAGTAAAGGTATCACCGATCTGGATCGTACCGTGGTTATGCAACCCGATAATATCGCCCGGATAAGCCTCTTCAACGTGGGAACGATCTCCGGCCATAAAGGTTAATGCATCAGAAATAACCACGTCTTTACCTAGCCGAACCTGACGCAGCTTCATTCCTTTTTCATAAGTCCCCGATACCACGCGCATAAAAGCCACGCGGTCACGGTGCTTAGGATCCATATTGGCCTGAATTTTAAATACGAAGCCAGAGAACTTCTCTTCGTCAGCAAATACTTCACGCACGTTTGTTTTACGCGGCATCGGTGACGGAGCCCAGTCAACTAAGCCATCCAGCATATGGTCTACACCAAAGTTTCCTAATGCAGTACCAAAAAATACCGGGCTTAATTCACCGGCTAAGAAGGTTTCCAGATCAAACTCATGGGAGGCACCTTTAACCAGTTCCAACTCTTCGCGCAGTTGGGCTGCCAAGTCTTCACCCACGGCGATATCCAGCTCAGGATTATCTAAACCTTTGACGATCCGAACTTCCTGAATGGTATGGCCTTTACCGGACTGATAAAGGTAGGTTTCATCTTTATACAGATGATAAACCCCTTTAAACAGCTTACCGCAGCCAATCGGCCAGGTAATTGGTGAACACATGATCTTCAGCTCACGCTCAACCTCATCCATAACCTCCATCGGGTCACGAATTTCACGGTCCAACTTGTTCATAAAAGTCAGAATCGGCGTATCGCGTAAACGCGTGACTTCCATCAGCTTACGGGTACGATCTTCTACACCTTTAGCGGCATCAATAACCATCAGACAGCAGTCAACGGCGGTCAGCGTACGGTAGGTATCTTCAGAGAAGTCTTCGTGCCCCGGAGTATCCAGCAGGTTTATCAAACAGGATTTATACGGGAACTGCATCACTGAGGTGGTAATCGAGATACCACGCTGCTTTTCCATTTCCATCCAGTCAGATTTAGCATGCTGACTAGAACCACGGCCTTTTACCGTTCCTGCCGTTTGAATGGCGTGTCCGAATAACAGGACTTTTTCAGTAATGGTGGTCTTACCCGCATCGGGGTGGGAAATTATCGCAAAAGTGCGTCGGCTCGCAATCTCAGCGGCTCTTGAGGTCTCTTTCATCTACTTACTCTCGATTATGTACAAGACTATGTACACAAATAAATTTTATGATACTGACTCGATGGGCGTGAATTTTACACAGATGTAGAGCTAAAGGATAGAAGTTGATTGAGATTAGGAATGGTGGCTATGTATGGCGCACATAGTCACTTTTAACTTAACAATCACGCACAGAATGCTAGACTACTGCGATTATCTAAAATTGAACATGAATTGGTAAGTGTATGTCCCTGAAGTATAGATCTGACATTGACGGGCTTCGGGCTGTTGCGGTTCTATTTGTATTAATATTTCACGGTGGGCTGAGTTTTTTCCCATCAGGCTTTATTGGTGTCGATATTTTCTTTGTTATTTCAGGCTTTCTAATAACATCAATAATTAACAAATCAATAATTGACAGTTCATTCTCTTTGTCTGACTTCTATATTCGTCGATTATGGCGGCTACAGCCCGCATTACTTGCGGTTATAATATTTACCTTAGTGTTAGCAACAATCTTTTACTTACCGAAAGACTTTATTGATTACGCCAAGAGTGCAAAATACACAACATTATTTACCTCCAACCAATATTTTGAACGTACCACCACTGGATATGCTGCTCCGGATACCGCGTACCTATTGCTACTGCATACATGGTCACTATCTATAGAATGGCAATGGTATCTGTTATTACCGATTGGAATTTTAGTCCTTCACCGATTTCTACCACGTAGATATTTAGTATTAGCAACAATAATTATTGCTTTATGTATGCTAGTAGTATCCCTCTACCTTTCAGATAAATACCCGAATAAAAGCTATTACTTTCTAAGCTCTCGTATTTTTGAGTTTATGGTAGGTAGTATTATTGCTATTTTAGGCCAAGATAGCTTCAAACTAAAAACAAATACTACATCTATACTAGGCTTGTTATCCTTAGGAGCACTAATATATTCTGCAACACGTACAGATATAATACTTGGCTATCCCAATCATCACGCGGTCATTGTTAGTGTGGCTACAGCAGTACTAATCTTTATAGGTAGTAGCGGTAATGGGCTTGCATCACGAATATTATCTTTATCTCCGTTAGTTTTTATCGGCTCTATTTCATATTCTCTATACCTATGGCACTGGCCTATTTTCTCAATAGCACGGTATTTAGGGCTGACAGAAACCTTATTATTTAAAATCGGATGTTTTACATTAACTTTTATTGCGGCTTACCTATCTTATATTTTTATTGAAAAACCATTTAGAAAAAAACGAGTTACAATATTTAAATCAATAATAATACTTGTATTTATCCCTGCAATCTTCTTTTTTTTGTTGCAGGCCATTATTCAAAAACATAACGGTTTTAGTAGCAGATTCGGTACAGAGTATGTGCGTATAGAAAATACGTTGAAAGAACATGAATCTCCGTACAGACAATCTTGCCTTAACGGAAACGTCGACGGAAAAGATAAAAATTGTATTATTGGTGAAATAGAATCTAACAGAAAAGCCCTATTAATAGGTGATTCAAATAGTAACCACTTCTGGAGTTTTTTTGCTCTTCTGGCTAAAGATGCTCATATATCTATATCAGTTCAAGGTACATCATCCTGCCTGACATTACCTGATATTTATCTATTTGATTGGTGGTATTTCAAAAATAAGATATATGAAGAATGCTACGATAACACAGTGAAATATTACAAAAATATAGAGAATGGAAAATTTGATTATGTCATTATTGGAGAGGTATGGATGAATTATGCCAATGATAATATAATTAATAAACTCGGTGATGAACGTTCGACGGCACTCTCAAGAACTCGATATGAAATAGCCTTACGAAAGGCATTAGATACTATAATACGTAGCGGAGCGAGACCTGTTATTATAAAAACGATCTATTCTATGCCTAAAAATTATATGGGTTGTTTCTATCAGAAAATAAAACTGAGAGAAACTAATGCTAATGATGTATGTTCTTTTGGTGTCTTTAATGGGGATTCAAACAGTTGGGATAGCCAGATTTTTAATATGTTAAAAATTGACTATCCCTCATTAATCATTATTGATCCAAAAGATGTTCAATGTCAGGATGATAAATGTAAAACCAGTATTAATGGAATTCCGGTGTATCGCGATGTTGGACATATTACAGATTATGCATCCCATGAGTTTGCTAAAGAATATTTAAAACGCTTTGAAAATCCTTTTAAATGAAACCGTTTATATTATGCTGAACGATATCCCCATTAATTTAACATATGAGTTTTTAATATTAACCTCGGCATAAAGATCTACCGAACTAGTCGTACCGCTAACCGAATGCGTATAAACTCATATCCCGATGGTGTGATTATGAGCACCTCCGTTAGCTACGATACAAGGCTGGTCGAAACATGGGTGGTCCAACATCTTTCCTGTCAACATACCATCAAGTCGATTAAGCAGGTACTTACCCTTATTGATGCAGGTCTTGCCTTTTATCATTGACCAATCTCAGGGTTTTACTGCAGTGACACCGGTAGCAATGCCAACTTTATCCACTCTTTCTGATTTTCCGCCCCAGTGATAACGAAACTGGTAAGTGATTTTTCCCTTATAGGCCACACGGACAGACAGGCCATCCTGCCCGGATTTAACAAGAACTATCTCTTGCATTTTCTCCTCTGTAGTGGCGTAGCCATGTGGCTGATAGCAACATCGTAAGCACCATGTTGTACATACTTTTATTGAGAGTAATCGATAATATTTTTTTATGGATTGTAATTCTTGGGATGTTCTTTGTTCAATTCTGATTGGGGTACGTGAATAATGGTTGGTATAACTAGTTGTTTTTAAAGTATTTTATAGCATTTTAGTTTATAAGAGGGCTTTTATTTGGGTGGGAAATTATCGCAAAAGTGCGTCGGCTCGCAATCTCAGCGGCTCTTGAGGTCTCTTTCATCTACAGTTCTCTGAAGGCACACAGGGTGTACAAAAGGAATAAACAATAATTGCCGGGAATTTTACACGCATGAGCGCGGAAAGGATAGGCGAACGGCCTTATGTTCTGGTAAATACGCAATAATCTGTAAATTAGAAATCTGACTAAAAATCAAATAATTCGCAATCAATATATTTACTTACTATATTAAAGAGGTATTTTGTCTATTCACCGCCGAGCTGAATATCGTATTCAGTAAGCGTGGATAACATTTAAATAAAAGTTTATTCATCAATAAGGTAAGGAGCATACAGGATGAAGATTGCAAAGGCACTCACCGCTTTATTTGGTGCTGTTATTATGACACTGGCAGTTGCAGGCTGTTCACCGACGGCAAAAACTGAAGGCACCGGCGGTTATATTGATGACTCAGTAGTCACCACCAAAGTAAAAGCTGCGCTGTTGGGTCAGAAGAGCATTCACTCAACGCAAATTACCGTAACAACGTTTAAAGGTCAGGTTCAGCTAAGCGGCTTTGTCAGATCGCAAGAAGAAGCTAAAGAAGCCACAGAAGTTGCCAAAAAAGTAGTAGGCGTACGTTCTGTTGATAACTCATTGTTAATCAAGTAAAAGCAAAAAAGGCGCTGATAACGTTAACGTTTTTCGCGCCTTCCAGTTCTTTCTACTCGCCATCACTAATCAGAGCGTTAACGCCATTACAATGGCATCTTCCCGACCATTCACGCCCGGATAGTACCCTCTTCTGATCGTCACTTCATTAAAATCAAAAGACTCATACAGTGCGATAGCGCCTTTATTTGACGCTCTGACTTCAAGCCATAGTGTCATAACATCACGCTGTAACAGTTCATCAATTAAATACTGCAGTAATTCACGACCCAGTCCCTTGCGCTGATAGTCAGGATGTACTGCAATATTAAATAACGTTGCCTCATCTAACACCACTTGAGTAATAGCAAAAGCGGCAATCTGCCCGTCAACCTGCAATTTTAAATTGAGATAACGTTCACCCTGATTACTGTGCAGCGTTTTTTCTGTCCATGGAAATGCATGGCTGGCCAATTCTATTTGGTATACCTGCTCTAGATCACTCGGCGTGAGGGAAGAAATTATATTCATCGTGACAAATTTGCTGCCATAGTGCGCGTTTAGCGTCGGGGTTATCAGCCAGTTCATAAAGAGACGGGCTGGTTAAGGAAGGTAATTTAGCAATAGATACCGGTAGTTCAAGCTGCTCACTGAGCCCCATAAACCAAAATACACATCGGGTATCTTCCGGTATCATCATGGCCTGTTCGGGAGTCAGGCAATAAATTTGTTCCGGACTCAGCGAAATAGCCCGCAAAATATCCTGCAGTAGCGGTGACGTAAATGAAGGGGCTTTATCTGCCAACAGAATCACACGTACGTTATCCGGCAGAACAATCGCCACTTCGCCATGCAGCGCAGCCGGGCGCCGCAGTTGATACTGCCGGATCCCCATCTGTTCCAGTTGCCAGTCCAGCCGTGAAGTGGTCATGAATTCTCTGTCCGTTCCTGTCATTGATAATTTTTATAATTAACGCTGCTGTTGATAATGATTTAGCATTAAGCTGCGCTATGCTAACAAACCCGTCGAACATCCGCCACGAAAGCACTATAATTCCGCCCGAATAATTACTGAGGCATAGAGCATAGGTTGTTTTGCGTTACATCGGTATGCGTTTATTTCAGGATTATCAATATTCGATAAACCACCCGCTTAATTATGTTCCAGCAAAGCCTTAAAGCCTCTTTGCTTCACAGGAGAATGATATGTCTGCTTTTTGTCCGGCCAGCGAAGTAATACTACGCCACACCGACGAATTTACCGAACGTCGCGTACTATTTGCCGGCGACCTACAAGATGAACTGGCCAGCCAGTTTGAAGCTCAGGATGTTCGCGTCCACTGCTCCCAGTATCACCACTGGCGCCAGATTCACCGCGTACTCGGTGACAACACACAGTTTGGTTTATTGCCTCAGCCTGAGCTGGTTAACGGCTGTGACACTTTGATCTATTACTGGCCTAAAAGTAAGCAAGAAGCTCAGTTTCAGCTCAGCTCATTGCTCAGCCAGCTACCGGTCGGCAGTGAAATGTTTATTGTTGGTGAAAACCGCAGCGGCGTTCGCAGTGCAGAAACCCTGCTGTCCGACTTCGGCGGAATTGCCAAAATAGACAGCGCCCGCCGCTGTAGCCTCTATCATTTCCGTTTAGACCATCAGGCACAGTTCAATCTGGCTGAGTGGTGGGATGAATATCAAATTGAAGATACCACGGTTAAAACGTTGCCGGGCGTATTCAGCCGGGACGACCTTGACTTAGGCAGCAAGCTTCTGCTTTCTGTGCTCGACACGGCCAAAGGCAAAGTACTTGACGTGGGCTGTGGTGCCGGCGTGTTATCTGCCGTTTTGGCTAAGTTAGCCCCAGAAATTGAATTAACCTTAAGTGATGTCAGCGCCAGTGCTATTGAATCCAGTAAAGCAACGCTGGAAGCCAATGGCCTGAAGGGCAACGTTATCGCCAGCGACGTATTCTCTGATGTCGAGGGTCGGTTTGACTTAATTATCTCGAATCCGCCGTTCCACGATGGGATGCAAACCAGCCTGACGGCGGCGGAAGCCCTGATTCGCGGAGCAACTAAACACTTGCAGCTTGGCGGGCGATTGATCATTGTTGCTAACGCCTTCCTGCCGTATCCGGATATTCTGGATGCCACCTTCGGCAGCCATGAAGTTCTGGCTCATACCGGACGATTTAAAGTTTATCAGGCAATACACGCACGCCCGACTTATGCACCTAAAGGTAAAAAGCATAAAAATAAGCGTTGATAGTCAGTCATCGGCGGGTTTCAATTAGAATGATTCAACGCTGAGCTTTGCGTTTAAACTAAAATGGCCGGCATTAAATGCCGGCCATTTCTATTTCATCACGACTGAACTGTAGGGTACAGGCGGTGATTAGCTACGAACGGCAATAACTTCGATTTCGACTTTAGCATCTTTCGGTAAGCGGGCGACTTCAACGCAAGAACGTGCAGGGAACGGTGCGTTATGTTCAGTGAAGAAGGCTTCATAAGCGGCATTCACCGTACCGAAATCATTCAGATCTTTAACAAATACGGTTGTTTTAACAATATCAGCCACTTTCAGGCCAGCAGCTTCAACAATCGCTCTCACATTTTCTAAAGACTGGCGCGCCTGAGCTGCCACATCAGCAGGGAACTCACCGGTCTTAGGATCAATAGGAAGCTGGCCAGAGGTAATGATCATGCTACCCAGATCTACGCCCTGAACATAAGGGCCGATTGCTGCTGGTGCTTTGTCAGTATTAATAATACGGGACATGAATTCTCCTTTATTTTTTAATGTATATTAGATAGATCGCGCCCGCTATTATAGAGCGCTTATTGAAAGATGCACTATAAGCCTGCATACAAAGCGTAGAAAATAATGATATTCGTCTATGATTATGCAGAAAAATCAGTCATATAATCTCCATTGCTACCTCGGCTTGGCGCAGCGATATATCCCCAACCAACAAATAAATCTAAAACCGACAGGCCTGTCGGTTAAAACTCAGTGAGTTTATTCCCGGACCCATATAGAATATAAAACGGCATTTCATTTTAAATAGGAGTCGTCATGATTATCGGTAATATCCACCATCTGGAACTTGTCCCTTACCTTCCGACAAAGCTGAAACAAGCTATTGAGTACGTTAAGAAAAATATCACTCAAGACACCCCGTTAGGTAAGCACGATATCGAAGGGAATAACGTATTCGTTTTAGTGTCTAATGACAGTACCGAAGCCTTTGAAAAGCGCCGGGCTGAATACCATGAACGCTATCTAGATATTCAAATCGTGTTAAAAGGTCAGGAAGGAATGACATTCAGTAACCTACCTGCCGGTGAGCCAACGGACAACTGGCTGGCGGATAAAGATATCGCCTTTTTGCCTGCCGGTGAGCAAGAACAGCAAGTGATTCTTCAGGAAGGTGACTTTGTTGTTTTCTATCCGGGGGAAGTTCACAAACCGTTATGTGCTGTCGGTGAACCTGCCCACGTCCGTAAAGCCGTAGTCAAAATGCTGGTCAGCCAACTATAGCAATACTGATTGCTGATGGGATTTCATCTCCATTCGGCTAACCCCGAATGGAGCTTTTAATCATCACTAGCCTAAGGTGGCAACCATCACCGCTTTAATGGTGTGCATACGGTTTTCAGCCTGATCAAACACAATGCTATGGCCTGACTCAAACACATCATCAGTCACTTCCATTCCACCCTGTAAGCCATACTGCTGGGCCATTTGCTTACCCATTACGGTGTTATCATCATGAAATGCCGGCAGGCAGTGCAGGAATTTCACCTGCGGATTTTGGGTCAGTTCGATCATTGCCTGATTAACCTGATAAGACTTCAGTAAGGCAATTCGTTCTTTCCAAACCTCTTTGGGTTCTCCCATTGAGACCCAAACGTCGGTATACAAGTAATCAACGCCGTTGACGCCTTGAGCGACATCTTCGGTTAGCGTTAGCTTAGCGCCGGTGACTGTGGCAACCTGTTGGCAGTGGGAAACCAGAGCAGCATCAGGCCAGCAAGCCTTAGGTGCAACTAAGCGTAAATCGATACCCATCAGGGCGGCTCCTTCAAGTAAAGAGTTCCCCATGTTATTACGCGCATCACCTAAATAGGCCAGCTTCATCTCAGACAGATCTTTACCCGGCAAATGTTCCTGCATCGTCAGTAAGTCAGCCAGAATTTGCGTCGGATGAAATTCGTTGGTCAGACCGTTCCATACCGGAACCCCCGAATATTCAGCTAAAGTCTCTACGATTGTTTGGCCAAATCCGCGATACTGAATACCGTCATACATGCGACCTAATACCCGAGCGGTATCCTTAATCGACTCTTTATGTCCGATCTGGCTACCGCTTGGACCTAAATAGGTCACTCTGGCGCCCTGATCAAAGGCCGCTACTTCAAAGGCGCAGCGAGTGCGGGTAGAGTCTTTTTCAAAGATAAGAGCAATATTTTTACCGGTTAATCGCGGTTGCTCACACCCACCTTTCTTATCTTTTTTTAATTTAGCCGCTAATGTAAGTAATGCAGATATTTCATTTGGTTTAAAATCAAGTAACCGAAGTAGATGACGCTGAGAGAACTGAGGCATATGCATGTCTCCTGAATGCCGATTAAATTGAATATTAACTCAATTTACATGAATTAATATTCACACTCAACCTTACTAAAAAGAAATCTTTAGCTTTAGAGTGGAGCTACTGGTTGCACTGTGTGAGAATACCGTTAATTAACTATCATAAGTGAGACAAATATCATGCCTAATGACGAGCTAAATGCCCTGCTAGACGAACAACGTGAAGAAACCCGCCTGATTATTGAAGAGTTACTGGAAGACGGTAGCGATCCTGATGCGCTGTATGCCATCGAACATCACCTTTCTTCCGAAGATTTCAACATGCTGGAAAAAGCAGCGGTGGAAGCATTTAAGCTAGGTTATGAAGTGACTGACCCTGAAGAGCTTGAAGTTGAAGAAGGGCTGGTGGTCATGTGCTGTGATGTGATCAGCGAAGTCGGCCTGAACGTCGACGTTATTGATAAACAGGTTGAGCAATTAATTCGTTTAGCCGATCGCTTTGAAATCAATTACGACGGTTGGGGTACCTATTTTGAAGATCCTAACGGCAGTGATGATGACGAAGATGAAGACGGTGATGACGAATCGCAGGATCAGGACGATAACGGAACCCGCCATTAATTTTCATTAAATTGAGGTTGATAGCATGGCCAGACAAAATATGCGCTACATTGCCCTGCCGAGCGGAGATGACGTTCCGGTCTTTGGTCAAGGCACTTGGTTTATGGGAGAGCGTAGCTCCGACATTCCACGGGAAATATATACCTTACAGCAGGGTATCGAGCGGGGATTATCTCTAATCGATACGGCAGAAATGTACGCTGACGGTGGTGCTGAGGAAGTCGTCGGCGCTGCCATCAAAGGGCGGCGTGATGATGTATTTTTGGTGAGCAAAGTGCTCCCCGGAAATGCCAGCTTAAAGGGAACGGTGGCGGCCTGTGAAGCCAGCTTAAAGCGTCTGGATACTCATTATATCGACCTCTATTTACTCCATTGGCGCGGCAATATTCCGTTAGAAGAGACGGTCGAAGCCATGGAGAATTTAGTTGAGCAGGGGAAAATTGGTCAATGGGGAGTCAGTAACTTCGACGTCAGCGACTTAGAAGAACTGCTAACCATCGTCGATAATGAGCAACTGACCACTAATCAGGTGTTGTATAACCTCTCACGCCGCGGCATTGAGTACGATATGTTGCCCTGGAGCAGAAGCAATAGCCTGCCGATTATGGCCTATTCGCCGATTGAGCAAGGCCGCCTGTTAGAGCACCCTGCCCTGACTGAAGTAGCTAAACGCCATCATGCCACACCGGCTCAGATAGCGCTGGCTTGGGTAATGCGCGATCACAACGTGATAACCATTCCAAAAGCTTCAACCATTGAGCATATGCAAGAAAATATCGGCAGTTTAGCCATTACGTTACAACATGAAGATTACCTTACGTTAGACGCTGCATTCCCACCTCCTCAGCGTAAAACACCGCTGGAAATGCTCTGACCGTATTAAAACAAAGTGGGTAAGCTGTTGATACATTTTATCCACTTTGTCATTATTTCAACTGGTTTAAATTCTATTTATTTATTTACATCACCATCTTTATTATATAAATCATTTAATTAAACATATCTTCTGGATAAATGCTTATTCTAAGGGCCAATTCAACATAGAAATGCCCGTTTAAGCCAATCATCATTTCTCAAAGGTTGAATATCAGTAGTTGCGTTAATGATTAAATCAATTAATATCGTGGAATCGTTTAATAGAAGTTATCTCCATATTCAGTAAGGATGCATATGAGAAGACTGCCGATTTATCTCGTGCTGGACACTTCCGGCTCGATGACTGGTGAGCCCATTGAAGCCGTAAAAAATGGTGTTCAGACGTTGTTATCAACGCTACGTCAAGATCCCTACGCATTAGAAACCGCTTATTTATCCGTCATCACTTTTGATTCTTCTGCCCGTCAAGTTACCCCACTCACTGAACTACTTAATTTTAAAGCCCCTGACTTAGTTGCCACCGGCACCACTGCGTTCGGTGAAGCGCTGTCACTATTGGGCAGTAGCATTGAGAGTGAAGTACAAAAAACTACGGCAGAAATTAAAGGTGACTGGCGTCCGCTGGTGTTTATTATGACCGACGGCGCACCTACCGATGACTGGCGTAAAGGCTTAGCTGACTTCAAAAAAGCCCGTACCGGCGTAGTCGTTGCCTGTGCCGCCGGCCAACATGCTGACACTTCAGTTCTGCAAGATGTCACTGACGTTGTACTCCAACTCGATACTGCCGATTCGAACTCAATTAAAGCCTTCTTTAAATGGGTTTCAGCCAGTATTTCCGTTGGCAGTCAAAAGATCGACTCAGGGCAAAAAGAAGTGACAGGCCTGAGTGATTTACCCCCACCCCCACCAGAAGTTAACGTTGTACTTTAAAGGAATTAAGGAGAAGTTATGGCTGTTAGTTTAAGCAAAGGACAAGGCGTCAGTCTTAAAAAGAACGAGCACGATCTGTCTACCGTGACAATTGGCTTAGGCTGGGACATCAATGAAGAGAAAAAAGGATTTTTCAGTAGCCTGTTGGGCGGAAAAAGCGAAGAGTACGATTTAGACGTAGCTGCTTTTTTATGTGATGAGAACGGTAAAGTAAAAGATCTGGGTAATGAAAGTGACGGCCGCCCGACGCTGGTCAACGGCGATATCATTTTCTTTAACAGCCAAAAGCATAAATCTGGCCAAATCTGGTTAACCGGCGACAACCGTACCGGCGAAGGTGATGGTGATGACGAGCAAATTATCGTTAAGCTAAACACCCTTGGCGCAGAATATGCCAAAATTATTTTCATCGTGCAGATCTATAATGGTCAGCAGTTGAAGCAGAATTTCGGCAAAGTTAAAAATGCCTACATTCGTGCAGTTGATGCCAAGAATGTTGAAATGGCACGTTTTAACCTGTCCGGCGGTGCGGCGTATGCCGACCAATGTTCACTGCTGTTTGCTGAATTAGTCAGAGAAGAAGGCGGCTGGAAGCTTAATGCTATCGGCGAACCATCACCGTCAGACAGCTTCGTATCTTATCTGAAGGATTACGTTTAATGAGAAGGCTACCCGTCTATATTTTGCTGGATACATCAGGCTCAATGCGAGGGGAGCCTATTCATTCGGTTAATGTCGGTATTCAGGCCATGCTCAATGCACTAAAGCAAGATCCCTATGCTTTAGAGAGCGTACATATTTCGATTATTACCTTCGATAACGAAGCCCGGGAATATGTACCGCTTACCGCACTTGAAAACTTCCAGTTTACCGATATAGAAGTCCCCAGCGCAGGCGGGACCTTTATGGGCGCAGCCCTTGAATTATTGATTGAATGCGTAGATCGCGATGTAAAACGTTCGACAGAAGATCAAAAGGGAGACTGGCGGCCGCTGGTTTTCCTGATGACCGACGGTAGTCCGTCTGACGTCCATGCTTATACCCAGGCTATTCAACAAATCAAGAAACGCCCGTTTGGTTCTATTATTGCCTGTGCGGCGGGACCTAAAGCTAAGCATGAACATTTGACCCAGCTAACCGATCAGGTGGTTTCTCTCGATACGTTAGATTCCGTTGCCTTTTCAAGCTTCTTCAAATGGGTCTCTGCCAGCGTGTCCGTCGGAAGCAGCAGCGCAGGAATTGCTGAAACACAAAGCACCCTACCGCCTCCGCCGCCGGAAATTCAGCTAGTATTATGACCGAACGGCAAAGCTCATGTCATATTGAGCTTTGCCGTTTCTATTTCCGTACTCCGCCTATGTTGAATACCGTTTTATCTCTTTTTTTAACTAAGGATCATTCAAGCTATCGATGGCCTTTAGTTAAAAATCGCCCTCAATTGACACAAAGGATTTTGTTATGAGAAGACTGCCCATTTTTTTCGTTCTCGATTGTTCAGAGTCAATGATCGGAGAAAATCTAAAAAAATTAAATGATGGTCTGCAAATGATCATCAGCGATCTAAAGCGAGATCCTCACGCACTGGAAACCGTCTATATTTCTGTCATTGCCTTTGCCGGGGTAGCAAAAACCATCGCGCCTCTGGTTGAGGTCGTGTCATTTTATCCGCCAAGGCTTCCTTTAGGCGGCGGTACCAATCTCGGCGGCGCATTGGATGAACTGGCCAGCCAAATCGATCGTAATGTGATTAAAACCACCGCCGACCGCAAAGGCGACTGGAAGCCCATTGTTTACCTGCTTACTGACGGTCGCCCGACTGACGATTACACCGCCGCCGTTAAACGCTGGAAAGAACAGCACGCCAAAAAAGCCAATTTGATTGCCATCGGCCTCGGCCTGTCGGCTGATTTAAATATTTTAAGGCAGCTAACGGATAACGTTCTGCTGTTTGAAGACACCAGCGAAGGTGACTTTACCAAGTTTGTGAAATGGATTACTGCGTCAGTGGTTGCCCATAGCCGAAGCGTCGGAGATGAACCACCGCCATTATTAGCAAAGACGGATCAAATCGTCCGCCTGGCTAAAGACGAAGTCGCCCGCGCCTATGATGATAGCTGCGTCACGCTGGTCGGCCGCTGTAATAAAACCCGCCGCCCTTATCTGATTAAATACGAACGCCCGAATGTTAATCTTTCATCGCTGAATTTTAAGGTAAATCTAAACCGGTTTAACTTAACCGGCTGCTTCCCGATAGATGAGGATTATTTTTCATGGAGTGACAACTCGGTGTCGGCATTACAGGTCAATACCTCAGAGCTGGAAGGCGTGCCGGGCTGCCCGCACTGTGGGAATTCAACCGCCTTTGCCGTTTGTGGCTGTGGAAAACTGGTTTGCGTTAATGGTCCGGAAGAAGTGAACTGCCCGTGGTGTCAGAAAAACATCCAGTTCAGAGACAATGGCGGTGACTACGATTTTGATGTGAGCAGAGGAAAAGGTTAATGATAAAAAAAGCTAACAATACCCGATCGCTGCTTAACGCTGCATTGGCACGCCTGATGCCACAGCTATCAGAGCTTGAATTAAGAAGCCTGACGGAACGGCAGGATCTTCAGCAAATTGCCGAACAGTTTATCCTGAGCCTGAGTGAAAAAATCGAACCGTTAAATACATCCTCTTATTTAGATGTTAAAACAACGCCGGATAATGAATCGACGTCATGGGAAATACCGGTTGAACACCATGAGCCGTTATCCGACGTTACTAAAATACCGGCTGCCGCTTTGCCCCTAAAACCGGGACAGATTCCGACGCAGTCACTGACTCCGGCCATCGCACCAAAGGAAGCCCTTATGCCAAAAGCCAACTTTAACTTTGCCAATGCACGGGTCGGGGCAGCCTATTTATCCAAAATTGAATCGTCCTGCCATACCGGTGAGCAGGTGACTATTCAGGAAATTAAATTTAGCCAAGATATTGGCATCACCTTTAATCCTGAAACCCAGGAACTGTCCGGCACGCCAACGACTGACGGTGACTATCGCCTGTTTATTAAATGGACCACTGACGGAAAAGCCTCACATTCAGCAGAGGTACCGATCATTGTCAATCCGGATCCCCGTAGCCTGTGGAAAATTATCGAACCGCCGGCGGATGATAAGTATTTTAAAACCAATACCGACAATCAGATAATTAACGAAAATGGCGTCAGAATTGTGGCAGCCAGCCGCAGAGGACGCTCCCATGAACACGTAGGTACATTCAGAGATGATGATTTCTTCATTGCCCACGATGCCGACAGTGACTGGAGCATCATGATCGTCGCCGACGGTGCGGGCAGCGCACTCAACTCCCGTCAGGGCGCAAAGATTGCCTCAGAAACTGCCGGTAACCATCTCAGCAAACAAATGAAAGGTGAGCTCGGGCAGACGCTCAAGGCGCTGGTTCAGGACTGGCAGCCTGAGTCGCAAAAGCAGGTCGGCCCGCTGTTCTCTGAGTTATATAAAAATGCCGCTACGCTGGCAGTCAAAGCGATAGAGATTGAAGCCATTAATATGGCGCAAACGACCAAGTCTTACTCCACTACCCTGCTGGCAACCGTCTCAATCCGTTTTGGTGATGAGCTATTTGCCGCCGCATTCTGGATGGGCGATGGGGCAATTGCCGCTTACGGCCCTGTGGGTAAAGTACGCTTACTGGGTACACCGGATAGCGGAGAATACGCCGGCCAAACGCGTTTTCTTGATAATGATGCGATCAATGACAGTAGCTTTAATAACCGCATAATGATTGGTAAATGGAAAGATATTACCCACCTTATTCTGATGACCGATGGTGTATCAGATCCCTATTTTGAAACGGATAACGGCCTGCTCTGTGCCGAAAAATGGGATAACTTAGTTAATGAAATTCTGCCTTACCTTCAGCCTGATGAAGCCGCAGAGAAACTAACGGATTGGTTGAGCTTCTTCTCTCCGGGCAATCACGACGACCGCACTATAGCTATCAGTTGGTAGTAGCGATGTCGCTTGGGTAACGGATAACTTGAAACATGCCGGGTAATGCAGAAAGGATAGATTAACAATGACAAATATTATCACGTGTAAAACGGTCGATGATAAAACCGTACAGTATGTCGACAAAATCATCGGCTCCGGAGCCATGAAGGATGTCTATTTTTCGCCTGATAAATCTTACGTGGTGGCCTTCTATAAAACCCCGCAGGATGCACAGGCCAGAGATCGAATTCAGATGATCACCGGCCGGTTTAAACAAAGCATTTTTGAACAGGCCGGCGGGGAATATTGGAAAGACTTATTCTGCTGGCCGACGGATATGATTGAACATGAAGGTAAGCTGGGGATTGTCGTCCCGACTTATCAGAATCATTTCTTCTTTAAATATGGTTCTAAGAATAATGACTTCTTGTCCATCAAAGGACGCGAAAAAGAAGGCAAATGGTTTGCCAGCGCCAATAATCAGAATAAATTCCTCGACCCGCGTGAGCGGGGCGACACCCTCAGCTATCTTAAGGTCTGTATTCTGTTAAGTCGCGCAGTACGACGTATGCACGCTGCCGGGCTCTGTCATAGTGACCTGAGCTATAAAAACGTCCTGATTGACCCTGAACAGGGCCACGCCTGCGTGATTGATATTGATGGCTTAGTGGTACCGGGTAAATACCCGCCTGACGTGGTCGGCACGCCTGACTTTATTGCTCCGGAAGTGGTTAAAACCAGCCATCTGCCTAAAGATGATAAAAATCGCTTTCTGCCCAGCATATCGACGGATCGCCATGCGCTGTCCGTACTAATCTATATGTATCTGTTTTACCGCCACCCGCTGCGCGGCGGGAAGATCCACGATATTGACGATGAACTACGTGATGAATCGCTGTCTATGGGTGAAAAAGCGCTGTTTATTGAGCACCCGACTGACCACAGCAATGCGGTAAAACTCAATCAGGTCAGGGCTTCATCGCTCCCTTGGGCCGATACCAATAAGATCCCTTATACCGTAATGGGGCCTTACCTGTCAGCCCTGTTTGAAAAGGCCTTTATCACCGGCCTGCATGAACCATCAAAGCGGCCAACCGCAGATGAATGGGAAACGGCGCTGGTCAAAACGGTTGATCTGATTCAACCTTGCCAGAACGCGGCCTGTGAACAAAAATGGTACGTTTTCTCCGGTAAAACTCAGCCGGTCTGCCCTTATTGTGCTACCCCTTATAAAGGGAAATTGCCGATCCTTAACCTCTATTCATCGCGTAAAGAAGGCTCCTATCGCCCTGACGATCACCGTTTGATGGTCTGGACCGGCCAATCGCTTTATCAATGGCACGTTAATCGCCTGATAGCACCGAATGAGCGAACCACCGATGAACAAAAGAAACGGGTTGGCTACTTCCAGTTCCATAACGGCCAGTGGTGGCTGGTGAACGAAGGTATTAAAGACTTATTGGTACTACCGGATAAACGCCAAATCGCCGTTGGCGATAAGCTAGAGCTCACCGACGGACTACAGTTTGTACTCTCAACTGAAGAAGGTGGCAGACTGGTTGTCGTGCAAATGGTTGATAATTAATAGCGTCTTTACCCGCTGAAAATAAAAAGGCCGCGAATATCATTCGCGGCCTTTTTAAAATTTAAAGCTAATCAAACAATGATTAGATATTAACGCCATACTGAACGGCTAAAGCACCTAAGCCACCGGCAAACCCTTGACCGATTGCTTTGAATTTCCACTCTGCACCATGCTTGTACAGTTCACCGAAAATCATCGCGGTTTCAGTTGAAGCATCTTCACTCAGGTCAAAACGGGCAATTTCTTGGTTGCCATCGTTATTAACAACGCGCATAAAAGCTGAAGTGACCATACCAAAGTTCTGCTTCAGTTTTTCTGCTTCATGAATAGTTACGGCGAAAACCAGTTTCTTCACGTCTTCTGGGATCTTAGCCAGTGTAATCAGCACTTTTTCATCGTCGCCGTCGCCTTCGCCAGTGCGGTTATCGCCCTGATGAATAACAGAACCACACGGGCTAGTTTTATTGTTGAAGAAAATAAAACCAGAATCGCTAATAACTTTACCCGCTTCATTAACCATAAATACTGACGCATCCAGATCGAAGTCTGCACCGTCGGTAACACGCGTATCCCAACCTAAGCCAACCATCGCTTGGGTCATTGTTGGAGCTTCTTTAGTTAAAGAGACGTTGCCGCCTTTGCTTAATGATACTGCCATGGTGTTTGATTCCTATACGTTGAGTAAGATGTTACAAAATGGGCAGCCTAAGCAGCCCATATTTTAATTAACCAACACTAATACCATATTGGGTTGCCATTGCGGCCAGACCGCCGACATAACCTTGGCCTACAGCGCGGAATTTCCACTCTGCACCGTGTCTATACAGCTCACCGAAAATCATTGCGGTTTCGGTTGATGCATCTTCACTCAGGTCATAGCGTGCAATTTCAATATTGCTTAATTCGTTAACCACGCGGATAAACGCATTAGCTACCTGACCGAAATTCTGGCGGCGGGCTTCAGCATCGTGAATAGTCACGGTAAAGACCACTTTCTCCACGTCTGCCGGAATAGAGGCCAGATTGATCTTTAAAGATTCATCATCGCCATCGCCGTCACCGGTACGGTTATCGCCGGTATGTTCTACAGAACCACAGTTAGACTTGAGGTTGTTGTAGAAAATAAAATCGTTATCACCACGGACTTTACCGTTGGCAGATAATAAAAATGCGGAAGCGTCTAAGTCAAAATCAACGCCATCGGTAGAACGATCATCCCATCCTAGACCAATGAGTACACGAGTCATTTGAGGATCGGCTTTACTTAATGATACGTTTCCGCCTTTCGATAAACTAACACCCATTACTTGCTCCTTTAATTAATTTAGCGTGTGTAATTAAGATACAGACTCTGAATCACTTTCTTCTTTTTCAGGCCAGATTAAACTTGCCAATACTCCAAGCGCTAACATGCCTAATACAATGTATAGACTTGTCGTCGGATCTATTGAATATCCATGTCCGAACAGGTGCCCTGATGCATTCAATGCCAGCTTTGCTGCAATAAAGAATAACAGTGCAATAATTGCTTTTTCCAGATGCACTAAGTACTGCTTCATGGCTTCCAGAACAAAGTACAATGTACGCAGGCCCAGAATAGCAAACATCATCGCACTATAAACAATCAGCGGTTCCCGGCTAACGGCGATTACCGCAGGCACTGAGTCAAATGCAAACATCACGTCACTTAACTCAATCACCACCACGCACAAAAACAGCGGCGTAGCGTAAAACATACCTTTACCAATTTTACCGACCAGGTCGGCATTTTCTGGCTTAGCTAACTCAGTATCCAGCTCTTTCTGATTGAGTAAGAAACGGTTGCCCGCCAGCTTTGGATAAGACGGAAACATCTTTTTCGCCAGGCGATAGGCAAAATGAGATGAGTAATCTTCAATTTCATCATCATCTCCGCCACTGCGAAGCATCATCACGCCGGTAAAGGCTACGATGGCAGCAAACAGCATTTCTACCCATGGGCCCAGAACCAATAGGCCGGTACCAATAACCACAAAGATTGCTCTAAAGACTATCGCACCAATAATTCCCCAGTACAGCAGGCGGTGACGATAGGCGTCAGGTACAGCAAACCATGAGAATATAGCCATCATAACGAACAGGTTATCAACGGAAAGTGCTTTTTCTAGCACATAGCCCGTGATGTAAAGACTTGCAACACTCTGCCCGTGATGGATATACAAATAACCACCAAATACCAGCGCGGCAGCAACCCAGAACAGTGACCAAAGAACGGCACTCTTCAGACTCAATACTGAGTCTTTGCGGTGTGCGTACAAGTCGATAAAAATAGCGGCTAACGCAATACCAATAAAGACTAAGACTGTCTCAATAGGGAAGCCTAATGGCGTTGTTTCCATTCTAATCAATTACCTTCAAATTTATAGGATTACAGACCAAAATCACTCGGGTCCAGATTCAACTCTTTTGCCATTTGTCTGACGACTTTTTGCTCTGACTCGTCGAAGTTACCATCGCTGGCACCTACGGCAATACAGACTCGAATCATCAAACGCGCGGCATCAACGTTATTACGTAGTTTACCTACGGTTTTCAATGCTTCAGCTTCACCAATGGAATGGTCAAACTCAAAGCTCGATACGGTTTTATTAAAAAAGGCAATCACATCGGCCATATCAAAAACCTTCAGTTCATCCGAGTTTTTGATAAAAGTAGCCATTTTCTGCTTTTCTTCACTGCTGACACTGCCATCTGCGGCGGCGACTAAAGCACAGCCGGCAACGGTTGCTTCCATAAAAGCGCGGTTTTTAAATTTACCGATCTCTTTAGTCAGTGTGTCTTTACCTGCCAGAATGGCAGCTTTTAATTTATCTAACATGTTAATCTCTCCGTTATTTTGAACCAGCGGACCAGCGAAACCCCCAGCGGAAGGCATTATCCATATCCTTATGCCCGCTGAAATATTGATTAATTCGTTCAATGCTGATTGCACCATTGTTGTTGACAAGGCGGGCAATCGCACACATACCATTTCTGTTTTGACCTTCCGTCAAACGGGTTTCAATCGGCCCTTGCCCCGGCATGTGAATAGTCACAACGCCATCCGTTTGAGCCCAATTAGGTACCCCTTTATAAATAAAGGCAAAGACTAAAACTTCGTCGATATTCTTCCATTGCGAACCGTTGATATGCAGCCATTCACCATCGGTTACGGCGCCGGTTCTGTCATCGCCCTGTAATTCTATATATGGGGGCGAATTAAAAGAACCAAAGGTGTTGCCCAGCGCCTGTATCACGCCCTGCTCACCATTTTTCAATCGGACAAACACCCCCAGATCCAAATCAATCGCCTTATTTGAACCTAACAGATTGTTTAAAAAGCCTTTACTCTCAACTTTCTGGTTCCAATTTAGGTTAACGCGAATCAGGCCGAAGTCATCTTTCTTGTTAAGATTAACTCTAGGGCTTTCTTTAGTTAATGAAATTTTACTTAAGTTTACAGAAGGTTGGCTTGATGGTGCCGCCGGCGTTGGTGGTACTGGCGTCGGTGCCGGTGCCACGGCAGGCTCATCATCATTCACCTCTACGCCAAAATGCTCAGCTAACGGCTTTAAGCCACCGTTAAACCCCTGAGCAATAAAACGGAATTTCCATTCATTATTACGACGATATAGCTCACCTAAAATAAGTGCAGCCTCCGAGCGACCGGCCATTTCAACATTACTGGCAATCATCACTTCATTATTCGACTCAACCTGCACAGCCAGCTTATTCAAAACCTGAATGGTATCGTTCTTATCACAGGTCAGCGCAAAAGAGATTTTCTGAACGGCGGCTTTGACTTTTTGCAAGTTCACTTCAAAAACTGAGGTTAGCCCTTCTTCAACTAAGCTAACACTGCTGTCATCATTGGTTTTCTGGCCGTAAAAAACCATATCAGCATCACCAGACACTTTGCCATTGTCATACAGACGATAGGCAGAAACGTCAGCGGCTTTGCCTGAGATAATTTTAATTCTTAACGTCGACGATGGGACGGAAGCATTGCCTCCTGCAACTAGTTCTTTCACTGAGAGAGCTCCGATTTAATTTGTGGGATCATATCTTTGACCGTGCGGCCATTAATAGCCGTACCGTGGGCTTTAAAGGTCCAGTCACCGTTATTACGGCTAAGTGAAGCAATAAATACGCCGGTGTGCTCGCCTTGTTCAGTCAGGTTATAACGCACCAACTCTTTACCACTGGAATCAACCACGCGACAGAATGCATTAGCGACTTTATTAAAATTCTGGCCTCTGAAGCTATTTACGGTAAAAGCCAGCGTACTGACATTGGCCGGAAGCTGGTTAAGATTCACGGTAATAACCTCATCATCGCCATCACCTTCACCGGTCAAATTGTCACCGTGGTGAATAACTGAACGACATTTAGACTTGAGCCTCATAAACCACACGTTCTCAAGTAACTGACTATTGGCATCAAGCAAAATACAGGAAGCGTCCAGATCGATGCTGCCGGAACCGGCCAGTTTACCAAAGAAACCTTTGGCCTCTGACTTCACCGGATCCCAGCCCAAACCGATATCAACCTTAGATAACGCAGAAGACATTTTAGTCAGGGATACCGACTGGCGCTTGGTTAATGACACCTTCCCTGACGGACTCACTGCTGGAGAAGGCGAAGTGACCGCTGCTGGTGCTGGTGCTGGTGCTGGTGCTGGTGCTGGTGCTGGTGCTGGTGCTGGTGCTGGTGCTGCATCATCTTCTACTTCAATACCAAAGTGTTCTGCCAATGGTTTTAAACCACCGTTAAAACCCTGGGCAATAAAACGAAACTTCCACTCATCATTGCGGCGATATAGCTCCCCCAAAATTAACGCGGCTTCGCTGCGGCCGGTCAGTTCCATACTGGCCGTGATAAGGCATTGGCTGCCATTATCAACCTGCACAGAAAGCTGATTAAGGGATTGAATTGTTTCGTTCTTATCACAGGTAAGCGCAAAGGCAATCTTTTTGACTGCGGCTTTGACTTTAGCTAAATCCACTTCAAACACGGACGTTAGCCCTTCTTCAATCAGGCTAATACTCAAATCATCATTGGTTTTTTGACCGTAAAAAACCATATCCGCATCACCAGATACTTTTTCATTATCATAGAGACTATAGGCTGAGATGTCGGCGGCTTTGCCGGAGATGATCTTAATTTTTAACACAGAGGACGGTACTGAAGCATTTCCTCCTGCAACTAATTCTTTCACTGATAGCGCTCCGATATAATTTGATAACCATAGCGTCCGTAATCAATTATCGCTATGTTCAGTGTTACAAATTGCCATGCTTACAGATAACATCAAAAAAACCTAGCGTTTGGCATCAGAATCCGTGCTAAGTAGGCATTCAGATTATCTGTTACATAACAGTTTGAATGATCGTTGATTTCAAACTTTATGACACATTATGTTAACACACTAATATATATTTTTTATGACAGCGGGAGGGTTGTGAACCCAATATTAAACTAATAAACCAGCCATTTAATAAGGGATTGGTATATTAACCCACTGAAATCTTACTTTATTTATCAGCGTCTGCTGACAACCAAATGAATTATATAACAAATTCAATATGGCCTCGATAAACCACACATTATCTATCTCAAGCTAACTTACTAATAAATCAACAAAAAAATGCCTTAACAACCCAACAAATTTAATGATTATCATCAAGTTACAAACTAGCACAGTTTGGACTACAAAAATCACAATAAATTCATTTTAATAAATAAAAATACTATTCTCGTCATCTTACTCATAAAAGTGGAAGTTTTTGCTATTAGCATAATGATATACTCGCATCTCAGCACCAATAATTATCCCATAAACGTCTAACAATATAATTCAGAAGTAATAAGGAAACACCTCATGTTGCTGTTTACAGAAGGATTATCCTCTCAAAGAGAGATAATTTCCGGAATTAAGTCGCTCTTCCCTTCCCTATTTATTGTTTCTACCCACTCCCAAGAGCGACCAGAAATTCATGAGTTTTCTGATATTACTGAAGCTGAGCCTAAAGACGTTGATGAAAGGCTGAATTTTTTACGCGATATTATCCGCAAATATGGTATAAAGCTGCTCCACGCAGGCAAACATACATTATGGTATGAGGCCCATCGTAGCCTGATTGAATCCTTAGGCGTTACGCTGGTGACCGGGGTATCAGATGTCGAAATGTTCGATATTGCCGATAGTAAAATTCGGTTTGCACGTCTGATGGAACAATACCGTCTTCCCGTCGTTCCTTCGATTGAAATTACCAGCGCCAGCCAGCTAGAAGATGAGCTTAAATCCCGCCCGTTTGGCCATGACGCGTTATATTGCGTAAAACCGGTTAAAGGCATTTACGGCATGGGTTTCTGGAAGCTTTCTGACGAAGTTCCGCCTGCGCGCTGTTTTTACGATACCGATTCACGCATGGCAAATACCGGCGTGTTTCTGCATGCGATGAAACTCAACGAAGATTTTAAGCCACTGGTATTGATGCCCTATTTAGACGGACCTGAACGCTCTGTTGATATGGTTGTCAAAAACGGAAACGTCGTTAAAGCAGTAGCCCGAGTCAAAAAAGGTTCTTACCAAACGTTTGAAAGCCAAGGCCCGGCTATTGACTTAGCCACTGCCTGTGCATCAGTACTTAAAGCGGACGGTATCGTCAACGTACAGACGCGTAATGCACCCGACGGCAGCCCGGTATTACTGGAAATAAATCTTCGACCATCAGGTGGCATCGGTTATCTGGCGCATTCAGGTATTAATCTACCGGCGGTATTTGTTCAGACCTATCTTGGTTTAGAACCCTTAAGTAACGCCGTGGAACGCCTGATACCTGACATGATGGTTCGTCCTTTAACACAGGCGATTGTCGTTTAATCCCATACGCTGTTTACCCCATATTATCAGGGAATTTAATGTTAAAGATTGAGTTATCAACCGGTGTCATTTCAGTATGCTCAGACGGGCAGGTTGACTTGAGTTCGCTATTTGACATGGCGGAAAGAAATAATCCTAAGCGCTCTTTTTTATTCGTCAGTAAAGTTTTAGGTAAACATATTCCGGTAACGCCATCAGCAATGAAAGCAAGCCATCAAACGCTGGCGAATAAAATTCCTGACCAGTTACCCGAACCAGTTCTATTTATTGGTATGGCTGAAACTGCCGTTGGTCTGGCCGCCGGCGTACACCGGGAATACACAAGATCCGGGCGCAAAGCCTGTTTAGTCACATCAACTCGTCACCCGGTTGACGGCGAGCTGTTTTGTGAATTTAAAGAAAACCATAGCCACGCGACCGACCACCTGATCTATTTACCGCAAGATCCACAGCAGCGTGAACAGTTTTTAAATGCCAAAACCCTGGTTCTGATTGATGATGAAGCGACCACCGGAAATACATTCTTCAATCTTTATCAGGCACTGTCTGCCGCCGGTATATCGCAACTGTCACAGGTTGTCACAGCAACGCTGACCAACTGGAGTGATAACACATTAGGCGCTCGTTTAGACATACCTACCAATGAAGTCAGCCTGGTTTCCGGTTCCTGGTCATGGGAGCCTAAACCTGATGCTCCGGTTCCGGTGATGCCATCAGTTAATGTTACCGCCCGAGGACTAGCGCCGATGGCTAAGCAACAAAACTGGGGAAGGCTGGGATGTGAACATCACCAACGAACGTTAGTCAGCCATCACACCCCGGCGGGCGGTGACAAAGTGCTGATTCTGGGCACCGGTGAGTTTATGTGGCAGCCCTTCATGCTGGGAGAACATCTGGAAGCTGCGGGCGCTGAAGTCTATTTAAGCTCCACAACGCGCTCACCCATTTCTATCGGTAAGGCAATAAAGTGCGGCATTGCTTTCTCTGACAATTACGGACTCGGAATTGCCAACTTTATGTACAATATATTCCCTGATGAATATCAGCATATTATATTGTGCACTGAAACTCCGGCTTCGTTTATTGACCCAAAACTTTGCGCTTATCTGAGCAGTGGTAAGGCTACTCTGGAGATTGCGGTTCATGACTAATAATTCACAGCCTATTGCATTGATCGATCTGGATGACACCATCTTCCAAACTAAACGTAAAATGCTCAATGAGCTGAATCTTGAACCAAAGCATGTTGGTGCTCTCGATCGGGAGTACCAGCCACGCAGTTTTATGAGCGAAAAACAGTTTAACTTTGTTAACTGGTTGCTCAGCACGGCTGAAACTATTCCTGTCACCGCGCGCGGAACCGAAGAGCTATCGAGAGTTCAGGTTCCTTTTACCAGTTGGGCGATTGCAACTCACGGCGCGGTTATTCTTAATCAACATCGCCAACCCGATGAAGAGTGGAAAGCGGTTGTGCAGCAACGGCTAAAGCATATATCGCCATTAGTCATTCAACTGCGGGATGCCTGCGAACAATTACTGGATAAAATGCAGGTCAAAGGCTGGGCCCGGATTAACTATGAATACGATCGGCTGCCGATCTATTTTGTGATGAAACATACCGACAGCACTCAGGCTGAAGCGATCTATCAGGTGGCTGAGCGGCTATTAAAAGAGCAGGATTGCTCAGAATTTTATGTGCATAGCAACGGTAACAACGTCGCATTTTTACCCCATTGTATTGATAAGGGCCAGGCGGTAACTCACCTGCTCAGTCGATTACGCAAAAATGCGCCACACCGCCCGGCTTTGGGGTTTGGAGACAGTACCAGTGACCATCGTTTTCTGCACTTATGCGATTGGTTTGGCATGCCCCAAAATAGCCAGCTTTCACAATTTTTATCCCCATTGATTAAGTAAGTTGGAGTTAATGTGCCACAACGTGGATTTTCCGGATCTTACCCTGCTGACTGGGTTAACTTTCTATTAAACACCGTCAGCACTGAAATGACACCGGTAGAAGAAAAAGAACGACTGATTCAAAGCGGTGAAAAACACTATTCAGACATGCTGAGTGAAGAACCTGAGCCAAGTGAATTTCATCTTGAGCTTTATCAGGGGGCGCTCGAAACAGGAAGCCGCCGGCTAGCCGGTGAAGTTATGGCTTTGGCGAAGGCATTAATCAATAATATGCCTAATCAGGATATTGTTCTGGTGAGCCTGGTCAGAGCCGGAGTGCCATTGGGCGTGCTGTTACATCTGGCGTTAAAAAAATTAGGTGTCACTTCATTTCACTATGGTATCAGTATCATCCGCGATCGCGGCATTGATGATGTCGCCATGAAACAGATAGAACAGCAACACGGCACTCAGGGCACGGTATTTGTTGATGGCTGGACCGGTAAAGGGGCCATTACTCAAGAATTACGTCGCTCACTGTCTGTCCGGCCGGGTTATCCTGAGCAAGATCGACTGGTAGTGCTGGCGGACGTGTGCGGCAGCGCATGGCTGAGTGCATCTACCGATGACTGGCTGATTCCTTTTGGTATTTTAGGTGCGCCGGTCTCCGGGCTGATATCACGTTCAATCTGGTCAGCTGACGATTATCACGGTAGTGTCAGGTGCGATCATTTAGCAAAATTCGACCGTAGTATTTCATTTATTGAAACAGTAACCCAAGAGTGGGATTGTATTGATATTGCAGCCATTGAACCGGCTATTTGTGATGACCCAAGGGTTCTCCCCCTGCTTAAACTAAGTCAGGACACGGTAACATCGCTGGCAGACCGGTATAAGATTAACAACCTTAATCGCATTAAGCCGGGTATTGCAGAAGCGACACGCGCTGTTTTAAGGCGACTTCCCGACCATGTTTTAGTGCGCTCTAGAACCGATAAAGATGTCTCTCTGTTAATGTACCTGACTGAAAAGCTGTCTATTCCCGTTCAGGAAGTCGGAGAAGCCATAGCACCTTATCGGGCAATTACGATCATTAAAAAGGTAGGAAAAGAATGATTACTCCCTACGATTTAGGCGCTACGCTGTATATGCCGGCCACCAGAAACGATTTGTTTCAGGTTATAGCGCAAAAAAAATATCCAAATTTAAAGTCATTAGTTATCTGTCTTGAAGATGCCGTCGTTGAACATGAAATCGAGCTGGGTATCGAAAACCTCAACCAATTGCTAGCCAATGTCGCAGATATTAATCTCAAAGATGCGCCGCTGATATTTATCCGCCCGCGTAATATTCCGATGGCAAAGCGCTTAATTGCCGAACTCGATCTGCACAAGGTTACCGGATTTGTGTTACCTAAGTTCGAATTAACACAGGTTGAAGCATGGGGCCAAACCCTGTCGGCCACTCACCTTCTGGCGATGCCTACGCTGGAAACGGCCGACTGCTTTGATGCCGCTAAGATGAATGTGTTAGCCACCACCATGAGTAGCGATCCCTATTTTTCTAACAAAACTATTGTGGTCAGAATCGGCGGTAATGACCTAATGCACGTATTAGGCATTCGGCGCAATCGCGCTAAAACCCTGTACGATGGCCCGTTAGGTTATGCAATTAAAATGATCGTTTGTACCTTCGGCCCCCATGGGTTTTATATGACTGCACCGGTGTGTGAAATCATCGACTCTCCTGCGGTGCTGCTGGCGGAACTGGAGATTGATAATGAGCACGGTCTGGTGGGTAAAACGGCGATCCATCCCAAACAGATAGAACATATCAATAACGCGTTTAAAGTTCAGGTAACGGACTATCTCGATGCGCTCAAGATCCTCAACAGTAACAGCGCTGTTTTTCAGTCTAACGGCGCGATGTGCGAACCGGCCACCCATCATATGTGGGCTAAAAATATTGTCGCCCGTTCGCAATCTTATGGTTTTATTGATGAAATTTCTCACTCGCTGTATGAACAACATCAGTCAGAAAAAATCCTATAATATCTGATAGAGTCTCCACCTGTACCCTAAAGACTTCAATTACCGCCCGGTAACGGGCGGAATATACAACAACTGGACGTTATACATTGAGCCTAACGATTAAACCGGAATTACGCCGACTCTCACTGACTAACCCACTGCACTGGATAGCCGTCGGATTTGGTTCCGGCCTTTCTCCCAAAGCCCCGGGAACTATGGGTACCATTGCCGCTATTCCCTTTTTTCTGCTGCTTCAGCCATTATCTATTCCGGCTTATCTTGGGGTGCTGCTGGTCGCTTTTGTGATTGGCGTATGGGCATGCCAGTCGGCTACTGATACCATCGGGCAAGAAGATCATGGTGGTCTGGTATGGGATGAGTTTGTCGGACTCTGGATTACCTGCATTGCCCTTCCCCAAGGCTTCGGGTGGATCCTGCTGGCCTTCGTGTTATTTCGCTTCTTCGATATATTGAAACCTTGGCCAATCAATTGGGTTGAAAAACGTTACTCCGGCGGTTTTGGCGTGATGATGGATGATGTCATCGCCGGTGTGATAGCGCTGGCAGTCGTACAGTTGATCAGGTTATTTGTTTAGATAAACGAATGGCTATTTAGTGCAAGGGACTGAGGCTAAAACTGGCGCTGGAATTAAATGACTTTACCAGCCATGAAAAAAGGCCGCTTGCGCGGCCTTTCAGTTTAACTTATACCAATACTACAGCGCTGCTATTGTCGCTTTCTGCTCCAACAGCTTGGCTTTATCTTCCGCAAAGCTCACCAGCCTTTCACGCTCTTTTGCCACTACCGCTTCCGGAGCTCTGGCAACAAAGCCTTCATTTGACAGCTTGCTTTCAATTTTAGCGATCTCATCTTCAATGCGGGTGACTTCTTTTGACAGACGGGCCAGTTCAGCATCTTTATCAATTAAACCGGCCATAGGGATCAACAGCTCAGCCCCTTCAACCAGCTTAGTCACAGAAACCGGACCTTTATCACCTGCGGCCAGAATAGTGATGGATTCCAGACGAGCCAGCGCTTTAATAAAGCTCTCATTGTCAGAGATGCGACGCTGAGCAACACCGCTGGCATCACGCAGCAGAACTTCCAGCATTTTGCTTGGTGCAATATTCATTTCAGCGCGGATATTACGCACGGCGACAATCGCCTGCTTAATCCACTCAAGATCCGCCAGCGCGGCAACATCGGCCAGATTGGCATCATATTCAGGCATCGCCTGCAGCATAATGGTATCAGCCTCAATGCCTTTCAGCAGTTTAACCCGCTGCCAGATAGTCTCGGTGATAAACGGAATAATAGGATGAGCTAAACGTAATAGCGCTTCCAGCACGGTCACCAATGTATGACGAGTTCCGCGCAGTTCTGCTTCAGAACCGCCGTTCATTACCGGTTTGGCTAACTCTAAATACCAGTCGCAGAACTGGTTCCAGGTAAACTCATACAGAATACCGGCCGCCATATCAAAGCGGTAAGTATCAAAGGCCTCACGGTAAGCTTTAACCGTTTGATTAAACTCCGCCAGAATCCAGCGATCGGCCAGAGACAACACCATTTCGCCACCGTTCAGACCACAATCCTGATCTTCAGTATTCATTAAGACAAAACGGCTGGCATTCCATAGCTTATTACAGAAGTTACGGTAGCCTTCAAGGCGTTTCATATCCCAGTTAATATCGCGACCGGTAGAGGCTAATGCCGCCAGCGTAAAGCGCAGGGCATCAGTTCCGTGCGGTTCAATACCGTTAGGGAACTGCTTTTCAGTGCGCTTACGAATTTTCTCCGCCAGCTGTGGCTGCATCATATTACCGGTACGTTTTTCTAACAGATCTTCCAGCGAGATACCGTCAATCATATCCAATGGATCGATAACGTTACCCTTAGACTTAGACATCTTCTGCCCTTCGTCATCGCGGATCAGGCCGGTCATATACACGGTATGGAAGGGTACCTGCGGCTTACCGTTTTCATCTTTGACGAAGTGCATGGTCATCATGATCATGCGGGCAATCCAGAAGAAGATAATGTCAAAGCCGCTGACCACCACGCTTGACGGATGGAAGGCACGCAAATCGGCGGTATCGTTCGGCCAGCCCAGCGTAGAGAAGGTCCACAAACCGGAAGAGAACCAGGTATCCAGCACGTCTTCATCCTGAGTCAGAACAACCTCTGCACCCAGATTATTTTCACTGCGAACTTCCGCTTCATCACGGCCAACGTAAACATTGCCTTCGGCGTCGTACCATGCAGGAATACGATGTCCCCACCATAGCTGACGAGAAATACACCAGTCCTGAATGTCACGCATCCAGCTGAAATACATATTTTCGTACTGCTTAGGTACGAACTGAATTTCGCCCTGTTCAACCGCCTCTACCGCCACTTTGGCTAACGGCGCAGTACGCACGTACCACTGGTCGGTCAGCATAGGTTCAATAACCACGCCGCCGCGATCGCCATAAGGCACGGTCAGATCGTGAGGTTTAATCTCGTCCAGCAGGCCCAACTGTTCAAATGCAGCAACCACGGCTTTACGGGCAGCAAAACGCTCAAGGCCGCGGAACTGCTCAGGAATTTCATCGCTCCACTCAGTGCTCTCTTCGCCGTTAGTATTAAATACTTCAGCGGACTGGCGAATATCGCCGTCAAAAGTCAGCACGTTAATCATTGGCAGAGCGTGGCGCTTACCGACTTCATAGTCGTTAAAGTCATGAGCCGGCGTGATCTTCACACAGCCGGTGCCCTTTTCCATATCGGCATGTTCGTCACCCAGAATCGGAATTCGACGACCAACCAGTGGCAGAATGATCTCTTTGCCAATCAAATCCTTATAACGCGGATCTTCTGGGTTCACCGCTACGCCGGTATCACCAAGTACGGTTTCAGGACGGGTTGTTGCCACCACCAGATAGTCTTTACCTTCGGCCGTTTTAGCACCGTCGGCCAGCGGATAGCGTAAATGCCACATTGAGCCTTTAGACTCACGGTTTTCAACTTCCAGATCGGAAATCGCAGTACGCAGCTTCGGATCCCAGTTAACTAAACGCTTACCGCGGTAAATCAGATCTTCTTTATACAAGCGCACGAACACTTCGCGCACCGCATTAGACAAGCCTTCATCCATCGTGAAGCGCTCGCGCTCCCAGTCGACAGAGTCGCCTAAGCGGCGCATCTGACGGGTAATAGTGCCGCCGGACTCCGCTTTCCACTGCCAAATTTTTTCGATAAATGCATCCCGCCCGTAGTCATGGCGAGTTTTACCTTCTTCAGCCGCAATTTTACGCTCCACCACCATTTGGGTCGCAATGCCCGCATGGTCGGTACCTGCTTGCCACAGGGTATTTTTGCCCTGCATACGCTGGTAGCGAATCATGGCATCCATAATGGTTTGCTGAAAAGCATGACCCATATGCAGGCTGCCGGTCACGTTCGGCGGCGGGATCATGATGCTGTAGCTTTCTTTGCTGGTATCACCGTGCGGCTTAAAATAGCCACTCTCTTCCCAATGTTGGTAGAGTGACTGTTCGATATCTTGCGGGTTGTATGTTTTTTCCATAGTCTTTTTTTACGCTATTCAGTAGTTGGCGGCGTTGCGGTGGACAAGTTAAAACCGACGCTGCGATAAATTTTATAACGTTCGCGCGCCAACTGTTTTAACTCATCTTCATGTGGAACGAAGTCTACCACTTCATAGAAAGCAGTGGCAAAATCCGGAAACTGCGGTAGTAAAGAAATCAGTAAATCTCGCGGAGAATTGCCCCGGCGTTCGGGCCAGCACAGCTCAACGGGAGCGCCATACTTCGGACCTTCGCCGGCCAGATTGTGAGGAACAAACTCCTCAGTATCTCTTTTCCATAACGCTTCATCTAAACGCTGCGCTTGCTCAAGGCTCTCACAGGCGATTAATACTCGTTTTCCCATACGCCAGCGCTGTGCGGCAACCGCACAGGTCAGGGCTTCACAGGCTGATAGCCCTTGTGATGTATTGCTATGGTCGAGCAGATAAAATGTTGCGTTTTTCATAACGGCCGGAAAGCATTCTCGATTTAATGGCTAGGGGCACGCGATGCGTGCCCCTGATGAATCACCTGATAATGGTCATGATAATAACAAATAAGTGATAAAGGCGGCAGCAATAACTGACTCGCCTTGATTCCTCTTACCGGCTTTACCCCTATTGCTGCTATTCGTCGCAGTTCTGACCGGCGCGATTAAGCAGGAACTGAGTCAACAACGCCACCGGACGACCGGTAGCGCCTTTGGCTTTACCGGAACGCCATGCCGTGCCGGCGATATCCAGATGGGCCCAGCTGTACTTACGCGTAAAGCGCGACAGGAAGCACCCTGCGGTAATCGCACCGGCAGGACGGCCACCAATATTGGCCATATCGGCAAAGTTAGACTCTAACTGTTCTTGGAACTCATCGCCCAGCGGTAAGCGCCATGCACGATCGCCGGCCTGTTCAGAAGCCCCCACTAATTCATGCGCCAGTGGATTATGGTTAGACATCAGACCGGTAATCTGATGGCCCAGAGCGATAATACAGGCTCCGGTCAGCGTCGCGATATCGATAACCACTTCCGGCTCAAAACGCTCAACGTAAGTTAATACGTCGCACAGCACTAAACGGCCTTCAGCATCAGTATTGAGTACTTCAACGGTTTGACCAGACATAGTCGTTAAGATATCACCGGGGCGATAAGCCCTGCCACCCGGCATGTTTTCACATCCGGCCAGCACGCCAATGATATTTAACGGCAGTTTTAATTCAGCCGCTGCGCGCATCACCCCGTATACCGAGGCGGCTCCGCACATATCGTACTTCATCTCATCCATGCCTTCGGCTGGTTTAATCGAAATACCGCCGGAGTCAAAGGTCAGCCCTTTACCGACTAATACAATCGGTTTAGCATCCGCATTCGGATTACCTTTATATTCAATCACTGACATCAGAGATTCATTTTGTGAACCCTGACCAACAGCCAGATAGGCATTCATGCCCAACTCTTTCATCTGCTGTTCACCAATGACCCGGGTAATAATATTTTCACTGTAGGCGTCAGCCAACTGACGGGCCTGAGAGGCCAGATAGGCGGCATTACAGATATTTGGCGGCATATTGCCTAAGTCTTTCGCGGCTTTAATACCGGCAGCAATAGCCAAACCGTGTTGAATGGCCCGTTCACCGCAGGTTAATTCACGACGGGTCGGTACGCTAAGTACCATTTTGCGAAGCGGACGACGCGGTTCAACTTTGTTGCTCTTAAGCTGGTCGAAGATATACAGCGCTTCTTTGGTTGTTTCTACCGCCTGACGTACATTCCAGTAGGTATTGCGACCTTTAACGTGAAGCTCGGTTAAGAAACAAACCGCTTCCATTGAGCCAGTATCATTCAGCGTATTAATGGTTTTTTGTACCACTTGCTTATACTGACGCTCATCCAGCTCGCGCTCTTTTCCGCAACCAATCAATAAAATTCGTTCTGAAAGTATGTTAGGCACATGGTGTAACAATAAAGTTTGGCCAACCTTACCTTCCAGTTCACCACGGCGAAGCAGGGCGCTGATATAACCATCGCTGATCTTATCCAGCTGTTCGGCTATAGGTGACAAGCGACGCGGTTCAAAAACACCGACCACGATACAAGCGCTACGCTGTTTTTCCGGGCTACCACTTTTTACACTGAACTCCATGCACTCTCCTGAATCTTAAAGAGACAAGGTAGGCTAATTATGGATAGAATAGATAGATCCATAGGTCACGCCACCCTGTGGTTTTGATTAACACAAAAGGTGTTAATATTTCTGCGCATTAATACTATTATTAGCACTGCAGGCTGCCATTATGATAGATGATGTTGAAAATGGCGAACTAACGATGAAAGTATCGGCTTTCCTGTAAAAAAACAAGTTTTCACAGGCGTAATTAACTTGATAATCATTAGATATCTGATCCGAGAGACGTTCAAGAGCCAAATCGCAATCCTGTTTATTCTATTTTTGATTTTTTTCTGTCAAAAAATGGTGCGGGTTTTGTCGATGGCGGTTGAGGGAGACATCCCCACAAGTTTAGTCTTTTCTTTGCTTGGCCTTGGTATTCCTGAAATGGCGCAGCTGATTCTTCCGCTGAGTCTGTTTTTAGGGATCCTGATGACCTTTAGTAAGCTGTATACGGAAAGTGAAATTACCGTTATGCACGCTTGTGGCCTGGGCAAAAACGTATTGCTGATCGCGGCACTGGTACTATCGCTGTTTACCGGCGCAATGGCTGCTATCAACTCAATCTGGCTTGGCCCGATGTCAGCGGTCAATCAGGAAAAAATTATTGCCGAAGCCAAAGCTAACCCTAATTTGGGTGCTTTAGTTGAAGGCCAGTTTAAACCCTCACAGGACGGTAATGCCGTGCTGTTTGTCGGCAATGTTGACGGTAATAAATTTACTAACGTCTTTCTGGCCCAGCTGCGTCCTTCCGGTAACCAACGCCCTTCCGTGGTGGTGGCTGATAAAGGCTATATTGCCGAAGACCCGAATGGCAATCAGCGCATCTATCTGGATAAAGGCACCCGCTACGAAGGGACTGCATTATTAAGAGACTTTAGGATCACCGATTTTAATCAATATCAGGCCGTTGTTGGTCACCAGGAAGCTATGTTTGACAGCAGTGACGTCGAGCAGGCCAGCTTTGCTTCGCTGCTTGAATCAGATTCTCATCAGGCGAAAGCTGAAATGAACTGGCGCCTGACGCTGATCATTTCCGTGCCGTTGATGGCACTGTTAGTGGTGCCACTGAGTGAAGTTAATCCACGTCAAGGTCGGGTCGTGAGTATGCTACCGGCGATGTTGCTGTATCTGATTTACTTCTTAGTTCAGAGCTCACTAAAGTCTAATGCCAGCCGCGGCAAGCTTGACCCGATGGTCTGGATTTGGGCGGTGAATGCCTTCTACCTGGCCCTCGGCATTATCTTAAATCTGTGGGATACCCTGCCAGCCCGTCGTATACGTGCCCGGTTAAGAGGAACGGCTTAATGTTTAGTGTATTAGACCGTTATATTGGCCGTACCATATTCAGCACCATCATGAGTACGCTATTTCTGCTGGTCAGCCTGTCGGGCATTATTAAGTTTGTCGACCAGCTACGTAAAACCGGCCGCGGCGATTACAACGCTTGGGGGGCAGGTCTTTATACCCTGCTCAGCGTACCAAAAGACATTGAGATCTTCTTCCCGATGGCCGCTCTGCTGGGCGCTTTATTGGGTTTAGGTGCTCTGGCCACCCGCAGTGAATTAGTGGTTATGGAAGCCTCGGGCTTTACCCGCATGCAAATTGCCGCGGCCGTGATGAAAACCGCCATTCCATTGGTATTACTTACCATGGCTGTCGGTGAGTGGGTTGCTCCGGCCGGTGAACAAACCGCCCGTAACATGCGCGCTCAAATGATGTATGGCAACTCGCTGTTATCTACCCGCGACGGTATCTGGGCTAAAGATAAAAATGACTTTATCTATATTCAAAACGTAGCCAAAGAAGATGAACTTTCCGGCGTCAGCATCTATCACTTTGATAATGACCGAAAGCTGCTTTCGGTGCGCTACGCAGGCACGGCAACTTACGATAAAGACAATAAAAAATGGCTGCTAACTCAGGTCGATCAATCGGACCTGAGCCAGCCAAACAAAATTATTGGTACACAGACCCTGAATGATGAATGGGAAACCAACCTGACCCCGGATAAGCTGGGCGTGGTAGCCATGGACCCAGAATCCCTCTCCGCCAGCGGTTTGCATGAATACAGCAAATATCTTAAGCAGAGCGGGCAGGAGTCCAGCCGCTATCAATTAATATTCTGGAATAAAGTCTTATCGCCGCTGTCTGTGGCGGTCATGATGCTAATGGCCCTGTCCTTTATCTTTGGTCCGCTACGCAGCGTGCCTATGGGCGTTCGGGTTGTTATCGGTATTAGCTTTGGTTTTCTTTTCTACGTTCTGAATAAGATCTTTGGCCCGCTGAGCATGGTGGTTAATATGCCGCCGATTCTCGGGGCCATACTGCCAAGCCTGTTGTTCCTGCTGATCAGCCTGTTGTTGCTTAAACGGAAACGATAGCGCCCTTCAAAATCGGGTATAGCGGTCAATCACGGCTATACCCGATTGATTTATTTGTTATATTTTACAAGCCCATTGTTAAAGAACCTTAAAGACGGTTGAAACTCCGCCGACCCGCGACTACCATAGGTAACACACATTGGTACTCAGGGAACGGATAACTCATTACGATGAATCTGCACTTAATAACAAGGCTTTGTCTGATGCTGGCCGTGCTGTTTTCAGCACCCGGTTTCGCCATGTCTGCAGATCAATCACCCTGTCATCCTTTAGTTACCAGCGTGTTAGCACAGCAGCCTGACCAGCATCATATGCCTTCAGCAGACCATTGTTTCAGTGCCTCCCACTGTATGATGTGTGCTTCCATTACCTCAGCCACCACGGTGATACCCACCCAGCCGGTAGCTCACCCGCGCTATGCCGCGGTGGTTAACGATTGGCCTTCATTATCGTTACTGCCGGAGCTGCACCCTCCCCGTTACGCATTCAGTTAAATCTGTCGGGCTTAGCCCCAACAATATTACTGCGACACCAGGCCGGATTTATTTGCGGCTGTCGTAACTGACTGAATATGGAGATGGCCAATGCACAAGCCAGTGGCATTAAGCCGGACCGCGAAAAGGGTATCATTATGAATCGTCGAATTTTCTTAACCAAGCTGGCCGCAGCCATCGGCACGCTGAGCATCACTAACGTCATGGCTCAGCCTCATCAGATGGGCAATATGCCGATGTCCGGGCATGGTATGAAAGGTATGAATATGTCCGGCCAAAATATGGGGCATATGTCGTCAAGCGGCGGAAATTTACTGCCGGAATCGGCCTTACCGAAAAACCTTCCGCTTCCCGAGCTTCAATCGCTGGGGAATACCAGCAGCCGTCCCGGCTATTTTTTTTCCTTTCTAGAGGCAAAGCCGGTCACGCTGCAGCTTACACCGGAAGTCTCTACCGAGTTTTGGGCCTATAATGATCAAATTCCCGGCCCGGCAATTGAAGTTTTTGAAGGGGACACCGTCCAAATTACCCTGAAAAATAGTCTACCTCAGCCGACAACCATTCACTGGCACGGATTACCGGTACCGCCTGACCAAGACGGCAATCCTCAGGATGAAGTGCTACCTGGGGCATCACACACCTATAGATTTACCCTGCCTGAAGGCAGTGCCGGTACTTATTGGTATCATCCGCACGGGCATGAAACCGTGGCCGAACAGGCTTTCAGAGGGCTGGCCGGGGTATTTATTGTTAAGCCTAAACGCGACCCGCTGGCCGATATTCCGGTTCAGAACTGGCTAATGTCAGACCTGAAACTGGCCGCCGACGGTCAGATTGCGCCAAACTCGATGATGGACTGGATGAACGGCCGCGAAGGCCAGTTTGTATTAATTAACGGAGCCCACCAGCCACAGATTACTATCAATACCGCGACCCGTGCCCGATTGTGGAATGCCTGCTCCGGCCGTTATCTCAATCTGGCCCTTAGCGATGCCGATATCTATCTGATTGGCACGGACGGCGGGCGGTTGGAACAACCTCACAAGCTGACCTCGCTGCTGCTGACCCCCGGTGAACGTGCAGAGATTCTGATCGTTCCGAAAAAGAGCACTCAGGTGAGTTTAAAAGCGCTGGCCTACGATCGCGGAAAAATGGGTCGACACGCGCCGGAAGTGACGCGCGATCTGGCATCCGTGGTGATGACGTCCGCTGCCCTTCCGACCTTGCCTGAGAAGCTAACAACGCTGCCGCAGCTGGGTGAAGCAACGGCCACTAAAACGCTGGAATATACCGAAACTATGGCAATGGGCAACGGCCAACACGGTATGAACTTTCTGATTAACGGTAAGAAACATGATATGAACCGCATCGATTTAACCAGCAAAGTCGGCGAAGTCGAAGAATGGGAGATCTTCAACAACTCTCATATGGATCATAATTTCCACCTGCACGGTACCCAGTTTACCGTCGTTAATTATCAGCTAGACGGCCGCACCCGGGCACCTGACTATATCGGCCATAAGGACACCATTAACCTGCGCCCTTATGAACGCGTGCGGATCAAAATGGTCCAGAACCATAAGGGATTACGTATGTACCACTGCCATATTCTGGAGCATGAAACATTGGGGATGATGGGGCAGTTGAATGTCGTTTAACTTGCAGTAAATGATAAAAAGGCCCGGACATAAGCTGTCAGGGCCTGTTTGAATAACAACGAATTGTGTCTGTGAAATGAAACGGAGTATAAAAGAACAACTCTCTTATTTTAGTTCTATTACTTATCCAAAGTTCAGGTTAATCATAAACTCACACACATCCCATTCAGCTAGTTTTGGTCCATTCTCACTGCAAAGTCACCATCATCTAAAACGAATACCTTACACCTAATCGAATGCGGTACTGCTCGCTGTTATAATAATTCCAGCGGTCCAACCACTGCAATTCGAGGTAAGGCATCCAGTTTTGATCAACTTTATAACTGAATTTATTAGTAATTTCCCAATGGTGGTCTTTATCATTTTTGCTGTTGAAATCATTAACACGCAGGAACAGGTGAGGTTCAAAAGTATAGGACAAAGCATCCGTCACTTTGAAATTCCAATAGTTGGCTAATTCATGTGTATCGTTTTTATTCATATCACCATTGAGATCCATAGTGTCATAATTACTATGATTATAGCGATACCGGAACGTCAGATTAAAAGTTGGAGTAAATTTATAGTTGATATCCAAATAAGCAGCCCCCCCTGAACCATCACGATTATCATTAATTAATCCTCCGGGTTGAATAGTTAACTTATCTGTAGGTTTAAATAGCGGATACCAACCTTCAATTTCATTATAACTATGTTTAATTTCATCCCATTTACCAACGTTATAGGCATTGGTAAACATTAGCCCAGCCCCCATGTCAAAGTTATATCCCCCACGCAGAATAACTTCATTTAAGTCAGATGCAGTATTATAAGCAGTTCGGGTTTCGACATATGCACCAGCAAAAACAGGTGCTGATATAACGGAGGATAATATTATTGCAGTAGTCAGTTTTTTCATGATAACTCCATTTTTTAGGCATAAAGGGGCCGTCCCCTTAAAGGGCTGTGAATAACGGCTATTATTTTTATATAGTTATTACAGAGGTTTTATTTTCATCCAAACCATGTTCAGACATATTATTTTTCTTTCGCTTATCAATCTCCTCAATAATTAAAGCAAAACGTTCTTCATTAAGTTTATAAAACAGCCCCATGGTTAAAGCAGCGATAATCGCCAGCACACACGGCCAAATAAAAATAAGCTGACGTAAGCCCAGTAACGTAGCGCTATTTTGAATAGCATTAGGAATATAACCAATTTGCGTAAGCATAATACCCGGTAGAAAACCGGCAAGAGCCGCTGAAATCTTTCGTGAAAAGGTATATCCCGTATAAACAGCACCTTCGGTACGAATACCCGTTTTCCACTCGCCATAATCAACCGTATCGGGGACCAGAGCCCAGTTCAGACTATTAACAAAGGCGGTACCAAAAAATGCCATACAGGAAAACAGTACAAAAGATAATGAACTGCTACCCCACAGGAAATTCAGCACATCGCCAACAGCCCATAACGTTAACCCGCCAAGATAGACCTGCTTTTTACCAAACAATTTCACAGCCTTGGGAACAAGGAATACGCCTATCAGAATGCATCCCATACTAAAAAAACCCATCCACGAAAGCAGGTGAATGTCGTTCAGCACGTACTGAGTGTAATAGACTTGAATCGCCAATTTGATATTAAATGCAGCCAATGTGCACAAATTGGCAATACACAACACCAACAGTGGTGGGTTACGAAATATGGCGTAGAACGATTGTAAAATACTAGGTTTATGACTCTCGGGCGGGATTTCCACATAGCGTTCTTTTACTCCGCTATAGCATCGCCACATACAAAACAGACCACAGGTGGCGAAAATCAGAGCACTAACAAAATAGCCTAAAGAAGAAGAACCGGAAAATAACGCCTGAATGGGCATAAATGCTACTGTGCATAACAACAACCCGATAGTTGCTCCTCCCTGGCGCCAAGCGGCGAGCTGTGCACGCTCATGAGGATTTTTAGTGATGGCAGGAACCATTGCACCGTAGGAGCAATTCATCAGACTATAAAATAGCCCGAACATCATAAACAACACCGTCGCAAGCGCTGTTTTCACCGTCAGGTTAAAGTCATTGGTTATAAATTGAGCGGTAGCAACCAGCGCAACAGGTACCGATGCATAAAGAATAAACGGTCTGAATTTACCCTCCTTACCGATATTACGACGTGAATCCAGTAATACCCCCGTAAACATATCGGTAAAGGCGGTAAAAAACTTTGCCACTAAAAAGATAATACCACCATAAAAAGCAGGCATCCCAAGCTCATCGGTATAGAACTTCAACAGATATAATGTACCAATGCACAGCATCAAATTAGAGCCAAAATCGCCCATTCCGTAAGAATATTTCTCACGCAAGCTCAGTTTCAGGGTCAACGGATCATGGTTATATAAATCCTTCATAATCGATCCTCATGGCGCTCATAAAGAGCGCCATCATATTGAATGCATTACGCCAGACGTTTACGAGTTTCTATCTCAGAAATAATGCGAACATACATTTTTTCATTGAGGTTATAGAAACAGCCCATTGCCACAATAGTGATTGCCGCTAGTACGCTAGGGTAAATAAAGATCAACTGGCGCAAGCCTTCCTGAGTGCTAGCCGACTGCACTACGTTTGGCACATAATCGATCTGCGTCAACATCCAGCCAGGGAAGAACCCTGCTAGCGCTTGTGACACCTTACGAAAGAAGGTGAAACCGGTATATACCGTACCCTCTGAGCGCACCCCAGTGCGCCACTCACCGTATTCCACCGTATCGGAAACCAGCGCCCAGTTAAGGCTATTTACAAAAGCAGAACCAAAAAATGCCAGACATGAGAATCCGATGAAACTCAAGGAGTCACCACCAAAAAAGTAGTTCAGGATATCACCAACGATCCAAACTGACAGGCCACCAATATAGACTTTCTTCTTGCCAAATCGCCGTACTGCACCGGGCATTAAAAAGACGCCGATGAAGATGCACCCCATACTAAAAAAGCCCATATATGAGAGCAGGATAGGATCGTTTAGCACGTATTGGGTGTAATAGACCTGAATAGCAAGTTTGACGTTAAATGCTCCAAGCGTGCACAGATTGGCAATACAGAGGATGAAGAGCGGACGGTTGCCCGCAATAGCGCGAAAGGACTGTAACAGGCCTGGTTTTTGTGTCGTATTTACAGGCGGTGCTTCAACGTAGCGTTCTTTCACGCCAGCAAAACACCACCACATAAAGAACAGGCCGAACAAAGAAAAAATTGTGGCGGCAAAAATATAGCTGAGTTGAGGATTGCCCTCAATTAAGTTCATCACTGGCACAAAGCCAACGGTACACAATAACAGGCCGAGCGTAGCGCCGCCTTGACGCCATGCAGCTAACGATGCACGTTCATCCGGGTTTTTGGTAATGGCCGGAACCATAGCGCCATATGAACAGTTCATCATGCTAAAGAACAATCCATACATCATAAACAGTAGCGTTGCTACCACGGTTTTACCCGTTATCTCAAACGGCGTACCAACAAAGTTGGCGACCGCCAATAATGACACTGGAAACGCGGCGTATAAGACAAAGGGCCGAAATTTACCTTTAGGGCCAATTTTACGCCGTGAATCCAGCATAATACCGGTTCCTATATCGGTAAAAGCAGTAAAGAACTTGGCAATCAGGAAGATGATACCGCCATAAGTCCCGGGCAATTCAAGAACGTCTGTATAGAACTTCAGTAAGTACAGGGTACCTATATCCAGCAGAATATTAGAACCTAAATCGCCCATTCCATAGGCCAATTTTTCTTTGAATGGTAAGCGTAAAGTAGCCGGTTCTGTCGAGGTTTGACTCATTATTATTCTCCTTCAGCCCGCCGGTTCACTCCGACGGGCTAGCCTTATCAGATGTGACGTAATGAACTGAACAGCGCTGCCCATTCGCTATTTGCACGATAAAACACGGGAGGTTTGCCAATCGGCGCATCTACCGTTACCTCACCACCTAAATGTGTTTCCCCAGTCCAAAGATTGATCCACGCGTCCTGAGGGAGATATAACGACCAGTTAGCAGAGCCCTCCTCATACACTGGAGCAACCAGCAGATCGCGACCGAACAGATACTGATATTTCAGCGTGTAGGCGTGGGCATCATCCTCGTAGTGCAAGAAAAGCGGACGCATTACCGGCAAACCAGTTTGTGAGTTTTGTTCTACAGCCTGTTTGATATAAGGCTTCAGGGTGGTGAATACGCTGGTCATGCGAGCAAAATGGGCAATAGTTTCAGCATCACTATCAAACTGCCAGTTGTCACCAGGACGGTTGCCTTCGTGGGTTCGCATCATCGGCGTGAAGGCACAAAAATCACACCAGCGCAGCAACAGCTCTTTAGTGCGTTTCATTTCAAACAAGGTTGTATAACCACCAATATCGCTATGGTGTAAACCATGTCCGCTCATTGCTAGAGACAAGGCAGCTGGTACTACGGATGCAAGTCCATCATCGAGGCTCCAGTCTACGTTCTGGTCGCCCGCCCACATCATTACCGAATATTTCTGACTGTGGGTGTAACCGGCACGCATAAAGAACAGAATTTCACCGAGTTTGCCAGTCTCCTGTAGGGCTTCGTAGTTACACTTTGCCCACAATGCTGGCCAAGCGTTATGCATAATCTCCGCACTAACACCATTATGCAGATATGTATCGGTCGGCAAGTATTCACCAAAGTCAGCCATCCAGCCACCACAGCCCAATTCGATTAAATTCTTTTTAATAACACCTTTGAACCAGTCATAAGCATCCGGGTTAGTAAGATCCACGACGCCCGCATAGAACTCGCCAAACTCGACGTGATAATCCTCACCATTAGCATCTTTAGTAAGATAACCGTGTTTTGCCGCCTCTTCACACAGGTCGCGATCGCTGGCGACATAGGGATTAATATAGGAGAGGAACTGCACACCTTCTTTGTTCCACTGTCCGATACGCGTATCCAACTGAGGATAGATATCCTTATTCCACTTCCAGTTCCACATCACACGCTTGCCAAAGGAGGTCATGCGAATGCCAGACCAATCCTGCGCCCAAATCCCATTGACCTTCACGCCACCGTTACGCATAGCATCAAGCTTTTGCTGGCAAACTTCGGTACCGCCCTGAATACCCAACGTTACCCCGTTATAAACCCAGTCCGGCAATTCAGGCTGGCGACCTAACAGCGCCGTAAGTTTTTCCAACAGGCTAATATAGCTATCGGCACATTCGAAACGCAATGTCGCGTTATCTTCCCACAGAGCCAGTTCGTGATATTCCGGAGCACTGAAATCGAAATTCATATAGCAACTATTATCAACGTGACAGTAGTATTTCTGTGTGCTGACAAATGTTGGCTGTGGAAAGAAAGTCCAGTAGTAATCACCGCCGGCATTCTCTTTGCAGTCAGCTTGCCAAGTAACGTAAGTTTGCTTATTACGCCCTACTCCCTGTTCACTGGTCCACAACGGGAAAGGTTTGCCACGTAAATCAAAGTATGAGAATTGCTCACCACAGCCATAGATGTGATCGTCCGGTTGCGCGACTAGCCGTAGCCAAATACGGTTGTGCGTCCGATCGTCATTTTTTAGTGTAATTTTCAGGCGACCTTGTTCATCGGTAGTAATTACAAGCGTTGAACCAAGAGTATTCCCTCGACTAAAGTACACCGTCCAACCATCCGGCTGTGCAATAATCGAGGTGTCAGTAAGGGCAATTTTTTCATTCAGACGATCTTTAATGTTGAAGTTGCCACGGAACATTTCTATATCCGCTTCGCCACCGCCAATCCATAAGCAGGGAGCCTGCTCTGTATGCCGTAAGATCGTACGCTGTTGATAAGTTAGTCGAAATCCATCATCTAACGTCGTTAGTTCGAGATTAGATAAATTACGCTGTAGTGTATCCACTATAACCTCCATAATATTTGGGTATCTTATTGATATTGTTATTACCAGTTGTTATCGCATCAGCTTTACCCGGCTTATTTAATACCTATGGCAAAAAACAGATGATGCGACTCATCTGGAGCAAGTGAAATTAAGTCTATTAGGGAATTAAATGCATTCGGAGGACAGCTCATAGGCTCTACGGCCAATCCCAACCGATTTAATTTGTCGCCAGTGTAAACCTGTAACCATGGCTGTTCGGACCGTAAGTAAACCGCCATATTCTGTTGCTGGCTGGTTATGATTACTTCCCACTCAGCCATGGTTTCAGGTATAGCGGTTTTGAACGTATGATCGATCCTAATCGCACCAATTTGCTTTGCTGTTAAAAAATTCAAACCAAATTGCTCTGCAATGAAAAAATATGAAGGACTAAGTTGCTTATCAGCCTCAAACACCTGATTAGCAGGGATGGTTAGCCGATAGTTATCTACCTTATCTAAATTGCAGGTTAAATAAGGGTGAACGCCGACACCATAAGGCGCAGGCTTATCACCAATGTTTTTTGTTGCAATATCAGCAGTTAAACCTACTTCAGCATCCAGTTGATAAGTGACTGTTGAAACAAGCATAAAGGGATAGCCATAGCTCGGTGGTAAATACGCCGTCAGAGTTACGGTTGAGTCGGTTTGCTCAGTAACTTGCCAATCTCGCCAGGCTAAAAAACCATGAATAGCAGCGTTTGATTCGTGGTCATTAATGGGAAGCTTAAATTCGATACCATCATGATGGTAGCAACCATTAGCTACGCGATTAGGCCAAGGAACTAACACTTTTCCCATATGCGCTAACGGCATTTCTTCTGGTTTATGCGGTACCACCAAATGGCGTCCTTGATGGGTCAGTTCAGCTATTCCGGCGCCAACAGAAACGATTTTTGCCTGATAATTTCCCGTAACAAGTACGATAGTTTTTCCACTACTATGCATAGCCAACTTCCTTGCAAAATATCGTATTTACCTAGCGTTTATATCCAACAGACCGGCGGCAACGGCAGGTGCTAATCCCGGAGCCAGCGGTAATCTTGGAATGACTAAACAGTGCAACAGATGGTAAATATCCTGCTTGCCGTCCCACACTTTGGTCGTCACTTTGTTATCAGTATCCAGCTCCTGCCACCATGAACCATTTTCATAATCCATTAAATATTTAGTACAGTAATCCCACCACTTCTGGTACCAGGCTTCATACTGTGCATCACCAGTAACGGAATAAAGGGCGTAGGCAGTACCCATTGCTTCAACAATCGGCCAGCGCACTCTTTCTCGCACTATCGGTTTTCCTTCCCAGTCAACGGAGTAGACAAAACCATCCGCACCATCAGGTGCCCAGGCATCACGAATCGTGGCATGAAATAAGCCTTTCGCATCATCTAATAACCAGTCAGGAGGTGTTTCAAAACGAGCTTCTAACGCAGCTCGAAGGTGTAACATCAGGCGAGCCCATTCGATCCAATGCCCAGGAGTTCCCCCATAGGCTCGAAAGCGGTGAGCTGGATTTTCTTTGTTGTAGTCCCGGATAGGGGCCCATTGCGCATCAAAATGTTCATTGACTCGATATTCACCACTTCTGGCAACGTCATGAATAATCACTGAGGCAATCCGTAACGCCCGATCGAGCCACTTGCGGTCGTGAGTAACATCGTAAACAATCAGAAAAGCTTCTACAGCGTGCATATTGGCGTTGCCACCACGGTAATCTTCAGTTTCGTTAAACGCTTCGTCCCAAGACTCCAGACACATCTGCTCTTGTTCGCTCCAGAAGTACTTTTCGATAATAGCGATAGCATCATCTAACAATTTTCGAGCTTTAGGATGCCCAGTCGTTACAGCACTGGCAGCCCCCAATAAGACAAAAAAATGCTGATATCCCTGTTTTGATGCATCAACAACCCCGTCATCATTAACGCAGGCGTACCAACCACCATATTCGTTATCTAATAAAGCACCGTTAAGGGCGTTAATACCATGATCGACAAGTTGATACGCGCCAGGGCGCCCCATCGACGCAGCAACAGAATAAACGTGCAGCATACGAGCGGTAATCCACAGATGCGTACCCATATCGGCCCTAACTCGACCATTATTCCCCAGCCAACCGAATCCTGTAGAAACTGCCGCATTCTTACCGAAATCAAAAACTCTGTCAGTCTCTTGCTCCAGCCAGCGATTGTGACTTAACGTATTAAACCATTTCATAATCCAGCATCCCTAATTAGCTACGGCGAGCCATTATTTCATCAACAATCTCGCCTAATCGCTGTAGCTTAGGTACCGAGATATCTCTTAGCATAAGTTCAGTGTCAGGTAAGCCAACTACCGATGACCATACGGCGCGACCAGCTAGAAAGCCAGATGCTCCGGCAGTCATTGCAACGCGGACCGCTCGAGGAAACAGTTTTTCATCGACACCTGAAGAGAGGATGACCCAAGGCATATTGATATGTTCATTTAGCTTTTGAGATGCAGTAAGAAGTTCTTGCTGTGAGCCTTTACCAGACAGTGGCATTTCCACTTTGTAAAGGTCAGCACCACTGTCACCCAATTCTCTTGCAGCATCGATAATGGCTTGTTCACGATCGAACTTATCACCACAACGCGGCGGCCGAACAACGGGTTCAATAATGCTAACTAGGCCATTGGCATGACATAGCTGGTTAAATTCTTTAACCATACTCAACCGTTGTTGTGGATCCTCATCGCTACGCCATAACACCAATAACTTCAGTGCTTTTCCGCCGTCTTTTTTAACCGCTTGTGGATTGATATTTTTATCAATCACTACGCTGTCAACAGGAATACCATTTCCTGGAATAAACTCATCTACAGCAACAATCATTGAACAGCTTTTTGCGATAGCCTTTTGCTCGACGACTTGCTTATAACAAAATTGCTGATCAACCAAGATAGCTGAAGCATATGGTGATAATATTTTGGCAGCGTTAACTTTGAAATCCGTTAAGACTTGATCGCTTACCGGGGCTTTGATGCCCGCCGCAACAAACATTAAGCGCATTGCTTCTCGCTGATCAACGGCCAACATGGCAAAACCACCAGAAGGTCGGGTAATGTCTTTAATGGTGTAGCTATTCATTCATATATCCTTAGTTAAATCGTTACAGTTTTACTTTTGGGCTTAATCCGGCACAGATTCGAACCTGTTCTAAAATAGCTGTCCAGTCCTGCTTACCCCGACCGGCGGCGCGAGCCTGGTTGTAAACCTCCCGAGAGGCAGCACCGAGCGGCATCGGAACGTGGAGCTGATTGGCTACGTCGAGTGCAATCCCCAAATCTTTGTGTGCAAGGTCGATCATAAAGGCCGGTGAAAGATCGCCTTTTAGCACCTTATTCGGCCAAGAGGTGGTGAAGTGTCCCTTACCGGCCGGAGTTCCGCTCATTACCTGAAGCGCCACATCAAAAGGCAGTCCCAGCGCCTCACACAGCACCGCAGCCTCGGCCGACAGCGCGTTCAGTGCAATGCTCATATAGTTATTGATCAGTTTGACTCTGATCCCCATGCCCGGCCCTTGGCAGTTCACCAACTCAGAGCCCATGCACATCAGAATGTCGTTAGCCCGCGCTACCTGCTCTGCGGTTCCGCCGGCCAGAATCAGTAGCGTTCCGGTAACGGCCTGCTCAGACGTACGGCCTACCGGTGCGTCCATATAGCTGAATCCGCGCTGTTGCATTTCCCGGCATAAGCTATCGCTCTGAAGCGGGTGAATGGTTGACATATCAATCACCAGCGCTCGCGGTGACAATGTCTCTGCTACGCCGTTTTCCCCGAATAATACGCGCTGAACTAAATCACCGTTTGGCAGCATGGTAATAACAAACTCAGCCCCTTTGGCCGCCTGCGCCGGACTGGCCGCCGCTTTTGCCCCGCAACTGACTAATCCCTCTACCGCCTGCGGGCTAATGTCATATACTGTCAACTGATGACCTTGTTTAATCAGGTTGGCAGCCATCGGCGATCCCATCTGCCCTAACCCGATAAATGCGATAAGCGCCATTCTCCACCTCCTGATCGTTATTGATAACTAATGTTCATTTTTGTCATATTCTGGAACTGAAATGATGTTATTTGTAATTTTAAGTAATTAAAGTGACACTCATCACTCTTTTAACATTTATTTGAATTAAAATGGACAGATAAAATCAATATCTGACATTTAGACCCAACGTAATTCAGGTAGCATTGAGGCGGCAAGTCAGTGAGACCACAGGAGCATAGATAACGATGTGACTGAGGTAAGCCGACCCAGCCAACAAAAATGCCGCTTGAGGTATGACGGGGATATCAACCAAGGAGTCTGACAATGATAAAAATCGCGTGTGTTGGCATAGCGGTTCAGGATCGCCTGTATTACGTTGAAAACCTGCCCGATGGCGGCGGAAAATATGTTGCACAGGACTATAAAGAGATCGGCGGTGGCCCGGCAGCAACGGCGGCGGTAGCCGCAGCCCGACTGGGGGCCAGCGTTGATTTTATCGGTCGCGTCGGTGATGACGCAGCTGGTCAAACGCTGCTCAGTGAGCTAGAGAATGCCGGGGTCAATACGGCACTGACCCGAGTTGTTCATCAGGCACGCTCTACCCAGTCCGCCATTTTGGTTGATAAACAGGGTGAGAGAATCATTATTAACTACCCGAGCCCTGACCTGCCCACTGATACCGGCTGGATGGAAACCATCGATTTTAGCCAATATGACATGGTGTTGGCCGACGTTCGCTGGCATGAAGGTACCGAGTTTGCCTTTACTCGGGCCAGAGCCGCCGGAGTAACAACCCTGCTAGATGCAGACGTTACACCACAGAGCATTTTGTCCTTAATCCGGCTGGCTGATCATGCCGCATTCTCTGAACCGGGGTTGATTAAAGCCACCGGTGAAAAAAATATGACAAAAGCGCTCAAGCTGGCTGACGAAATGACATCGGGTATTGTGTATGTCACTCAGGGTAAATCCGGCTGCTCTTGGCTGGAACAACAGGCCTTATGTCAGCAAGATGGATTTAAGGTCGAAGTGGTTGATACCACGGGCGCCGGGGATGTCTTCCACGGTTCGCTGGCTTTTGCGCTGGCAGAAAACCAACCGATAGATCGTGCCGTACGTTTCGCTAATGCGGTGGCAGCACTAAAATGTACCCGCCCCGGCGGACGTGCAGGTATTCCGGATCGCGATCAAACAGACGCATTTTTGTCACTTTTTGTATAATATGAAGCCTGAATGCTTTGAGGTGCAGAGCAATAAAGCCAGCGTGCTGCCCCAAAAAGGCGAGCGACACGGCAATGCTGCTGCAACTTGAAGTATCAGGGGTTATGTCTATTTGTGGGAGATTTAGGATGAGTTTGACTGAATTAACGGGGAATCCGAGACACGATCATTTAATTACCCTGATAACCGAACGCGGTTATATGAATATTGAAGATCTGGCTCTGATACTGGATGTTTCTACTCAAACAGTGCGCCGTGATATTCGCAAGCTCAGCGATATGGGCCTGATATCACGCCACCACGGAGGCGCAGGCAGAGCATCAAGCGTCATAAATACTGCGTTTGAACAGCGGGAAATCTCCTATACCAACGAGAAAATGGCCATTGCCAGAGATATCGCTGACTATATCTCCGATGGCTCGACCCTGTTTATTACCATCGGTACCACCGTTGAGCATATTGCCAGAGCGCTGGAAGTACGTAAAAACCTGCGTATTATCACCAACAGCCTGCGGGTAGCCCATATTCTCTATAAGCATACCGAATTTGAAGTGATGGTTCCCGGCGGCACCATCCGCCCGCATAACGGCGGCATTATCGGCCCCAGCGCCGTCGCGTTTGTCGAAGGGTTCCGTGCAGACTATCTGATTACCAGCATGGGCGCGCTTGAAAACGATGGCACCATTCTGGAGTTTGACGTGAACGAAGCGGCGATTGTCAAAGCGATGATTGCCCACTCTCGCCACCTGTTATTGGCTGCGGATCATACTAAATATCACTCTTCAGCCGCGGTTGAAATTGGGAATGTCAGCCAGGCCTCAGCCTTATTTACCGATCAACAGCCTCCGGCTCAGCTGGCCTCTCGCCTGAAGCAAAGCCAGGTTGAAGTTCATATTTCTTCTCTGGATGACTTTGACTAAGCTATTTATGAAAGTGATATCCCCCCTCTCCTCGTCATCCCCGCGAAAGCGGGGATCCAGGTTTTAACTAACAAACTTATACTCGGCCTAAGGGCTGGATGACTCGCTTCGCTCCCCCTTCAGGCCATTCGCGATGCGAATGTTTGCTTCGCCTACGGCTACGCGTTCCGTTTTTCAACGGGATGACGAAAAGGCCCACCTCCGTCATCCTCGCGAAAGCGAGGATCCTGGTTTTCGCTAACCAACTAGCACTTGGCCTAAGGGATGGATGACTCGCTTCGCTCACCCTTCGGACCATTCGCGATGCGAATGTTTACTTCGCCTACGGTTAAGCGTTCCGTTTTTCAACAGGATGACGAAAATGGGGGCTGATATGATGCAGAGGTGCTTAACTATCCGCTCTTTTTAATACGTACAGGCGAATACAGAACAAGCCTGGCGTTAACTCTCCAACTCCGCAAACTTAGTGCGGATTTTATCTTCCGGCAAATCAATACCGATAAATACCATCGTACTCTTACGTTCTTCATCCGGTTGCCATTCGGTGTCCCAGTCGGCGCTATACAGACGCTGTACGCCCTGAAACAGCAGACGACGGGGATCGCCATTGATGGATAAGATGCCTTTATAACGCAGCAGATTATCTGCAAACTCCAGCAGCAGGCTTTCCATTAAGTCTGAAATTTGTTTCAGCTCAACCGGCTGGTGATGATAAATCACAATCGACTGAATATTATTTTGCGGCTGTGGAATACGGCGAAATAGCGGAGTCGGCTCGGTAATATCAATTTTATCATTCAGCACAAAGCCGTCGATATCAAACAATATGCTGAGGTCAATCTCGCCGTGGGTCACCTGATAAACCGGTGCACGGGAGTTGATTAATCGTAAGCGCTGAATTAACCCTTCACAATCCGCTGCTACGTCGGTTTTAGTCAGTAATAGGCGGTCTGCATAACCAACCTGAGCCTGTGAGATAGTAAACTTGTTCAGCTGCTCATCGGCATGTACCGCGTCAACTAAGGTAAGGATGCCATCCAGCAGGAAGCGTTGACAGATAACCGGATGTGAGAAAAAGGTTTGGATAATCGGACCGGGATCGGCCATACCGGTACATTCAATAATCAGCCGGTCAAACTCAAGCTGGCCTTGATCGACCCCGTCTAACAGATCGAGCAGAGCGTCTTCCAGTTCATTGGATTTACTGCAACAGATACAGCCGTTGCTGAGGGTAGTGATACGGCTGGCACGATCGCCGATAATGGTGTTATCGATCGGCACTTCGCCAAATTCGTTTTCGATAACGGCAATTTTGTAGCCGTGGTTTTCGTTCAGGATATGGCGTAATAGGGTGGTTTTACCTGCACCCAAAAAGCCGGTAAGAATAGTGACTGCAATGGGTTTCATATTCGTTCCTTAGTATTTTAGCAGCAGCGCATGCCGCCTTCGCCACTTCCGCCGTAACGGGCTTCCTGACGTTCACGGAAAAACTCTTCATAGGTCATTACCGGTTTGTCCGGATGATTAGTTTTCATATGCTGGACATACGTATCATAGTCAGGGACACCGATTAACATACGGGCCGCCTGTCCTAGATATTTACCTGCCTGACCGAGATTTCCGAACATGTCTTTCTCCGGGGAAAATGTATCTACCGTAGCGATTTTCCGTAAGTCCAATTGGATAGAGGGCACAGCATTTGCCGTGCCCTTTGGTATCAAGTCTTCAATAAATACGGGATAATTTGCATTATACCCGTATTCGTTAAACCACCATTAGTGATGAGACGACACTTGAACCCCGCCTTCAGGAACCGGTACATAAGGGGTTTCCTGATCGGTACGTTCCGGGTTTTTGTGTGCTGCGATAGCCGTTCTAAAGCCGTAGAAAATGATGCTGTAAACCACTAACAGGAACAGGATGCTCAGACCGGCATTGGTATAGTTGTTAATAACAATGTGGTTCATATTAGCAATCTGCTGTGCTGTCAGATCGGCACCGCCTTCAGCGATTTTACGTTTGTAATCGTTGGCTAGGTAGAAGAAGCCTTCCAGCTGTGGATTGTCGCTGAACAGTTTCAGACCCAGTGCATAAGTAGTACAGATCAGTAACCAAACGGCCGGGATAACGGTAACCCAAATGTACTTGGCACGCTTCATCTTAATCAGTACAACGGTACCCAGTACCAGCGCCACTGCGGCTAACATCTGGTTAGAAATACCGAACAACGGCCACAGGCTCTTCACGCCGCCCAGTGGATCGACTACGCCTTGATACAGCAGGTAGCCCCACAGACCAACGCAGCCGGCAGTACCGATGATACCGGCAACCAGAGAGTCAGTTTTCTTCAGGAACGGCACGAAGTTACCCAGTAAGTCTTGCAGCATAAAGCGGCCAGAACGGGTACCTGCATCCAGTGCGGTCAAAATAAACAGTGCTTCGAACAGAATACCAAAGTGGTACCAGAAGCCCATATCTGCTGCCGGAATGATTTGGTGGAATACGTGAGCAATACCAACGGCTAACGTCGGAGCACCGCCGGCACGGTTCAGTACTGAAGGTTCACCGATATCTTTCGCCGTTTGTAAGATCTGCTCAGGGCTGATAACAAATCCCCAAGAGCTAACGGTCGCTGCCGCCTGAGTGGTGACGCCGCGCAATGACTCCATGATCATTGGCGCATCAGCCGTACCCAGTCTGTGCAGATCCGGCATGGTAATGCCTAACGCTGCCGGAGGGGTGTTCATGGCAAAGTACAGGCCCGGCTCGATAATAGAAGCCGCTACCAGTGCCATAATTGCCACGAAAGATTCCATCAACATTGCGCCATAGCCGATAAAACGCGCGTCTGTTTCGCAGGCCAGCAGCTTTGGAGTCGTACCGGAAGCGATTAATGCGTGGAAGCCGGAAACCGCACCACAGGCAATAGTAATAAATAAGAACGGGAACAGTGAGCCTTTCCAGACCGGTCCGGTGCCATCAACGAACTGCGTCACGGCAGGCATTTTTAAATCTGGGTTAAGGATAACAATACCAATGGCTAAGCCAACGATAACGCCGATTTTCAGGAAGGTCGCCAGATAGTCGCGCGGTGCCAGAATTAACCATACCGGCAGCAAAGCAGAAACAAAGGCATAACCAATCAGCGTATAGGTGATGGTGGTATCTTTAAAGGTTAACGCCGGGCCCCAATACGGGTCGTGAGCGATAACGCCACCGAACCAGATTGATGCAACCAGCAAGACAATACCAATAACGGAGATTTCACCCACGCGGCCCAGGCGCAGAAAGCGCATATAAACGCCCATAAACAGCGCGATCGGTACCGTGGAACACACGGTGAACACACCCCACGGGCTTTCAGCCAAGGCTTTAACCACGATCAGGGCAAGTACCGCCAGAATGATGATCATAATCAGAAAGCAGCCAAACAGCGCAATGGTACCCGGAACCGGACCCATTTCCTTTTTAATGATCTCACCTAAAGAGCCACCGTTACGGCGCGTTGAGATAAACAGCACCATAAAGTCTTGTACCGCACCCGCCAACACAACCCCGGCCAGCAGCCAAAGGGTACCGGGTAAATAACCGACCTGAGCGGCAAGTACAGGACCTACCAGAGGACCGGCACCGGCGATAGCAGCAAAGTGGTGACCGAATAATACGTTTTTGTTAGTCGGTACGTAGTTTAAGCCATCGTTATTAACAACGGCCGGCGTTGCTCTGGTGGCATCCAGCTTCATCACCTTAGTGGCGATATACAGGCTGTAGTAACGATAAGCCACCAGATACACAGAGATCGAAGCAACAATAATCCATAGGGCGCTGATGCTTTCACCACGGCGTAGTGCAACTACACCCAGGCAACCTGCACCGAGCATAGCTAACAGCACCCAAGGGATGTGCTTTAATATCCCTTCTTTTTTCATGAGGTATCCTTTTTATTTCTATTGGTAAAACTGAATCATTGGCCCGGTTTTATATTTTTTTAATAAGCGGCTGCTTAATCCGGACAAAGGTAATTACGCCCCCAGTAAAGGAGGAGTGCAGTTGTGACGGGGCATTATCATGAGTCTGATAAAAGGATAATATGACAATTTCAGTCAGCGGTTTGATCTGCCGACTAAGCGGTTAAAATCGAATGGTGAATGGTTATAGAAGAAATGAGTGGTTTTATAGAATAATCGACTATTTTGTGCGCTGCATCACACTAATTGCCATTACGCCTAATTAATCGTCAATGAGTGGATAGCGCTATTATTCTTTTTTATCCCTTTAATCAGTTGAAATAACCCGCCGGTAAACCTGAGCAGTATTTTGATACCGGCCTGACCTATCGATGATGCCTGCCGGTTGCTTATTTTAAAGGCAGTTAAGTGAATTTTAAGGGATAAGTCTTGCGCGGCACCGTCGGCTAGGTATAATGCCAACGTTTTCCGCATTCTACTCAGTGCCTGAGTGGCGAAATCGGTAGACGCAGTTGATTCAAAATCAACCGCCTTCGGGCATGCCGGTTCGATTCCGGCCTCAGGCACCATTAGAATGTAAATAGACCTCAACTGAGGTCTTTTTTTATGTCTGAAATCCCAGTTCTGCAAGCCTTTCCGTGCCTTTTCACTCAACTTACGTATACTCGATTCAACCCACATCAGCTTCTATTTGCGGGTACAAATGCGGGTATATTCCGGTTCGATAAATAATGTACCCGCAAAAACAATAGAAAGAAGCAAGGACTACGGCTCTAACCGATGTAAAAGTACGTACAGCAAAGGCGTCAGAAAAAGCCCATAAGCTTACCGATGGCGGAGGGCTTATTCTTCTCGTCCATCCAAACGGTTCAAAATACTGGCGACTGCGTTATTACTTTGGCGGTAAAGAAAAAATGTTGGCTTTCGGTGTCTACCCTGAAATATCACTTTCAGAGGCAAGGCAAAAACGCGATGAAGCAAAAAAATTAATTGCGAACGGCATCGATCCAAATGAACAGAAAAAAGCCGCCAAGATAGAACAATCGAATGCTCATACCTTTGCTGAAATAGCCAGAGCTTGGCATAGCAGCAATAAAAAATGGTCACCTGCTCATGTAGCAAGAATCCTTAGAACTCTTGAGCTAGAGATTTTCCCTTCTATTGGTGATCGTCATATCGCAGATTTAAAAACTTGCGATTTATTAGTCCCTATAAAGCGAGTCGAGCAATCTGGTCGATTAGAGGTCACCGCACGCTTACAACAGCGTACTACGGCGATCATGCGCTATGCCGTACAGAACGGCATTATCGACTACAACCCAGCGCAGGATTTAACTGGAGCTATTGCTACCGGCAAGAAAGTCCACCGCCCAGCCCTTCCTTTTGAACGAATCCCTGAGCTACTTACCCGGCTGGATAACTACCAGGGAAGATACCTAACCACCCTAGCAGTGAAATTGACCTTACTCATCTTTATCCGTTCCAGTGAACTGCGCTTTGCTCGTTGGTCAGAAATCGATTTTGAACGAGCGCTTTGGACAATACCGAGAGAACGAGAAGAACTGGAAGGTGTTAAACACTCACACAGAGGCTCTAAGATGAGAACAACTCACCTTGTTCCCCTAAGTAGACAGGCCATGGAGATCTTAAAACAGATACACCAAATCAGCGGTGACCATGAGCTTATCTTTATTGGTGATCATAACGCTAATAAACCAATGAGTGAAAATACGGTGAATAAGGCTTTACGCGTAATGGGCTATGACACCAAGACAGAAGTCTGTGGTCATGGCTTCCGTACCATGGCCTGTAGTGCATTAATTGAGTCTGGGCTGTGGTCTAGGGATGGCGTTGAACGACAAATGAGCCATCAGGAGCGTGACGGGGTTCGTGCTGCATATATTCACAAGGCCCAGCACTTAGATGAACGCCGGTTGATGGTGCAGTGGTGGGCGGATTATTTGGACGAGAATAGAAAAAAAGAAACTAGCCCATACGAATTAGCTAAATTGACCAGACTAACTAAACACTAAATTTTATCTAAACCAAGAGGTGGCCTGTGCCGCCTCTTTTTTTGTCTCGTGAATTTACACTCTAAGTGCAACGAATAAAAAAAGTGTTCATAGTCGCGTGTCCACTAATAGTGGGTAAGATCAACAAAGATATTTGCACAATGGTAGAAAAACACACTAGAATACTAATTAAATTCAGTATGTTAATTAGTATGAAAAGCTCTGCATCATAGGTAAGCATTGTCATGTGTGGGGAAAAACATGATGTGGACCACACTTGTCCCCCTAAAAATAAGGGAAAGTGCGCGTTTTTGTAGTACACTAAATACCATATGGTTTTTATTATGTTTGGATGAGATAAATGAATGTAATAACATTTAATGAAATAGAATCTACCGTAGCTGCCAATGATCAGGTTGATTCTATTTGTATTGAATTAACAACATTTAATTTTGATAATGTAATTTCATTTGAAGGCAGGAAGAAAAATAAAGAAGTTCTGGATGCATTTATTGAAATCATGAATGCTGATATAATTTTTGATTAGGTAATCATCAATGGTAGAAGCAGCCCAAAAAACACCGCAAAAGCGAGATAAAAAAAAAGACTCCATATCAACATCATCAATGGAGTTCCTGAATTCACGACAATCAAAAGATATCTATCTTGGATTGTGTGGATATGTTGGATGCGGAATGAGAACGATAAACGAAATTGCTGAAGAAATATCCAAAGAGTGGGATTACAATGTTGTGCACATCCGAATAAGTGCACTTCTGGAAAGCCCATTATATTTTGAACTGAAAGCACTAACGGCATCCAAAAGCACTCAAGTTAACAGACATCTAAAACTTCAAGATATTGCCAATAAACTTCGCAAACATTACAACAGAAATGAATTACTGGCAGAAGCGGCGATTGCTGCAATCGCCACAGAGAAGATAAACATTGATTATACTAATGATGCCTATAAAGGCACAGTATTCATCATTGATCAATTCAAAAGACCAGAAGAAGTAGAGTTATTCAGGGTCATATACCAGCACAATTTCTACTTATTAGGAGTTTTGCGCGATTTAGATTACCGAATACCGAATCTCATTGCTGACGAATCGACAAAGGATGATCTCCATTTAATTATCAATATTGATAATAAATCCTCTCATCAGCATGGACAAAGAACTGGAGAAACCATTCTTGATTCAGATTTTTTCATTAAAAATAACTTCAGTCAAAAAAGTGAATTAAAGAAGAAGATTGAACGTTTTTTTGGTCTTATTCATGGTAAAAACGGTTTAACACCGACATTTAACGAAAAAGGCATGTACGCTGCTTTTTCAACATCATTACAATCAGCTTGTCTGTCGCGTCAGGTAGGGGCGGCACTGTTTGATGATGAAGGGAATCTGCTCGCAGTAGGCAAGAACGACGTACCTAAAGCTGGTGGCGGATTGTATAGCAGTGATGACTTTGATAACGATCATCGATGCGTTCACAAAAGTGGTAAGTGTTATAATGATACAAACAAACTAAAAATTAAAGAACGCATAAAAAATGTATTATCAAATGAAGTCAGTGCTGTGTTAGGTATTTCCGCGGGACAAACTGTTGCCGATATTAATCTGGCCCGACTTTTAAACAGCTTAGACAAAATTGCAGAAGGTATTTACAAAGATAGTAAAATTTCAAGCGTGATGGAGTACTCCAGATCAATTCATGCTGAAATGGACGTAATTACTTCGATGGCCAGAAAACAAAATGGCGATACTAAAGATAAAATTCTTTATACGACCACCTATCCTTGCCATAACTGTGCAAGACATATTGTCGCTGCAGGAATAAAAAAAGTAGTCTATATAGAGCCATTTGATAAAAGTCTTGCCCTTGACCTTCATAATGATGCAATAACAAAGAATGAAGAATCATCTAAAGTGATATTTTGTGACTTTGAAGGTGTATCACCACGTCGCTACAATAAATTTTTCAGACCAACAGATGAACGCAAAGATGATGAAACAGGAACTGCGAACAAATTTAATGTACGCTACAAAAATCATATAGATGTTCAATATCTTGATGATTACAGAAAATATGAGTCCGCTGTTGCTAAGAAATTTATAACAGAAATTGCCAAACCAGAGCCACAGCAATAACAGTCTCCTCTCCTTATTGCAGTAAGGATAAGGAGAGGGATTTTTATAGCCATAATGACTTGCTCCTCATCGATTGGCAAACAACGATGTTAGTAATGAGTTAATTAGAATCCGATAATTATTGTCATTTTCTGACTCAGTATGCCTGGTCCTCGCTCAAACCTGACTGTCCGATTAAGTCGTATACTGCCAAAGAGCAATATCAGATCGGGTCTGAGCTAATACAACAAGTTCTGTTAACACCAAGCGATTTTGTCGTACTTTAATTACCACGCGATTCTGTCGTAATCGCTAATTACCAAGGGAAATTGACGGTTAATTAATAACCGTGCTCTTTAAATGTTTTTGTACATTTGAGGAACGCTAAGGATGATCACGTTGAACTCCAAAGCTCAATTGACCGTGGATATCATGCTAAAGTGGCTGAGCGTAAAATCACTATTGCTAATGCCGCTAAGCTCCTTAATAAATCCAGACGTACCATTGAACGCTATCTCCAGCTTTATCCTAGCGGTTCAAAATACTAAATAGATTATATCCTTATCGTACGTTTTCGTTCCGCAGGACCTCAAACCTCGCAAAGCTGTAACAGCCCTGCCCTCTGAAAAATAAAGCCCCTAATATCCTATATTAGAGGCTTCAGTTATCACTTAACCAATATATTAGAAGCTAAAGCGATACCCACCGTTAATCTGATTCTGTTTAAACTGGCTACCGTTAACCTGTTCCAGATCTAAATAAAGATTATGCTGCTTGCCAATGCCTACGCTGGCACCAACACCGTTTGCCCACCAGTCACCTTTGAAGGAGTGAGCTTCTTTATTGCCATTTAAACGGTAGTCAGTATCACCGCTAAACTCATGAACATAGCTACTCTTAAAATAAAAATTAACCGGGGTAGCTCCTTTCTTTACATCATAGCCAATCAGTCCGCCAATTCGCCCCAGAGTAGAAGTGTAACTGGATAGGTCCACTTTTAAGCCGTTGGAATTTTTAAAGTGGCTGCTGTCTTGCCAGGCTACGGTTAACTGGGTTTGTGGCTCGATATAGAACCCGCTGTTTTCAGGCGTAAAGTGAAAACGCTTACCGGTTTCAACCGACAGTGATATACCGTTAGATGATGCACTGCCATCAACCCCATTAGCGGCGGTATCTTTTACGTTAATTTCGTTACGCATGCGGTTATATTTCAGCAAAGTATCAACGTACAGACCGCCGTTATCCAAATAACCGGCATACAGACCGACATGGCGGTTTCTCATATCGCCGTCACCGTTTTGGTAATCCTGATTAGAATTGCTTTGCCCCAGAGCAGCACCCAGATAAATCATGCCGTTGGCAGACTGCCACTGTTTATCGGCACCTAACTGCGTGCCGTTATAAGTCATATCGAATCCGCTTAGTTTACCGCTGCCAAACGACGTAAAGTTACCGGCATAGCCGCGTAACCAGACGTTGCCGTCAACGTCAGTGCTACGCAACTGCCCCATACGCTGCATCAGGGTTTGGGTTTCCGCATAGTTCATCAAATAACCGACGTTCAGACTATTGGCCGAAGCATTGGCGGTTGAGGTAATCGGCGGATTGGGTTTATTGGTTCCGTTGTCAGGAGCCGGCGTTGGATCGGGCTCAGGTGGAACCAACCCTGCGCTATATAATTCCCAGTCATTACCGTCCTGATGCAGCTTATACAGATAGCCACCCAGTTCAACGTTATTGGTCAGGGCGAAGTTGCCATTACCATCAGCGGTTTGGATAATTTTCAGCACTTCGGTACCATCAGTAGACTCACTACCGTTATTCACCACGGTAACCTGATGATTACCAGCGGTAGTGCCGGTTACTGAAAGTAGGTCACCAACGCCTTCGACAATACTGCTGCGCATAACGAAGTGGCCATTACCGCCCAGGTTGCCTACCTGTAAACTTCCATTATTGGTGCCAGTAAAAACCACTGTAGAGTCATTAGATAACTGTAAATTATTCACCGAGGAATCATCCGTCACATTCCACCGGCTGTTGTCCATGGTCAGATTAACAATACCGCCACTGTCCTGTGCAGTGACGCCATTAATCAGTGAACCGGCGGACAGAGATAAATCAATTAATCCTGAATCCTTAGCCTGAATGTCACCATTGATTCGCATGACCCCAGTACCTTCAATTAATGAAGCAGAACTGTTAGCGAACATCGCCACTGAGGAAGAATCAACATTGGTATTTCCGGTCAGAGTAACTCTACCACCGCCACTGGCAACAATACCATATGAGTTATCCGCTGAAGTAATGACCGAGGTATCCGTCGCATTGATCAAACCAGTGTTTAATGCCCATAGCCCATAACCCCCTTCCATATTGGCCTGAGCATCAACTCGATACAGGTTAACAACCGTTCCAGCCTGTTGTGCGCTAACCCCACGACGATAACCAACGATTTTACTGTCATAGACAGTGACGGTCGGGGCTGATACACCAGAAATTAAAGTACTGGAGGCCATAAGGCCATCACTTTGATCGGATATCAGTAAGCTGCCAGCACCGATAACAGTGTTACCGGACCCAATTCCCATCGCATTGGCTTCGCTACCCGTAGTATGAATGGTCAGTAAATTGGCTTTAAATTGGGTTTCTGCACTTCCTACTAGCCATACGCCTTGAGATCTGGTGCCTGAAGTGGTGATAACCGAGTTACTGCCTAAATCGACGCTGTTAATTCCTTTACTACTAACACTAATACCATGGTTAGAGTTCCCGATGGTATCAATAGTCAAGTTATTCGCCTTAAAACTGGAGGTTAATCCAGCGTTTCCTAATAGCATCACGCCAGAAGATCCTGTAGCACTGATGATGCTAGCTGTACCCAGATTGATATCGACATTACTAGCACCTGCAATAGAGCCCGAACTAGAAATTCCATAGCCATTAGTTGTTTTAATGGTTAACCCATTCGCTCTGACCGTGCTATTGCCGTAAAGCAAGATGCCAGCCCCCGTTGAGCCAGAGATGGTCGTAATTTTACCGCCGTTACCCAAATTAATGATTGCCGTTCCCGTACCAAATTCAGCTGCTTTAATTCCGTTGGCTCTGGTACTTCCTTCTGCGGTAATGTTCACATTATCGGCAATCAACGAACCGTTGCTACCGAGAGCTACGGCAGTGGTAAGCTGGCCCGACACATTAATCAGGCTGTCGCTTCCCAAATCAATCACACTGTTAGTTCCCCCCTCTATGCCGTTTACGGCAGTCGTCCCCTTAACCGTTATATTCAGCTCAGATCCTGAGAAACTCGTTGAACCCGATAATGCTACGCCACTAGCTTTATGGCTACCGGTGACATTCAGAGTAGATCCTGTGCCAAATACGTGGGAGGAACTACCGCTGTTAAAAAATTTAAGACCAATGGTAGGTATGTAATCCTCATCCGGAATACCGTTTACCGTAACGTCAATTTTACCGCTGCCAATCTGCAGCCCCGTAGTATCAGCGCTATCTGATAAAATGCCGATAATATCATTGGTTTCTATTTGATCATCAGCATTCACTACCTGCGCGGATAAGTCCACGGTATTAACAAAATCGGTAGCATAGGTGAAAGGTGATGCAATAACGCTGCCTGCAACGAGAAGGGATGATGCAACATATTGAGCACATATCTTCATTAAGTCAGTCCTTAACAGTAAATTCCTAATTAGTTATCTTGATAATTATTCATTAGGTGATATTAAATAAAATTGTTTTTTTTAAAAAAAGAGTCGCAATGGTAAAGAGTCGTGATTATAAGATCATTAGTCTCAAGTTCAAATAAGAAATTATTTAAAACCCAACTCTAATGAGTTAATTAATTATATTGCAAATAATTTGCACCTTATTAACTTTCTGCTTCTTGGTGGTAAAGAGGAGTTCTTTCAAGCTAAATAGGTAACCAGTGAGTAAAATGAGAATTAGAAGATCTAACTAAACCGCCAACAGTTTCCCGAAGTCCATAGCGTTATAGATAAAGCCGATCAAGAAATACACACATGGGGGGGGAATGTATTACATTGTTTAATAATACTATTTTCACACCCAAAGTCACTTTTATCTCACTGCACTTAATATAATAACTAATGGTTATCATTTTATCCACAGCGCTATAACTACCAACAACACACATTGCCTATATTGCTCTAATCCCAGAATAGGGTTCCATTCCTGCATAGGCTGAATGAATTGAAGAAAGTAAAAGTACAGAAGAGATAGATAAAGAAAAGCATGGAATTTTAATATTCACAGATATCAAAACTCTAGTAATTCCTTAATAAAAAATACACATTTAACACACAAAAAAGTTGTTGAAATTACACTAATCAACAACAAAATCACAACCTATAGCTAGCAATATATACCTAAGCATTAAAAAAAGGGTTTTAGATCGCTTAAATTAATTTTATAGATAATAATTCTTATATTATTTAATTAATTCAGATTTGAATATTACTCGCAGAAATTATTTCATGCTGTTTTATATTTCATTATTATGCCAGCTTAAGCTGATAAAAATACCCAACTACAATATCGTCATCCCGGCGAAAGCCGGAACGCGAGCCGTAGGTGAAGCAAACATTCGCGTAGCGAATGGCCCAAAGGCTGGACCCCGTTTTTCAACCTGTCTCTTGATCAGATCTCCTGATCAAGAGACTTCGCCAGCCTGTAGCCTTCAACTATATCCTGAAGTTTGAACCNCCCCTCCCATATCACTATCCAGCCAGCCCGTCCCGTGCGTTTGCTATCATGCCAGTGACCCATTTTAGCCAACGACAGATACGCCCATTTCAGGTTCGGTGCCTTTTTCGGCAACTCTTTTCCTTCCTGTTTGACCCACAGTAACTTCCATTCGATTGGACTCAACACCTGCTCACACGACTCGTTTT
>NZ_ATYS01000001.1 GCF_000427805.1 Budvicia aquatica DSM 5075 = ATCC 35567 | reverse complement strand
AGCATCATTTTAATCAGGCGAACGGGGTCGATGGCCGGTCTGCCATTATTGGGGCAGTAGAGGTGCGCGACAGCATCGCGGATAAAGCCAAAGTCGATGGCGGCATCAATTTTGCGTACCAGATGGTCTTCGGGGACGAGTTCATCAAGGGNGATAGTTTCAAACTGGTATTGTTGTGGGGAGGCGTCTCTAAGCATGGTAGTCAGTCCATTTTTTGTACTGACCTTATTAGATCAAAGTCCTAGCCTTTTGACTAGGACTTTGTCATCAGTCTGAACGGGCCTTAAGGCCCGTTTTGTATTAAATGAATTGATACTGACTGATTAAAGATGCTTATTTCAGACCTTCAGCCTTAAGGGTAGCATTAACGGCCGGACGCGCGGCAACACGAGCAAGATAAGTATTGATGGCAGGATAGCTACTTAAATCAAGCTTAACGTGCGGAGCCCATCCTAATACGGTAAACAGATAGGCATCGGCAACGCTAAATTTAGATCCCAGAATATACTGGCGGCTTTCTAATACGCCATTCACATAGCTAAATTGCTTATGTAATTTCTCTTTGGTCATGGTTTTATATTCAGCCGGAGTCTGTGCATTAAACAGCGGGCCAAAGCCTTTGTGTAACTCAGTTGAAATATAGTTCAACCACTCGATGGCATGATAAAACTCAAGAGTGCCGTGAGCGGGCATTAAATGCTTCTCAGGGGCGCGATTTGCCAGATATTGAACAATGGCAACGCCTTCCGTAAGAATACTGCCATCATCGAGTTGAAGAGTGGGAACCTGGCCTTTGGGATTGACCAGTAAAAAGTCATCGCCGTGTTCCGTTTTTTTGGTTGCTAAATCAACTTTTTCTATTGAGTACTTCAGGCCAGCTTCGTTGAGAATGATATGTGGGGATAAAGAACAGGCACCGGGTTTATAAAATAATTTCATTGAGTCTCTCCGTTAGCACATAAAAGCGAGGTTTCGTGAACAGAGTATACGCGAATGTTTAAGATGTTCTATCTATGTTATGAGAGCGTAAATAAAACGCCCGAAACAGCGGGCGAAGGAGGATAAAACAGAAAATTATTTGGCTATTCTGTTTTTTCTTTAAATTCACATAAATCTTCGATCAAACAAGAGCCACAGCGCGGTTTGCGGGCAATACAGGTATAACGGCCGTGCAGGATTAACCAATGGTGGCAATCGACCTTAAATTCAGCCGGAACCACTTTTAGCAGTTTATCTTCAACCTGTTCTACATTTTTCCCGGGGGCAAAACGGGTCCGGTTACAGACTCTAAAAATATGCGTGTCTACTGCGATGGTGGGCCAACCAAATGCGGTATTGAGGACAACATTTGCAGTTTTACGGCCTACGCCGGGAAGGGCTTCAAGAGCAGCCCGATCTTCGGGAACTTGACTGCCGTGTTGTTCAATCAGGATACGACAGGTTTTAATAACATTTTCAGCTTTGCTGTTAAACAACCCGATAGTTTTAATATAACTTTTCACGCCGTCAACGCCCAATGCCAAAATGGCTTCAGGCGTATTCGCCACCGGGTAGAGCTTGGCCGTTGCTTTATTTACGCTGACGTCCGTCGCCTGAGCTGACAATAACACTGAAATAAGTAACTCAAATGGGCTGCTAAAAGCCAGTTCAGTGGTCGGTTCGGGATTATTGTCACGTAACCGCGTTAATATTTCGATGCGTTTTGCCTGATTCAAACCGGGTATCCTTACTGAGTTATTTTTGCTTCTTGGTCGGACGGCGTCGCGACTGTTAATTCAATAGTTGTGCTTTTATAAGCTTTGATTTTCTGGTCAATCACATACTTGAGCGCTAACAAAAAGCCCAGACCAAGAAATGCCCCCGGAGGTAACATGGCCAATAAAAAGGCGTTATCCAGATGAATGACTTCAATCCTTAACACCTTAGCCCATGAGCCCAGTAGCTGATCGGCTCCGTCAAATAGGGTACCGTTACCTAAAATTTCACGCATTCCGCCCAGTACAAAGAGTACTGCGGTTGCGCCAATACCCATAGCAAAGCCATCAACCGCAGAAAGCGATACCGGATTTTGAGCGGCATAAACTTCAGCCCGGCCAATAACAATACAGTTAGTGGTAATCAGCGGGATAAAAATGCCTAAGGACTGATACAGGCCGTAAGCATAGGCATTAATCAGCAACTGAACGATAGTCACTACCGAGGCGATGATCATGACATAAATTGGGATGCGAATTTCTTGCGGAACCCAACGACGGAGCGCCGATACGGCAACGTTAGTACAGATCAACACCAGCGTAGTAGCTAGACCAAGTCCGAGCGCATTAGTCGCCGTTGAAGATACGGCCAATAAAGGGCAGAGGCCCAAGAGCTGGACTAATGCCGAGTTATTTTTCCATAAACCTTGTGTGAGCAGGTTTTTTATTTCGTTCATTCAGGTTCCTCACAGCGCGGCAGTGACTCAAAATGGTCTTTATTCGACTGTAAATACAGCACCGTTTGCTTAACGGATTTAACGACTGCTCTTGGGGTGATAGTCGCACCGGTAAACTGGTCAAACATACCACCATCTTTCTTTACTCCCCAGCGGGAATCGTTATCCCCTTGAATTTGTTGTTGAGCAAACTGTGTAATCCAGTGGGATATACGTAATTCAATTTTATCACCCAAGCCCGGAGTTTCATGATGTTCAAGTACACGAACGCCTAAAACATGACCATTAAAATCAGCGCCCACGATTAATTGAATTGCGCCTGAGTACCCATCTGGTGCGGTGGTTTCAATGACTGCTGCAACCGGGGTATCGCCTTTGCGGGCGATAAATAGCCGGTGCGGTGCCTCGCTACCCAACGCCTTATTGGTGACAACGTAACATTCCCCAACCAGCTGATTATCATAAAAAGAAGGCGGAATGACCTGATCAAACAGCACTTTTTGTTGTAACTCTGCCTGTTGAGCAATGGTCGACTTAGTCAGTAAATACACAGCCGAAGTCAGGCCGGTAGACAGTGCTGCAAACAGGGCCAAGGTTATCCCGTGTCGTCTCATGGTATTGAGCATAAGTAATCCTTAACGATGCCCATAAGCACGAGGTTGAGTGTAGTGGTCAATCAAAGGTACCGTAATATTGGCCAGTAAAATAGCAAAGGCAACACCATCCGGATAGCCGCCATAGCTGCGGATTAGCCAGACTAAAACAGCAACCAGTGCGCCGAAAATTAACCGGCCTTTAGCCGTTGTCGATGCGGTAACCGGATCGGTAACAATAAAAAAAGCACACAGCATGGTTGCACCAGAGAAGACATGGAACCAAGGTGCCGGGTTATGTGTGGGATCCAGTAACCAACCGAGGGTAGATATCATCGTCAGCGTCAGCAAGAAACTAAAGGATAGCTGCCATTGGATAATTCTTTTCCATAGCAATACCAGGCCACCAATAAAGAAGCCGATATTAACCCATTGCCAACCTACACCGCCTAAATTGCTGTAGATAGGCTGCCCTAGTATTTCACTTAAACGGTGGCCGCTATGTAGCCCTGTTTTTAAGGTATCTAGCGGCGTTGCCTGACTGATTCCGTCTACGCCCAAGATGAGTTTAAAGATATCGTCACCTTGAAGCGTTTGGCCGCTGAAAATGATGCTGAGCGTGTCCATAAGCCCGATATGGGTTCCCTGTAAAGGCGCCGGCGGAAGCCAACTGCTCATTTGTATAGGGAAAGAGATCAGTAAGATAACATAACCAACCATTGCAGGATTAAAGGGGTTCTGGCCTAAACCGCCATACAGCTGTTTGGCAATAACGATGGCACAGAAGGTACCAATAACAATGACCCACCAGGGAGCCAGAGGCGGAATACTGACGCCTAAAAGAAGAGCTGTCAGTAACGCAGAGTTATCTGCCAAACGTGCTTTAACCGGTATATTTCTCAGTTTTAGCACTATGCCTTCAGCTAACAAAGCAACGGCAATAGCCAGAATAACTTGAATAATATTACCGTAACCAAAAAAGTACCACTGTGCGGCCATTCCGGGGATACAGGCAAAAACCACCCAGAGCATCAGGCGGCCGGTAGACTGCTGGCTATGAGAAAAAGGTGAGCTTGTTATACGAAAAGACATTTATTCTTCACCTGATGTCGTTAATTGGGTGGTTAACTTTGTTTGCTGAGCTGGGGCCTGTTCGCTGTCAGGACGGCTCTGTTTTTGTTGCATGGCCTTACGAGATTTTACTCTGGCAATCGCCTCTGCAACCGCCGCTTTTCGATTATCAGATTCTGATTCAGTCTGAGGTTCATTAACCTGAACGGGCGTTTGCTGGGCGGCCTTTTTTTCTTTGGCCCGGGCAATAGCTGCTGCGACCGCTGCTTTACGGTCATCGGTGGGTAAGGAACTTTCAGTAGGTGCAGCAGTAGGTGGCGTTACTTTATCTTGGACACCAGCCTGTTGTTGACTGCGCTTAGCTTTAGCTCTGGCAATTGCCGCGTTAACCGCAGCTTTACGCGGATCAATAGCATCGTCCACTGGAGTCGTATCTTGAACGGCTGGTGGTGTGACGTCGGTATTTTGCTGTGCCTTTTTAGCCTTCGCTCTGGCAATCGCAGCAGCTAAAGCCGCTTTACGCGGATCCTGTTGTTCAACGGTTGAGGTTGATTGATTTGCCAACTGTGCCTGACGTTGGGCCTTTCTGGCTTGGCGCGCAGCAATGGCTGCGCTGTTATCCGGTAAGGCACCGCCATTAATTGCGGTGATAACCGGATGGGCTGAATCAGCAGCATCTGGAGACTTTTGGCGTTTAATCCGCTCAAGAGCAGACTGAATGGCTTGGTTATCTTCCGGTGTAACCTGAGTTTCAGCCTTTTTGTGGCGCAGTAAACGCGCGGCTTTTTCTCTTTCTAAACGTGCCTGTTTGGCATCAAACCGAATTTTAGCCACCCGTGCCAGCTCTGCCTGTTCATCCTGTTCACGTATTTCAGCCTTTTCCTGACGATAATATTGAACCAAAGGAATATTGCTCGGGCACACATAGGCACAGGCACCGCATTCAATACAGTCAAACAAATTATAATTACGGGCTTTTTCATGTTCTTTTCCACGGCTAAACCAGTAAAGCTGTTGAGGCAGCAGCCCCGCAGGGCAAGCATCTGCACATTGTGTACAGCGGATACAGGCTTGTTCTGCTTCAGGCGGTGATATTTCCCCTTCATCCGGAGCGATCAGACAGTTACTCATTTTGGTGATAGGGACAGTCAAATCCGGCAGCGCAAATCCCATTAACGGGCCACCCATAATCACCATCGGCTGTGACTGTTTCTGATAACCAAACTGATTTAATAGCTCAATGACCGGTGTTCCTAACAAAGCCCAAACGTTACCTTTATCTGACATGGCATTGCCGGTCAGCGTAACAATACGTTCAAGCAGCGGTTCTCCGTCGATTACGGCGCGTTTTATGGCAAATATCGTTCCGACATTTTGCATCAACACGCCGATATCGGAAGAGCGTCCGCCGTGGGGAACTTCCTGACCGGTCAAGATCTTAGTCAGCTGCTTAGCGCCGCCGGAAGGGTACTTCGTCGGGATAACGCGCAAAACAAAGTTCGTTTCATTGTGACGTTGTAACGATTCTTTGATCGCCTGAATGGCTTCAGGCTTATTATCCTCAATCCCGATAATAATAGTTTCAGGTTTGAGGATATGATTTAAAATTTTACAGCCAATCAGCAGTTCATCTGAGTACTCCTGCATCAGGCGGTCGTCAGCGGTAATATAAGGTTCGCACTCGGCGCCGTTAACAATCAGCGTTTTTACCCGAGTCAGGGCACCATTAATTTTACTTGCGGTAGGGAATACTGCGCCACCCAGTCCAGCGATACCGGACTGATGAATATGGTCAATCAGCTGCTCTGGCGTGTATGACGGGTAATCAGCCATATTCTGGCGTTGAAACCATTGGTCTAAGCCATCGGGTTCAAGGCGAATACCACGCTCTGGTAATGTCGATGGATGAGTACTGGGAAAATAACCAATGGCACTAACTGTACCGGAAGTCGATGCATGAACCGGCAGCATGCGATTTTTTCCGCTGGTCAGCGGTTGTCCCTTTAACACCCGATCGCCAACCTGTACCAGTAGTTCACCCTCAGGCCCCAAATGTTGCTGGAGCGGGATTTGTAAGTATTCAGGTAAAGCAGGCCGTCTGACAGCAATATGGCTGGTTTGGTCTTTCATCTCAGGAGGATGAATACCGCCATCAAAATCCCAAATAGGATTCTTTTTAAATCTAGCAAACAGATTAAACATGTGAATTTGTCTCAATGACCTGTATCGGGATTGCGTGTAAATCCCACTTCCAGTTTGCTGTCGTTTGCGGTACTGGCCGCATTTCTATGCAGTCGGTAGGACAGGGATCAACACAAAGGTCACAGCCGGTGCAAAGATCGGTGATTACCGTGTGCATTGCACGGGTTGATCCGACAATGGCATCGACAGGGCAAGCCTGAATACATTTAGTACAGCCAATACAATTACTCTCGTCAATAAATGCCACTTTCCGAACCGGATTAACTTCCATTGTGGAAAGGTCCAAAGGTTGAGGTTCAATACCTAACGTATCGGCAAGCTTTAGCATTACGGCCTCGCCCCCCGGCGCACATTTATTAATCATTTCGCCATTATTAGCGACGGCTTCAGCATAGGGGCGACAGCCGGGGTAGCCGCATTGGCCACACTGGCTTTGCGGTAACAAACTTTCCACGGTATCGACGATCGGATCGGCGTCCACCTGAAAGCGGCGGGCAGCAAAGCCTAAAATAACTCCGCTAATTAAAGCGAGTAATGTCAGTACAATGACGCTGGACCACAATAACAACATTAAAATCTTACCAACCCGGTGAAACCCATAAATGCCAGTGACATAAGGCCTGCCGTAATCAGGGCTATAGAGGAGCCTTTAAACGGCGCGGGAATGTCAGCCGAGGCCAGACGCTCTCGAATCGCGGCGAATAATACCATCACAAATGAAAATCCAACGGCTGCGCTGAAACCATATACGGTGGATTGCATAAAATTGTGTGACTGATTAACGTTAAGTAAGGCTACGCCTAATACAGCACAGTTTGTGGTTATTAGCGGCAAGAAAATGCCCAGCAACCGGTAAAGTACCGGACTGGTTTTACGCACCACGAGTTCAGTGAACTGAACGACCACGGCAATAACAAAAATAAACGCCAGAGTACGCAAATAGCTTAACCCCAGCGGTTCTAAAATATAGTTTTCTACCAGCCATGCGCAAATTGACGCCAGCGTCAGCACAAATGTCGTTGCAAATCCCATTCCTATTGCAGTTTCAAGCTTTTTGGATACGCCCATAAACGGGCATAGGCCTAAAAACTTAACTAATACGAAGTTGTTAACAAAAACGGTGCCGACAAAAAGTAGCAAATAATCGCTCATCTTGATGCCTAAAAGAAAAGAAGCCGCCATATTATCAATAATTGGCGGCTGAACCACAACACTACAAGTGTAAGGTTATTGCGTTTTATCGCTGTTTTACCTACATAGAGGTAGTGAAATCACTGAAAAAATCGATTAACTCAGGCCAACGATCTCACCTTGATCATCAATATCAATGTTTCTGTAGGCTGGCAAAGTGCCCAGACCTGGCATTGTCATGATGTTTCCTGCATAAGCGCGAATAAAACCCGCCCCGGCAGAAACCTTAAAAGACGAAATAGTGACGTCAAAATTCTCAGGGACATTTTTCAGCGTCGGATCGGCACTAATCGATAGCGGTGTTTTAGCAATGCATAACGGCAAATGCCCGAACCCAAGCTTTTCCAGCTGCGTTAGCTGAGAAACGGCTTCCGGTGTGAATAGGGTGTTATTGGCACCATAAGTGTTAACGATAGCCTTTATTTTATCAGTCAGTGACATTTCATCAGGATATAACAAAGTTACCTGATGTTGTTTTTGACAGGCCTGCGTCACTACTTTAGCCAATTTAGCGGTACCTTCACCTCCGGCAGCAAAGGCATCGCTAATCTCTACACCGTCTGCGCCACAGGATAGGGCGAAGCTACGCAGATAATCCAGCTCTTCATCTGAATCTGTCGGGAAGCGATTAATCGCAATTACAACCGGTAAACCGTAGCGTTTAGCATTGTTAATATGCCAGCCCAAATTTTTACAGCCGTGAGCAAGTAACTCAACGTTGCTGTTAGCAATTTCGGCCGGTAAAGGCTGACCGGGTTTAATATCAAACTTGCCGCTATTTGCCTTAAGGCTACGCAGGGTTGCCACCAACACTACGCAAGAGGGCGCAATGCCTGACTGGCGATATTTGATGTTGAAGAATTTCTCCATACCCATATCTGAACCAAATCCGGCTTCGGTGACAACATAGTCAGCCTGTTGAAGCGCTATTCGGTCGGCAATAACCGACGAGTTTCCATGAGCTATATTAGCGAAAGGGCCTGCATGAATCAGTACCGGCGTGTTTTCGCTGGTTTGCATTAACGTTGGCTGAATAGCATCTTTCATTAATACCGTCATGGCACCCGCGACTTCTAACTGCTCTGTGGTAATTGGCTTGCCGTGAATATCATGGGCTAAAATAATCTGGCCAATACGCTGGCGCATATCCTTCAGGCTTTCCGATAGGGCCAGTATAGCCATTAATTCAGAAGCCGCCGTGATGTCATAGCCATCTGAACGCTCGACACCATTGACACCACCATTGACACCAACGGTGATATGACGCAGCGCACGATCGTTATGGTCAACTACGCGCTTCCATAAGATCTGGTTTACATCGATATTTAAACGAGGTAGCCCGGTTTGTTCGGTGAATTGCCGATCTAAACGCTGTTCGTGATATAGCCGCGCATCCAGAGCGGCGGCGGCTAAGTTATGGGCTGCCGTAATAGCATGAATATCACCGGTCAGGTGGAGATTGAGTTTCTCCATGGGTAACACTTGCGCTTTACCACCACCGGCTGCTCCGCCTTTTACGCCAAACACCGGCCCGAGGCTTGGTTGACGAATACAGGCAATACACGACTCACCAATAAAGTTTAACGCCTGACTCAGCCCGATAGTCGTTACCGTTTTTCCTTCGCCCAGCGGCGTCGGGGTAATACTGGAAACCAGAATCAATTTACCCTTTGGGGCCTGAGGCTTTATGAGTGATAGGTCGATTTTAGCGATGCTGGGACCGTAAGGAATGAGAAATTCTTGTGCTATGCCGTAACGTTGTGCAACTTCATTAATCGGTTTTAAATGAATAGAGGCCATCTCTTTACACGATCCTATGGATTAATATCAACATACGCGCTGGGCGTGGTGTAAGCAGGGGCAAATTATGTCATAAACTGATATGAAAAAGGGGGGTGACAATCACTTTATTTCGTCTTTATTAAGATAAATCAACCACTCAATATATGGGCCGGGTGTTTTTACTGAGTGTAATATGTCCCGTGCCGGTAATGAAATGGTCAAGAACCGCTGAACACCGTTACCCTACGGTTAATTTTAGCGGCTATCGAGCCGCGATTTTCAGCACTGAGTTGAGGTAAACATGGTGCTGTTGAGTTGTTTAAACAATGGGCCTCATTTGTCGTAAAATGAGCAAAATAAAGCACTTTTTGATTACCTAAATATGAAATATTCAAATTGATAAGAACTTGCTTATTTATTTAATGTCGTAGAATATGCGCGATGTTGCATCAGTTGGCTTGAATAAATTAGCCATTAGTCTATCTATTTCTCCGATTGATCAATGATATATGAAATTTGTTAATGCTGTAATTGCAGCTAGAGAATCACTACGCGAATGTCAAAATTTCAACCACCTAAGTTTAGTTACTCATTCTTTTTGCCTAAATATTGGCTTACATGGTTTGGGTTAGGCTCACTCTATTTATTGGTTCAGTTACCTTATCCGGTGATTTATTTTATCGGAACCAGGCTGGGCCGATTATCAATGCATTTTTTAAAGCGCCGTTTGCACATTGCCCGACGAAATTTAGAGCTTTGCTTTCCTGATATGCCTGAACAGGAGCGAGAAGCGTTGATCGTGAAAAATTTTGAATCCGTCGGGATGGGGTTATTTGAAACCGGAATGGCGTGGTTCTGGTCAGACAAACGGATTAAAAAATGGTGTAAGGTCGACGATCTGGAAATAATGTCGCGCATCAGGGCTGACGGGCGAGGCGTATTACTGGTTGGAATCCATTTTCTCACCTTAGAATTGGGTGGGCGTATTTATGGTATGTATAACCCCGGCGTTGGTGTGTATCGGGCCCACAATAATAAGCTGATGGATTGGGTTCAGGTTTGGGGGCGAAGTCGTTCAAATAAATACTTTATCGATCGCCACGATATGAAAGGGATGATCCGTGAGTTACGTAAAGGTGAAATCCTTTGGTATGCGCCGGATCATGACTACGGCCCGCGTAACAGCGTATTTGCGCCATTCTTTGCCGTTCCAGAGGCGGCAACAACCATCGGCACCAGCATCTTAATGCGTATGGCCGATCCGGTTATTTTCCCCTTTACGCCGAAGCGTAATCTAGACGGTAGCGGGTATACGGTACTGACGACCGAACCACCAACCGGATTTCCGACTGATGATCCTATCAAGGCGGCTATTTTTATGAATAAAGTGGTTGAGGCAGAAATCCTCAAAGCGCCGGAACTTTATATGTGGCTTCACCGTCGCTTTAAAACCCGGCCGAATGGTGAGAGATCTCTTTATTAATCAAATTATAAGCAGTTGAGTGGTACAACGTATTTTGTTTACCCAAAAGAGTGATAAAACACTTGCGTTATATGTCCCATTATGAGTAAATGTGAACCGGCCTGTGCTACAGACCTATTTATGTACGACATTAGAGTAAAGCAGTTCCTTCTTAAAAGCCGTTATCTTTTGATTTCGCTTATTAGACGAACATCTTCTTAGTGCCTCCATAAGTAATGACTCTGAAAATCTGGCCATAATGCCTATACCCTATGATGTATGGCAGGTTAACTAATTTAAAGGTAAGTAAAGATGTCCAAGAAAACTGGCAAAGTTAAATGGTTCAATGAAAGCAAAGGTTTTGGTTTTATTGAGCAAGATGATGGTGGCAAAGACGTATTCGTACATTTCTCTGCTATCGCTAGCGAAGGTTTCAAAACCTTAGCCGAAGGCCAAAAGGTAGAATATACCATCCAAGACAGCCCACGCGGTCCAGCAGCTGCAAACGTTGTTGCTATCTAATTTAGCATTAACGTTTATAGAGACCAGCAAAATGTAATCTTAGATTATATCTTGCCCTCTAGTGACAAGGACCCGCATCGCTGATGCGGGTTTTTTTGTGGTGCTGAAAGACAAACTTGCTATACCTGACAGATAAACAACACTTGGCACATTGCGTGCTGATGTCCTTAAAACTCATAGTAAAAAAAGGATAAATTTAATAATTAAATTACGAGGTAATCAACATGACCCTAAGAATGGGACAAGTAAAATGGTTTGATCAAGGCCAAGGCTTTGGTTGGATTTCACCAATTGATGGCAGCTCCGATGTATTCGTTAATCGCAGTTCCATTGCAACATCAACTAAATCATTGACCGAAGGGCAGAACGTAGAATTTTCTACATTTAAAAGCTCACGTGGTCTATCTGCAACAGACGTAATTGCATTTTAGTTTTTTATATCAACAACCAGTGGAGGAAAGGAAGTAGTTAAGGTTTCTGCATAAAATCACGTGTTATATTCACAACTAACACGCCTCACAATTAATTGCTGCTTTAATGTTATACTTTCCTTCATCAAAACTTCTTAGCTGACTTATCGATACGCTGTCGTATCGAATGCGCTCATCAGGGTTCTCTCATGCAATATCAATGTCCACTTTGTCATCAGTCTTTACAACTGGACAATCAGACATGGCGGTGCGCTAACAATCATCAGTTTGATCGGGCAAAAGAAGGTTATGTAAATCTGATGCCGGTTCAGCACAAAAAATCTAAAAATCCCGGCGATAACCAAATGATGATGCAAGCCCGGCGTCAATTTCTCGATGCCGGTTACTACCAGCCGCTGCGTGACGCCATTGCTGTCTTATTCGATAAACAGTTGTCTGAACATCAAACTGGCCTGTCAGTGTTGGATATTGGCTGTGGTGAGGGCTATTACACCGGATTTCTGGCCGAGTCATTATATGCCAGACATAAGCTCAGTGTTTATGGGTTAGATATTGCCAAAGGGGCGGTTCGTTCGGCGGCAAAACGTTACCCGGCAGCCCACTTTTGTGTGGCTTCCAGCTACCGATTGCCATTTGATGACCAATCTATTCACGCCGTATTGCGCATCTACGCCCCCTGTGAGGCTTCAGAACTTAAACGAGTCATTAGTGCTGATGGGATTATTATTACCGTCACACCGGCTCCGGCGCATTTATTTCAGTTAAAAGAGCTTATCTACCAAACGCCTCAGCTTCATGCAGAAATTGCTGAAAATATTGATGGATTTTCACTGATTGAAGAGCAGCGACTGAGCTATCCGATGGTTTTATCCGGCCAACAGGCGGTAAATTTGTTACAGATGACCCCCTTTGCCTGGAAGGCTAACGAAAAGCTGATCGCTGAATTATCTGAGGTAGAAGCATTTCATTGTAATACCGACTTTTTTATTCGGATATACAAGAAAATACACTAATGCCTTGTTATACAGAAACGCCGGGATATTCCCGGCGTTTTGCTGTCAGTAATTTACAGAGTATTAGTGGACTTGTTCACTGATGCTATTGACCATTGCTCTCATATCACTGCCGGTCGGAGTTTGATGTAACCGTAGTCCGAAGAGCGGAATTATTGAGAAGATATGATCGAAAATATCTGACTGAATACCTTCATACTCAACCCAGACCACGGTATTGGTAAATGCGTAGATCTCTAACGGGATGCCATCAGAACCAGATTCCATTTGTCTGACCATCATCGTCATCTTCTTATGAATGCCCGGATGAACCTTTAAATATTCACAAATATAAGCCCGTAATGTGCCTAAATTAGTTAAACGCCGCCCATTGAGTAATACGGATAAATCAACGTGATGCTGTCGGTTATACTTGTCGAGCTCTTCAACTTTACTGTCAATATAGGGTTTTAATAACTGGCTGCTGTGCAGTTGCCGTTGCTGCTGTTCAGAGAGAAAATTTACGCTGGTAGCATCAATCTTAATACTGCGCTTAATACGCCGGCCTCCCGACTCTGACATTGAACGCCAGTTTTTAAATGAATCAGAAATTAACGCATAAGTAGGAATGGTGGTGACCGTATTGTCCCAGTTTCTGACTTTTACCGTGGTGAGCCCGATATCTAAAACTGCACCATCAGCGCCATATTTAGGCATTTCTAACCAGTCGCCAATCATAAGCATATTATTGGCTGAAAGTTGAATACCGGCAACAAGCCCGAGAATGGGATCTTTAAATACCAGCATAAGTACGGCAGTCATTGCGCCTAATCCACTCAGGAGCAACGTCGGTGATTTACCTATCAGGATTGAAATAATCAGAATGCCAATAAATACAGAGGCAATAAGCTTAATGCTTTGGAAAATGCCCCGCAGCGGTAAATGGCTGGCGACATTCGTTAACTGAGACAGGCTTAATAGCGTATCTAAGAAAGAGAATAGGGAAAGCAGACCATAGACCAGAATCCAGACATTGGCACCGGTAAGAATAATGTCTAACACTTCGGGTTCAAAAGGTAGCCAAAGTGATGAAATGATATAGACAAGCACCCCTTGGAAGGTAAAAGATAAGCGATCAAACAGGCTATGTTCAATTAAAATCCGGCGCCAAATTTTATGCTTGGCCGGATCGCCTTTTTTTAGATTGCCAAGAATAATGTGATGAAGAAATAGATGAATAAATACTGAAAGCAGAATAATTGCTACCAGAATGATGGATAAGATAATCAATGGGGTGGCATCAATACCTAATTGGCGTAGCAGTTGCTGTAAATATTCCCGCATCGGCGTTTTCTCCAGATAAATAACTAAAATCAGCCGGTGAATTCGAACTGTTTGGCTGAAGCAAGGTAGTTAACCTAATGATTTATTTCAGAGTGTCAATGTGAAATTGGAATTAAATGTTAAGAACAGGGCATTGTTCTTCTTAATGAAGGGATAATTTGATAAAACAGACGATAATAAACTCCCTTGCCAAGGGGCAAGGGAGTTTGGTAACCATCAATCGCAGTGAATGAACTTAATGGCTAATCCACCGCGGGATGTTTCCCGGTATTTAGAGTTCATATCTTTACCGGTTTCAAACATGGTCTCAATGACTTTATCTAGCGATACACGAGGCTCGCTAGTGCGGCGAAGTGCCATACGTGAGGAGTTAATCGCTTTTACAGAAGCAATGGCGTTACGTTCAATACAGGGAACCTGAACCTGTCCGGCCACCGGATCGCAAGTCAGGCCGAGATTATGTTCCATACCGATTTCTGCCGCGTCACACACCTGCTGGGGGCTGCCGCCAAGCAGTTCAGTTAAACCGGCTGCGGCCATTGAACAGGCAACGCCGACTTCGCCCTGACAACCCACTTCAGCACCTGAAATAGACGCGTTCATTTTATATAACGTTCCGATCACGCCGGAGGTCATAAAGTAACGGATATAAGATTCAGGGCTGACCGGCTGAATAAAGTGGTCGTAATAGGCCAGCACCGCAGGAATGATGCCGCAGGCTCCGTTGGTTGGAGCCGTTACTACACGACCACCGGCCGCATTTTCTTCATTGACCGCCAACGCAAACATGTTAACCCAATCGATAATATTCATCGGGTCGTTGGATAGCTTATCGGAAGACACCAACATGCGGCGAAGTGGCGCGGCGCGGCGCGGGACTTGTAGCGGGCCGGGTAAGATCCCTTCGGTATTCATACCTCGATCGATACAGTCACGCATAGTTTGCCAGACGGCCGCAAAATAGCTTTCGATCTCTTTTTTGCTGTGCATCGCCAGTTCGTTCTGCATCACCAGACCGGATAAAGAAAGGCCGTTATTTTTACAATGTTCCAACAAATCAGCAGCGGATTTATAAGGGAAAGGCACGGTAATTTCGTTAACGGATTCTTTACCAAAATTCTCTTCATCAACGATGAAACCACCGCCGATCGAGTAGTAGGTTTTGGTATAGACAATGTTATCGCCGGCAAATGCGGTAATCTTCATACCATTTTCATGTAGCGGAAGATTGTCGTTATGGAAGACCATACCACTGTCATGAGGAAAATCGACCTCATGGGTACCGTTTGCCAAAGGCAGACGCTGTTTCTCTTCAACGCTACGAATAAATCCGGGGATTGAGTCAATATCAACGGTTGCAGGCAGATTGCCGGCCAGACCCATAATGATCGCGATATCGGTGTGGTGGCCTTTGCCCGTTAAAGACAGAGAACCATACACGTCTACGGCAACCCGTGTTACAGATGGCAGTAACTCTTTATGACTGAGATCATCGACAAACTCTTTACCCGCTTTCATTGGGCCGACGGTATGTGAACTTGATGGGCCTATGCCAATCTTGAACATGTCGAAAACGCTAATCACATAAAACTCCTCAGTATGCTTGAACTTGCTTCATTTATTGACGGTAGCGCCGTTTTGTTGTGCACAACCGTCAAAAATAGGGTTCATAAATTGAAGTCATCCGCTATACGCTATAACCGTCCATAGAGAACTGACTTAATATTGCTTGCTAAGATGATTTACTCTTGAATAAAAGTTCATTTCTTAATCAGTCAATTGAACCATCCTAATTCCATTGACTGAAACTTCATCTTGCAACATAAGCTAATTATAGTCTTTTTCTATCTCATTCAGCTAACAATATAGTGTATTAGCGCGGTTATAATGCGAATAAAGATCGCTTTCTTGATACTCAAGGGGCGGGCAGCGTGAAAAGTGTGAAGATTATCACCCTAAGGGCTTAGGGTTTGTCCGGATATAGCATGCCGTTAACCTGAGTGGTTAACCGGTATAAAATAGACGCGGTTAAGCCCCAGATCAGATGACCGGCATAGAACATAAAATAAATACGACGCGGATACCCATGACGAATCATTTCCATACTATGGTAGTTTTTACTATTCAGGGCATAGCTTAATGGTATTTCAAACAGCGTATCGACCTCATCCAGATTTGCCTGAAATGTTAACTCGCAGGGTAATAAGCCAATCACAGGCGTTACCTGAAAGCCGCTAATGCTGTCCAGCGCAGGTAATTGACCAATAATAGAGACCGCAGCAGGGTTTATATTTACCTCTTCCTTGGCTTCTCTTAGCGCAGTTTCTGCCAGAGAGCTATCGACAATATCAGCGGCACCGCCCGGAAAGGCTATCTGCCCGGGATGCTTTCGTAAGTGCGATGAACGGCGGGTTAACAGCAGGGTTGGTTCTTGATGGCAAATAATAGGAATTAAAACCGCGGCTTTGCGGCTTTGCTTTAATACCGGAGCGCAGGGTGGCAACTGTAGCTGAAAACGTTGGATAAACTGATTGATTGAATCGCTCATGGTAAACCGTTAAAAGAAGTTGTAGTCAGTGAACCGTCGATAAAGTGTCACCGATGAGTTAATACACCAGCATGGCTATTAGGTTATACTATGAAAGAGAAATAAAGGATCTATTATTAGCGTTAAGTCGCACAGGACGCGCTAGATTGTTGCAACCCTATTGTTAACAGCAGGTTTATATGACTATCGGCACACCAGCACTTCGCCACGAAGAACAGCAAGAAGCTGTAGAACGCATCCATAAACTGATGTCTGAAGGGATGAGCAGCGGGGAAGCTATTGCTCTAGTGGCACAAGAAATTCGGGCTAATCATACCGGAGAACGTGTTGTCGTGAAGTTTGATGACGACAATGAAGAATAGCCGGCTATTGTTCTAATCATACGATTATCAATAAAGGGAACCAAATTTATCCAGATAGGTAAGATACAATCGGGTATCAAATTCTAGCTGATGATAGTTTGGTTCCATATGGCAACATAGATTGTAGAATGTCTTATTGTGATTTTTCTCTTTTAAATGTGCCAACTCATGTACAACAATCATGCGTAATAATGGTTCAGCCGACAGTTTGAATACGTTTGCTATTCTAATTTCTGCTTTGGCCTTTAATTTGCCACCCTGAATTCTTGAGATGGCGGTATGCATTCCTAATGCATGTTTTATGACATGAATCTTATTATCGTAGCAGACTTTACTGACCTGCTGAGCATTCTTCATATATTCGTTTTTTAATTCACTGGTGAATTGATATAACATTTTGTCGGTTGTATAACCGTGAGGTGTTGGATAGCGAGATAATAATATTGATCCTAGCTTTTGTTGCTTGATGAGCTCTGAGACCTGTTGGCGTAGGTTTTCCGGATAACCGGTAAGATAGTTTAGTGAGTCCACGGTGATAACTTAACCTGAAAGAGAATTACTTATAATGAAGCCTTAGGTTATTTTACCATCTAATAAGAAGTATTGCATTTCCCATCAGTTTGATAAGGATAATTAATGGAATTGTCGTCTCATTTAGGGGTGGTAATAATATAAAACGGTGAAGAATTAGAATATTTATTCTGCTAAACCGTTTCTATTAAAAATAAAAAATTTAAATATGTGCACCCGATCTAACTTTTTATTTCCTTAAAGAAAACACCTTGCCATAACTTATCGAATATGCGGTAATGATTTTGGCCTGTTAAACACAGCTACTTTAAGTCAGTCATTTTGAATAACATAGTTCCACGGTTAGGCGTTTTCGTTTGATAACATCTTCTCGGATCTTTTCTTAGTGCCTACATAAGTAATAACTGAAGTACAACCGGCCTTTCGTGCCTTATGGCAGGTTAAACATCCAATAGGAATTCTTGTAATGTCTAAGAAAACTGGTCACGTTAAGTGGTTCAACGAAAGTAAAGGTTTTGGTTTCATCACTCCAACCGACGGCAGCAAAGATGTATTCGTACATTTCTCTGCAATCGCAAGTAATGGTTTCAAAACTTTGGCTGAAGGCCAACATGTTGAATTCTCAATTCAAGATAGCCCACGTGGCCCATCTGCAGCGGAAGTTGTTGCTCTGTAATTGATAACAAATTACATGTAACTTATTTTTGTTGTCAAAAACCCGCCTTAGCGGGTTTTTTTTACGCTTGAATATCGATAAATCCATACTCAGCAGGTAATAAAAGGGCACTAAGGCTGACTTATTCGACGCCCGGCCTCTATTTTTTCGTTTGCCACTTTCTTGGTGACTTTAATTACTTGTTCTTTGGTTGCGGTAATAACACTAAAAATGAGCCAATTAGCTGTTTTATCAATCTGTAAACCTAAGGTCTGATTATTTATTTTCTTTCTTTGTTAATTCTTTTACCGCTTTTTTGAGCACTTTCTTTATTCTTGTCACGTCTTTAACCGGGAGTTCGATGCTGTCTGATTGTATCGGCTTAGCCGTCAGCGGAGGCAGGTTAAAGCTCTCTTCCAGACGCTTGATAATTTCTGCATTCATTGAGTGATCATTTTTTTCTGCCTGAGCTTTCAGTTTGGCTTTAATCTCAGCAGGGATTCTTACGCTTAGAGAAGTAATAGTCATAGATAAATTTCCTGTATGCCAATATCAATAATGAAACCCAATTGTTGTTATAACCTCTTTAGCCACTGGGATAAAGAATAATAAATTGTGTGCAGAGGTAATATAGGCGTGAAAAGTGCGTTCAGAACCTGACGGAAACAGAACGCACTATTGATTATAGACTAAGAAAGAGACGGGGCCGGGCGGGCAATAATACTGCGAGTTTCCATACGAACCTCGGCAATAGTGACATCGAGAACGTCACCCTGGCGATAAGCCACTTCACCATTAATTAAAATGCTGCCGGTATCTGCGCTGCAGACTAACTCATCACGAACGGGGTGAATAAATGGCGCAGGAATAAAAGCAATTGCGCCGTTATCCAGCAGCTTAATACGCATTCCGCCACGAGAGACATCCATAATTTCAGCGTGATAGCGAGTATCGGTCCCGGCGTTATGTTCTAAAAAGCGAGCATATAGCCAATCACCGACATCACGTTCAGCCATGCGGTTAAAACGACGGCGATCGGCCAGCGGCTGTAGAATGGCATCGTCAGGGGCTGATGATGGCTGGCCGTGAATCAGGGCTTTTAACAGCCGATGGTTAACCATATCACCGTACTTACGGATAGGTGATGTCCAGGTCGCATAAGCTTTCAAACCCAAACCAAAATGAGGTGCCGGCTTAGCGCTGACTTCTGCATAGGTCTGATGTTTGCGAACTCGGCTGTCTAAATAAGAGGTTGGCTGTGCATCAAGGAAGCGGCGCAGTTCACAAAAGCCTTCCAGCGTCAGAAGTTTTTCGGCATCGAATTCAGCATGGTTACTTTGCAATACGGCAATAGCTTGTTCAACCAGCGTCGGGTCAAAACCGGCATGAACGTTAAATATTCCATAACCTAAGCGTTCAGTTAACACCGTAGCTGCACAAATATTAGCGGTAATCATCGATTCTTCTACAATTCGATTGGCTATCCGGCGATGCTCGGTCACGATATCCAGAACTTCGCCTTTCTCACCTAAAACAAAACGATAATCCGGGCGGTCTTTAAACACCAGCGCGTGTTGGGTTCGCCATTCAATCCGACGCAGCGCAACCTGATGCAATAGCTTAATCTGTTGGGCGATAGCCTCATTTTCCGGCTGCCAGCTTTGGCTATTGCCTTCCAGCCAATCAGAGAGTTTTTCATAGTCCAGCTTGGCTTTAGACATGACCCAAGCGCTAAAAAATTCAATGTCTGCAGCTAATGAACCATCTGGCGCGATAATTACCTGACAAACCAGTGCAGGACGGCGCTCATTAGGACGTAAAGAGCAGAGGTTATCTGACAGTTCACGTGGCAACATTGGAATGTTAAAGCCCGGCAAGTAATTGGTAAATGCGCGCTTTAACGCGATTTGGTCAAGCTCACTATCGGCAGTGACGTAGGCGGTAGGATCGGCGATAGCAATAGTCAGTTTCAGCCCATCATTGTCCTGTTGTTCAACATACAGGGCATCATCCATATCTTCGGTAGATTCACTATCAATAGTGACAAAGTTTAGCGAAGTCAGATCCAGACGGGTTATTCCCTCATCTTGAATCTCAGTCGGTACCCATTCAGGGGCTTCTCGCTCCAGTTGGTGACGTGACAACGTCACCCACCAGGGGGCTAAATGGTCATCGCCATAAGTGATAAATTGGGTGATTTTTGCATGAAATCCTTTATCACCGTTGAGCGGATGGCCGTTCATTTCGGCCACCACCCAGTCACCCTGAGCAAATTGATGAGTTAGTGATGCATCAGGTTTGCAGGGATAGGCGTCTTTAAGTAAAGGATGGTCGGGCGTAATAAATAAACGTTCGCCTTTCTTCTGTATTCGCCCGATAAAGCGGGTAAGAAAGGGCTCAATCAGCGTTTCAGGCTCAACTAATTCGCGATCTTTCTCGGTGTGAACGCTGGCGGTAATTTTGTCACCGTGCATCACTTTTTTCATGCCCGGAGGCGGAATAAAGTAACTTTTTTGACTATCGACCTCTAAGAAACCAAAGCCTTTTTCAGTTCCTTTAACTACGCCCTCAACTCGGGGAGTTGTAGCATGGAGTTGCTGTTTTAGCTGAGCGAGCAGCGGATTGTCTTGAAACATAAATTCCGGAGAGTCATGAATGAGTGAGTGGTTTTGTGAGGGAATGTTTTACACAAAACCGCCTGCGGGGGCAAGCCTGTCGTGCATTTTGGTATAAGAAATATCGCAGTAGTGGTTAACAAAAATACAATAGAGACAGAATATTAAGCTCTGGCTCACATACTGACGTTTTATGCGTGACATTAATCGGCTGATATTCCTAATATATCCCCTAAATAATTCGAGTTGCATCGCGCTGGCAAGAGAGCGCAGCCAACAAAGATGCAGCTTGAAGTATGACGGGTAGACTAATTCTGTTTTTATCACTCATATCAGGTGCCAAACTATGCTCAATGTAAATGAATACTTTGCAGGAAAAGTAAAATCGATTGGTTTTGAAAACGGAAGTATTGGCCGTTCAAGCGTGGGTGTGATGGAGGCGGGAGAGTACAACTTTAGTACTGCACAACCGGAAGAAATGAAGGTCATCAGTGGGGCACTGAAAGTATTATTACCAGGCTCAACCGAGTGGACGGTGTTTGGTGTTGGGGAGACGTTCCAGATACCGGGAAAAAGTGAGTTTAGCGTACAGGTTTGTGAGTGCACGGCTTATTTGTGCCGCTATTTATAATCTAAAGTATCACTGCTCGAAATAACATGAGTTAAAAATTTAGGCTTACGCAGATTAACTGTCGTAAGCCTAATGTCATTCAGACTTAATCCAAACTTAGTCTTTCAGTTCTAGCTCGTTCATTGCCGCGATGCTGAATCCGCCATCAACGTGTACGATTTCACCGCTGATACCTGCAGAAAGATCTGAACACAGGAAGGCTGCTGAGTTACCAACATCTTCGATAGTCACGGTACGGCGAATAGGGGTAACGGCTTCGCAGTGAGCAAGCATCTTTTTAAAGTCTTTGATGCCGGAAGCCGCGAGCGTACGGATTGGGCCAGCAGAGATTGCATTCACACGGACGCCTTCAGGGCCCATCGCATTCGCCATATAACGAACGTTAGCTTCTAAAGAGGCTTTTGCCAGACCCATAACGTTATAGTTAGGGATAGCACGCTCTGCACCTAAATAAGATAGGGTTAACAGCGCTGAGTTAGGGTTTAACATGCTACGGCAAGCTTTTGCCATCGCAACAAAGCTATAAGAGCTGATGTCATGAGCAATGTTAAAGCCTTCACGGGTAACGGCATTCACATAGTCGCCATCTAACTGGTCGCCCGGGGCAAAACCAATTGAATGAACAAATCCGTCAAACTTAGGCCATACTTTTGCTAACTCAGTAAACAGGTCTGTAATGCTTGCGTCTTCGGCAACATCACAAGGAAGTACGATTGTTGAACCTAATTCTGCAGCGAAACCTTCTACGCGAGATTTCAGTCTTTCATTCTGATACGTTAAAGCCAGCTCGGCTCCTTCGCGTTTCATCGCCTGAGCGATGCCGAAGGCAATAGAACGATTGCTGGCTACGCCAGTAACCAGAATACGCTTACCGGTTAGAAAACCCATAGCTATAATCCTTGTAGTAAATAGAGCGACCGTCGGAATAATTCCGGAATAGCCGCTGTTAAAAAAACGGAGCGATTCTATCATGCATCAGCAAAATATGGTGAACCTTGTCGTGCTGCTCCGATCAGTGAGTATCCGTAAGTGATAAACAGCACATTCACTTACGTTTTATTGGCCTGATAGTGCGCCATTAAATATCGGTAATATCTTTTCGCCAGTGATCGGCAGTAAGTGCCTCGGTAAAGTGGCTGGCAATCATTCTACGGGTAATATCATGTAGCGGAGAGGCTATCACCTCAGCGGTATTACCACGCTCAACCACTTCGCCATTATGCATAACTAACATTTGATCGCTGATGTGCTTAATCATCCCTAAATGCTGGCTTACATAGATGTAAGAGATGCCGTGTTTTTCTTGTAATTCCATCATTAAGTTCACCAGCTGTGAACGCATGGACATATCCAGCGAGGCTAAGGCCTCATCAGCAACAATTATTTTCGGCTGCAATATTAATGCTCGCGCCAGCGCTACCCGCTGCTTCTGGCCTGAAGCCAGCATCTGAGGATAATAATAGGCATGGTCGGGCAATAATCCAACCTGACGTAGCGTCAGATTTATCTGTTTTTCCCTTTCAGACGCTTCCAAATCGGTATTGAGCTTTAATGGAATATCCAACAGTTGCCCGATACGTTGACGAGGGTTAAACGAAGTATTCGGATCCTGAAATATCATCCGAATATGCTGACTACGATATCCGTAATCGCCGAACTCCAGCTTATGGTCATCAATGGTGATATCGCCGGAGGTTGGCTTAATCATACCGGAGATCATTTTCGCCAGCGTAGACTTACCTGAGCCATTTTCACCAATAATGGCTAACGTCTGGCGTTCACGCAGCATAAAGCTAACCGGTTTTACCGCTTCTAACTCATGAGGGCGAAACAACCCCGTCCGGTAGCGGAAGGTTTTAGATAAGTTACGCACTTCAAGCAGGGTTGTGCCCATCAGGATGGATCCTCCATATTAAGAGGAAAGTGGCAGGCAAACTTATGGCCTTTAATGTCCCGCAGGCGCGGCGTTTCAATACATTTCTTTTGCGCATAGGGGCAGCGCGGGCCTAAACGACAGCCAATAGGTAAATGTTCTAAAGAGGGAATAACACCTGACAGCGTATTCAGCCTGCTTTTGTGTGGCAGCGTCAGTCCGAAGTCGGGCATGGCACGGATCAGCGCCTGTGTATAGGGGTGGTTGGGAGCATTAAGCAAGTCATCACATTCGGCGCTTTCTACCGTCTGCCCGCAATACATCACATTAATTCGGTTAGCCCAACGGCTCATCATCTGAAGGTCATGACTGATCAGCAAGATAGTGGTGTTATTATTTTGATTCATTCTGGCCAACAGGCGAAATATCTGGGCCTGAGTGGTAGGTTCCATCGCATTAGTAGGTTCATCAGCAATTAATAAACGGGGTTGATTGGCCAGCGCAATGGCGATCATGACTTTTTGACATTCCCCTTCGGTAATCTCGTAGGGGTAACTGCCCATAATGTCTTTATGATCTTTAATACCGACCCGGTGTAGCAGCTCAATGGCTCGGTGTTTACGCCAATTAAAACGTTGCCACCATCGGCCTTTATAGGTCCATGCCGGAATAGCCTGAACGATCTGACGACCTATCTTTTCTGACGGATCCAGACAAGACTGCGGCTCCTGAAATATCATCGAAACGTTATGACCAACCAATTTACGCCGCTGGCGGGGAGTCAGCTTTAGCACATCAATGTCATTGAAGCGAAAACGGTCAGCGGTAATCCGCCAGTTATCTTTGCTGATGCCACAAATGGCTTTCGCAATCAGACTTTTACCTGAGCCCGATTCACCAACCAGCCCGCGAATTTCACCTTCATTTAATGTCAAACTGACCCGGTCAACGGCTTTCACCGGCCCGTCAGAGGTCATAAATTCAATGGTCAGATTACGAATATCGAGTAGCGGCATTTATTCATCACCTGTAGATATGGCCCGGTAAAGCCCGTCGCCAAGAAGGTTAACCACCAAAACGCTAATCAGAATGGCGCCGCCCGGCAGCATAACGCTCCAAGGTGCAACATAAACCAACTCGAGCGAGTCTCCCATCATTGCTCCCCATTCCGGCGAGGGTAGCTGAGCGCCAAGATTGAGGAAGCCAAGCGCAGCAATATCCATAATAGCCATCGATAATGAGCGGGTAAATTCACTGACCAGAACAGGGGCAATATTGGGCAATAAACCGCCCCACAGAATATATCCGGTTGTTGCTCCATCCAGACGGGCGGCAATGACGTACTCTTTCTCAAGTTCATCGTGGACTGTCCGATAGATGGTATGAACCATTCGCGGTAACAGAGCCAACCAAACGGCTAACATGGCGTGTTCTAAGCGCGGCCCCATAAACGCCACTACAATAATCGCTATCAGTAATGACGGGATTGCCAGCAGCGTATCCAGTATATGGTTAAGTATGGCTGAGCGTAATCCGCGAGTCACTCCGGCAATTACACCAAGAATGGTGCCACACAGCGCGGCAGCCAGCGTGACTAATAACGCTGCACCAAACGTAGGAGCGGCACCATTGAGTACCCGGCTTAGAATATCGCGGCCTAAGTCATCGGTACCAAGAAAGAATGAAACATCACCATGGCGTGACCAGGATGGTGGTAAGAGCTGATAGCCCATAAACTGTTGATCGAGCTGATAGGGCGCAATGGTACTACCAAGAAAGGCCAGAGCGATCAGTGCCAGAAAGCCATAAAGCCCGACCATGGCCAAGATATCTCTATGGATACGCAGCCAGATATAGCTTAATGCGCTGGGCATTTTCTTCTCGCGGTATACGTTATCGGAAAGCATACCATTCCTTATTTTTTAATGGATTAGTCATCGCGCTGAAGATATCAACCACCAGATTAACCACAATAGCCAGACTACCCATAACCATAATACCGGCTGAAATAACGGCAAAATCCTGCTGACGAATGGCGACGATTAACCAACGCCCTAATCCGGGCCAGTTAAAGACTGATTCGGTAATCATGGCTAGCGCCAGCATGGTTGAGAATTGCAGGCTAAGTTTAGGCAGCATTACCGGTAAGGCATTATGTAATATATGGCGGCGAATGATCGTTATGCGCGACAGACCTCGGGTTGCCGCCGCTTTAATATAGTTTTGCCCGATAATTTGAATCACACTTTGGCGCATTAAACGAATTACTTCGGTCATTGGCGCAACGGCTAGAGTAATTACCGGTAATATCAGGTGAAGCAATACGCTGGTAATGATCTCATCCCGATAGGGGGATTCAGAGAGCCATGCGTCTACCAGCGCAAATCCGGTTACCGGATTAATCTGATAAAGTAAGTCATATCGTCCTGAAACCGGCAATAAACCTAGGTTCAGAGAAAAGAACATCATCAATAATAGTGCCAGCCAGAAGATAGGAATTGAAAAACCAAACAGGGCCACGGAAGTAATAAGATGATCTGGCCACTTATGTTTATTTACCCCGGCAATGAGTCCCAAAGGCACACCTAAGCCTAAGGCGATGATAAATGCAAAGATGCACAACTCAATGGTGGCCGGAAATACGATTCTTAACTGCGAACCAATAGACTGACCGTTAATAACCGAGGTACCGAATTCGCCCTCTAGCAGGCTTCTTAAGTAAAAAGAGTAAGCATCAAACAGATGAGCGCCGCCTAGCGGTGCATTGGGCGTGTAATAAGAAACGCTAAAGCTGACCAGCGTTAAAATTCCGAGCGTTGCCAGCGCCAGCAACAAACGACGCAGAAGATAGATAATCATTTAGGCTCTGCCTCTGGATTTTCACGATAAACGCCGGCGAAAGAGACGTTGCCCAACGGACTCAGGACAAGACCTTTAATATCATGGCGGTATGCCTGAATACGTAAGGATGAAGCCAAAGGCAGCACCGGAAGCTCCCGTTCAAGGATCTTTTGTGCCTGTTGATAGGTTTCCATTCGGGCTGACAGGTCTTGAGACATCACACCTTGAGAGAGCAACCGATCAAATTCATCATTACACCAGCGGGCATAGTTAGTTTGGGAGTTAATTGCCGCACAGCTGAGTAACGGACGCAGGAAACTATCCGGATCGTTACTGTCAGTTGTCCAGCCGGCCAAGGTCAAGTCATGGTCCTCATCACTGAGCCTGGCCTCCTGAAAACGCCCTTCAACGGGAACAATAGTGACTTTAATACCAATTCTTGCCAGATCGGCCTGTATGAGCTCTGCCATTTTGAGCGGGCTTGGATTATAGGCCTGCGATGCAGTGGGCACCCAAAGATGTAAGCGTAAGTCTTTAATACCGGCTTCTTGTAACAGCAGGCGGGCCTTATCGATATTATATTCCGTAATCTGGGAGTCATTATCATAGGCCCAGGAGGTTCTCGGCAATATCGAGGCAGCGGTCTCCGCGGTACCATAGTAGATCGATTGCATCAATCGAGGATTGTTGATCGATAGGGCGATTGCCTGACGCACACGAAGATCGTTAAGCGGTGGCTTTCCGGTATTAAACGCAAGATAGGCTACGTTCATACCGGTACGCAGAGAAATTCTTAACCGAGGATCGTCACGCAAGATCGAAAGCTGGCTGGCGGCCGGATAAGCCAGTACATCACACTCACCGGTTAACAGTTTGGATAAACGACCGGTACCACCCGCACCTAAATCGATAACCACCTGCTGCATTTTCGGCACGCCACGCCAGTAAAGCTGGTGGCGATTTAAGCGCAGAAATTGTCCGGGGCGATATTCATTTAATAGGAAAGGGCCGGTCCCTACTGGTTGACGGTCGATAAGTTCCTGCATACCTATTTGAGTGAGGTTTTTTGCATATTCAGCGGATAACACAGGCGCATAATGGGTGGCTAAGTGCCATAAGAATGATGCATCCGGCTTAGTCAGTTGAATTTCTACCGTATAGTTATCCAACTTTTTAATGCTTTTGACCGTATCTGAAAATTGCATACTGTCAAAGTAAGGATAGTGGCCACCGTTAACCTCATGGTACGGAGCTTCCTGATTAAAGATTCGGCTAAAGCTAAAAACAACATCGTCAGCATTCATGGTACGGGTAGGCGTGAACCATTCGGTTGTTTGGAAAGGCACGTTTTTGCGCAGATGAAAGCGGTAGGTTGATCCATCATTAAGAATTTCCCAGCGCTCGGCTAATTCAGGAATTAAGCGATAGGTATAAGGATCTACATCTAACAGGCGGTCATAAAGCTGAGCGGCAATAGTATCGACCAATACGCCGCCGCTGGCTATTTGCGGGTTAAAACTGTCAATAACCCCGTTAACACAATAGACAAAACCATTATGTCGAATATTAGGTAACGGTGATTTTATTGGCGCGGCAGGTGACGATGCCTCCGGCGGAGACATTGTCGGAGATGCATTGTTCTCCGGAGAGGGTGATGCCCATGCCGAAGTCATCAATCCGGCACACACTAACGCCCATATTTTTAAGCCACGCATCATATAAAGGGTTCTTAGCTATCGAAATAGAACAAGACAATGATTATACAGGAGTATAGCTAGCATCCCAATCCTTAGCATGGCTTAAGCGAGTATTCCTGAATAAGTTGCCAAACTTTCATCCACATTGAGTAAAACTCAGTCACTATTTTGATTTTTGAATGCCTCAGACTTGCGAAGTATTCCCCGTAGCTGGTGATAACTTAATCCTAATAGCTTTGCCGCCTGACGCTGATTGTACTGCGATTGTTCTAACGCCTTAGCAACCAGGTCATTCTCCCGATCTGAGAGCCACTGTTTTAGATTGACGGGTAAATCCGGTAATACGGATGCCGGGTTGCTCGAGGCGATGGCAGTTAAGTCAGGGGAGGCGCTTAAGCCGGTGCCGGAGAATGGATCAATAATAATATTCTCCAGTAATTCACCGTTATTTCCGTTCCGGTAAACTGAGCGTTCTACCACATTCTTTAATTCACGAATATTACCGGGCCAACTGTAGTTGATTAATGTTTCAACGGCATCCTGAGTAAATCCCTGAAAAACTGAAATCTCAAGCTCTCTGCACATCTGAATAGCAAAATGATTAGCCAATAACATAATATCCTGGCGGCGCTGGCGCAGAGGTGGCAGGTTTATTACGTCGAAGGCCAGGCGGTCTAACAGGTCGGCTCTGAATTTACCGGCCTTTGCCATGGCAGGGAGATCTTCATTAGTCGCGCAAACCAAACGCACATCGACCTGCAATGGTTGAGTTCCGCCTACGCGTTCTAACTGACCATACTCAATGACCCGTAGAAGCTTTTCCTGTACCAGCATCGGGGCATTGGCTAATTCATCTAAAAATAACGTTCCGCCATCAGCCCGTTCAAACCGGCCTAAGTGTCTTTTTTGTGCTCCGGTAAAGGCTCCGGCTTCGTGACCAAATAATTCAGAGTCCAGTAGCGTTTCGCTCAGTGCTGCGCAGTTTAGGGAAATAAAAGGGCCTTGCCAGCGTTTAGATAGGTAGTGAAGGCGATGGGCTATCAGCTCTTTACCGGTTCCCCGTTCACCAATAACCAGAACCGGTTTATTTAGCGGAGCAACCTGCGAGGCCTGTTCAAGGACTTCGATAAAGCTATTGGCTTCACCAAGAAGGTTATCATTGGTATTAGACATGGTAAATTTCGCCACTAGTTGGTTTTTTTAATCACATCATTTTTCATGGGTAAATAGCAAGAAAAATAAAAATTAAATAAAATCAGCATATTATACAATTTTAAAAGTTGGCACGCTTCTTGATATATCTATGGTATCTAACCAAGATGGTACAACAGTCCATCTAACTGATTAATAACTAAAGAGGATATAACCATGGGTATTTTTTCACGCTTTGCCGATATCGTGAATGCCAACATCAGCACTTTATTAGAGAAAGCTGAAGATCCACAAAAAATGGTTCGCCTGATGATTCAGGAAATGGAAGATACATTAGTTGAGATTCGTTCAACATCCGCCCGAGCCTTAGCAGAAAAGAAACAGCTGACCCGTCGTATTGAGCAAGGCGAAGCTCAGCAAATCGACTGGCAGGAAAAAGCGGAACTGGCTTTACGTAAAGATAAAGAAGACCTTGCTCGTGCCGCGCTGATGGAAAAACAAAAAGTAGCTGATTTAGTCACTATCCTAAGCGCTGAGCTGGTGACAATTAATGAAACGCTGGATCGTATGCGTAGCGAAATTGCCGAACTGGAAGCTAAACTGAGTGAAACCCGGGCTCGTCAACAGGCTTTAACTTTACGTCATGAAGCAGCAAGTACCTCTCGTGACGTTCGCCGCCAGCTAGACAGTGGTAAGCTTGATGTAGCAATGGCGCGTTTTGAGCAGTTTGAGCGCCGGATTGACCATATGGAAGCCGAAGGCCAAAGCATTGGTTTAGGCAAAGAGAAAAGCCTGAATCAGCAATTTACTGAGTTAAAAGTTAACGAGCAAATTGATAGTGAGCTGGCTGCACTTAAAGCAAAGATGAACAAAGAAGCCTGATAAGTAATAATAGGCAGATGAAGCCGCTTATTCGCCAGTAACGGATAAGCGGCAGTGAATAAAGATATGAAGAAGGAATATCAATGAGCTGGCTAATGGGGTTACTTGCCATACCGTTAACGTTGTTTGTTGTGTTTATCATCCCTATTTGGTTGTGGATGCACTACCGTAATAAGCAACAAGGTAACGGCGGGCAATTAAATCAGCAGGATATTCAACGCTTAGCAACACTGACTGATGAAGCGCAGCGAATGAAAGCGCGAATTCAGGTACTGGAAGCTATTTTAGATGAAGAGCATCCAAACTGGAGACAACGCTAATGAACAACAAACTGTACCGTATTCCAGAAGAAGGCATGATTAGTGGTGTCTGTGCCGGAATCGCACGTTATTTAGGTCTTCCGGTACTTTTAGTTAGAATCATGGCCGTACTGGCACTATTTTTCGGTTTCTTTTTTATTACCGTGATCGTCTATTTTGTTATGGCATTCGTATTAGATAGTGCTCCGGGAGAAGAAGCGTCATTACACAGCCGGGTCTCCGTTCGGCAAAAAATCAAACAGGCTGAGCTTGATTTAGCTACCAGCGAACAACGCCTTCGCGAATTAGAGCGTTATCTGACCTCAGAAACGTTCCAGGTTGAAAGTCGTTTTCGCCGCCTATAGTTTTAGTTTCAGCTGTACGATCATCAATATCTGATGCAGGGTTCCTTCTTAATGAAGGAACTTGCTTTTGTGTCGGGCAGCGCTCTTTTTAAGAGCTCTCCAAACAGGAGTAATAGAGACCATGAGAAATAAACTACCGGCGTTGATTAGCCCGCTTATAACACTACTATTATTTCTTGGTAAATCTTATGCTCCTGTCTTAGTGTTATCATTCTTACTTAAAAGCACTTTATGGCGACCGGTTCGTTTTCTACTGGTCATCTTTGGTGAACCATTACTCAAAAAGTTATTTGGTTCCATTGCCTATCGCTTAACTAAGGATCCGAATGAAACGATTACAAAATGAAATAGGTTCACTGGTTAACCGCGGTATGGATCGCCATCTGCGCCTCGCGGTTACCGGTTTAAGCCGTAGTGGTAAAACGGCATTTATTACCGCTTTTGTTAATCAGTTACTTAATATCAATAACGGCGCACGGCTACCGTTATTTTCAGCAGTACGGGAAGAACGCCTGCTTGGTGTAAAACGCATTCCTCAAAAAGACTTTGGCATTCCGCGTTTTACTTATGATGAAGGGCTCGCCTCTTTATACGGTACTCCGCCAAGCTGGCCAACGCCAACCCGAGGCGTGAGTGAAATCCAGTTAGCCTTACGTTTTCGTTCTAACGATTCGCTGCTGCGCCACTTCACCAATCACTCCACGCTCTATCTGGAGATTGTTGATTATCCTGGCGAGTGGCTGCTTGATTTACCCATGCTGGAACAAAGCTACCTGGACTGGTCACATCAAATGAACAGCGTCAGGCAAGGTGAAAGGGCCGAATGGGCCAAGCCTTGGCTTGAACTTTGTAAAAAATGTGACCCGTTAGGCCCGATCGATGAAAATATGTTGGCGGCCATTGCTGAGGAGTACAGCAACTATTTAATACGCTGTAAGCAGGAAGGCTTACACTTTATTCAGCCCGGCCGTTTTGTGTTACCCGGAGAGCTCGCCGGTGCGCCGGTATTACAGTTTTTTCCTTGGCCAGAAATTGATGCCAAAAATCAGGCAAAGCTGGCCCAGGCCGACAAAAAAACTAATTTTGGCATGCTGCGCGCCCGCTATAACTATTATTGCCAGCATATTGTAAAGGGATTCTATAAAGATCACTTTATGAAGTTTGATCGGCAAATCGTACTGGTCGACTGTTTACAGCCGCTCAATAATGGCCCTCAGGCCTTCAACGATATGCGTTTAGCCTTAACTCAGTTGATGCAGAGTTTCCATTATGGGCAAAGAACGGTGCTTAGGCGCCTGTTCTCCCCGTGCATTGACAAACTAATGTTTGCCGCCAGTAAAGCTGACCATATTACGCCGGATCAGCACGCTAATCTGGTCTCGTTGTTGCAGCAACTGGTGCACGAAGCCTGGCAAAATGCAGCGTTTGAAGGTATCAGCATGGATTGCGTTGGATTAGCATCCGTTCAGGCGACTGACAGCGGAATTGTTGAGACGCCTAATGGTAAAGTCCCGGCGCTAAAAGGCAGTCGATTGGAAGACGGGGAGCCTTTAACTGTCTACCCCGGAGAGGTGCCGGCGAAACTACTTGAACCGAAATTTTGGCAGCAGCAAGGATTTCATTTCGATGAATTCCGGCCAAAGCCGATGAGCGTTGACTCCCCATTACCTCACATTCGTTTAGACGCGGTAATGGAGTTTTTATTAGGAGATAAACTGCGATGAATCAGCCATTAAAAGGGCGAGTAACATTTGATGAACCATTGATGGAAGAAAAAGACCCGGTATTGCGCAGTAATCAGGTGTTTGATTCGCAACTGGCAGAACAGTTTTACCCTTCAGCACCGGAACTGGAAGAAGAACAGGAAGAGGGGCAAGTTGAAGGAATCATTAACAATGCCCTGCGCCCCAAACGCAGCCTGTGGCGAAAAATGGTGACTTTGGGGTTAGGGCTGTTTGGTCTTAGCGTAGTCGCCCAAGGAATCTATCAGATATCCGCGGCTATTCAGCAGCAGGAATGGATTACATTGGGTGCATACACCGCGGGGGGCATTATTGTGGTTGCCGGTATTGGCTCTGTGGTCAGTGAATGGCGTCGGTTATATCGCCTGCGTGAACGGGCTGAAGAGCGGGATATTGCCCGTGAGTTGCTACAAAGCCACGGATTAGGTAAAGGCCGTGAGTTTTGTGAAAAATTGGCGGTTCAGGCGGGAATAGATCAAAGCCACCCGGCCTTACAGCGCTGGCATGCATCGCTACATGAAACCCAGAATGACCGCGAAGTGGTTGCCCTGTATGCCAAACTGGTACAGCCGGTATTAGACCAACAGGCAAGGCGTGAAATTAGCGGTTCTGCCGCCGAGTCTGCTCTGATGATAGCCGTCAGCCCGCTGGCGATTGTCGACATGGCTTTTATTGCATGGCGAAATATACGCCTGATTAATAGAATTGCCGCAATATATGGTATTCAACTGGGCTACTTTAGCCGCATCCGGCTGTTTAAACTGGTGATGCTGAATATCGCCTTTGCCGGCGCAACCGAGCTGATTCGTGAAGTGGGTATGGACTGGATATCCCAAGATATTACCGCAAGGTTATCGACCCGAGCAGCGCAGGGGATTGGCGCCGGTTTATTAACCGCTCGCTTAGGCATTAAAGCGATGGAGCTATGTCGCCCGCTGCCGTGGATGGAGGGGGATAAACCAAGATTAGGGGATTTCCGCACTCAACTGATTAGTCAGTTGAAGAGTAAATTACCGAAAGGTGAAGCCAGCAAGTAGCTCTTGATATTGAACAGAATGATATTAAACAGAATGATATCAAACAAAAACGTGGCGAGGGAACGCCTCGCCACGGATTAACTCAGGTGGTTATTCAGGCATTCAGTGCCTGCTCTAAATCTTCCAGAATATCTTCAATCGCCTCAATACCGACAGACAACCGGATCATTTCAGGTTTAACACCGGCTACCGCCTGTTCTTCTTCAGACATCTGGCGATGGGTGGTTGATGCCGGATGACAGGCAAGAGATTTAGCATCACCAATGTTGACCAGGCGCTTAAAGATCTTCAGGGCATCATAGAACTTAACGCCGGCCTGATACCCGTCTTTCAGACCAAATGAAAGTAATCCTGACGGCGTTCCTGACATATACTTTTGAGCCAGTTTAAAGTGAGGATGATCGGGTAAACCGGCATAGCTAACCCACGCGACTTTATCGTTCTTCTCCAGATACTCGGCCACTTTCATCGCATTTTCCACATGACGTTCCATGCGCAATGACAGCGTTTCCAGCCCTTGTAATAATAAGAAAGCATTCATTGGCGATAGGGCTGCGCCGCAGTTACGCAGCGGAACCGTGCGGGCTCTGGCAATAAATGCCGCCGGACCGAAGGCTTCGTTATATACCACGCCGTGATAAGCCGGTTCAGGAGTACTAAACATCGGGAAACGGTCTTTATGTTCAGCCCAAGGGAACTTACCTGAATCAACGATGACGCCACCCAGAGAGTTACCGTGTCCGCCAACATATTTAGTAATAGAGTGAACCACAATATCGGCACCAAACTGAATCGGCTTACACAGCACCGGTGATGCAACAGTATTATCAACAATCAGCGGAATACCTCTGGCATGGGCTACGTCAGCCAGAGCCTGCAGGTCTGCAATATTTCCGGCCGGATTCCCAATGCTTTCGCAATAAACCGCTTTAGTATTCTCATCGATCAGTTCTGCGATAGCTTCCGGTGAATCATCCCGGGCAAATTTTACGTTGATGCCTGAACTCGGCAACATATGAGCAAATAGAGTATAGGTTCCGCCATACAGCTGAGGCGTAGTGACGATATTGTCACCGACCTGAGCAATAGTCTGAATTGCATAGGTAATCGCAGCACTTCCTGCTGACACCACCAGCCCGGCAATACCGTCTTCCAAAGCCGCCAGGCGTTTCTCTAAAATGTCATTTGTCGGATTCATTATCCGAGTATAGATATTCCCCGGCACGGCTAAATTAAATAAATCAGCGCCGTGTTGGGCATTGTCAAACTCGTAGGCGACGGTCTGATAAATCGGAACGGCGACAGATTTAGTGGTCGGATCGCATTGAAATCCGTGATGTAGGGCAAGCGTTGCGTCTTTCATTCCATATTCTCTGTTATTTTACTGTTAACGGAACAACCAATATAAGCAATCTTTATTAAGAAAGGGAATAAGCTTGAGCGGATATTTTAAGAACGATATTGAATAAGTTAGATAATTCATGTGTTCAAAGCGTTTTCGTTAAATCTGTCAACTTTTTGTGACAGTGCTCTTCATCTGTTATTCGCTAACGGGTATCATACCGCTAACTATTACCTACCGTACTCATAGAGTAAGGCTATAAACGATGCGTCTTGAAGTTCTGTGCGAAGACCGGTTGGGGCTGACCCGTGAGTTACTCGATTTACTTGTTGCGCGCAATATCGATCTGCGCGGCATTGAAATCGATCTCGCCGGTAAGATTTATCTCAATTTTTCCGCCATTGATTTTGATGCTTTTAGCGCATTAATGGTGAGTATTCGCCGCATTACCGGCGTTACAGACGTTCGTACCGTATCCTATATGCCCTCAGAGCAGCGACTTAGAGCATTACGAGCTTTACTTGAGTCATTGCCGGAACCGGTTATTTCTATCGATTTAAAAGGGCGCATAGAGCTGGCAAACCATGCTGCACTGATGTTATTCGGCATGACAGAAGAAAAAATCCTGACTCAATCGGCATCGACCTTAGTGAGTGGCTATAACTTCCTGCGCCATCTGGAGGGGGATGATATTGTTCCGCACTCTGAGCGGGCGATTGTTCGCGGGCAGGATTACCTGATTGATATTATGCCTATCTATCAGAGTGATGAAAGCAGCGAGCAGCGTGATGTTACCGGTGCGGTTATCGTGCTGAAATCGGCGGCCAGAATAGGGCGCCAGCTGCAAAATAAAAATATGGCGGACAACAACGCGTTTGGCCATATCGTTGCGGTCAGCAGTAAAATGCGTCAGCTCATTGAACAGGCCAATAAGTTGGCCATGCTTGATGCACCGTTATTGATTATCGGCGATACCGGGACCGGTAAAGATGTCCTGGCTCAGGCTAGCCATTTACGCAGTGCCCGTCGTGATAAGCCGTTCTTGGCTATCAGCTGTGCCTCTTTGCCTGATGACGTGGTGGAAAGTGAACTCTATGGTCAGGCTGCCAGCGCTTATCCTAACGTTGTCGAAGCTAAAAAAGGATTTTTTGAACAGGCTAATGGCGGAACGGTCCTGTTGGATAGCATTAGTGAAATGTCACCGACCATGCAATCTAAACTTTTACGCTTTATCAATGACGGTACATTCCGTCGGGTAGGCGAAGATAAAGAAGTGCACGTTGACGTTCGGGTTATTTGCGCCACACAAAAAAGCCTGGTGAACTTAGTTAGCCAGGGACTATTTCGAGAAGATCTCTATTACCGTCTGAATGTGCTGACGTTAAATATTCCACCGCTCAGAGAGCGGGTTCAGGACATCATGCCATTAACCGAGCAATTTATTACGCTGTTTGCCGATCAGTTGGGGGTGCCCAGACCTAAGCTGGCTCCAGAGCTGACCGCATTATTAACCCAGTACGGCTGGCCGGGTAACGTTCGTCAACTAAAGAATGTTCTCTATCGTGGTTTTACTCAGATGGAAGGGAGTGAGCTTCAGGCAAAAGATATTATGCTGCCGGAAATAACCTCAGAAATGATGTTGGGCAACGATATTATGGAAGGCAGCTTGGATGAGATCTGCAAACGCTTTGAAAGCTCCGTTCTGACACAGCTGTACAGTAGCTATCCAAGTACCCGAAAGTTGGCCAAGAGGCTGGGCGTTTCTCATACCGCGATCGCGAATAAACTAAGAGAATATGGGCTAAGCAATGCGCCGAAAAATAGTGAAACGTCAGATAATGAAGTCTAACTAATCCAATTAAGAAGCCGCCGGTGTTTAAAACAAACGTCCGGCGGCTTTTTTATTTTAGCGGCTGGCTATTACTTTAGCGATGCCAGCGCTGCATCATAGTCAGGCTCAGTCGTAATTTCTTTAACTAATTCGCTGTAGATAACCTTATCTTGTTCATCCAACACCACAACCGCACGCGCGGTCAGGCCTTTTAATGGACCGTCTAGCATTTCTACGCCGTAGTCTTTCTTGAAGTCAGTGCCGCGAAAAGTCGACAGAGTGACTACGTTTTCTAAACCCTCTGCGCCACAAAAACGTGCTTGAGCAAAAGGCAGATCGGCAGAGATACAAAGCACAACGGTGTTTTGTATATCACCGGCTAATTGATTAAAGGTTCTTACTGAGGTTGCACATACGCCAGTATCAATACTTGGGAAGATGTTGAGTACTTTGCGTTTTCCTGCATAGTTGCTTAATGAAACATCAGAGAGATCTTTCGCTAACAGCGTGAAAGGTTTGGCGCTTTCACCTGCTTTAGGTAATTGGCCGACGACGGATAATGGATTGCCTTTGAGTTGTACTGTTTGTGTCATGATAAGCTCCGGTAATGTTACTTTTATTTAACAATTGAGTTATCTTAGCTCAACAAGCCAAATTTGGGTATGACAATTATGGTGGTTAACAAAATAAATAAGTCATTATGCGTTATAACAACGCTATTGATTTATAAATCTATTTAGACAAACAGGCTCTGAATAGCACGTAAAAATAGCAATTTGATTATTTTTTATCTGGCAAAGAGTGGTATCTCTGTGTGAAAATTTTGTTTTGTTACAGGATATTGATATTGTAACGGCTAATTACGGGCTCATCTGCTGACAGATAGCCTATAAATTAACTAAAGTTGATGTTATTTAGGAACTCAGCATGAATCGTATGTTTGTACTTTGTAAGGCGATGTTAGCCGTACTATGTCTTGGCAATATGTCTGCCGCACTTGCGACAGAATACCCGTTGCCGCCGTCAAATAGCCGGTTAATTGGCGAAAACAGGGTGCTGATTGTCCCTACTGATGGTCGTTCATTAGAAAAAATTTCTTCCGATTATATGATCGGTCTGATTGGAATGTTACAGGCTAATCCGCAGGTTGACCCGCTGCTACCTAAGCCTGGCTCAGAACTGGTTATTCCGTTGCAAATGATCCTGCCAGATACTCCGCGGGAAGGTATTGTGATTAACCTTTCTGAACTGCGCCTTTACTATTACCCGAAAGGTCAGAATAAAGTGGTGGTCTATCCTATTGGTATCGGCCAGTTAGGGCGTGATACTCCCATTATGGTCACCAGCATTACAGAACGTAAGGCAAATCCAACCTGGACCCCAACCGCCAATATTCGCAAAAATTATTTAGCTGAAGGCATTACGTTGCCGGCAGTGATTCCTGCCGGGCCAGAAAACCCTATGGGACTGTTTGCATTACGTTTAGCCGCAGCGGGCGGCACTTATCTGATTCATGGTACCAATGCTGATTTTGGTATTGGTTTACGCGTGAGCTCTGGCTGTATCCGCTTACGCCCTGATGATATTGAAGCCTTATTTAATACTGTTCCTGTGGGTACCAGAGTGCAGGTGATCAATGAACCGGTTAAAGTAACGGTTGAACCGGATGGTCGACGTTACGTTGAAGTTCACCAACCACTGTCTAAATCAGAGAATGACGATCCGCAAACAAAATCAATTTCTATCAGTAGCTATGTTGATAGTTTTATGAATGAGTCGGTAACTGATGCTGCTAAGGTAAGAGAAGAGATTGCCCGTCGCTCTGGTTTACCGGTGAACGTGAATAAATAAGTAATAGCGTCGTTCTAAAGCACAGTAGAGCCACTCTGCTGTGCTATTTTTTTAAATACCCCATTACCTCTTCTGATTAGCTCACCCAGTCTTTTTTACTTATTTAAATACGCTGTAGCCATTTTATTCCTGCTGGTGGTTAACAAGGGCAAAAATAAGCAGCCAGAACCAAGCCAGTTCATTTCAAATGTGTTGTCCGTAAATATCCAGCTCTATTAATTAGCGCCTTGCTAAGGGCTGTTATACGCTGTTTTATTTCACAAGCGTAAAGACGATATTAATTGCCCGGCTAAGAAAGTTATTTAAGCAGAAGAAAAGAGGGGGTGGTCGAGTGAGTGAGAAGCAGGGAAGGATAATTATCACTGAATGACGATGGGCTAACCGATGTTTAAGGGTAAAAAAAATGGCGCACAGAGTGCGCCATTTTCACTTACCAGAAGAATTACTTCTTGTAAGAACGAGTCATGTTGTCTAAACGCTGGTTTGCACGAGCAGCTTCATCTTTAGCAACTTGTACATCAGAACGTAAAGCAGCAACATCGCTGATCAGTTGAGTCAGCTTGCTGTTAGTAGTTGTATCAGTTTTAGCACAACCTGCTAACAGAGTAGCGCCTAAAATTACTGCACCCAGTACCAGTTTAGTACGGTTCATATTTACACCCTCAATTTGAATTAACTTTTTTGCATGTAGCCAGATAAGTATTACACAAAGTATTTTGGAATGAGAATAATTTTTTAACTTCTTGCCAACTATTTTGCTTATTTGGTTAAAGAATAGTCAAAATGATTTTTTATTTGAAAAAAAAAGGATCTTACGCTAGTTAAAAAGTTCATCAGAAGTGATTTATCGAATATTTGTGATAATCCCCTGAAAATAAAACTGTATTTTTATCCACCATAATAAAAGTTTTTTAGATATAAAAATGGTCAATATATCGAGACGAGCGTTTTTAATATAAAAAAGATAAAAAAAAACGCCGTATAAACGGCGCTTTAACAACCAGTATTATTTTAAACGATATGTACCGATGCGGTATTTGTTGTACCACTGGCGACTAATGCGCCGGTGACCATCACAATCATTTGACCTTTCTGCGCTAAACCGCTGGCTAATGCTGCTTCTTTACCGATGCGATAGAAGTCATCAGTAGAGGCAATTTCTTTAACCAGTTCAGCGGTAACACCTTTGGTTAACACTAACTGACGAGCCGTTGTTTCATTGGTGGTCAGTGCAAGAATGGGGGCAGTAGGGAAGTATTTACGAACGGCTTTAGCCGATTTACCACCTTGGGTCGCTACAACGATCAGAACGGCATCAAGTTTCTCGGCAGTTTCAACCGCGCCACGACAAATTGCTTCGGTGATACGTAATTTACCCGAAGTCGCCAGCGTATCAACACGGCATGGCATCACGCGGTCAGTACGTTCACAGATGGTTGCCATGATGGTTACAGCTTCTAATGGGTATTTACCCTTAGCGCTTTCACCCGATAGCATAACGGCATCCGTTCCGTCCAGAATGGCGTTAGCAACGTCGCCGGCTTCTGCACGGGTAGGGCGTGGGTTTTTAATCATTGAGTCCAGCATTTGAGTTGCTGTGATAACCACTTTACGTGCGCGGTTACATTTCTCAATCATCATCTTCTGAGCAAAGATAACTTCTTCAACCGGGATCTCAACGCCTAAGTCACCACGAGCAACCATGATGCCGTCAGAAGCTTCAAGAATTTCATCAAAGTTATTCAAACCTTCCTGATTTTCAATTTTGGAAATAATTTGAATGTGCTCACCGCCGTGGGCCTTCAGATGTTCACGAATATCTAACACGTCAGAACGCTTACGAATAAATGATGCTGCAACGAAATCGACGTTTTGCTCACAACCAAACACTAAGTCGTTTTTATCTTTTTCAGACAGGGCAGGCAGTTGGATTGAAACGTTTGGCAGGTTGATGCCTTTATTCTCACCCAGGTCACCGCTGTTCAGTACGCGGCAAACAACTTCATTGGCTTTAACCTCGATAACTTGCATACCGATCAAGCCATCATCAACCAGTACAGTATTGCCGACCTGCAGATCGCTGGCGAAGCCGGTGTAAGTTACAGCCACGCGCTCGCTGTTGCCAATAACGCTTTGGTCGGTTGTGAAGGTGAAAGTCTGGCCAACAACTAAAGAGGCATCATTGCCGCCTTCTAGTTTCATGGTACGAATTTCAGGGCCTTTAGTATCCAGCAGGATAGCGGCTTTCTGACCAGTCTTAGCCATAACAGCGCGAAGGTTTTTGATACGCTGACCATGCTCATTGTAATCACCATGAGAAAAGTTCAAACGCATTACGTTCATACCTGCATCAAGCAGTTTACCCAGAACTTCTTCAGATTCAGTTTTTGGACCGATGGTACATACAATTTTGGTTTTTTTCATGATGATAAATTCTACCGATAGTATTGTGTTAGAAGAAAATGATGGCCTGCTGTATCAAGGCTTCAGGCGAGAAAGTATCCGTTTTTTTGTTTCTTTTATTATTGCGAAACATAAACAATCCCGCCAGTTTATAGGCAAGAAACGTCATAACTAATCGAGAACATGAATGCAAAACGGTACAAACATACCTGATTAAACTGACGGACAACTGACTTACTTAACGTGCTGAAACCTTTCACCTGCTATATTTTGCCTATTATAGAGACGAATAGCTATAGAAGAAAATGGATAAATGTTGAAATAATAAGGTAAATAATAGCTGATTTTAGTGAAAACGTACAAAGAGGGCGATTTTAAAAGGAAATTATAAAGAAAATAAAACCAGAAAAGAAGAATGGTGCGCCCTAGTGAACTCGAATCACCGACCTCCACCATGTCAAGGTGGCGCTCTAACCAACTGAGCTAAGGGCGCATACTGTAATCAAACAACAAGAGATTGTTATTTGGTGCGTCCGAGTGGACTCGAACCACCGACCCCCACCATGTCAAGGTGGTGCTCTAACCAACTGAGCTACGGACGCACATACTAACTCGTTACTACCTGACAGCATTAACGATGCGGACGAATATTAACGATGAAGTGCCTAACTGGCAAGGAGAAAAAGAGAATTTCTTGTTACATTAGGTTTAATTGGTGAGGAACTGCACAGCCAGGCTCTTTTTTATTCATATTTTCAGCATCTGGATAAAAATAACCCGGAAACTTGAGGCTTCCGGGCGCGTGTTTTAACGGGATACGCGTTGTAAGATAAGGGCGATAGGTTGTTTTTGTAGCCAGCGCATTCTTGCGATCATCATTGCTGCAGAAGCGGTAAGCCCGATAATAAATCCAATCCAGAAACCGGCGGGGCCCATACGAGGAACGACGATATCCGTCAGGCCAAGCACATAACCGATGGGTAAGCCGATAAGCCAATATGCGGTAAAGGTAATAAAGAATATTGAACGCGTATCTTTATAACCGCGCAAAATGCCACTGCCAATCACCTGAATAGAATCTGAACATTGATAAATAGCGGCAAGCAACATCAGGTGCGTTGCCATCATCACCACCGCCGGACTATCGTTATACATCAGCGCGATTTGGTGGCGAAAGACCACGGTAAATATCGCTGTCATTGATGCCATTGATAGACCAAGAATCAGGCTGGTATAAGACGCCACTCGGGCTTCATCTACTTTATTCTGGCCTAGCTTGAAGCCAACGCGAATAGAAGCCGCGACGCCCAGCGCCAGCGGCAAAACGAAGACCAGACTACTGAAGCTCAGGGCTATCTGATGGCCGGCGACGGACACCACGCCTAGCGGTGACACTAACAGCGCCACCACGGCAAACAGCGTGACTTCAAAAAACAGGGCCAATGCGACCGGAAGGCCCAGGCCGGTTAAGCGTTTTAAGGTTGGCCAATATGGCATTTCAAATTTCTTATGGGCGTTAATATCTTTTTGCGATGCCGCAGAACCCACATAGATTTTGATACAGCAAAACATAAGCCAATACACTAAGGCCGCAGCAACGCCGCAGCCTACGCCACCCATGGCCGGAAATCCGAGCTTGCCGTGGATTAAAACATAGTTAATAGGAATATTGACTAACAGCGCAATAAACCCAATGACCATGCTGGGTTTCGTCTTTGATAAACCATCGCACTGGCTTCTAAAAACCTGAAAAAACAGATAGCCGGGCGCGCCCCACATAATGGCCTGTAAATAACGAATAGTAATATCGGCCAGCTTAGGGTCGATACCCTGCATATGTTCAATAATTAAATGACTGTTGTATAACACCGTCATCACCAACAGTGAGATCGCCGATGCCAGCCAAAAAGACTGACGTACCTGATGGGCAATATTACTGCGATGGCCGGAACCATTTAATTGAGCAACAATGGGCGTTAATGCCATAAGCAGCCCCTGACCGAATAAAATGGTTGGCAGCCAAATAGAGGTGCCGACTGCGACTGCGGCCATATCGGTCGGGCTAACGCCGCCGGCCATAATGGTGTCGACAACGCCGATAGCGGTCTGGGAAAACTGAGCAATAATAACCGGAATAGCTAAAGCTAACAGGCTACGCGCTTCATTAATATACTTCTGCACGCAATACCTTCTGTATGATTTTGAAAATGAAAAATTCCTCTCGGAACAAAAGCAAGAGTCAATAAAAAGAGTTGGTGATTTGGATTGTACCGATTCACCCTGTGTAATCCAACCTATACAATAAATGAAATTATTCTTGTCATTCATTTTCGGAAAGTAGCAAGATAGAATTATTGCTAACCGGAGAAAAACTGGATTTGGTTTTTAGCGCGAATTGCGTCACACTTCCGGCTATTACAGGTTTTATTCAATTAGTTACTGAGGTTAATCGAATGTTTACCGGAATCGTTCAGGGTACTGTCGCTGTTGTTGCCATTGATGAAAAATCAAACTTTCGTACCCATAAAGTGAAATTCCCATCAGAGTTATTGCCTGACTTAGAGCTTGGTGCTTCAGTTGCCCACAACGGTTGTTGCCTGACAGTGACGAAAGTTGAAGGTGATATCGTCAGCTTTGACCTGATGAAAGAGACGCTCAGAATTACCAATCTTGGCAACGTTAAAGTTGGCGACCAGGTTAACATCGAACGAGCGGCTAAATTTAACGATGAAATTGGCGGGCACCTGATGTCGGGCCATATTATCTGTATGGCTGAAATCGTAAAAATACTGACCTCAGAAAACAATCGCCAGATCTGGTTTAAAATGCCTGATGATCTGATGAAATACGTTTTACATAAGGGTTTTATCGGTATTGATGGTATCAGTTTAACCATCGGCGAGGTCACCAAAGGGCGTTTTTGCGTGCACCTGATACCAGAAACCCTAGAAAGAACCACTCTGGGTACTAAACGTTTAGGGGATAAAGTTAATATCGAAATTGATCCTCAGACTCAGGCTATTGTTGATACCGTTGAGCGGGTTTTGGCGAGCCGGTCGATTATTTGATACCAAGGTTAGTTTGGTCTGCGAGATAAATGTCGAAATATTACTTTTTCTAGTCACTGAAGAGTGATGGTTGTGAATTAAAAGGGCTTATATTAACTATAAGCCCTCAGACTGCTGACAAACCCCAATGATTAAAATATATGTCTTAAAAGTGAACAATCAGAGGGAGAGAATTCGTTCCCTACGTTTTTGTCCGTTGGGGTCGTAGCTGCATGAGCAGCCGGAGCGCCCCTTGTACTCAAAATATCGCCCCTTGGCCGCTGGGAAAAATGTATATTCCGATGCCGATTATGCGGACGAAATCTACGCTGAGATCAAATTAAGCTACTTTGTCAGCACGCTAAGGGCTTATATATTGACTAATAAGCCCTTGTCGTTTCTACCAATTACAATAAACGCTTATGACACTTGCTCTAACGGTGGTTGGCTGCTGTCCATATCTGTCAGATATTGTACGATGCTGTTAGCGGCTTTACGTCCATCCGCGATAGCGGTAACCACTAAGTCAGCTCCGCGAACCACATCACCACCGGCGAAAATTTTCGGATTGCTGGTCTGGCATGCGTAATGCTTCATATGAGGCGCTACAATCACGCCGTAGTTATCCAGTTCAACGCCGACGTTAGCGAGCCATGGCATAGCATGCGGGCGGAATCCAAAAGCCATGACCACGGCGTCTGCCGCTAATACAAACTCTGAGCCTTTGATAATCTCTGCCCGACGCCGACCGGCCGCATCCGCTTCACCCATTTCTGTTCTGACTAGCTTGATGCCGCTTACGTGACCAGAATCATTAAGTTCTAAGCAAATTGGCTGAACGTTAAACATAAATTCAACGCCTTCTTCTCGCGCATTATTGACTTCTTTTTTGGAGCCCGGCATGTTGGCTTCATCACGCCGATAGGCGCAGGTAACCTCTGTTGCGCCTTGGCGAATAGAGGTGCGTAAGCAGTCCATTGCGGTATCTCCGCCGCCTAAGACCACCACGCGTTTACCCGACATATCAATATAAGGCTCTTCTTTTAACTCCGGCAGATGCATTACTTTCTTGGTGTTGGCAATCAGGAATGGAAGGGCGTCGTATACGCCCGGCGCATCTTCGTTATCTAAGCCGGCGCGCATAGATTGATAGGTGCCAACGCCAATAAATACCGCATCGAATTCTGCTAATACCGATTCAAAAGCGATGTCTTTGCCAATTTCGGTGTTTAAACGAAACTCAATGCCCATGTCGGTAAACACTTCACGACGATGAACCATGACCTCTTTTTCTAACTTAAAGGATGGAATACCGAAGGTCAGCATCCCGCCAATTTCCGGATGACGATCAAATACCACCGCGCTGATGCCCCGGCGGGCAAGAATATCAGCACAGGCCAGTCCGGCAGGCCCGGCCCCCACAATGGCGACGCGTTTACCTAAGGACTCCACATGAGAAATATTCGGGCGCCAGCCCATTTCAAACGCGGTGTCGGTAATGTAGCGCTCAATGTTTCCGACGGTCACTCCGCCTAGTTTACCCAGCGTACAGCTGCCTTCACATAAGCGATCCTGAGGGCAAACCCGGCCACAGATTTCAGGCAGGCTACTGGTCTGATGGGATAATTCAGCCGCTTCAATAATTTTTCCCTGCTTAGCCAACGCTATCCAGTGAGGGATTCGGTTATGTAGCGGGCAAGTCCACTCGCAGAAAGCATGATCTCCGCAAGAGATACAGCGATCGCCTTGGTTCTCTACTTGCTGAGGGGTGAAACGCTTATATATTTCAACAAACTCAGTTTTGCGCACGGGAAGGGCTTTCTTGGTTGCATCACCGCGGGGAACGATAACCTTACCGGCCAGTGAGTTGGTCATCGGCTTTGGCGCAATTTCTTCTGGATGAGCGCTACTTTGTGGATCTTCTCTCAGGGCCGCATTTAAGCGCTTTTGCTGCTGACGCTCTTGTAAATATTCCTGACTAACCAGCTTAAGTGCCTTAGTCGGGCAAGCTGATACACAGGCCGGACTTTTGGCATCACTGGCACACAGGTCACATTTATGTGCCGTGGTGCGGGTCTGGGCGCTACCTGCAAAAGTAATGGCTTCTTCAACCATACTGATTGCGCCAAAAGGACAGGCGAGTACGCAAGTTTTACAACCAATACATTTTTCTTTAGTTAACTTGATACTGTCATTTTCATGAGTTAAGGCGTTACTCGGGCATACTTGAACGCAGGGGGCATCTTCACAATGGCGGCAGGTTACTGCGGTTCTGACACTTGCCGTTTTTATTACTTTTATTCTTGGCATGTACAGTTCTGGCAGTTCCGGGTGCTTTCCATGATTGTGCGTCATTGCACATACCACTTCACAAACTCGACAGCCGATACAATCTTTGGCATCAGCAATTACAAACCGGTTCATAAAATACTTCCTGTGATATATCCGCCGCTGACGGATTAGGTAATTTATAAGGGATAGTCATTACTTTTATTATGGTTATGCTGTTTATCACAGTTAGCGTCACAAGGACAATAGTGAAAATGCTTGAAATTATTAAGCAAAAACCACAAAAATATTATGGTTAATTTGGTAATCGGAGAGGGTATTGAATTGATTAACTAGGAGAAAATAATTAAAACCATTAAAAATATAGCTTTGCTGATACGTTTCCGCTCGAGGTGAATTATTTCGAACGGAAACGTTTTAATATCGCTGATAGATTATTATCTGAGCGATTTACTCGCCGGACATTCCCGTTTCTAAAATATTCAGGAACTGAGCAAACGGCATTTTTTGCCCGTTAAGATCGATAATTCCGTCGGCATAATTGAAAGTACCGACCAAATTATCATCCTGTACAGTCAGCGTTTGCATCGAGGTACCTATCATCATCAGCTCTTGTACCATGCTTTCAGCGGCAGCCTGAGCCTGTTCAGCATCCATACCGTCAAAAACTTGGTTATTAATTTGTGCTTGTTCAATAAGCATCGGCATCGACAGGCGAGTGCTACTGCTAAACTGTTTGATCAACTGCGCAGCCAATTCACCCGGCTCTTCAAATTCCAGTGAGTCAGGGCGCTTTAAGGTCAATGACATATCTAACTGACTTTCACCTTTAGCATTTTTCCAAGTAAACGGAGAAATACTGACAGTCGGATTAGCATCAAGGAATGTCATTAAATGGGTCATCAGTTGCTCGTTACCCATAGCCATTTCAGGGGAGCCACCGATAGCTGAGCCAAGCAATAGCGTCGATATTTGCTCGGAGTTATTGTTAATGTAACGTAGGGTATTACCGTCGAACTGGTTAAGTTTCAACATCAGCCGGCCAGAACCCATCTCTTTATTCGCCATGGTAATGTTACCCACGGTGGTATCGAGAGTCTGATTGATATTTTTATCATCTTCCTCAACGTTACTCACCATCGTTACATCACCGATAGATAGCTGAGTTTGACCGTTAACTTCCTGAGTAAAGCTTTTTAGCTTTATACCACCTAAGCCGACATTCATATCAAACTTGCCGGTTTTAACATTACCGGTTAACTCGATATCTTTTGCGGTATAACGCTCTTTAACGCTCTCTTCATTGGTGGTGTTGACGATAAACTCACCGAAAACCGCTTTTGAATTCATGATGTTGGTGACGTTATCAAGGCTGCCATCAAAGTCAAATTTGTTGATATTTAATGATGTGCCTGATTCCGTTAACTCAAACGGCGTCATTGTAAAACTAAAGGTGTTTTTATCCTTTGCAACCACGGCAGTACCGTTAAAGGTAATTCCACTGAATTTTAATGCATTAACCGCGTCAGCTTCACTCTTATCTTCCATTGGCGCTATCGCTAAGGTAATGGCAGAAGAACCGTCATAAGAAGAGAGAACGTCAAGGGTTAGCGGTGACTTGTCTGCGCTTAACTTAAATAAGTCTTTTGTTGATTCCGTATTGACCAACGCCACCTGCGAGTAAGCTAATTTTGGTGCGAGGCTAAATTTTGCCAATGGGAATGGGCCATGGCTAATATTTTGATTAACGGTTACCTGTTCTTTAACTGACGGGGAGAGAACGATATCAACAGCGTAAGTCACTTGCGATGAAAAAACGCCACGCTGATATTGAGCGATCGTCAGGCTGGTATCAGCTTTGGGGAAATGCTTTTTAATCTGTGCCTGAGCATCAGCAAGGCGCTCAGTCAATTGAGTTTCAACTAACTTGCCTGTATACCATGATGCACCAACCCAGGCTCCGCCCAGTACAGCCAGCACGCTAACAGCGACGATCGTTTTTTTCATAGCCATGTTCAATCCTATTTTCTATAACACGCAGTTCATGATAACAAAGGGTTTACTTCAATTTGTCCGCAGCGTAACACAGTTAACCATTAGCTTAAATAAAGGCATTTTGTCATACATTATAACCATATCCGACATCGAACCCATTTGATGGTAATCTTAATGAGTCTTATCTGCAGTAACATCGCGGTAAATACTGTTCTATCACAAAATGATTATGTTCATTATGACAAAATATTAAGACTGTATTTAATTAGTTAAGTTGTATTCCGAATATCTTTATTTATCAGATTCAGGAGAAAGTGATGGTTAGCATGCGTATAGAGAAAGATTCAATGGGCCCGATCGAAGTGCCTGAAAACAGCCTGTGGGGTGCTCAGACTCAACGTTCCCTTGAACATTTTCGTATTTCTGAAGAAAAAATGCCAAAGGCATTAATTCACGCGTTAGCTCAGGTTAAACGCGCAGCGGCAACGGTCAATATGCAACTGGGGTTACTGGATTCGACTAAAGGTAATGCCATCATTAGTGCGGCGGACGAAGTGTTGTCTGATAAGCATAGTAATGAATTTCCACTCTCTATTTGGCAAACCGGTTCCGGTACTCAGACCAATATGAATATCAATGAGGTGCTGGCTAACAGGGCCAGTGAAATCCTTGGTGGAAAACGCGGTAATGAGCGGCTGGTTCATCCGAATGATGACGTCAATAAAAGCCAAAGTTCTAACGATGTTTTCCCTACCGGAATGCACGTTGCTGCGGTAACGGCGATTTATATCCATCTGTTACCTGAATTGAAGGCATTACATAAAACGTTAGCCGATAAGGCCGAAGCTTATCGTGATATCGTTAAAATCGGCCGCACGCATTTACAAGATGCAACGCCGCTAACGCTGGGGCAGGAGATTTCGGGGTGGGCAGCAATGCTGGCTTATAACATCAAACATATTGAAGATGTTATCCCGCACCTTAGTGAACTGGCATTGGGTGGAACGGCGGTAGGAACCGGGCTCAACACCCACCCTGAATATGCAGTACGAGTCGCTAAAGAGTTGGCGTCACTGACCGGGTTGCCTTTTGTAACATCCCCCAACAAATTTGAAGCACTGGCGACCTGCGACGCCTTAGTTCATGCCCATGGCGCCCTCAAAGGCTTAGCCGCATCGCTGATGAAAATTGCTAATGACGTCCGCTGGCTTTCTTCCGGTCCGCGCTGTGGCATCGGTGAAATATCGATTCCTGAAAATGAGCCGGGAAGTTCAATTATGCCGGGCAAAGTTAACCCGACCCAGTGCGAAGCCGTAACCATGCTGTGCGCACAGGTGATGGGTAATGATGTTGCGGTCAATATCGGCGGCGCATCGGGCAATTTTGAGCTTAACGTTTATCGGCCAATGATTATTGATAACTTCTTACAGTCAGTTCGTTTGTTAGCGGATGGCATGAACAGTTTTAATAAACATTGTGCCGTCGGCATTGAGCCTAATCGCGATCGTATCAGCCAGTTATTAAATGAATCGCTGATGTTAGTCACGGCGCTAAATACTCATATTGGCTATGACAAGTCGGCGGAGATTGCTAAAAAAGCCCACAAAGAAGGGCTGACCTTAAAAGCATCAGCGCTCAAGCTAGGGCATCTGACAGAGGCTGAGTTTGATGAATGGGTCAGGCCGGAAGAGATGGTCGGCAGTATGAAGAAGTAATTATATTGATTGATAGTCAAAGGCGCCTAACTGGGCGCCTTTTTTACGGGGTAGATCAATAATACCAAATATAAAAAATATCCAGCGCCAGAACGATTAGCCATATCACAATATAAATCATCAAGTGCTGACGAACGTTATGTACCACCATGTCAAACACGCGGGCAAACGGATTCTTCTTATTCACGTCAATAGATCCTTTCATAATGGCCGGATGGATAGTTATATGATTCTGGTTCAGGCCTTAATACCGGAGGCTTCCGGTAAGCGAGCCAAATAACGGCCAATAAACAGGGCACAGATTAACATAGCCGCAAGGAACACCGCTAAACCATTCCAACCATAGTTATGCCAAAAGAATCCGCCTAAGGTGCCTGCAATGCTGGACCCGACATAATAGAAGAACAGATAGAGCGCAGAAGCCTGGCCTTTTGCCCGTTTTGCCCGTTTGCCTATCCAACTGCTGGCTACCGAATGAGCAGCAAAGAACCCGGTGGTAAACAGCATCATACCGACAAAAACCAGCCAAATTGAAGAAAATACGCTGATAAGCACGCCTGTCAGCATCAGTCCGATAGACCATAATAGAACCGGGCCACGACCAAATTTTTGGGTCATTATGCCTGCTTTCGGTGAACTATAGGTTCCGGTCAGATAAACCAGTGACAATATGCCAACCAATGCTTGGCTAAGGAAATAGGGGGTTTCCATTAAACGGTAACCAATATAGTTAAATAAGGTTACAAAACTTCCCATCAGTAAAAAGCCCATGGCAAACAATAGCGGTAAGCCGCGATCGTGCCAGTGTAGATGGAAGTTAATCAGCAATGTTCTTGGCCTGAGAGATGATGGCCGAAAGTGGTTTGAATCGGGCAGTATTCGCCAGAATATAATGGCTGCGATCAGTGAGATAACACCAATACCACCGAGGGTAACGCGCCATGAAAAGAAATCAGTGATAACACCGCTGAGTAACCGACCGCTCATTCCGCCGATAGAATTACCACTGATATAAAGGCCCATGGCAAAGGCGACGTACATTGGGTCAATTTCTTCACTAAGATAAGTCATGGCGACGGCGGCAACGCCACTAAGCGCTAAGCCAACCAGCGCCCTCATGATTAAAATTCCTTGCCAACTGGTGGTCAACGAGCTGGCAATGGTCAGGGTAGCGGCTAATATCAAGGCGATAACCATCACCGGCTTGCGCCCGACCGCATCAGATATTGGTCCGGTAAATAACAAACCCACTGCCAGCATCGCCGTCGCGACCGAGAGTGATAAGCTGCTGCTTGCCGGAGATATATTAAAATCCTGAGACAAAACCGGAAGTATCGGTTGAACGCAATACAATAGCGCAAAGGTCGCCAGACCGGCAGAGAACAGGGCTAATGTCACTCGGGTAAACTCGGCAGTACCCCGAACAATAAACGGTGAGCGCACCTTACCCGGCTTAACCGTCTGAGGGGGATCCGAGATCGGATCTGCTTCAGGTGGTATTGGGTCTGATGAGTTCAAACTGTCGGGCTTAGGCGGTATCACTAGATATCCTTAGTCAGGAAAGATAATATTATACAATTAGCCCCACGCATTGGCGACAAGCTATTGTTGCTAAACGATAATCCAAAACGATGAACTGCGTTAAGTACAACGTGCCTATTTTGGGTATCGGATCGATTAAGCACGGGAATTTATTGGCAAACGGATCAAACAGTTGACGTAGAGAAATAAAACCGACACCCTATGCGTCAACTCTCTGTTATCTGTACTAATATTGGTTTATTTATACGCTATCTTGTGGTGTATAAATTCCGGTAACATGGTTGTTTATAAGTTTATTTCATCCAGATGTAAACAGGAGCTAAGTGTGAACAGAGAAGGGCAACCGGGGCATATTGACCATATCAAGCAGACCAATACGGGTGCTGTATATCGGTTAATCGACCTATATGGTCCTATTTCTCGTATCGAACTCTCCAAAGTATCTAATTTAGCGCCGGCCAGCATCACTAAAATTGTGCGCGAACTGTATGATGCTCATCTGGTAAAAGAGACTGAGTTTAATGACGTTGCCAGCCGAGGGCGACCTGCGGTTGGCGTTGAGCTGGATACGCATGCCTGGCATTATCTGACAGCCCGTATTCATAATGGCTATCTTACTCTGGCCTTAAGAGATCTGAGCAATCTGATCATCGTTGAAGAACAAATTGATCTTCCCATTGATCATAGTTCCCCTTGGCTGGATCGCATTATTTATCAGATTGAATCCTTCTTTACTCGCCACCAAAACCGGCTCGAAAGATTAACGGCTATCGCGATAACCTTGCCCGGAATTATTGATGCGACCAAAGGCATTGTGCATAAAATGCCTTTCTATAATGAAGAAAACGTTCCTCTTGGCCCAAGGCTTCGCCAACGCACCGGGTTACCGGTGTTTGTTCAGCAAGATGTATGCGCATGGACGATGAGTGAAGCGCTCTATGGTGCCTCTCAGGGCTGCCAGAATGTCATTCAGATTGTTATTGATGACGTTGTCGGTGCTTCCGTTATTAGTGCCGGTAGGGTGCTGCATATTGACTCCAGCAGCCGGATCGAAATTGGCCATACTCAAGTCGATCCTCAAGGGAAGCCATGCTACTGCGGCAATCATGGCTGTCTTGAAACCATTGCCAGTACCGGCAGTATTCTTGAACGGGTTAGCCAGCAATTGAGTTTATACCCTGAGTCACTGATGAATTATCGTCCGGTAACCATTGAAAACCTATGTGATGCCGCGAATAAGGGTGACGTACTGGCTCGAAAAATCATTGATCATGTAGGGACTAACGTGGGCAAAATAGTGGCCGTTATGGTCAATATATTTAATCCGGAAAAAATCCTGATTGGCTCCCCGTTAAATGCGGCTGCTAGTATTCTCTACCCAACGATTGAAAAATGTATCCACCAACAATCCCTTCCTCAATACAGCAGTCATATCCATATAGTTCCGACTAAGTTCATGAATAAAGGAACGATTCCCGGTGCTGCGCTGGTGAAAATGGCCCTCTATAACGGCTCACTTTTAGTTAAATTACTTCAGGGATAGTCCGTTTTATCCCTTCTTTGCGCATAAATACCCAGTAAGTAGTATAACGCTTTGTTTTTAAGAATTTTATTTAGCTGTTTTAGTAAAAATTGAGCTAACGCAATCTATTGGATCGAGGCATAGCCTAGACTTTTGTCATTAGGACAAAGACGCTGTCTTTTCGTCCATTCACCAGCGAAACGTTGATAAAGCATTTATATGTCTGCCATCAATCATTTCGATTAGAGGTTCCGGAGCAATTCCTTATATGCAGAATCGATTTTTTGTTACCGGTACGTGTACTGAAGTCGGTAAAACGGTAGTGTCCAGGGCCCTGTTACAGTCGTTGATTAAGCAGGGTAAGCGGGCCATTGGCTATAAGCCCATTGCTATTGCATCGCACCATACCGACGAGGGTGTGCGCAATCATGATGCTTTAATTCTTCAGACATCGTCGTCTGTTGCGGTGCCTTATGACGACATTAATCCGGTGATTATTGAAGATCACGCCGCGCTGACTTATAGCGAGCATCCGTTAGATTACGCACGTTTGTCTGCGGGATTACATAAGCTACAGTCGCAGTCAGACTGCGTCGTTGTTGAAGGCATCGGCGGTTGGCGTTTCTTGCTCAATGGTATGCGACCAATTTCTGAATGGGTTATCGAAGAAAAAATACCGGTTATTTTAGTGGTAGGTATTCAGTTAGGCTGTATTAACCATGCAATGCTAACGGCTGAAGCCATTGCTCACGACGGACTAACCATAGCGGGCTGGGTTGCCAACAGGATTAATCCGGGATTAGCCTATTACGCAGAAACCATTGATGCATTAAAACAAAACATCTCGGCTCCGCTGCTGGGCGAGCTTCCGTATCTTGCTCGCCCTGAAGAACGCGATCTCAGCGGTTTTATTCAACTGGATTTGATTGGTCAGTAATCGGCTGTTGTTTTGTGTATCCAGCTTAAATCGAGCAGGCGGGCGGAGTAATATCAACCCTAAACGGCCTGTTTTCGTTCTTCTTATCAACAGGTATTTTTATTTAGCCATTCTTTTAAGGACTGGCTATAGTGGCTTTGTCTTTAAAAATGAAACACATTTAAAATATAACCAAGGGGAAACGGTATGATTGTTTTTGTTACTGGTGCTTCAGCCGGATTTGGTACTGCCATCGTTAGAAAATTTATTGCTCAGGGTCATCATGTTATCGGTGCCGCCCGTCGCTTAGATCGCCTGCAGCAGTTGAAGACCGAATTAGGCGACCGTTTTTTGCCCGTTGAACTGGATGTTAGCGATCGGGAAACGCTACTGGCGGTGTTAAATAACCTGCCGGCAGAATTCAAACAAATTGATTTACTGGTCAATAATGCCGGGTTGGCCTTAGGTCTGGAACCTGCCGATAAGGTTGATTTTAACGACTGGATGACCATGATAAACACCAACGTCATTGGCCTTGCGTCTGTTACCCATGCCATTCTGCCTATCATGACCGCTCAAAATCGTGGCCATGTGATTAATATTGGTTCGGTTGCCGGGACTTATCCGTACCCTGGCGGTAACGTGTACGGTGCGACGAAAGCCTTCGTAAAACAATTCAGCCTTAATTTACGTGCCGATCTTGCCGGTACGGCTATTCGCGTTACGGACGTTGAGCCGGGTTTATGCGGTACCACTGAGTTTTCTAACGTGCGTTTTAAAGGGGATGATGATAAAGCGGCCAAGCTTTATCAAGATGTCCAGCCGTTAACGGCGGATGATATCGCCGAAACGGTATTTTGGATCGCCACTCAGCCGGCTCATGTGAATATTAACCGTATTGAAATGATGCCTGTAGCGCAAAGCTTTAACCCGCTGAACGTTGTCAGAGGCAAGTAGCCTTTAATAGTCGCTTTTAATAGTAACCTTTAATGATGGTAAAAACGGCGCCGAGACTATTACCGGCGCCGTTTTTTTGTCATCAGATTGGTTATATCAACTGGGTTCTGTTGTCAGTTTCATCAGCATAGTCAGCGGAATATTTGTATTTCCTCGCGGCCGAAGGGCGACGTTTTTAAGCTCCAAATCTGAGTGTTTTGGGTTGTTATCAAGATTAACCTTTAGGCATTATCAAAAATGCTGACCCAGTCGTCATAGTAGCTACCGGCATATTTTTTCACTAACGGAAATAGCCAAGAGGCTGGCCGTGGTGCCAGATTAAACCCGCTTTGATCATCAATAATTGAATCTTCAATATCAAAGCCAACCAGGGCATGGTGCAGGGCGCTTTGTAACAAAATAAACTGAGATAAAGAGTCTGCAATAGGTGAAAAATCCCACTCACCGCAACCGTGGCCGGCTTTAAATACCGCACACTGCCCATTCTCTGAGACTGCGGATAAATCAATAATAATAGGGTCGGCGCCTTCATCGCCGATGAGGATCCAGTTATCATTCCAACCGGCAATATTCTGATTAGTTACCGGATTAAAGTTATATCCGAGCGCTAGTTTTTGAATGTTTGGTGGGGAGTACAGGCTGGTTGAGTTTCCAACGTTGGCAAAATAAAAAGCAGGGTTTGGCGCGTAGCTAAGAAGGTAAGTATTCAGCTCCGTCGGAAGCGTGGTATTCCATTCTGTTGCAATTCGTTTGGCTTCGGAAATATCATGCCCCACAAAGGGAAATGTGGGCTCCTGCCAAAACGACTTTATAACCAAGATAGCCTCATCGAATGTCACAGATAGCTCCATATTTGAACGAGGGTAAAACAGAATAAAGCCGACAAAACTATCATATTCATGCTCTCCGTTTTGTCGGCGTTGTTAAGTTATCGACTATAACTTATGGTGATATCTGTTTAACGCTTATTTTTGGTTATCCAGCGCGGTTAATATTTGATAAGCCGCAGTCACCCGCTGGTCGATGGAATAATTTTTATTTGCCAGTATCACAATACCTACTTTCTTAGCCGGAATAAATGCCGTGTATGCTGCGAAACCATTGGTTGAACCGGTTTTATTAATCAATACGTCTGAGGCCGGTTGAAGAACCGGGCTAAGCTGTGACGTTTTGGTATCCATTGTGGCTGCTGAATTACCCGCCAATAGTTTTTCTAACGTCACAGGATAAGCGTATTGCTCCCACATCAGGTCCTGAGTCATATCTCCTGATTTAAAATACCCTGCGTGGGTATTAGTAATAGCCAACTGTAGTTTTTCATCGATATTGGTGCCGACTTGCATATTGGCTTTAAGAAAGCGCAGCAGGTCAGTGGCGTTGGTTTTTACGCCATAGGCTTCGGCCCAGAGTAAGTCTTTGTTTAGTCGGACGGGGGCATCCTGTTTGCTATAGCCTTGAGCATAGTTCTTCATTTGGCTTTGCGGAACATTAAGATAGCTGTGCGTCATACCAAGCATAGGAAATATTTTTTTCTCAACTATCTCTTCGTAAGATTGGCCCATCGTATTGGCTGCAATCATGCCCAGCGTTCCAATTCCCATATTAGAATAAACCCGCTGAGAACCGGTATCATGAGCCGGTTTCCACTGTTTGAGGTAGTTCATCAACTGAGGCGTAGTTTTGATATCATCGGCAATAAATAGCGGCAGGCCTGATGTATGTGTGGCTAAATTAAGCAGGCTGATATCGTCAAAATGACTGCCTTTCAACGCCGGTAAATACTGGCTGGTATTATCAGTGAACGCCAGTTTGCCATTTACCTGAGCATAAGAAGCCAGGGTTGCAGCTACCGTTTTACTTATTGAGCCGACTTCGAACAAGGTACTTTGATTCACCGGCTGTTGGGTCTCTTTTGATGCCAATCCATAGTGGTAGACATAGTCTTTACCATCAATCGTGATGCCGACCGTCATACCCGGAATATTATTTTTTTGCATAACCGGCAGGATAACGTTATCAACAGTCTGTTTTAGCGCTGGTCGTTCGATATTGTCAGCAGCATAAGCGATAGGGGTAAAAAGCAGGGCTAAGGCTGGCAGTAATTTTAGTTTACTGATGGTATGACGGCGCATGGTTAAGGTCCTCTTCATTTAATGTAAAACGGCTAAAGTTAGTGATGATGTCACTTTTTGTCTGGGTGACGCCTAACGAATAATGTGGAACAGTCGACAAGACAAAAGAAATAGTTATGACAATCTAGTGTCAATACCCACGCATTCGAATCACGCTTGTTTAAGGTTATGCATTGTTGCCCTGTCTGACTGAGGAGCAGAAATATCCCTTTTCTGCCGATAATTGACAAGCGAGAATAATTTCCCTTAAGGTAAAGAAAATCTTTTGGGTAAACTATTATGCGATCTTACCTTCCTTTGAATGCGCTACGGGCTTTCGAATCATCAGCGCGACATTTGAGCTTTACTAAAGCCGCTCTTGAACTCAATGTGACGCAGGCGGCCGTCAGCCAACAGGTCCGAACGCTTGAAGAGCGGTTGGGTATCGTGTTGTTTAAGCGACTACCCAGAGGGTTAGGAATGACCGACGAAGCCAGAGTCTTACTCCCGGTATTGACAGATAGCTTTGGTCGAATTGAAACGGTGCTTAAGCAGTTTGAGGGCGGACAATACCGACAGGTACTCACCGTTGGTGTTGTGGGGACGTTTGCCGTTGGTTGGTTAATGTCGCGGATAAAATCATTTCATCAGGCCCATCCTCTCGTTGAACTCAGATTACTCACGAATAATAATTTAGTGGATTTAAACGCCGAGGGGCTGGATTTTGCCATTCGATTTGGTGAAGGCGTTTGGCCGGTAACCCATAATGATTTATTGCTCGATGCCCCTTTTACCGTTCTGTGCACGCCGGATACCGCGTTGAGGTTAAATCAGCCACAAGATTTGGAAAATGAAGTGTTACTGCGTTCATACCGTGATGATGAATGGACTCGATGGTTTATTGAGGCTGGCCTTGAACCCTGGATGGTTAATGGTCCTATTTTTGACTCATCGCGCCTGATGGTTGAGGCCGCAGTGCAGGGGGCGGGAATTGCTTTAGCTCCGGCGGCAATGTTTACTCGTGAGCTAGCGTCAGGGCTATTAGTTTGCCCGTTTAATCAACGGGTGAGTATGGGCAGCTATTGGTTAACCAGGCTGAAATCGAAACCGATAACGCCGGCGATGCAGATATTTTATGATTGGATTTTAACAGCAGCTCAGCCCACGGAATAAATCCGCGGGCTGAACGTTTGATACCATTATATTGCTAGTTTTCGACGAGTACGGCCCGAGCTCAGGTAGCTGGCGATATAGTCCTGCGATATTTCACCGCTATATCGACCGTCTTCATCCACGATCGGCATCCATACCATATTGTGCTCATACAGTTTGGATAACACCACGCGCAAATTATCTTCTGCTCTGGCGGTGATGGTGATCGGGTGAGTTAATTCACCACACACGCCGTCAGCACCGCGGGCTTCACGACGTTTGACAAATCCTAATGGCTTATCGTCGTCATTTACCACAATAATGGACTTCATATCATTGTCATCCATAATGCCAAAGGCTTCGCTTAACGGCGTTGAGCGACGAACCGTCAGGGTCTGTTGTTCATCAGTCACATCACCGGCTTGAACCAACAGTAAACGCTTCAGCGTTCGGTCTTTACCGACAAATGAGCCAACAAACTCATCGGCCGGCTTAGCCAGCAGTTCATCAGGGGTAGCGCACTGAACAATCTTACCCTGACGGAAGACCGCAATCCGGTCGCCGAGTTTTAGGGCTTCATCAATATCATGGCTGACAAGGATGACGGTCTTATTCAGCTTACGCTGCATTTCCTGAAACTCATTCTGGATCGATTCCCGGTTAATCGGGTCAACGGCACCAAAAGGCTCATCCATCAGTAGAACCGGAGGATCTGCAGCCAGTGCCCGAATCACGCCGATACGCTGCTGCTGACCACCGGATATCTCTTTCGGATAGCGTTTTAGAAAGCGTTTAGGGTCCAGTGCGACCATCTCCATCAGTTCAACGGCTCGCTCTTTGCAGGCTTTTTTATCCCAGCCAAGCATACGCGGAACAATGGTAATGTTTTCTTCAATGGTCATATTAGGGAATAAACCGATCTGTTGAATAACATAGCCAATCTTACGACGCAGCGTGACCGTATCCAGCCCCGAGGTATCTTCACCGTTAATCAGAATTTTACCGCTGGTGGGGGTAATAAGGCGGTTGATCATTTTTAAGGTTGTGGTTTTACCGCAGCCGGAAGGCCCAAGTAGTACGCACATTTCACCGGCAGGCACGCATAAACTCACATCATCAACCGCGTTAAATCCCTTACCATTTTTTTGTTTAAACTGTTTAGTCAGATTTTCTAATTTAATCATTATCGAATTCCTTTAGGCGTCAGGGCAACTTGTAAACGATGGAGTAACCAGTCCATAACAATAGCCAGCAGGCTGATCATTACAGCGCCGGCAATGAGCAGGCGAGGGTCACTGCGGCTGATACCATGCAGTAACAGTAAACCCAAGCCACCGGCTCCAATAACGGCTGCAATAGCCATTACGCCAATGTTCATCACAACGGCTGTACGCACACCGCCAAAAATAACCGGCAGGGCCATTGGGATCTCAACCCAACGTAAGCGTTGCCAAAACGTCATACCAATTCCGCGACCTGCCTCACGTAGGCCGGGCGGAAGGCTGTCTAGTGCAATATGCGTATTTCGTACAATCGGCAGCAGGGAGTATAAAAATACGGCGGTGACCGCCGGGACCAAACCGATACCCTGACCAATAAGGGAAAACACCGGAATCATCAGGCCAAACAGGGCAATAGACGGGATGGTTAATACGATGGTGGTTAAGCTCAGTACCGGCGTGGCTAACCATTTATGTTTTACGATCAGAATTCCCAACGGAACACCGATAATGATGGCCATGCCAACGGCAATCGTAACCAGTAAAATATGTTGTAAGGTCAGGCCGGCAATATAACCCGCGTTCTGCCACATATATAAAAGCGTTTCCATTATCATGCCTCCTAGAGCAAACCGTGGTCTTTCAGAAACTGATTAGCCACTTGCTCTGCTGACTGATGTTCAATATCAACTTTGGCATTGAGCGTTGAGATGGCATCGTTGTCTAACAGGCGGGAAAGGGTATTTAATGCATCGGCCAATCCGGGCGTACTATCAAGAACTTCTGTGCGCACGATTGGAGTGACAGCGTAACTTGGAAAAAAACCTTTATCATCTTCTAAGACTTCAAGGTCAAATCCTTTGATTCGCCCGTCGGTGGCGTAAACCAGCCCTACATCCACAAAGCCGTCACGAATAGCGTTATAAACTAAACCCGGGTCCATTTGGCGGATTTGCGGGCGCTCTAAATGGATTTTATACACTCCTTGCATGGGCTTTAATCCATCAGAGCGGTTAACAAACTCAGGATCAAAACCAATCATCCAATTATGTTTAGCATCGGTTTGTTGAATTTCAGTAATCCGCGCCACTAACTGACTCAGGGTATGTATATTTTCTTTTTCAGCTCGCTGGCGCTGCATAGCGAAGGCATAGGTGTTATTCATTTTTGCTGGTTCAAGCCACACAATACCTTGTTTTGCGTCTAACTCTTTTACTTTGGCATAGGTGGCATCAACCGACATGGGTTCAGTAATCCGGTTATATACAATCAGTGATGTACCGGTATATTCCCATGCCAGATCGACCTGCTTATTCAGCATGGCATTACGCATAATGGTTGATGCGAGGTCTGTTTTTGGGGTTACGGCGATGCCTTTTTCGTTTAGATATTGGACGGTCATCGCGGATAAAATATGTTGCTCAGTAAAGTTTTTACTGGCGAGAACAAGCGGGGCAGATTGAACGATAAAACTGGTGAGAAGCAGAATAAATGCGGTACTCAAGCTAATCGTTCGCGCCACCGTAAAGGTTTGTTTAAATATAGTCATAGGTATCCATAGTTGATTGAGGTCGCCGATCTATATCGCCGTTTGCGGGCTCAATAATCGACCCAGGCCGGCTAATGCCATATCTAATGCCAACGCAATAATGGCTGTAGCAGCAGCACCTAAAATTAATAATGGAAAATCGTTCAGGTAGATTCCGGGAAAAATCAGTTCACCAAAGTTACTTGCTCCAATCAAAAAGGTCAGTGGTACCGTACCTACGTTGATGGCGGCTGAAACTCTGACACCTGACATAATCACGGGCAGAGCATTTGGCAATTCCACTTGCATTAGTCGCTGCATGGGCGTCATTCCTATGCTGTTGGCGGCTTCAATCAATGACGGTGGAATGGATTTCAGACCTGAATACGTGTTGCGGACGATCGGTAATAGAGAGGCCAGAAATAGGGCGAAAATTGCCGGCTTATCGCCGATGCCTACCACGATCATTGCCAGCGCTAATACGGCCAATGGTGGCAAGGTATTGCCGATATTAAATATCTGCATTGCAGGTTCAGCCCAGCGTTTAGCAAACTTACGGCTGAGTAATATGCCGCTGGGAAGTCCTATAAAGAGGGCAAGAAACATTGAGCAACCCACTAAAAACATGTGCTGCTTAGCGAGATAAACTAAATCTTCATAGTGAAGCACCAGAGAATCTCTACCGACTCCGTATATAAGAAGGGCAAGCACGCAGATAAGCAGCAAAATCCCGAATAGAGAGCGCTTAAGTAACGCTGATTTATGCATGTGTATCCCTCATGGAAAAGTGAATGGCATTACCGATAATTATCCAAATCATGGAAAATCATCACTAACGGTTAATAGCTAAACGAATTAGTATAAACATTGAAAAAATGCAGGGGTGTTCAGCAAAAAATAGCGGTAAGTTGATTACAGAAAGCATTTCCGTACTTAACCGACGTTTTAAGGTATAACACCATGTTTATGGAAATGCCAAACTATGCAATTAATTAGCAAAGAAATGTAAAGCCGCTTTTTGTTGTTTATCCCTTATGCTACCTGCGTTTATCTGCTATTAACTTTTTTTAAACATAATTTGTGACAATGTCACATGTGGCGATTTTTAAGCAGATAGTGCTAGTTCATCAGCTAATCGGATATTTAGAAACGTGAGTGGTGGAGCAGACAACGCGACGGCCAGTGTTATGCTAAAGTCAGTTGAATAAAATATTTATGGCCGGATATCATTGTGAGGTAGGACTATGAATGATTGTGTTCGCGTGGGGCTGATTGGCTATGGGTATGCCAGTAAGGTTTTCCATGCGCCGTTAATTTCAGGAACATCAGGAATGGATCTTGTATCGGTATCCAGCAGTGATGCTGCAAAGGTTCATGCTGACTGGCCGGATGCCATCGTTGTTTCAGACCCTCAGCTTATTTTTAATGACCCTACCATCGATCTTGTCGTGATTCCTACCCCCAATGACTCGCACTTTCCCTTGGCGCTGGCCGCACTGGAAGCAGGTAAGCATGTAGTGGTAGATAAGCCATTCACTGTTACGTTGTCACATGCACAGGAGCTTGATAAACAGGCAAAAGCACGCGGGCTATTGCTCTCCGTATTTCATAATCGCCGCTGGGATAGCGACTTTATGACGTTTAAGGCGTTACTGGCGCAAGGTTTACTCGGTGAGGTAAGCTATTTTGAATCACACTTTGACCGTTATCGTCCACAGGTACAAAACCGCTGGCGTGAACAGGCCGGCGCCGGAAGCGGTATCTGGTACGATCTTGGCCCCCATCTCATTGATCAAGCGCTTGCTCTTTTTGGTTTACCTCACAGTATCAGCGTTGATTTGGCTCAGCTTCGGCCTGGAGCATCGACAACAGACTATTTTCATGCCGTTCTGGCATATCCGCAGCGTCGAGTGATTTTACACGGCACTTTACTGGCAGCCGCAGAACCGGCTCGCTATACCGTTCACGGGACGCAGGGCAGTTATATTAAATATGGTCTCGACCCACAGGAAGATTGCTTAAAAGCCGGGGAGCGCCCGCCGCAGGATAGCTGGGGACAGGATTGCCGAAATGGCGTACTGACGCTGATGCAGAATGGTGCAATAGCACAACAGGTATGGCCGACGGTACCGGGTGACTATCCGGCTTATTATGCTGCTATTCGTGATGCATTATCGGGCAAGGGTGAAAATCCGGTGCCGCCGGATCAGGCCATTAAAGTCATGGAGTTAATTGAATTGGGTATTGAGTCTGCTAAATGCCAGATCGCCATTAATATTTAATCAACGCTAAACAAAAATGGACATTGGCACTTTACTTGTACCATGTCCATTTTTGTTACTTCTTGAGTTTAAAGCATGCTAATGCAAAGTCGCCATAAAACCCAAAGTCCCTTAAAAAGGGACTTTGGGTTATTCATCGATGTGCTTTACTGTACCGGCTGAGGCTGTAGCTCTGGATGTTCAGTATCTTCAACCTTTGGTGTTTCAGATGCCTGATGGGTTGCGGTACCGGCGCTATCAACGTTCGCGTGTCGAACATAAATAACGCGTTGAGTACCGTTGTCACAACTACCAACTATTTTACCTTCAGCTTGCTCTGCCTGAGCTTCGGGAATCAGGCTCAGTTCAAATCCTGACTCTGGTACACCGTTATTGATAATCTTCTGCGCAATGTCAGCTTTAACCGCATCACAGGTAGATTCAAGTGCATAAGTGGCAAATGAGGCAGAGGCAAAAAAAGCGGCGATAGATAATGCTAAGATTTTCTTCATTTCTATTCTCCTCAAAATAATAAGTTAGAACTATTTCCTGATTGATGTACTCAGGGAATAGTTTATCAACGAAATAATCCTATCAGAATTTAACTTTAAGCGTATGTATACTTTTTTGGGCAACTGTTACCAGAAATAAGAAATGCAGCCCGAAGGCTGCACTTTCTTTACATAAATAACGTTATTTATCGATAAATAACATTATCTATGGGCCAGTTCACCATCATCTTCTGATTCGAAAACTTGCTTATCGGTCTGTTTTAGAATCTGACTGGTAATGGTACCGGCAGTCATTGCACCGTTAACGTTCAGCGCTGTACGGCCCATATCAATTAATGGCTCAACTGAAATCAGCAGGGCAACTAACGTCACGGGCAAACCCATCGCGGGTAATACAATCAGCGCAGCAAACGTTGCACCGCCGCCAACACCGGCAACGCCGGCAGAACTTACGGTAACGATAGCAACCAGTGTTGCAATCCACAGCGGGTCAAACGGGTTAATTCCTACGGTTGGTGCAACCATCACGGCTAACATTGCCGGGTAGATACCGGCACAACCATTCTGGCCAATAGTGGCACCGAAAGAGGCGGAGAATCCGGCAATCGTTTCAGGAACGCCTAAGCGACGCGTTTGGGCTTCCACGTTTAACGGGATACTTGCCGCACTTGAACGGCTGGTAAAGGCAAAGGTTAATACCGGTAATACTTTCTTGAAAAACTTAATCGGGTTAATACCGCTGAAAGTAAGCAGCATGCCGTGAACAACAAACATCAAGCCTAGAGCAATATATGAGGCGACAATAAAGCTACCCAGCTTAATCAGGTCTTGAATATTGGAACTGGCAACCACTTTGGTCATTAATGCAAGAACACCGTATGGCGTCAGCTTGATCACTAAACGAACCAGCTTCATCACCCATGATTGCAGAGTATCTATCGCGGTCAGAACGCGTTGGCCTTTTGCTTCGTCATCTTTTAACAGGTGTAAAGATGCGACACCCAAGAAGGCGGCAAAAATAACTACGCTGACGATAGAGGTCGGGTTAGCACCGGTTAAGTCGGCGAACGGGTTTTTAGGAATAAAGGAAAGAATCAGCTGAGGCGTGGTTAAATCGGCAACTTTGCCGGCATAGTTAGATTCAATTGCACCTAAACGGGCCGTTTCTTGTGCGCCTTGAACCAAACCTTCTGCAGTCAGGCCAAAAGCAAGGGTAATCAAAATACCGATAATGGCAGCTATCATGGTGGTAAACAGCAGAATTCCGATAGTCAGAAAGCTGATTTTCCCTAATGATGATGCGTTATGCAGTTTTGCTACGGCACTAAGAATAGAAACGAATACCAGCGGCATAACAATCATCTGTAATAGCTGAACATAGCCATTACCAACGATATTAAACCAAGAGATAGATTCTTTCAGGATAGGGCTACTTGCACCATAGATAAACTGCAGACCTAATCCAAATAGCACACCAATAACCAGACCTACCAGAACCTTTTTGGCCAGGCTCCATTGGGTATGCCGTGTTTGTGCTAATAAAAATAACAGTGCGATAAAGACCAGCACGTTAATGATAAGTGGTAGATTCATTGCCTAGACCTCAGTAATAGTTTTTTATTCTGTATATATATCGAGCAATAACAATTGCATTCCCATATTGTAACAGTGATGCAATATATCCCTTATAACAAAGTTATATTGTTTATACCGTTTAATTGTAGACATAAATGGAAATAAATTTTGACTTTATAACCTGATTAATTTTTTGCACGAAAAGTAAGCATTCTTTATAAATCAGATTGATAGATTAGGCTAAATGGGACTCAATTAACCTGTTTAGCGTAGATCAGCTTTATCCGTTCTGGCATAGGCAATAATCCAGAATTTTGATGATTTAGCATCAAACTCGCCGACAACCTTAGCCCCTAATCCTTTGGTGTGTGCATCCAAAGAATGTTTGTTATTTTGATCGACAAAGGCATATCCGGTTCTATATTGGTCTTTAGGCAAAAAATTCCACATTGCCTGATATAAACCTTTAAATACGCCCATGCCTTTAGCCGCGGTAGCGACGCATACAGGGCCAAAAATAAAAGGATTGGATTCAGAGACGGGGCGGTGTTGATATTCAGCGTTCTCCAATGAATTTAACATTGCGCCTACCACCGGAGACGGTGAAGCGGCAGAAAAGGGCGCCAGCCCCAGAAAGCCAATGATTCCATTGTGTTTGTTTTTAGCCACGAGCAGGCCCATTCGATGGTTAATCGTCGTCAACATATCGGTCGTAAAGCGACTATTTAGAAATCCATTTGAGTGATTAGCACCGACTGAGTCGGGATAAAAGGGCTCAGCCATTTGTAATATACCCGGGTAATCATGGTTAATCGCCCTAGAATAAGTGACATTGTCACTATAAAACAACCCATTATCTGATGACATAAAGACCCCTTGGTTAATCTATACGACGGCTTGCTTATGCGGGATACGGCGCCAGATAAAGCCGATTAACACGACAATCACCGTAGCAAACATCACGGTTACCGTTGTTTTTAGCGCTGAAACCAGAAAAATAGACACCATCATACTGGCGATAAAACAAAAGCTTAATTGGATCGTATTCTGCAATGCTGCAGCCTTGCCTGAGTCATCGGAAAAGGGGGTTAACGCACTGGCAACGACAATAGGGTAAATCGCCCCGTTCACTAATGCGGTTGTGCAAAAAGGGATAAACAGCATCAGTAATGTCGGTTCACCAAAGAATGACATCATCACCATTGCTGCCATGCATATTGCATATATCACTAACAGCCAAGGCAAGAGTATCTGGCCTAAGGCTTGCCCGGCAAAGATACGATAGCCATACCCACCGATGAGAAAAGCCAGGGTTTGAGGAATATAACTCAGACCGATATCAGTCGAAGAATAGCCCATTTTAGACAAAATAAACGGTGAACCGGTTAGCCAGGCAAAGAATGAGGCCGAACAGGCTGCGTAAATTAATACGTTACCAATGAAGATATTGGAAGATAACAGCGTCCAGTAGTTATTTTTCTTCTTATTCAGGACGTTACTACTTGATGAAACGCGTATCTTTTTGACTTCATGAATAAATAGCGTTGCGACAATTAAAATCAGGCCACAAATACTGAGAATAACAAAAATAGATCTCCATCCGGTATGCATCAACAACCAGGCACCCAATGTCGGGGCCAGCGCAGGCGACAAGGCAACTAGCGGCATGATGGTGGCTAAAACCCGATTTGTAACATGAACCGGATAACGGTCGATAACTAAAGCCTGCCAGCAAACGGCCGCCGCACAAACCCCGATAGCTTGTATTAGTCGTAGTACTAATAAGCCGGCAACCGAGTCAATCCAAATCATGGCTAAGCAACTTAGCGAGAACATGCTTAGACCGACTAATAAAATGGGTTTACGGCCATACTTATCAGAGAGCTGTCCCCAAATCAGTTGAGCAATGGCATAACCGGCTAGAAAAATACTTAAGCTCAGGCTGATCTGGCCGGATGAGGCATTCAGCTGCTGTTGCATAACAGAAAACGCCGGCAGGTACATATCAATGGCAAGCAGGCCTAAAACGCTCAGCCCGGCCAGATAAAACATAAATAAAGGGGAAACCTTCATAACCAAAAACCTTAGCAGTAAACGATAACAACCGATAAACGCAGTTGTAAATTGAATGGTAGTAACGATAAGCGGTGTGCGTTAGGCAACGGTGCAAATTATAGGGATTGTTATGTATAAAGGAAAGGAACGACAGGCCGGTGATTTAGATTGGATGGCTGGCGATCGTCAGTTCAACGAAATCCAACACAAAGCATCTACAGGCTTTGATCCTACCGTTTATTTGCCTTGTGCTACGCTCTGTCTATGCGTTGTAACAACGAGGTGATACATGGCACATATTACAAGCAGCCTGAGTTTACCCATCGAGGCAGAGCTGATACGGAGATGGGAAGGGGCGTTTTATGATTAAAACTATAGTCTCTAAAATTCCGGCGGTAAATGATGGTCTGATTTTATCAACCTGTGTTGTATTAAGTTCAATCGCGACTTATTTTATTATGGGTATTGAGGCTACGCTATGGAGTACGCTTTCAGTGCTGCATGCTTACAATATTTTCAGTAAGCCAAAGGATTATAAAAGCTATCTGTACTCTTTTATCTGCTCGATGAGCATTTTGGTTGGAATTTATCTTGGCTATTTTTTAAAGCTAGGTTACCTCTTTTATTTCGCGTTGATTATTCTCTCATTTTTTTATTATCAGCTGTACGACATTGATCCCGCACTCGATCTTTCAATGAAGTACATTATTATTTTTTCTACCATTGGCACCACATTCACCGAAGATATCATTAAAGGATTGGTGGTTGGGTTGCTGATTGGTACGGTACTCACTTTGCTAGTTTGCTACAGTTTAAGCCACAAAGAACATCTTAAAACCCACATCAGCACCTTGCAGATTAGAGAGCGGGTGTTGAAATTCAAACTGGCGACGGTATTACGATCTTTAGTTTATTCGGCGGGGCTTATAGCCTGCCTGTTTTTCTCTATTCATTTGAATATTGGTCATTTTTTCTGGGCGTTATTGACCTTTGTTTTTGTTTTACACCCTAAATCACAAAGCATTGTTAAACTCACAATACAAAGGATTGCCGGAACCTTATTGGCTGTTCTATTGCTATATTTTTTATTCAATACGCCTATGATGCCCTACATCGGTTTTGTTTCTATCCTGATTTTAGCGTTTCTTCTGCCAATGAGTAATGAAAGAAATTATGCCTTTGCTTCATTTTGTACCACTGGATTTGTTTTGGCCGTGCTTGAAATGTCGTTGTACTGGCAGACGCCAAACTATCAGTTATTGTCTGAACGTATTTTGGAGACGCTACTCGGCGGTTTTATCGCTTTGATTTGTAGTATTATTCTAAAATATGTGCGTAATAAATAGCAGGTCTTGCATTCAAGGCTACTGGTATTTCACTAATAATTTATAAATTTATAAATTGATCAATAAGTTATCTATTACGGCTTTTTATCATAAGAAATAATACTTGATTGTTTATTAAAAATACTCAATTATGATTATATTGAGATTGGAGTCTTTTTTTGTTGCAATGTTCTGACATAGGGATAACAAAATAGCTGATTAATTTATTCATACCGATTAAAGCTAAAGAGTAGTCTAGGATAACTTTATTTTAGCGATGACATACTGTTGATTCCGATAACGTTGACCATGTTAACATTAGAGGTGGAATTACTGTTGCTATAATTTATTAAGGCTGACGTTATCGCATCTAAAATGCCACTTTAAATTATATGATTAAAATTGATTTTCCATCATTAGAACTTATCCAAGGAATAATTTGGAATATATGATTTGCCTAAATAGTTAGGTTTTTATTTTAATAGATGATGTCAATAGCTGGGTGACTGATTGTCACGTGTCGTTGCATATCTATGAATAATAAATTATTTTTCTTTTTCTGAGTTAAATAGTTAACAATTTTTATCGTTCACCCATTGATATAATTAAGGTATTTTAAATAAAGCCATTGATATCATTTGGTTATGCGGTTTTTATTGCTTAGGTGAACGTAAGGGATAATTGGGTTTTAACGTGCTATAGCATATGGTAAATACAGGTTATCAATTGTCAGCTATCAATAAAACTCATGGTTAATATGAAACGTTAAGAGTGAATTGCATTTATTGTTAAGGTTGCAGTTATATCACCCTATCAATATCTAATAGATAAGATCGTATAGTTGATTTATACCGTATGTAAAGGTTAATAATTTAAAGGGAATGGAATAAAAAACTGTATTGATTAACGCTTAAGTTATTGATGCTGACTTTCTGCAAGAGGTTGTTATCATTTGCAGCCTATTTATCTATAGGTTCTGAAGGTGGCTAATTGTTTCCTGCTAAATTATTTTTAGGGGAATTAAACCGGCACCTAACAAGCGATACTGGACGTGTAGCGGTTGAATAATAATGGAGTATAAAAATGAACAGGATTTTCAGAGTTGTTTGGAACACTGCTTTAGGTCAGTGGGTTGTGACTTCAGAACTGGGGCGGGCTAAAGTAAAGTCGGCAACCTCAAAAACTTTGATGGGATTAGTGTTATCTACATTATCTGCAACCGCCTTATCAGTACCCTGTGATATTTCATCTTTGACCTGCCAATTAGATAGTAACTGGTCAGCAACAGCCAATAATTACCAAACCGGAACCGCCGTCATTTCAGACGGGCTAACCTATACAATTGATGGATTAAAGTCCATTGCTCCTGCAAGTGGCTCAATGATTACTTTCGGGTCAATAAATGCAGCAATTACCGCGGGTTATGCAACTGGAGAACTGGTATCTCTTAGCGATAAAGCACTGGAGCTTAGTGCTAAAAATAAAAATATTGTTGTATTTGATCCGATAACCAACAGTAACCAGGTAGCGGTTGTCTATGATGAGAAGTACTTTATTGAACGTACTACCAATCAGTCAATCAACAGCGTGATGGTTTATGCCTCCGGCACCCCGAATATTTATTACGATACACGGCTTGTCTCCGTTAATCATGGTCAGGCGGATATCTATAATAACAATAATTCAATCAGTGCTTCTTTTCGTAACAGCCAGCTATTTTATGCCGACGGTTCAACCAATCGAGCCGCGATCAATTGGCATGGAGCAAGTAATATTGCCTTTGGTTGGGAAAGCAGTTCAATCGGTAATACATCGGTAACCACTTCGAGCACGGCCTATAAAGGCGATTTTATTGGGTTTAACGGCTTATCGAGAACGGTAACCAATCTGGCTGAATTTAAGGCTTACAATAACTGGTTGGTTTCTAAGGTTGAATCCGGTGATTTAAGCCTGTCTGCTTATGACAGCGAGTTAAGTAAAGCCTATACCACGACAAGAAAAAGCTATGTTGTAAGGATGTTGCCTACCGATCCCGATCCCCTATTATTGGCTCCAGCCGGAACGGTTGTACTGCTGCACGGTAAGGGTAGCAATGCCACCATTACGCTGGAATCTGATGGCAGATTATTTTCCAGTAGTCTGCGCGGATTGGATAATGGCGGCGTTAATACCAGTCTCTTCCGATTAGAGAATGGGGCGAAAGGAATCAATAACGGTGAAATAGTGAGCGGTTTTCGTACCGCCGTGGTGTATACCGGCTCACAGTTTATTAATAACAGCCGCATTACAACGGGGAGCGCGACCGGCGGTGGTGAAGGTTATGGTATTACCATCACCGGGGCTAACAGTGAATTTATCAATAACGGTACTTTTAGCGTCATTCCTCGATTTTGGTCAACGTTAGCCTCTCAAAATCAGAGCAGCAACATGATGGCTATTATTAACGGTAACGGTAAAGCGACCAATCACGGCATAGTGAATATTGGCTCAACCGAAGGTACCCGTGGAACTGACTATCTGGGGCCTGCATACGGCGCATCGGTAAGTACGGATGGCTCTTTCCTTAATGCCAGCGACGGTAATATGTATGTCGGCCGGTCTGAAAATGGCAGCGACCTGTTTGCGGCAAAAGGGTCGGCAGGAATTAGCGTAGGGGCGCTAAGAAGCGGTACCGTTAATAATCAGGGCACCATTACGTTGGGTACAAAGACCAACGGAGCCTATGGTATCGGCGTTAGTTCTTCGACTACCGGCAAGATCGTTAACAGCGGTCTGATTACACTTTTAGGTAACGGTGGTAATGGCAGTTTTATTCCTTTCCAGAATATGGGTATTTATGCCTATAGCAATGCTAAAGGCGTATCTAACACCGGTGAAATTCGGGTTGGCGGAATCAATAACGTTGGGCTGAAGACGGCCGGTGGCGGGAATATTACCTCGTCCGGTGAGGTAAATATTTTAGGCGCCAGCGACCCGGCAACCGGTTTTCGTAACTACGGTGCCTGGTCTGAAGGCACAAATTCGCTGATTGATATTGCCGGTACCATTAATTTGACCGGTGACGGCGCTATCGGTGCTCATGCGCGTAATAACGGGACTATACGCCTGTCCGGCGCCGGACAGGTTCGTTTTTATGATGGTGAAAATCAAATCGGTTATTACGTCTACGGCAGCGGTTCAAACATTAATAATACCAGTAGCGGAACTCAGAACGTTACTACTAAGAACTCCACGCTAATGCGCCTTGACGGTGGTGCATCGTTTACCGGCTCACCTGCCGCAACCTCAATCATGTCGGCATCGGGCGATCATTCTACCGTGATCGTGGCGACCGGCAGCGGAACTACCGTCAATTCCGGTGGGATGACGGTTAACGTTAACGGTCATCAGGCTACCGGCTTTTTAGTTGAGGGCGGAGCTACCGGTACCATTAGTAATACCACCACGATTAATCTTTCCGGCGAAGGGGCGATTGCCGGCATTGCTGACGGTCAAGGTTATGAATTGACCGGCGCTCAAACGGTTATGACCAATGAGCAGAAGAAAGAAACCATTCTGACTGCGGGAGCCGTATTAAATTCAGCGCTGGACGGAGTTGTTGGCTATCTGGCAAAAAATATGGCGACCATCAATAACTCTGGCGATATTACCTTCACCGGTAAAAACGCCACCGGCGTTGGCGTTCAGGAAGGTGCAGAGGGTATCAATAGCGGTAATATCACGCTAGGTGATAACGGTATAGGGCTGTTAGCCAGCGCTGATACTCACGATACTCGCTTGATTAACACCGGTAGTTTGACGCTCAACGGCAGCCATTCTATTGGTATTTCTGCTTCGGGTATTAAAGTTACTGTCGATATGAAAACTGATGGCACCAGTTCTCCGACCATCAAAATGAACGGTGATGGGGCGGTCGGTGTTAAGGCGGCTAATGGTAGCTCGGTCAATTTAGACGGCAATGTTGCGACTGAGTTTTCCGCGACTGCGCCCGATCAGATCGCTTTCTGGCTCAACGGTCAATCAAACGATGGCGTTTCGTCATCGGTCAACGTGGCGGCCAGTGCGACGCCCTATAATGTTTCCGGAGAACGTTCTACGCTGTTCTATGTGGATAACAAAGCCAGCTTAGACGGGGATCTGACGGTTAACGTTTCCGGCAAACATGCCAGCGGAGTTAAAGTTAGCGACGACGGCTCACTAGCTACCGTTGGTGCGGGCAGTCATATTCTGGTTAACGGTGACGGAGCCAGCGGCGTGTTGGTTCAGTTAGCCGGCAACGTGAATATTGCCAGCGGCGCGGCTTTTACCCTTAACGGCAGCGGTGCTACGGTTGGTATTGTCGAAGACTCTAATTCTCAAATAATCAACGGTGCAACGGTCACGTCGGCCGCGGGTTCTCAAGATTCAACCGCGTTTATTGCACGTAATAACGGTGAATTAAATAACACCGGTAATATTGATCTGTCTGCCGGTAGCAAGCACGTGGCTATCGATGTGTTTAATGGCATCGTAACTAATACCGGTAGCATTAAGGCCAGCGGAACGGCCATTCATATTCGCGGCGAAAATTCGGTGATCAATAACTCCGGAACCATTGAAGCCAGTGACGGAAAGGCGGCAATTGAACTGGGCGTAGATGGCAGTTTGAATTTGGCGGCGCTATCGGGTAACGGAACCATTACGGCTAAAGGCTCAGCGGACGGTATTTTATTATCCGCAGGCGCCAAAGGGCTTAACGTCTCGGGAACCACCATTGATATGAGTGACAGCACCAGTACAGGTGTGGGTATTCATAATCAGGCCGGTATCAGCGGAATACGTTTAGATAACACCACCATAAATATTAACGATGGAATCGGTATTTATACCGGCGCAACGCTGGATAAAACCAACAGCGGTAATATTAACGTCTCCGGTGGTATTGGACTGTTATTACAAAATACCGACGGTACGGCTACGGCGAACAATTTAGATTTATCCGGTTCTGACGGCCTGTTTATTGATATTAGCGGATCCGGTGGCCGAGGTATTGTCGCCAATCTGGCAGGTTCCGATCGGATAGTGGATAGCGCGGTTAATATTAATGTGAACCACAGTGCAGGTGGTTCGGCATTAGATATTACTGGCGCAACCCGTCTGAACCAAATGGGGCAATTAATTTCAATGGCCGGTGATGTGATTAAAGCCGGATCGACAGGTTCAATCACCAACAGCGGCAAAATTGAAGCCGGCGATCGTTTATTAAGTGCCATTGTAATGGATGGCAGCATTGATAAAACACTGATTAACAGCGGCAGCATCAAGGGTAAGTTGGACTTAATCGGCGGAGAGAACAGGGTAACGTTAACTGACGGCAGTACCATCGACGGCGATATTGCATTGGGCAGCGGTAATAATAACCAGATTGCGTTAACCGGTACTCATAATAGCCTGACGGGAAATGTGACTGCCGCAGGCGAAAGCTCGATAGTTACCCTGAGCGATAACGCCGCTATTACTGGCAGCATCGTTCTGGGCAATGGTAACAATCAGGTTATTCTATCTGATAATAGCCTTTTGAGTGGCAGATTAAGCGTAGGTAGCAGCAATAACCTACTGACTTTACAAGATAATGCATCTATCGGACATTTTTCCGCCGCTAATCATAGCCATAACCAGGTGTTGGTTAAAGACAGCGCGACCTTTGCAACGCTTGATGCCGGTATCGGTGGTAGTAACAGTGCACTTACCTTTGACGGTGCCGACTACAGGCTGATTAATACTTCAGATATTCAGCATTTCAATCAGCTAAACCTGATTAATGGTGCTGATTTTACCACCGGCGTTCACATTCAGATGGGCGATACGGTAACAACCAGCGGTGTGATTAATATTGACGACCGATCATCGCTAACGCTGAACCCTACGGCAGACTATAGCTTAAGCCATCTATTACAGGGGACTGGACTGATTAATGTGGTCTCTGGCTCTTCGTTTAATTTTGGTCCTGAATCGGGCCAAGGGTTTAACGGATTGGTTCAGATGAACAGTCAGTATTTCACGCTGTCTGGGTTTAATACCTCGGCGCTGACCAATGCAACTTTGGCGGTGATGGAGAATAACACCACGAGCGTGGGTCAAGGGAGCCAAAATCTTAGCGGGTTAGTGTTGAATGGCGGTACGCTTGATTTTGGTATTCATCTGCCAAATGAGTCTGTAACTAAATCATTTATCAACGTCACCGATACGCTTGACGTTACGGCTAACGGTAACATCAAGATTCATCAAGGCGGATTTGAAAATAGTACTCCGCCGATGGTGAATCAGACTCTTAGCCTGCTCGATCAACAAAACGAAACCTTAATTCAGCTAGCCTCTGCCGTTAATGTTAACGGCGGAGCCGGCAATCTGACGCTGGTTGATCAAAATAATTTAGCCATTACCGATATCAGCTCTGCCGCTATCACTCAGAACGGGGCCCTGGCGGCTAATGCATTTTATGACTATCGCCTGACGACCGATGGAGAAAATGGTAAAGGGTTGTACGTTGCTTATGGCCTAACTCAGCTGGATTTAATCGGATCCGGCACCGATAAATTGGTGATTAATACCGCCGATAGCCGTGACAAAATGCTATCAGCTCAGGTGACCGGTAGCGGTTCTCTCGGCGTACTTGCCGGTAACGGTGTTGATGCATTAATACTGAGTAATCTGAATAATAGTTATACCGGCATAACTGATTTACAAACCGGGACGTTAATTTTAGGGACTGACTGGGCTTTAGGACAAACCGCCGCATTGAATCTGGCCTTAGCAACAACCCTAAACCTTAACGGAACCAAGCAAACGGTCGGTGAGATCAACGGCCAGAATGGTTCGACCCTTAACGTTAACGGTGGGGATTTAACCCTGCTCCATGGCGGGTCGTCATCCGGGAGCTTAACCGGCAGCGGTAACTTCAGCGTGACGGACGGAACGCTGACCATCAACAATGCTAATCATTCTCTGAGTGCCACTGTTACGCTAGATGCCGCTGCTACAGCGTTACTTTATGATATTAATGCACTTGGTACCGGTAGCGTGGCTAATAATGGCAACCTTACGTTTGATGCCGTAAGCGGGAGTTTTGCTAATCATGTTTCCGGTAGCGGGCAACTAAACAGTAGTAATAGCAGTAACGTTCACCTGACCGGTGATAACTCAAGCTTTACCGGTGCGATCAATATTGATTCTACCTCTGCTTTAACCGTGAGTGAGACTCAGCATGTTGGTGATGCCATCGAAATTCGTAATGCCAATTTGCTTAGGGTCGATAACTCCACGGATATGTCACTGAGTGCGGCAATTAGCGGTACTGGCAACTTGATCAAAACCAGCGGCGGTACGCTGTCGTTATCGGGTACCAATAGTTATATTGGCGATACCTTACTCAACGCGGGCGTAGTGGCTATTTCTAGCGATCAAAATCTGGGCCATACGGGGAATCAAACCATTCTGGACGGCGGTGAGCTGCGTATTACCGCCGATTTGACCTCTGCTCGCAACCTGACCCTTCACCAAAATGGCAGTGTAATTGTTGATAGCGGCGTAATAGCGCAGATGAGTGGCTGGAGTGACAATGGCAATGTCGCTAACGGATTCAGCAAAAAAGGGGACGGCACTTTAGTCTGGAACGGAAATAACTCAGCCAATACCGCGGATATTAATGTAAACGGCGGTACGCTTGAGGTCGCAAATCTGATGAATCTGGCCAGCGCTACCGGCGTAGTTAACCTGGGCATAAACGGGCGATTATCGGTGCGTAAAGAGAGCTCAGTTGCCAGCGATATGGACTTCACCCGCCGGATAAGCGGGCAAGGGGAGTTACTGATTAATCTGGGGGATCGCACTAAGAATTTCACCGTTAATACCAGTGCGCTTGGTGGCAGTTATACCGGCCTGCTGACTATGGCAAACGGCCACTTATCCCTTGATGCCAATGCTGACAACCTGATGCAACATGCTACGCTCAAACTGAACGGTAACGGTAGCAATATCGGTAGCACTAAGCTGAATGGTAGCCATACCATGCAAGGACTGATGCTTAATGGTGGTCAATTGGAAGTTGATTACGCCAGTATAGATAATCGACCTTTAGGGCATTTAACCGTAGATATGCTGGATGTCAGCGGTGGTGGCAGTTTGGCGGTCAGTACGCCGGCTAATTTACCCAATCCGATCCCGGCCTCCGGCACGTCACTATTTGATCAGGATGATAACGTTCACGATCAAATTGTAGCTGCTAACAGGGTGAATCAAGCCGGGACTCAAATTGCGGTCACTCAAGTTGACGGTACTCCGATTGCACCGGACACCCTAATCGGGTTGATTCAAAATAGTATTCAGGCCGGTAATGCTCACTATAACTATATGTCCGCAGTGAAAAACGACGGTTTATATCTGGGGTATGGACTGACTCAGTTGGATTCCGTTATCGGGCAATCAGTTATTCTTGAAAACGGCAATGCCGTTGATAATTCACTCGGCGCCAGATTGACCGGCGAAGGGGGCTTTACTATCGATGTCGGCGGCACGGTACGTATCGGTAATGTGGCCAGTAATTACACCGGAGCGACAGAATTAAACCGCGGCACCGTAGTATTGATTACTGATAATGCCTTCGGCCAGACCTCGGAATTAAATATGCTGTCGGGCACCGGGATTAATCTTAATGGTAATAGCCAAACTATCGGACATCTTACTAGCGCTACTAACAGTCTGCTTGACCTGAATCTGGGGCAGTTAACCTTGGTCAACGGAGGGATTGTTAATGGTAACTTAAGCGGAAAGGGTTCACTGGTTCTGGCCGGAAATACCACCGTTTTCAATAGCAACAGCAGTGGGTTTGTTGGTGAGACAACCATTAATTCTAATGCAACGGCCAGGTTGACTGCGCCACAGGGATTAGGGCAAGGGGTTATTGATAATCAAGGCCTTCTGCATATTGATGGTGCTAGAGGTTCATTATTTAATAGCCTGAAAGGCAGTGATGGTGAAGTACTGTTAAGCAACGGTGCGGATATCACGCTGGCCGGTAATAATAGTGGCTATGCCGGTAAATTTACCATTGAGTCTGATAACAGCCTGACGGCAGGAAAAACCAGCCATTTGGGACAGTCATCAATCGATAATAGCGGCATACTGATATTGGATACTGAAGCATTATTCACCGTTACAAACCAGATTTCAGGTAACGGAAAATTGATTAAGCGTGGTTCCGGTACCGTACAGCTAGACGGTAATTCTGTCTCTGCGACTTTAACTGAAATTGATAATGGCCTGTTACTGGTTGGCGGAATGCCGACCGCTAGCCTATCACGTACAGTCAGTGCAAATTTAACCAGCGATGTAACTATTCATCGTGACGGTGCCTTGGGCGGATACGGCAGCGTAAACGGTAATGTATCCAATGCCGGTCATTTATTGATGGGTAATGCGCTGACCGGCGCAGGATCCGGCCAGTTTACAATTAACGGTAACTATATTGGCAATGGCGGTACGGTAATCTTCAATACCGAGTTAGCAAATGACGGGGCTGATACCGATAAACTGATCGTTACCGGAACCACCAGTGGTGAAAGTCATGTAGCAGTAATCAGTGCCAGAGGTAACGGAGCCCAGACGTCGAACGGTATCAAGTTGATTGATGTGGCCGGCATATCTGCGGGTACCTTTAAATTGCAGGGGCGCGCGGTAGGCGGTGCCTATGAATATTTCCTGTATCAGGGCGGCGTTGATACGCCGGACGATGGTGATTGGTATTTACGTTCAGTGATGAATTCACCATCGCCAACGCCAGATTCTATATACCGTCCTGAATCGGGTGCCTATATGGCGAATATCGCCGCGGCAAGAAATCTGTTCAGCTTGCGTCTGGAAGATCGTGAAGGCAGGGCGGAAAACTCCAGCATGTGGTTACGCCAGACCGGTTCCCGTACCCAGTTCCGCGACGGTAGCGGGCAATTAAAAACGGCAACCAACAGCTATGTTATTCAGGGCGGCGGTGAAGTTTTCAGTACACAGTTCTCTGATACAGACCGTTTGGGCTTAGGCCTGATGATGGGCTATGGTAATGCTGACAGTCACGTTCATTCAGACCGCAGTAGCTACAATGCCAAAGGTAAGGTTGATGGCTATAGTGCGGGGCTTTATGCCACCTGGTACCAAAATGCCAACAGCTTGAGCGGAGCGTATGTTGATAGTTGGTTACAATACAGTTGGTTAGATGCCACAGTCAACGGCGAACAGCTTTCAGGTGAAACTTACGATATTGACGGCTTCAGTGCTTCAGTTGAAACCGGTTATCGTTTGCCGGTGTATCAAAGTGACAACGGTGAAGTGTTTATTACCCCACAGGCTCAATTGGCATGGAATGGTATCAAGGCCGACGACAATACCGAAACCGGTGGTACCAGAGTGCAGTCCGGCGGTAATGATAATATCCAAACGCGTTTGGGGATTAAGATTTCACGTGACGGCGTCACTGATGTGGACAAGAGTAAAGATAGATTATTTACCGTTTATGCTGAAGGCAACTGGATTTATAACTCACAGCTGGCCAGTGCAACTTTAGACGGCACCACGTTGCAGCAGTCAGGTAGCCGTAATATTGGTGAATTAAAACTGGGCACCGAGGGGCAATTAAATAGCGGCTTGAATCTATGGGCTAACGTTGCTCAACAATTAGGTGATGATGGCTATAGTGATACGTCGGCTATGGTAGGAATTAAGTATCGTTTCTGACTGTGACTGAATTAACCGGGCGGATATCAGTTTGCCCGGTTGCTTAAATTTTGCTGTACAACCAAATGAATTACAGGAAGTATTGAACTAACAGAAACTAGCTATGGGCGTTTTAATCGGTAAGGAAAAGAGCGTATGCAGATACCCACGCTAAAAACAGAGCGTTTGCTGTTAAAACCATTAGTTTCCAAAGATGCACTACAGATTCAGAAGCTCTTTCCACGCTGGGAGATTGTGCGTTATATGGTGTCATCAATTCCTTGGCCTTATCCTGACAATGCTGCATCACATTACGTTAATAACGTCGCACTGCCTGCTATGGCAAAAGGACTCGCCTGGATTTGGACTATACGGCACCAGGACAATCCAGACAATTTGATAGGGGTTATCAGCCTAGATGAAGCGGAAAATAATAATCGTGGTTTCTGGTTGGTACCTGAGTATCAAGGACGGGGATTAATGCGGGAAGCCAGTATCGCAGCGACAAATTACTGGTTTAACACTTTGAACAAGCCTGTTTTGCGAGCGCCAAAAGCGGCGGAAAATATACGTTCTCAGCACATTTCAGCCAGTAGCGGTATGCGACTAATCAAAACGGAAAAGACACAGTTTGTCTGCGGGCTTTTGGACTCAGAATTGTGGGAGATTACTCGTGATGAGTGGAATGCCCATAACTCAAGTTAACACCGACGCCTTTGTGGTTTTGTCGAAAACCAATCTGGGTAAGTACAATAAATTTTTCTTTTATATTTGTTGATGCCAAGTTTTAGCAAAATGCAGATAGAGCTCGATGTCTGCACGAATAACTTGAATTTGATAGTAAGCTTGAGGTTCTTCCAGTCGTTCACAAACTTTAGCCGGTTGAGATTTACACTTGAGTAGCGCAACTAAAAATTCATTGATGTTGTTCAGTACAGCCAGTTTTTCATCGGTGGCTATAATGGATAGTCGTCATCATGATAATCAATGGCAGTATTCAGTAAGTACCAAGGTCATAATCAGGCAAGCCTTAGAACATCGAACAGCATAAGATTAGCCATAGAATGCCAGATTCCTTCAAATAACACCTAGGTGCGTATAATGTATATTATGTTAAATAGAGTATAAGCTGTCATGATAAACAACTTCATATCCCAGCTCCACCCCTTGGTAAATTAATGTATTAGTAATTTCTGACATTCCTCCCGTTTATTGCATTAGGTGCATGCATAGTACACTTACTTTATATCCATATAGGTGCTGCAAGCTTAATAACTTCATTCGCTGCAATTTTTACTGTTAGTTCCGCTTCTTCATTCTTAATCTGGCTTTTTAGGGAGAACTTTTATGGAAGCCAATCTGTCCATTTGCTCATGAACTTCACTTCCAAAGCTATTAGCCTGTCTGGCAAATTGACGAGTTGCATCAATTGTGGTGTGGCTTGAATCTCACGCTTATTTGATAGATATGAAAACTTCTTTATCACTGTTTCTACCATTCAAAACACATTTGAAAAATCGAATTCGATTATTGACAGCAATAAAAAACGTCGTATGATTACGGTAACTAAATAAAAGGTATTTGTGATGAGCCCGTTAACACCGTTACAACTCTTTAAATGTCTCTCTGATGAGACCCGCCTGACCATTGTTCTGCTTCTCAAACAAGCGACAGAACTCTGTGTTTGTGAGCTGTGTGAAACACTGGACTTACCCCAGCCCAAGATATCACGCCATCTGGCCATGCTAAGGGAGAACGGCATTCTTCTCGATCGACGTGCGGGTAAATGGATCCACTATCGCCTGTCGCATAATATGCCTATGTGGGCGGGTGCGATTATTGAGCAAGCCTATCAAAGCCAAGAACTCAGTATAAAAACACTCTCTAAACGTTTAAAAAATGTGTCGGGTTCAACAACGAATAGAGTGGCTTGCCTGTAAAAAAATTTACCTTTATATATTTGAATTTTCATATATGAAAAAGGCGTTGTACGATGAATATTCTATTTTTATGTACCGGTAACTCATGTCGCTCCATTATCGCCGAGGCAATCTTTAATGCGTTAGCCGCTCCAGAATACCACGCCATCAGCGCGGGGAGTCAGCCCACAGCCCAAAGGTTTGATACACCCTCGTTCGTTAGCCTTGCTATCACGCAAAGGAATTTCAACCGAAGGATATGCCAGTAAGTCATGGGACTCTCTTCCTTACATACCCGATATTGTTATTACGGTATGCGGCAACGCCGCTGGCGAAGTGTGCCCTGCTTATCTGGCTCCAGCCATTCGCGCTCATTGGGAGGTTGACGATCCAGATAAAGCGACGGGCAGTGATGCGGAAATCGATCGGGCCTTTGAGACAGCCTACAAAATTTTGAAAATCAGGATACAGGCCCTGCTTGCTCTCCCTTTGGCTGAATTAAAAGGTGATCCAATACAACTACAGGTTGAATTAGATCATATCGGAACACTGACTATTTAATCATTTAATCTATAAGGAATTTATTATGAAAACGATTACCGTTTACGATCCGGCGCTGTGTTGCAGTACCGGCGTATGTGGAACCGACGTCGACCAATCATTAGTCAATTTTTCTGCCGATGCCGATTGGGTTAAACAGCAAGGCGTCACGTTAACGCGTTTCAACCTTGCTCAACAACCGATGGCGTTTGTTGAAAATGAACTGGTTAAAAACTTTCTTCAGAACTCCGGGGCGGAAGGCCTCCCCCTTATTCTGGTCGATGGCGCTTTTGTTATGGCAGGCCGTTATCCGACCCGAGAAGATATGGCCCGTTGGTGTGATTTATCTTTAGCACCAAAAATTAAGTCTATTCAGGCCTGCTGCAACGGAAATGATTCCTGCTGTTAAAAACATAAGGAGTACAACCATGAAGTTTTTACAAAATGTACCTCCTTTCCTGTTTTTTACTGGTAAAGGCGGCGTAGGAAAAACATCCATATCCTGTTCAACGGCAATTTCCTTAGCCGATGAAGGCAAACGCGTTCTGTTAGTCAGCACCGACCCGGCTTCCAACGTCGGCCAAGTCTTCAATCAAACGATTGGTAATCATATTACCAAGATAGAATCAGTATCAGGTCTGTCAGCCTTAGAAATCGACCCACAGGCCGCCGCACAGGTCTATCGTGAACGTATTGTTGATCCCGTTAGGGGCATTTTACCGGATGACGTTGTCCGTGGGATTGAAGAACAGCTATCGGGAGCCTGTACGACTGAAATTGCGGCATTTGATGAGTTTACCGACTTACTCACGGATGCCAGTTTATTAGCGGATTTCGATCATATTATTTTTGATACTGCTCCCACCGGCCACACGATCCGGCTGTTGCAGTTACCCGGTGCCTGGAGCAGTTTTATTGAGGAAAATCCTGAAGGTTCATCCTGTCTAGGCCCCCTATCAGGATTAGCGAAACAGCGTGAACGCTACGCCCAAGCGGTTGCTGAGTTAGGTAATGCCAATAAAACCCGATTGATATTAGTTGCCCGTGCGCAAAAATCGACGCTAACAGAAGTAGCCAGAACCTATGGTGAACTCTCTCAACTGGGTATCAAAAATCAATATTTAGTGATTAATGGTATTTTGCCTGAAGCCGCTATACATAATGATAAACTGGCTCAGGCCGTTTACCAGCGCGAGCAGTTGGCCCTGGCAAATATCCCTTCCGCTGTGGCCTCTCTCCCTCAGGATCGCATTATTCTTCAACCGGTTAATCTGGTAGGTGTTGATGCGCTACGTAATTTATTTAAAGCCGATGTGCCACTCGGCAATGCAGAACATTACGACCTGACAATACCGCCAATCGACCCACTATCAATACTGGTTGAACAAATCGCAAAAGATCAGCATGGCTTAGTGATGTTGATGGGGAAAGGTGGCGTCGGCAAAACCACATTAGCAGCAGCAGTGGCGGTAAAATTAGCTGAAAAAGGACTGGATGTTCATTTAACCACCTCCGATCCGGCTGCACATTTGGAAAATACTCTGCACGGTAAATTACCTCATCTTGAAGTCAGTCGTATCGATCCCGAAGCGGAAACCGAACGTTATCGTCAAAGCGTTTTGGAAAGCAAAGGGAAAGATTTGGATGCTCAAGGTCGAGCACTGCTAGAAGAAGATCTTCGCTCGCCCTGTACTGAAGAAATTGCCGTATTTCAGGCATTTTCCCGTGTTATTCGCGATGCCGGTAAACGCTTTGTCATTATGGATACGGCCCCAACCGGCCATACGTTACTGCTGTTAGACGCTACGGGCGCTTACCACCGTGAAATCGCCCAAAAAATGGGCAGCAATGGCCACTATATTACCCCCATGATGCAGCTGCAAGATCCTCAGCGAACCAAGATACTGCTCGTGACGCTGCCGGAAACTACTCCTGTATTAGAGGCCGGTAATTTGCAGGAGGATTTGCGTCGTGCTGGCATTGAACCTTGGGCATGGTTGATTAATAACAGTCTTGCCGCTACCGGCACAACTTCGCCTCTATTACGTCACCGCGCAGTGCAAGAAATCAAGCAGATCAATCTGGTTAAAGAAAAGTACGCCACCCGGCTAGCATTAATTCCCTTGCAGGAAGAAGAGCCTGTCGGGATTGAACGCTTAAACAAACTGGCAGAGTAAATTTAATAACAATAATTGGCAGACGTTATATACCCAAAATAATTCAAGGTGCAGGAAGGCGGCAACTGAACGAATCCCGATGAGCTTACTCAGGTAAGTGATTCGGGTGAGTGAAGACAGACAACACACCTGTAACTTGAAGAATGAAAGGAATAGCATCTGCCTAAACGGAGGTTTCTATGTGGTTGGCCGGTGCTATTTTTGTTCTGACCATTATTTTGGTTATCTGGCAACCTAAAGGGCTAGGCATTGGCTGGAGTGCATGCTTTGGTGCCGTTTTAGCTCTGCTGTTTGGTGTTGTTCATCTTGGTGATATTCCGGTTGTCTGGCAGATAGTCTGGAATGCTACTGCGGCCTTTGTCGCGGTAATTATTATCAGTCTGTTATTGGATGAATCAGGCTTCTTTGAATGGGCTGCGCTACACGTTGCTCGTTGGGGAGGGGGAAACGGGCGTAAGTTGTTTACTTACATCATCCTGCTCGGTGCCGCCGTAGCCGCCCTATTTGCCAATGATGGTGCTGCGCTCATTTTGACGCCGATAGTTATGGCTATGTTACTCGCGTTAGGCTTCAGTCGAGGCGCAACGCTGGCATTCGTTATGGCCGCCGGATTTATTGCGGATACGGCAAGTTTGCCATTGGTTGTCTCTAACCTGGTCAATATCGTTTCAGCTGATTTCTTCAACATCAGCTTTACCGATTATGCTGCCATTATGATCCCGGTCGATATTGCCGCTATTTGTGCAACGCTGGTCATGCTTCATCTGTTCTTTCGCAAAGACATCCCGCAAACCTACGATATCGGATTGTTGAAGTCGCCAAAAGAGGCTATCCGTGACTTATCAACCTTCAAAGCCGGTTGGATTGTTCTGATACTCCTTCTGGTTGGCTTTTTTGGGCTTAATCATCTTGGCGTTCCCGTGAGTTTGGTTGCCGCCGTAGGTGCCATTATTCTGTATATCGTGGCCAAGAGAGGCAGCGTTATCGATACCAAGAAAGTCATTCGTGGTGCACCATGGCAAATCGTGATTTTTTCACTCGGCATGTATTTAGTCGTTTATGGTTTACGCAATGCAGGATTAACTCACTACATTTCTCAAATTCTGAATTATCTGGCTGAACAAGGGTTATGGGCAGCCACACTTGGCACAGGCTTCTTAACCGCGATTCTGTCATCTATCATGAATAATATGCCGACGGTGCTTGTTGGCGCGTTATCTATTGAGGGAAGTGATGCGACAGGGCTGATTAAAGAAGCGATGGTTTACGCCAATGTGATTGGTAGCGATCTTGGCCCTAAAATCACGCCAATCGGCAGTCTCGCCACTTTGTTATGGTTACATGTACTGTCACAGAAAAATTTGACCATTACCTGGGGCTATTACTTCAAGGTCGGGATAGTGATGACGCTCCCGGTATTGTTTGTCACGCTAGTGGCACTGGCCTTACGTTTATCATTAACCGTATAGACATCAGTTAAATTACGCGACAGAGATAACGCTGTCGCTTTTTTACTATTATTAATAAATAAGAGGTAAACATGCATTCCGTAACTATTTATCATAATCCTGCTTGTGGCACGTCCCGCAATACGCTTGAACTAATCCGCAACAGCGGTATTGAGCCTACGGTGATTCATTATTTAGAGACCCCGCCAAGCCGTGCGGAGTTAATAAAACTGATTGGTGATATGGGTATTACTGCACGCGCATTACTTCGAAAGAATGTTGAACCCTATGAAACACTCAAGCTGGATGAAACCCAATGGAGTAACGATCGGTTAATCGATTTTATGTTGGAATATCCTATTCTGATTAACCGGCCGATTGTGGTGACAGAATTAGGCACAAAGCTTTGTCGGCCTTCTGAAGTTGTTTTAGATATCTTACCCACGACTCAGAAAGGCGCATTTACTAAAGAGGATGGAGAACAGGTGATTGATACCGACGGTAAGCGGATCGTTAAATAGCAGGTCTATTCAATTATAAAATGGTAAAAGGGGCCGTTCATCAACCCCTTTTACCTGAATCTCTATATTATGACTTGTTTATTCTGGAATTAGAGATTATTGACCAGTTTACTCAGTTGCTCTACGCCTACAGGCTCTATTGCCTGCTGAGAAATAACCGCAACTTGATTGGCATAACGTGTTACCACATCCCTAATCAGTGGTAACTCACGGTTCGCCCGGGTAATAAGAAAAGGTGAACTTGGAGCAGCGGCAGCCAAGCTGCCATTTATCACCCATGCCCAAGGTTCAATATTTGCCCGGCGCAAATCCTCTTGTAGATTAGCGGCTTCCAATACCGGTGTTGTTTCAGCCAACGTGACTATCATAACCTTCGTTTTTTGAGGGTCCTGTAACTGTCTCATTGGCGTTAAAACATCTTTGCCTCCCTGCCCCATCTGGCGCACCATTTCTCTATGGTAAGCACCCGTAGCATCTAGCAGCAATAAGGTATGACCGGTTGGAGCCGTATCCATAACAACAAATTGATGGTCAGCTTGTTTAATAATTCGCGAAAACGCCTGGAATACCGCAATCTCTTCGGTACAAGGTGAACGTAAGTCTTCCTCCAATACTGCCAGTCCCTCAGCATCAAGTCCTTTGCCTTGATTATCCAAGACAAACTGACGGTATCTCTCTGTCTCGGCTTTGGGATCGATGCGGCTGACCGTCAGGTTATTCAAAGAGCCATCCAGCGTATAAGAAAGATGAGCAGCAGGATCGGAGGTGGTTAAATGAACCTTATGGCCACGTCCTGCCAGTGCAACGGCAACGGATGCAGCGACGGTGGTCTTACCTACCCCGCCTTTTCCCATCATCATCACTAATCCATGACCTTGTTTACTCAGATCAGAGACCAATGTTTCAAGAGGTGGAAAAGCAATATCCTCAAAGGTTGCCCGGTTAGTTTCAAGGGAGTTCTCAGCGATCGGTGAAAACAGTGCACGCAAAGATTCAACGCCCATTAAGTTAAACGGTTTTAAAGCCAGCTGAGTTAGGGGTAAATTAGCCAAATTCTCAGGCATTTCATTTAATGCTTGAGCCTCTCGCTCAACAATACTTTGAGCCAACGCGTCATTCTCTGCCGCTTCAGGTGGAAGAACGCCATTAATCGCTAAATGCTGCTGTTGAATACCAATATGATAAAGCTCCTCATAGGTATGAGAGACCTCTTTTAAGGTAGAAGATTGGGCTCTGGCTACCAATACCAAGCGAGTTTGATCAGGATTGGACAATGCCGCGACGGCGTCTGAATATTGAGTTTGATTCTTCTCAAGCCCAATTAAAGGCCCTAAATTGGCTGCGGCATCTGGATTCGCATCCAGATAACCTGACCATGCACCCGGTAACTCCAACATCCGAATAGTATGCCCGGTCGGTGCCGTATCAAAAACAATGTGATCAAAACGCTCGCGTAAATCAGTATTCGTCAGTAAATCAGTAAACTCATCAAATGCGGCAATTTCAGTCGTACATGAACCCGATAATTGTTCTTCGATACTACTGAGCACATCAGCAGGCATCACATCCCGTACGGGATCTAACACTCGGTTGCGATAGGCTTGCGCAGCGACCATTGGGTCAACTTCCATTGCGGATAGATTATTGACCTTTTCAATCTCAACAATCTGATGGCCTATCGTTTGATCAAATACCTGCCCGACGTTTGATGCCGGATCGGTACTGACTAACAAAATACGTTTCCCTCTATCCGCTAATGCTACGGCTGTCGCACAAGCTAGAGAGGTTTTACCTACGCCACCTTTACCGGTGAAAAAAATAAATGGCGGTATGTTTTGCAAAAATAGTGGTGTCATATTCTTTACCTATCAATTCTTATCTATTAATTAACGTTAATCCTGGTCAATTACGGCATCCGTGGAACGTTGCAGCATGAAGGCGGAAAATCCTCATCCGACTTAGCGACATCAACGCCAGACCAGCGCTTCAATTCATCGTGTACCGGCAGTCGCCCCGCGAGTACGATTTGTCCATTGACCAGTACCAATGGCAAAGATTGCTGGCCGGATGTAGTAAGAAAGTCCTTAACCACGGTATTTGAGACAAAGGCCGCAGGCTGTTTCAGCAGATTAAAGCGTTCGACACGAATCCCCCGCGCTTTGCACCAGTCCATATCCGCATTAAAAGCTAATGATTTCTCATCAACCGCAACGCTACTGGTTGCACAACATCCGGCAGGTTCATAAATAGAAATGGTATTCATCGGTGTTTCTCCTCAGTGAATTAAATGGTTTTTGATAAGCTTCACTGAGGTAAACGGATAAGGTGGGAAAAGGATGCAAAAATTGTTTTTAAAATCGAAAATTTATTGATCATCGTGTTTATGACAACAAATAGAAGTGTCATCGGCAAACTCAATCTGACACTCTGACAGCATGATCTCTTTTAACTTAAGCCGGGCTCGAAGCAAACGTGACTTAAAGGCAGGCAGGGTTAGCCCCATCTGCTCAGCAATCATTAACTGGGGAAATCCCTCAATATCACATGCCTGTATAATGTATTGGTCTTGCTCCGATAACTTCTGCAAGGTTTGAGGTAGGCAGGTAGTGAGTTTCTCAATTGGCTGCGTATCACTGTCTAATACGGGTAGTTCTTCAGATAATTCCGTGAACTTCCTATTTTTACGCCAGTTATCAATCAACATGTTCCTTGCTGCTTTAAACAACCAGGCGCGAGGATTGTCCATCGAACAAAAACTGTCGGCAATGATTCGCGCCTTTAAAAACAGGTCTTGCAAGTAATCTTTTGCCTGCTCGCTGTCGCTTAAACGGCCAAGAAAAAACAGGTAAAGTTCCTGCTCATGCTGACGCCAGAAGGTTGTCATACAGCGATTGAACTGCTCAATGTTGGTCAGCGTATCAAAATTACTTTTCATCGATGCAGCACTCATCTGTCAGGAACATCATAAGCTCATTGAGCCGCTCATATTCAGGAATGCAATACAACATGCGGCTGATGCGGTTCTGACGAATCAAACCCACCGAGATCAGCGCTGATAGGTGATGGCTGAGGGTTGAATTTGGTACCCCGAGCTTTTCCTGTAATTCACCAACCGGTACACCTTTTTTACCCACCTTAACCAACTGTTTATATACCTGTAAACGGGTTGGGTAACCTAGATCTTTCAGGATTTTAGCCGCATCATCGATGTTCATTGTTTCCTCCAAATACTACATTTCTATTATTCTAGAAATATAGAAATTTGTCGGCGACTTTATCGATGAACTATCCCTAAAAACGAACGAACCCTAATTACAGGCGGTGCTGATGGGAAGTGTGGCCATAAAGTAAAACCCGTCAAGCCTTGTTGAATAGATTAATAAATTAAATATAAAACAATGGATTAGATTTTTTTCTACTTATGAACTAGATTTCTATACAACATAAGTTAAATTGCATGGAATGAATAATAACGTCATGAAGACCCTTTTTCGCATTAGTTAGGCTCACGCTTCCTCCTTGACATATTAGTGAACTGAGAATATCAATAGTTTCATGTTGATTCATCATGGAGGTCGATCGCGTAATGTCCTACTCACTCAGACATCTTTGATAAGGATCGAACGAAAATCACTTCTCAAATTGATGGAAGATTTTGGAAATTACAGCCCAGCGTTTATCAAGTTTAATAAACGAGAGATAGTCATTACAATCAGACCCGACAGCATCTTTTTCCATAACGATTCGAACTACTGCTGTGGTTGGCGTAATGTCAAGAATGTCAATATGAAAAATAATTTCAGGAGATTTACCATAGTTCTGAATGAAATCAGCCGTAGGATTACTTGCTCCTCCCATAAGCTCACCATTAACAGTGCCGTATGTCACACAATCTTTATGGAAAACATCAGACAACATATCAACGTTACCTGTGCGTAAAGCCTCGACATATTTTGTAGCTGCTTCAGTGACATTTTTGTATTCATTAGCTGATACTGTTCTTTGATTCACATTCATCTCCTCATAACTTATTTTGTAATTACAAAATAAAAAATTAAATATCAAGTACCCACTTGATGATATCAATCATCAATCTACTTGGATAGATAACCTTATGTCAGATAAGATATAGTTGAGGAAAAAAGTGTCAGCTTAAGCCTGAGCTATTATAATTTCATTCTTCCCCGATATTTTATTTTTAATAGCCAATACTCAAAATGATCAGAATGAAGAAACTGTTAGGCAAAAAAAATGTACACTTTGCCTTTAAAATCAGTCTTATTCTTAAAGGTATTCTTGCTCTGGTAGAAATCGCTGCCGGCATTACCTCGTATTTTATTAGCCAACAATTTGTGCTTCACTTAGTAAAAACTGTCACTCGAACTGAATTAGCAGAAGATCCAAGCGATTTTCTTGCAAACTTTCTGCTCCATTCAGCACAAGGCATATCGGTTAGCGGCCAACATTTCGCCGCGTTCTATTTGCTTTGCCATGGCATCATCAAGATCTGGCTTATCATCGGCCTTTGGCGTGAGAAGCTCGCCTACTACCCGGCATCCATCGCGATATTCAGCTTGTTCATTATCTATCAGGTTTATAGATATAGTTTTACGCATTCTCTGTTGCTTTTGTTCATTACGGTACTGGATGGTATCGTTATCTGGTTAACCTTGCGGGAATATCAACATTTACGCTCTAGTCGTAAGTAGCCTGCGTTCAATTTGGGGCTTAGCAGTAGGCGGATTTGCGACAATTACCCAGACGGCATTATCTCGATTGGCCGATGATTCTATCGATGTCGCTCAATCGATGTACACCACCACCTGGAATACGGCGGTGGCCGGTGGAGGTATTGCCGGAGGAATACTGCTTAACCAAGCACGAACATCGTCATTTCCATGGGTAATCATCGGCATTTTGACCGCTTCGCTAGCTGGCGTTATCTTCACAATGAACAAGGCATGGTCCGGGGCGCGCAAGGTTTAACGTTATCTCTAGTCTTTACTGGACACTGAGGAAACAGTCACCATATATAAAATAGGCGTCGTAGATTGATTATTGTGGCTGTTCATCAACGGCCTCAATAATCACTTGAATTGGGCCCGAGATATCAAGTATATCCATACCGTAATCAATGCTTCCTAATTTAACCAAACCTCTTGAATATTCGAAGTTTTGACGATAAATAACCATATTTCCCCAAGGTGCATAGTAAGCAATATCTTTCACTGACGGCGTGTATCCGTCCGGCGAACCTGCTGTTGATAGCTGTTGGGGAAGCCCCGCGACTTTCTCATTATGACCATAATCTTTCAGCGTGAGGGTTATTGGCAGCATGGCTAAAAAATCCATCGCGGCCTGACTATTATTGAGCGTGGCGCTAATCATGGATTGATCGCCGTTTATCACGCGAATCTGTATAGGATGATATTCGCCCTTCCCACCGGGTTGGGCATAAACCGGTGATAAATACATCAACCCGAACCCGAGCAAGAAAGTGATAAGGTATTTTTTCATCATAGTTATTTTTCCTTTAGATGAATCAATATTTATCTGGCCAAATATTGATTAAAAAATAGGATGCTTTCTTTAAAATATCTTTTTGTTTCTGGTGCATCGACGGCCATCAAATATTGGGCATGAGAAAGCCCCTCAAAAACAATCAAGTCGGCAATATTACCCGCCTCTCTTAGTTTGAGGTGCATCCGCACGGTGTTACTGAGAAAAAGGTCTCGCGTCCCTGTGACTAATAGCGTTGGCGGAAACGCTTGTACATCACCATATATAGGAGAAAGAAGTGGATCTTTCAGGTCATGTCCATTGGCATAAAGGTTAGCCGCATCCCCCAGCCAGCCATCGTAGCTGACAAGAACATTATCAATGCCTTCATGAGTAAAATAGGAATCACCCGTTTTAGTCATGTCAGTCCATGGCGTGCCTACAGTAATGGCTGCGGGTAATGGTAGCCCTTGAGCCTTAGCCTTTAACATTAGGGCTAATGTTATTCCTCCTCCTGTTGATGTTCCAAACACCCCTATTCTTTCTGCCGGATAAGTTCTGAGTATTTCTCGATAGGCAGTTATTGCGTCATCAATCGCCGCAGGGAACGGAAAATCTGGTGGCATACGATAATCAATGGAAATAACTTTAATCTGCCCGTAACCTGCCATCATTATCGCTTCATCGGTACCCGCTTCCCCCGGATTAAGTACATAACCGCCACCATGAAAATGGATCAGCACGCGGTTACGATTTTCCGGCAGAACCTGCTTTGGCGTAATAATAAAGCCGGGTACGCCTGAAAATTGAGTCGATTCCACAGAAACCTGCATTTTCTCTCTTAAATCAGGAAGTTGTTTAATAGTCCCTTGAGCTATTTGAGATACCCATAGATTCCATTCATCCCGGGTTTGAGGATGGTCATTCCAGAACGGTGTCGGTTGGCCCGAAACTAAAGGCCCGATTTCAGCGCTGGCCGTATTCGGTACGGGAAAATTGCGGATAGTAATATTCTGAGCATGGCCCGTGTTTACCCATAAAACCATTATTAGTAATAGTAAGTGTTTTATCATTGATTAATCCCTATTAATAATGCTCTCATTTATCTGAATAAATGGATGTCTAATAATTAATTTGTGGTCATCGGATAATGCTGCTGGTTAATTAAATAAAGAGCAATCTCTATTTATATTGCTCTTTATTGTTGATGTTTTTGCGTATTAGTTTAATTATTTCAAATTAGATGAAAAAAAGGCAAATAGCTTATCAAAAGGAATTAAGTCAACCCGGTCATAAAGATCAACATGCCCTGCATTAGCAATCACATACAGCTCCTTCGGTTCTGCAGCACGCTGATAGGCATCTTCACTAAATTCTTTTGAATGGGCATTTTCACCGGTGATAAACAACATCGGACGAGGAGAGATCGTTTCTATATCATTGAACGGATAGAAGTTCATAAACTTAATGTTACTCGTGAGAGTAGGATGTGTAGTCAACTGTGCTGATTGCCCTTTTGGCGTGAATTCTCCCCGAGGTGTGCGATAGAAGTCGTAAAACTCCCGCTCAATTGCCGTAGAGTTTTTATTTAATTCATGCACAGTTCCACTGGTGTATTTAATCTCACCGCCGGTAAACTCCACATAACGCTGCTGTGCTGCATCGGCAATAATCTGCTTTCTTTGAGCAAGCGTGAGTGAATGGTTAAGCGCATTACGGTTAGCTGAGCCCATATCATACATGCTGACTGTTGCGATAGCCTTTAAGCGTGGATCTATCTTGGCAGCACTAATCGCAAAGCTTCCGCTACCGCAAATGCCGATTACGCCAATATTGTTTCTATCGACAAAAGGGCGAGTTCCTAAATAATCGACTGCGGCGCTGAAATCCTCTGCATATATATCAGGGGAAACGCTGTTACGTGGCATTCCTTCGCTTCCACCCCAAAAAGATAAATCAATGGATAATGTAACAAAGCCTCTCTCAGCCATTTTAGTGGCATATAGGTTTGCGCTCTGTTCTTTGACCGCGCCCATAGGATGCCCCACAATGATGGCCGGCGTTTTGATATTTTTATCCAAATTTTTAGGTAGAAAAAGATCTCCTTCCACTGTCATATTATATTGATTCTTGAACGCTACTTTCTGTATGACCACACGATCACTTTTATAAAAGTTATCTGCTCCGTTAGACATATCGGCTCCTCTAGCGAATTGTGTTGAAAATATTATAAAAACTCCGACCAATGCAGCGATAACTGACTGGATATGAGGATGTTTAATGATTTTTTTCATATTACCCCTTACATAAAAATTAAGTATCAGATGTATTCTGCGTTAGCAAAAATAGGTGATTGAATACTGGAGAATATATCTTTAAACGTAATTAACGCTTTTATATCAGGCTAATCTCCCTGTTACTTTAGTGAATAAAGAAAAACTGATAATGGTGAGCGCCATTGCTAATATAAAAGCAACGACCGCGGTGATAAAAATGCCGTCAATATTCAGGTTATCGAAAATAAATCCACCAACGGCCGCAGCCAAACCAATAGAAAATTGTATAGCGCCTACGGTCAAACCGCCGATAAGTTCCGCTTTATCAGCAAGTGTACGCGCGATCCAGGTTGACCATCCGACAGTAATAAACCCAAACATGAACCCCCATAAAATAATAAGCAAAGTATCTTGAGTGACGTTTCTATTACTGATAAATAAAGCGCTCGCAAGTAACACAAAAAACAGCAGTGTTATATACATGGTTTTTCTGAAAGATTGCCCCAAAAACCATCCGGCCAAAACCGTACCAGCACAGCTGGCAAGCCCAAAGAATAATAATACGGTGGATAATGAATACGCCGACAGAGCAAGATCGTATTCCAGAAAAGGCCGAAGATATGTAAAAAACAGATGATATCCACCGTAGCTAAAAATAATTGCCCCGATGCCTGCCAGTATCCAACGCACCTTTAATAGTGCCATCATATTTTTAAAGTTATTGCCGGCCTGTGCCGGTAATGAAGGTAATGATAGAAACTGCCAAATCAAAGCAACAATGCTTAATAATGCGGAAAAGAAGAAGACGTTGCGCCAGCCAAACACCCCTTCCAGATAGCTTGCCAGTGGTAATGAGATAATCGTAGCAACCGAGACGCCGGCATAAATAATACTGAATGCTCGTGATATATCTTTGGATGGAACAAGCTGTAGCGTCACTGCCGGTGCCATTGACCAGAAACCACCAACGCATAGCCCCAAAAGACAACGGCCAACAAGCAGGCTGATATAGTTTGGTGCAAGAGCGACTAAAATATTCGATAGCACTAATAACGAGGATAGGATTAGCAGAATGAGCCGCCTATTCATATTCTTGGCTAATGGAGCAAGCGTCAGGCTGGCAATAACGGCAAAAAAACCGACGACGGTTACCGACTGTCCAGCCGCCCCTTCGGTAATATTTAACTCCTGAGAGATTGGCGTGAGTAGGCTGACAGGAATAAACTCCGCAGCAATTAACCCCGTCACGCCCATAAATAGAGAGAAAACCGCCGGCCAATAGGTTCTTTCAGGAGATAACTGTAATCGATGCGATTTCATTAATGCTGTTACCTTATTTTGAGTAGTTCTGTTTACCTGAGAGCTTTGCGCTTTAATTTTTTGCAGTATAAATATGCCTATAACACATGTAAAATACTCATATATTATGGTTATTCATGCCTTAAAGGCATGGTGTGGAATAGTTTGCAAATAGCAGGTAATTAACTTGGATATAAAGGTATTACGTTATTTTCTGGCGCTGGCCAAAGAAGAAAGTATCACCGCCGCGGCTGAATATTTGCATCTTACTCAGCCGACGCTTTCAAGACAGCTAATTGAATTAGAAGAAAAACTTGGCGTAAAGCTATTTATCCGGGGAAGTCGAAGAATCACCTTGACCGATGAAGGGATGCGATTACGCAAACGCGCCGAGGAAATACTGGAACTGGTTCAGAAGACCGAGGCTGAGTTTCAAGCACCGGCAGACACGATCCGCGGGGATATTTATATTGGTGGCGGTGAAACTTACGCCATGGGGAGCATCGCTGAAATAATAAAAGATTTACAGGATCATTATCCACAAATACGCTTTCATATATATAGCGGTAATGCCGATGACGTTACGGAAAGGATTGATAAAGGATTATTAGATTTCGGTATCCTGATTGGAACAGTCAACGTTAGCAAATATGAGTCTCTGCTCCTGCCAGTAAAGGATAAATGGGGCGTCTTAATGCGAAAAAATAGCCCGTTGGCTGAACGGTCATCTATCCGCCCTGAAGATTTATGGCACCTTCCACTTATCAGCTCAAAGCAGAAACATGTCGATAATGATATCTCTAAATGGATAAAAAGAGACTATGAAAAGCTGAATGTGGTGGCAACCTATAATCTGATTTTTAATGCAGCGTTGATGGTTGAAAAAGGCATTGGCTATGCGCTGTGCCTTGACCGGCTGGTTAATACCATGGGTGACAGCGATCTTTGTTTTATTCCTCTTGAGCCTGCATTAGAGGTTGAAATTGCCATTGTCTGGAAGAGATACAGTTTTTTTTCGAAAGCAGCAGAGCTGTTCTTGCAACGGTTAAAAATAGCGTTCGAGCGTTAATCGCTATTTGTGAGGCTAAGCTATCAATTTGGAATATTCTTTAAAAGCTAAGTTTTATGAAACAACGCCATAAGACGCTTTAGAGTAGGTTTCCGTCAAATAGTGGTTTTTTACTACACTCATCAGCCTTTAAATCCAACCTCATAAGAAGCTCATCATAAAATACGCCATCCACATATAACGCGGCGACATCTATGGCCCACTCTCTGAACCCAAATGAACGATAAAGCGCTTGTGCAGGATAATTAGTGGTAGCGACAGAAAGTTTTACCGTTGAGACCGAATTCGCGGCTTCTAATGCTGCTTTCATCAGTAATTTAGCAAGGCCGGTACCTCGCATTTCTGCTCGAACGTACATTCCCCATATAGTGGCTACATGGCGCAACTTTGGCGTAGTACTGCAACTAATTCCAATTATGCCCTGTAATTTATTCTCACTGTCGAATCCGCCAAAAACATTATCAGTATCAATACGCTCAGCAAAAAACTCTGTCGGTTTCTGACACCAATCTTCATACGATGCGCCAAACGCATTCGGATGAAGCCTGAGAGCTTCAAGCCTAACGCTTCTGAATTCGTCAAGTTCGCAGCGGCTAATTCGGCGCACTGAAAATGTATTCATTTTAGGTACCTTCTATCAAAATTATTAAAGCAAAATCATTATGAATCACGCAAATTCAATAGAAGTTAAATAACCATGTATCATGGTCGACTTGATTGTACGCGTAGGTGAAAAACAAACTTTTAGTCGTTCGGGGTGAAGCGCATGAGTAACGGCTCTAGTCATCTTGGCACCCCCATGAGTTTGCTTGCAGCAATAGGTGCCCTTGAATACCAAATCGAAACTCGTGATCTGGTTCGTCTTTTCCCCGCATAGCAATTAATTAAGCGCCGTCTGCACGTTCATTTCGCGCATTATCTTATTCCAGCCTATAGTTAATCATCTGCCTGACAAATATACCATTCCCATTTCATTTTTATGACCTGTAGCAAAAAAGTATGATGTTTTACTGTTTTTTGCATACTTATGGTTGAGATAAGCTTTACATCTCAGTAACATTCTTCTAAACCGATTTGCCACTCTGATAAAGACTCTGCTAGCGGCTAAATAAAAGCGCGTAAACTTAACTGGCCTTAAATCTTTCAATAAATCAGGACGCACTGTGACGCAATTATTCGATCAAAACCCAACAGAAAAAATTCTGCAAGATGTGAAGCAATACTGGGATAAACGAGCCGATGGCTACAACCAAGTCAATGTTGAAGAATTACAGAGTATTAAACGTACGCTTTGGCAAACAACAATTTTAAAAAATGCGCCCGAAAAGGCCTGTTTAAAAATTTTAGACGTTGGTACAGGTCCGGGATTTTTTGCTGTTACCTTAGCCATGGCGGGCCATGAAGTGACTGCTGTAGATGTCACACCCGCCATGTTGGAACAGGCAAAAAACAATGCCCGACAGCACGATGTCGATATTAATTTTGTTCAATCCGATGTACATACCCTTCCTTTTGACGAGCAGACATTCGATCTGATCGTGACCCGCAATGTTACCTGGAACTTAAAACACCCCTTTCAGGCTTACCAGGAATGGTTTCGCGTGCTAAAAACAGGCGGTCGCCTGATTAATTTTGATGCAAATTGGTATTTGCATTTGTTTAATGAGCACTATCGTCAGGGTTATCTTCAAGACCGTCGTAACGCCCAGAGTTCGAACATTGATGACCATTATGTCAATACAGATACCGTTGCAATGGAAAACATTGCTCGGGAATTGCCATTAAGCAAAGAAATGCGCCCTGCATGGGACTCGAATGCATTATTAATCTGTGGATTTACCAAACTTTTTCTTGATACCCGGGCCGCAGAAAACCTTTGGAATAGAGAAGAGAAAATCAATTATGCGTCTACTCCTATGTTTATGATTGTCGCAGAAAAATAGCCCCAGACTATTTTCTATATCACTTAACACAATATATCAGGCTATAAAAATGAAAAAATGCTCGAATATATTTATCTCTGTTCTGCTATTGATTTTTACTTCATTCAATCTTCAAGCGAAGCCGCCACAAGACAGCCAATTAGTTTATGCCAGCACTAAAGATATCCGTGATATCAATCCACATCTTTATTCCGGAGAAATGGCCGCTCAAAATATGGTTTTTGAGTCTTTAGTCATTAATACCCACGACGGCGTAAAACCTTTTTTAGCTGAAAGCTGGGAAATCTCTGGTGATGGTAAAAGCTATATTTTTAATCTGCGTAAAGACGTTACTTTCACTGATGGTGAAGCGTTTAACGCCGAGGCTGTAAAGCTAAATATGGATGCAGTACTGAGTAATTATCAACGCCATGCATGGTTGGAGTTAGTTCAACAAATTGAAATTGTCAATGTATTAGATACCTATCGCGTTGAAATAAAGCTTAAAAACTCCTACTACCCGACATTAACTGAATTAGGGCTGACTCGACCATTCCGCTTTATCTCTCCTAAGGCTTTTATTGACGGAAAAACTCAAAATGGCGTTAGTAGCTATACTGGAACGGGGCCATGGGTATTGAAAGAACATAAAAAAAATCAGTTTGCACAATTTATTACCAATCCGCACTACTGGGGAACTCCCCCAAAAATACATCAAGTGCTATGGCGTGTAATCCCTGAACGCCAGGCAATGTTAATGGCTTTACAAAAAGGTGATATTCACCTGATCTTTGGCGCTGATGGCGACATGGTAGATATGGATAGTTTTGAAGCGTTACAGGCATCGGGTAAATATAAAACGTTTATGAGTGACCCTATTGCTTCACGAGCATTAGTATTGAACAGCAGTCGCCCAATTACCGGAGATAAAGCGGTTCGCCAAGCCTTGCAATATGCCGTTGATAAACAAGGTATTGCTGAAGGCATTATGGATAACACAGAAAGCGTTGCCGATACCTTAATGGCTCGCAGTGTTCCCTACAGTAATATCGATCTGCCTATATATTCGTTTAACCCAGAAAAGGCCAGACAGTCACTAGATGCGGCAGGTTGGGTATTACCTGAAGGAAAAACGATACGAGAAAAGCAAGGTAAACCGCTGGAGCTGATGCTGTCTTATAACATGAATAATGCCGCTGAAAGAGAGATCGCAGAGCTAATTCAGGATGACTTTAAAAAGATAGGGGTCAATCTGAAAATCCTTGGGGAAGAAAAACAGGCTTTTTTAGATCGCCAAAAATCCGGAGATTTTGACCTACAGTACTCGCTATCGTGGGGAACACCTTATGACCCCGCTTCTTTTGTTTCCTCTTTCCGCATTCCCGCTCATGCGGATTATCAGGGACAAAAGGGATTAAAGAATAAGACACAAATCGATCAGATGATTGGTGAACTGTTGATTACGCCAGATGAGGGAAAACGTCAGGCGTTGTATACCCGCTTGTTTACTACACTGGCAGATGAAGCAGTTTATATTCCGCTAACTTACTCCAAAACGAAGGCGATTTTCTCACCGGCACTGCAAGGCGTTACCTTTAATCCCTCGCAGTATGAAATACCCTTTGAAAAAATGTATTTCTGAGCGTCTAACAATGGTGTTCAGATTTATCTTATGAGCAGAAAGGGTCAGGGAAAACAATAAACATGCGCTCTTATCTGCTTAAACGGCTAATCATGATGGTTCCCTTAACCATCATGATCTCATTTCTGGCGTTTGTTTTACTTAGTCTGGCACCTTCCGATCCGGCTGAGGTGGCGTTAAGAGTTAATGAAATCGTCCCGACTGACCTAGCTATTCAAAGCATGCGGCATGAACTGGGTTTAGACCGCCCTTTCTTGATTCGATACATTGATTGGCTATGGCGTTGTTTGCACCTTGATTTTGGCTCGTCCTTTGTGATGAAAACCTCGGTGCTGCATGAGTTTATGCTAGCTATCCCCGCCACGCTTTATTTAGCTGCAGTTTCTCTGTTTATTATCGTCACTTTATCTTTACTGCTGGGCATTAGCTGTGCCATGAGTGAAGGCTCTGTGCTTGATAAAATGGTGCGCGGCTTCATTTTCCTGATAACGGCAATTCCCAACTATTGGATTGGCTTGTTGTTGATTTGGCTTTTGGCCGTGAAGATGGATTGGCTTCCCGTTGGCGGTATGCTGGAAGTCAAAAGCGTTATTTTACCGGCAGTTACGCTCTCACTGGGATATATCGGCACTTATATTCGGTTGATCCGCGGCAGCATGCTGGGACAGCTACACCAGAATTATGTGCTGTATGCCAGAGCTCGCGGCCTGCCTGAGCCATTCATCATTGGCAAACATGTTTTAGTCAATTCGCTACAATCGTCATTAGTAGCAATTGGTATGAGTATTCCGAAACTGATTGCAGGCACGGTGGTCATTGAGAATATTTTTGCCTGGCCGGGTATTGGTCGATTATGTGTTGGCGCGATCTTCAGTCGAGACTATCCGATAATACAAGCCTATATATTACTGATGGCGGTACTCTTTCTGTTATTTAACTTCTTTATCGATTTGCTGCAGGTAAAGATTGATCCTCGTTATAGAGGGAAACAATAACTATGATTTCTCTCTTCTGGCTTAAATTGAAAAACGATCGTATTGCTATTTTTTGCCTGCTGCTATTGGGAATAGTGGTCATATGTGGCATTTTCGCCCCTTATATTGCTCCGCATGACCCCACATTAACCGCGGTCAGAAATAAATTTCAGGGCATCAGCCTACTCTATCCGCTGGGAACTGATAACCTTGGTCGCTGCATTTTTTCCCGATTGTTATTCGGCATACGGACAACCGTTTTCTATGGCATGTTAGCCATGAGTATTACCGTGCTAATTGGCGGCGTGATCGGCGTGATCGCGGGTTATTTTAGGGGAACCATTGATGATATTCTGATGAGAATCTGCGATGTTGCCCTCTCTTTTCCCGGCGAGGTAATGATTTTTGCATTAGTGGGTGTTATGGGCCCCGGTATCGGTAATATTTTGCTGGCTATTATTCTCGTGAAATGGACATGGTATGCGCGAATGATCCGAGGAGTTGTAATGCAGTACAGCAATAAAGATTATGTCAATTATTCCCGTATTATAGCCGCTCCCCCCGCACATATTATGAGAAAACATCTATTACCGGTTACTGCGGCAGAAGTCATTATTTTAGCGTCAACCGACATTGGTAGCGTCATACTGATGATTTCAGCCCTTTCATTTTTAGGCCTTGGAGTACAACCACCTTCACCGGAATGGGGAAGTATGCTAAGCGAAGCCAAAAACGTTATGTTATTACACCCAGAGCAGATGCTACCTGCAGGTGTTGCAATTGTCGTAGTGGTTGCCTCGTTCAACTTTATCGGTGACTTTCTACGTGACGTTTTTGACCCTGCTTATCACATCCGAAATAAAGAGTAACGGTAAGATGATGAGAGAAGATACTTTACTACAAGTAAAAGGATTATCGGTTTATGACAGTCGCTACCAGCGTACTTTAGTCAACGATATTCACTTTTCGCTTAAAAGGCACGACTGCATTGCTATTGTCGGCGAAAGCGGTAGTGGCAAGAGCCTGTTGTGCAAAAGTATTATCGGTCTACAATCCCGTTGGCTCAATATCAGTGGCGAAGTGCAATTTCAGAGAGTTAATTTGCTCACACTGTCGGCTAATCAGTGGACCGCTATTCGCGGAAAACAGATTGGGTTTGTCATGCAAGATGCCATGAGCGCTTTCGATCCGTTGTATAGCATTGGCAATCAGATTACGGAAACGCTGAGTCATCATTTTACACTAAGCCCAAATGAATTAATGGATCGTGCAAGAACCCTCTTAAGCAATATGCAGCTTCATAATATTGATGAATTGTGGAAAAAATATCCGCATCAGCTTTCGGGTGGCATGTTACAGAGGGTTATGATTGCACTTACGCTGGCATCTGAACCGGTACTGATCGTTGCCGATGAACCGACAACCTCGCTCGATTGTATTACTCAATACGAAATCATCCGTCAATTTGCTCAGTGGCGAATTGAAAAGAGCACCTCGATGATCTTTGTTACTCATGATTTAGCTTTGGTCCGAGAATTAGCTCAGTATGTTGTGGTGATGAAAGATGGCCATATTGTTGAACAGGGTATAACAGATAAGATTTTTGATGCCCCTGCTCATAATTACACTCGCCATCTTATTGATACTCGAAGGCGTCTGAGCCAGAAATTTAACCGACTTATTCAAGGAATGCCTCATGTTACTTGAAGTCTGTAACGTGGAAAAATCTTACCCGTTAGCCGGAAGTGGATTATTTTCTAATAAAAAACGCCAAATTATAAATGACGTGAGTTTTTCACTAGAACAAGGCGATTGCATTGGGGTCATTGGAGAAAGTGGCAGCGGTAAAAGCACACTGGCGCGCCTAATCTGCGGTTTAGAAATGCCAAACCGTGGACATATCAGGCTTAACGGAAAAAATGTCGTCATCGCCGATACTCGAAAAAATCATATTAGCGTGGTCTTTCAGGATTATGCATCTTCCGTTAATCCGTTGATGACCGTGTTTCAAATGCTGTCAGAACCATTATTACTCAATCAGAAACTGAATCGTCAACAGTTAGATGCGCGCATATCAGAACTTTTATTACTGGCAGGATTACCTGACGATTTGAAACCACGCCATGCTCATGAGCTTTCTGGCGGTCAAATTCAACGCATAGCAATATGTCGAGCCATCGCGACTAATCCTGAGTTGATTATTTTGGATGAAGCGATTAGTTCTTTAGATGTATCATCACAGGTTCAAATTCTGGATTTACTGGCAAGATTAAAGTCACAACTTAACTTATCCTACCTGTTTATTACTCATGATATTCAAGCTGTTGCTTACCTATGTAATAAGGTGCTGTTTTTTTATCAAGGTCGCATTATTGAGCGATGCAATATTGATGATCTGGTATCAGTAAAGCATCAGTATGCTCAGCGATTGCTTAAATCAGTGGTTTCTTTTGATTAGTTTCATATGTGATAAAACGGTAAAACTACTTATTATCACTGTCATTGGTTCTAGGGTTCCTTCATAAAAAATTGCATTTATCTTAGCCCGGTTCAAGGTACCATCCAAATTGCCGCCAATCTTCACTGGCATTTATGGCCTTTGTTGACGCAATACGAGAAAAGAGCGGCTAACTAAACTCAATAAAGTCGATAAGTGCCTATAAATTTAGCGCCCTTTCTTTTTACGCCCGGGCTGGGTAAAGCGCTTACGAGAAGCCGTGTTATCGCCATTTTTTTCGGCGTTTTTCGGCCCTTTAATACTCGGCTTTTTGGCTACAGCGGATTTAGGTTGCACTTTTTTCGCCGATTTCTCTTCGGATGACGATCCTTCAATCAGTTTAAATAACGCAATCAGTTCATCATCGGTTAAGTCTCGCCACTCGCCTAATGGCAATCCTTTTAAACTAATGTTCATGATGCGCGTACGTTCAAGCTTGGTGACTTCATAGCCAAAGTGCTTACACATACGGCGAATCTGGCGGTTAAGCCCTTGTACTAGCGTAATGCGCAACACAAAGGGGGCTTCTTTCTTGACTTTGCATTTTTTGGTCATCGTTCCCAAGATGGGTACACCGGCACCCATACCTTGAATAAACTCATCGGTCACCGGTTTATCTACGGTCACCAGATACTCTTTCTCGTGATTATTTCCGGCACGAAGGATCTTATTGACCAGGTCACCGTGATTAGTCAGAAAAATCAGCCCCTGAGAATCCTTATCTAAACGCCCGATCGGAAAGACGCGCTTGCTGTGGTTAACGAAATCGCTAATGTTATCCCGCTCACCTTCTTCCATGGTGGTGATGATCCCAACGGGTTTATTGAGTGCGATAAACACCAGATCTTCTGCATCACGCGGTTCGATAATCTGACCGTTAACCTTAACTACATCTCCGGCAAAAACCTGAGCGCCAACGGAGGCACGTTTACCGTTAATAAAAACATTACCCTGTTCAATGTAACGATCGCCGTCGCGACGAGAACAAATTCCGCTTTCGCTGATGTATTTGTTAAGACGAATAGATGAGTTGGTTAGCATGTTTCCTCCATAAAAAGAGGACTATACCTTAATTGAAGAGGAATGATAAATTTGTCCTGACTGATGCTAAAAATTAAATGCCATGCTCACTTAATAGGGGCATTTTTGTGATCTTGCCCCCCTTTTATCAGGATGATATCTCACTTCATAAACGAGTGAATAAGCTCATAATGACAGATATCGTTTTAGCCAACTTGCCTTACTCACTAACCCTGCATCTCCGGTAATATATGCCAAAAACGTGCCGGCATATGTTGTCTTTGCTGGCGCAGATTCTTCCTCTCTTTAATGCTGATGGCTTTGAAGTAGCCTTTCCAGAGCGCCTGAAATAATGCTTCGTCTTGGGCAAGCAATTCCGGGTTAAGTTTGCCATCCGTCAGGCTGCTTTCATCAGGTAAAGTTATCTGTTCTACCTTATGCAGATCATAATAAAAGCCGTAGCCGCGCCGGGTGTCATACAGCGCCCACTGTTGGTCAGCAAAACGTTGGGTGAAATGGCGTATAGTAAATGGTAAGACGTTGTAATCCGGCGTTACCACGGAAAAGAAAATGTTCTCTTTGGTCTTTTGAAAGCGGACAAACTGAATCAGATACATCTGATCTTTACTGACCTTTTTGGCCAGCTTTAACATCTCAAATACGTCTTCATCGCTGAAGTGGGTTTCAATGGATTGAGGTGAATCGATAACTTTGCAGATATATCGAAAAAGCAGTACGTCAGCGCCCTGCTGCTCAGATTGCCAGACGTACATCATATGATTTAGTGCTTGCTTGGAGAGTTTTTTCTGCAATGCCTTCCATACGCGGTCTGATTTATGCGCATCGGTCACAGAGGTATGGACTCGCTGCATAAACATCGGCTCAATATCACCCTCGGTCAGTAGCAGTTCAGGAAATATTTTAAGCTTATAGGCATCAAAAACTACGCTGAGCAAGCCATCAAAGGTATTGTCGTAATAAAAGATCGACATAAGGTCAGAAACCTAATGAAAGCTGCTGTGCTGCATAGGGTTGAGAACTTGGCTCGCGTAATACCTGTTTAACATACTCTGGGGTTGCCTCATGGATGGTGTGTAACGGCAGTTCATTGTTAGTGATAAAATACTGTGCCCGCTTCAATACCACACCGATCTTTTTAAGCCCGTTGAGGTTAAGCCTGCCGTGCTTTCGTGCAGAAACAATCAGCTTAGCTGATTTAATACCAATGCCAGGGACCCTTAATATCGTGGCGTAGCTGGCCGTATTAACGTCTATCGGAAACCGTTCCGGGTGCCGGATAGCCCAAGCCAGCTTTGGGTCCATGTCCAGATCGAGATATGGCGATTGGTCATCGAGAATTTCATTGGCGCTGAATTGATAAAAACGCATTAGCCAGTCAGCCTGATATAGCCGGTTCTCACGCTTTAATGGCGTATCAACCGTAGCCGGGAGCCGCTTATCGTTGGTATTAACCGGAATATAGCCGGAATAATAAACTCTCTTCATGCTCTGGCGCTGGTACAGCGCGGATGAAAGCATCAGTATGTCTTTATCATTATCTCGTGCAGCACCGACAATCAGCTGTGTGCTTTGACCGGCGGGAGCAAAACGCGGTGCCGAGCGATATTTTCGTCGCTCCTCCAGGCTTTGTACCATGCCCTGTTGGATAAAGTTCATTGGCTTGTACACGCTTTGGTGATCTTTCTCCGGCGCTAACAGCTTGAGATCTTCCTCAATCGGGACTTCGAGATTAACGCTCAGGCGATCGGCATATAGCCCGGCCTGATGAATCAGCTCAGGACTGGCTCCGGGAATGGCCTTCATATGAATATAACCATTGAAGTGATGAACGGTGCGCAGGTCTTTAACCACCCGCAGCATTTTTTCCATGGTATGGTCAGGACTTTTAATCACGCCGGAACTGAGAAATAACCCTTCAATGTAATTACGTCGGTAGAATTCAATGGTCAGCTCGGCTAGCTCTTTTGGGGTAAAAGCCACCCGTTCAATGTCGTTACTACGGCGGTTAACGCAGTATGCACAGTCATACAAACAAAAATTGGTCAGTAAAATTTTCAGCAAAGAGACGCAGCGGCCATCTTCAGTAAAACTATGGCAAATACCCCACCCGCTGGTACTGCCAACGCTACCCGGCTTATTACCACGCGTAGTCCCGCTGGACGAACAAGACACATCATATTTTGCCGATTCGGCCAGAATAGTCAGCTTATGCAGTACGCTCTCTTTCATTTTACTCCCCCGAATAGCCTTTTTTCACACTTCACCATAATACTGTTTATTTATACAGTATTGCAATAGTGATGCAGAAACACGCTGTGATCTGCAGCAACAATAGTGCAAGGAACCGGTGGCGTTAAGGGGATAAATATTGAATTAAGAGAAGCCAAACACGCAGATTTAGCCGTTATTTAATTTTATTGCATAGTCTTGCCATGGAAACGAGCGGGTATGCGGCGCAAAAAAAACAGCGGTACTGATGCCAATTGCCGCTAATCCAAGGCAAAGCGCACTCTCTGCTGAATCATGTTCAGAATCGAAATCAGGATTGGTATTAAATACGGACTCGTGCCGAGGTGAGTAAGCTAAAACACTTTCGTAATCGATTGATCCCCCCCACATTGCACCAGAATAGTAGACGACGGTTGTATTTAACTTTTGGGCCAGCGCAAATAAGTACCGGCGGAATGTCTGTGGCGGTAAGCTATCGGGGTTATGGATCTTTTCTACATCAGAATTCAGCAATGCGCTATCAGCCTGTAGGTTAGTCAGAGCAGACCACTCAATAAATGGCTCGCCATACCATGTTGCCGCATGATCGCCCGCCGATTTCACCGGCCTGATCACTACCAGTCCTTTAGCCGGTAAATTATGCTGATGGCCAGGACTATACCAAGGGTAGTCATTCAGATCGGGAATAACATAGGTAAATGGCGATAGTTGAGGATCGGCTGCAATATATTGAATGACTTCATCTGAAGCGGGAATCAGTATTTCATCGGCATACCATGTCATTTTAGTCATATCCTTATTTGAGTTATGGGCTTATATCTAAGCAAAACTATACCATTGGATAATAATTATTAATCTAATACAACCGGTACGCTGAATCGCCTTTTTACCAGACGATATAACGTTAGAATCGGTACTTAATCCCTACGGAAGCGGATAGCGGGTCGGCGTTGTTCCCGTATGCTGACGAAAAAAAGCGATAAATGCACTATCGCTGACAAACTCCATTTGCTGCGCGACCTGATTTATGTGCAGCCCATCCGCCAGCATTTCCATTGCCTTTAGCAGCCTCCATTGTTGTCGCCAGCTCTGATAATTCATGCCGGTATCTCTGATGAAAATACGGCTGATGGTACGCTCACACGCGCCAATCTGTTGCGCCAACTGGCTCAATCGGGGAGGTAATTCGCCCATACGCACCCTGTCCAGCCATAAGTTCAGGCGCGTATCTGAGGGAAACGCTAATCGCCAGTTTTCACTGCGTGCGGTTTGAATTTCTTCACAAAAAACGGCAATAAGGCTGAGCTGTTGCTCCGCTGGCATTCCCCATGGCCAGAATGCCATCCGTTCAATGACTTCGAAAAAAAGAGGATTAACCTCGACGATCTGTAATGGCAGTTCAGATAATGGCAATGAGCTTGAAAAGTACAGCGAACGATACGCCATAACGCCACGCATTATGGCACGATGAACCGTACCCGCCGGGATCCAAGCAGCGCGACGAGGTGGAAGTAGACACAGGGTTTTCTCCAACTCAATAGTGATGCTACCCACTGCTGAAAAGAGTAATTGGTGACGCTGATGACTGTGTCGACCGGAATCGTGTACCCCAAGATCGGCTGCAATCCCAACCACTGGATCATCAAAACGATCGGGATCAAAAATCTCGTCCTGTGCAATTTTCACTTTTATGTCCAATATTTTATATATTTAGTCCTGATAATTGTAATCAGACATAATCATTTCAGCAATAATAGCCTTCATTCCTGAATTGTTAAGACGCTGCCATGCATACTATCAATCGACCACCACTATGGCTGTTAACGCTGCTGATCATGTTTCCACAACTGGTGGAAACCATATACAGTCCGGCGTTGCCGGATATCGCCCACTCATTTATGGTGAGCAGTGAGCGGGCCGCTCAGACTCTGTCAGTTTACTTTATTGCTTTTGCCGTAGGGGTAGCATTATGGGGCTACCTGAGTGACCTTATTGGTCGACGCCCTGCCATGATGTCCGGACTTGTTTGTTATGCTGCGGGCTCCCTGATGGCAACAATAACGACAGATTTCCATATATTGTTATTGGCCCGGATGGTTTCGGCTCTGGGCGCGGCGGCAGGATCTGTCGTGGTACAAACCATGCTCCGGGATAGCTATGAATCAATAAAACTGGCTCGTGTATTTTCAGTCATGGGAGCCGCGCTGGCTCTGAGCCCGGTATTCGGTCTTCTGAGCGGAGGCTGGATTGTTAGCCTCTGGGGCCATATGGGGGTGTTTATTGCACTGTCGTTGTTGGCAGTCATGTTGCTGGCACTTAGTGCTATTATTTTGCCGGAAACGCGGCCAGCTCAGATAATTAGCCCTCGAATAGGGCATTTGGCTGCACGCATGCTTTGCGACGGTTCGCTCTGGCGAAATGCAATGCTGGTCTCACTGCTTAATGCGATGATCTTCAGTTACTACAGTTTAGCGCCATTTCTTTTTGAACAGTTGGCGTGGGATTCCAGAGCGTTTGGATGGACCGGATTATTACTGGCTCTCGCCTCGCTGACTGGCAGCATGCTAAACCGAAGATTACTGGCCGCAGGCAATGGACCGCAACAGCTGGTGCGACATGCCTGTAGTCTGGCGTTGTTTTCAAGCCTTATCGCCTGGACTTTACAAACTTCGGCATGGGTTTTAGTACCTGTGGCGGGTGTTGTCATCGCTTATGGTATAGCGATCCCTAATGTTCTAAGCCAGGCGCTGCAGCATTACCGTGAGCAGGCTGGATCGGCCGGGGCATTGTTCGGGCTGACCTACTATTTACTGTTGGGTTTCATGCTGGGAGCCGCAGCTCTGGTGCAACAGCTGGGACTTGTGTTGGCAGTTTGTGCACTGGCCGCTTGGTTATGCAGACCCTGCTCGGACCGGTACTGACATAAATAACGGACGCTTTACTGAATAGTCTACGCCCTATTACTTTATAGCTTCCGCATGTTGCCTGAAGGCTTTCAATGTCTCAAACGGACCATCGACAACAAACTTATTGGCTAACCAGGCCGGAACGCTTCCACCCGGTTCAGCGGCAACCTGATAAATAACCTGGGTTGTTTGTGAATCTATAGGGATGAATTTCCAGAAACCGTCAAGTTTGGTTATACGAATATGGTCTTTGGCCGCGGGCACATTTTCGGGTAATGCCGATACTTTAACCACAATCGTGCCGTCTTCCTCCAGCTCTGCGTGGCTGTAAATAGAGAGGTCACGGTCAGACACTGGCCAAGCAGCTTTAATTTGTGAGTAAGCCCAGTAATCGTAACCCTGCTGTTTAATTAATCTGGCCTGTTTGCAGCCGTACATTAATTGGCAGGACAGAGACATATCAGCCAATATGCTGGCAATTGCACCGGGTGGGGCTTTGATGATTGTTTCGGCTCGATAGGCTTTAAATGAAGAGTCCTGTGGAGTAGATAAAAAGACGCGAATGCCCTCTTTATCCATTTCAAGCTCCCAATTTTCTGCATGGCTGGATAAGCTGATAAACAGCAGGATGACTGTCAGAATTCGGTATGCCATGATTAATCCTTTAGTGATGATTCCCTTATTTCCTACCGGTATAATAGCCCTATTTGATATCAATCATCTAGGGCTCTTTACATTACCAGCTAATCCGCCACCCGATGTTTCCAGCTATTTAAAAAAGGAACGCCTTATTATCTTGCCCCTATCGATGTCGAGAATAATATTTGGCCATCTGTATGTTGTAAATTCATAAGATCTATGTTTTTTCATCGCGCAGTTTAAAAACACATTCCGTGTGAATTTTTAATAGATTTAAAAATTCAATGGGGTTTTGGGTATTAGTTTGTTTGCTACCAGTCAAATCATCATTGAATTGGTACCGATCAGCGTGACGACCAGGTTATAAATCATATGAAAAGTATATTTTCAGAGGTGTGATTTTGATGAATATCTCTTGAGTTATTAAAAAAACAGTTAATTCTTATATTAAAAAATATTAATTAACTGATTAATCTGTCATGTTAATTAACTGTAACAATCGTTTTTCATCACCTTACCAGTCGCGATTCCGCTTCGAAAAGTATCATTTAAGTTAATAATTTATGTTTTATAACAATGTCTTGCATGGTTTCTTTTGACTTGTCATAATTGTACATACAACTCCTGTATATTTAATAACTTATTAATCAAAGAAGTTTTTAATATAATTAGCTTTTAATAACTGTTTAATAACTATTTTAATTGAATCTTTGTGTTTTAATTATCTCACTTATGATTCGTCACATGATTATGACAAACGGTTTGTGGTCGTTTTAAGTGTTGTAATGAAGATTACTTATTTAAAGCCCCGGCAAACAGTTTAAAGGATGTTCTTAAATACGGAGATGAATTGTATCACCTGAGTCTATATAGATAAATAGCTCAGGTAGTGAATCATAATTTCAACAATATAAACTCAATAATTTAGGATTATCCTTATGAAAAAGTTAGTGGCCTTATCAGTATTATCTTTAATTTCATTACCAGCTTTAGCTTCAGATCTTAATACCGTTCTGGGTGTGGAAGCGGGTCATAAACATACTCAGTTAAGTGCTGAAATTCTGCCAAGCGAAAATGGTTTCTTCTATAACTCTGCGTGGACTAAAAATTTCAGAGATGGCGTAAACGTTGCGTCTGCCGGTGTTGGCTATCAGCATTCAGTTGGTCTGGTTGACGGCTATGTAGGAATTAAAGCGGCTTATATTGCACCTAAAAAAGGTGATAATGGATTTGCAGCCCCATTTGGCGGCGGCGTTAGAATTCATATGACTAACGATATTTATGCATACGGTGAAGGCTATGTTGCTACACGCGGCATGAATAATGCGGTTCAGAAATATGTTGAAGTAGATTCAGGCGTTGCTTATACCCCGAAAGAGAACGTTGTTCTTAACGTCGGTTACCGTTATATGGGCGTTGATGGCAAATCTGAAACACCAAACCATGCCCTAATTGACGGCGCTTATGTTGGTGCTGGCTATAAGTTCTAACAACATAGAATAGCAATCTACGGATTTGGTTGATGTGATCAACCAAATCCGTGTTTTTTCTTCCTATCCAATCTCCCCATCCATGCCCTTTTAGATTAACGATTTTCTTAGTGTTTATTCGGAAAATGATTACTCGACTATGGCTACCCGACTTCAAATTCACCGTTTTTATTATTCTGTGTATCAACAGATAACGCTGATTTTTAGTGTGAAAAACTTAAATCATATAAAGATATTTGCCAGTAAAAAGCCGACCGGAACGGCACAGACGATCCCCAGTAACCCGGGTAAAAAGAACGGGTGGTTAACAATAAAGCAGCCATTCCACTTTTTACTTAAGAATGAACCGGTATCATCGGTCGCAACTGCAAAGGCAGTGGTTGGATAGATATTGGTAATGTATAAAGCGCTGACGGCAACAAAACTGGCAAGAATGGTACCCGCATCTACATTTAATGATGCTGCAATAGGGATTAATAGTGCACTGGTCGCCCCCTGACTGAACAACAAAGCACTTGTAAAGAAGAACACGACGGCCAGAAGTGCCGGATAATCGCGTAGCCACGCCCCTGCTGCCTCCTTAATTTCCGGTACGTGAACACCAATAATTGTTGCACTTAGCCAAACAATACCCAGTACAACAACCAGTGATTCAGCTCCGTCTTGAAATATTGGTGCTTTTTTTATCGATACTAAGGGAACCTTGCAGGCAAGCACCATGATGAATGAGGTGAGCAGCATGGTAATAACGATAATATCTTGCGAGCCTAACTTATGCCCTATCAGCGGTTTAAACAACAGCATCATCACAATAAATGATACGCCGGCCAGAAATATCCATACTGAACGTTTAGCTTCAGGCGTAGATTCGGTTAACTTTACGTCTGCGGGGATAAAGTTCACTAATCCCTTATCTATCCGGTCACGATAGATTGGATCATCCTTTAACTCGATACCCTGTTTACTAGCAACAAATGCCGCTACCGCTGAACCAAAGATTGCCGCTGGTATAATGACGCACAATGCCGAGCCAAAACTAACACCCATCTTTTCGACCACCACATACATTGCGGCCGTTGCTGCGGATATTGGTGATGCGGTAATCGCTATTTGCGAGGCTACGACGGCAGAGCTTAACGGTTGACTTGGCCGAACGCCATTCTCTTTAGCGACCTGTTGAATGACATTAAGAACAGACATTGCGGTATAACCTGTTCCTGCCAACGCGGTGAGTACGAACGTTGTTGCCGGTGCCAATATATTGATATATTTGGGATGGTTTCTTAACAACTTTTCCGCGCACTTTACCAGATATCCCATACCACCGGCTTGTTGCATCACAGAAAGTGCCAAAATTACCGATAGGATTATTAACATCACCGCGATGGGAATATCACCGGGGGGTAATCCAAGTAAAAAAACGACAATGGCTAGCCCTAATCCTCCAGCTAATCCAACCCCGATCCCACCCAGACGAGCGGCTAATATAATTGTGCCAATTAATATAACTATTTCTAATATTAACATACGATTATCCTAATTATTATTATAGTGGACGATGTTATAAATACGGGCCAATTCAAGCCCGCATACAGCAGCTATTTGCTCTCTCGGTGATAACGATTGATTGCTGCAGAACTCGCTGCAGGATCGGTCATAGTCAATGGATCGAGTAAATAATCTGCCTGCTGTTCCGTCAGGATTTTTTCGGCGATCGCAACTTCTTTAACGCTTAAGTTCTGTTCAAAAGCCTGAATGGCAACCTGACTGCCAATCTTGTATCCAAACAGGGTTGAAATAACGGTTGCTAGAGCGGTGCTTTGTTCTGCATAACGGCGGCAGACTTCCACATTAGGTGCTAGGTCAATAAGACACTTATCGATAAGAATAGGTATTGCCTTAGTTAACAGGCCGCAGGACTCAAATAGTGCTTTAATAATCACAGGTTCCCATACGTTAAGATCTAATTCCCCCCCTTCTACGGCCATGGTTATGCTGAGGTCGTTGCCAATAACCTGATAAGCAATCTGATTAATAAGCTCGGGAATCACAGGATTAATCTTTCCCGGCATAATTGATGAGCCAGGTTGCACTGCCGGGATATAAAGTTCATTTAAGCCGGCTCTGGGTCCTGATCCTTGCAGGCGAAAATCCGTTGCCATTTTTGACAGAAATACCGCTAATTTTTTAATTTGTGCGGCAACTTCAAGGTAAGCATCGCCATTTTGTAATCCATCAAAAAAATTTTCTTCTGCAACAAATGGCTCTTCGGTTATTTGTTGTAATAAAGGATATACATGCTCAAGATATCCCTCATGGGTGGCTAATCCAGTCCCTACAGCTGTTGCACCTAATGGCAGTGAAAATGTTTGTTGCCGAGCATCAATTAGAGATTGGTGCAATCGTTTGACCTGATGAAAATAGCCGCTGAACTGCTGGCCTAAGGTGATTGGAACTGCGTCTTGTAGACAGGTACGGGCGAGTTTAACCACGTGACTAAAGTCATTTGTTTTCTGTTCCAATACATTTTTTAACCGCTCTACAACGCAAATCAAGTCAGCCAGGTTTATGCAGCAGGTAATTTTCATGGCTGCCGGAATAACATCATTGGTTGACTGGCACATATTGACGTGAGTATTAGGATGAACAACGTTGTAGCCTTTGCTGCCAGTTAGAATTTCGTTGGCCCTATTAGCAATGACTTCATTCATATTCATATTGGTCGAGGTTCCGCCCCCTCCCTGAAAGACATCAATTGGGAACTGGTTATCAAATTTATGCTCCATGACTTCAGTCGCAGCCTGACTAATCGCTTTTGCTATGTCAGGAGCCAGTGCACCAATTTGACAATTTGCCTCTGCCGCCGCGCGCTTAATTGCTGCAATCGCCCAAAGATAATTCGGTATATCAACGGCCGTTCTCCCTGATACGGCAAAATTCAATCTGGCTCTTTCAGTCTGGATGCCATAATAAGCATCATCCGCAATCATCATATTTCCTAATAGATCGGAATCTACTCTCATATCAAAAATCCTCTGGTTGAATTAATTCAATTCACTCTATGACAGGGTTTTTATTTAAAATGAGAAGTGGATCGGCTACGGAAGTGTATTTAGAAATATAATGATGAGTATTAGTAATATTTATAATGTGGCCAAAATGGAAAAGATTCTGTTTGATCTTCATCAGCTTAGAGCATTTATTACCGTGATTGATGCGGGATCTTTTAGTGCTGCGGCTCGGCAGTTAAATCAAACTCAATCAGCGATTTCTCAGCTAATTTTGCAACTGGAAAAGTCACTAAACTGCCAGTTAATCGATCGCCGTACTCGCCCGGTTAGAGCAACGCTATTAGGCCATGAATGCTATAAATTCAGCATTAAAATTCTGGCAGAATGCAAACAAATGCAAAACTGGTTACACGTTATAGAGAGTGGAAAGTTACCGCTTTTGCGCTTAGGTTTAGTTGATTCCGTCGTGGCTGTCGCAGGGCTGCAAATTTTAAAATACTTGCAACCTAAAGTAGATAAGATTCACCAAATTACAGGTACAGCACCCGAACTATTGACGGCACTTCAGGCAGGTAAACTGGATATTATTATTACCATGATTAATGGAGATGTCCCTGATTCATTATCCCTTTATCCATTGATCACTGAAAAGTTCTTTGCCGTTACGCCAAATGACTGGCCAGAACAAACAATCGAACAATTGTGTAAACATCATAATTACATTGCATACTCTCACCAAACGCCAACCGGAACTCAAACCCAGAATTGGCTAAAATGGCGTAATTTAAGGCCTAATATTCAGTTTGAGTTAGCCAGAGCCGACCATATTCTATCGATGATTGCTTCAGGTCACGGCTGGACGCTGGCAACACCGATGTTTCTGGCTAACGATTTTAGCCTATTATCGAAACTCAACTGTAGTCAGGCCCTTTATCCAGGGTTAACCCGGAAAGTAGCTATCCTATGCCGCCATGGGGTATTAGAAAACTTTATCCCTGCATTACTGACTGATGTTAAAGAAATTCTGGACGCTACTATATATCAACGTATGGCTGAACGCTGGCCATGGATGTATCAGGAGCCGATTTAAGGATGGGCCTTTTTATCCATTTTACTGATACTGAGTGGCCCCACGTCATCGGCAATAATCTACGGATTTTATTGGTAGATTATTGAGTGTTCTTTGCATAAGTATCCCATATAGATTCGAAATCCAGCCCTTAGTAGGGAGTATATATTCGTGCCCTATCCACATTAAATGTGACATTGTCACTTGTAGCTGCGAGTGAAATAATTGAAAATATTAATAAATAACTTTAGATTTCATATGAATGCGCTAAAGTTATCCGTTGTTAATGCCAGCTATATCAATATCAATATAAATATCAGTTAAGGAGAGGTTTAATGAATAAATCTTTAAAGCCGGGTGAAAACACCTCGCTTTCTCAAGCCACAGGACAGGTACGAATTTCCCATTCCGTTGGTGCCAATCTTGATATAAATCTGACCGCTTTCTTAGTTACCGATCTCGGAAAAGTCATTGATGACAACGGTATGGTTTTCTTTAATGCGCCGCGTCATGCTTCCGGCGCCGCTTCATTTATCGCGCCGGTTACGCAGGGTTCGACCTTAACGCATTGTATTGATTTTGATCTCTCTCGCCTTCCGGCAAATATCACAAAAATTGCCATTACGCTTACCCAGGACGGTAGTGCCAGCGGATTTTCTTCAGTCAATAATCTCACTGCGCAAGTGATTGCGAGCAGCAGTATTTTGGAGTTAACGCCCGGAATATTCTCGCAGGAAACCGGGATTATCGTGCTGGAGCTGTATGTTAGAAATGGCCAGAACAAGGCGCGCGCAGTGTGGCAAGGATTTGCATCAGGGTTAGAGGGGTTATGTCATTATTATGGTGTTGAAGTTGAACAACCTAAAGCTGCAGCAGTACCTGCCCCCACGCCTGCTCCGGTAAATATAAAGAAAACGTTAGTGACTCTCACTAAGCCCGATAGCAGCCATAAAATATCGTTGATTAAAGGAGCCTTAGCGCCGAAAAGTATACTGGTGAGCGCAACTTGGATCGATAATGGCGATGGCAGAGACAACGACGATTTGGATCTCAGAGTGGGTATTCTTCGCCCCGACGGGCAGATGTCTATCATTCAGGCCCCCGATAGAGCCGGTGCTTTTAATGCCGATCCTTTTGTGTTTCATACCGGTGACGTCATTAGCGCCAGTATTTCAGATCCGGGCCGAGAAACCGTTGAAATTAATCCGGCCATATCTCGTTTAATGGGGGGGAAAGTTGCTCTGGTTTGCAGCGTATATTCTGCCCTTAGCAATGGCATGGTCGCCGTTGCTTCGCTTAAACCTACCATGCGTATGGAATATGGCGATCAAATCGTTGACTGTGCTTTTGAGTTTAAGAAAGGTTTTTTCAGCAATATGATCTATACCTATGTGATTGGTATTATTGAAATTGATCAAGATAATATTACGCTAAGACCTTCAGGTATAACGTCTAAAACCGGCAGCGAAGCCACACCATGGCTTACCCGAACCGGTAACGAAATTACGTTAACCATGGATGGGCCGCACGTGTTTAAAGGCAAGAAACCTTCAAGCCGTGGCAATAAACGTTACGTATAAAAGTGAAATATGACTGATTTTTAGACGAGCCAAAATGCAGTAATAAATTGATTTATTTTTATAATATATGGAGATTACATTATGCGCGTTTTAACGATCGGTCTATTTACGCTTATATTGAGCGGCTTTTCTATGCAGAGTATATCTATTGCTAAACCCCTTCCCAACCTATCTTCCCAGATGCAATCAGATCCGACGGTAATACCAATTTATACTAATGCTCAAGATGTTGTGGGTAAACCGTTTCGCGATTTGGGTGAAGTTAGCGGTGAATCTTGTCAGGAAAGCAAACGTGATAAGGCTCCGAATATATCGGTTGCCCGTAAAAATATGCAGGTCAGTGCGTTAGCAAAAAATGCCGATGCAATCATGCTGTATAGTTGTGAATCCCTACAAAATGAATCAGGCTGTTACCGTCAGGTCATGTGCACAGGCTCTGCATTAGAATTTCGATAGGATGCCGGGATACCGATATTTAATTAATCAATAGTCTATGGATTTTATTCGTAGACTATTGATTGTTCTTTGCACAAATCATCCCACATAGATTCGAAATCCATCCCCTGCACGATCTCTCTATATTCTGATGATTGGTCATACCATGACCATGTAAGATCGCCTGCACTTTTATTATTTAACCAAACGACAGCAATGTATTTTTTATATTCGCTATGATTTTTTACATCATTGAATTCACCACATACATATCCCTGTATTTGCTTGCCATGAATGACACTGGTATAAAAATGGTCATTTCTAAACTTGACCTGGTCAGCTGAGCCGAAATCTTGAATGATATACTCTTTTGCCACCTCGATTGCCCGATCGGCATGGCGGTCGCATCCGGCTAATATAAAAAAAGCCGAACCGACCAAAACTGAGATTATGTTTTTTCGCATGTGCATGTGACTTATCGCAATTCCATTTGTTAGTGATGATAATCATATAATATACAGCGATATTCGTGATTATGCCGAAAAATACCTGTCAGTGGTTTTATCAATGCGAACAGTGTTAAAGATTGTTGGGATCAAAGCGCGGAGACTACGGTGGATATTGTGCTTATGGTTATATACAGGCGCCTGATAGAGCCGGTGCTTTTAATGCCAATCCCTATGTGATTGGTATTATTGAAATTGATCAAGATAATATTACGCTAAGACCTTCAGGTATAACATCTAAAACCGGCTGCGAAGCCACACCATGGCTTACCCGAACCGGTAACGAAATTACGTTAACCATGGATGGCCCGCACGTGTTTAAAGGCAAGAAACCTTCAAGCCGTGGTAATAAGCGTTATATATAGGGCCGATAATAAGATTGATTGTTAGTCGAATGACTTGAATTGAATGCCCATAACTCAACGAATCCAGAGTGGCGCCTAACCGGTTATGTATATAGCCGGTTAGGCGTCAATATAATACGCGGCAGTTAGTATCACTTAATTTTCACGTCAAACTGATGGCAGTTATTACAGTAAAGCTGCTGCGGCTTTTGCTGGTGTGAGGTATGACATACTGTGCATCGGATTTCACCGCCATGAGAGTCATGAAATGAAGCGGTACGTATCCGGCCAGACTCTGAATACTCTTTTAATACTGAATAGCCTGCCGCATCTTTCATTCCATGATAGTAACGTTCCCCTGGCGCATGACAATTCACACAGGTTGGTGTCATGTTTTTGGATTTTTGATCGCCAAGTTCAGAGTTATGACAGTTAATACACTCTAATCCAACGGTTTCATGCATCTTCATCCCAATAATATCTTGAGCATTTACCGACAAGATGCCGACACAACACAGTACCCCTGCAGCTATCAGTATGGCGAGGTTATTGAGTAACTTATTCATCATTATTCAGTCCTCCTGAATTCTGCAATCTGGTGCTAATAATGTGTTTAACGGCCATACGCCCAGACGTTAATGCAAAACCGGAAGCAGAGCCTTCTAGTAATAAATCATAGGTACTATCATATAATCCCCCCATATCTTGCCCGACGACATATAGACCAGGGATGACTTGATCATGAGTGTCGTAAACTTGAAGATTACTATTCATTTTCAAGCCACCTAATGTAAGAAAATAGGCGCGGATACCCTTGACCGCGTAGTAAGGTCCTTTATCCTGAAATTTAAACAGATGTTCCTTTTTGCGTCCCCAGTCAGGATCGAATCCTTGGTCGGCATACTGATTCACTTTAGCGATAGTTGCTTTTAGCGCCTCAGCCGGCACAACAATCTGTTTAGCTAAATCATCCAAGGTATCTCCCTTGGCCATCCAACCCTCTTTCATCCCAATCTCAATGGCCTGATCTAACGCTTTCATCGGCTGTCCGGGGATAACAATTGCATTAAATGGTGTAACCGGTCCCTCTTTAATCATCTTTTGGCGCATGGCATCATCCCAAATAGAATACATAACCCCGCCATTCATGGTCATCGCGTTGTATACCGTAGTAAAACTGGAGCCGAGAGATTCATTAAAGAAGCGTTCGCCATGTCTGTTAATCCACAGGAATGGCTGACTTAATGAGGTTCGTGCCTGTTTTTGATAATCAGCCCCATTAAACTGTCTGATCGGAGGGTCTTGATCGACATAGGGGCTATTTCCTGCGATTGTTTGCATACCCGCGATATCAGCGCCTATGGCTAAAGCCATATTGATTCCGTCACCTTCCCGCCCGTCAATAAGCGGACCACGAAGCTTAACGGGAATCATATTTCGCTGGTTTACATCGGTGACATACTTTTCAATCATATCGCGGTTATTGGCAAATCCGCCGGTAGCAACAATCACGCCTTTACCATAAGCCACGATCTTTTCACCGGTGACACTGTTAACGGCTTCTACGCCAACCACCTCACCACTTTGGGCGTCACGTATAATCTTCTTTACCGGCGTTTCTAAATAGATTTCCCCCCCACTAGCTAAAATCTTTTTATAGAAGTTTTTTGTTACAGAGGCACCGTTATGCTTGTAGATATGCCACGTCCACAGTGACTGCTCTGGAGGATAAACGGTTTTTAAGCCGGAAAACTCTACGCCGTTATCAGCAACCCAGTTAATTGTCTCTCCCGAGTTTTTCATTAACTCATGTAAAGCGCCGGCATTCACTCTCCAGTGATGAAAATCAATCGCTTTACTAAAAGCGTCATTAAGCGTTGCTCCTTTGCCTTCCTTTTTTTGCAATTTAGTTCCAACGCCCAAACTTCCTTCCGGATAAACGCCTGCCCCGCCAAGGCTGGGTAGCTTTTCAAATATAACAACCTTTGCGCCTTGTTCTGCCGCGGTTAAGCCGGCTGACATACCCGAAAGGCCGCCGCCGATAACAATAATATCGGTTTGTATAATCTCTTCGGTAACGGGTTCAATCGTCGGGTTAGACAGATTTATGGATGGCTTTTTATTCATATTTATATCAGCGAATACGCTGGTAGAGAATGCCGCGAATACCCCCATCAGTAAGAGACCTTTTCTTATTTTTTTCATAACGCTATCCTCTTTTATCAACGATGACTCACAAAAATTGAGAGAAAAAACTTATGGGAAAATGAATTTGGATCTAGGGTGTTTTACCTATAACACCGGTTTTTTGTCGGATGGCTGTCGTATCATCTCTTAATCGATGGGCGATACCTTTATGGCAATCAATACATGTTTGCCCTTGTTTCAGCGATTCCTGATGAAAAATTGATACGTACCGTTTTGTTAGCGTAGAAACATCATGACAATTTCTGCATTCTTGAGAGTCACTGGCCTTCATCCTTGCCTGTTCGGTCTTCGCCATTTCAGCGCGACGTTCAGTAAATTTCTCAGGGGTACCGATCACACCGGTTATGTGCCCCCAGAGTTCTTTTGCAGAGCGTAATTTTCTTACTGTTTTTGGCATAAACTCCTTAGGGATATGGCAGCTTGAACAAGCAACCTTAATGCCCGCATGATTAGTGAAGTGCTTCGAACTTTTGTATTCATCAATAAAAATGTTATCGCGCATTTCGTGACAGCTAATGCAGAAATCATCCGTGCTGGTATAGTGAGTCACAACGTTTAAACTGGTTAAGATCCCAATCCCAAATAAAATACCCATTAACAGCGTGCCGCCAAGAGCCATTTTGTTTGATCGGCTAAGGCGATAAATAAATCCCTTTAACCTACTGGTTTTCTGTTCTCCCATATGCTGCTCCTGTAATAAAATTGTATTTATATCACCTGTTCTTGTTATAGTTTTTCAAAATAAAACTTTAGCTATTTTTACCAATAATATATGGGTTAACTTTGTTATCGCGATTGTGAAAATTATCAATAAAATGTAAGGGTGGAACTGCCTTTTCTTGGTGATAATCACGCAATTAAAGTAATTAAAGTTTCTAGTGCCGATCATCAAAAATTAGCAGGGATTAACAATGGAACTATGTTGGCTCAATAGAGTATTGAGTGTTTTATTTTATTGTCACTAAGGATACCTCTTTGGTGTTATTGTGCCATTTGGTTTTTTATTATTTTATATTACTGATAATAAATAATATTTTTAAAAACAACATAAGAGATAGAAAATAAGCACACCATTTAAATAAGAGCGACCATTGTTGCTTTAAATACTGAGTTTAATAATGGAAATATAGGTTGACATGGTAAATTAGATAATTAACCCGATATGATTGATTGATATTTATTCAAGAAAAATATCATGGAAATACTAACGTTAACTAAAAATATTACCGATATGCGTTAGTTTAAGTGGTTAGTTAATTATTGAAAAAGGACCTATAATCATGCTTTAAATTTACGGATAATAAAGCGCCGTCAATCTTAATTATTTAGGTACATTTTATGAGCTTTCACCCAATACGACTGATTATCCAAGCGTGCGATCGCGCTATTTCCGACAGAGATTTTGACTCACTGATGATGCATTATGCTGATGATGCTGCGTTGGTCATTAAGCCGGGAATGGTTATCAATGGTAAGGAAAATATACGCAAAGCTTTTATTGCAATTTCAGACCATTTTCAGAACCAGTTGGTAGTTAAACAAGGGAAAATGCAGGTCATTGAGGGCGCTGGCGATGCATTAGTTCTTATGGAGACACTATTGAGTTTTCCTGACGGGCAAGGCGAAATACAGAATATTACCCGGCGAGCAACTTATGTTTTTCGTAATGAGTCTGATGGTCGCTGGCTGTGTACTATTGATAACTCTTATGGAACAACCCTACTGGAAGATGAGAGTGACTAACTATAAGCCATTGCTCTGGCTAATAACGTGTTGGCTTGAGCAATGGTCACACGGGTTAAATAGCGTGTTTATTCCAATGTTAAAAATGCCCGATTGGAGAAAACTTACGCTCTAATCAACCATTATTTTTGATGCCAATAGGCTACAGCACGGACGTAAGTAGGATCACATCCTTTGCGCTGGGTAAAGTAATCACTCAGCATTTTCACGCTTTGGCCCTCACCGGTCAGCCAGATAAAGTAATCTTGTGTTGGAATAGAGATGTTATCCAATAATGCAATCAACTGACCTAGATTCGCCGTAGACATATTCCCCGAGCCTAGCCAATTTACCGTTATACCATCAAGATCTTCCAGATAATCATGACCTGTTGCCTGTTCAGTAAATGCAAACAGATGGCACTCTTCTGCCTGAAGGCTGGCTTTTCGGCGCTTAAAGGCGGGCAGACCGGTTTCATCGGTAACGTAGAGTTGAAAACCGTAGTCATCAGGCACAACTAATGAGCCACGAGGGCCACCGATGACCAATTCATCACCGATTTTAGCCTGAGTAGCCCAATCACTGGCTACGCCACCGTTATGAATGTAGAAATCAAGGGTCAGCTTTTCTTTACCATCGAAAAATAGCGGCGTGTATTCGCGAGAAATCGGACTCTTCCCCGTTTCCCATACAATGCCCTGCTCTGTCACTTGAGGTAATTGCAGCTTGCTCGATCCTGCATCAGGGAAAAATATTTTGGTGTGGTCGTCAAAACCGGCTGAATTGAAACCGGCCAGGTCAGCGCTGATAAAATCGACACGCCAGAAGCTGTCAGCAATAAGCGTTTTATTTGCTACGGTTATGGCACGAAAGCGTAATTCATTTTGAACGCGTTTTGGTGCGCGGGTATCGGTATTTTTGTTTTTTGGGGTATTTTGCAAATTACGTTCCTTAGTGTTGTATGAGGAAATAATAAATTAACTCAGAATCATATTGTTATCTAGCGGTTTGGCTAAGGATACGTTGTGTTTAAAGCTTGAATCCCGTTTTTCAACGGGATAGCGGAGGTAAAAGTGTTTGGTAATAATTAGGGTTTGATGCTCTGTGGCGCGAAAACTCACATTAGGGGATTAGGGCTACCCTAGAAATAAGGGTTTCTTGAAGAGAAGCGTCCAAATAATGCTTCATTACTGGTTTTTCTCTCCGTATTTTGGCTTTGAAACAGCGGCACCGGTATATTGCGTTCATGGCACAGCCGTACGCTCTCGCAGAGCAGCGAATTGATCAAAATAACGCCAGTGAGTGTTGATAAGGGACCGGTAACGTACTCGCCATAGTGCATTTGCGCGTCGCCGTCAGGGGCGCCATTATCAAGAACAACGTCGGCCAACTGATAGAGTTTTTTCCCACTGGCGTGCAGTGAAACATTTGCGCTTGACTGCGTCAGTGACGTAATAGCAACAGTAAATACGCTCTCTTTCTGTGCTCTGAGCGCCATTTCCACAATAGCAGCATTGCGGCCCGAGTTTGAAACAATAAAAATCATATCATTAGAGTTCGGCGGAGTATTTTCCCAGATAATATCAGCGAGCCCCGACAATCTCTCCATTTTACTTGAGCGCCTTGCGCCACCTCCATTTAGCACAGTCTCATCAAGCATTGCGCAGACGTTGGCTAAACCGCCTGCACGACCAAATAGCTCCATTGGAATCATGTGAGAGTGACCCGTGCCGAACGCATAAATAATGCCATCATTTGCAATAGTTTTAGCCATTTGCTCGGCAACTTGTTCAAGCCGATCTTTTTGACTGATCAAAATATTATTGATCTGAGGAAGGCTGGTCTGAAAATAATCTGTAATCATCTTTCTTATCCTGCGTTATGAATAATGATATTTATTCTCCATCATATTATGTTAATTTAGTGAATTATCAGCGCGTAATAATGAATAATTAGCTCATTTTTTCAGACGGGAAATCTATGCTCAGAAGAGAATCTTTCCGATATGAATCAACAACTTCATGGTTTTCTACATACCTTCAGTTACATGAGATACCGTTTAAGTGGCATTATCATCAAGAGTATGAGCTTACGCTAACTTTAAACAGCGAAGGTAAGCGATACATCGGCAATCATGCTGCAAGTTACTGTTCCCCCGATCTGGTTTTCATTGGCCCGAACCAGCCTCACTCCTGGAAGAGTGATTATATGAACAAAGCCAGCGATATCTTCGTCATTTTGATTCCGCAAACCTGGTTTAATCGCCAACTGCTCAGCGGCATGGAAGAATACCGCGCAATTAGCCAGCTATTCTCCCGCGCTTCCCCTGCCATTCAATTCTCTACAGAATGCGCCAGAAAAAGTGAACCTTTGTTCAGAAAAATAACAGCGGCCAGCTCACCACTAACCCGGCTGAGCTATCTTATTCTGCTTTTTGAGCTATTAATTGAAGATACAGGCATTGAATATATTTCTGATAAGAAAAAACCATTATCTTATCAAAATCAACGAGTAGAGAAGATATTAGAGTATATTGATAATAATTTCACACTGCCGTTGGCTCTCCATCAGGTGGCCGAGCATGTGCACTGCAGTATCAGCACAGTAAAGCGGGATCTGATGGTCTTTGCCGGTTTGTCATTCAGCGAATATCTATTGAAACTGCGGCTCCACAAGGCCTGTTATTTATTAAGAACGACTTCACGCTCCCTGCCGGTAATTGCATCACAGTGTGGCTTTCAGGACGTCAGCTACTTTCACCGGCAGTTTAGTAAGATTATTCAGGAGACCCCTTCCAGATATCGTAAAAACAACATGGTTTAATTTATCCCATCTGGTGAAGCATGAGCTTAAATTTCATTGAAATTGGATTCCGATTAATAACTATCCTTAGTTTATTTGCCGCTTACGCCCCAATATAATCATTAATCGCAGCGGGCAAATCCGTTAACGTTGTCATTTCTTTCATCGGCAACGGGGCATTCTCCGGCGCTTTTAAACCGATGCGGTTATGCCAGAAGGTTGGAATACCGACCTTTGCTGTTCCAATAAGGTCATAGGCAGAGCCGGCGACAAAAATGGCCTCTTCGGCTTTAACGCCGGCCAGATCCAGCGCTAACTGATAAGGCCGGGGATCGGGTTTATAGAAACCGGCTTGATCGGAAGTCACCACAATATCAAAAGGAACCCCTACCAGCTCAGCGGCCTGATGGCCTAATCGATCGGAGCAATTGGTCACCACCCCCAGCTGATAGTGCTGTTGTCTTAATAAGCCAAGTACCGATACAACTTCTGACCATGGCTGAAGATTGTGCCAATTTTCCCGCAGACGTTCTGCAAAACTAATATCTAAACCAGACGCTAAAGCCGCCTCTTCGACCAAGGTTTCGTAGGGACGATATGCACCGCAGCCATAAGTAAGCTTTAGATAGGCCATGCGCCACTTTCTTCCCAGCGCTTCTGAACCCGCCGTTTCATTCCATACCTGCCAAGAATCAATCAGCGCAGTTAATAGATCGAATAAAATAATTTTAGGCGGATGAGAACCCGGTCGGGCTGATGTTAACTGACTTGTTGAAGACTGATTCATGACTCGCTCCTACAGACGTACTACAGGTTTAAGTAAAAGAATAATAAACATGAAAGCGATCGGATAGCATTAACCAGTAGAACGACCTTAGTTGAAATAAAACTTATAGTTCAATGTATTACCAGTGATAAATGCTGTCTAAACTTGCAACGAGTATAGTAAGCAAATAATTAAGAGTAAATTAAGCATTATTAAGTATTTAATTAAGAACGGCTTAATATTTATCGACGTTGCCACGGCGGCTGCGGTGAAAACTGCTGCTTTAGCAATGACATAAAAGCATGGACTCTTTCTGGCATTCCCTTACGCCGGTGGGTGAGTGCAACAACCGGCGCTTCGGGCAGTGTCCATTCAGGTAACAGCCGTATCAAATGGCCTTGCGATAGCGCGTCTGCCACATCCCACTGGGATCTCATAATAATCCCCAAGCCTGATTTGGCCCATGAACAAACGACATCACCATCATTGCTGCTTAGCGACGGTATCACTCTGATAGTTTGTTTTTTGCTTTTTTGTTCAAAGCACCAAAGCGTGGTGTCTTCGTTATTTTCTTGTAGCGCAATGGCGGGGAAATTTAATAAATCCTGAGGCGATGACGGCATGCCATAGTGTTCAATAAGTGCCGGAGCTGCACAGATAAAACGTTGATTAGGTGCAATAGCATGAACAATAAGATTGGAGTTATACAGCTCTCCAATATGTAAAACCAGATCGAACCGATCCTGCTCTTCGAGTAAAGGCTGCTCGGAAAGTTTTAATAACACTTCTACCTGAGGATACAAGCGGTGGAACTGAGTAATAATTGCGGTTAAATATTTGCGACCAAAGCCAAAGGGAGCATTGATTTTTAATGTGCCAACCAGCTTACCATGTTGCTGCATCACCTCTTCCAGCAAGGCTTTATGCTGTTCCAATAAGGTCTGGCCTTTTCGACATAGTAGCTCTCCCTCATCGGTAAAGTGGAGTCGTCTGGCCGTACGGTCAATAAGGTGGATATCGAGCCTGGCTTCTAACTGCTGTAGCCTTTGTGTAACCGCTGACGGCGTCACATTGAGGAACCGGGCAGCGCCTACCAATGAACCATGCTCTTTGATCGCAAGTAAGAATTGAAGATCGAGTGTATCAATCATTATCTGGCCGATATCAGGTTTAGAATAGCTAAATGATAGAGTTAAAAATTATTAATTTAAACTTAAATATACTGCCGCTATATTGAATGAGTCACTATGGAGGTCACCATGCCAATGAAAGAAACTCAAATTACTCAAGAAACGCCCTATTTGCTGCTTGATATCAAAAAGCTGGACGCCAATATTGCACGTATGCAAACCCATTTAGCTAAACTAAACGTTCAGTTACGTCCTCATGTAAAAACCAATAAATCAGCTCAGGTTGCCAGCCGTTTCTTTGATGGTGCTGAAAAACCTATAACCGTTTCAACCCTGCATGAAGCTGATTTCTTTGCTCAGTACGGATTCACGGATATTTTGTACGGCGTAGCCATTGCCCCGAATAAGTTTGAGCATGTAAAAAAGTTAATATTGGCCGGAACAGCGCTCAAGCTGATACTCGATAATCTTCAAACGGCTAAACTTCTTTTAGATTTTGCATCACGCCATCACTTGCCGGTTAACGTTTTGCTTGAAATCGACAGCGACGGCCATCGGTCAGGCTTGCCGCCTTGCGATGCGGAGATTGAAGCTATTGCTCAGTTGCTTCAAGGCAGCTTAGTCACCATTTGTGGCGTTATGACGCACGCCGGTAACTCTTATAACAGTAAGTCAATTGCCGAAATAGAACAGTACGCCAACCAAGAACGGGATGCGGTGGTTTCCAGTGCCGATATGCTCAGATCCTTAGGTGTTAATGTGAGCATTGTTAGCGTGGGTTCTACCCCTACTGCACTTTTTAGTCAGGATTTAACCGGCGTTACCGAAGTCAGGGCCGGGGTTTTTGCCTTTTTTGATCTTGTCATGGCCGGGCTTGGCGTATGTGAGTTAAATGATATAGCGCTTTCGGTTGTGACTACGGTGATCGGACACCAAAAAGACAAAGGGTGGATTATCACGGATGCCGGCTGGATGGCATTGTCACGAGATCGCGGAACGGCTAACCAAAAAGTCGATCAGGGCTATGGCATCGTGTGTGACTTACAGGGGAACCCTATCGGCGATCTGATTGTTACTGCGGCCAATCAGGAACATGGCATTATCAGTTCCAGAAGCCAAGGCCATGTCGAACATTTTCCCGTAGGGACTCAGCTGCGCATTCTGCCAAATCATGCCTGTTCTACCGCAGCCCAGTACGGCGGATATCATCTTCTCAATCTGGAGAATGATGCTACCCCATATTGGGAAAGAATTAATGGATGGGCGTAGGTAACGGTAGGTAAAAAACGTCGCCCGACAATACTCAACTCAGCTTGGTACTGTCGGGCATTTTTTATGACTACCTAATCTTTGCTGGCTAAATAGGCGGTGAGTTTATTCGCAAAGGTATCACCCGTTGGCCAATCATCAACCTGATTAACCCGCATAAGACCGGCTTGGCGTAACAGATTACCGTACTGTTGGTCAGTATAGGCCTGCATCGTTGCGCCATACTCCGTCAGGTTTGTAGACTCTAAATCGATGATAAGGTAGCGCGTGACGGCTGACGACTCGGCTTGATACCAAAAGTTTTCTTGCAGGCATACATGAGGCCGGATCGAAAACAGGCCTGATTCAGCTCTGTCCCAACTTGTATCGGCTAATCCTTGGCGCTGCACTTCATCATATTGATGAACTTCCACAATAAACTGCCCCGCCGGATTTAACCAGCGATGTACATTACGCAGCACTGACACCATTTCTTCCCGCCTAAACACATTAAATTCACCAAAGGTCATCATAATGAGATCGAAACGTTCAGCGGTATCGAACGTGCGAAGATCTTGCAGATGGTAGTGAATATCAAGCCGGTGTTCAGTTGCCTGACGCTCGGCATAAGCGATAGACGCCGGCGAAAAGTCAACGCCGACACATTTGAAACCCTGCTCAGCCAAACGTTGAGTATACAGGCCCGGGCCGCAGCCTAAGTCTAATACTCTGCCACCGACAGGGATTCTTGGCACAATCCAGTTCAGCTGTTGCTCAATAATCGTAGCCCTGCGGCTAGCCCAGTCGTGATCTTGTGAAAGATGTGAGCTGAGCATTCTTTGGCTGAATTCAACCTCATTCCACGGTATTTTATCGCCACTTTCCCAAGGAAGCGGACGCTGTGTTAACTGCATGAGTTGAGATAAGTTCATGATATTTCCCATCAGGCTAATAATATTTATTCCATAGGCACAGTAAACCTGAGTTAGATAACTCATGCCTAAAAGTCGGCGCGCTTTTAATGGGTAAGGAACGTTTGGCTAAAAGGAATAAGCCAGCAAGCGGCTATGAATATGCCACTCTAAAGAGAAGTGTCTTGATAAGATCCTACTCAGTCGTCACTACGCCAGCGCGATGGTGGCGATTGGGTACATGGCATGTCCTCTAATTGTTGGATGAATTGTTGAATGGTCGTATCATTTTATTATTACTACTTGATCCCGAAATATCAACCGACTGGTTTAAAATATGCCGCGCGGTTAACATTTCAAAGATGAATAAGACAGCATCAGCAGTGATTAAAAATTACCAGCCACCGCCCCCTCCGCCACCGGAACCTCCACCGGATGATCCCCTACCGGAAGAGCCTGAACCACTACTGCTTGAGCCGGATCTCGAGCTTGAGCCAGATGATCCGTTGCCGGTTCTGGTTCTCACTGATGATGAGCGGCAGGACTCACTAAAACGGTTTACATGCTCCCAGTCACCGCTGACAAAAGCGTCAGATACCGCACCGGTAGTTTCCAGATATTGGGCAAAGGTATTTGCCCAGGTTTTACCTACGCCTAAGGCCAGAGCATATGGCAGCATCTTTTCAAAGTGAGAAACGATCTGCTCTGGTGGGTAAAGCGCCTGATAGCGATACCGCTCAGCCGTACCCAGATACATCTTCAGCCCTTTTGCTAAGGCTAAATCATTCAACCCTAGCTGGGTATGACGCGGCGCTATTTTTCTTAAAATCAGCGCCAGTAAAATAGCGCTGATTAATGCCCCGGCGTATCCGGCCGGCATTTCCGTTAACGGAATCGCCATAAAGATACGTATGCCGACATACAATGACAACGAACCGGTAGTTAAGGCGAAAAAGGGAGCTATCCATCCTTTAATTTTGCTAAACCGGCTTGGGTCTAATAGCTGTTTTATAAATAAAAACAGTAATGAGCCGCCAAGTAACAGCAGTAGCGCCGTAGGAATGGTGACTAATGCAGTAAGCAGGCTGAATGCGTTAGCGCATATGATCGGTATCAGGAGTATCAGCAAGCCAATATAAAACCTGATGCCATATATATTGAGAAATAGCTTTTTCCGCTCTCCCTCATACTTTTTAGACAATGTTTCGTATGCCTTTTGCAGGGTTTTATGATAAGAATGACTCAGGTCGATCGGGCCAGAGATACTTGAGAAGAGATTGTTTAATAGCTGTTTTTCATCAATATTTAGCGGGCTGTTATTACCCTTGGGCCTGCGGGCTAGCCATTGCTTGTTGACTGAACGTTGCTTGAGCGGTTTTTGCTTATTAGACGGCTTATTTGTTTGTGTGATATCGAGATAACGTTTAGCAACCAGATTCAAAATATCGCTGCTAAAGCCAAATACATCGTATTTACCGTGATTGATATAACGGATATACCCGGGCGTAATTCCCTCGGGTACTGAATACAAAGGAATAACCGCAGGCATTTTCAATTTGGCGGCCAGAACATACCTGCACCACCAAAATAAGTAAAATAGAGCGATAACCAATACCGGCATCCACAATATTTTAGTTTCTGATGAAGGAAGTAGTAAATGGAGCAACGGATAGGTTGATTGTGGTGCCGGCGCCAGGCTCAATATAGAACGGGGCCAAGTATAAGCAACCGTTAGCCCTTCGCCTGTGCGTAGCGGTTGAAGGGTTTCGACGCTGCCATCAGCAAGGATTTTGGCGTTATGCCCTTTTTCGCCAACGGTGCCGGTATACACGTCGATCGATTGCAGTCGGCTGTCTTTACCGTTGTTATCAAGAAATTCTGATGAATCAGGAAGCTGTAGGCTAAAGCGCGCTTTATCAATGTCGTATGCCCAGCCGTTGCCGGTAACGTTCCAGTACAGCTCATCCCAGTCAGGGAAACGGCTGAAATGGTTGTCGATCTCATATTGGATCACATAGTTATGCAGACCCGGAGATAAAAGTTGATTAGCGCTCCCGATACGAATGGTGAGAATGTCACCGTCTTTGATCAAACTGTATGGTTCCGGTTTACCGTCGCGCCACACCTGATTAATTTGGTAATTAACGCTAAAGAATTTACCGTCTTGCCGCTTCCAGGTTAACGGTAGCGTACGAAAAATTCCGCGTTCGATCCGATCTCCGGTTGACCTGAGCTGAATATGCTCGTTAATCGTCATAACGCCTTCAGGAGCAAAACCAGCCTGCGCATCAAACAAGAGAATATGTTCGTATTGGTGATGGTCGGTATCTGAAATTAAGCCATCATCTTTCACGTTATATTCGCTAGAGATAAACTCGGGTGATGCCGCATTCTCACTGATTGCTATATCAGAAGATACCGCCCGAGCACTGCCGAAAATGAGTGCCAGCAGCAGGAAACTGTAGCGTATTACGCCTGATAAGCTAACCATGCCATTATTCCATCCGTGGTAATTGTGCTTCTTCAGGGCTCTCGAGCTCAAAAAATGAATCGGCTTTAAAATTAAACAGTTTTGCTATTAACAGGCTAGGAAACGATTCCACTAGAATATTTAAATTTCGCACCGTTCCGTTGAAATAGCGACGTGCCATCTGGAGCTGTTCTTCAATTTCAGCCAGGGATTGTTGTAAAGAAAGGAAGTTTTCGTTGGCTTTTAACTCAGGATAAGCTTCAGCCAATGCAAAAACGCGGCCTAAAATACCGGAGTACTGTTGTTCATTTTGTGCAACCTGACGGGTATCCCCCACCAGATTAGTGCGCTGGCCGGCGATGGCTTCCAGCAATTCCTTTTCATGCTGAGCATAGCGTTTAACCAAGCTGAGTAAGTTAGGCACCAGATCGTGACGACGTTTTAGCTGTACCGCAATACCGCTCCATGCCTCATCTTTAAAACGGCGCAGAGAGATAAAACGGTTATAGGTCAAAATCACCCATATGATGACAATGGCAGCAATAGCCAAACCAATATAAAGTTCCATTCTAATATCTCATCCGGTTAGCTAACTAATAAAGGAATTATCCTAAGATTTGTACGGATATTATCCTACTCTGGCCTGTCAGGTAAATATTGAGGCTAATCAGAAACCAATATGGCGTTGAAGGTTTAATTAACCTCAGGCTAGAATGGCATTAAGGGCATGATGCACAACAGCGGGCGTTAAGGAATCAGATATGCGCATCCAATATCAAAGTGATTTACATCTCGAGTTTTGTCAAAACAATATCAGCTATAGCCTGCCTGAGGTTGATGCGGACGTTATTGTGTTAGCCGGTGATATTGGTATGACTAAGCCCAAATATTTTGATTGGGTACTGCGCCAAACCCATGATATTCCAACGGTGATGGTATTGGGAAATCATGAAAGCTATGGTACCTCGATTCAACGGGCGCTGCGTAAATGGAAAGAGGCAACGTCCGGAAGTCACGTTCATATTCTGGATAATTCCCAACCTGTTATTATTGATGACGTGCGCTTTCTTGGCGGTACTTTATGGACGGATTTCAGCCTGTTCGGGGCCGAAACCCGCGAGTTGGCAATGCGGACTGTGAGCGATCGCATGAATGACTATAAGAAGATTCGTTATGAGAAAAATGGTGCCTACCGCTCTTTTACGCCAGAAAATGCTCGTCAGCTTCACTACTTAACACGAAGTTTTATTCAAAGAGAATTGGCGGCCGAACATCGGTATGGGCCAACCGTTGTCGTGACCCACCACGCACCCTGTCTTGGTTCTGTGCCTCTATCCGCTCAAAATGATCTTCTTGCAACGGCCTATGCCAGCGATCTCAGTGAGTTGATTGTTGAATATCAGCCACAGCTTTGGATTCATGGTCATATACACAATAATACCGACCTGCGCATCGGGCAGACTAAGGTCCTGTCTAATCCGCGCGGTTATCAAGGTTCAGAAATAAATCCGCAGTTCGATCCTAATTCGGTAGTCATCGTTTAATGTATCTGGCGGAGTGAAATCAGTATCAGGATCACACCATGATAATTATCTGCGCGTCTGAGTTTTATCCCATGAAATAAACGCCCAGCCACGCAGCGGAGAAATCAACGGCTCAGGGCCATCCTTGCCTTTCTGGTAGTAGGCATACAGAGCATTTTGTTCCGACTCGGTTAATTCACCTAATGACCAGCTAATAGATTTTTCAAACTCTTCATAGCTGTCAACACGAGACTGGCAGTTACGGCTGTAGATATAGTCCAGCCGCGGGTTAATTCCCATCTGACATAAAATATTCAACGGATAGATATAGTTAGGTAAACCCGTACTTTCCCGACCTAGCGCGCGCAGAATACGGATATCCATAAAATGAGGATCAATAGTATGGGTGGTATAAACCCTTAACCGGGCTTTATCATTCAATTTTTTAAGGGCTGATGCCATATCTGCAACCAGCGTTGAGCGGGACGCTACCACAATGTCACATTCAGGAATGCTATCCCAACTGTCATCCCATGCCCGTTGAAACAGAGTAACGTTATCCTGTTTCATCACTTTAGCTCTGCGTTGGGCAACTGCTAACATACCTGCGCTGTAATCCAGACCATAAACGTGTTTCAGCCGATCGGCAACCTGTAGACAGATGGTTCCCGGGCCGCATCCGATATCCAGTAGCGTTTCAGCACCGGTCAGATCCATCATGGACAGAAACTTCTTTAGATATTCATCCTCAGGATTAGCACAGCTTTCTGCCATTTTTTCCGCTTTGGCATCCCAACTGCTGGCCGGTTTAGTCACCCGCCCGGCTTTAGCCATATGGTTTTTATACAGGGTAGCAAAATCAATATCGTTAATAATCATGGTGTCAGCCTTATTTTTTCTAATTTATAAAAATTAGCAGCTTGGTCTGCATTTGAACACGCCTTTCCTTTTCTAGGACAATTTGTATAACTAAATTTCGCTATACTTTTATATATACAACGATTTGGATAATTTATCATGAATGGATTGAATGTATAACCACTAAAGTATCAGGCCATGAAAACTCATGGCCTGAATGGTAATGACAGGTAAGGTTACTCGCGAAGTGATACAGCGCAAAGGATAAAGCGCCCTGTTTATTGTCGGGTTCAACTAAATATCAGTTAGAAAAATAATTAAAAAAACTATTTTCTATAATAAAGCGGAGTTATATTGGGGTAATTAACTTTATATCCCTTTCCTTTCATATTAATAATGAAATCTTGTGGCATTCCAATTAATGATAGCTTTTCTTTTAACTCGGTCACAACTTGCCACAGACGTTGATTCGACGAACTTAAGTTATTTTCATCCCAAACCTCACGCATTATCTCCTCTTTAGTCACAACCTCTTCACTGGCATGAGTAAGAAGAAATATTAATAAATTCATGACCGTATCTTTAAGAACGATAGCGCTAAAATTTAGAATTTTATGTGAGTTTTCAGAAGATACTCTGATAAGCCTGTTGTTATCGATATCAACCTGTACATCAGCACCGATTAAAAAACCATGTAGTTTCATCTATATAACATCCTACCAGTCATTGTCCGTAATTGAGGTTATATAATTACTATCGCTGGAGTTATTTAATGTGTTGCCATGATTATAATTAACAAAGATATGTTTTCAATATCCCAATAAAATCATTTAATGAGATAAAATATGGGCAAATACCACATGATATGTCACACCTAGCCGAGATAGTGATATATAAAAACAAACAATCGCAACCATTAGCAGTAAATGTTGCAATGTATACCATCACTTTCAATAACGATAAAAAACCAAAAAAGAGAGTTAGTTAGATAGTTTCACTGCGTTGCTGTTAATATAAACGATTACATATTTTCAGCATATAAAATAGCCTTAAATTTCATATCCAATGCGTAACTAACTATTTTTATTGTAGTTGATTATTTTTCGATACATTGATGGTGTAATCGAAAACTCTTTTCTAAATGCCCGCCAAAAACTTTGTTGTGAATCAAACTGATATTTATAGGCAATATCAGTGATGTTGAAGCGGCTGTGCCTAAGTTCCCACGCCGCTTTGTATAACCGTTGCCTTCTGATGTAAAGCGCCAATGATTGGCCAGTTACATGTTTAAAAATTCGTTGAAAATGCCAGCGAGAATAGCCTGATTTTCTCGCAATCATACTAATATTAATTGGCAATTCTAAATTTTCATTAATCCAGCCAACCAGATTACTAACGATCTCGGTATGGATAGTGATAATGCTTTCATCGTCAACATTGGCATTTTTATCTCTTTCAGTTATAGCGTGCTCACAGATCATCAGCATTACCTATAAATAGCGGTCAACAACAGAGTGACGTAACTTTAAAATGCCACAAATTTGAATCTTGGTTTTGCCCTTAGACAGTAAGTTCTGTACTTGCTTAGCCATATTTTCCTCATAGGCTGGATAAATATACTTCGCCTGAAAGGTTTTATTACAATGACCACAACGGTAGCGCTGTAAGCCTGAGCGAGCTAAACCATATTTTTTAACATTGTTGGAACTGTCACAATGAGTACATATTGGGGTGTTATTAAGCATTTTATTTCTCCTGAAATTAATTTAAGCAATAGCCATCACTAATTAATTATGCTATTCATTAACATTAATATTTATTAGATATACTTCAGACATAGTTTGACTCTTTATAATAAAGAGGTGTTATGTAGGAATGATTTACTTTATATCCCTTCCCTCTCTGATTCACAATAAAATCCGGAGATATTCCTATTAATGAAAGTTTCTCTTTTAGCTCATTGACAACTTGCCATAAACGTTGATTCGATGAGCTTAAATTATTATCATCCCAGACGTTTTTAAGTATTTCTTCTTTACTGACTACGTCATCACGGGCATTAGTAAGAATATAAATCAGCAACTTCATTACAATATCTTTAAGAACGACAGCGCTAAAGTTTAATATTTTATCTGAATTACCAGAAGATACTCTAATTAACCGCTTGTTGTTAATGTCGACTTGAATATCTGAGCCAATTAGAAAGCCGTGTAGTTTATTATCCATATATCCGCCATACGACATCCGTGATTAAGGTTTGAACTTGTATTTTCACAAACCAAAATGTGTTGTATTGATTATAATAAACATAAATATGTTTTCAATAGATCAATAAAACAAGTTAGATAGTGATTCAAACCATTAATACCAGATGATATCTTAATTAAAGGGAATAGATTGATACATAAGAGCAATTAATTTAATTAATCAGCAGTAAAGCCTGATTATCACAGTATGCATCTCAATGAACATAATAATCTAGAATTTAAATTTATCCAGATTATTCAGCTACCCAATAAGTGTTGCCATTTAAATGCAATCACTCACTTCAGGTGCCTGCTGAATGACGATTAGATTAAGTGAGTATCACTATTTGTGTTAGTCAATTTTCACTTATTCACTATTAAATAAGATAAACAAGATCTTTTTGTTAATAACTTTTTTTTAACAAATAAGAGTGTTGTGCAACCTATTGATTTAATGCAACTTACAGGCTGCACCTAAAATAAAAATGCCGCCATCACACTGATATGTTAAATTTCTTAATAAGAAAAATTTTTAGCATTAATTATCTTAACGTGGTGTTAACCTGTACCTTAAGGTAAACTTTAACCAAAGATAGTACTAACTTTTAGGATTAACTCTTTAAGACACTAAACAATGAATAAAAGCTATCTTATTAACCATGTGGTTATTTTCCACTCAGAAGAGCACCGACTGGTGCCCGTTAAAGGGCATAACGGTGTTGAAACCTCATTGAACATCCCCGCCAGTCGCTGTTTACTGCTGCTTATTGAGCGAAAAAATACCGTTGTCAGTAAAGAGGACCTCTTTGATAAGGCTTGGGAACAGCGCGGAACCTACGTTACAGCAAATACTTTTTATCAAAATATCTCTTTACTGCGTAAAGCACTTAAAAGCGTTGGCTTACCGGAAGAAATCATTAAAACCGTGCCTAAAAGAGGCTTGATGCTGGACGAAGACGTTGTGATAACGCCGTTTACACAAGAAGTTGGTCCGAAAAATTTAGTTATTATTGAACAACCGCGCGAAACCGAGCAAGTCAGCACCCTTTCTACTCCTTTATCCACGTCAGCAAGTGAAGAGTTAGCACCAACGGATAGAAAATCCGGCCATACCCCTAACTCCTGGCGTGGCGTTGTCATCAGTACGCTAGTGTTTTTTGCTATTGCATTAACCTTCACGCTGCTGATCAAAGAGCCGAAAAAATTCCTTGATGGTTATAAGAAAAGTGACGACGTCAATGGCTGTAGCCTCTATGTGCCAGATAAAGAGCGTGATGTGGCAAAGTACGTTAATTTTATAAACAACAATAAGATAGCCTGTAATGCTAACAATAGCGTCTTATTTATGACCATTGATAAGACCTCCGAGTACACTTCCATTATCCGATGTGACAGTACTCAGATTACTCAAGATAGCCACTGTGATTCAAAGTTCTACTCCAGAGGTAAAAATGAAAAATAATATAGCTAAACTGTATATATTAACTCTGGTCATTTTCGCCCTCGCTATCGCCGGTTACTACAGCTATGTTAAGCATCAAGAAGATGATTTCTCTTGTGAGAGCCGTTTTTATATCCAAAACGAAGATAACTTGCTGGAAATGGATGTTCAATATAACTTCAATTCAGGTAAAGGTGATGTGGAAAGCTCTGGCTATTTTATTCCTAACGGTGGCGAACCAAAGCCGATAAAAATAAATGTTAAATTTAGCTACCATAAAGAAGGTAATGATTACTTATTAACTTCCAATACCACCCATCCAAATTATAACGATATATTAATGCTCAAAAATGCGTTACCTGATTTTTTCTTGACCAGGAATAGAGGGTTAAACGTTCATATATATCCGCAAGGTCAGGCCGGTTTTGTTTTCTCTGGCGATAAAGTCCCCTACTTTCTTTGTTTAAGAAACTAGTGAGTGCCAGTCACTCGTTTTTTAGCAGGTAACTTCGTAAAACTGAATAAACATATATAACCGAATATAAATCATATTCAGTTATATATCGTTTTCTAATATTTCTCCGTTGAAATCAGCTGATTAATAGATATTGTGCTGGTATGGCTTTGTTGCCAAGCCATCATCTAATTATCACCATTTTATATTTACACATAAATTAACGGATTAATAATGAACATAAAAGATAAGTTAATCCCCGATATGTATCGGGGCGTTGTGATGTGTGGAACCTCATTGGCCCTCTTATTATTACCTGTCCATGCGCTTGCCGATCTAACCATCAATAATAGTGAGAAATTTGTAGGTGAAGGCCAAGTATTGGATACCGCAGGCGATCTGTACGTTGGCAGAAACAGAGGTAACGGGACTCCCGGAGTTTTGACTATTACTAATGGTGGTCGAGTGGACAGTCGCTTAGGCTATGTTGGGTACATTAACGGTTCAAAAGGTATTACCACGGTTACCGGTGAAAACAGTCAGTGGATAAATACCAGCGAGTTAAGCGTCGGGTTCCAGAGTGAAGGAAAGCTGACTATTGCTGATGGCGCAAAGGTTAGTAACACCGTTGGCTATATTGGTCATCAGGCTGCCACAGGTGAAGTTCTCGTCACAGGTTCTCATTCTTTATGGCAGAACACCGGCGATTTGACGATTGCACATACGGACAGTAGCGGCGTCCTACTCATTGAAAATGGTGCAACAGTAACCAGTGTCAGCGGTCATATAGCAAAATTTAATTCTACTGCATCAGCTATAGTTACGGGCTCCGACTCCCAGTGGATTAATAGTGGAAATGTATTTATTGCCGAAGGTAGTAACAGTAAAGGCAGCTTAATCCTGACCGATAGCGGTAGCGTGACTGCCGGTACAATTTCTGTCGGTACCAACGGAAGTATTATCATTGGCGGGACTGATACGGCAGATAAACCAGGTTTTATTCATGCCAATACGATTAACTTAGGGGCTAATAACAGTAGTCTTAATTTTAACCACACATCAGATAATTACCTGTTTACTCCCGGCCTGAGCGGTGCGGGCATAGTGGATATTACCTCAGGCAATACGACATTATCGGGTCTTAACACCTATTGGGGCCCGACGTTTATACACAGCGGTGCAGTATTAGAAGCAGCCTCCGACGGAGCGTTAAGTCTAAACTCAAAATATACCCTGGCGCAGGGCTCGATATTACGTCTTGGCGGTACCCGGCAGACTATCGCTACGCTATCCAATTCAGGGGTAATGGTGATGAATAACTCTCCTTCTGCATCAGGAGCAAGTTTAACCATTATTGGTGATTACATTGGTAATAACGGCCATATCATATTTAATAGCCTACTTGGGGGGGATAACTCGGTAACCGATTTTATGATGGTTAAGGGCAATACCTCCGGAATCACTAATATTAGCGTCATTCATGCAGGTGGTTTAGGTGCCGATACTATCGAGGGTATTAAACTGATTGACGTTAGAGGCAATTCCGACGGTGAGTTTATTCAGAATGGTCGCATCGTCGCCGGACCCTATGAATATTATCTCCATAAGAATGGTGCTAATAACGTTGATGGCGGGTGGTATTTGCGCTCTGAGCACCCAACAACTCCCGAACCTGAAAAACCTTATGTCCCTGAAACACCGAATGAAAACGGCAATAATAATGGTAATAGCGGAAAACCATCAGGCCATATTCAGCGTCCTGAATCCGGCAGTTATATGGCCAATATGGCTATTGCCAGTAAATTGTTTAACCAACGGTTGGAAGATCGTAATGGCCGGGCTGAAAACTCAAGCCTATGGTTACGTCAGTCCGGGGCTCATACCCGTTTTCGCGATGGTTCTGCCCAATTGCATAACCAAACAAACCGTTATGTGGTACAAGGCGGAGGTGAAGTACTGACCACCCATTTTAGTGATGCAGATAGCCTAGGATTAGGAACCATGTTTGGCTATGGCTCTGCGTCAACCCATACAGATTCAGTGAGGAGTTCTTACTCATCAAAAGCACTAGTTGATGGCTATAGTACGGGTCTGTATGCGACCTGGTATCAGAATGCAAACACGCATAATGGTTTTTATGCCGATAGCTGGATTAACTATAGCTGGTTACATGCTCGCGTTAACGGAGACGGGTTAAGCGGCGAGCGCTATAATATCAATGGATACAGCGCATCATTTGAAAGCGGCTATAAGTTATCCTTACGGCAAAATGAGAGCAGTCAGATTGCCATTACTCCGCAGGCACAAATTATTTGGAATGGTTTAAGGGCTGATAACCATACTGAGTTGAACGGCACCCGCGTTCAGTCTGACGGTAGCAATAATATTCAAACTCGCTTGGGCGTTAAATTATCCAGAAATAGGATAAGCGGACTTAATATGCCTTTTTCGGTCTATACTGAAGCTAACTGGATGAATAACAGTAAGCTTATTGGGTCGACGTTGGATAGTATTAAGACTCATCAAGCGGGTAGCCAAAATTTAGCCGAGTTGAAGTTGGGTACTCAGGGACAGGTGGCTAATAATACGTTTTTGTGGACCAGCGTAGCTCAACAGCTGGGGAATGACAGCTACAGTGATACTTTGGTTAATTTAGGACTTAAATATCAATTTTAACCCTAGTTCACTTAAGAAGATTGGTCGGGGATGCTGCCCTTGTGGTGGCATACTCGAATATGAAATGTGTTTTAACACCGGTTGAAAGTGATATCATCCGGATTATTATCAAATTTTTTGTTATTTTTCGCCCTCACTTTATTGGGTCATTAAATGATTAAACCAACTGATTCGACCATTTACCCATTCATTCTGATACGTCGAGTGGCCGTATTATTGGTATTTTGTTTTTTATTTGCTATTCCTCCTGCGCTGGCACTCAGCAATCAATTCCCGACCCGAGATGAAGTCAACAGCCAGCTTGATATCCTTAATGGCAGCACGAATCTGACACCGCAAGACAAATTGGTGAAAGACGATTTAATGCACACCTTAGAATACATGGATAAAATTGGTGATATCGCACAGGAGCGAGCGGCGTTAGAAAAACAGCCGGCACAAATACAAAGCGAAATAGACGACCTTATTTCGCTAAATAACAACCAACAGCTGCTTCCTTCATCAGACCAATTACAAGCACTGTCAATAAAACAGCTAGAAACCCAGCTTAATGACGCGACTAATCGTTTACAAATTGCTCAGGAAAATCTCTTTTCCTATAATAGCCAGCTCGCCTCATTACAAACATTACCGGAGCGGGCTCAAAGTGCGATTCAGTCTATCTCTCATCAACAGGTTTTATTGCAGGACCAGCTGAGCGATCTTTCGTCTTCAGATACGGCCAGGCCAACTCAACGTATCATGATGGTTAATCAGCAAAATTTGTTTGATGCGCAGCGAGCTTTAGAATTCAGTCGGTTAGATATTAATACCCGACTAAATAGCCTAGTGCAAAAGCAAATCGACTATATCACCGTTTACATCAGCAAATTGCAGAGTGCTGTTTTTCAGCTTCAGGCCGAGCTAAATACCAAAAGGCTTAACTTATCAAAAAATATTATTGAAGATGAGCAACTGGCCGATGACGTTAAACAAAACCCGATAGTGAAAAAGCAACTGGAGTCTATATATCAAATTGGCCAACGCCTTAATGCGGTAACCAATGATACTAATCGTCTGGTTGAGGAAAATATTCAGGTCAGAAACTGGCTTAATAGCATTCAGGAGTCTCAACGCAACCTTAACGTACAAATCAATATGTTTCGCGGAACCCTGTTGTTATCACGCCTGCTCTATCAACAGCAGCAAAATTTTCAGACCGGTTCGCTAAATAATGATTTAAATCTGCATATTGATAATATCCGCATTGAGAAGTTTGATATTAACCAGAAAATTAATGCGCTATTTGAGCCTGATAAATATATTGATAACTTAATTTCAGGCCAAAATCCCGATGGGTTATCTGATGATGTACGCAACACGCTAAATAAAATTGTTGAAGTCAGACTCGGGCTATTGGGCCAACTGAATGAGCAATTAGGTAGTCAGTTGACCCAGTCAATTAAGCTACAGGTTAATCAGCAACAGTTAACGGATATTAATACCTCGATACGCCGCACTCTTGCCCAGCAGATATTTTGGGTTAGCAGTAATAAACCGATGAACTTATCTTGGTTTATGACGTTTCCGACACAGGCTAAGCAGCAACTTAGTGAGATGAAAATACAAATATCCACTGATGAGCTGATTCAAGGGGGTAAAAATGCCAGTGGCTACCTGCTGTTAATATTGTTTGCCATTGTGGCAATATACTGGCGGATGGGTACTATCAATAAGCGCCTTGAAACGCTATCAGCAAACGTCGGGCATTTTATTCACGATGGTCAATTAAATACCCCCCACGCGATTTACCTTACGCTCATAAAAGCACTTCCCGGTAGCCTGTTTATTTTTGCCATCGGACTGGTGTGCTTAAAATCAGAAATGAGTACCAGCCATTTTTTCTGGCGTCTGGCTTTACACCTGTCGCTGTTTTGGTTGGTGTGTTCGTTTATTTGGTACAGTTTGTCACCTAAAGGTTTTGTTGTGCATCATTTTGCCGTTCCGGTTAAATATTGCACTCAGCGTCGGCGGCAAGCGTTATTGCTGTCACTGACGATTCTACCGCTAATTTTTGGCTCAATATTGGGGGAGCAAAACCCACTTTGGCTAATGAATGATGTAATTGGCCAGGGAATCATTCTATTTATTCTACTGGCGCTGTGCGTCCAAATTTTTCCTTTGTGCCGTAGCTATCTGCAAAACGGTAACTCATTTATTATTCGTTTATCGGTGGTCTGCGTTGTAACTTTGGTGCCGGTAATATTTATTGTTCTGGTGGTATTAGGCTATTTTTATACCACCTTGCGTCTGGCCAGCCCTTGGATTGACACCCTCTATTTATTGATTGCCTGGAATTATGTGTTTTTAACCACCGTCCGTGGTTTAAGCGTCGCAGCGCAAAAGCTGGCCTACCGTAGAGCAATGGCCCGCCGTCAAGAATTAATGAAAGAAGGCAATGAGGATGACGGGCCGGTGCCGGTTGAAGAGCCGCTGCTTGCCATGGAGCAGATTAATCATCAATCTTTGCGCATTATTAACATGGTTTTCTTCATGCTATTTGCGTTCTTGTTCTACTGGATTTGGTCGGACCTTATCGTTGACCTCTCCTATTTATATAGCATTACCCTTTGGAATTATGATGAAGTGGTTTCCGGTACCACCACCTTACAGTCGGTGACGCTGGGCAGTTTATTAATCTGTCTGATTATCCTCGTCGTTAGCTATATTATGATGCGTAACTTACCGGGATTATTAGAAGTCTCGGTGCTTTCCCATCTACAGTTAAGGCCGGGTACCTCTTATGCTATTACCTCAGTATTAGCCTATTTGATTGCCGTTATCGGCGTGATGATTGCATTAGGGCGATTAGGTATTTCATGGGATAAGCTTCAATGGCTGGCCGCCGCCCTCTCCGTGGGACTCGGGTTTGGCTTACAAGAAATTTTGGCTAACTTCGTTTCAGGCTTAATTATATTATTTGAAAGACCAATCCGCATTGGAGATACCATCACTATTGGTACCTACTCGGGTAAAGTCAGTAAAATTCATATCAGAGCCACGCAAATTATCGATTTCGAGCATAAAGAAGTGATTATCCCCAATAAATCTTTTGTGACTGAAAGACTGATTAACTGGACCCTGTCAGATACCATAACCCGCGTGTCAATTAAGCTGGGTGTCGCCTACGGTTCTGATTTAGATAAGGTAAGAGAAGTATTATTGAAGGCGACAAAATCAAATCAATATGTATTATCCGATCCTGAGCCGCAAGTCTTGTTCCTCAACTTTGGCGACAGCACGCTCGAACATGAACTCCGTTTTTATGTTGGTGAACTGAAATATCGTACCCGTACGGTTGATGCACTAAATCGCACGATTGATACCCTATGCAGAGAGAATAATATTGATATCGCCTTTAATCAGCTTGAGGTTCATTTACATAATCCACAAAGTGGGGAGACGGTGGCTATCGATAGTTCCCCCCCCCAGCAATAAAGAATCATAAAGTATTTATTAACCAAACAAGTAAAGACTTTATCGAGTAAATATAGACACCTGACCGCTCATCATGTTACTTAATAGCGCATAATGGCTGTAGATATTACAGGGATTTTTTACAGAGCTAGCGGAGTTAATATGTCAGGCAATTTATTGAATATCGTAGAACAGATTATGTCGTCGGTGAGTAAGCTCGCCTACCTGCTTAATGATGATAAGGAATACGCTGAAGAAGCTATTGAACGATTTAAAGATATGCTGGAAGAGCATATTGATGAAGTGGGTGAAGACGCCTTTTGTGAAAGCTTCCACGAGGGTTTTCTTGGCTATTCGTTGGCATCCTTTATTGATGAAGCTCAGATCGGCAACAGCTTTTCAGTGGACTGGAAAGATACTGAGTCTGCATTAGATTGGCTGGGCGACGCGCTGGAACTGGAAGGCATTAAGATTGATATCGATTATTCTGTCGATGACCCGGTGAACGAACTGGATGCCCGTCAGATTTTTGTGCGCAGTAATCAGCAATTGCAAAGTTTAGGCTACAGTTTATTAGGTTTTGATACCGGTGATGACAGCTATAGAGAGATCTTACTGCCGTCTGATTCTGTCGATCAGTTTATCCAAATTGCGCTGGAAATAAATGTAGAGATGGATCTTAACGATACTGAAGAAGAGTAACCGTTCGGAAAATTGATAATCCACTTATCTATCGCTATGCAGGAGCCGGAAAATTCCGGCCCCTTAAAAACTAGCCTACCACCCTACCCTTATACCAACAGCGCCACCAACGGCATAATTATCACTGATATTATTGGTTGCACCGGTCAGGTTCAAATTGCCATACACCGCATAGCGGCCGTTTTGCCATTCATAAGTTCCGCCGGCACCAATACCTATCCACTGACGTTCGTCCCGTGTAGAGAGCTCAACGCCGGAATCCTTGACCTTAGTACCATTGGTAAACTCGTTATACAGATCTACATTACCGTAAACGTGGGTGCGGCTGGTTGTACCGTTTTCAGCCACCCATGCAGCTTCTTTATCCAGTGAGGTTCCGATTCTGGCGCGCAGATTATTACCGTCCTGAGGTGAAACTTTGCTGCCATAGGGATCGCGGAAGCTGTTAAAATCAACCCGAGAATAGATCAACTGCATTTGTGGCGTTAGTGACAGCCCTTCTTCATTCAGCGCATAGCGCTTACCGCCTTCAATCGAAGAGGCATATCCCCGACCGTTATTGCCAGAAACCATGGTGCGGCCAAGCGTATCGGATTTCAGATCGCTATCAAACCACATGGTCTGTAACTGCCCGTCAATATACATTCCGTCAGTGCCGTACCAGGTCAGCGTAGTGCCGACACCGTAGCCGGAAGTATCAATCGAACCGTCGCCGTAATAAGAAGTGATATCGGCATTGGCTTTGCCATAAATAAAGTTGACGCCGCCGGTTAACAAAGAACCGTCAGTATACTGATGCAAAGGAATATCTACCCCGGTCTGTAATTTCCACAGGTCAATATCACGCTGTGAGCCGCTGGTCGATCTGGCCGGATCCGATGACTGATGGCTGCCTTCAATACGCCCCCATGCCCACTGGTCATTATTAGCCGCGCTGTCGGTCGGTGAACCCTGTGACCAGTAACGGTTGCCAATACGCTGTTGCAGTGTCGGCAGCGTATTCAGTGCGGCTAATACCTGCGGATATTGCTCGTACAGCGGCACCCCCGGTTGATAGCGGCTCTCGTCTGTTCCCGGTTCTTCTGGTAACATTTCAGAGGTGAGATACCAGTCACGCCCCGGCGTAGCGGCTCCGCCATCGGCCTGTAAGGTATAAGCATAAGCCCCGCCAATCACCGCTTGCTTACCGTCTTTCGTGACATAATCGCCATCAAGCAGAAACGTGCTGTCCGAAGACAGGCCACCAACATTGATAATGTTGATCCCTTTAATGGTTTGATCTCCATTGCCACCGGCATTATTCACTTTGATTGAGGTAGCCCCTAAGGCGTCACCGTTAATAACTAAGCGGTCAGTGGCGGAATCATCATTGCCCAGCACGGTATCAATCAGCAGATATGCACCGCTGTTGCCGGTATAGTTACCGGTTACAGTCAACGTATCGCCGGCAAAGCTACCATTACCACCGGTATACTGATTGGCCAGTTGAACTGCTCCTGAATTGGTCAAATTACCGCTTAGGATTGATGATCCAATAGACGATAACGCAGCACCGTTAGCGACGGTCAGTGCCGTGCCTGTCGCGATTCCCAGCGTTGAGTTATCCAAGGCCAGAACGCCGGCTTCAACGCTGGCCGATGAAAATAAATTGACCGTACCGTTGGCGGTGTTAGTGCCTGTTAAAGTCCAGACGCTATTGCCGGTTTTAGCCAGAGTGCCAAAACCGGTAATACGGTTCGGATCGCCATCCAGAATAGCCTCTTGGCGATTATCAATGCGGTTAAGATCAAATGCTGCGTTGCCCGCGCCGCCAAGCACTAAATGGCTGTCGGCTAAATTAAGTGAGGCAAAATCGAGGTCAACGTAATCTTTGCTGATAACCAGCGCTTGAGTCATGCCTTCTAAAACATAACCGGACTGGAGCTCCAGCGTAGCGGATTTTTGCAGGCCATCAAGACGATTAATACCAATAGCGGTACCGTCACCGCCGTGAACCAGACCGGAAACAGTGAGATAGGTTTCGGCCGTATTGGTTTCAATATTGATTCCCTGCCCCTGCTGAGAAATGATTGAGCCTCGGGTGATTGCATCAATTGTTGAATCACCTGAATCAATACCCTGAACATTACTGCTGATATGAATAGCGTTATCCAGGCTTGAGATATTATTCACATCAACAACCGTTACGGTTTTACCGTCAACTACCGAAGAATTAAGGTCAATACCTGAGTTCCCGGTTGATGTCATTTGACCGCTTACGCTGAGATTTGTCGTTGCAGTGCCCGTATCTGTGGTGGTGTAGAGCGTTAATGCGTTAGCATCGGCGTTCATATTATTCATAGCAATCGTGGTAGTAGCATCCCCCCGATCGCCCGTGGTTTGAATAATTCCCCCCCACCACGCATGAATATCTCCCGTGACACTCATTGCGGTCAATGCCGTTCCTGCCGTAGTCATATTGCTAATATTGATAGCCTGAATATCGGCAGTGATATTGTTAACGTTGGCATTGATTTCAGAATTACCTTCAGATGAATTGTTCATCATATAAAGGCCATCACCACTGCTGGAGATAATATCGCCAGATACATTCAGATTAGAGACTATATTGCCCTTGGTGGTATGGTTGTAAATATTAATAGACTCAGATGATGTATACACATTTTTTAGTTTGATCTCAGAGCTGACATCGCCCTCTGCGGTGCTGGAATTTACCCTAATACCTTGGCCAGAAAGCGCAACGGTTAAGTCTCCGCTCAGCGCAATATCATTGATCACCGCACCATTCTGATTATGGTTATTGACAGTCAAACCAAAGTATTGGCTGCTGACATTGTCAGCTTGGAATTTGAAGCTGATAAGCCCGTTGTTGGCGTCGTTATTAAAGGTTGCTGCCTGACCATCGGCCGAGGTGATACTCCCATCAATAATAATATTGGTCGTCGCGCCACCGGAGGCATTGGCATTACTGATATGTATAGAATCAGCATTGGTAATGATATTTTTAGCATTGAGATTAAGAAGACTGGTGCCGCCATAACCACTATTACTAAGGTAGGCACCCTGCTTGCTAACATGAATATCCCCGGCAATATTAAAATTGCTGGTTGTCACTCCGGCGTAAGAAACGTTATCGCTGTAGATGCCTTGCACACCGGAAATAGCCTGCGTATTTAGCGCTACCGATGAGTTTCCCTGAACGCTTGAATTAATCAGAACCGCAGAATTTTCTCCACCGGATAGTCCACCGGTCACATCAACCTGAACCATTGAGTCAGCCTGACTAACTTGTTCAATAGCAATACCATTACCAATCGCTCCGTTGGTCTGAACAATGGTTGAATTTGACGTTGCTGAGTTATTATTAATATTCAGAGAATAATCTCCCCCGGTGCTCAACGGGGAACCATTGGTATCAATATAACTAATCGTCCCGCCTCCGTTGATATCAAGGGCCGGATTGACTACGCCGGGTACCGTTACGCTGAATCCGGGGTTAGTTTGAATATCAATATCAGTACCGGTAATAACAATTCCTGCACTATTGGCATTCTCACACAAATAGGCGCTTCCACCGGTATTGGTACAGGCAGCCTGAGCGACCTGCGGCATAGTCATAACTGAGAGTGCAAATACGGCCAACAGTGCTTTATCTTGCCCAGACGGGATAAAAAATGGCGGTGTTGATTTTTTTATTTTATTCATTCTATCTTTCCATAATGCGTGTTAACCGATAACTTGATACTTTATAAAAAACAGATTCTGATAGAATCCATTAACTATTAACCTGCAACTTATTAACAATATTGAAATTATTGAATTAGCCAGGTAGGGTAAATTATAGATAATAATTCATTATGGGAAGGCATTAATTTTAACAATTTCTCACATAAATTATTATTATCATAAATATCATCCAAATAAGTTGTTATTTAATTTAGTTAGTCAGATAACTATTAGTTAACTCCATATAAATTAATTGATTAGATATTTTTATTCTTGTGTCTACGTTAATGAATTTTATTTTAAAAAGGTTTTAATTTTAAGCATCAATATCATGGTTCAATATCAAACCCTTTAGTTCTGCCACTGTTTCATGAGAAAATAATTGCTCGGGGTTGAATTAGACTGATTGGTCTAGTACATTACACACCATGAAACGACATCCTGAACACGACACTTGTGAACATCTCCTTACCACCGGAGCTCAACTTTGCCTGAGCCGCGGTTTTACCGGTATGGGATTAAGCGAACTGCTGGCGACGGCTAAAGTGCCTAAAGGCTCTTTTTATCACTACTTTCGCTCAAAAGAAGCTTTCGGTGTCGCCATGTTGGAGCGTCATTACACGCTGTATAACCAACAAATACAGCAGTATTTTAACCAGGGTGATACCACTTACCGCGAGCGGATTATTGGCTGGTATCAGCAAAGTCTGAACTATTTTTGTCAGCACGATAAGTTAGTGAACTGCCTGACGGTAAAACTGTCGGCGGAGGTTTGTGACCTTTCAGAAGATATGCGCACTGCTCTGGATAACGGTTCTGCTCAAGTTATCTCGCACCTTGCCAATGCATTGAAGAAAGGACGAGCTGAGCAAAGCCTCCATTTTTCAGGTGACCCGGATATGCAGGCTCATATGATGTATTCACTTTGGCTGGGTGCCAGCCTGCAGGCGAAGATATCCCGCCGCGCAGAGCCATTAGAATGTGCGCTTGCCCATGTAACACAACTTTTAGCGGAGCCTGTCTCCTGACAGGCTTTTTTATTTGCCAAACTACTAGACGACCGGTCTATTTGAGGTTTTACGATGTTAAAAAGTAAACTATTTACCCCACTAAAAGTGGGTGCGATTACCGTGCCTAATCGTATTTTTATGGCTCCGCTAACGCGCTTGCGCAGCATTGAACCCGGCGATATCCCGACGCCATTAATGGCAGAATATTATCGTCAACGTGCCAGCTCGGGGTTGATTATCAGTGAAGCGACTCAAGTTTCTGCGCAGGCTAAAGGCTATGCCGGTGCTCCGGGTTTACACAGCCCGGAGCAAGTTGCCGCCTGGAAAAAAATTACCGCCGGGGTTCATGCCGAACAGGGGCATATAGCCGTACAGCTATGGCATACCGGACGTATTTCCCATAACAGTCTGCAACCGGGTCAGCAGGCACCGGTCGCCCCTTCAGCTATCAGTGCGGAAACCCGCACTTCCCTGCGCGATGAGAACGGCCATGCTATTCGCGTTGATACTTCACTACCGCGAGCGCTGGAAACTGATGAAATTCCGGGAATTGTAGACGACTTCCGTCAGGCTGTAGCTAACGCCCGTGATGCCGGTTTTGATCTGGTTGAACTGCACTCGGCCCACGGCTATTTGTTACATCAGTTTCTTTCATCAAATTCAAACCATCGCACCGACCAGTACGGTGGCTGCCTTGAGAATCGCGCCCGTTTAGTGCTGGAAGTGATCGATGCTGTCAGCAAAGAGTGGAGTGCCGATCGTATTGGCATCCGTATTTCACCATTAGGTACATTCCAAGGGTTAAATAATGGCGAACATGAAGAGGCTGAGGCGCTTTATCTGATTGAAGAATTAGGCAAGCGCGGCATGGCATATCTGCATTTCTCTGAGCCAGACTGGGCCGGCGGCCAACCTTACAGCGATCAATTCAGACAAAAAGTTCGCGATCGGTTCAGTGGCGTTATCGTCGGTTCCGGAGCCTATACCATGGAGAAAGCTGAAAAGCTGGTCGATCAAGGTTATATCGATGCGGTTGCTTTTGGTCGGGCCTATATTGCCAACCCGGATTTAGTTAAGCGCCTGCAGCATAATGCCGCACTAAACGATCCTCGTCCTGAATCATTTTACGGCGGCGGAGCTGAAGGTTATATCGATTATCCGGCGTTATAGCTTTTCTTTATGGTAAGCCAATAAAACACGCATCCCGACTTTCGTCGGGATGCGTGTTTTAGCTAAACTATTTTTCAACTGAATGACGAATAATTACCAACCTACTCTTATACCAACGGCACCGCCAACGGCATAATTATCACTGATATTATTGGTCGCGCTGGTCAGGTTCAGATTGCCATATACCGCATAGCGCCCATTTTGCCATTCGTAAGTCCCGCCTGCACCAATACCCACCCACTGTCGTTCATCCCGGGTAGAAAATTCAACGCCGGAATCTTTAATTTTAGTGCCATTGGTAAACTCGTTATACAGGTCTACATTACCGTAAACGTGGGTGCGGCTGGTTGTACCGTTTTCGGCTACCCACGCGGTTTCTTTATCCAGTGATGTTCCGATTCTGGTACGCAGATTATTACCGTCCTGGGCTGAAACTTTGCTGCCATAGGGATCGCGGAAGCTATTAAAATCAACCCGAGAATAGAGCAACTGCATTTGTGGCGTGAGTGACAGCCCTTCTTCATTCAGTGCATAGCGTTTACCGCCTTCAATCGAAGAGGCATATCCCCGGCCGTTATTGCCAGAGACCATGGTACGGCTGAGAGTGTCAGATTTCAGGTCGCTATCAAACCACATGGTCTGTAACTGCCCGTCAATATACACCCCATCAATGCCATACCAGGTCAACGTAGCGCCAACACCGTAACCCGAAGTGTCGATCGAGCCGTCACCATAATAGGAGGTGATATCAGCGTTTGCCTTGCCATAGATAAAGTTGACGCCGCCGGTTAACAAAGAACCGTTAGCATATTGATAAATAGGAATGTCTATTCCGGTTTGTAACTTCCACAGATCAATATCACGCTGTGAGCCACTGGTTGATCTGGCCGGATCCGATGATTGATGGCTACCTTCAATACGCCCCCATGCCCATTGCTCATTGTTGGCCGCGCTTTCTGCCAATGTACCCTGCGACCAGTAGCGGTTGCCGATACGCTGCTGTAATGTCGGCAGCGTATTCAGTGCGGCTAACACCTGTGGATATTGCTCATATAAAGGTACGCCCGGCTGATAACGGGATTCGCCACCGGCTTCCGGGCTCGGCTCTAAAGGCCGGAGTTCTGAAGACAAATACCAATCTCTATCCGGGCTTGCCGCATCGCCATTGGCTTGTAAGGTATAAGCATAGGCTCCGCCAATCACCGCTTGCTTACCATCTTTAGTGACATAATCACCATCAAGCAGAAATGTGCTGTCTGAAGACAGTCCGCTAACATTGATAATGTTGATTCCGTTAGTGGTGAGATCACCGTCACCACCGGCATTATTCACTTTGACTGAGGTCGTACCTAAAGAGTCACCGTTAATCACCAAACGGTCAGTGGCTGAGTTATCGTCACCGAGCATGGTATCAATCATCAGATATGCGCCGCTGTTGCCAGTGTAGTTGCCGGTCACGGTCAGCCTATCGCCGGCAAAATTACCATTGCCACCGACATATTGATTAGCCAGCCGAATTTCACCGCTGCTGGTCAGATTGCCACTGAGTGTCGATGTACCAATCGATGATAACGCGCCACCGTTAGCCACCGTTAATGCGGTGTCAGCCGCCAGGCCCAAAGTAGCACTATCCAGTGCCAGCACGCCCTTTTCTACATTTGCTGATGAAAATAAATTCACCGCATCATTAGCGGTGTTAGTTCCGACCAGAGTCCAGACGCCATTGCCGGTTTTAGCTAATGTGCCGAATCCGGTAATACGATTCGGGTCACCATTGAAAATAGCTTCTTCACGGTTATCAATCCGACTAAGATCAAACGTGGCATTCTCTGCCCCGCCAAGGACTAAGTGACCATTGGGCAAATCCAGTGAGCCGCTAGGCAAATCAAAGTAGTTGCTATTCATCACTAGCGCTTGAGTGATGCCTTCAAGCACATAGCCAGACTGCAACTCCAACGTCGCTGATCTTTGAGCACCATCAAGAGTATAAATCCCGACGGCGGTGTCATTGCCGCCACGTACAAGGCCGGCAACGGTAATATAGGTATCTGAGCTATTAGATTCGGTATAAATACCATATCCGTCTTGCGATACGATTTCGCCCCGAGTGGTCACATTAACCACGGATTTACCGTTGTCAGTACCAGGAACGAGATTGGAGATGTAAATAGCATCATAAACACTGGTGACGCTATTAATATCGAAATTAGCCACAGCATTGCCATCATCCACATAAGAATTAAGCACAATGCCGCTACTGGTGGATTTGATCTGACCAGAGACGGTGAGATCCGTTGTTGATGTACCGATATTCGTGGAGCCGATTATATGTAAGCCATCTGCATTTGAAGTCAGGTTATTGAGATTAATGACATTCGCCACATTGCCTTGATCGGACGATGATTGGATCGTTACACCGCCGGCCGAACCCGAAACGATATCTCCGGTGACGGAAATGGTAGAGATAACGTCACCGGTCGCGAAGTTGCTCAAATACAGCCCCTGATAGCCGGAAGTAATATTATTGGCCTTAATATCGCTATACGATGCCCCATCCGATACGCTACTCATCATATAAATGCCATAGCCAAACTCAGACGTAATCGTTCCTGAAACGTCCAGATTAGACGTTACATCGCCTTGTGTGGCATTGGCGCTTATATAGAGCGCATCATAGAAGCTCGACACATTATTAAGCTTAATAGTCGAACCGACATCTCCCTCTGATGCATAAGTACTTAGCCTCAGCGCGTGCCCGGAGGTGGCTGAAATATCGCCGGTTAAAGCGATGTCGGTTTGCGAGGAACCATACTGGCTATAGTTGGTAATATTCAGGCCTAAATACTGCCCTGATACATTATTAGCTCGAATGGTCAGATCAGAGAGACCGTTGTAGGAATTGTTATAAAAACTCGCCGCCTGACCGTTAGTTGAGGTGATATCCCCATCAATATCAATATGGGTGATCGCCGCTCCGTCATGACCCGAGTTGCTGATATATATAACATCAGATAAAGCGATAAGGTTTTTGGCGCTAAAATTGAGAATACCGCTGCCGTTACTGCTGGCATTATTAATATACCCCCCAACTCCACTAACATTGAGGTCTCCCTGCAGGTTAATGTCTTGCCTTGCCGTGCCATTTGCTGAATGAACAACGGTATTGATGCCGTTATCGCCGGAAATTCCCTGAGTATTAATATTAACGCTAGCGTTTTTTTCACCAGAAGAACGAACGTCTATGGCGAAGTTATCATAACCGCCTTCGGATAGGCTGCCGGAAAGATCGATAGCAACCGTTGAGTCATTTTGACTACTATTTTCAATAAATAGGCCATTAGGTATATTTGCGTTGGTTTGAACATGGGTTAACGACGACTCACCTGCGGTAGTGGTATTGTTAATTTGCAGCGAATATCCACCTTGGGTATCAAGCGTAGAACCATTAACATCGGTGTATTTAACCGTACCTGAACCCATGATATTCAGCGCCGCATCGCTGTTCCCTGGCTCTGATACACTAAAACCCGGTGCAGTATTAATATCGATATCGGTGCCCGTAATCGTAATTCCAGTGCTATTCGCATTTTCACAGAGATAAGTTCCGGTACCTGAACTGGTACAAGCAGCCATTACAGACTGCGGCATGGCGATAACTGAAAGTGCAAAAACTGCGATTAATGCTGTATCTTGGCGAAGTGGAGTAAAGCGTGTGTTTGTTAATGGTTTCATTTTTTCATCTCGTTGCTACCTGCATCATGAATCAGAGAGCTTTCGCTTTTTGCTATGCTTACTGATATATCGTCCGTCTTTATTGATAAACGCCATGAGAATGAATAGATAAAGCTTAGGTATACAAGCTAGCTTTACCCTCTAAAAACTATTGATATCTAATAGTTACCCTTAGTGTTATTAACGAAGTGACGATGGTAATTAACAATCAACACTTAGTCATATTTAAGCCATTAATAATTAGCGGGTGATTATATACAATAAATTATAGATAAAAACTCATTTAAAAGTGAATCTCTCCAAGTTAACATATATAGCATAAATTATAATCATAAATATCATATGGATAAGTTGTTTTTAGCACTAATGATTTTCATAAAGATAAACACAACAATTAAACAGTTAATGAGCTCCCTAATAGTCACCATTGAGGGTATTATTGTCATTGTTTTAAACCCACTACTTATCAACTAAATAGGTATGCTAGTAAGCTGGCTGGCAAAATATATACTTTAATAACAGTAAGATAACATCAGGCTGGCGATAAATATCACTCACTAGACACCAATTATATGGCTAAATTTAATAATAATTTAACAGATGACTTAACTTAATAATAAAAACGTGGTTTGATTTGTTTTTTAATCAGACAGGTATAAGGAGAGATAATGGTTAAAATAGAGCGACAAGCCAAAAAATATAATGACAAGAGTACAAAATAGTTTCGGAAATGCGCCATAAAGATGAATGACGTTTGTATTAATGCTAAACGAGCTGCTTATCAATACTCCCCCCGCGATTGAGTTAATCTTTGATAATTTAGACACCCAAAGCATTACCATTAATAAAGATCAAAAATAAGCTTACCGCTGATGATGATAGAGATGAAGATAATCATTGGTCTGATGATCTTTTTTCCTTTTGTAATCACCAAATTTGCCCCCAAACGTGCACCAATAGCTTGTCCGACAAACATCACAAGCCCCAGTGACCAAATCATTTTCCCGCCAAACATAAAAAATAGTATTGAGGCAATATTGGAGGCCAGATTGATAAAGTTTGAATGGATCTGTGCTTTATCAATGCTAAAACCCCAAAGCAATATATAGCTCAAGGTATAAAACGATCCTGCTCCCGGTCCGAGAAATCCATCGTAAAAACCTACGCAACCTCCGCCAATAACAGAAAACCAGAATACCGAAATTCGACGCTCAGTCTTAGGTTCAGTTACATTGGGAGAAAGGATGAAATAACATGCAACGATGATAATCAACACCGGTAATAACTTTTTCAACAATACCGGATCAATAAACTGAATTAATGTGGTACCAAGCGCGGCACCAACAAAGGCCGCAAGAAAAACGAATTTATGCTCAGCGACATCAATATGACCCTTTCTTAGAAAATAGATCACCGAGGTTAATGAACTTCCCAAAGCCTGTATCTTATTGGTTGCTAACGCATAAGACGGCGGTAATCCGGTCAGTAATAATGCCCCTATCGAAAGAAATCCACCGCCACCGGACACGACATTGATAAAGCCTGAAACAATAGCCACGAAAAACATGATGATATACAAATTGAGACTCAGGAATGAAATATCCATACTTTATGCCTTAATATCAGAAAGTTAAATTTCCTCTTATGGCAATGTAGAGTAAAAATTAAGCAACGGAAATGGACAAATCAGAATGTAGTTGTGATAGAGGATCAAGTATTCAACATTGCTATGATTGAAACCACTGGAAAGGAAGTGCCGACATAAGGATAGCGCCATAACTCATAACCACAGCGTATGTTATGAATAGGATAAGAATGAACCGGCTAACGGTTAATGCGTTACGCAGCGAAAAGTAATCTCGATACTCAAAGGATAATCATGGTTAGCCAAAAATCATTGCTCCCCACCGCACCAACAGCAGCGCACCGCAGATACAGAGCAGCACCAAAACCATCTTCCAGTGCTTATTAATCCTTAATTTGGCCATATATCACCCCGCAAAATTACAACACCTTGTTTGAGAATACGTTATCTGACCAAAAGGTGGAATTAATAGTTGGTTTAAAATATTTGCTGTCTCTGTGGTAACGGTAGAGATTCAGCGTGTCCGATTACCCGAAACACATGTGGAAAACCCGAACGAATAGATCTTTCTACCCGATCGACCTCAGTATGAACTTGGTCAACGCACATATCCGCCGGTAAGTAATAGTCAAAATAGACAATGACGCCCTGACTGGTCTCACGCACCCGCACGTGACTAATTTTGTTATCGCCACGATCTGCGGTACAGGCGTAAAGCGCTTGTTCAAATTCCTGCTTGAGGTTATCGGGTACGTCTTGTCCTTCTAACCAGTTGGCAATAATAGGTTCAATATGGGTGTCAATTTCAACGTGCTGCCCCAGTTCGGCACGGATCGCCGTTTCCAGATTATCAACAATGCCCTGTGACTGTTTTAAGCTTAAAGCGGCATCCAGTTCCAAATCAAAGCTGATCGTTAGCTGGTTCGGTAGCTGCAAGATCGTTAAGCGATGAATCGCCTGGTCGAGATTGGCTGCGATAATGCGTACCCGAGTTGCTATGGTTTCGCTACTTTCCGAGCGAGGTATGGCTATCAGGGTTATTTCGGTATGATTTAAATGCTGCTGTAAGGTTTGGGTAATTTGATTCTTTAATTCGCTCACCCGCTCCAGAGGTAAGCTACGGCTCACTGCCAGCGTTAGCTCAATAAACAACACCGGCCCCGCATTGCGCACTCGGGTTCTTTCAATGGCGATCACTTCCGGGAAGTTGTCCAGCAATGAAGCTATCTTAGATTCAGTTCCTGCCGGTGCGGTATCAACCAATGAGTCAAATGAACGTTTACCCAGCGTCGCTGCGGCACTCAAAATAAAGCAGGCCACGACGATGGCGGCAATGGCATCGGCTTTAACAAAGCCAAATGTCACAAAAACAATACCAATTAACACTACGCCGGACGCCAGCATGTCGGAGAAAAAGTGCAAAGCATCGGCTTCCAGGGCCGGGCTTCCTGTCTTTTTAGCCACCCGCCGTAGCGCTTTTACCCGGAAAAAGTCGACCACAATAGAAATAACAAGTACTGCGATCACCAAAGGAGCGGCAATAATTTCGTGAGGTTCACCCATCAGGCGTTTAATGGCTTCATAGGCGATCCACCCTGCCGCACCGAATAACAGTGCGACTTCAAACAGGGCCGCCATACTTTCCATTTTTCCATGACCATAGTGATGATTGTCATCAGCAGGTTTATCACTGATGCGAACCGCCCACCAGGTAACCGCCGTGGCAATAAAATCAGAGCAAGAATGGATACCCTCAGAGATCAAACCGATACTGCCGGTGAATATGCCGATGGTGAACTTACCAATAGCCAACAAGCCACTGGCCAACATAGAAACTAAAGCAACGTGCTGCTTTTCATTTTTCATCAAACACTCACTCTGGGGATTTATCATCAACAACTTTTAGCGGCCTATGACAGTAGCATAGACCAAGGTGTTTTAGGCAACAATGGCTCGGAAAGTGATAAAGATTTTTATATAAGGGGCTTGAAGTCCCGTAATATAAAAAACATTTTAAGACATCAGCGATTTGTTATTATTGAAGATTGAAATCCTTTTCCCTTACCTCAACTGAATTCTGCTCTAAAGTGGCTTATGGACTTTACTTGTCTTAAGTCACGATCGCTTCCCTCAAATAAGCAGTTGATGCGGCTGTCGTGTAAAGTGTGTCGCGGTTTTGTCATATTGATGTCACCTGCTTGTCGTGTTCGCAGGCAGAATGATGTGTAAATATATCCTTGATCGGTAATCAACGGGGAACATGCATGAATACGGGTGAAAAGGTTAAGGAGTACCGGCTTAGAAACGCCTGGTCACAGGAGCAACTGGCGGAACTCGCCTCTCTTTCTGTGAGAACGGTACAACGCATAGAAAAAGGCCATAAACCCGGTCTGGAAACGCTCAGTGCGCTGGCCTCTGTTTTTAACGTGGAGGTCGCAGAACTATCCGGAAACACACATCATGCGAGCAAAATGCTGGATACGCGGATTAACGAAGCCAGACGTCGTGTGGAACAGGAAACGCATTTTTATCGGACGCTGATTATCGCTTTGTTAGTCTGTGGCATTTTAATGACCGTAAATTATCTATTTTATCCTAACCGCTACTGGTCAGTCGTGGTGACATTAGTATGGGGTTCAGTTGTCGCTTTTCGGGCGCTGAGAATATTTGTTCTGAAAGAACAAATCGCAACGTGGCAACAAAAAAGAGTGCTGCGCATTATACGAGAGAAAAATAACATGCCTGTCCAAGAAAAATCACCGACGGAAAAAGACGACTAAGACAATCATTTTTGCGCGCTGAATTTTCGCTGCTGCCAGTTAACAATGGATGTTAGTCAACAAGGTGAAGATATGTCTATTGCACAGCTGGTCAAAAATACGCCTATCTGGGTGTGGGTTCTGCTCATTTTTTTGCTTTGTCGTGGGATTATTGCCCTGTTCGACAGGGAAATGCGGCCGGGCAGACTGTTCCTCCTCCCCGTATTGTTTCTAATCTGGGGAATATATAGTGTCGTTCACGAAACATACCGCCCTAGCCTGAGTTTGATAATGATGTTAGCCGGAACTTTGGTAGGCGCAGTTGCCGGGTGGATGATGTGGTGGTCACAACCGCCGCTGAGGCGCTCGGCGACCCCGGGTTTAGTCGTGCGCAGCGGAACGCCACTAACGCTTGGGATAATAATAGTTGCCTTCAGCCTTAAATTTATATTGACCTCCGTCCCTTATCTTCGCCCAGAACTCGGTGAAACCCGCGCATTTTGCATAATTTTCGGATTATTGACCGGCTTTGTCGACGGGATTTTCTGGGGAGGAACGCTCAGGCTATTTGTGCCTTGGTATAGAAAAAGATCGAGCGCTTAAACAGGGACCGATTAGTTTTATCCCGGATTGCGAACGGAGCGTTATTTAAACTATGGCTGCGGAATAAAAACCGAAAACTGCGTCAAATTTGAATCAGAAGTCACCGAGACTTTACCCCGATGGGCTTCAATAATTGACTTCACTATCGCTAAGCCGATGCCGCTACCTTCCCCTTTTCTTTGCCGCGACTGGTCGACCCGATAAAAACGATCAAACAATCTTGGCAAGTGTTCGGCCGGAATAACCCTGCCGGGGTTGGCGACTGACATCAGTATTCCGTTATTTTTTTGTGACAACGTCACTGTTACGCATTCACCTTCAGGCGTATAACGAATGGCGTTAGAGAGTAAATTATTAATCACTCGTCGTAACATCAGCGGATCGCCTTGAACTGGCCCTGCGTCACCAAGTAAACGCAGAGTCACTCCCCGTTCTTCAGACCAGGCTTCAAAGTATTCAAATACCTTATTAATTTCGTTTTTTAAATCGATGGTTAAACGTTCGGGAATCAGCAAATTATTATCAGCCTGAGCTAAAAACAGCATATCACTGACCATTTTAGACATGCGCTCATACTCTTCCAGATTTGAGTACATCACTTCCCGATAATCCTCGGTTGAACGCTTCTGGCTTAAGGCTATCTGAGTTTGGGTCACTAAATTGGTGATCGGAGTACGAATTTCGTGAGCAATATCGGCCGAGAAATTAGATTGTCGTTTAAATACGTCCTCAATCTGTTCAAGCATGGCATTAAAGGATACGGCAAGCTGCTGAAGTTCAATCGGCACTTGATCGGGCTGTAGCCGAACGTCCAAATTTTCGGAAGTGATGCCTTTAATTTCCTTACTCACTCTGCGCAGCGGTGCATGCCCCTGATAAACCGCAAAGTGGACGATCAATACCATAATCAGACAGGTAAAAAATGCAGCTAACATCAAGTTTCGAGTTAGCTCTTTGATGTAATGCAGATGAAAATCAATCGACAGTGCGATAACCAGCCGATAGTGAAGCTTTTGGTTATCCGCCATGGTGACAATCGGTAAAATCATCACCCGGTATCCCTCAGACGTAGCGTCATGAAGGCTATTGTTATCTTCATGTGGTGCAGTTTGTTCTTCAGGAGCGTTCCAGATCACCGGTAATTCAGTGTCAACCGGATAAGTCTCAATAATTTTTTTAAAATCAGGCCCGTCGGGTGACTGAAATAGTATCTGATTTGGGCTGCTATTCATTCTTTCCAAAAAGATAAATGCATTAGGACGCTGAGAAATAGCGTTAATAACCCGTTCAATACGCACATGTTCAGTTAAATCTTGGTGAGTTAATAACTGGCTAAGTGAGGTACTTAACTGCTGTAGTTCGTTGAGATCCTGCTCTTCAAAGTGTTTCTCAACCGACTGGATAGTCAGCCAGCTAAAGAGCATGAAAGCGGTGATAGTCGTAATGCTAATAAACAACGTTAAGCGAAAAGCCAATGACAAAGGCCGACGCCCGGGCTTAGTCTTCATCAGGAACCTCTAATACGTAGCCAATGCCCCTGACGGTTTGGATCAGCTTAGGTTCAAAGTCATTATCCACTTTAGCGCGCAGGCGCTTAACGGCAACATCAATGGCGTTAGTGTCACTATCAAAATTCATATCCCATACCTGAGATGCAATCAGCGAACGGGGTAATACTTCACCTTCGTGGCGAATAAAAAACTCCAGCAATGAGAACTCTTTGCCGGTTAGCGTGATTTTGGTTCCGCCACGGGTCACTTTACGTTTGACCAAGTCCATGACTAAATCAGCGATCTGAAACTGACTTTCTACGATGGTAAAAGCCCCCCGGCGCAGCAGCGTTCGGACTCGGGCCAGCAGCTCGGCAAAATCGAAAGGCTTAACTAAATAGTCATCGGCTCCTAGCTCCAGCCCTTTGACCTTATGTTCAGTGTTGCCTAAGGCAGTCAGTAACAGAATCGGCATGCTTTTGCCGGATGAACGCAGAAGTTTGACCACATTCCAGCCGTCTATATCAGGCAGCATGATATCCAAAATAATTAAGTCATAGTCCATGGTCATCGCTTGGTGGTAGCCAGTCATGCCGTTATCGGCCAGATCGACAACGAATCCGGATTCAGTCAGCCCTTTACACAGGTACTCTCCGGTTTTCACTTCATCTTCTACCACTAATAATTTCATGTTTTTCCGCCTCACTGCCGTCGTATTCTCAGCCATTCTAGCCGATATCAATAGCATATGGTGAAAATGACAAAATTGTCATCAAGCTGTCATCCGTTGAACAGAGCCTGTTGTATACACTGTTACACCATAACAATCAGATAAATATCACCTTACTTATGATCTACCGGTGAACGGGACTTATTATGTTTAAACTGAAAAAATTGGCTTTAGTTTCGCTGTTGGCACTGGCGGGCTGTACTTCGCTGGAGCCGGAATATCAACGGCCGGAAATGCCCGTTCCGCAATATTTTTCAGTGACCCGTAATGCGCTGGTTGAATCCGACAGTATTACCACACCCGGTTGGCAAACCTTTTTTGTTTCACCTTCGTTAAAACAGGTTATTTCGCTGTCATTGGTGCATAACAGCGACCTGAAAACGGCCAGTCTGAAAGTCGCTCAGGCGGCGGCTCAATATAACCTGACTGATTCCGAGCGGTACCCTCAATTAACCGGTTCGACTGATGCCAATTACAGCGGCGGATTCAGAAACCCGTCTACTACCGAACGCAAATACAGTATTGGCATGGGGCTTAGCCTTGAGCTGGATTTCTTCGGTCGATTAAAGAACATGAGTGAAGCTGAACAGCAGCGCTTTTTTGCCAGCGAACAGGCGCAACGGGCAGCCCATATTTTAGTGGTTTCCGGCGTAGCACAAAGCTACCTAAACCGCAGCCGGGCTGAACAACAGTTAACTATCGCCAGACAGACTCTACAAAACTACCAACGTTCTTATCAGTTTATGGAACAACGGGCCCGAATGGGAAATTCCACCCTGCTGGCTTTAGAACAGGCCCGTGGCCAAACGGAAACGGCTCGCACTGACATCGCTAAACGTGAAGGCGAACTGGCGCAGGCAAACCATGCCTTACAGCTAATTGTAGGGCAATATACTCTGCCAAAAGACGCCACGTTATCGACTGAAAAAGTCACCGAGATCGTTAAGCTACCCGCTAATTTATCATCCGATATTCTGCTTCAACGCCCGGATATTATTGAAGCCGAACACTTATTAATGGCAGATAACGCCGATATCGGTGCAGCCAGAGCGGCATTTTTCCCATCGGTCTCATTAACCGGAAATATCAGCGGTAACAGTACCAATATCACTAACCTATTTGATGCCGCCAATGGCCTGTGGAATTTCATACCTAAAATCGAGCTGCCGATTTTTAACGGCGGTAAAAACAGAGCCAATTTGTCATTAGCTGAGATTCGCCAGCAGATGTCGGTGGTTAACTATGAACAAAAAATTCAAACCGCCTTTAAAGAAGTCGCTGACGCCCTATCGCTCAGATCCACCATTGCCGCTCAGATCGAGGCTCAGCGTCGTTATCTGAACTCGCTGCGCATCACTCAACATCGGGCCAATGTGCTGTATGGCAACGGTGCCGTGAGCTTTATCGAAATACTGGATACCGAGCGCGCCCTGTTTAGCGCTCAACAAACCCTGGTCGATCTTGAGTTTGACCAACAGCTTAATGAAATCACGCTGTTTGCCGCATTAGGTGGCGGCTGGATTGAATAACAATCTGTTGTTTGTTTTTTGCTGTTTCTAATTTTCTTATCGCATTTATTTTAAACCGGAGTTAAACATGAATAATTTACTTAAGCTGGTCGTCTTCACCCTGCTGTCTGGTCCAGTCGCTTTAACCGCCGTCGCTGCTCAAGATCATCAAGGTCATGGTATGCCAGCGGCGCAAACGGCTGCAACAAACCCAGCATCAGAAAAAGTCATCACCACTAAAGGTGAAATCAAGATTATCGATCTGGATAACAAGAAAATCACCGTTGCCCATGAACCAATACCGTCGATTAACTGGCCGGCAATGACCATGCGATTCACCTTTGATGATCCGGCACAAATTAGCGGCCTCAAGGTTGGTGACAAGATCGACCTCGATTTTGTTCAGCAAGGCAATATTTCGCTGTTAAAGAAAATCGCCCTGACCCGCTAACTTTCTTTGCGGCGGATTTTCAGAACCGGCGAACTGACTTATTGCCGACCGGTTCTGAATAACTCAGCCGTACTTTTCATACTTTAGCCCTCTGTTTATTATTGAGTCAGGAACACTTATGGCCCCGACAACCATTAAAAATATAGTCATCATCGCAGGCAGTTTATTGGTCGGAGGTTTAGCTGCCACCGGTATTAACGCCTACTTTGTTACTTCTCCAGCGGGACATTTGCCAGAAGAAAGCCCGACTACTGAAGCGAAAGTTCTGTTTTGGTATGACCCGATGTACCCGAACACCAAATTTGATAAGCCGGGTAAATCACCGTTTATGGACATGGACTTGGTACCGAAATATGCCGACGAAGATGGCGATGGCGATGGTACTCAGGCTAAAGCCGGGATCAAAATTGATCCGACAATGACTCAAAACTTAGGTTTGCGTACCGAACAGGTCACTTATGGTCAGCTAAATTATGCTCTGACCATACCGGCAAACCTGAGTTTTAATGAATATCAGTATGCGATTGTACAGTCGCGCTCAGAGGGATTTATCGAGAAAGTCTACCCGTTGACTATCGGTGATAAAGTTAAAAAAGGAACGCCGCTGATTGAGCTTACCATTCCTGAATGGGTTGAAGCTCAAAGTGAATATCTGCTATTAGCCGAAACCGGCGCTTCGCCGTTACAAATTAAAGGCATTTTGGAACGGCTGCGCCTGTCGGGTATGTCTGAAGATGAAATCTCACAGCTGCGTAAAACCAGAAAAGCTCAAACCCGCTTTGTGATTAAAGCACCGATGGACGGAGTTATCACTGCGTTTGATCTCAGAAGCGGTATGAACATTTCCAAAGACAAAGTCGTCGCTCAAATTCAGGGAATTAACCCGATCTGGATTAATGCATCGATCCCTGAATCTGCCTCTTATCTGTTAAAAGACTCGACTCAATTTAGCATCGGCGTACCGGCCTATCCGCAGGAAACATTTAAGGTACTTAAGTGGGACATTCTGCCGAGCGTTGATCCGATAACTAGAACCCTACAGGTTCGTCTTGCAGTTGATAATGCTAAAGAGCGACTGAAGCCCGGCATGAACGCAGTAATGACACTCAACAGCCAAAGCGAACCAATGCTACTAATCCCGTCACAGGCAGTTATCGATGCCGGAGATGAACAACGGGTCATTACCTTAAATGAACAAGGCCGCTTCGTTCCTAAGTTAATCAAAATTTTTCATGAGTCCAAACAACAAACGGGCTTGATTTCCGGGCTAGAGGAAGGCGAAACCGTAGTAACCAGCGGTCTGTTTTTAATTGATTCTGAGGCCAATATCTCCGGTGCATTAGACCGTATGAGACAACAACAGACGGCGACAGAAATCGACCATTCACAGCACGTCGCCCCCTCCACCGCTCAACCCGATCCGCACGCGGGACACTAAGGAAACTATGATGATTGAATGGATTATTCGCCGATCGGTCGCTAACCGTTTTCTGGTCATGATGGGCGTGCTTTTTCTTGCCGTTTGGGGCACTTGGATTATTGTTAAGACCCCGGTCGATGCATTACCGGATCTGTCTGACGTTCAGGTTATTGTTAAAACCAGCTACCCCGGCCAAGCACCACAAATAGTTGAGAATCAGGTTACTTATCCGCTAACCACCACCATGCTATCGGTGCCGGGGGCAAAAACCGTGCGCGGATTTTCATCTTTCGGTGACTCTTATGTGTATGTCATTTTCGAAGACGGAACAGATCTGTATTGGGCCCGTTCACGGGTGCTTGAATATTTAAATCAGGTTCAGGGCAAACTCCCCAGTGGTGTCACCTCTGAACTTGGCCCTGATGCCACCGGCGTTGGCTGGATTTTTGAATACGCGCTGGTCGACCGGACGGGTAAACACGATCTGGCTGAACTTCGTTCACTGCAAGACTGGTTCTTAAAGTTTGAATTAAAGACCATTCCCAATGTTGCTGAAGTCGCCTCTGTCGGCGGTGCGATAAAACAGTATCAGGTAGTGATTGACCCGCTTAAACTGACCCAATATGGCATTACCCTCGCCAGCGTTAAACAGGCGATTAACGCCTCTAATCAGGAAGCCGGTGGCTCTGCGATTGAAATGGCTGAAGCGGAATATATGGTCAGAGCAAGCGGCTATCTTCAGTCTATTGAAGACTTTAACCAAATCGTATTAACCAGCGGTCAGAACGGCGTTCCGGTCTATTTACGAGACATTGCCCGCGTCCAGCTCGGCCCTGAAATGCGCCGCGGCGTGGCTGAATTAAACGGTGAAGGTGAAGTCGCGGGTGGGATTGTGCTGTTGCGTTCCGGTGAGAATGCACGGGAAGTTATTGAAGCGGTAAAAATTAAGTTAGCAGCGCTGAAGTCGAGCCTGCCTGACGGCGTGGAGATTGTGACCACCTACGATCGCAGCCAGCTTATTGACCGTGCCATCGATAATCTAAGTTATAAATTGCTCGAAGAATTTATTGTTGTTGCCCTGGTCTGTGCCCTATTCTTATGGCATCTGCGTTCAGCCCTGGTGGCCATAATATCGTTACCTCTTGGCCTTTGTATTGCCTTTATCGTGATGCACTTTCAGGGAGTTAATGCCAACATTATGTCACTGGGCGGTATTGCGATTGCGGTCGGTGCCATGGTGGATGCCGCGATAGTGATGATAGAGAATGCCCATAAAAAGCTCGAAGAGTGGGAGCATCAGCATCCACAGAAAAAGCTGGATAACGAAACCCGATGGGCAGTGATCACCGATGCGGCAGTTGAAGTTGGCCCGGCCCTGTTTATCAGCCTGCTGATCATCACGCTATCTTTTATCCCTATTTTTACCCTTGAAGGTCAGGAAGGACGGCTATTCGGACCATTGGCGTTCACCAAAACCTATGCCATGGCGGGTGCTGCAGTACTGGCTATCGTGGTGATTCCAATTCTGATGGGATACTGGATCCGCGGTAAAATTCCTAAAGAATCCAGTAATCCACTTAATCGCTTTTTAATTCGAATCTATCATCCGCTATTGCTTAAGGTTCTACACTGGCCGAAAGTCACGCTGTTGATTGCATTACTGTCACTGACCACTATTTTGTGGCCGTTAAGTAAGATCGGCGGAGAGTTTCTGCCAAGTATCAATGAAGGTGACTTACTGTATATGCCCTCTACCTTACCGGGTGTTTCTGCCGCCCAGTCAGCTGCGCTATTACAGGCTACCGATAAGCTGATTAAATCAGTGCCGGAAGTCGCCAGCGTATTTGGTAAAGCGGGTAAAGCCGAAACGGCGACCGACTCAGCGCCGATGGAAATGGTAGAAACCACCATTCAGTTGAAGCCGCAGAGTGAGTGGCGGCCGGGTATGACCATTGAAAAAATCATAGAAGAACTCGATCAAACCGTGCGCTTACCGGGGCTGGCTAACCTGTGGGTTCCACCCATTCGTAATCGTATTGATATGCTCTCTACCGGGGTAAAAAGCCCGATAGGTATTAAAGTTTCAGGTACTGACTTAGCCGATATTGATATCACTGCTCAGCAAATTGAAGAAGTGGCTAAGCAGGTGCCGGGAGTGGTTTCCGCACTGGCAGAACGCTTAGTGGGCGGGCGCTATATTGATGTGGATATTAAACGAGAACAGGCTGCTCGTTACAATATGACCATTGAAGACGTTCAGCTATTTGTCTCTTCGGCCATTGGTGGCGCAATGATTGGCGAGACGGTTGAAGGTATTGCCCGCTATCCGATTAATATTCGCTATCCGCAAAGCTATCGCAACAGCCCGCAGTCGTTACGTGAGTTACCGATATTAACGCCGATGAAGCAGCAAATTACCTTAGGTGACGTTGCTGATATCAACGTCGTTGCCGGTCCGCCAATGTTAAAAACAGAAAATGCCCGCCCTGCCAGTTGGATCTATATCGATGCCCGGGGCCGGGATATGGTCTCGGTAGTTAACGACCTGCGTGATGCTATTCATCAACAGGTTCAGCTTAAGCCGGGAACCAGCGTTTCGTTTACCGGCCAGTTTGAACTGTTAGAGCGGGCTAACCAAAAGCTGAAACTGATGGTGCCTGCAACGCTGATGATCATCTTTATTCTGCTGTATATCGCATTTAAACGTTTGGATGAAGCTCTGCTGATTATTGCCAGTATCCCGTTTGCACTAACCGGCGGAATTTGGTTCTTATATGCACTGGGCTTTAACTTTTCAGTGGCTACCGGAACCGGATTTATTGCCCTGGCCGGTCTTGCCGCCGAGTTTGGCGTGGTGATGCTGATGTATTTACGTCATGCCATCGAGGAACATCCTGAGCTGAGTAAACCGGAAACATTCAGTGAGCAGAAACTGGATGATGCGCTATACCACGGTGCGGTACTGCGAGTCAGGCCTAAAGCCATGACGGTCGCCGTGATTATTGCCGGGCTGTTGCCTATCTTATGGGGAACCGGCGCGGGATCTGAAGTGATGAGCCGTATTGCTGCACCGATGATCGGCGGCATGATCACTGCCCCGCTGCTTTCGATGTTTATTATACCGGCGGCCTATAAACTGATTTGGATGCGTAAGCACCGAAACTAACATTAAATCAGGCCGGTTAACTCGGCAATTTGCTTAGTGAAACTGGCCGGTTTATGGCAGTTAAGATATAAATGATATTGGGCGATGGTGCCATTTCATAAAAACTTAGGAGGGTGTATGAAGCCCGATTTATCAGGTATCGAAGTGTTATTTGTTGCCGGTTTTGGCCCGATTACACAAAATACTGCAATCAGTAAATCATTCTATGTCGATTCTCTTGGCTTACCGCTAAAACCGATGGACGGTAATACTGACTATATATTGACCGGGCATGATGCATTAGGCGGCGTTAAACACTTTGCGCTTTGGCCGCTTTCTCAGGCGGCATATTCCTGTTTTGGAACCGAACAATGGCCGGACAATCTTCCTGTACCTCAAGGATGGATCGAATTTGAAGTGAGCGATATTGATACCGCCACTGACATCCTGAGCGGCAAAGGTTATCAGTTATTGGTAGCTAAACGTGAAGAGCCATGGGGCCAAATCGTGACTCGCCTTCTCAGTCCTGAAGGGCTACTAACAGGTGTGACGATTACGCCGTGGTTGCGTTAGAAGCCTCGGCAAAGAAACCGACCTGATACCGGGTAAAATGGCAGCCCTCATAAGTCGGGGCTCATATTTTATCTAAACCGTAAGCTATGCCTTATCTTATTCAGGCTTATCATTTCGGTGGTTGGTCCCCCATTCACACATCATATCTAATACCGGAATTAACGATTTTCCCCTTTCAGTAAGGCTATATTCTACTTTGGGGGGAATTTGCGGGTATTCCTTTCTCACCACCAGGCCATCTCTTTCCAGCTCTTTCAACGTTGTGCTCAGGGTTTTAAAAGAAATGGTATCAATGCTGCGTTTAAGTTCGTTAAATCGCATAACGGGTTTGAATTCAGCCAGCCAATATAAAATAACCATTTTATATTTCCCGCTAATCAACGACAGCGTATAGCTAAATCCGCTATCACCCATGATATCACTGGTACTACAGGGATTTATCTCAGCCATAACACTCTCCTTTTGTATAGTATATAACTTCAATTACCGTACTTTATTTTAAAAAGCAATCTAACATACAATGCCGGAGCGGTACAAATACCGGCAACCTGTGTTGGCGGATGACGATGTTTTTTTACATAAATGGAGTAACAGATTTGAAAACACTGATTGTTGTATCTCATCCCAACTTGACGCATTCTGTGGTCAATAAACGCTGGATTGAAGAGCTGAAAAAGTACCCTGACTTATATACCGTACACGACCTTTATCAGGCATATCCGGACGGTGTGATTGACGTAGCAAAAGAACAGGCGCTGGTAGAACAGCACGGTAACCTGATTTTGCAGTTTCCGCTCTACTGGTTTAACTGCCCGCCGCGCTTAAAGCAGTGGCTGGATGAAGTGTTTCTCTACGGCTGGGCCTATGGTTCTACCAGCGGCTATAAGCTAAAAAGTCATAAGATTGCGCTGGCCGTTAGCGCCGGAATCAGTCAGGAAGACTTTGTCGAAGGTGGCCAATATAACGGTTCGTTACAACAAATTTTGCAGCCGTTTGAATTAACTGCAAAATATGTGCAGGCCGATTATGCTGAGCCCTATTTGTTCTATGATGCTGAGTTTAAGCTGATACCGGAGCGGGTTGAAGCCAGTGCTAAAGGGTATATTGAGTATTTGAGCACTCTTTGAGTCGGTGGCTGTTGGCCTGATGACTATAAAGTCGTTCAATTTTATTTCAACGGGATGACGAAGATACCGCCACCCTCGTCATCCCCGTGAAAACGGGGATCCAGGTTTTAACTTGTTAACATCGTTTAACTTAAGGCTGGACGATTCGCTTTTGATGTTTAATTTTATTTATTGGATGACTTTATGGATATTAATAAAACGGAATATATCAAGGCTACCAACCTGCCGGATTATAACAAAATATTCCTGAGATTGATGTTGGTAGTATTGTTTCTTATGCTGCCTGTTGCAGGTGTCAACGCCGAAAGCATTCATGCCGTTGGCATCAAGAAGCTTGAAGTTGTCGATCCTATTGATCATCAGCCAATGGAAACCGTCGTGTTCTTCCCTATTTCCGGGCGCGCTGAAGTGACCAACATTGGCCCTTATCAGATTGCGGCATCCAAGTCAGTCGCCATTGAGCGCGGTTTCTATCCGCTGATCCTGCTATCTCACGGGAATATGGGCAGTATGTGGGGGCATCATGACCTCGCTACAACCTTAGCGCGACAAGGATATATCGTCGTTAGCCTGACCCATCCCGGTGATAACTTCCAGAATTCTAGCAAGATGGGCACTACCAGCGTGCTCTACGGACGCCCCTTGCAGGTATCTGCTGCTTTATCGGCGGCTCTTAAAGATTCTGTACTTGCACCCCATATCGATAAGGATCGAATAGGATTTGTCGGGTTTTCGGCCGGAGGAACCACCGGCTTGATACTCGCGGGCGCCAAACCGACGCTGGCACGCCTGGTGGAGTATTGCGCTAAGCGCCCCAACGACCGCCATGTCTGCGAAGCCAAGGGACATATTCGGTTAGATCGCCCCGATCTTGCAGCATCCGCTGACCCGCGTATTCGGTCATTCGTTCTGCTCGCCCCTTTAAGCGTTATGTTTACGCCAGCGGAATCGAAGCTTATCAAATCACCGTTACTGATCTTCGTCGGAGATAAGGATGAAGAATTATCCCCTGATGAAAATGGGATGGCGTTAGCAAAGAATCTAGGTGCATCGTTGCAGGTCATTGCCAACGCGGGTCATTTCACGTTCTTATCACCCTGTTCACCCGATATGAGCCAAGCTATGCCGGAATTATGTATTGACCCTAAAGGCATTAATCGTACTGAGACCCATCAAAGGATTAATGCTGATATCGCAAGCTTCTTTAAGGATACGCTTGGCGTACAGTAGCGATAAGGTTATTGAATTAATGGCATTGATAAAATGTCATTGGTTCAAACTGAGGCCGCCACATCAGTAAGGGACGCTCATTAGCACAGTTAACATTCACTCGAACTGGGCTAAAATTAACAACCTTAATTGAGGCAAATCATCAATAGGATCATTTCCTATGACAAACTCAACATCAGCACGTTTTATTTCTACAAAGTCACCTTCTATTTGGGCTGATATCGTGTAAGCCATCATTAATTTCCATTATCGTTTTCCTTTGTCTGGATTAATCGTGTCGGTAACGCAGGTTACTGGCTGTATCGTAAATGCGACAAACATCATGCTATGCCTATAAATTCAAGTGTTATCAGAAAAGCTAGGGCTCGCAAATACTGTTATAGTAATCAACGTCTTTCTTTATATATATATGACATGGAGATTATTGATATGAGTATGCCAAGTAAAGAGCAGTTCTTTTCTCTCTTTGACAATCCACAAAGTGAATCCGTGCGTAAAATTCAATCTGAACTCAGTGAACGCCGATCGGACTTGGTTTATGAAAAGGATTATTTTCGAGTTTTCTGTGAAGTTTTTTGCCTGAATATGGATTGGAAAGAAAGCATTCTCGACTTTCTTGAGTGCCTATCAGAGCATTTAGGGACCGATATCTTGCAAGTGACTATTGATGACGATAATGAATCAGCAGAAGTTCATTATCGTAGTAACTATAGTATCTTCACTTCCCCTGAATTAGATGACTTTGATGACACAGCCGAAACTTTCGTCGCAGACATAGCTAAGCTTCAAGCTATGCTGGAACAGGACTACATTATCCTAATGGTCAATGCTCATAAATATGGAGTTAGTGACACTCTTCAATTTTTGATCATCCCTGCTGAGCTGTGGCAACAAGCTGAATCGCATTACGGTACTCAGCATGTTTCCGCCAACTTTTTAACCTACGGCAGTGCCTGATTGCCTGATTGCTTGATTAGTTGCTCAATTTATTTTTAAAATATTCCAGTGGGCTCCGGCTATCATTTCATGCTCACGCAACACTTATGTTGGCTGTCCTAAACCGGTATAGGACAGTACCGATCTGGTAATCATTTACAAATAATCACTTATCTTAAAGGTACAGGCCGTTTCTCAATGGTGCGCTACAACAAATCTAACACCTAATTATTAACGTAAAGACGTTATGCCGACTGAACAAAAAATAACCCCGCATTATCAACATCATCAATATTTTTTTTCAAAAATAAATAACCGATGGCATCAGATAATCCTAAAGCCCCACCGTCTTTTGATGGAATATCTGCTGAGTATAGCTGACATATAAAATCATAATCTTTTATGATTTTATCGTAGCCAACCATTCCATTTGGTATTTCATTAGATAGAAAGGAGAATGCTGGATAATCTTCATCATTAATTTGTTTTTCATTTAATTTAATTCTTTGACAAGGAAAAGTATTACCAGATTCATTTAACTTAGAGCTATTACTGACGGTCACCTTTGTAAAACCTGATTTGATATAGTTCAGCTCTATATCATCGCCAAAAAAAATAATATCATCTAGAAAATATCTGTTTTCATTGTAAGTCGAAAAAACAGATATATACCTACCTTTAGGCAGCTTGAAACGGTTAATTTCATTATTCAACTTATCACTATCAATGGTAATGAGCAGTGTTAAATCTTCCCCTAACGGATTTTTTGGCCAATCTTTCTCAATAAATGCCCCTCCGCCAAATTTGATGCCGCTATCATTATCATCTGCTGACGCGCATAGAAGCTGATAAACCTGTCGCATAATATCTCCACTCGACATTTGATAAGTTTTTTATAAAAACGGGCTGTTTTCCTCTTAGTTTATACTGACAGAACTGCCAAAGAAGATATCACTAAGATGATTTTTTAATCGGACATAATCTATATTGTCATTGCTGAACGTAACCACAATCCTTGACGCGTTGACCTTTTCTTCCTTGCCTGCCTTTATATCAACAATAAAATTTGTCCGGTTCAATATTACTTTTTCTATCGCGTTCGAGGTTTCCATTTCTGATAAATGAGTCTGAATACCAATTGAATCATCAATTTCACCATCATCAAATCTGGAGATAATTAGATAGTTTTCTGGCTCAGTTGGATCATCACCGATACCCATAACAAGAACGTCATCCTCGGTATAATAATTAACCACAGAAGCGGTAAATTTGACCTCATTACTCATAAGTTATTCCTCAAAATTTATCCCTTTATTTTGCGATTCATTTCCATAATTCCCAATTCTCTCACTAAATAGCCGCCCGGCCAATTGCCCCTTTCTCGCGGTCCTTGCTTTCCCTCGTCATCCCCGTGAAAACGGGGACCCAGGTCTTGGGCGCAATGGTTTAAGGGAACGACTCAAGGATTGGACTGCGTTTTCAACCTGTCTCTTGATCAGAAGGTCCGCTCAAGAGACAGGATTGAGACGTGGAGTTGCACTACTGATAGATCATTGTGTAATGAATAGAATTTTATAAGTCTTCTAATCGCCCGTGTTTTTCATAGCGGGAGACGCGGGAAATACCATTATTATCATCGACAAAGATAACCTTAGGCTGATGACTCTGCGCTTCTTCTGGCGTTAGCCGGGCATAACACATGATAATGATCTTATCGCCGACCTGAACGTGACGAGCCGCGGCACCGTTAAGGCAAATCAAGCCGCTGCCGCGCTGGCCTGTAATGGTATAGGTCTCAAACCGGCTACCGTTATTGATATTGACGATTTGGACTTTTTCATACTCCAAAATACCCGAGGCATCCAACAGATCCTGATCGACGGTAATACTACCGATATAGTCCAGCTCAGCCTGCACCACCGTTGCCCGGTGGATTTTGCTTTTTAGCATGGTGAGTTCCATCACCGCCTCCTGTTAAATATCAAAAACAATGTTATCAATTAATCGGGTTTTACCGATGTAAACGGCAATCGCACAGAGTACGGACCGATTAATGCCTTCTACCGGGCTTAGGGTATCGGCATCAACAATCGAGATATAGTCGATTTTGGCTAATGGTTCCTGCTCGATTAACGCTGTCATTTGGGCTGAGATTCGCTGGCAGTCCCTTTCTCCGTCTTGCATTAGCTGCTGTGAAAGCTTAATGGCACGATAAAGGCAGAGTGCAGCCTGACGTTGCTCTCGGTTGAGATAACTGTTGCGCGAGCTTTTAGCCAAGCCATCGTGCTCGCGGATAATCGGACAGCCAATAATCTCAACGTCAATATTTAAATCCCGGACCATACGACGGATCACCGCCAGCTGTTGAGCATCTTTTTGCCCGAAATAGGCTTTGTCTGGCTGCACAATATTAAATAGCTTGCTGACCACGGTACATACGCCTCTGAAATGTATCGGGCGACTGCGACCGCACAGCTCTTCGGTTAATCCGGTCATATCAACAAAGCTGCAAAAATCAGCAGAGTACATCTCGGCGGCATCCGGATGAAAAATCAGATCTGCTCCGGCCTGCTGGCACAGCTGACGATCTTTATCTAAATCCTTCGGATAGCTGGCCAGATCTTCCGTCGGGCCAAATTGCATTGGGTTCACAAACACTGAGACCACGACTTTTTCATTCTCTGATTTTGCCGCCGTCATCAGGCTTTGATGACCTTCGTGCAAATATCCCATTGTCGGCACCAGCCCGACCTGATGGCCGGCCCTTTTCCAGGCTTTAACAATATCGCGCACTTCACTGATGGTTTTGACTATCTGGACCAAAGCAATTCCCCTGTCTGTCGTTGTGATATCCAAACGTTGTGTTAACCCAAAATTCTTTGTTTTAGTTTTTCAATAATTTCATCATCTATAGTAAAGGTATGTTCAAGGGCAGGAAATTCACCGTTTTTGGTTTGCTGAATATACTGGCCGAAAGCGGCCTTCATGTGTTCACCGATATCAACGAACTTTTTAGCAAACTTAGGCGAATGCCCGCCGTACATACCGGTCATATCTTGATACACCAAAACCTGACCGTCACACCCGGCTCCGGCACCGATTCCAATGGTCGGAATAGATAATAACGATGAAATTAAGCCGGCTAATTTGGCCGGCACACACTCCAGCACCACGGCAAAGGCCCCGGCCTTTTCTACCGCTAATGCTGATTGAATAATCTTCCATGCCGCATCTAAATCTCGACCCTGGACTTTAAAACCGCCGAAGGCATTAACCGACTGTGGCGTGAGCCCTAAATGGGCCATTACCGGAATAGCGGCCTGAGTGATGGCACTTATCTGAGGGCATACCTCTTCACCACCTTCCAGTTTTACCGCATGGGCCCGGCCTTCTTTAACCAGTCGGCCAGCGTTATACAATGCGTCCTGAACTGAAACCTGATAAGACATAAAGGGTAAATCGGTCACCACCATGGCCTGACCGGCACCTCTGGCGACGGCTTTACTATGATGGATCATATCGTCCATGGTCACCGAAAGCGTATCTTCATAACCAAGCATCACCATACCGAGTGAGTCACCCACTAACAGCGCATTGATCCCCGCCTGATCCATTAGTTTAGCGGTCGAGTAATCATAGGCTGTCAGTACGGTGATTTTATCTTTATCTATTTTCTGCTGCTGCATACTGATAACGGTATTTTTCACGATGTTAACTCCGCCTCTATAAATGAATAATCTCTGTCCGGGTGCTTCTGTTTAGCTACGTTAAGCAGTACCTGCGATAACATCATGTATATCTGCCGTTCTGTTCCGCTTAGCGCATTAATATGCTTACGGATGGTCTCTGCATCGCCACGTTCCAGTGGCCCCGTTAACGCATTAGTGACGCCCGATGCGCAAATATTTTCAGCATTACCTATAAATAGTGCATTCCAGGCTTTTTGAGAAAAATCCCGATCAAAACCGCACTTTGAAAACAGGTCTGAACCTACTGCGGCCAACGCAACAACCAGATTACTCATCATAGCTGAAGCCGCGTGATACAACGCTTTGTCCTGTGCGCTGATGACGCTTACCGGATTTCCAATGCTTTCAATCAACGTTATCAACGGGTTAATTTCAGGCCCATGACCTTCAACGGTAAAATAGACCTCAGAAAATGATTTAAATGAGTTGTACTTGTCATGAATAGCGTAAATAGGATGGACAGAATAACCATAACCACCATGACGTTGAATATCGGTAAAAATATCTGAAGCTAGCCCGCCGCTACAATGACAAATATTCTTGTTATTAACCGGATACTGCTTAATTTTGTTCCATACGTCAGTAATGGCTGCATCAGGTACTGTGACAAATATTGTGTCACAATTCAGCAGCAACGCCGGCAATTCACAAAAGTATTGAGTATCGGTAAACATCGCAGCATCTTTGGCATCATCAATCTGCCGGCTGTAATAGCCGACCACCTCAATGCCTCGCAGAGTGAGATATTTCCCTAAGGTAAATCCGACCTTTCCTGCACCAATAAACCCAATTTTCAAAGCGACCTCAGCTACTCTTTGAACCTGTTGCCAGACAGTAAGATAACGCCTATTTGATCTTTCTAAAAGCCGGATAAATCCTTTCAATAATTAACAATATTTTAGATAAATGAATAAGTGCATTTTGGCGGAATATAACGCCTTCTAACGATGAACATGCCAGTGAATATAACGGGTATCTAAAGCGTGTTGGAGATATTGCTCGGGGACGATTTATTTGGCTAAAACAGAATGGCGCTGCTCAGATTGAGGGCTAGGAGGTTTATTTTGATGTCAGCATCAGTTTCGTCTGCGAGAAGGCGCCGGAATATTGGTTTTTTCTGGCGGTCTTATTAGGTTCAATCAACTCACGGGTGTTTGTTTTAAAACTATCTGTTATCATTCACTCGGTAAATACCTTTCAACTCAACCCGAGGCTTTGATGCTGGAGAATGTAATCATCAGATAATCAGCTTACCGACTTTTTCAAGCCGGACTGATTATCAATGCGCAGAAATCGAATGCGAACACCGCTGTGTTTGCAGGTTTTGTACATGATGATTAATAGGTTTTTCCAGTATGAATTTATCCCGTCAGGAACAACGTACCTTACACGTTCTCGCCAAAGGTGGACGTATTGCGCACATCCGCGATACTTCAGGCCGCGTCACATCCGTTGAATGCTATAGCCGTGAAGGACTGTTGCTCACCGACTGCACGCTTGCCGTGTTCAAAAAACTCAAGACCAAAAAGCTGATTAGATCCGTCAACGGTCAGCCCTACCGCATCAACACCACCGGGCTGAACAACGTTCGCGCCCAGCTCGATAACCGTTAAGGAGAGCATGATGGATATCCCACGTATTTTTACCATTAGCGAAAGCGCCCACCGCATCCATAATCCGTTTACGCCGGAGAAGTATGCCACGCTTGGTCATGCATTACGTATGAAGCCGGGCACACGCATTCTCGATCTCGGTAGCGGCTCAGGCGAAATGCTGTGCACTTGGGCGCGTGATTATGGCATCTCCGGTGTCGGAATCGATATGAGCCAGTTATTCAGTAAACAGGCAAAACTGCGCGCTGAAGAACTCGGCGTCACCGATCGCGTTGATTTTATTCATAACGATGCTGCCGGTTTTGTTGCCGACGAAAAATACCATGTGGCCGCCTGTGTCGGTGCCACCTGGATTGCGGGTGGCGTCGCCGGCACAATTAAGCTACTGGAAAAGAGCCTTAAACATGGTGGAATGATACTTATCGGTGAACCCTACTGGCTTCAGCAACCGACAACCGAAGAGATCGCCAGAGCGTGTGGAGCAACGTGTATCGCCGATTTTCTCACGCTTAATGGGCTTGTCACCTTTTTCGATCAACTCGACTATGACGTTGTGGAAATGGTACTGGCAGACCAAGAAGGCTGGGACAGATATGAAGCCGCTAAGTGGCTGACCATGCGCCACTGGTTGGCGGAGAATCCTGACGATGAGTTTGCCGAAGAAGTCCGAACGGCGTTAACCATATCGCCAAAACGCCACGTGACCTACACGCGGGAGGGGGGTATTTGTATTAATGGCACGATGATATAAAGCAGTCGGTATAGTCGAAAGGCTATACCGACATTCGAAATATCAAACCCTGCTCTGTTTTTACTTTTAGCGTTACTCGCTATCAGGCTGGCGAAATATTAGTTACCCACCCGCTTCATTAGATGTTCAGGATAGCGCGCGCCCTGAACTTCAATTGCAGACAGTGCGCTTTCAATGGCCTTAAGTTCAGTCGGGTTTAGGGTCAGATCTGTTGCGGCCAAATTTTCTTCCAGCCGATGAATTTTAGTGGTACCGGGGATCGGTACAATCCATGGTTTTTGCGCCAGTAGCCATGCCAGCGCGATTTGAGCCGGAGTCGCCTGTTTTTGTCGGGCTATGTGACCAAGAACTTCAACTAAATTTTGGTTAGCCTTACGGGCTTCCACACTAAAACGTGGCACAATATTACGGAAGTCATTGCTGTCAAAGGTGGTGTTTTCGGTTATAGCCCCGGTTAAAAAGCCTTTACCTAAAGGGCTAAATGGCACAAAGCCAATACCCAACTCTTCTAAGGTTGGCAATATTTCGAGTTCAGGTTCACGCCACCATAGGGAGTATTCACTTTGCAGCGCAGCCACCGGTTGAACGGCATGAGCCCGACGTATGGTTTGAGCTCCGGCCTCAGATAAACCAAAATGTTTTACCTTACCTTGTTGAATCAGTTCCTTAACCGTACCGGCTACGTCTTCAATCGGCACATTGGGGTCAACACGATGTTGATAAAGCAAGTCGATCGTTTCAATATTCAGACGCTTAAGCGAACCTTCAACCGCCTTACGAATTAATTCTGGTCGGCTATTGATGACTTGTTTACCGTCAGGCTGAGGTAGCTCAAAACCAAACTTGGTGGCGATAACCACGCTATCACGTACCGGTGCCAGCGCCTCTCCCAGTAATTCTTCATTGGTAAAAGGACCATAAACCTCAGCGGTATCAAACAAGGTCACGCCCCGCTCAACGGCGCCACGAATCAGTGATATTGCTTGCTGTTTATCCGTGGCCGGACCATAGCCAAAGCTCAACCCCATACAGCCTAAGCCTAAAGCAGAAACGGATAATCCCGCATTACCTAATTGACGCTTTTGCATTTTGTTTTCCTCAGAACAGTCTCCGATCGCCTTACTCTATTCAGTTGGTGATTCAATGATGAAGAATAAGGCGGGTATAGGCTATTACTGTAGGAGTAAGTCCGCTCGCTGACTATAAGCTAAATCTACTTGTTATTATGAGCTGTACTCATTAATCAGCTGGGCGGATTAATCAAACTGGCTAATAGGGTTCTGTTTGATTCTCCCTATTAGCTACGGTAGCGCAACGCATCAATCAGCAGCGCAAACGCCGGCGTATGCTGCCTGCGGCTCGGATAGTAAAGAAAATATCCGGGAAAGAGCTCGCACCAGTCTGCTAAAAAACGTACCAGCTTTCCGCTTTTTAGCTCTTTCTGCACCGTATCTTCAGGTACAAATGCCATACCTAAACCGGCCAATACCGCTTTCATAATTTGCGAATTAGAATTTAATATCAGTTGCCCTTCAACCCGCACCCGCAACGGTCGCCCTTCTTTTTCAAATTCCCATGCATAGACACCGCCCAATGTAGGCAGACGCAGATTAATACAGTTATGGTGTTGTAAATCTTGTGGCGTGACTGGATGAGGCTTACCAGCCATATAGGATGGCGTTGCCACCACGGCCATGCGCATATCGGGTCCGATACGCACGGCGATCATATCTTTGGCCACCTGTTCACCTAAGCGGATTCCGGCATCGTAGCGTTCTGCAACAATATCTCTCAGGCCGTAATCAATGGTAATTTCAACTTTAATATCGGGGTATTTGGGCAGGAATTTTTCTATCGCCGGCCAAAGCACCGTTTGTGTCGAGTGTTCTGCGGATGTAAGACGAATTGTCCCGCCCGGGCTCTCTTTTTGCCCGCTTAACAGTGATAAGCCTTGTTCTATTTCGAGCAGTTGGGGGTCAATCCGGCTAAGCAGTTGTTCTCCGGCATCGGTTGGTGCAACGCTGCGCGTGGTTCGGGTTAATAGCCTGATACCTAAACGCTCTTCTAACCCGCGAATAGCATGACTTAGTGCTGATTGAGAGATACCCAGCTTAGCGGCAGCTCGGGTAAAGCTTTTCTCTTTTGCCACCACGGAAAAAGAGATCAGATCGTTGATGTTTTCTCTTAGCATTAATGAATATTCCTCATAAGTCCTAGCTCACTTTACTACCTAGTCACACAACCCAACAAGCTGTAAATTCATGGGTAACACAGGTTTATCAGAGTCCTTATTTGCCGTACAACCAGAGGAAACAAAAATGAAAATTATACCTAATGGCACACAACCCACGGTTGAAGGTCCACAAAGCTGGTTTACCGGTAAGGTACATATCAATTCCCCTTTTCAGGCCAGCGAACCTGCCCGGGTGGGTGGCGCAACGGTAACCTTTGAAGCCGGAGCCCGAACCGTGTGGCATACCCATCCTTTAGGACAAACGCTATTAGTCACAGAAGGTAAAGGTCGAGTACAAGAATGGGGAAAACCAATTCAGCAGATAACTCCCGGTGATATAGTCTGGATCCCAGCAGGCGTGAAACACTGGCACGGTGCCGCGCCGGACTCAAGCATGACCCATATCGCCATTGCCGAGTCGTTAAACGGCAGCGCCGTTGAATGGATGGAAGAAGTCACTGCCGGGCAATATCAACCATAGTAAATCCCCCCTTTGCCATAATGAAAAACGCCTGAACAAATTCAGGCGTTTTAGGGATTACACAAGTTTATATCTAAACATTACGCTATCAACCAGCGTTGCTTAATTAGTAGTCAATGCCATCACGAATCAATGGACAGGTCATACAGTGACCACCGCCACGACCGCGACCCAATTCACTGCCGACAATTTCAATAACTTCGACCCCCTCTTTACGTAATTGAGTATTGGTTTTGGTATTACGATCGTAAGCCATTACCACGCCCGGAGATAACGCAACCATATTGTTGCCGCTATCCCACTGCTGACGCTCAACGTCATAATCATTACCCTCTGTTTCAACCACACGTAATTTCTTCAAGTTAAGTGCGCCTGCAACGGCTTCAACAAAGGTTCCTTTGTCTTCACTGAGTTTCATTCCGGTAGGACCATCGTCCGGACGCAGTGAGAACGTCTTAATCTGATTAACAATGGTCGGATACAGAGTGACCACATCGCGATCGCAGAAAGTGAACACGGTATCCAGGTGCATTGCGGCTCTTAAACGAGGCATTGCAGCAATCATCACCCGCTCAACGTCTGATTTTTTATTGGCAAAAAGCGCCGCGGCTAACTGAGTAATCGCCTGATGAGAGGTTCGTTCACTCATACCGATCAGCACCGTTTTATTACCGATTGGCATCACATCACCGCCTTCTAAGGTTGCGGTACCGTGATGTTTAGTCGGATCTCCCCACCAGACATTAATATCACTGTTCGCGAAGTCTGGGTGGAATTTATAAATTGCCGTGGTCAAAATAGTCTCTTCATGACGGGCCGGCCAGTAAAGCGGATTCAACGTCACGCCGCCATAGATCCAACAGGTTGTATCACGGGTATACAGCGTATTTGGCAGTGGTGGTAATAAGTACTCGGTAATACCTACTGCCTGACGGATCAATCTTAACTCTTCGTTATCGCAATGGCCTTCTTTCGCCAGTTCGGAAGTCGACAATCCGCCGATCAATACTTCCGCCAGAATGCGCGGAGCAAGTCCGTCTAAAAAGCTGCGGGTTTCACTAAGGATACCCAGCGAAACTTCATCGGGAACAATTTGCTGATCTAAGATCCATTTACGCGCGACCGGATTCTCTAAAGTTTCCGCCAGCAGGTTGTGCATCTCAACAACATCAACCCCTCTTTCACGCATTTTAGTCATGAAATCAAAGTGATCTCGCTTAGCGCGTTCAACCCAAAGTACATCATCAAACAGTAAATCATCACAGTTAGATGGTGTTAGTCGGTTATGAGCCCGGCCTGGAGCACAAACCATAACTTTATGAAGCTTCCCTACTTCAGAATGTACACCATAAGGGCGAGTATTATTTTTGTTCATAAATTTAACCTCTGGATTTAGATAGTTATTGCACCTGTAGCAATGCTGTAAATTGCAACAATCGCTGCGACAATGATGATTGCAAAAATGGTTCCTTCTACAACGTTAAACGGTTTTTGATGTTGCTCACGTTTGGCGATTAAGTAGAAAACAGTGCCCGGGCCGTAAATAATCGCTGACAATAAGATGTACTTCAGGCCACCGGCATATAGCATCAGTAATGCATAGAACGTTGCCAAAACGGCAATCGTCAGGTCTTTCTTATAATCTCGGCTGTCTGTTTCATAAGTTTCCTTGGTGTAGGCCAACTTGACGCCATAAGCGGCGACTAATAGGTAAGGAATCAGCGTTAATGAGCTGGTTAACTCAAGCGCTAATTGGAATGCATAGTCACTAAAGAAGGTCAGGATCAAGAAGACCTGAATGGTGATGTTGGTTAACCAAACCGCAACGTGTGGTACGTCTTTGTCATTCTCTTTAGTAAAGACATTGGGCATGCTCTTACTTTTTGCTGCGGAGAACAGAACTTCAGCCGCCAGCAGTGACCACGATAAATACGCGCCTAATACCGAAATAATCAAACCAACGCTGATAAATATTGCCCCCCAGCGACCGACAATGGCTTCCAGAATACCGGCCATCGATGGTTGGCGTAGTGCAGCAATATCAGGACGTAACATTACGCCGTACGACAGCATAGTCACCAGAACCAGCAAACACAGTACGCCTAAGAACCCGAGTACCGTTGCGATACCAACATGTTTCCGCTCTTTGGCATAGCGAGAATAGACGCTCGCACCTTCAATCCCTAGGAACACAAACACAGTGACCAGCATGGTACTGCGAACCTGTGACCATAAGGATTCAGGCTCAACGCTTGGCTCAATGGCCAATGCCGCATGACCGACATAACCGTAATCATTCAGGTGTGACAGATCGGCCGGAGCACTTGGCGGCGTTCCCCAGAAGTTCAGCGCGAAGATGTCAGCTTTAAAGGCAAACGCCAGTATGATAACGAAACAAAAGATAGGAATGATTTTGGCAAAGGTCGCGATGGTATTTATCGCCGCCGCGCTTTTAACTCCGCGCAACAAAAGAATATGGAAAAACCACAAAATGACCGATGACACGGCAATAGCCAAAAAGGTATTTCCATCACCAAATACCGGGAAGAATGCCCCCAGCGTTGATTTAATCAGTATGAAATAAGAGACGTTACCGATACAGGTACCGGCCCAGAACCCTAGTGCAGCGATAAAACCAAAATAGTCACCAAATCCGGCTTTGGCATAGATAAAAACGCCGGAATCCAGTTCAGGCTTGCGTTGAGCTAATGTCTGGAAAACAAACGCCAACATTAACATACCACTACCGGCTATCAGCCAGGCGATAAGTGCTCCACCACCTCCCGTTGCACGACCAAAGGTCGCAGGTAAAGAAAATATACCGGCACCTATCATTGAACCAACAACCAGTGCCGTTAGCGCATATAAAGAGAGTTTACTCGAAGTTGAATCACTCATAATTGTTATCACCTTATGGATAGACGTTATGATGAAAAAGGTATCAAAACCAACAACATTAATTGCACGTGTAGTTATAGTTAGAAGTATAGTTACAATTAAAAAAAAGCCAGTTAAGTTGAATAAAAAAAGCGATGAAATAGAGGTTTAATAAGGGGGTGTGGAAACAAAAATCAATAAAAGCAAGGTGTTAATAAAACTATTAATTTTTTATTACATTGATATCACAAAATAATCTAAGGGAAATTTGACCGGTGATTTTAAACGAAACCACAACATCGATAAAATTTTAATTGATTGATTTTATTTAAATAATTAGATTTATCGTGTTCTTACACCCTCCCATTTCTCATTAAAATAATCACCTTTTAAAATAATTCGGAGTATGTTGATAACGCTCCATTCAATAGTGTTGCACACGTTACCCATATTTTATTTTACCTTTAACTTTTTGGTCGAGTTTAAATATTGATAAACGTGTTTATTTTGCAGCATTAATATAATTTTTTATTTTTTACCATTACGTGATTTTGGGAGCAAGGTGTGTTGGATTGTTTTTGGCAATGCTGGTTAAGTAAAATAAATCCCATTAATATAATAATCAGCCTAATTACTTCCCTTATCATTCGCTGGCGAATGGCCCGAAGGGGGAATGAAGCGAATCATCCAGCCCTTAAGCCAAGTATTTGTTGGTGAGTTAAAACCTGGATCCCCGTTTTCACGGGGATAACGACATCGTTAGATTACATGATGATTCGCTGTGCTCATCCTGCGGACCATATGTTTGCTTCGCCTACGACTTGCGCTCTCGCTTTCGTAAGAATGGCGAAGATGAAGACTTTTCGTCATTCCGTTGAGAAACGGGATAACAAAGGAAGATGTTTTAAGAACCATTACGTTTAATTAATCATCCCATTTCGGGGCTAATCCGTCCGGGCTGACTAAACGTCCGTTACGTTCCAGCGCCGCTATTTGTGCCATATCTTCATCTGTCAGCTGTAACTGTGATGCCTGTAAGTTACTGGCTAAATTTTCACGCTTTGTTGACGAAGGAATCACTGAATAACCTAACCGCAGCGCCCAAGCTAAAGTAACCTGCGCCGGCGTTGCCTGATGGCGTTTTGCAATGGCATTAATCACTTTATCTTTTAGCACATTACCATACGCCAGCGTCATATAAGAGGTGATATGGATCCCCTGTTGCTTGAGGAACGCGACAAGCTTAGGATTTTGTAAATACGGGCTTAGTTCGATCTGATTGGTGGCAATCGCCTGTTTACCAACCACGTCAATCGCCTGCTGAGTCAGCTCAATATTAAAGTTTGAAATACCAATTTGTTGGGTCAGCCCTTGGGCCTTAGCGTCGGCTAACGCCGTCATAAATTCTGTAACCGAAATACCGTTACCCGGCGCAGGCCAGTGAATCAGAGTGAGATCAACATAGTCAGTGCGTAGTTTTGCCAAACTCTCTTTAAGGCTGGGAATCAATTTATCGTGAGCGTAATTATCTAGCCAAATCTTGGTGGTGATAAACAGTTCATCACGCTTAACCCCTGACTCGGCAATGGCCTGACCGACTTCAGCTTCATTGTTATAGATCTGGGCGGTATCAATAGCGCGGTAGCCGACATCAAGGGCATTACGCACTGAATCAATAGCAACCTGTCCGTCCAAACGGAAGGTACCAACGCCAAAAGATGGAATACTCATTTGCTTCTCCTGCTAAACCTGAATGGCACTGTGCTTATACACAATGGTCGATGGAATCTGGTAACTTGCTAGAAAACAACGTTAATAGAGACCCGATTGGCGCTATATTGCCATTCGGATATTTTCAGAAAAAGGAGGGAATCTGCGAAAGATAATTGAGTTAACTGCAACAATACCCATCTTCGAGTTTCCACAAAACTATAAGCGTTTAATAAATTTAACCTGTCCGTCTGGCTGAAGTTGGCTCTCGGTCCATCCGGTGTAACGGTAAAAGCCGTTAGCCCGAACCGCCGTATTACTGTCCGTTTCTAGCCAAACTTCCCGGCACCCCATTTCAGCTAACCATTTTTCAGCGGCGTTCATCAAACGCCGACCAATTCCCCTGCCTTCAACCTCAGGTTCAACAAACAGTGCAAAAATAGTGGCCTCTTCAGCATCCGCCATGGCAAATGCTGTTACTTCACCGTCCACCTCGGCAACCCAGCCCCGCCCTTGGCCGATCAGCATTTCAGGTAATGATTCAGGGGTAACCCCGATGGCTTTAAGCTCATCGAGGGTCATTTTGTTTTCATTGACGCTCATTCGAACCCGAAACATTGCCGGTACGTCTGCCGGGTTAGCCAATCTAATCTGCATAATAATCTTTTTAAATCAACAACGTTAAATCATCAGTAATCATAAAGCAGGAAAATATCGCCTACCTTATGATCAATATTATTGTGTATTAACGAAGCGGCGGTTCGTTAAAGGTCCGTAGCTTACGTGAATGCAACCGGTCACCTTCAGCGATAAGCAAATCAATCGCCCGAATCCCAATTTGAAGATGCTCGGAGATCGCTCCTTCATAAAAATGGTTGGCCTGCCCCGGTAGCTTAATTTCACCATGCAGCGGCTTGTCGGAAACGCAGAGCAATGTGCCGTAAGGTACCCGGAAACGATATCCCTGAGCGGCAATCGTTGCACTTTCCATATCAACAGCCACCGCGCGGCTAAGACTAAAACGCAGCGCCGAAGCAGAAAACCGCAATTCCCAGTTACGATCGTCAGATGTAACTACCGTACCGGTACGCAGTCGCTGCTTAACTTCTTCACCGGGTATGCCGCTGACGGCCTTAGTGGCGTCATACAGTGCGCGCTGAACTTCAGCAATGCTAGGAATCGGAATATCCGGTGGTAACACGGCATCCAGAACGTGATCGTCTCGTAAATAAGCATGAGCCAAAACATAGTCGCCAATTGACTGACTTTCACGCAGGCCGCCACAGTGGCCAATCATCAACCATACGTGTGGCCGCAGTACCGCTAAGTGATCGCAAATGGTTTTGGCATTAGACGGGCCAACGCCAATATTAACCAGCGTAATTCCCGGACCGTCCTTTTTGATCAGATGATAGGCCGGCATTTGGTGCTTTTTCCACGCCAGGTCTGACGTTGTTCTTTCCGGATCGGCATTCTCTGCCGTGATATAGGTGCCACCGGCACAAGATAACGCTTGATAAGGACTATTTGGGTCGAGAATTTGCTCGCAGGCCCAGCTAACAAACTCGTCAACATAACGGCTGTAGTTAGTGAAAAGAATATAGGGTTGAACGTGTTCAACCGGCGTACCGGTATAGTGTTTAAGCCGGGCAAGGGAAAAGTCAGTACGCAGGGCATCAAAATGGGATAGCGGGAAGCTTTCGGTATCTGGGTCTATTCCGTCAGTTATGCCATCACCAATTTTAGCTAAGTCGGTGGTCGGAAAGTGCTGGGCCAGACCGGCGGTCATCGAACGGTTAAGAATCAGGTCTGAGCCATCGATTACAAAGGGATATGGCATCTCTTGTTGTGACGGTGTCACCTCAAATTTAGCACCATACTCATTTTCCAGCAGCGTAAGCTGTTCTGTCAGGTATCTTCTGAACAGTGCCGGTCGGGTAACGGTTGTGCTGTAGTGTCCGGTACGAACAAAACGCCCGAAGGCACGGGTGCGTAAACGCTCTTGGAACTGCCCGTCCCAGGTGACGCTGATTTGGGGATAAGTAAACAGTCCATTAGCCCGAGCAGCAACATCCGGCAAAGTACCCTGATTAACAAAATCACTAATGGCCCCGCGTAGTGCTGTCAGTGCACAATCATAAAGCGCTTCAAGTTTATCCAGTGCCTCAGCCGTTGTGAGTTGTTGTTTATTCAAAATAATATCTCCATTAAACGCCTGATAAAGGCAGCCTAATCATGGTAAACAGCAAGCATAGTCGCGCTATAGATGATTAGCCATTCGGGCTTGTGGTTAGTTACTCTATCGTTTGATTCACGTTAACACCATATTATTACCGTTATGTATTTCATTAAATGTCAGTTATTGCGCTCAAACACACTTTAAATTTCATATGCATTATATTTGACATCATATCTACCCTGCGTATATATGCCTACGGGACTTATCGGTGCCCTGTCCATAGAAGGAAGCGATGCTAGCGGTTTGAACAGGCGATGGTTTATGCCAATGTTATTGGCAGCGATTTAGGCCCTAAAATTACTCCCATCGGCAGTCTGGCAACCTTACTTTGGCTGCACGTTCTGGCCCAAAAGAATATGACAATTACTTGGGGATATTACTTCCGTGTCGGCATTATCATGACGCTGCCGGTATTATTAGTCACCCTGAGCGCACTGGCTTTCCGTTTGTCTTTTATACCCTATAAGCGTCACACCACGCAGAGAATATTAAAGAGGCGATTTAAATGAATAGCATCACCATTTATCACAATCCGGCCTGCGGAACATCCCGTAATACGCTGGAATTAATCCGTAACAGCGGCATTGAACCGACGATTATTCACTACTTAGAAACTCCGCCGGACCGGGCTACGCTGGTTAAGATTATTGATGATATGGGCACCGGCGTTCGCGGATTATTACGCCCGAATACCGATCCATATGTGGAACTAAAGCTTGATGACGCGAAATGGACCAACGATCGGCTTATCGATTTTATGCTTCAGTACCCTATCCTGATTAATCGCCCGGTGGTTATCACCAAGCTGGGAACTCGCCTTTGTCGGCCTTCAGAAGTCGTGCTGGATATCTTACCCGACCCGCAAAAAGGGGCATTTACTAAAGAAGATGGTGAACAGATAGTTGATGCGAACGGGCAGAGAATCATAAAGTAATGACATTCGCCTCAATCAGTTGCTGATTGAGGCGATTAGCGGTGCTAATGGATTTATTTAATCCGCTGTCCGATCATCATTTTCCGCTCATCACTGTCCGACTATAACTACCGGCTATAACTACACGCCAGAACGAAAAACCAAGGCTGGCCGTTGCTGAATAAACTGTTCCAGCAGTTCCTCGGTCGGGGCCGCATTAATCGCACCCTTTTGCGTTGTTGCCAACGCACCGCATGCACTGGCGCGGCTAAATATTGTCTGTAACTTCAACTCGTTCAGTTCGGGGCCGACTTTAGCCAAAGCCGCTAGCAGACCGGCCATAAAGGCATCACCGGCACCGGTGGTATCAATACTGTCTACCTGATATCCCTTAATATGGAATTGCCGGTCCTGCCATAAAATCAGGCAGCCTTTAGCACCATATGTAATCACTTTAAGCCGTGCCGGATATTGTTGCAGAAACTCAATAGCAGGCTGTTGATTGTCGGTACCGGTCAGCCAATGCAGCTCTTCATCTGAAAGTTTCAGAATATCAGCCAGCTCAACATAGCGTTGAATCGTCCGGCGCATTAGTGCGGCGTCAGGCCACATCTGTTCACGCAGGTTAACGTCAAAGCTCAACAGCCCACCTGCTCGATGAATATCCTGTATTGCTTTATCTAATGTTTGACGGCAGGTTTCACCAACCAACGCCAGTGAGCAAAAGTGCAGAATATCGGCAGCCATACTCGGCAGATTTTCCTGCGACAGAAATTGGTCGGCCGACGGGTTGACTAAAAATGAAAACTCGCGCTCACCGTTATCATGCAGAGCAACCACAACGGTACTGGTTTTATGCCGGGCATCAAACTCCATGGCAGAGGTATCAACGCCGATATCTGATAACGTCTTTTGTATAAAATGACCAAAGGGTTCGTCACCAACCCGCCCGATAAATCCGGCCTGCTGCCCTAAGCGAACCACACCGGCAGCGACATTGACCGGCGCTCCGCCGACACAGGCCTGATACTGCATATTTCCCTGCGGTAGCAGATCAACCACCGCATCACCTAATGACCAAACTTTCATTTACTCTCCCTGCGTTAACCGATGGTAAACAAGGGATAATCTAACACTAGACAAGCGTTGGAGGACAATTCATTTTGCCCTCCTGTTTATCATTTTGAGTTTATTTCCTTATTTCTGAACCCACCAACGTTCACAGGCAGAAATACTTGCGGATTGTTGGCTATTTTAGCCATTCAGCTTAAATATTCATCATGCTTTATCAGCCTGACATTATTGCTAATCTTTCATTAATTGTTATGATATAACATATCAATTGCATTTTACCTTAAGGACATAAGCCAATGAATGAATATATAATCCTGATGACATACGCAGTGGTCATAGGCTGTGGAGCAACGATAATAATGGATTTGTGGGCCATTATGTTAAAGCGCTTTTTTGGCATATCTTCCCTCAATTATGCCATGGTAGGTCGCTGGATTGGCCACCTGCCTAAAGGGTATTTAGTTCATCAAAATATTGCTCAATCATTACCAATAAAGCACGAGAAGGCCTTGGGCTGGCTGGCACATTACCTTATTGGCATCGCCTTTGCCGCTCTGCTATTGGTGATATATGGCCTGAACTGGGCAACTCACCCCAGGCTGTTACCGGCGTTAATTATCGGAATTGTAACGGTATTAGCTCCCTTTTTTATTCTTCAACCCGGCATGGGGGCTGGAATAGCGGCCTCTAAAACACCTAAGCCCAACGTGGCCCGTTTTCGTAGCCTGCTTGCTCACACGGCTTTTGGTTTCGGGCTCTATATTAGCGCTGGCTTAGTCGCCATTTTATTTCCGCTTAGCTAAAAAGTAACAATGCGGCCCCGGTCTCTGTGAAAATAACGTTATGAACCTGCTGAATAATCAGGTAGTTTTGGCGTATTGATTCGTTTGTTTAAACCATAGCTATCTTAGTGACACTGTCACTAATGTTGGCCATTTTAAATGAGGTTCAGCGTAGTATGAGTACCAGAGACAGGATATTAGCCCTCTGCGTGGTGATTGTCTGGGGTGTGAACTTTGTCATTATCAGATTTGGTTTGGACGGGATTCCCCCTTTTTTACTCGGCGGGCTTCGCTTTCTATTTGTATTATTTCCGGCGCTACTGTTTGTTCCATTCCCTAAAGCTCCGCTCAAACTGCTGGTCATGTACGGGCTGGCGATGAACTTTGGTCAGTTTGCCTTTTTGTTCAGCGCGATAAAACTGGGAATGCCCGCTGGCTTAGCGTCTCTGGTGCTTCAGGCTCAGGCCTTTTTTACGTTACTGCTGTGTGCGTTGTTTTTCCGCGAAAAAATCAGAGCCAATCATGTGTTGGGGATCGCCGTTGCCGGCGGTGGTATCGCCGTTTTAGCTATGGGCCAGGCCCCTGCTGCTAATATAACCGCCCTGGGTTTTATTCTGACGCTGTGCGCCGCCCTATCTTGGGCCAGCGGTAACTTGGTGAATAAACGTATCGGTAGTGTCTCTCCCAACGATCGTATCCTTAGCGTTGTGGTATGGAGTGCGGCCATTCCCATTCTGCCATTTTTTGTCTGTTCTTATTTATTTGAAGGACCTGACGTTATCGTTAGCAGCCTGCTAAATATCGACCTTAAAGGCGTTTTCTCAATTATCTATCTCTCCTTTTTGAGCTCAATATTTGGCTATTCAGTCTGGGGCAATTTACTGTCGCGATATGAGACATGGCGGGTTGCACCGCTGACTTTACTGGTTCCCGTTGTCGGGCTTGCCGCCGCGTGGATTGTATTAGACGAAACCTTATCTATAGCTCAGATCTCCGGCGCCGTTATGGTGATGGTTGGCCTGCTGATTAATGTATTTGGCGCGCTTATCAGACGCCCAAGAAAGCCGTTATCATCTCAATAATGCACCAAAAAAAAATAGTAAAACGGGCACCTATTATGGTGCCCGTTTTACTCAGACTGCTGACAAACGCCCGGACATCAGCGTTTTGCTCTTAAAAAGCTTAAACGTAGGGAAAGAATTACAGGCTACTTCCTGTAGCCTGCCCTTTGGGCTAACACTCTGTGTTGTTCAAAGCCGTTCCCTACGGCTTGTCCGTTGGGGTCGTAGCTGCGTGAGCAGCCGGAGCGCCCTTATATCTTGATCTCTTTCCTCACCGGAGAGATGACCCCCAACTGATCATTGGGATGTCATGGATGAGATTGTGAGCGCCCGTGGGTTTTAAGCCTGTTTCCTAGATTAATCCCCCATGACATATCTCGTCGCCTTAACGACCGAACGGTATCTTGTGCCTCGAGCACGTATTCTATAAGGGAGGTCATGGCGATTTATTATGTTCTTTATAGGGCTATCACTATGACAACGCTGACTTCTGTGGGTATTGATATTGCGAGTAAAAAGTTTGATGCAACTATCTGGATTGAGGCGAAGAAATATAAAAATAAGGTATTTGCCAATACTCCCGACGGATTTCACGCTTTCTTGCTCTGGTTAGCTCCTTATGGTTTGCCATTGGCTACTTTTATTCATGATGCCGGCTATTTAGTCAGCGTTGAAAATCCAGCCAGAATACATGCCTTTGGCCAAAGTGAACTTATCCGCAATAAGACTGATAAAGGGATGCTAAAATGATCGCCCACTATTGCCGTCTTCACAATCCTCCTGAATGGAAACCAGCACCCCATCGTACAGGGTTTAATTCAAAGGAGCATTTCGGTACTAGAGCAACAAATCAAAGAAACAGAACAGGCAATCAAAGAGCATGTCGATAACGATCCTGATTTGAAAAAGAATAAAATCTTATTGGAATCGATACCGGCGTAGGGGAAGTATTAAGTACGACTTTGCTGGGATATGTGGGAGATATGTCGAGATTTAACAGCAACAAGGCACTAGTTGCCTATGCAGGACTTAATCCGATATTAAAAGAATCAGGCATATGGAAAGGCCAAACGAGATTATCCAAGAAAGGGAATGCAATGTTACGAAAGGCTCTTTATATGCCAGCACTCGCAGCCCTGAGATATAATCCCGTTATCTTAGCGTTATGTAATCGATTAAGAGAAAAAGGAAAACGGGGTAAATACTTAGTGTGTGCCGCGATGAAAAAACTACTGCAACTGGCTTATGGTGTCTTAAAATCGGGTAAGCCATTTATGGCCAAAATACCGTTTGCCAGATAACTAACAAGGGGTCCGCTTGGAAAGCGGAAAATATCCTACGCTAAGCCTGTTTTTTGTACATACCACTATCCACTGAGCGTAATGAACGGTATTTCCCCAGTACCAGCTTAAGGTTTGTCCGCCAGACGTAATGCCGGGTCTCTACCCTGGATCAGACCACCGAAAATCAGAGCAGAGAAATCGAGGCTGCCGGTTTTACCGTCCGGCCCCAGCGACTGATTGAAGAACATATCAGCGGTTCGGTTGCTGCCGGTGAGCGACCAAGCTTCACCCGACTACCTGATCGCATGGAAAATGGCGACGTACTGATTGTTACTAAACTTGACCGACTGAGGCGCAATGCGATGGATATCAGAAAAACAGTGGAACAACTGGCTGCTTCAGATATTCGCGTTCACTGCCTCGCGTTGGGCGGAGTTGATTTGACAAGCCCTGCAGGAAAAATTACCATGCAGGTCATCTCTGCTGTCGCGGAATTTGAAAGGGATCTGCTGTTTGAGCGTACGCACGCTGGTATTGCACGAGCAAAAGGAGCCGGTAAGCGGTTTGGCCGTCCTTCTGCAACAGCAACTTACTGTGATTGCACGTATCAACGCTGGGGTCAGTATCAGCGCCATTGCTAGGGAATTTAATACTACCCGACAAACCATACTCCGGGTAAAGGTAGGGCAGAACGAATCCTGACAGTAAAAATAAATTGAACTTGAAAGGCAGCTTTGTGCCAACAGCGGAAGTTCGTCACAATTCGTATTTTTCCGGATATTTCCTGCAAAACGCCCCCTTTGTTATATACCCATTAATATTTACATTAACTTTATTAGCGGGCATTGCCGGTATTAGTTTACAGGATTAAACAAAAGGAAGAATGGATGAACATTTTTTTACCGAAGTCATTGTCAATTGTGTGTACCACGCTGCTACTGACGGCTTGCTCTGGCATTCGTGACCAATCTGAAAAATCGTACGCCTATCGCGCTGAACATAGCGTCGCTTGGAATATCATCAATGCATCCGGTATGGACCTTTATAGCGACGCCTTGGTTAGCCAGTCTCAAAGCAAGATGTTCAGCCGCACGGATTATGATTTTGTTTTCCCTACAGTGGGAAATGATAAATTAAATGAAGCGACATTGTCCTTAACCCCGTTGCTGCAACATCGTGCCACGGGTATGAGTGTGGAAGATTGGCAATCAAATGGGATCCTGGCATGGATCCCCACCGAACTGGCAACCACACCCCAGGCGGCTTCACTTGTGCTCTCAGATAAAATAGAAGCTGCTGTTCTGGCTACCTTAAATGAATCTAAACGCAAATTTAGGGTTAGTAAGGGGGCGGGATACAATAACTGGTTAGGAAAATACGTTTTTCAAACCAATGCTTCACGCTTTCTGGTCGTTAAATTTGCAGATAAAGATGCGGGATGTGAGCTTCCAAAAGATGATTATTTCGACCCTGCTCGCAAGAATAGTCCGACCTGCACCTTTTACACAAGCTTCCACGACGCAGAAAAAATTGTCCGCACTCCTGACCTAATAGGTTCAAATGCGACCGGAAAAAGTTATTTCATAAGACACGATGGTTTAAATGGAAGTTTCCTCAGCCCGGTATTTAGAAACAGTGCTGATCATTCCGATGCAGAAAATGAGCGTATGAATTATGCCTTCATACAACAAGTCAGTAGCCATCTTCCTGCGTGGGTAATTCTTTACCTATCACCTCATGAACATGAGGGCTTGCCTGCCGTTGCATTTCAGCAAGGGAAAGTGCATTTTTTCTTTCGCGAAAAATAAAGCAAATCAACAGGTGATCTTAATGTCTGCTCGCTTCACGCCCTGAGACATTCGACAAGCTTTTTATGGCCTAAGTAAAGGCGAGTGTCGCGCTTCGAGTGCCAGCAAATATTTCGCTTCGTCGTAGCGGGTTCTGGTCTTCCAGCAGCGGTAAATGATCCTTATCCATTTAAACGCCAGAGCCCGGATGGCTGATTGATGCGATTTCCCTTTTTCTCGCTGGCCCTGATAATAAAGTCTGGCCCAGTATGATGAGTTAACCGTCTTGGCAGCCCATTCAACAAAGGTCTGCCTGACGAACTTTGCACATTGCCATCGCCAGTGAACCCAGGATTTCTGGCCACTTCGCGCTGTCACCGGTGCAATACCTGCATAGTTTTGAATTTCTTCAGCGCTGTTAAACCGGTCACGGTTATCACCAAGTGCAGCAAGCATCCGTGGACCCATACACGGCCCTATGCCCGGAAGTGATTTGAACAGCCCCGCATCTGGCAATGTGTCAAACAGCGTTTCGATTCGTTCGTCATAGGTTTTGATGATTTCACTCACGACTTTAATTTGTGTCGCCAGTGCTGTTGCCATTAAAGCATTAGCCTCTATAACACTCGAGTCTGTAGTCAATGGGATCGCGTTATCAATACTCGCCACACGTTGCTCGGTAAGGGCCATTGCGCGGCCACCTTTGGCATTCAGAAAGTTGCGGATCGTGTCGCGCCTGGCACGTTTCAGTTGTTGCAGACTGGGCCACCGTATAATCAGTTCACACAACAGTAAGCTCCCCCGATGTGAGAACCACTCCAGTGGCTGAGGATAATACTGTTTAAGCGTGTTGATTATCCGGTTCACAAAGCGTCGCTTATCTTCAACCAACTGACGACGTTGCTCAGCCGGTTGCTGAAGCAACCGGATATCCGCATTGTCGGGTTCAATGGCTTTTATATTTTGGGGATAGCGTAGCATTAACTCTAATGTCAGCTCGGCATCCTGCGGATCATCTTTAGCGCCGCTGGGCGAGAAAGCTTGCCGGTAACGAGCCAGAGACAAAGCGTGGACAGGGAAAACGGTGATAAACGGATATTTCTGAAGAGCATATACCACGGGCCCCTTCTTCAGCTCGAGAGCTATAGCGATCCTGCCTTTTACCTTCTGGTGTAACTCGGTAAGCCAGACATCAAGCGCTTCTACTGTATGTTCAATCACATGGAATACGCGTTCGCCGTTTTTAAACTGAACACAGACATCGTGTTTTTTATCTGCCCAGTCCAGACCAACATGTGCAGCAAATTGATTAGTCGTAGTCATCACCAACTCCTTTTCATCGGGGATTGGTATGCATTCCACGCTCTTCGAAAGAAATATAGCCAGCAGTTTATCTGCATGCCCTGAGTATTCGTTAGCGAACGTGGAGCACCTACTGGCTCGAAAGAAAAGCGGCGATCATCACGTGATTCTCGCTCAATATTCGTAACCAGTAGGCGCATACCCTGAATCACTTTAAAGTGTAATTATCAGGGTGCGAATGACTATACCTCGCTCAGATCTGCCTGTCATGTCTGCTTAAGAAATGGCCTTAACATAGGATATTTTCCGTTTTCCAAGCGGCCCCCTAACAAGACGGTATCTCGGCCGCTAGGAAAAACCAATATTCCGATGCTAACTATGCGGACGAAATTCGCGCTGAAATCAAATTAAACCACTGTGTCATCACTCTGAGTAAACAACCGTTAGAAACTATATTTCATACCAACTAATCCGGCTGTATCACTGTAGCCATCGCCGCCAAGACGCTGAGAAACATTGCTCCACACGCTAAACTGCTTGGTTAATTGCCCTTCAACACCCAGTTTTAGCTCACCTAAATCACGGGTTCCTTTCTGTTCGACTTTGACACCGTTTAAATTAGCGCCAAAAGCTTTGGTATTATGAATCCAGTTAGTCTCAATAAATGGTTGGAAGATACGATCTTTACCTTCATCAATCGGGTGATACCCTTGAAGATAAGCTCTCACCCCCAAACGAGTCATAATGTTTCCATCACCACGACCAGAAACCGTAGTGGTCATTGCCTGAGCGTTATTGCCTTCAGTATGGTCGTCTGCACTGACGTTCATCCATACCACCTGAGCCTGAGGTTGAATAAAGGCTTTTTTGTTTTCCGCCTGATTATCCATAATCTGGAAGGTATATCCGGACTCTAATGACAACACGACACCATCAGAATTATACTTTTCAGTGCCGATATACTGCCCCTGAATCTCATTGTTAAACCAGTTATACTGCGCCCAACTATCAACATAGAGGCCAGTTTTATCAATATTGTTGCTATACCAGGTACCGTAAACGCCGGCGCTATAGCCATCAACTTTGCCTCTGGTTGAATAACCGGTAATTCGTGAATCACTATTGCTGTCGGCCTGGCCATAGCCAAACATCAAGCCCAAATGACCGCGATCTAATCCGTCGCTACTCCAGTTAGCAATTTCACCCCCCCCGTGAACAACCACCCGGTTAGTCTGGGTTTGCATCTGCCCGGTTGAATCGCGAGAGCGGGTATGCCCACCCACAATTCTCAACCACATGCTGGTCGGGTGTTGAGTTTGGCCTCGAAGTGAATCGGTATACTGCGGCTCACCCAGACGATCGTGCAATGAATGGGTAAATAAGGTATTCGCCATGGCCAGATTAGCCGAATAGGTAGCCGCTTCAGGTCGGAATATCTCTACGGGTTTTTCTGGTATTACCGCAGGCTTATCCACTTGCGGATCCGGGGTAGTAACATCGCAGGAACCCTGCCCGTTAACACAGCTCGATGTCAGGTACCAATTTTTATTGGTGTCGGCCTGACTACCGCGAATTACGTCGTATTCATAGGCACCGGCAACGATCCTGTGGTTCTGTGCTTTATAAAACTCACCGTCAGACTGCCCTAAAACGTCGATAATCTTAATGCCGTTTAACGTCTGAGCACCGCCGCCACCGGCGTTGATAACTCTGATATACCCGGTTCCTGACGTATCGCCGTTAACCACTAATTGATCGGTTGCAGAACCATCGTCGCCCAGTAGCGTGTTATACACAATTTCACCGCCGTCTGAGTGGTAGTTACCCTCAATAGTCAGCAGGTTATGAGTGTTACCACGGGCAATCTCACCGGTATGAAATTTGATAGTACCGGCATTGGTGATATCGCCAGTAGTCTGGCGATAACCGGCTAAGTCTAGTATTCCGCCCTGAGCAATGTCATAGATTGAATTAGTGCTGAATGCATTATTTTCACCGGCCCGTAAAGTGCCGCCATCATGAATTTCGGTCAAGCCGCCGTAGGTCTGTTGGTCATTAAAAATAGTCACGCCATTGTGCGCCACAACCGTGCCGGTACCCCTGAGTAAATGAGTAAACTGATAATCATTTTCTGTATGGTTAAACACCACCCGGCCATCACCGTCGCCGAAAACAATTTGATTGGCATTCACCGTTCCGGTAGTGGCTGCAGCGCTATTTTCAGCCGCACCAAAATTCAGTATTCCTTTAGAGCCGGCAAGATTAGCAATAGTCAGTTTGTCACCAACATTAACAACGCCATTGTCGGCAACGGTCAGAATCCCGGTACCCGCATTGCCCAGCGTAATATTGCCACGGTTATTCCAGGCGGAATCCATTCCGGTCACGGTAATCGTGCCGGTATAGTTAGCAGTTAAACCTACGCGACCAAGAACGTTTTCTACCGTTCCGCCATTTGAAATAATCAGGTTGCCGTTAGCCTGATTACCTACAATCATATCCTGCGCGGCTTGCCAGAGTGAATCAGGGCCGGTAACGTAAGCAAAAGCATCACCACCGTTCTGGTGGCCGACTATTGCCTGACCGGGGAATTGCGTTCCACCGCCCGGCGCAGCCGATGTATATAACTTAGCGCCATCTTCAACCAAAAGGACTCCGGCACCGTTTCCATAGATATTAAGGTTGCCATAGTGGGTCAGGACGGAGTTTTCTCCGCTAACGGTAACGGTTTGAGCGACGCCATTATTGCCGCGGCCAAAAATAATTCCGCCATAAATGGTCGCCTCGCCGCCGTGACTAACGGTCATATGCCCTTCACCATAAAGCATAGAAACCCCGGCCCAGCCGGTAGAATTTAGTTGGTCAGTACCTAATAGCAGACTGGAACCGACACCGCTGACCGTAACTGAACCATATGACCCTTCCGCACTTGCAATACTGAAGCCCCTGGGGGTAACCACTGTGCCGCCATTAAGTACCGAGAGCTGACCTGAACCGGCGTTACCTATTTTTATAACGGTCTGATTACTAGGATGTTGTACATCACCATAAAGATTACTCCAGGTAGAACCCGCGCCGGTGACAATGACTTCGCCATTAGAGCCGGCGTTATTGCCCAATATAGTTGTCAGCGTCGATGAGTAGTTAACCTCACCGCCATTTTCAATCACCAACTTACCGCTGCCGTCATGACCAATATACTGACCAACCCCGTCCGTCGTTTGAGCCGATACCGCCGTGCCCAACGTCAGCGTATTCCCTTGGCCTACGGTTAATGACGCCTCAGAACCGGGTGCAATTCCCACTCCCAAATTAATGCTGCTGCCTGAAGTATCGAGTACCACGTTACCGTTATTAATAACAGTGCCATTCACCTTGCTAGGTAAGATATTCAGGCTCCAGTTATCCTGATTACTCCAGTCAGAAGATATGCCGCCTATCCACTCATTTGTCGCCGCCTGTACCCCTGCCACATTGGCATTAGCGACAATAGCTGCAGTAATTAGCAAAGAGAGTAGTTGTTTAGATGGTGGGTTTTTAGGTGACGCAAATGCGTGTTTATTATTTTTCATAACAAAGCATCCTTACTGATTTCCATATGAATGTGATGCAGTAATATTTTCCAATTTTGCATCACTTAATTTTAACTTTATGCATTAATTGTACTTACCCATAGGTGACAAATATAGGGAAGGACATTTTAATGGTAAAAAATAACATCATAAATTGGTGTTTGAATAATAATTAAATACAATTATATGTGTTGTCACCTTTAATGTCAGATTCGGCATCAGGATGATAGAAGATGATGAACACTGAAGATGGCACGATTAAACAAAAGGATGACTAACTTGTCAAGATCAAATAATCGATCTATTGGCTTAACGTTTTTTATATAAATAGAATATTATATCGTTATTTTTAAATAAGTCGATCAAATAACTCATTTGAGTTCAGTGGTAAGATTTAACACAATGCTTTTATTGCCAATGCGTGTAATGACTATTTATATAAACATATGTAAAGTTAAATTAGACTGTGATGGCGTCCAGATTATAAAAGTAAATAAGCTTAAAATTTAATTTTATTAAAAAAGTGTTTCTATAGCGTTAATTATTAGGTTTAAAGACTTCCATTTTGAAGTGATTATAACGCAATTGAATTATTTACTTTTACTTTAATCATTAAAATGTTGTCATCAATCGAAACCACCTAATCATCTTATAAATAAAATGAGCGTTTCGGTAAACTCAGTACCATATGATATGGCGGATGTTTATGTAAGATCGATTGATGTTAAAAATCAACTAAAATGCAGTAAGTAAGCCTCTTGGAAAAAAATATCGCTATTGAAGTACATTGCCCTGCCGATTCGTACTGAAGCTATTTTAACAATCCGATAAAATATCACTAGGCTAAACGTTACTAAGTACCCTGTTCAGAATTTCCCATACCTTAGTAAAGGGGCTACGGATACTATTTTTAACTACCATACTTCAATTTTAAGAGAAACATTCCAAATCATAGCGTTAGCTTAATAATTCCAACCCATTGTTATCGATATGTGAGCAAGGTTGCAAATGTGAAACAAAGTTTCATTTTAGCAACTTTTGCATAACAATTAACTTTTACTCCTACCCTATACTGATCGCGAACCCTATTTTGGTCAGCAAACCAAAATTTATGATTTACATCCGTTTAATCACTATATGAATTGATATTAAAACAATTCATATAGTGATTAAACGGACTTAGTAAAGGAGTAACTCAGCGTGTCTAATCGTCCTACAATTTATCAAAACTTTATCGATGGTCAGTTTCGTAGCAGTGCCGACCATATTGAGGTTTTTAATCCTGCAACCCAGGCTCTGTTATCCCACAGCCCGGCATCCTCTGCCTCAGATGTTGATGATGCGCTAAATGCAGCCAGACGCGCTCAGGCCGGCTGGGCACGCAAGCCTGCTATTGACCGCGCCCGATATTTAAATAAGATTGCGGCAAAACTGAGAGAAAACGTTAACCTGTTAGCTCGGACCATTACGTTAGAACAGGGTAAAATATCTGCTTTAGCTGAAGTTGAAGTGAACTTTACCGCTGATTACCTTGACTATATGGCTGAGTGGGCACGTAGAATTGAAGGGGAAATTATCCCCAGCGATCGGCTGAATGAAAATATTTTTCTGTTCCGTAAACCATTAGGCGTAGTCGCCGGAATTCTCCCCTGGAACTTCCCTTTCTTTCTGATTGCCAGAAAAATGGCACCGGCATTAATCACGGGTAATACCATTGTGATTAAACCAAGTGAAGAAACGCCGAATAACTGTTATGAATTCGCCAGACTGGTCGCTGAAACCGATCTTCCGGCCGGTGTGTTTAACGTTGTCGGTGGCGCAGGCAGCGTCGGCGGGCAGTTATCAGCCAGTACTCAAGTTGATATGATCAGCTTTACCGGCAGCGTTGGCACAGGGTCTCGCATTATGGCTGCCGCAGCACCGAACCTTACCAAGCTTAATCTGGAATTAGGCGGAAAAGCGCCGGCCATCGTTTTAGCCGATGCGAATATCGATTTAGCCGTTAATGCTATCCGTAATTCACGAATTATTAATACCGGACAGGTTTGTAACTGTGCAGAGCGTGTTTATGTTGAACGCAGCGTGGCCGATCAATTTATTGATAAAATATCTCAGGCTATGGCTGCAACCCGCTATGGCGATCCTATTGCTAATCCGGATATTGAAATGGGGCCATTGATTAATCAGGCTGGCTTGAATCAGGTAACACAGCGCGTACAAACCGCGATAAAACAAGGCGCAACGGTAGTCACCGGCGGCGCTGTGGCTGATTTAGGTCAAGGTTATCACTATCAACCGACCGTTCTGACCGCTTGTACTCAGGATATGGAGATTATGCGAAAAGAGATCTTCGGGCCGGTATTACCCATTCAGATTATCGATAGCCTGGATGAAGGTATCGCACTGGCTAACGATTGCGAATATGGCCTTACATCGTCGATCTATACTGAAAATCTCAATAAGGCAATGCAAGCCTGTCGCGAAATTGACTTTGGTGAAACCTATATTAACCGAGAAAACTTTGAAGCCATGCAGGGTTTCCACGCCGGCGTTCGTAAATCCGGCGTTGGCGGAGCCGATGGAAAACACGGCCTGTATGAATATACCCACACCCATGTGGTCTATATTCAGTCTTAATATAATGTCGATAAAAAACCCGCAGCCGCGGGTTTTTTGTTGCTTAATCATGACGACTAAGATGCAAGAAGCCTCATAGCAGATGCATTGACAGATGATTCTTTATTCCGCAATCATCTCTTTAATGTCATCTTTGTTAATCTGGCGCCGATCGCCAGCTTTATCGGTATAACTCATCATTCCGGTATCTTCATCCAGCTCAGGCTTACCCTGTGAAACAATGACGTCACCGCTTTTGGTGGTCATGACATAATTACTGGCACAGCCGGTCAGAACGCTTACCATGATTAATCCGGTAAACAACATAGCTAATTTCTTCATCATTATTTTTCCTCTGATTGATTAGCACCTTAAGTTTATAAAAGGTACACCTACCACTATAGGCTGGTTGTTAAAGGCAAATGTTGCATTTATGGTTATTCTTCCAGGCGGATTGAATAGACTGTGAGCTGATACTGGTCGCCATTAGCATCCAGACTACCTGTTGCAGCAATGTGCTGCCCGGGCGAATAATTCATCAATATTTGAATTCGAGGATCAAGGCCAATAAGCTTGATTTGTGAGCCCCGATATTTGCCGCTCTCTACAAGTATAGTCAGAACAGCCGCATCTTGCCCCTCTGGCGTTGATTCCGACGTTGCCGGCTGAGTGACGGAACCCGAAATGGTGGTTAATACTACCGACCGGCCTTTCTCTTTTTTGCGCGTAGTCGTCGGTTCTTGGTTATCTGACATGATGGTACCTGCCGTTGATATTTTTTAATTGCCTGCGGGCTATCGTTACACAATGCCCCTACCCGTTATTCAATTAGCCGCATCCCTGCAGCCAACGTCACTACTGGCTATCTTGCCATAATGAGATATATCTTTCGCATTCCACCCGATATACCGCACTCACCTGAGGGTTAATAAGCGACCTGTAGCCCTCATCTTTGGTCAGACTAAAACGCACGCTCATACCACACTCAGCAGATAGCTGCCGGGGGGCATCCATTACGCAAAACTCAATGCCTTTCAGCATAAGCTGTTTCTTTAATAAAATAACACCCAGAGGCGTATAAAAAAGAAATTGGTAATCAACGGGATTCATCTGTTATATCACTTAATGATTTTCTGCTTGCCAAGGTGTAGATAAAACCGACTGCCAGCACCAGTACAATGCCAATAATCACAATAAGCTTGCCGTTCTCAGTCGGGCCTGCCGGGCTTGAGGCAAATGAGAAGTTATGAGCGAATGCAGCACCGACTAACATACCCAGCACGCTAATCGCTGCATCTGAACTTCCCTGCCCGGCACTAATCAATTGACGCAGAGGACAACCGGTAATAAACACCCCACATAGCCCGACTAAAACCATAGATAAAAAATTCCATAGTCCGTCAGTATGGGCAATCGGCTGATTATCAAAGCTGATATTAAATTTGCCTAAATAGAGATTGCCAATAATGACAACTAGGGTTAACGCCAATATGCCGAGCGCCATATTATAGTTACGCGACAGAAATATATTTTTCGCCATACCAATAAAACAGAATCGAGTCCGTTGAACAATAAAGCCAATGACCAGACCGGCAAGTATTGATAACCAAACTGGAGCATGACTTGCCCCGGGACCTTTTTCACTGGCAGTAAATATTTGGCTATCCCAAAGGAAAATCAGCAATGCAACCAGACAAATAATGGGGAATAACACGCCTTCTATTGATGATTGCTTATAGCTTCTTGGCAGTGAGAATCCTTTTTTAATAAACAGGCTACCAATACCAATGCCGATAATAAGTCCGAATAATCCAATAATGGCATTTAAGTCACCGGCACCAATGCGCAATACCATGCGTAAAGGACAACCTAGAAAGACTAAGCAGCCAATCATCATTAAAAAGCCCAATGTAAAACGTATTATCGGCGCAGAACCTGCGCGGGCGTTGAATTCTCTGAATAAAATTGCGGTAGCGAATGCACCAATAACAAAGCCAAATATTTCGGGTCGTAGATATTGTACCGTTGCGGCACTATGAAGATTCAAACTTCCTGCACTATCTCGAATAAAGCAGGCGACACAGACGCCCATATTGGGTGGATTACCGGAAACTCCTAACGTTAATGCAATAAGACCAATAGCAAGACCTGATATAATTAATATCCACATTCTAGACATTTTGATTCCTTTATGGGCAGGAACAACCTGCTCACTTTCCCATTAAATGAATCGTTATTTTATCTTGCATCCTCGGGGTCATCTAATAACTGAGTCACAGAATGAATGGTCAATAATCATTTTGTGGTAATAATATAATATGAATAACTTCTATTTATTGGTTGGTTAAAATCATTATATAGGTTTAGATATAAATGATTCGACCAGACAGTTCGGCTATTGCCACCATATATACTGAATTCACTTATATCCAACGCCTTTAACCGACATATTGTCTAAGCCTGTTTGAGTAAAACCGCTTAATGTCATTAATACCTTTTCTGAAGCCCGCCCACAGAACCCGTCCTGCAGCTCTGTGGAGTAATGTGATCGGCCTACTGACGACTATTGCGACGTATAGCCGCCATCAACCAGCACTGAAGCACCATTAACAAACGTAGCCATATCCCCGGCAAGAAACAATACGACGTTAGCCACTTCGTTAGGATGACCCAAACGGCCCTGAGGATGTAACTTAATCAGCGCATCTTTCTGTTCAGATGTTAGTGCACTAAGCAGTGGCGTATCAATGTATCCCGGGCACACTGCATTAACTCTAATGCCTTTTGCTGCGTAATCTGCCGCGAGGGTTTCAGTTAACAGCTTAACGCCGCCTTTGGCCGCAGCATAGGCGGTAACATGTTGCTTACCCACAAAGCTATGAATCGACCCGCAGTTAACAATAACGCCACGCTGCCCGGCGTTTAGCCAATGGCTGATTGCCACTTTGTTGCTGAGAAATACGCCCGTTAAATTAACATCAATCGTCTTTTGCCAGTTGTCCACGCTTAGTGAGTCTATCGGCCCATCGCGGGCAATTCCGGCGTTGGCAAAAAGAATATCTAACCGTCGGAACTGACGAAGCGTCTCGGCCAACATATTTTCCTGATCCTGTAAGCTTGTTACGTCAGTTTTTACAAATCGGACCTGATAACCTTTTTGTTGCAGGGATAGCGCAATATCCGGCCCTTGTTCGCTAACATCAGCAATCATGACCGAAGCCCCATGCTGTGCAAATGCTTTGACTGTCTCAAGGCCTATTCCACTGCCCCCGCCGGTCACAATAACCACTTTTTCGGCAAAATTCATAATGAGTCTCCTGTCAGGTTAAAAGCAACATCTATTGCTTATAGCCTCTATTGGTAGCCCTATAACCCGATGGATGTTTCACAAAAAATGTTAACTCTTGTGTACTTCACAAATACTTCACTCAACCTCAGTATTCTGCGCGCATACATACTTCGAGTTTTTTATAACGGTTAATTATGGATTACGATATCGCAATTATAGGATTAGGTCCGGCCGGAGCCACCTTAGCCAGACTCCTCAACCCTAACCTTAAAGTCATCGCTTTTGATAAAAAGCAGCAAACCGGCGAGCAAGGTTTTCAAAAGCCCTGTGGCGGTCTGTTGGCTACTGATTCCCAGCGATCTTTTGTCAGATTTAACCTTAATTTGCCAACCTCAGTGCTGGCTAATCCACAGATATTCAGCGTAAAAACCTTTGATCTGCAAACCCAAATTATCCGTAATTATCAGCGGACCTACGTCAATATTAATCGCCATCAGTTCGATTTGTGGCTCAAGACGTTAATTCCACAGACCGTTGATGTACGCCATGACACCCTGTGTAAGCAAATGATTAAACAGGATGACGGATATCAAATTACCTTTGTTGAAAACGGCATTGAGCAGCAGGTTTCTGCCCGCTTTGTTGTTGGTGCCGACGGTGCTAATTCAATGATTCGCCGCAATCTGTATCCCGATCATCAGATTCGAAAATACTTATCTATTCAGCAGTGGTTTGAAGATTGTCATCCGGTCCCTTTTTACTCCTGTATTTTCGATCGGGCCGTCACTGACTGCTATTCATGGAGTATTTCTAAAGATGGCTATTTCATTATCGGTGGCGCATTTGAAATGAAAAATGCCAACCAGCGATTTGAACAGCTAAAAGAGAAGCTCATCCCCTACGCATTTACCTTTAATAAGGTGCTAAAGACCGAAAAATGCGTGGTGTTATGCCCGTCAAAATTCAGTGATTTCCGCTGCGGTAAAGATAATTTGTTTTTGATTGGTGAGGCAGCCGGATTTATCAGTGCCAGCTCATTAGAAGGTATCAGCTATGCACTGGATAGCGCTGAGATACTAAGCAAAATATTTAATGCTAACGATGCAACACCCAATAAAACCTACCATACCCGCACTCTGAAGCTGCGGATTAAGCTGTTCAGTAAGATGGTAAAAGCGGCGATTTTAACCTCGCCGCTGCTAAGAAAGTGGATTATGAAAAGCAAAATATCTCATATTTCGGTAGAAAATCAGTTTGGTCGTCAGTAGTTAAAAAAAACCGCCGGGAAATAAAGTTTTCTCGGCGGGTTCAAGATGGTTTAGACAACCAGTGTTATCCGCTACTTCGAGATTTTATTTATCTTTAATCGGTAAATAGATATCGGTTATCAATTCGGCCTCAGGCGTATCGTGAGGATTATTAACATAGATCTCAAACGGTGGCTGATCGGCACATTCATAGCCGCTGGTCGGTAGCCATTGACCATAAAATGTTTGGTAGGCCTGATGTAGTGTTGAATAAGGACCGATATGGCGATACTTGGCATAGCGGCCGCCTGCCAGTTTTATTGCCTGAACGTTTTTATCAGTAGGTTCATTTGCCAGCGGGTGATTGAACTGAATACAGGCATCGGACCGGCACTTCTCAGGTGCAGTACATAGCGGATCATCATAATAAATTCCCAGCCCGTAGCGAGCCTGAGAGGCTAATCCACTGGCGATAACCCAATCCCAAAGTTGGGTGAACGCGTTATAAATCTCCATATAAGGTCCGTTATGACGGATGCCATAAACCGTCTCTTGTTGCCGAGTTTCAATGGTAATATTCACGTTAATAATCTCCGTGTGTATCGGTGGATAGATAAAATAAGGATGAGAATAGCCCGCGCTCTTATTCGCTTTACGGTATTGTGCGGGTGATAAAGAAAACTGCTTTTTAAAGGCTTTGGAGAATGACTGGGGCGTTTCATATCCTGCCTCCATCGCGATATAAGTTATAGGCAGCGAGCCCCGGGCAACCTGTGCAGCAGCGCGATCTAATCGTAAACGACGATGAGTATCTGCCACAGTTTCACCGGTGAGTGCCGTATAAATTCGGTGAAAGTGGTAGAAAGAAAAAGCGGATTCTTTAGCCAAAAAGTGGATATCCAGAGGCTTATCCAGATTCCGGGCAATTAATCCATAAGCTTTGTGTATACGATTTAAATAGTCCTGCTCTGTTTTCGGTTTTTTCACAATTCATTGTTCCGTCTGAATTTTTTCCTTTGAAATCGATTTAGAACGGATTATAGCGGCACTTTGCCATGATACTTATCCCCGGTTGCGAAAATATAATGAAAAACGGTAGCTTCGGAATATAAGCAAAAAAATCGGCCACGCTATATAGCGGTAGCCGATGGTTATTTCATCCGTTGGTTAGTCCCTATTATTCGATATGAATAGCAAAACCAGAACGGTCCGGCGCAATATCTTCCCGTAGCGTAAGCTGAGGGATGGCATAGCTCCCGCCGTTTTGCTGACGAAAACCAATCGGTGTCGTGATAGCCAGATGGTCAAGACGCTGCCCCAGCTCATGCGTGATATCGATAAACTTAGCCTGATCCACTTTATTGGTACGATAGACCATAAACGGCGGTAATACATCAAAACCGGGGTAATATAAGATTCCGTGTTGAATAGGAAACAGTATATCGTCTATCGGGCCATTAATTCCGCGAGCGCTATAGTGTGATTCCCATCCTCCGGCCGTGACGATGAGCATCGCCCGCTTCCCGGCTAAATTACCTTCACCATAGCGATCCCCCCAGTGGGTATCAGAGTGTTCACCTACGCCGTAGGCAAAACCATTCGCATAAACCCTGTCTACCCAACCTTTTAGAATCGCCGGCATCGAGAACCACCATAAAGGGAACTGTAATATCACCGTATCAGCCCAGCGTAACTTCTCCTGCTCAATGGCGATATCCTCACTTTGACGACCATGATCAAAAGCCTGCCTTGAGCTCATCACTGCATCAAAGAATTCACCGTTTATTGAATCGAGACTGTCATCAGCATCAAGGGATGTTTTCCATTTCATCGCATATAAATCAGACACCTGAACGCTATGGCCTGCATTTTCAAGGTGTTTAACCGTAAAGTCTTTCAGTGAACCATTCAATGAAGCCGATTCCGGGTGTGCATAAACCAGTAAAATATTCATAGATTGCTATTCCATATCATGACCAAGAACAGGCAAGATAGTTTCTTTACAGGTATATTGAAAATGAATTCCTAACATACCAGGTATTACTATGAATAATCTCAGACGATTGGATCTCAATTTACTGGTCACCCTTGATACGCTGCTTTCAGAACAAAATGTCACCCGCACCGCACAGCGGTTAAATTTTTCACAACCGTCGGTCAGCGTTCATCTGGCTAAACTAAGAGATATTTTTGACGATCCGCTGCTATTACCCGGCCCGAGAGGAATGCGCCCCACGGCCAGAGCCGAAGAGCTTCGCCAGCCGTTACAGGATGCATTGAGGGCGCTGGAGCATGCCATCTCGCCCTCCAGTCCGTTTGATCCGGCCAGTGCAACAAATACTTGGCGGATATCCGCCTTTGACTATGGCGAATCAACTATTTTGCTACCGGCACTAGCCGGGCTGCGTTCAGCCGCGCCGGGTACTCGACTGGCTATTTTTGAAGTGACACCGTCACTCTTGACCAAAAAGGCTGAGCAAGGCGAAATCGATCTGGCTTTTCATATCCATGAATGCGTTGTGCCCGGCCTGCGCCATCGCATACTCTTTAGTGAAAAATACGTTCTGGTTGGCCGGGTCGGACATCCTAAACTAAAGGCTCCGTTGTCCGTAGAACAATTCTGTCAGTTGGAACAGGTTATTGTTTCCCCCGATGGCGGTGGATTTCATGGCGTGACCGACCGTGAACTGTCAAAGATTGGCCTGAGTCGATGCGTTGTCTTGTCTGTTCCACACTTTCTGTTTGTAAAATCAGTACTGGCTACCACCGATCTGGTCGCTATGCTGCCTTCTCGCCTGGTGCGTGGAGAACCTGAGCTACAAGCGATAGAACCACCGATAGAGATTCCGGGCTATGAGATGGCCATGTTTTGGCACGAACGCTGCCATCGCGATCCTGCACACCAATGGCTGCGCGAATTTATTGCCGGCAGTGTGTAATAGCCGATAAATTTACCGCTAAAGGCTGATGCTAGTTCTTAACGTCAGCTCATTTTATTCATCTTCAATCTACTGCTCGTAACATTTCGCCAATTATTTTCGAAGAGAAATATCTACTTATCAATCTAATAATAACTACCGTTAGTGTAAATAAATTTCACGAAATCATAAATAATCAACATTAAAAACCAACAAGCGATCACATTAAGAAATAACAAACTAATACCAATGGAAACTATTTTAATCTCACTTATATAGTTGCGATCACATTAAATCTTATTTCTAGTCGTAAAATATCATTCGGACTATAACCAATAGAGAATTAAATAATGAAATTAAACTTAAAAAGGAACATTGTCAGCGCGTCAGTGTCCGTTATTTTGGCCTCAGGGCTTATGGGTGTCCCGGCCCATGCGGATGATGTCAAACTCAAAGCAACAAATACCAACGTTGCTTTTGCGGACTTTACTCCGAAAGAATACAGCACCAAAGGTAAACCTAATATCATCGTATTGACGATGGATGACCTAGGCTACGGTCAGCTTCCATTTGATGAAAGTTCTTTTGAACCTAAGTCTATGGAAAATAGAGAAGTTGTTGATACTTATAGAATAGGTATTGATAAAGCCATTGAAGCCGCAAAAAAATCCACGCCAACGTTACTTTCTTTAATGGATGAAGGCGTTCGCTTCACTAACGGCTATGTTGCTCATGGCGTTTCAGGCCCTTCTCGTGCAGCCATTATGACTGGTCGCTCTCCGGCCAGATTTGGCGTTTACTCCAATACCGATGCCCAGAACGGAATCGCATTAGAAGAGACCTTTTTACCGGAATTATTCCAAAACAATGGTTATTACACTGCGGCAATTGGTAAGTGGCACCTGTCAAAAATTAGCAACGTACCGGTCCCCGAAGCAGAACAAACTCGTGACTATCACGATAACTTTACCACTTACTCAGCAGAAGAATGGCAGCCTCAAAACCGTGGATTCAACTATTTTATGGGTTACCACGCAGCCGGCACCGCCTACTATAATTCCCCTTCTCTTTTCCATAATAAAGAGCGAGTCAAAGCTAAAGGTTATATCAGCGATCAGTTAACCGATGAGGCTATTGGCGTTGTTGACAGAGCAAAAGCTTTAGATGAGCCATTTATGTTGTACCTAGCCTACAGTGCACCTCATCTGCCAAATGATAATCCAGCACCGGATGAATATCAGAAACACTTTAATACCGGTAGCCAAACTGCAGATAACTTCTATGCGTCTGTTTATTCAGTAGACCAAGGGGTAAAACGCCTGCTTGAACAACTGAAGAAAAATGGTCAATACGAAAATACTATTATCATGTTCACCTCCGATAACGGGGCGGTGATAGACGGCCCACTGCCGTTGAATGGTAATCAGAAAGGATATAAGAGCCAAACGTTTCCTGGCGGAACACATACGCCAATGTTTATTTGGTGGAAAGGCAAATTGCAGACCGGAAATTACGATAAGCTGATCTCAGCAATGGACTTCCTTCCTACTGCGCTTGATGCGGCTAAAATTGATGCACCAAAAGATTTAGACGGTGTTTCACTGCTTCCGTATCTGACTGAAAACAATAAGGCTAATCCTCATAAATACCTAACGTGGGTAACGGCATATACTCATTGGTTTGATGAAGAAAACATCCCGTTCTGGGACGGTTACCACAAGTTTGTGCGTAACGAATCTAATGATTATCCTAAAAACCCTAATACCGAAGATCTTAGCCAGTTTTCTTATACTATCCGCAGTAATGACTACTCATTAACCTATACTTACGACGGAAATAAATTAGGCCTGTATAAACTCAATGACTTAAATCAGAAAAATGATTTAGCAAGTACGCACCCTGAGGTGGTTAAAGAAATGCAGGCTGAAATGAAAGACTTTATTAGCCACAGTAAGCCGCCGGTGAGTGAAGTAAATCAGGACAAATTTAATAAAATTAAACAAGCGCTTGGAATGAAATAAGCTAACAACCAGACGGCAAGTTTATCTCTTGCCGTCTGTCTTTATACCGCCGAGGAATACTATGCATATCACCGCTAAACCGACCAGTTTTCAATGTAACCTTAAGTGTGATTATTGTTTTTATCTCAGTAAAGAAAACACCTTTAAGCATAAAGGCTGGATGACTGACGAAACCCTAGAAACCTTCGTCGAAAGATACATAGGTGCAGCAGGACAAGAAGTGTATTTCACCTGGCAAGGCGGCGAGCCGACCATGGCCGGACTGGATTTCTTTGAGAAAGCTATACAATATCAAAACCGTTATAAGGGCAACAAAATAATACATAACGCCTTGCAAACTAACGGTATTTTACTGGATGATGCCTGGTGTATCTTTCTGAGAGAAAATGGTTTTCTGGTTGGTATCTCTATTGACGGGCCTAAAGAATTGCACGATAAATATCGCGTGACACGCTCGGGCAAAGGATCTTTTGACAAAGTCATGGCCGGTATTGAACAACTCAAAAAACATCAGGTTGAGTTTAATACCTTAACGGTAATCAACCGTATCAATGCTAAACACCCGCTTGAAGTCTATCAATTTTTAAAATCGATCGGATCCAAACATATTCAGTTTATAGAACTGTTGGAAACCACTGAACCCAATTCTGATTTTTTAAATCAGAAAAAAAACTTTGAGCTGATTGAGTTCTCTGTGCCGGCTGTTGATTACGGGCATTTTATGGCTGAAGTATTTAAACAATGGGTACACCATGATGTAGGAACCATTTTTATTCGTCAGTTTGAATCTTTTGTCAGTCGGTTTATGGGCAACGGACATACCAGCTGTGTTTTCCAGAAATCTTGTCGAAATAACTTTGTTATTGAATCTAACGGAGACATCTATGAGTGCGATCACTTTGTCTACCCTGAATATAAGATCGGTAATATTTATCACGACAAATTAAGCTCATTGGAAAGCCATAAACTATCAGCACAAAAAGGGGTGTTATCAGAATCTTGCCGCAAGTGTGCCTATAAGCCTATCTGCTATGGCGGGTGTCCGAAGCATCGAATAGATCAGGATAGTGACGGTATGAAATCCTATTTTTGTGAAGGATATAAAATTCTATTCTCACAAATGGTTCCCTATATGAATGCGATGGTTGAACTAGAAAAAAATAGTATTCCGCTCACCAGCATTATGAGTATTGCAGATGATATTGAACGTGGTATGCGCGGTTAATCTTGTTGCCTGATAAGGATTATTAAGGGAAAGTTGAAGAACGTGAGCCATAAGACCGCATACCGGGGCTTATGGCGATAGTCAGATCGATAATAACGATCTTATGATGAAGTGCTAAAAGTGAATGTCTTTCGCCGGGCGAACTTCAATGCCGCGCCCCTGATGCTTAAACAGCGGCAGGATATTATTGTGGTGGGCAACAATCTGTTGAAAGGTCATCGACTGGCTGTTAGCGGTTAAGTGACCATCAGCCACCAGCGTTACATTGTAACCAAAAAATACCGCTTTTCTGGCCGCAATATCGACGCAATATTGCGTCATAAAGCCGCCGACAATCAGACGATCGACAGAAAATTGACTCAGACGCTTAGCCAGATCCGTTTCAAAAAATGAATCATTGGTCTTTTTGGCGATCAAGATATCGCCTTTTACCGCTGCGATTTTAGGATGAATCTCCCACCCGGAAGTTCCTTTTTCTAACCGATGGCCGACCTTGCCATCGTGTTGCACGATAAACACCGGTACCTCCGCGGCAGTAGCCTTAGCTTTCAATAAACTAAGCTGATCAAGGGTAAAGTTAAAAGCTTGGTCGAGTTGCTGCTGTTTTTCTCCGGTTTCAAAATTACTCAGAATTGCATTTTGTACATCAATTAACAGTAACGCAGTTGCCACTTTGACCTCCTGGCGATTTTAAGGCGGAACGGGTCATTACAATTATCGATCCGCGTTCCGATCATCATGGTCAAAGTGAGAAATCATGTTCACTTTGACCATTCTCTATCTATTCCTTATCAATACTGTTAATGGTGACTATGACAATCCTTGTGCTTCGCACGCTTTCAGTATTTTGTATAACTCATCTTTCAACCGCAGTTTTTCTTTTTTCATCTGCATAATGTCGTTGTCATACAGCGCGCCGGGTTTCTGTTCAGCCCGTCTCACCTCATGATCTAACTGATTATGCCGTTGAAACAATGTGCAGAACCGTGGATTATCTACCTTTAACTGAGTGATTAAATTTCGATATTCTGGAAACACAATGCTATCTCCTCTTGTTGTTACGGTTAAAGACAGCCTATCACGACATTACGTGTATACAAATCATACATTATGCGAATGCTTTTTAGCCGCTAAGCCGTCGTCTGACGCCAAGTTGTACCCGTTGAATACGTTACTTAATGCCAGTTAAATAATATTAGCCAATATTTTTCACAACAATAAACCGGAGTAAGCAGCAGATCTCTGAGGTTATTTGAATAGGATAAAACTATCAGGATGACGTTGAATTCCTTAGAGTTAAATATAAATCACTCAGATAAAATCTGATTAAAACCGTAGGTTCCGTCTATTAATTAACCTTATATTACATAGTGATAAAAAATAACCGCTAGTCTGAACAAACAAACTATTTATTTTATTCAAGTATAAAATGAAATTAAAAACACCAATTAACAACACATTAGTTGATTAAGTAACTAAATATTTGTTGGCAGAATTTATTGGAAATGTGAAGAAAGTCACGCTCTGTCCAGACCCGAGTTTTATAGCGCGCATAAAAAAGCGTACCGCACTCTTATGCGATACGCCCTATCGGTTCCAGTAGTGGATAACCATCAGAAACTATACTTAATACCAACCAGTCCTTCAGTGCGTTTGTAATCTTGGCTACCTAACTGCTGACCGATATGGAACCAGGTAGTGAGATTTTGATTAATTTGCCCTTCAACCCCCAACTTAAGCTCCGCAATATCACGGATACCTTCTTGCTTCAGATTAATCGCTGAAGTAACAGGATGGTCAAAATTGATCTTGTTGTCCTTGGTATTATGGATCCAGTTAAGCTCAGCGAAAGGCTGGAATGTACGCTGGCGGCCTTTATCAAGATCGCTATAGCCATTCAGGAAGAGTCGTCCGCCCAGTCGAGTTTGTAGATACCCGCTATCTGCCTGAGAAACGTTAGTACCGCCGGACTCGAGATGGTCGTCCATTGTTACACCCAACCACGTAACCTGTGCCTGAGGTTCAACAAACAGCGCCTTATCGCTGGTTTGCCAAAGTTTAAGCGTATAACCCGTTTCAATTGATGCACTAATACCGTCTGAATCGTAGCGCTCATTTCTGAGACTATCGCCCTTCACTTCATTATTAAACCAACCGTATTGCAGCCATGAATCAACATACAGCCCGGTACGATCGGTATCATTCTGATACCAGGTAGCATAAGCGCCAACGCTATAGCCATCAGTGGTGCCTTTTGCTGAGGATGAAATTAGCGTCGAACCGGATGACGTATCCGCTTTACCGTAACCCGCCATCAACCCCAGATGCAGGCGATCGGTCTGATTATTGGTCCACTGAGCAACATCGCCGCCTAACTGAACAATGGCGCTGTTAGTTTTGATGTTTATCTGCCCCTGACCACTTTGGCTCTCGGCACGGCTACCGGCAATTCGTAACCACATTGACGTTGGCGTCGAGGTTTGGTCTTTTAGCGACTCGGTATAACGAGGTTCGCCCAACCGATCGTGCAATGAATGCATAAACATAGCATTCGCTGCGGCCAGGTTACCAATATAAGCGCCCGGTTCAGGACGAATAATCACGCCCGGCTCAGGCTTTTCACCGCCACCACCCGGTTGGTCATTTAGCTCGGAGCGAAGATACCAGTGACCATCGTCATAGACAGATTTTGAACCGGAATGGAGGAAGTATTCATAAGCTCCCGCCACCGCTCTTCCTTCAAGAACAAAGCTTCCGTCAGATAGACCATTGACCTGAACAACCTGAATTCCCTCTTGGGTTTCATTTCCGGCACCGGATATATTATTGACCATCAGCTTAGTCAGCCCTGACGTATTACCGTTAACGATCAATTTATCCGTTGGCGAGCTGTCACCGGATAGCTGGCCGTTAAGTAAAAGCGTACCACCGTTACCGTTATAATTACCGTTGATAGTGAGTGTGGTAAAGCCGGATGATGTACCATTGGCAAAAGTCTGCGGTTGCACAATCCCCGGAGCCAACAGCCCGGCATTTTCCACGTTACCATAAATAACGCCGCCACCGCCTAAGGTCCCGAACTCACCAATATTCACCTGCCCGCCCAGCTCACCATTAACGATCAGTCGCCCACCGGATACTTCGGTTTTTCCGCTGAATCCGGCGCTGTCACCGGTCAAAATAGTGGTGCCCGCCAGTTGATTAATCGTTCCGCTACCGTCAATATCAGCCCCCAGCAAATAGGAGCCGGAATTATCGGTATGATTGAGATTTAGGATACTTTTATCGGCAGTGAATAACTGAAGATAAGGCGTATTAAGATAGCCGGCCGCCTGGGCGGCGCTGCCTTTTGCTCCACCGATATTAATCACATTAATTCCGTCGCTCGGTGCACTGGCCGAATAATCACCATAGCCTACGCCGATCCCTTGGCTGACGGTGACTTCACCACCGTTGTTTACCGTCAGCGTTCCGCTGCTATTGTCACGGCCGATAAATAGGATATTACCGGCATTCCATGCTGATTCCTGCCCGGTGACTAATACGGAATTTTCTACATCATTTTTACTGTCTGCCAGATAACTATTGGCCGAGCCAAGTACGTTAACCTTTGCGCCATCCGAAATGGTTAATATGCCCGATGAGCTATTACCAATATACATATCGCCGCCGACGTTCAGTGATGACCCCGCACCATCGACCAATACATATCCTCCGACGGTATTATCGCCATTAAACCCGCCAATCAGTAGGCTATATCCGTTATAAACCGAATGTGTATTAACCGTGCCACCGTTGGTGATATTTAAATATCCGTTACCATCACCGCCAACCGTCAGATTACCTTGAATATCGATCAGCGATCCCTGCCCGTCAACGCCGACAATACCGGTTGATGTTTTATGGTCGGCCAGCACCATTCCACGGCTAGCGCCTTCAAGATAAACTTTACCGCCGCCACTAACCTGAAGCTCCCCCTGACCATACTGGCCGACATACAGCGAAGCACTGGTCAGTGTGAACTTGGCATCTTCACCTGTGACAAACAGTTTGCCGGAACCATTCGTCGCACTGTCGCCACCCAGCGTCATAAGCCGTGTACCGGTCACCGTGAGTTGGCCACCATCTGAAAGCGTGAGCTGTGCATTATGACCATTACCCGGAGCCATTTTGAGCTGAGTAATGGTTGAGTGATTATTTTTGAGGCTTACGCTGCCGTTATTAATCGTCGCAGCAGTACTTGGATCGGGTGTCGCTGCGGGTAACCAGTTACTGGCTTCAAACCAGTCGTCAGAGGCGGAACCATTCCACTCACCGGCAATGGCCGTTGAACTGATGCAGCTTAAAGAAAGTAATATTGATAAAGTGACATGATTCACCCTAACAGAGTGTTTTCCATAACTCATTGAATTATCTCCCTATAGATGAAAACCGAAAATTAAAAAGGTTGTTTCTATATTTACTATAATATTTTTATTGCGTTGTTAAAACAATTTTTAATAATTTGATTCCATATGAAACAAAATCAATTAAAGGGTGTTTTATCATTTCCTTTGGTAACAATGGATTGAAGCGAATAATATAAACAAACATTAATGAAATTTATTTCATTATCAACTTATCTTTATTTGATTAAATAATCACACTAATTATTAGCATAATTACTATCTTCTTTTCGTTAAGCTCGGCGACAAAGCTTTAAATTCAGACTTTATGACCTATTCACTTCCTGATATGTTTATCTTGTCACTTATTGAACAAGGAACGTTACTGTGGAAAATAGATCGATAGGCACTAGCCAATATCAAATCAAAAGCGCACTTTACGGACTGTTAATCGGAGATGCCGTTGGTGTTCCCTATGAGTTTAATGATGCTAAAACATTAGCTAAGCTCGACACTATTGATATGGTGCCGCCGAAAAACTTTCAGCGTTCTCATGCGGGAGAACTTCCGGGTACATGGTCTGATGACGGCGCACAGATGCTCTGTCTGTTTGCCAGCTTAAAGGCCTGTGGAAAATTCGATATTTATGATATCGCCGATCGCTTTGTTGCTTGGTACGATCGGGGCTATATGGCCATTAACCATCGTGTTTTCGACGTTGGAATACAAACCTCCCGTTCACTGCATGAATATAAACTCAGTAAAAATCCCTATACCTCAGGGCTGGTTGTCGAAAATGGTCGAGGAAATGGTTCATTAATGAGGGTACTGCCCGTTGGCCTGCATTCGGAATATTCAAACCAACAGTTGATCGACTATTCTCATCAACAGTCATTAATTACTCACGGTGATGCAGTTCCTCAAATTTGCTGTGCTCTTTATAGCCTATGGGTTAGCAGTATTATCAATGGACTATCGATAAAGCACGCCTATGAACACGCAGTTAATACCCTGACTGAACACTATCAGTCGCGGGACGATTTCCTCTATCAGTTGGAAGAACGTGTTCGACCGTTAGATTACGCGTTAACCGGTAAAGGCGGAGGTTATGTTATCGACTCATTAAGAAGCGTACGGGACGTATTATTGAATACGGATAACTATCGTGACGCTATCATTAACTCAATTTTGCTGGGCGACGACACCGATACGACTGCCGCCATCGCGGGTGGAATAGCCGGATTATATTACGGTTATGATGCGATACCCCAGCCTTGGGTTGATCTGTTGGCAGGTAAGGCGTTAGTTGAGGAACTACTCGTTTAAGTTAATTGTATTAGCCATTATCTATTAAATACGACTCCTTAAAGGAGCCGCATGATTAACTGAGTGAAGCTGAGGTTATCAGAACATCACTTTGACCCCAAACGTTGAGATTTTTATTGATTTGCCCTTCTACGCCGGTTTTTAATTCGGCGATATTTTTAGTTCTCGCCTGATTAACGGTATCTTCCATGCTTATATACAGACAATGCCATCTGAAATATCACTTAAAAAGTAAACGTTTTTTATCAGCATCGAATATTAAACAAGATAATCTAATTTCAATTATTCCTGTTATCCGAAAAACGAAATAGCACGATGATTGGAAATATATTTTTTAAATTAAAGGGTTGCTTATATGATAAAATGTAAAAATAAATGATATCTTGAGACAACCACCAAGAAAAATAACCGATGTTACTGTTCAAACAATAGCTTAGCGTCCGAGACTGATTATCAGTCATCAGAATATTTATAACTCTTTATAATTAGTGAAAAAATAAGCCTAGATTATACCTGTTGAACCATTGTATCCTTCAGGCCATATCCTTATAACATCAACGGTAATATGGTTAAAAATCATTCACTACTCCGGTTGATACATCGTTTAAGTAAACATACCGGCGTATGGATACTGGCGATCTGTTGGTTGCTGCTGAATGCTCAATTTGCCGTTGCCAGCCACGATTGCCGAATGGCTGACCCAAGTGCCCCAGCCCAGGCTTTACACACTCAACATATACAACCCGCCTCAATTAACCTTAGTGCTGAAATACCCGGTCCGCTGTGTGAAAAGCACTGCTTACCCGAAGCAACTCAGGCGGATACCGGCAACCATGCGTTTGTCGCACTTATTCCCGAAACCTCACTACCACTGGCCTATGGGGTTGAGCTGGCTAAAAACTCATCGTTTCATTGTCTTACACCGCCAATACAGGAAATTGCGGCTGAAATTCGTTTTTGCCGTTTCCGAGAGTAGATCCGGGTACTTCACTTTGTTTAAACGCCGCCGTTTGGCGTTATTAATGTGTTTACTATTTGGAGATAACGATGAAATTTAATTTATTCGCACTGGTGCTGTTATTCACTTCAACCTCTGCGTTGGCAACAACTATTACTATGTATAAATCCCCGACCTGCGGCTGCTGTTCTCAATGGGCGAAAAAAATGGAAGACAGCGGTTTTACCGTTGATACCGTGATGATCAACAACGACCGCGAGTTCTATAAAATCAAGCAGGACCATAAAATTCCAATGGAATATATGTCCTGCCATACGGCACTGGTTGATGGCTATGTCATTGAAGGCCACGTTCCGGCTGATGATATTAAGCGCCTGTTAAAAGAACGCCCGAATATTATCGGGCTAAGCACGCCGGGAATGCCTGTCGGTAGCCCGGGCATGGAGCAAGGTGATGAGAAAGAGGCCTATTCAGTGATGACCTTTGATGCGCAGGATAAGCGTACGGTTTATAGTTCACATTAAAAATTTATCCGACAATCAGCGTGAAACAATATGTTTCGCGCTGATTAGACCGTGTCTATTCGAACCAAGGAACGGCCTCGAGTTTGGGGTAGCTCTGACCGATCTCCATGGGTTCAATAATTAATTCCACGACCAGCTTGAGTTCATCGTCGTATGAGGATGCGAATTGTCGCAGCGTTACTCGATATATCCCTGGGAGGGCGGGCAATCGGACGTGACGGTCAACTTGCGGCGCTTCATCACTAAACTGGGCTGCCATGGTCAACTGAGTGTAGTCAGTCAGCCAAAGCCCCCCCGAGCCAACTCGAACTAGCCCTGACGCCTCTCGCTGCGCGGCAACCTTTGAAGGGGTATCAGAAATACGAAGGGATGCGTTAGCTAGATTCGGGCCTGGATAGGCAGTAAAGAGTGCACCTGCGTTCATCTGCTCGGTGAATCGAGCAAGTATCTGTTCAAGTGTCCAATCGTCACTAATGTAGCCGGAATATGTGTCTGGACAGACCAGCGCGACGAAACCATCGTCGTCCACGCTGCTGTGCAATTCAAGTTTGCCTTGGCTCATAAAGGGAGCTCTACTCATCGTTCAGGTTCATTTTCATAATATTACGATGCTTATTGCCCTCTTCTCGCTCCAGCCCGAACGGTTCGCCCGCAGGAATAGCGTGCTGATTAAGGAAATCATCAATCCGCTGAATATCTTCAGCCAATAACTGGGTAGAGAACACCTTCTCATTAGACTGAATATGACGCTCACTGCGGGTACCAACAATCGCCGAAGCCACCGCCTGTTTGTTCAATACATAATGAACTGCGACGTTAGACAGCGAGCAACCGCGCTGCTCACCAATCTGCTTCATCAACATCAGTAGCTGCTGGTAGCCATCCCAACCAACGGAATCATCAATGACCAACCGATATTTAACCAGTGAGCGGTTATCCAGCTTTTCCGGTGCCGCTTTGCCCAGCCATGACTCTGACAGGAAGCCACCGGCCAAAGAGCCGTAGCATAAAAGTTTCACATTATTACGCAGGCAGAAGTCGACCATTGCCCGCTCAGGGCGACGATCCAGCACTGAATACTGGGTCTGGTTGCTGACTAACGGGTATCCTGCATCAACTAACTGCTGTAGGTGTTCAGTATCGAAGTTAGTGGTGCCTAAGTTATCGATCAGCCCTTTCTCCTGTAGGCGAACCAAATGACCGGCAATATCGATACAGCCGGGAATGGCGTAATCCCACCAGTGAAACTGAACCAGATCCAAACGCTCCTTATTCAAGCGCTTTAAACTGCGGATAATGATGCGCTCAACGTAGTCATAATCCACCTGGTCTAACATCGATAAGTCAGGGACAAACTTGGTATGAACCTTAACGTCATCTTTACCGCTATTTTTACGGCGCTCAGCAATAAATTTACCAATCAGGTCTTCAACCCCGGTGTAAATATCTGCGCAGTCAAAGGTATTAAATCCACGATCGGCCAGCTGATGGAATGCCTTAAGCACCGGGTCAAAATCCAGCGTACCCTGTAGTTTATGTCCTTCAGAAAGCTGCCATCCGCCGTTAATAATCCGGCAGGCGCTATAATCGGGTGTCAGTGCAATTTGTTTATCAGTCATTGTCTTGATTCCTGTTGGTTCTTTTATTCTCTATTTTATCTGTGTTTATTTTGCCGCCGGATTAAGCGGTACTACAGTACAATCGCTGTGTTTAAAGGTGCGGATTCCGGTCCGGGTGATTTTAAACAGCGCACCGCAGTAAGGATCCGGACAGGCGATTAATCCGTCGGTGGTCATCCAGTCATTAGCGTGAGTCATACGCTGTTTAGCCGGTAACAAGGGTAATAATGCCGACAAAGAATAAAGCGAGAAGCGCCCGCCTTCAGGAAAAATCAAATTCTCGCCCTCAACGTCAAAGCCCTGCCCGGTATGATGAGAACACACATAGGGTTTATCACCGGGCACCACTTCAACGCGTAAATCGTACAGTTCAAAGCTATCATTCATCAGGCATTATCCTGTTCTGGTATCTCAATATTTTGCAGGGTTTTCTCAGGAACGCGGCTGCGACCTTCAAAACGGCGTCCCCATCCGGTAATAATACTGCCGCTGAACACCACAAACAGCGCCCAAGGATAGACGGCACTGAAAAATAGGGTAAATGGCGTAATTACATCACCGGACGCTTGATTTTTTACCGCAATCATCACCACAAACACAAAGGCGCTGAAAGGAAGAATCACCGGGATACTGTTGGCCATTGCACTCATAATATGCGAACGACGGAACGGATGAAGCTGAGCGCTTTTACCCACTTTATCGCCAATCGGCCCGAACAGGATAAGCGCAGCGCTGGTTACGCCGGCAAACACGGTGGAACACACAAAAGCACCTGCGGCTAATAGGGCCTCAGCTTTGCGCGGAGTTAACGGCTTATCACCTTGTAACAGCTTGGTGGTCATGGCTTCCATCGCGCCGCTCTTATCCAGAATGCCAATGACGGCAAACAGAGACAGACACAGCATGATGGTTCCGGCCATATCATTGATACCGCCATAAAGAATGCCCTGTAAATGACCGTCCTGCACAGATAGCACTTGATCTAAAACTAAACGCCCGCTTGCCAGCCCGATCAAAATGCCGGAAATAATTCCACCAATCAGCGCCAGAAATATATTCTTGGTATAAATAGCGATACCTACCAGAATGATCACTGGCAGTAACATCACCAGACCGGTCGGCGAAGCACTGTCGGCCAGTGCCATATTAATATCGCCACCGCCACCAAACAGCATATAGAAAGGAATAGTCAGCGCCGCGGCCAGTAACGCATAAGGTGAACGGGAAACGACTACGCCGCCCACCTCTGCCGTTTCCCCATCTTGAATATAGGTTTGGGTACTGGCGGAGATGACCGTTACATCCGAAACCGGCGCTAGGTTGTCACCAAAAATTGCCCCGCTTAAAATAGCGCCGGCCAGCATGGCCGGATCGCCGCCAAGCTGAACGCCGGCGGCAAAAAATACCGGAACGGCAGCAAAAATGGTACCGATCGACGTACCGGTGGCGGTGGCAATAATCGCGGTAGCAATAAAGGTAAAAGTACAGAACAGTGCACCGGTAATACCGGTTTCTGCGCCCAGCCAGACAAAACCATCAGCAACGCCGCCGGTTTTCATCATGGTAGAGAAAATACCAGCTAATACTAAAATACACACCAGAACGCCGGTTAGCGGCGTAGCAATGCCTGAAATGGCACCGTTCCAGTAATCTACCGAGTTTTTAGCTAAGAACGATCCCGCTACTACGCCTAAAAAGCCACCCATGGCTAATCCGGTCATATCGAAAGCTTTCTGAAAAATAAACAGATAAACCGCGACAATAAGAAAAACGATGGCCGGAATTAACACCATTCCTGCGCCACCGTAGAATCGAATTCGAGAAGAAGACAAAGGTAAGCTCCATGTAACCAATACGAAAAAAAACGTTGGCTTACCTTAACTGAACTACCGTCACATTCAAACCGCAATCTGATGCCAAATAAAAGAATAACGCGTTAACCGGAATCAGCCGCGATGTTTGAACAAATCAGCTAATATCTCGGAATTCTATAGATAAAGTCCCTTTGGTTAACGCGCAGATTATCAAACTGTTACTAACGTTTCAGCCACACGTCCGGTAAGTTAAAAACTCACGCTGCCTGAACGCGTATAATCAATGGTCACCGTAGCCTGCTTAAAGTGAATCTCATACAGATCCAGTTCATTACCCGCCTGTTCAATAATCGAGGCGTAATCAGGAACTTTAGCCACAAAAGCGTCTTTCAGATCATAAACGGTTAACTCACTAATCCTGACCGTTGATTGCTGAATCCGCACGTGTTCATTAGTTCCCAGCGGAACGGTGCTCAATGCCGCTTGAGGATTAAGCGCAAACTCTTTGGTTTTAGGATTGCCCCTAAAGGTGGCAAAGTACACGACGCCTTTGTTGTCAGGGTGATAAACAAAATTAACAATCCGAACGTTAGGTTGGTTATCTACACAGCTGGCCAGCGCTATCTCGCTTTGCTTTTCCATAATACGGTTAAAATCGGCTAAAAATTCCATCATCACTCTCCTGTTTGGTTGACTTGAACCGAGTATTACATGCTAACCTTGACAGCTGTATGTCAGGGTTTAGTTTCAACTTAAAAATAAGGGTTAACGGCGAGTGAAAATTGATCGATTGATATCGCTGATTATGGTTTTACTTGAGCATGATAAAGTCAGCGCAACCAGGCTGGCTGAAATGTTTGAAGTGACCCCTCGCACTATTTATCGCGATGTAGAAACCCTTAGCCGGGCTGGAATTCCGATAACTGCGTACCCCGGTATACACGGCGGCATCAGTATCATGAGCCAATATAAAGTGGATAAAAAGCTGTTTAATCCCGACGATATAGCCACGCTGCTTATTGGCCTCGGTAGCTTGTCTTCCACCCTGTTACCGAATGAAATTGTCGGCACCTTAGCCAAAGTTAAAGGCCTTATTCCCGATAAACAGCGTAAGGATATCGATCTTAAATCCAACCAGATATTTATCGACCTGACCAGTTGGGCCGGTAATAAGAACCTATCCCCTAATCTTGAGAAGATAAAATCAGCGCTCAACGCCAGCAACTGCCTGTCTTTTAATTACTCAGACAGTAACGGAAAAAGAACCGTTCGCACTATAGAACCCTACCAGTTAGTGTTAAAAGAAGGTCACTGGTATATACAGGGTTACTGCACCAAGCGGCAGGATTTTCGTATTTTTAAGCTATATCGAATCTCTGCACTTGAAGTGCTGAATAACACCTTTACCCCGCGCCCGTTTAACTCAAAACTGATGGATGATTCTTGTTGGATAGCATCGAGAATAATCACCATAAAGCTGTTAATTGATAATTCTCTCAGAGAACAAATTGCCGAACGTTGCAGTGAGGAGAATATCACCTCTTATGACGAACATAGGCTGCTGGTTGAATTAGAGTTTGTTGACGATGAACCGGGCTATCAGATGTTAATGAGCTTTGGCGAACGCTGTGAATGTTTAGAGCCAGAACATATCAGACAAGGCCTTATACAAAGGATTGAGCGAATGATGAAGGTTTATGGCTAGGTTGTTAGTCCTATAAGGTCCGTGCGATTACACCGGCTGAGTAATGTGTCACAGGTTAACGGAGATAAAATCAGGTTGCCGATATAAGCAGTCCTCCGATCAAAATCCCATTCACCGAAAGCGATCAAATGAGCCTGATGACTAATTAGTTGAATCAACAGCCAATTGCCCAAATTGCTTTGATCGTTGCCATAATAGTAGAGCCAATCTTGATATTGAATAATATGACTATCATCAAAACAATACAGTTTATCTAAAAAACACCCTACCTCATGCTCCGGCGCTATAGCTTGTTCAACCTTAGCTAAGGGAATAACATCCATCACTTTGACTTCTATCCACGCACAGCGTTCTGCCACGCTGATGGATGAAACAAACTGACAGTGAATAAAAGCAGATGAAATTATTTCCTGTGGATAATCTTCCCAACCGTTAAGACAGGAATATCCCGGCTGAAACAAAGTCCAGAATTCGCCATTAAGCTGTTGATTAAATGGTTTTTCGACCAAAACCATTCGAACTTGCCCAACTGAAGGAATATCCATCTCTCTGGGCCAAATATGATTATCCAGCGGAAGCTTTTCGGCATATTCCAGCCACTGGACGACGCTGTCATACCCCTGATAAATAAAACCAAGATAATTCGTCAGTACGTCTCGGCAATGTTTTTCACGTGAAAATGGAAATGTCAGCATCTCAATTTACTCGCCGTCATAACTACCATCCCGCCACTTATTATAATCCGGCACCACAAACTGATTAACCATCACTTCATCAATCAACGCCCAGTTAGGAAACGATGACTCATCGTCATCCTCAAGCTTTTTGGCTATTGCTTCAGCCTGAGCCCTATCACCACAAACCCGCTGAAACTCTCGGATAATCTGGCCGAAACCTTCAGAATAACAAGAGATCAAATAGACCTTTTGCCGATCGGCGCACTCACCTTCAATCGGCATAATGATTAAGTCATTACCAAGGTCAACCTCACGATAACTTTGGCTCTGCCACGGATCCTGCTTTTCTAACACTAAACGATATTGTAACCGCTGTCGCTCAGCCTGGTCTTGAGCGTCAAATAGCCCTAAAAACAGGCTGGGGCCATCATAATCAGAAACTTTGCGATATAAAATATACATACTAAACCTTATCTTCCCGTGAAACTGATTAACCGGCCGCGCTCAAATATGGCTTATCTCTCTCAATAAATTGCGCTAACTCACGACTATTTTTGATGCTCTTCAGGCAAGTAATACCAAGGGTATTCTTCGCTATCAAATACCGAATCATCAAACATGTGGTTAATTTTTTCCGGCATCATCGGTGCCATTTTTTGATACAAAGCGGTACTCAGCACGCTAAATCCAGCGGGTTGCTTAATGCTGCCCAAAAAACGTTCAACGCTCTGAATATGCGGATAATGCTCCGGTTGGTGGAAAAAACGCATATATTCATTCAGCGTCTGATAAACGTAAACCAGATCGGCCAGATTAACTTCAACGGTTAAATCAGGATCTATCTGATCCAAGTTGTGCGTAACCAAGCTGGCAATATCATTGGTGTAACCCGCTTTCATCTCTTATCCTTTTAATCATTAAGCATAATTCCATCGATCTTTAACCTGATAATTACCCCAACAGTCAACGCTGGTAAAATGACCGACATACAGCACCTCATCGCCACGGATAAGCCATTCCATACCGTGTTCAACTTCCCAACTGCAATTCAGTTCTAAATGAATTACCGGTTCATCACCATTTTCCGGGTTTGGCACCATCAACGAACACGGCGTTATCAGCGTCAGTACATCTCTAGGGTTGCTAAATTCAACGGGTTCGGATGCATTGTGGTAACGGATACTGGCCCGACAAAGCTCATCAATAACTGCGTCATCCAGATTATTCAGATATTCAATACAGCGAGTGGCGTAAGCAAGGTCTGCGTAATCATCAGTATAAAACTCAATATAACGGTCAAACAGTGAGAAGAAACACTCGCCCTCAAGCATTGGCCATTCATCACTGGTGGTAACATCTTTAATTAACTGTTTCATAAAGTATTCCTTGGTATAGATGTATCAACTATTTTTAACACATGATGCCATAACATATGCGATGAAATAGCGCCGTAACCAGACTACTGAACAATATTGTATTCAATCACCATCATACCCCAGCTGCTGTTTTGCCATAGCAATAGCTAAAAATGAATCCGGCTCAGATTATAACTACCTTTATCACACCTTAATCGCTATTGGTAAAGATCGCCTACTGAGTCTTGGCGATGCAAAAAGTGAATAACGCTGGATTAAGTACAAAAAGATTCACCTTTATTTTTTGCTTAATCGTCAAAGTAGACTCGCATCTCTAATGTGACAGAAAAACACAGACTAATTAGCTAACAAAAATCATTAAATGAAACATTTTTACTAAAAATGTATAGTGCACATCGTTTTTTTACTCTTGATGAGTTTATTGTGCTCACAATTTTTTTGAGCAGCCCTATTGTGGAGATAGTCAGATATGGTGGAAGTTCCTTATACCGTCAATTTATTGATCGGTGCAATTGTCGCGGTGGCCGTTGGCTATTACATTATGAAAGGCTATTCAGCCACCGGCGTTCTGATGATAGGCGGTATTGCCCTGCTGCTGATCAGTATCAGCCTTGGTCGCCCTATTATCGCACCTAAAGACTCAACCGGTTTTTTACTGCTTGACGTATTTGAGTATATAAAAGGATTGCTCAGTAACCGCGCAGCCGATCTCGGTATGATGATCATGATTTTATGCGGTTTTGCCGCTTATATGTCTCATATTGGCGCTAATGATATGGTGGTTAAGCTGGCCTCTCACCCGCTTAAATATATCAACTCCCCCTACGTTCTGATGATTGCTGCCTATTTCGTGGCCTGTCTGATGTCATTAGCGGTTTCATCAGCAACCGGCTTAGGCGTACTGTTAATGGCAACGCTGTTTCCGGTGATGGTAAATGTGGGTATTAGTCGGGGTGCCGCAACCGCCATTTGCGCATCGCCTGCCGCAATTATTTTGTCACCCACCTCCGGTGACGTTATTGTTGCTGCAGAAGCCTCCAATATGGGCGGCCCGAAGCTGATTGAATTTGCATTCCACACAACCTTGCCTATCTCAATTATTGCCATTTTAGCTATCGCCGTGGCGCATTTCTTCTGGCAGCGTTATTTGGATAAAAAAGAGCAAGTCGTCAGTGAAAAGCTGGACGTTTCTCATATTGTCACGCGCGTTCCGGTGTTCTATGCCATTCTGCCGTTTCTGCCTATTATCGGCGTACTTATTTTTTCCGGCAAAATCCCCCTGCCGTTAACTGATGCAGAAGGCGTTCAGAAAGTTATCCCGAGTCTAAACATCATCACTATCATCATTATCTGTATGGTGGTGACAGCGGTGATTGAATTCCTCCGCTCCTTTAAGGCCAAACAGGTTTTTGACGGTTTAGATTCAGCCTACAAAGCGATGGGAGAGGCTTTCTTCACCGTTGTTATGCTGCTAGTCGCAGCGGGCATTTTTGCTCAAGGTCTGAACACCGTCGGTTTTATTACCGGATTGATCCATTTAGCCGAAACCTCCGGCGGTGGAACCATTGTGATGATGTTGGTTCTGGTTGTAATAACCATGCTGGCAGCGATTGCTACCGGTTCTGGTAATGCGCCGTTCTATGCCTTCGTTGAATTTATTCCCAAGCTGGCCGATCAAATGGGCATTAACCCGACTTACCTGGTGATTCCAATGTTACAGGCATCTAACTTAGGCCGTTCCATGTCACCTGTCTCCGGGGTCATTGTTGCCACATCGGGCATGGCAAAAATATCGCCGTTTGAAATTGTGAAACGTACATCTGTACCGATGATAGTTGGCCTATTGGTGGTTATTATCGCGTCACATATTATGGTTCCGGAATATACGCCGGAGCAACTTCAGCAACAGCAGTCCTCTCAGCGGGCCCCTGTAACACCCTGATTTGCACTGAAATAGCCCATTCTAAATAGACAATCCCGCCATGTTCATTAACGGCGGGATTGTTTTATTCAGAACCTCAGCACAAGCTGTAATCCATTTAAATCAGCTCGCCGGACATAAATCAGATGTGAATAGTGTTCACTCGTCATATAATTTTCTGATTAACCGCCCTTATCTACTGACATAGCCTTTTAGCAATATATGCACATGATCCCTGCCTCACTGAAGAAGATGGCCGATGTTACCGCGCTCGCTTTTTTGTTAGTCGCTTTTCTGACCGGTATTGCCTCAGCGCTCCAAACACCGACGCTAAGTCTATTTTTAACCACTGAAGTACAAACTCGCCCTTTAATGGTCGGGCTGTTTTATACCGGCAGCGCAGTTATTGGCATTGTTATCAGCCAGTTGATTGCCAGCTATTCAGACCGCTCTGGCGATCGAAAAACCCTTATTATTCAGTGCTGCCTGATCGGTGCTGCAGGTTGCGTTCTGTACGCCTTCAATCGTAACTATTTCATTTTGTTAACTATCGGCGTTGTGCTTTCAACCTTTGGTTCTACTGCAACACCCCAGCTATTTGCCTTAGCCAGAGAGCATGCTGATAAAACAGGTCGTGAAGCGGTGATGTTCACATCAGTTTTGCGCACTCAAATATCACTAGCCTGGGTTATCGGCCCACCGTTAGCATTTGCCTTAGCTTTAGGTTACGGGTTTAAAACCATGTATATCGCGGCGGCGACCACCTTTGTTCTTTGCGCCGCCGTTGTTTGGTATGCACTGCCTTCAATGCAGAAGACAACAGTAAGTGAAGCGGCCTCCGTTGAGTCACCAAGGCAAAATCGTCTCGATACATTACTGCTATTTATTGCTTGTTCACTGATGTGGACCTGCAACGGCATGTACATCATTAATATGCCGTTGTACTTAATTCAGGAGTTGCAGTTATCCAAAAATTTGGTCGGTATTATGATGGGTGCCGCTGCCGGGTTAGAAATTCCGGTCATGTTAATTGCCGGTTATTATGCGAAACGCTTTGGTAAACAGCCGCTGATGGCATTAGCTATTATTTCAGGATTAGTCTTTTATATCGGTTTGATGGTATTTACGCAGGTTTGGTTATTACTGGCGCTACAGCTATTGAATGCGATATTTATTGGCATTCTGGCTAGTATCGGCATGCTTTATTTTCAGGATCTTATGCCCAGACAAGCCGGTTCAGCCACCACCCTGTTTACTAATACGATTCGAGTGGGTTGGATCATTGGTGGTTCAATGGCAGGAGCGGTGGCTGAGATATGGCAGTATCATGCTGTTTTCTATATTGCGGCGCTGATGTGTCTGGTCGCTGTTCTCTGCATGCTTAAGATTAAACCGGCTTAAAACAGCAGCCTATATTACTAACAGACACTCTCCATTTCTTCCGCATAATAGTTAACCGTCTGTAAGCGTACCTGAGTCTCTGAACTAATTTGCTCAGGGGTATGACCTTGCGATAACAACTTCTTAATTTGCATGGCCATATTCTCTTCATTACCGCGATATATGTAGCGCGTTTGGAATGTTCGTTTGCAGAATCGACAAAAATAACGCTGATTACCGGTGTTACCAATTCCATGCTTTTTTACCCCTTCAGGCCTGGCACAGTGGTGACAAATTGGCGTTTCTTTTTTCATTATTTCATCTCCTTTCTTAAATAAAGAGGGTAATCCATAAAGCGTTGCAAACCCTCTCATTACCCCCGGATATACCGGTATTTTTGATTTAAATTATGAGATTAGTACGGTGTAAAAATGCATACAGCAATACCGACATGCAGTAATTCATGCGATCTTTATTGTGCCTGGAAAGAAGGGATAAAATGCAGTTACACCAACGCGTTGTTAGTCAAAAATAGATGATTAGGCTACACTCCCTGTCATCAAAACTGCATCCCTACTTAATTAAACCTTACAGAATATATTATATCCGTGTCGACAAACTGTTCGCTAAAAATAAAACATTTGTAACCATAAGTTATTTACAAGATATAATTTATATTTTTCAGTTTATTAACAATAAAGAACTACTACCCAAAAGACGGTATCATATGTAAATGCGCAATTATTTCTATTGAAACTATTCACATTATATGAATATAACTTATCCGTTGAATATTATCGTATTCGATCCTATAAACCATGTAAACACGACATAACAGATTTGAATGCCACCCAGAAAGGCCTGTGCGATATATATCACTACCATTCGTTTTTTTTAAGCCTAAATAATTAAACTTACCTATTGCTCTGAAGTTTATAATATCTTTTTTGGAAAAAATAAGAACAAATAACTTTAATTGTCCATTGCAAGATAAAGACATTAATTGCTAAAAAATTAACCACCAACCCGAATGTATTGCCACACATAAAGACAATACCGTTGCCATTTATAATTAATTTAACCTCATATAACAAATTGTGACCAAGATCAAAACGTAGGCTAAAAATTAAAAATATAAATTACTTTATATTTGATACTCATCCACATTTACTCATTGTTGATAACAAAATTCACCAACGCATTAAGAACAATAGATTCACTAAACGAATGCTATTAATATTAAAAAAACAGAGAAATATTAATGACATCCAATAAAGCTTATTAAAATCAAATGATTCCGCCATTTACTCTCATTGTCTGTCCATTAACCCAGCCGCCAATTGCAGCCCCTATCCCTCTTGATGCTCCGGTCACTATCGCTACTTTCTTTGTTAGTTGATTCAAAATACCCTCTCTGCATATCCGCATAGTGACCTTAGGTAAAGCGATACTATTGAAATTAGTAAGTAAACCGCCAAAAGTCGACCTGGGTAATAAGAATTTATCAGCTGAATAAATTTTGTACCGTTAGCATGTTATTCAAGCGGTCTTTGTGTTGATGATAATAATTATCAATTGCATTGATTCTTAAGTCTTTTTTCACTTGGTCATCTAATACGTTGGTGGTAAGATGCGCCGGTCATTGGGGAGTAGCCGGTTTCTGTTATTGCAACAGAAGCGCTCGTATCAACATACTCGTATGAATCGGATTGATTCAACGTGGTGCGGGCAACCTATCTGGTAGGCGAGACCATAGACATGTTTAACACCCGATTGGTTGGGAGGTGTTTATACATGTATATGGAATCATCCCGGCCGGAGATATTACAACAATGAATCTTTCTGCAACTCTTATTCTTGCCTTTGGCATGTCTATGGATGCGTTTGCTGCCTCGATTGGGAAAGGCGCGATCCTACATAAACCACATTTTCGTGAAGCATTTCGTACCGGCCTTATTTTTGGTTGTATTGAAGCCATTACCCCGCTTATTGGTTGGGCTATGGGGCTGATGGCCAGTCAGTATATTCTGGAATGGGACCATTGGGTTGCCTTTACCCTACTGTTTGTTTTAGGTTGCCGAATGATTATTGAAGGCTTAAAACAACCCGAACCCGATGCGCCTAAGTTACATCGTCACTCCTTTCTGATACTTGCCACAACCGCGGTTGCCACTAGCCTTGATGCCCTGGCCGTCGGCGTTGGTTTAGCCTTCTTGCAGGTCAATATTATTCATACTGCGATGGCTATCGGCATGGCTACCATGATCATGGCCACTTTAGGCATGATGTTAGGCCGCTTTATTGGCCCTATTTTGGGTAAACGCGCTGAAATTATTGGCGGGGTGATTTTGATTGGCATTGGATTTAATATTTTAGCCGAGCACCTTGGATGGCTGAGCGGCTCTTGATCTCAATAATGCCAAAGGCTCAATATCTTTGGCATATATTCAGCTAAAAAGGGCTAATCCTTAATCCCGGTTAGCCCTTTTTATTTACTCGGTTTTCTGCTTCCGCTGCTGTATCAGCTTTAGCCTGATTAAGAATCGCTTTAGCCATCCATTGAGTAATAGACTGCACTTCATCATTATCTAGCTGCCAGATATCTTTGAACACCATAAAGACTTCAGAGCCATACACTAAAGATAAAGAGTGAATAACCTTTTCACGCAATTCTGCCGATAGCCGATCTTTTAGCGGTTCAGTGACCAGTGATAAAATTTGTTTGCGGTGACCACGTATTAGCTTTTCATTGACCACTACGCCCGGCTTAGCATTCATTTCTTGAGAACGGTTTTCAGCCCATTGCTGTAATGACAATAATAACGCAGCCCGTAGCGCGCCTTCATGCTTAAACATCTGTGGATAAGCGAATTTAAGTAACTCATCAACCCGATCTTCAGCATCAGTCTGTTCCGGTTCCCAAGCTATTATTGGTTTTAGAATTTCATCAACCACGGTCGAGATCAGCGCACTCTGCGTGGGAAAATACCGATACGCCGTAGCTCTGGAGACTTCTGCCTCAAGTGCCAATTCAGTCACTGATGGGAATGCCCCCTCCTCAAACATTCTTAAAGCATGCTGTATTAAAACCTTATACTTTCTTTTTTTGAGTTGAGTGAGTGGCATCACTGGTTTATCCCGTTCCATACTCTCGCCCCTATGACTGATTGGTTAAATATTCCAATGATAATATCACATTACGCTACATCGTCTATCAACCCGTAATATCTCATTATTATTTATTCTTTACCTAATTTCTTCATAGTTGAACAACTTATAGAAACTGTCATCTCTTTTATTACATTCCCCGCCAAAATGCAGACCTATCATCATTAGCCCTCCACTCACAAAAAATAACCATTAATTATCAGTTGGTTATTAAAAATTAATCGCTTAATAATTGATTAAGAATTGAATGGTTAACTTTATACATCATCCGATTAGTTTGTTGCGTTAATTTCAAGGTAGAGAATGTGTATGAAGATTAAATCCCGGCTACAGTGTAGTGATACCACATTTATTATCTGTATCTCCCTGTTCATTACTCTGTTTCAAAATACCCGGTTCTTAACCAAGGGATGGGATATCGTCGGTTTCGATTCACTCCGGGCCTTGCTATTTTCAGCTTCGATGTTGGCGTTACTATTTTGCTGTTTAAATGTCATTTTTAGCCTGCTGCTGTTGCCCTACTTACGCAAAAGCGTGGCGATTATTTTTATTTTGACCGGCGCGGTAATCAATTACTTTATGTACAGTTTTAATATCGTGATTGATGCCAACATGACCGACAATGCTCTTCAGACCAACCTCAATGAAACGCTGGATCTGGTCTCAATAAAAATGGTGCTGTGGATTGTATGCCTGGGCATTATTCCATCGATTATCGTTGCCATAACTCAAATAACGCCAACACAAAGCATCAAAAAATTTATTACATTTAAAGCAATAAATATTATAGCTTCCACTCTGGCGATCGTTTTTATTGCTTTCTTTTTCTATCGTGACTACGCCCCGTTCTTTCGCAATAACAAAGATATGATGAAGATGCTGGTTCCTTCCAATGCCGTTGCCAGCCTGATTAAAAATATCTCTGATGGAATTGAAGCGCGTAAGCCGTTTGAGACTATTGGTCTGGACGCCAAAAAAGGTGAAAAAATCACCGGCCAACCGAAGAAAACGTTAGTCATTCTGGTGCTGGGAGAAACCGCCAGGGCTGAGAATTTTTCATTAGGTGGCTATCAGCGCGATACCAATCCACTGCTGTCTAAGCGCAGCAACCTGACCTACTTTGATAATGTCAGTTCTTGCGGCACAGCAACCGCTGTTTCACTGCCCTGCATGTTCTCTAATATGACGCGTAAAGACTACAGTGCAATTGAAGCTAAACATCAGGAGAACGTACTGGATATTTTACAACGCGCTAACGTCAGCGTGTTATGGCGGGATAATGACAGTGGCTGTAAAGGCGCCTGCGACCGGGTTCCCAACCAAAATTCAACCAGACTGATGCTGCCGGAGTTTTGTAGTGACGGAGCCTGTAAAGATGAAATTCTGCTGGATAAGCTTGATGACTACATCCAAAAGTTGGATAACGATGGCATTATCGTTCTTCACCAAATGGGGAGCCACGGCCCGACCTATTATCAACGTTACCCTGCTGCCCAGCGCAAATTTGATCCGACCTGTGACACTAAACAGATTCAAGACTGCGATAAGGTAAAACTGGTTAATACTTACGATAACAGCATTGTTTATACCGATTACATATTGGATAAAACCATTTCTCTGCTGGAAAAAAATAGCGATAAATTCGCTACTTCAATGATTTATGTATCTGACCATGGTGAATCATTGGGCGAGAATGGAATGTATTTGCACGGAGCGCCTTATGCTATCGCACCGTCACAACAGACTCATGTTCCTATGATGATCTGGACCTCCGACGACTATCGTAACAGCCAGAAACTCAATCAGGACTGCCTGAGCAAAGAAGCTAAACAAAACACCTTCAGCCACGACAATTTATTCCACTCTCTTCTGGGCATATTCGATATCCAAACCAACCAATATAAACCCGAATTAGATATGTTCCGGTCATGTCGTCAATAACAGCGGATATCAAGGAAAACGTTATGATTAAGCAGCAGGTAACCGGCATCACTCGAATGATTAATGCCACCGGCTACTCTTGTGCCGGTTTGAAAGCGGCTTGGCAAAACGAAGCCGCATTTCGCCAAGAAAGCATATTGTGTATTGTCGCTACGACACTGGCACTGTGGCTGGATGTCTCTTCTCTCGAACGTATCATGCTTATCGGGTCAGTAGTATTAGTGGTCATTGTTGAGTTACTTAACAGTGCCATTGAAGCGGTAGTCGATCGCATTGGTTATGAACGTCATGAACTCTCAGGCCGGGCTAAAGATATTGGTTCTGCCGCAGTACTGGTATCACTGCTTATGAGTGCCATAGTTTGGGGCGTTATTGCGTTACCTAAATTCTGCTAAAGTCAGGCTTAACGCGTTTACGTTAATGCGCGGTAAAACCCGTTATACTTGCCTACGGGTTTTATTACTCACCTTATTTGATTTACTGCATAAGCAGGTTAACCACGGTAAAGGGCTTTATCAATGCGAATTCTTTTAATTGAAGATGATATGTTAATTGGTGACGGCATCCACGTGGGCTTGGCTGAACTCGGTTTTACTATTGACTGGTTTACTGATGGACTGATTGGACAGCAGGCGATTGATTCAGCGCCTTACGACGCGGTAATTCTTGATTTAAGCCTGCCCGGTATCGATGGTATGGATATTTTGCGCACCTGGCGAAAAAATGGGCGTGATGAACCGGTGTTAATCTTAACCGCTCGTGATGCATTGTCTCAACGAGTGTCTGGATTACAGCTCGGTGCCGATGACTATTTATGCAAGCCTTTTGCCTTAGAAGAAGTAGCGGCCCGCCTTCAGGCGTTAATTCGCCGGCGTAGCGGGCAACTAAGCTCGATCATTCAGTATTCAGATATTGTGTTTGATACATCTAACTTTAGCGTTACAAAAGAAGGTATGCCGGTGGTATTAACCTCTCGTGAAATAAAGCTGCTGGAACTCTTCTTGCTCAATCAAAATCGGGTGTTGAATAAATCATTTATTCAAGAAAAGCTTTATTCATGGAGTGATGATGTGAGCAGTAATACCGTTGAAGTTCATATCCACAATCTAAGACATAAGTTAGGTAAGCACCTTATTCGCACAATTTACGGTATCGGTTATATTTTAGGTGAAGAAGCATGATAAGCCGGAGCCTGCGCACCCGTCTGGTGGTGATTTTTACCTTGTTATTGGTATTGGCCTGGGCAATCTCTTCTGCAATATCCTATGTTAAAGTCCGCCATCGCGTGCGGCTTATTTTCGACAGTGAGCAGATTATGTTTGCTCAGCGTTTAGAACGCTCGAATCTCACCGACCTGCTGAAGATTTTACCGGAAAACGATAAAACATCGCTAAAAGATGGCCAATATAATCAGGCCAGAGAAATCTTCTCTTTTGCCATATTTACCGTCGATGGTAAGAGATTAATCAGCAACAAAAATGACGATTTTGACTTTAATTATTCAAAGGACAGGCTTAAGTTAGACAATGGCCCCGTGTTTGAAGAGAATCCTGCACTACGCACCCTATGGCTGAGATCGCAGGATGGGCAATTTGTTATTGCCGTCGGGCAAGAGAATACTTATCGCAATAAGCTGACCATCAAAATTTTGACCGACCACGCCGTTACGCCGTGGGTTATCCTGCTGCCAATCTTATTACTGATGATCGTACTTATTATTAACCGCGAGCTGGCTCCGTTAAAGCAGATGTCCCGCGCGCTTAAAAATCGATCGCCGGACGATGATACCCCGCTCGATGGTCAACGATTACCAAGTGAGATGCTGCCGTTTGTTGATGCGTTAAATAGCCTGTTTGCCCGAATAGGCCATCTTCTTCGCCGAGAAAGACGTTTTGTATCAGATGCAGCCCATGAACTTCGTAGCCCATTAGCCGCCCTTCGGGTGCAGGCTCAGGTTGCTCAGTTAGCCATTAATAAACCGGAGGTTCAGCTTCGGGCGCTGGATAATCTGACCATTGGCATTGACCGGGCTTCCCGCCTGATCGATCAGCTGTTAACGCTGTCAAAGTTGGATGCTGAAGAGTCAGTTCCTGACCCTACGCCGGTTAACTGGCAGCGTATCATTCAGGATATGCAGCCCCTGTTTTTCACTCTGGCGCAAAAAAATGATATTGATCTACAGGTTAACTATCAGGGGAATCCGCCGGACTCTCAGGGGAACTCATTGTTATTATCGCTGCTTATTCGCAATCTGGTGGATAATGCGCTGCACTACACTCAGAAAGGCGGCTTTGTGCGGGTCACTTTGTCCAATAATGCTTTTACCGTCGAAGACAATGGCCCGGGCGTTACACAAGAACAGTTGACCCGGCTGGGTGAACGATTCTACCGCCCGCCCGGACAAATCAAAACCGGCAGTGGTTTAGGTATCTCTATTTCAAAACAGATTGCAGATCTGCATGGCTTACAGGTCACTTTTAATCATCGTGAAGGCGGCGGTTTTATCGCGACTATTATGATTAATCAGCGATAGGTTATTTCAGCGTCTGCGAAGAGAACACCAGGGCAGTTAAGCGTAGTCAATGGTGATTAACCTAATTATCACCAAGATCTCTGCCCCGTCACCCCGTTGAAAAACGGGGTCTAGCCCCTAAACCATTGCCCCTAAGGTCGTCATCCCCGCCAAGGCCCACTACTGTTCAAGATAAATAGAAAGGCATCAAAAGTTAAGAACTCTTATTTATCAGTAAGAATTTGCTTCAAGAAATTGATAGTAAAGTGATTCAATTTAGTTTTATTGTCAGTTTCGTCTGCAAAAATAATGTCGAAATATAACCTTTTGCTGGCGTTCGAGAGGCAATATTTTTGAGTTCAGTGGGCTCCGAGCCTACCTTTGCTTAATATATAACCGCTGTGATAATTCGCTACGCCCCCTCATGACATTTCTATTCTTTAACTTCATCATAACCTCTATTATTTTTGATTAAATTAAATCATAATGATTTTTAATAATCAAAGTAAAGGGGCATATCATGGTTCAGCATTCCAATAAACAGGCTTTAATCACCGGAACCAGCTCAGGGATTGGCGCTGCAATTGCAACAAAACTCTTAAATGAGGGCTGGCAGGTTATCGGGCTATCGCGCAAGCCCGGCAATATTCAGCATATTAACTTCACCCATAAAATGATTGATGTCACCGATATTTCGGCTCTTGATGACCTGCTGGCGGAAATAACCCAGGTCGATGCGGTCATTCATGCCGCAGGAATAATGAAGTCAGCCCCTTTAGGCCAACTTTGCCAACAAGACAGTGAAAAATTATGGAAGCTGCATATACAGGTGGCAGAAGTTTTAGCCGATCGATTAATGACTAAGCTACCGTCCGGCGGGCGCATTATACTGCTCGGTAGTCGTACTTCATCAGGCGTGGCCGGTCGAAGTCAGTATGTAGCCACTAAATCGGCTATGATTGGCATGGCCCGAAGCTGGGCGGCTGAACTGGCACCAAAGGGCATTACGGTGAATATTGTTGCGCCGGGTGCGACTGAAACGCCGATGCTGATGAAACCCGGCAGAGAAAGCTCTCCGCCTAAGTGCCCGCCAATCGGCCGTTTTATTCAACCACAGGAAGTGGCTGACTTAGTTCACTACTTGCTGTCACCTTCTGCCGCAGCGATTACCGGCCAGCAGTTAGTCATTTGTGGCGGGGCTTCTTTAGCCTAAAACAACGGCTCAGGGCCAACTGATTTTCACTAAAAAGCCCCCCTGCGGTCGGTTGCCGAATTTCACTGACAGCCCGTGTAATCGGGCAATACGTTGCACTATTGATAATCCCAGCCCGCTGCCGGTTTTAGCCTGCCCCGGCGGGCGGTAGAAACGCTCACCAATACGTTGAATAAATTCATCACTAACCCCGGGGCCGTTATCCTCAACGCTAAAACTGTTTGATTCCAGCGTTACTGTGACACAACTCCCCGATTGGCTATAGCGAACGGCGTTATCAAACAGATTGCGAATCAGTACCGAAAGTAATAACCCATGACCGCGTATTGGTTTGGGTGATTGTTTAATATCCAGCCGAAACTCAACCCCTTCAGCCTGCGCTTTATGATAAATATCCGCTACGCTACTTTGTAATAGAGCCGGCCAGTCGACCTTCTCAACCTCATCCAGTTCAGATAAGGAATCCAGCCGGGACAGCATCAGCAACTGATCGACAACCCGAGTTGAACGATCTATTCCATCCGTCAGATTAGCCAATGCGTGATTTCGCATTTCTTCATCATTTCCGGCCAGCATAGCGACTTCAGTTTGTACCTTGAGTGCCGCCAGCGGGCTGCGCAGCTCGTGCGCAGCATCAGAGGTGAACCGGCGCTCTCTGGCCAGCATGTTACCAATGCGAGAAAATAGGCCATTAAGTGCAATCACCATCGGGCGAACTTCGCTGGGAACCTGTTGTGTGGTTAGCGGAAGTTCATCATCAGGCTGCCGTTGGCTCAACTCTTTCGCAATATATCGCAATGGTTTAAGCTCTCGGGTGATCAACCATATCATCAGCAGCATCATTAATGGCAGAGCGACAAGCCACGGCGTAAGCTGCGAAACAACAATATCCTGTGCCATATCCTGTCGGTAATCCAGCTCTTGCCCGACTACCACGACATACTGTTTATCCGCTGTTGCCAACCAGACTAAGCGCCACTCATCATCGCTATCTTTAAGCGTTGAGTTAACAAATCCATCGCCGTGATAATCGAACTTCAACTTGCGACCATTATCGCCGTCATTTAACAGCATTTTTCCGTCATGGGTAAAAATGGCAAAAGCCAGAGCATCATCATCCTGGCGGCCGCGGTTATGCGGTACCATTTTTTTTGTTTTATCCAGACTATGGTTGCCACTGAACGTTTCAGGGTCCAGCACTGACAAACGTTTGGCAAACACCATTTGTTGAGTATCGAACAGTTCATTAATGTTTTTGCTGGTTTGCTGCCAGGCTAAAAAGCTGGCAATACCCCAAGTGACCAAAGCCAGTATCACAAACACCAGAATCAGCCGTAGTCTGAGGCTAAGGGATGTCATTTTGCTTCTCCCAGCGTATAGCCAACGCCATGAACCGTGCGGATAAAATCATTACCCAACTTACGCCTCAGGTGGTGAACGTGAACTTCTACCGCATTGCTGCTGACTTCTTCATCCCAGTTATACAGTTTTTCTTCAATTAGCGGCCGCGGTAAGACCCTTCCCGCGTTATGCATAAAGAGCTCCAATATGGCGAGCTCTTTGGGCGTCAGGATCACCGGTTCACCATGACTGGTTACTTTCATACTGGCAGGGTCAAACACCACATGGTTATAGCTTAAGGTTGGCGTCAGTTGACCATGGCGACGTCGGATTAACGCCTGAAGGCGAGCGGCAACTTCAGCCAGCGCAAAGGGCTTGCATAAATAGTCATCGGCTCCGTTTTGCAACCCGGCGACCTTTTGAGACAACGCATCACGAGCGGTCAGGATTAACACCGGTTCATCATGCCCGCTGTTACGCCACTGATACAGGATATCCATACCGTCAATACCGGGCAGGCTGAGGTCTAAAATTACAGCGTCATAAGGTGCGGCATCTATAGCCTGCAGACCCGTTTTGCCGTCAGAGAACCAGTCAATACTGAACCCCAGCTTGGTTAAGCCGGCTTTTAATCCATCACCTATTAACTTATCATCTTCAATCAGCAAAACCCGCATAACCTAGCCTCCTTAATATTGATGGGCTATTATTTACAGCATAAATGAGCATGTGGCTATCTCCTGATTGGCGTTGAGTAAAAAAACTTTTTATATTCCGGTTCTTAAGATCTTGTTAAGAACTTCGTGGTTAAATAGTTCTCAACAAGGCGACATAAACCGCCATTCATTCATCGTTAAATATTTTGTTGTTAGGGAGAATTCAATGAAAAAGATCGCAATACTAGCCTTAGTTACCGCGTTAACCAGTACCGCAGCATTTGCACAAAATAACCAGTCAGGTGGTTTTGTTAATCCTGATGCCCCGGCAATAACCAGTACTCAATCTGGCGGCTTCTCAGGTCCTAAAGCCAGCAGCATGACCGTTGAGCAAGCCAAAAAGATGAGTGATGATACTTGGGTGACTTTACAAGGCACCATTGAGAGCCAAGTCAGTAAAGAGCATTATCTATTCCGTGATGCAACCGGCACCATCAATATCGATATTGACGATAAACGTTGGAATGGCCTGACGGTGACACCAAAAGACAAAGTTGAGATTGAAGGCGAAGTGGATAAAGACTTTAACTCTGTAGAAATCGATGTAAAACGAATCCGTAAGATTCAATAATCATCATACTCAGGCTGAAGGGACATGATTCCTTCAGCCTGAGTAGATTATAATGAGTCCTCTCCGCGATAACCTACCGCCTCAACCGACCACCTTCGGTTAAAAATCCTGCGATACAATACTTGTTTTTTACCCGATGTCTGACATTATCGGGTAATGGATTGCCGTATTCAGGATTAACAAGATTCTATGCTCGAAACATCACTGTTTATCGCCACTCTGGCTACCTTAGGGATGATCTCCCCCGGCCCGGATTTTTTTCTGGTGGTTAAGAATGCTGCCCGTTATCGCCGTTCACTTGCCATGATGACGGTATTCGGCGTGATTATGGGCGTTGTTACTCATATGACCTACTGCGTTGCCGGCTTAGCGGTGGTCATTACGGCTACTCCGTGGCTATTTAACCTACTTAAATATGCCGGCGCAGGTTATCTGATTTGGATTGGTATTCAGGCGCTGCGTTCTCATGGTGACAGTAAGTTGGATGTCACTAACGTTGTCAGGCAACAAACCAGCTATAAAAGTGCTTTTATACAGGGATACTTGTGTAACCTGTTAAATCCGAAAGCGACGCTGTTTTTTCTCTCGGTCTTCACACAGGTTCTGAGTATCGACTCAGGAATGGGTGAAAAGCTGTGGTACGCCTTTATTATCGTTATTCTGGCGGTTATCTGGTGGCCAATTTTGGTGTTTTTGATCCAAAGTGCTCCGGTTCGCCGTGGTTTAGCAAAAGCACAGAAAGTGGTTGATAAAGTATTAGGCGTGGTGCTGATCGGCCTGGGAATTAGGGTCGCGTGGGGAGATTAATATTTTCGGCTCTGATTTATCGAAACTGTCATCCCATCATTCCGGGATGACAGGCAGGTAAACTTAATGGTCCTTGTTTGCAATCATCTCAATTTCCACTTCCGCACCCAGCGGTAGCCCTAATACAGCAATACAGGTTCTTGCCGGATAAGGCGATGAAAAGTACGTTTTGTACACCTCATTCATTGCTGAGAAATTATTCATATCGGTAAGATAAACATTAACCTTCACGACGTTGCTCTCATTCAGGCCGGCAGCGCTGAGGATCGCAAGTAAATTGCGAAAACACTGCTCAGTCTGCTTTGAAATATCCCCTATCAGCGCTTTTCCGCCTTCAGAGTTCATTGCCGTCTGGCCAGAGAAATAAACCAAGTTACCGGCATCGATGGCATTAGAGTAAGGGCCTGAGGCAATAACATCATTAGAATCATAGGCAATTCTTGTCATTCTTTTGCTCCTGATAAATTGAATTAATGTCCGCCTCATGATTGCACAAGCAAAGATCGGGAACTATCTGAAAAATTTTACTAATCTGCCGGAGATTAAACGATTTGGCGGGCTAGATAACCCGCATTTGGTGACGTTGTCACCAAATGCTCTATTTAATACCATGGGTAATATACAGTGCCAATCAATTAGCTGGCGTAGGCTTTAGCTCAGGTTCAACCATGCTGTAAACCTGATTTTTTAGTTCAGTTTTCAGTAACGATTCAATCTCCAGCGCAACATCACTGCGATTTACAAAGCCATGAACTTCCTGATTGATAAACAGTTTGGCTTGTCCGCTGGGTTCTCCGTTGAGTAATCCTCCCGGACGTAAAATACAGTAATCAAGCGTGCTGGTTTGCAGCCAGCTCTCCGCCAGTGACTTCTCACGAACCGCCTGACCAAATGCAGCTTTGGCCCGATCGGATAAGGTCGGCCAGCTATCGCCACAACCCAGAGATGTCACCATCACCATCCGTTTAATTGCACTTTTTTCGGCGCAGTCAATAATAGTGCGATGAGCCAGGTAGTCATGACGACCACCGATAGTTGAAATAATCACCGCGTCCTGACCTGCCGCCTGACAGGCTTTTTCTACCGCAGCTTCATCACAGGCATCACCTTTAATAACCCGAATACCCTGACCTTCCAAACGTAGAACATCTTCCTCACTACGAACAAAAGCGATTGCCGGCTGGCCGCTGTTTATAGCGCGCTGTAATAACAGCGCGCCGGTTCCTTTTGCGGCACCAAAAATTAGCCAGCAACTCATGAGTTAATGCTCTTTAATTTATCAGCCAGTTGACGGAATGCCGTTACCTGATCGGCCAACAGTTGGCGGTGGCTATCGCGGCCCAAAAATATTTTAAACATGGCGTTTTGCTGTTGATTGAAAAATACAATGGAAGCGGTTGCCATTCCCATAAAGTCACGTTCAATCAAGGCAATATGACGGCAATTTTCAGCTTTAATATGGCCACTTAAACCATTTTTTCCACGTAGGTTGTAATAACCATGGCGATGAAATCCGGATGGCAGCTCACCTTGAAACTCAAGGATAACGTCAGCGTTATGGACCAGCGTGGTCACTGTCCCCCAAGTAGTAACCTCATCCCATACGGTATCAAACTGTTCGCCGCCGGTCAGAGTGTGAACAGGCAATGTGGCAACAACCTCGAGTAACGACACATTGTATTGCTTAGCCACGTCTTCTAACGTGCCGTCCGGGTTAGTTTTCATAAATTCAGCGAGGGTCATTTGTAGCGCGATATCAGTCATGAGCTTATTTTCCTTTTGGCATTAAATTCAGGCATTAAATTCAGGCATTAACCTGCATAATAATTTGTTGGAGAGACTGCAATAAATTACTGGCCCAGAAACGCCCGCTGTCGGTCAAATGCAGACACGCCCTATTGTCTTTCACTAATCCGGCCTGATGCCATTGGTCGATCAGCGGCTGCAATATTGCGCTGTGCGGCGTCAGTCGTGGAAGATCGATACGACCAATTTCAATACCTTCCTGTAGCTGATGGCGCCACAAATAACCGGTATCCGTTACCTGTGTCATCATCATGATTGGCTTCTGCCCGTTTTCCAACATTTGATAATATTTATCCAGATTACGTTCCATCATATAGGCCTGACCGTTCAGATTACCGCCAGCGCCGGAGCCCATAGCAATGCAGTCAGCACCCTGTTTAATCAGCAGGTTATATAAATTACGTTCTCTGGTAGTACGTGCCCAGTGGCTATTGCTTAACTGACGCCAGCCATAGTCCGCCAGCATTGATGCGCCCTGTAGATAAAAATCCCGACGTTGAGCAACATCAGGTAAGGTAACGCGATTATTTTCAGATGCTTTAGCCAGCGGCGTAGTCGGCAACAGGTTGAGTGCATATAAATCGACGCCGTCCAGACCTAAATCTCGCACAATCGCTAAATCTTCAGCCCACGTTTGTTCGGTCTGACCGGGCAGGCCAAACATCAAATCACATACCACCGCAGCCCGGTCACGAGAGCAAAGATTTTTCATAAAGCTGACAGACTGTTGCTTGTCTGAAGTACGGGCCATTTTTTGACGAATTTTGGTATCAAAAGTCTGAATACCAATAGAAAAACGATTTGCTCCCGCATCCAGGCAGGCATCAATACGCTGGTCATCAAAGTTAAGAATTCGCCCTTCAACGGTGATTTCACAGTCAGGGGCCAAGGGCAAACGGGCCTTAAGCGTACTGATAATTCGATAAAGTTCTGTCGCGGCCAGCGATGTCGGTGTCCCGCCGCCAAAATAGACCGCATGAATGGGTGCCGACTGATGCAACGGGCTATCAGCCTCCATCTCTATCTCTTGAAGTAAATAATCGACGTATTTTTCAGTGCTTTCCGGCTGTAAGCGGTTTTGGTAAAAACCACAGAATGTGCAATGGGTGGCACAAAAAGGAATGTGCAAATACAACAATCTTTTACGTGACGGTAGCTGACGTTGGGTTAATGCCTGCCATTCAGTTTGAATTTTATCGGCTGTTAAGGGAACACTATTGCGCCAGGGCATAGTTGCACGGCGATCGCTAAAGGGTAACGGACCAGATTGAGCGTAGTAAGGGGATAAATCAATTGTCATAGATCTCATACTCGAGCCAGAGCCAAATTTCCCTAAATTTAATGATAATAATAATCATTTAGCAAATGATATTTTTCTCATTTGCGTTGTATGCCGAAGAAGTACCCCCTAACTTACTGGGCCTTTATTTCTCATTTTATTAACAATAATGGCGAATACTAAAGTTGCATTTTTTATATTATTTATCATTACATTACTCATGCAACACATTCATAAATTGTTAATGAAATGGAAATGAAAAACTTAAAAATAATATTAAATCACTGATATAAATCTGATTTTTTCACCAAAAATCACTTTTAAAATTTATGATGGAGATCATAAGTTAACTAAATAATCTATTTATTTGCTCGAAAATTGGCTTAACTTTCTTTATAAATACAATTGATAACCATTCGCATTTATTTGCAATTAAAACAAAATCGAGATAATGAAAAATGTTCAAACGGAAAAACTCACTCACGTTTATTCTGCCATTACTTAGCTGTACCTCTGCCCTCGCTGACTCTTCAACATCAACACCGGTATCTGCTACTACGCCGGGAGAAACCATGGTCATTAGTGCCAGCCGATCTGAAAGCACCCTGTGGGAAAGCCCTGTTTCAATGCAAGTTGTCGACCGGGAAGAATTGGACCGACTGACCGGAGACTCCGTTGCTGAAGCGCTGCGAGATATTCCCGGCGTTGATATTTATGATAATGCTCTGGCCGGACGCAAGCAGATTCGTATCCGCGGTGAAGCCCCTTCCCGCGTACTCATTCTGATAGACGGCCAAGAAGTGACCTATCAACGCTCCGGGCAGAACTCAGGCCCGGGATTGCTGATTGACGAATCCTCCCTTGAGCGCATCGAAGTGGTTAAAGGACCTCACTCGGTACTTTATGGATCGCAGGCAATAGGTGGTGTAGTTAACTTTATAACCAAAAAAGGCGGAGATAAACCCTTTGGTGGCCGGGCAAACGTCACTTATGACAGCGCCACTAATGGCTGGAATCAATCCGGCAGTCTATTCGGCTCGGTTGATAATTTCGATTATCGACTCAATGCCAGTTATGCCGATCACGGCGATCGCGATACCCCAGATGGCCGTTTACCAAACACCGGTTTCAGTAATCAGAGTCAGGGAGCATGGCTAGGCTATACCCTTGATAAACATAAGTTCGGTATTTCGTTAGATCGTTATGAGTTAGATACCCAAACCTATTTTGACGATCCCGGCTATCAGAGCTTCAGCGTCAAAATACCTAAGCTAGAGCGTAAAAAAGTAGGCCTATTTTATGACTACAAGCCGGACGGGGATATTATCAAAAATATCCATCTTGATGGTTATCAACAAAAAATGACCCGCGAATTTCGCAATAACATTGCAGTCAGTACCTTTACCGGTAGCCCGATGATCGGCAATTTAAATGTCAAAACCAAAACCGGGACTAACGATACTCAAGATACTGACGGGCTGACGTTTCAAACCGATCTGCAGCTAACGGAAAATAATAAGCTGATTATCGGCAGTCAGTATCAACAAGATCGAGTCAAACAAAACTCCGACAGTAACGTTAGCTCTTCGACGACCACCGGTTTTCCTCCGGCAACTAACTACAGTCGTAATACCCATTCGAATAATCGCTGGGAGCAAACCAGCTGGTCGGCCTTCGGGCAAAATGAGCTAAAACTGGCTGAAGACTGGACCTGGACCCTAGGTGCCCGACAATACTGGCTGGAGTCCAAAGTCGTCGACGGCAATAGCCAAACAACTCACTCTAAGACCGGAGTTACCACCACCAATGCGGATAAGCAGACCACCCGTGATAATACCCTGATCGCCGCCACTAACCTGCGCTACTCCGGCTTCAAAAATACCGAGCTCAGGCTCTCTTATGCTCAAGGATATGTCTTCCCTAGCCTGTCTCATTTGTTTATTGAAACCACCGCCGGCGGCGGAACCATTTATGGGAATCCGGATTTGAAAGCCGAACGTTCAGATAACTATGAGATTGGCGCGCGGTATAATGGAAATCAATGGTATATCGATACCGCGTTCTACTACTCAATTGCCGATGATTACATTGCCAGTATCCCCTGTACCGGTAATCAGATTTGCCAAGGAAATATCAATACCGGTCGAACATCGTATCAGTACTATACCAACGCCAATAAGGCCACCACCTACGGGCTCGAAATGCACGCCGAGTATAACGGTTGGGTTATATCGCCCTACCTGACCGGCAATCTTATTCAGCGTGAGTTGGAGATGGAAAATACCAAAACCTATCATACCGGTGAACCTATGCTGACCGGTCGATTTGGTATCAAACACAATCGTTATTTCGACCTGATGGAACTGAATACCGATCTGTTTATTCGGGCAGCATCCGGTGCCACTGATAAAACGACCGATATTGAGTATCAATATCCGGGCTGGGCGACGGCTAATCTGGCCTTTACCGGTTACTTTGGTGCTGAAAACCAATATCAGGTTAATTTGGCGTTGAATAATCTGACCGACCGGCGTTATCAGACTGCCCATGAGAGCATTCCGGCCTCTGGCTTTAATGCTGCCGTTGGCCTTGGCATAAAATTTTAAGGAATCGCAATGATGAAGATAATTAGCGGATTATTGCTATTGGCGCTCCCTCTTCTGGCTCAGTCCCAAGACAGAATTATCATTGCCGGAGGGTCATTAACCGAGATCGTTTATGCCTTAGGTGCCGGTGACCGGGTAATCGCCGTTGATCAAACTTCCGGCTATCCCCCACAGGTTGGATCATTGCCTCAAATAGGCTACTGGAAGCAGCTAAATACCGAGGGCATTTTATCTCTGAAACCCGACCTGTTTATGACATGGAGTGATGCTGAACCTAACTGGGTTTTACAGCAGTTAGCTCAACAGAGCGTCAACGTTTCTCTTTTCAAACGCATACCCGCTACGGTTGAACAGCTATGTATCAATATCAGTCAGGTTGCAAAGATACTGGATTTAAAACCGCAGGGAGAGCGTCTGATTGCCGACATTAAGCAAAAAATTGACAGGGTAACGATCGAAGTCAGCAAACAGCCGGAAAAGGTACGCGTCTTATTCTTACTCAGCATCGGCGGTGGTTCGCCTCAGATAGCCGGTCAGGGAAGCATTGCTGATGGCATAATCACCCTGGCGGGCGGGACGAATGCCGCTACCCACAGTCAGTACAAGCAATACAGCGGTGAATCCATCATTGCTACCCGGCCAGATATCATTGTGGTGACTAAACAGAGTATGGAATCTACCGATGGTTTGAAAAGTCTGGAAGCTACACCGGGCGTCGTTCAGACGCCGGCATGGCGAAATCAACGCATCGTTGCCGTAGATCAAGCGACATTACTGGGAATGGGACCGCGCGTTGCTGAAGCCGTAGATGAACTATATCGGGGGTTTTATCCTGCTGCGGCTAAATAAGCCGTTAATTTAGTCCCTGTCGCCATGCTGTTTTTTAGCGGGATGGCGACAGAATCAACCTAAAAAGTACGCTGATAATCATCTCGCTTGTCAATTATTATACTTGCATCTCAAAAACAATGACCCCCATCAAAGAAATGCTAATAACAACTATTCTCATTCGCGTTTGATCTGTTATATTCTCCCCCGACTCTTTTAGGGCCATCGTTTTTTAACCATACATCAACACCCGGCACGGGGAATGGCTTAAAACAAAATAATAGCCGCAAATAACGTGCCTTTAGATATCATCAGGATACTTAATGAAAACCAGACAGTTAAACTGCCTCTATTTAGCCATTCTCAGCGCTATCTCTCTACCCGCATTTGCAGACAGCACGAATACTTCCGATGAAACTATGGTGGTCACTGCATCCGGCTTTTTGCAAAGCCTGCGTAATGCCCCTGCCAGTATTTCGGTAGTAACCCGAGAAGAACTGGAAAAAAGGCCAATTCATAACCTGGCCGATGCGGTAAAAGATATTGAAGGCGTCAGTATCACCGGCAGCGGTACCAATACCCAGGATATCTCTATCCGTGGCTTACCCGGTGATTACACGCTGATTTTAGTTGATGGTAAACGTCAGAATAGCCGTGAATCCCGCCCTAACGGTAGCGGTGGCTTTGAAGCCGGTTTCGTGCCACCGGTAGAAGCCATTGATCGAATTGAAGTTATCCGCGGCCCGATGTCATCTCTATATGGCTCAGATGCTATGGGTGGCGTCATTAACGTGATTACCCGTAAAGTTACGCCGAAATGGCACGGTGCAGTGAGTATGGACGGCACCATTCAAGAGAACTCAGACTCAGGTAATATCTATAACGGTAACTTCTATCTGTCTGGTCCGTTAATTGAAAAAACCGTCGGTTTTCAGGTTTATGGTTACGGTAATTTCCGTCCTGAAGATGAAATTATCGGCGGGTATAATAAAAATGATAATAAGAGCATTACCACTAAGTTAACCATTACGCCAACCGAAAGTCAGGAAATCATACTGGAAAGCGGTCGCACCGTGCAAAAGCGGGAGTCTACGCCAGGAAAGTCTATCGATGCTTATACTATTCGCGGCTCGCTGAAACAGCCAAATCCTAAAACCGATATCAATAACGAACGCAACCACTGGGCGATTACCCACAACGGTCAATGGGGCTTTGGCTTCTCTGACGTAAGCCTGTATCAGGAAAAAACCAAGCGAAATACCCAGACTTATAAGTTAGATTCTGCCAGTGGAGCATGGAACGGTGGCTATGAAGCACGCAAACCTGAAATTACCAATACGGTGGTAGACGCTAAACTGACTCTGCCCCTGACCAATAATATGCTTACCATCGGTGGTCAATATCAATATTCCGAGCTGGAAGACTCTTCAGCAACGGGGAAAACAACTACCGAGCAGGCAAAAATAAGCGCTTATCAGCAATCTGTGTTTATTGAAAACGAGCTATCGCTGACCGATGACCTGAGCCTGACCGGGGGGATTCGCTTAGACGACCACGAAACCTACGGCGAATACTGGAACCCTCGGGGTTATTTGGTTTATCACCTGACGGATGAAATCACTCTGCGCGGTGGGGTCGCTAAAGCATTCAGAGCCCCGACCTTACGCGAAATCAGCCCAAGTTATGGAACATCAACTCAGGGCGGTGCCGGCATTATGTACGGTAACGCAGATCTTAAGCCTGAAACCAGCCTGAATCAGGAGATCGGAATTGCTTACGATCATGAATCCGGATTCAATGCAGCACTGACCCTGTTTAACACTGATTTTAAAAATAAATTAACCAGCTACAGTACCGGAACCAAAGATCCAATTACCGGTCTGAATCTGTACACTTACGACAACGTGGGTGAAGCCAATATTAAAGGTATTGAAGCCGCCACCACAATTCCAGTGGCAGAAGCGTGGAAGTTGAACCTCAACTACACTTATCTGGAATCTAAACGTGAAAGCGATGATGAATTCTTTAGTACCGGAGAATCATTGAAAGGTCAGCCATTGGCACAAACGCCTAAACATAGCGCTAATGCCAAATTAACCTGGTCAGTCAATGAAGACTTAGAGGCTTACACTCGAGTAACGTATACCGGTGAACAAGTCTGGGCAGCTCAGCGCAATAGCTATACGGGTCCGCGCTATCGTTCAGCCTTTACCACTGCAGACGTAGGTGGCAGTTATCAAATCAATAAGAACACCCAGTTAAATCTGGCTGTGCTGAACATTACTGATGAAACCAATGACGCTATTGATGTCAATGGCGGGAACTGGATGATTGAAGACGGACGCCGTTACTGGGCCGGCATCAATGTGAAATTCTAACCTTCGGTCGCGGTACTGCAACGTCAGTACCGCGCCAACGACTTGAGTGATAATAAAACTATGCTAAAAACCATTGCTCTCACCCTCACGACACTTTTACTCTCCTTCAGTATTCATGCTAAGCCTAATCAGGTTATTCAGCCTATCTCTGAAAATGCCAAAACCCGTTTTGAAATTCAGCAGTACGATCTTGCTGGCGAAGATAAATCACAATATCGAATTTTCGTTGCCGTCCCGCGCACGCCTGCGCCAGCCGGCGGCTATCCGGTGTTGTATTTATTAGATGGCAACAATACGTTTCCGATGGCGGTGAATGGTTATCTGCCAGTGAATGGTGACGCGCCATTAATTATTGCCATCGGTTATCCCGGTGACACCGCTTATAATCAAGAAGCCCGCACCCGCGATTACACCCCGGCAGCCCCCGGTGAAGAATTTGCTAAAGGTGGTAATGCTGAAGACTTCTTCCTATTTATTAACCAAAAGCTAAAGCCTTGGGCCTCCGCGCGCTACGCCATTGATATGAAGCGCCAAACTTTATCCGGTCACTCTTTTGGAGGCTTGTTTACCCTTTATACATTATTTAACCACACCGATGAGTTCCAACATTATGTTGCTGCTAGCCCATCAATCTGGTGGGGCAACGGTATTGTGATTCCCTCGAGAACGCCGCTACTGAATACCAAGCCAAAATCCATCACCATTACCGTCGGTGAGTTCGAAGAAAAGCCGGAACCGGCTAATGCAGCAAAACCGGAAGACCCGCAAAGAGTTAAACGTAAAGCCGAACGCCAGCAGGTGACGAAAGCCCGCGACCTTGTGGCAACCCTTAAGCAACAGGGTAACAATGTTAACTTTATAATGTTTGCAGGAAAAAACCACGGTACCGTTATTCCTGATGCAGTGAATACGGCGGTGATGGTGGCAGGTCAATAAACTAACAGGTGCACGGGCTTAATAGCCCGTGCTAAATCTCTCTGCACAAACGTTCCAGAATCCCACCCAATTATTCATTATTATCTCTGCATACCTCACTCCCCCCGATGGATATTTTATGGGACAGTTAATTCCGTTTATTCTTTTTGCCTTTGTGGCCTCAATTACCCCCGGGCCAACCAACGTACTTATTTTGTCTCAAAGTGCCCGCCACGGTTTTAACGCCAGCATCGGGCTAATTGTCGGAGCAGGCGTTACCGCGGCGGCCATTGTTTGGATTACCGGAATTAGCTTAGGGACCACGCTGACAGAATACCCTATGTTACAAACCGGTATGACATGGGCCGGTATCGCGTTATTAACCTGGGTGTCATGGCAAATCTACCGGGAATCCCCTTCTGAGATTCCTGATGGTAGTCAGGCGAGTACCGGTACACGTATCGGCCTGATGGGTGGTGCAGGGCTACAGTTTATCAACCCTAAAGCCTGGATGATGGCAATCGCCGTCATCAGCGTATTTTTACCGGACTCACCCGATCGAAATTATTACGTCGGGGTTTACTCACTGACCTTCTTAGCCGTTTCCCTGCCCTGTATGGTTCTTTGGGCACTGTTAGGCTGTGGCGCTGCACGGATTATCAGTACGCCACAACAGATGAAAATCTTTAATACCTTGATGGCGCTATTGTTGCTGTTATCGACATGGGCCAACCTGATAATTTAAAAGGATTAACGTTGCAGGCACAATTTGCGGTAATGGGATGGGGTTAAACGATAGGCTTTGCGGAACCAGCGGCCCATATGGCTTTGGTCGGCAAAGCCGACAATCGTAGAAACGTCTATGGGTAACATGCCGTTGGCTAACAGCAGCCGGGCATGGGTTAGTTTGAGCTGAACCAGATAGGTATGAGGCGGCTGGCCAAAACGTTGTTTAAATGCCCGAGTCAGCGTAAATCGATCGGTATCCAGCACCGCCGATAAGTCATCCAGCCCGATATTTTCATACATATGGGCATGAATATACTCTCTGGCTCGTTCGGCCAGCGTCAAATTAAGTCCTGATTGTTGGGTATTCGCCCGCCATGCCACGTGGCGGGTTAACGTGGCAAGCAGAGTGTCAATGGCACTCTGTTTAACCATGCGGATTTCGCCATAATGCAGCATCTCAAACGCATCAGATATTGCCTGTGCCAGCTGAGGATCCTGAGAAAGCGTGGTATCAAACCCCGGTATGTAACCCACCGGGACTTGTTCAAACAGCCCGGATAGCGACTGTTCCAGCCACTCAGGATCGATATATAGCATCCGGTAAGTAAAGCCATCCTGTCGAATCGACTCACCGTCATGCATTTCTCCCGGCTCTAATAAAAAGACCTTCCCTGGTGTACTCTGCACTTTCTGCTTACGGCAGTTAAACTGCTGAATGCCCTGCTCGGTCAATCCCACCAGATAGCTTGGATGCCAGTGAGGATCGTAAGCATGACCTTTAAAATGGGCGCGCAGGGTTTCAATACCGGTATCCGCATCACGAGATAAATCTATCCAGTTAGTTGACGACGTCATAAACCCCCTTTAGTCGCTGAGTTGTTACAAATCCTTCGGGCTGTTATCAGAATCCCCGTCCGCAACCTCTGGCGTGATATTTTGGATAGTCAGACTCTGCGGGCTGGATAAGCGAACGTTGGCAGCCCGTAAGCGTTTCAGCAGATCGAACAGCAGGTCGCTTTTTGTTCGGCTGACAATTCTCGGGCTACTAACGTATCCGGTCACGCTCAGGGTTATGCCATCCGGCGTAAGCTGGCTAAAGCTAACCGAAGGCGCCGGCATGTCCAGAATAGATTCATGCATCTGGTAAGCTTCCAGCAGAATGGTGCGAACCTGTTCAGGATCGATATCCAGCGGGAAAGTTAACGGGATCGTGACGACTCCCTGAGCGCTCCCCATCGTGACATTACGTACACTCTGAGAAATAAACTGAGAGTTCGGCACAATGACCGTCGATTTATCGCTCATCTGGATCTCCGTTGCCCGTACGTTAATTCTGCGGATGTCCCCTTCAATACCGGCAATACTAACCAAATCACCCACTTTAACCGGACGCTCCGTCAGCAAAATCAGACCAGAGATAAAGTTTTTAACGATTTCCTGTAAGCCGAAACCAATACCGACGGACAAAGCACTCACAATCCAGGCCAGTTTATTCCACTCAATGCCCAGCAAAGATAAGGTAACTAAAATAACGATCACATAACCAATATTGCTGAATAGCGTCACCAGAGACATGCGCATTCCGGTGTCCATGGTGGTTTTCGGCAGAAATTTAGTGTTTAACCAACGGCGGGCGGTTCTTAGTATATAGAGCCCTAACGCCATGCTAATCAATGCATTAAAGACATTGGCCGGAACAATATTGATTTTCCCAAGGCTATCACTGCCCATGATCTCAATCACTTTATTCACGATGGTCATCGGCGTTGTCGCACCGTACGTCCCGTTAAATAAGGCAATGGCGGCCAGAAGAATCAATAGCGTATGACCGATAGCAGAAAATAAAATCGTCGCCTGGTCCAGATACCTGACGTCCAGGTTAAATGCCTGTTTTAACCACTTTCCGCTGGCGTTATTCGCTGAAAACAGGCTTTCACAGGCATCACCGACAAACTTAAACATCAGATACAGGCTGGATAACACGATACCGACCCACACCATTTCATAAGTCAGGAACCGGGCCAGCGGAATATAGCCAATTAATAGGGAAAGTAAAATGCTAATGGCAACGGCCGAGGCCACAATATGCACCAAACCGGCAACCGTTGAGCGTGAATCAATAGGTTCACCTATGGCAGCCATATGACGGCGAATACGATTAGTTTGTATCGGGGCCAAACAGCCCAGAATCCCCACTAATAACGATGCCAGACCATTACCAAAAATAGCCGTTGGGACGCTGCTACCAATGTTGGTATTAACCTGTTCTACAATGCCAAAAAACATCAATACCATTGCTATGGCAGGCGGGAATATGCCTAAAACTTTAGCGACCTGATCCGGCATGGGTGCCAAACGCCATGATGGCCGCTGGTTAGATAATATTGCCCGGCCGAGTCCGACAATCAGCGCAGAGAAAATGATCAGGGTAAACACACCATCAGCAAAACTTTGCAGCAGCGGAGTCAGTGTATTTTGTCGGGCAAAGACCTGGTATAACAAACCGGCCCCGCCCCATAGCGTCAGTACCGTCGTCAGCACTGTTGCACAGGCAAAAAAGCTGCGCCTTAGGCGCCCGTCGGGAATACCGTTGGTACAGACCCAAACGATAAGTAAATCCATTACCCGCCGGCCATATCCCCAGACGGCTAATGCCAATACAAATAAAACAGTCGAGCCAAACAGCGTATCGGGCTTCCAGGCGTTGTCCCAGGCCTCTTTCACTTGCCCGATAAAGTTATCTAATCGAATAACATCTTCCGGCTGCGGGCTAAATACCGGCGACCAGAAACGCGCGCCTAAAATGCTACCCGAGTTTAAGGCGAGCTGCGTTTTTAAGGCATTGCGGCGTAGAGCAAGAATTTGGGTAGACAGATTAGATGCATTAGTTTTTAGCGTTTGAGCATGTTCCAGCGCTTTCTCTAGCTGAGTCTTTTGAGCCGTAATAGTGCTGCGCTGTTTCATCACCTCCGGTGACTCTGGCATTGCACCTTCTGCCGGAGCTGGCCCGATAACATCAATTTGGGTCTGAATCTGAGCCAGGTCGGGTAATAATGCACTAATGAAATCATCCGTCTGATTAACCAACTCGAGGGTTTGATTATTTAACGAGCTGAGTTCGCTATCTTTGGTAGCAGCAGAGACTTCTTGTTTAATATCATTAAGCCTTTGCTGTAACTTATCCAGTTCACTAGGTTCAATATTTTTATTATTTTTAGACAGTACCTTCGGCTGTGTTTTTGTCACAGTGTCAGTTTTGCTCTCCGCAAATGCTGACGGAGATAATACACTCAGAGCAAGCAACGGTAATATTAACAGCAGCGTCTGTGACAGTTTACGCATAAAACAAAAGCTCCAAACATCATGGTGTTCAAGCCGGAGACGACTGATTAGCCGTCATCAGGTTATCTTTGATTACCGTTATCAAAAAGCTACTTAAGAGTCTTCTTTAAATCATCGACTGAAATCGATGCAACAATGCTGCCTGAGAGCGGAGTTTTTAAAACGTGATGTTTAATTTTCCCCCACACCTGCATTTCACATGGCTTACAGTCAAATTTTAGCGTCAATATTTCATCATTATGAACCAGTTGCATCGGTGTCGCCCGGCCCTTCACGCCCTGTACACCTTTAGCCTGCTTAGGACATAAATTAAAGGCAAACCGCAGACAGTGTTTGGTTATCATGACCGGTACGTCTGATTTTTCCTGATGGGCTTCATAAGCGGCATCAATTAACTTAACCCCAAAACGGTGATAGAACTCACGGGCTTTATGGTTATAAACGTTGGCCAAAAAGGTCAAGTGGGTTTCAGGGTAGACAGGCTCCGGCGTTGAGACAGCCAGGCGTTCAGCACGCTGATAGTGACTAACCCGAGCTTCAGTTAATGCCTCAATCGCGTCGCGACGCAGCTGATTTAACTGAGCGCTAGGGATAAAACAAACAATCGGTAAATCAATACGTACCGCGGTTGCTTTGTAGATTGTTTGCCCCAGCTTAGCCAGCCCGTCTTTTAAGCTGCTTAATGCTTTATCAGCCTGATTTGCCACATCAAAATCATTTTTCAGTGACACCGTAACGAAAACATTCTCTTCGCTGGTGGCGCGCAGTAATAAATTGTCGCCCTCAGCGGTTAAGTGTAGTTCAACATTAATTCGACGCTCGCTTGAAGACTTCAACAGCGACTGCTGCCAGACATGATCAAGGTTGCGATTAAGCGGATGCTCCGGGCGCAGTTTACTGAACTCAGGTAACATCTCGTTGGGATAAATCCGATAACGTAAGTTATCAACCTTCTCAACTTTACTGGCCCTAAACCCGACGATTTCACGTTTGATTAGCACATTCAGACCATCGCCATTATTTAGCGGTTCAGTCACCTTAACGTCTAAATAAGTCGAAGTAACTTTAAGTACTTCACCTATCGGCAACCCGACAAATTTAGGTGAATCAAATGCCCCGATATCGATCTGCCGCGCATTGACAAAATAGTCGGTACTGCCTCGGTGGAAGGTTTTTTCAGGGTCGGGAAGAAAGTGATGTTGAGTCCTGCCGCTGGAAGCTGATGTCAGGTCTGTTCTCTGTTCCAAAATAGCGTCTAGCTGCTGGCGATAGTAAGCCGTAATGTTTTTCACATAGCCCATATCTTTATAGCGCCCTTCAATCTTGAAAGAACGTACGCCGGCATCAATCAATGCGCTCAGGTTAGCCGCCTGATTATTGTCTTTCATCGAAAGCAGATGTTTATCATAGGCAACAATACCGCCTTTATCGTCTTTTAACGTAAAAGGTAAACGGCAGGCTTGCGAACAGTCACCGCGGTTCGCACTGCGTCCGGTTTGAGCATGGGATATATAGCACTGGCCTGAGAACGCCACGCATAATGCGCCGTGAATAAAGAACTCAATGGATGAAGTTACATTTTGCTTAATCTGGCGGATCTCACTGAGATTGAGCTCTCTGGCTAACACCAGTTGTGATAAGCCAACGTCAGATAAAAACTTGGCTTTTTCGACCGTCCGAATATCAGTTTGAGTACTGGCATGAAGGTCAATCGGTGGAATATCTAATTGCAGAATACCCATATCCTGAACAATAAGGGCATCAACGCCAACCTGATACAGTTGATGAATCAACTGCCGTGCGGGCTCCAGCTCATCATCATGTAGGATAGTATTCAGCGTAATAAAGACTTTGACATAATAGCGATGGGCAAACTCAACCAGTTCAGCAATATCTTTTAGGCTATTACCGGCATTATGGCGGGCACCAAAACCCGGGCCACCGATATAAATCGCATCCGCGCCATGAAGGATAGCTTCACGGGCAATTTCGACGTCACGGGCCGGACTAAGTAATTCGAGCTGATTATCTAAAAGTCTCATAGGTCACTGCATTTATCATGATTCAGATTATGCATTTCAGTGGACAATGGCATGACATCCGGCCTGAAAGCTGCTTATACCCTGCCTCTGAAATCAGATAAAACCTATTCAGTGATTCATCAGGGGAAGCTATTGTACCTCAGATTTGATTTTTAACGCACCGTGGCGCTAACAGTTTATTTAACGGGATAATTGCTCTGAATTGACACAAATTTGGTCAGCTAACACCACATAATGGGTGTTAGCTGACCAAGCAGATAACAACAAAAGCGGATAAAACAGCCGGTGAAACTTAGGCCATCGTATCCATCGTTAGCATATAGATGTGTCGATCTATCACACTAAGTTCGACGCCTAGCTTGCGGCTGATATCAATGCGGCTATCCCCCTCATTAAGTCCGATCTTTATTTGTTGGAGGATATTCTCTTCATTCCCCTGATAAAGGTAATGAACTTGAAAGGTTTTACGACATACTGAACAGTAATATCGTTGAATTCCTGAACGCGCTTTACCGTGTTTACGTACGCTATTTGCCTCACTACAGTGATGGCAGGCTGATGGATTATCCGTCATCTCAACTTCTCCTATGCTTCCTATGATAACCAAATTTCAGACATGCATTCGCTTGGTTATATCTTCCCTGCGGCTGTTCTAAACCAGAACAACCAATGCTTAAAATTTTAACAGAATGGGGAAATAAGCAGGTCCCCTGTCAAAAAGCGCTTATATTATTGCCCTATTATCCGAGTAAGGCTAATAATTGATGTTCTGACTTATATTTTATTTTTAAGTTCCATAAAATTAAACGAATGCTATTAAATAGCCGGGTAATTTTAAAAACATCTGACGATGTTGCCTTATCTCATCCATAACGTATCACTGAGGCAAAGGACGCGTTAAAATCTATCGGCTGGAGAACGCCTGGGCACCTTCCCCTGAGTATCGACAGATAACGGAGTTAAAAGGTTTATTTGCATTTTCTGAATGAATTTTTACAGGCTCAATATGGCATCTGTGGTTAGAGTTTGTGGCAATAGCAAACAACCTATACGTACAATTAATCACCAGTTCGGCATATTATCGGAGGAAAAATAAAAGGATTGGCTATTTATAGTTATATTTACCCAAGGATAAACCGTATAAGCCACAGCTATCATATCCATTTTCAATCAGTCACCGTGATGTTCAGGATCGTCAAGCATCACCATTACTACGCTTACCGCACAAAATAGATATAATATTATTAATAAACACAGTGAGGAAAGCATCATAAAACTTGATATCCATAAAATAATCGAGTCAATAAAATGGCTGATAGTCTCTATCATATAATTCCCTAACGGCCATATTAACCGTCATTATTAAATAGCTATAACATCATTATCCCTCATCATCATTGATGTATAAAAAAGTAACCCTGCCATGATATCCGACATTATCCAGGGGTATTGATTCCATAGGCTAACCCCATTATTTAATAACCGTTAGCCATAAAACGAAATGAATATAATTAATTGATTTTGATTGTAAATTTTATTTGAACTGTAGCATGCACTGGAGTTCATTGGTTTAAATGTGGAAAACAGCTATAGCTATAGTTATTAACAACACCAATTAACAACACCAATTAATATTAATCGCGTCATATTCAATCAAAATGACGGAGCAAGAAGCTCATCAATTTTAAGATGGTCTAGATAATTACTTAGCAAACGTGGAATAAAAAGACGATAAAACAAGGAGATGAAAAACGACAGCAGAAAAAGAAAGGATATAATTAATACAAACTACGCTAACCATATTCCGCCAACGGTAAGTACTGCTGGCGGAGCGGCTACAATCAGCGTGCTCATGGCATGCTGATGATGAACAGCGTAGAATAAAATACTAATAGGACAAAGCCCGTGATGCTTAATAAAACTTTCATAATATACTCCTCGCTGGACGCCATTAAACCAAGATAACCACCTAAGTATCAGCTGACTAAGCCTCGCTGAACTCGTTATTAATATCTTAGCAACTCGTGAAAATTTCGCCACACAATTGTGAATCATTTGTTAATTTTATGTTTTATTTGTTGATTTTTAGCGCTAATAACCCGACAGTTCAAGCTACTAAAAAACCAGTTTATACTTAATCATGCTAAAAATCATAAGTTTTAATGGTTTTTATTATATTTTATGGTTTTTATTGCGGGGTTGTTTTTTTATCTTAATGTCCTAAATAAATCAGTAAGATAGATCCACTGATAAAACAGCTCGGAAGCGTTCCTCTAGGTTGAGTTCTCAACATTGACCTAGCCAGCTTATAGGCTTAAAACGCCAATAAAAAATGCGCCTGATTGGCGCATTTTTTATTTAACTATACTGTTCTGGCTAGCTGCCGAGAACATCATTAATCATTTATTGTAATAAGTAATGTCTGAAGCCATATCGGTGACGATCTTCTTCAGGTCTTCTACCGTCACTTTTTGTGCATTATTATCCAGTTGTTTACCAAAGCCTTTACGAACGACTTCAAATACCGGTTTTCCGGTAGCCGCATCGATTAACTGGCCTTCAAAAAACAGTTGGGTATCCTGATCGCGATTTCCGGTTGCCGCCATAGTTCCGGCAATAACCAAGGCAACGGGGACAACTTCATAGAATTGCAGGCCTTCGTCAGCAGTGCTTACGCCGGTAATTGCACCACGGAAAATCAGGGTATTGGCACCTTTAGGGCTGTTAACCAGAGTAAAACGCTCGCCTAACGCAGACTTAATATTCTGGTTAGTATAGGTCAGCACCTTATTCAAGGTATCCTGACTAATTTGTGCTGTCGGTTTAGGCGTCGGATGGAATTTTATTGGCTCATAATAGAGATTAGTAAATTGTTTGATATCAACGGAAGGATCGATCCAGCGTAATACGGTTTGTCCAGAGGCACTTTCGGCCTTTTGTAAATGAGAATAATCAGATAAAAAACCGGAGAACTCTGTATTGTCAGCAACTTTTGAAGTACAACCGCCTAATAGCAGGCTACCCAGGAGAATACCTGCAGAAATATGTTTTATTGTTAACATTCTTTGAACCCCTATACATAAAATTTTATGAAAATAGAAATTGTTATAGCCAGTGATACAAAACGCCGTTGACTTTACTGCAAACTATGATTAACGAATTAAAATATCAGCGGGATATTGGCGTTTATCCTATTCTTATCCCCTTACCTTCAATGACAGCTTCCAGGAACATGCCATAAAAATAATGCTGAACTTTCCACTGGAGTATAGAAGATAAAAATAAACTTACAGAGAATTTTTTATACTTTCTTATAAATTTATTACTGTACAGATTCAATTAGATACATATTGGGTAAGTAATATGCAATAAATTTTATTTTTAGGGGTGAAGAAAGCCGATACTCGGTAATTTAATAAGGTTAAAAAGATAACGATTATTCATTAAAACTCACACTCCGATACAATTTTATTAGACACACTTTCCATGACCTAAAAAGTACACCAATAATCAATCTGTTCTCCGGGTTATTTGCCAATTTATGGCATACCTCAACGCCCGCATGGTTTAATATTCGGGCAAAGCTAATTTAACAAATCAACATTCAGTTCAGATGTCCGTTGTTGATAAGATCTTAATCAATATTTATTCAGATGGGTCACGGATAGCCATTGGTTTGGTTTATCATACTTTGGTCAGCAGTCCTGAAAGAGGGTCTGCCCTGCTCATTATTTAATAAGGTATTCTATGATTTCAGTTTTTGGTCACCTCAACCCTGATAGTGACAGTATATGCAGCACCATAGTCGTTACTGACTGGCTCAATTTTTTAAATAAAAATGCAGTGGCCTATCGGCTGGGAGAAATTAACCCTGAAACCCAGTTTTTATTAACTGAAGCCAACCAGCAGCCTCCGGCGTTATTAACTCACAGTATTGAAGGTCAGGATGTTTGGCTGGTTGATTTTAGCGAACTTGAACAAGGGCCGGCAGGTCTGGATAAAAGTAACGTCATTGGCCTAATAGACCATCACCGCTTAGGCTCTCTGGTCACGGCAGAACCCTTAGATGCATGGATAAGAAAAGTCGGATGCTGCGGGACTCTGGTATTTGATATCCTGTCTAAACAGAGCGGATACACCCTTTCATCCTCCCACGCAATTTTATTGTTAGGCGCGATATTAAGCGATACCGTCGGCTTTCAGTCTCCGACAACCACTGAGCAAGACAGGCTAGCCGCTGAGGCTCTGACCACTATCTCAGGCGTTAATCTGGCCGATTTCACACTTAAATTACTGAATGCTAAAACCGATATCAGCGGATTAACCATTGAACGCCTGCTGCAAAAAGATGAAAAGAATTACACTATTGGCAGCAATAAAGTGATTCTGGCCCAAATTGAAGTCAGTAACTTTGCTGCTGTCGAAGACAAAATTACTCAACTTAAGGCAGAAATGGAAAAGCGCGTGATTACTGATGCGCTGGATTTTTATGTGCTGATGGTGACGTCGCTTTCAACGTCTCAGAGCCAAATCTATTTCTCTGACCATAATCCAGTCAGCAAGGTTACCCTGACGATGGACAATATGATCAGCCGGAAAAAACAGCTACTCCCTTGGTTAACTCAGGCTCTGGGGCAATAATTTGCTTATCCGCCGATAAACGCTGATCTTTTTGGCTTTTCCGCGCTACACTAAAAGCAGACAATGACGCAGAGGGCAGCATGATGCAAAAGTTAACATTAAAAGATCTGAACGAAAGCCAACTGCAACGGGTTAAAATGCGGCAGGCGCAGGCAAAGAAGAACCTAGAAAGAAACTTAACTAACAATGAGCAAAATAAGATTAAAGACCAAGTGATTGGCGAGATAATGCAGGAACTGGAAAAAGAAGCCAAAAAACTCCGGGCTGAAAAGAAGAAGCAAAAATTTGTTCCCAGTGATGAAACCTTCGACTGGTCAAAGAAAAATCACTCGCGCGGCGTTCGCTAACCCCCTTAAAACCCGCCTATGGCTGCTTGGCCGTAGGCGATTAATCGAGAATAAGTTACAACGTAACAGAGTCGTTAATAACTAATTGCTGATACTTAACGACTTCCACCATCTTCTTATCCGCATGATAACAATAAAAAATATGCCAATCAGGCTGATAAATCCATTGAAATAATGGGTTTTTAACCTTGCCTTCGACCTTTTGCTCAACCATCAGCATATGCGGGTTGTCGTATAACTTATTTCCATCAGTATCAACAATCACTACGCCTTTATCACCGATCGCAATCAACGTTTTATAATCACGATCGTAATAAAGTTCTCCGCTGATTTCGCCATATTCGTTGTGACTAAATAGCCCGCTGTTTACAATTTTATAAGGCTGAAGCCGTTTTTCTGCTAAATCAATATCGCTAAACTGATAAAACTCTAAAGTTCTTGGTAGGTAGGCATCCAGTTCATCTTGGTCATAATAGTCTTCACTCGGTCTATCAACCGCAATCACAAATCGGTTCTCATCCAAAAACGCACAGGGGCGGTCCCAGTTATAACCATTAGTGTATTCAACCGCAATCGTAGAAAATTCATAGCCAGTTAAAAACGTCTCAACCTCAATACAACGAATATTATCAACCGGTGCCCACATCCAGCCATTATCTAATATCCGACCAAATTGCGGGGAAACCAATAGCTGGCTATGAAAGTAGTCCATATAATTCAGCCTATTATAGCAGGGAGCCGTGCCCGGCAATCGCTTCTCAGGCTCAATTTCCTCAATGCTAATCTCTCTTGGAGTTAATAACCGGCCGTCTTGCAGATCGGTAATATCTAAGCGATTCCACTGGGTTTGATGGACCAGTAAGGTTCGCCCTTGGCGTTCAATAAACGCCATAGAATAAGAAGAAACGTCAGCGTGGTAATCTTCACGGCGAAATAGCTGAGTCGCGCCAGTATTAAGATTAATGACTGCCGCATTCAGGCCAAAATTTTCAGTAACGCCAATATAAGGTGTATGGAAATAGAGCTTAATCGGCTTGTCCAGCAACACAATACCATCAACTATCGCCAACTGTTTTAAGCTATCTGTAGATTTATCATAAAGATATAAGCCATTATCCCGACAAAAAACTGCAAATAACTCAGCATTCCTATCAGAAACGACAATCGCTAATACGTCTACTTGAGAGAGATTCATGTTAATCCGTTAACGAACATTAAAGTGGGCAGCCTAGAGTAAACGAAGAAAGGTAATGATACCAAGCACCGGCTCTCCCACCGCGCATAGAATACCTACGCCATAAGGCGGAAAAACCTATGACTATCGTTTTAACGTTACAATAAACTCCGCCAAACCGGTAATATCTTCATCACTCAATCTTGCCTTCACCTTATTTCCGGCCCCTACAATCGTTCCGGCTTTACGGGCGGTTAATCCATCGGCAATCTCTTGCTGACTTAATTCCGTTAGCAGGCGAGCTTTGCCCAGCGCTGTTTTTTCACCGAATCGGCCATGGCATGAAGCACAGTTCTTTTTATACAGTAAATTAGGCGCCTGTGTAGCCTGAGCCAAGGCTGAGCCGCTGGATACCAGTAGAACAGCCAATAAGGCTAATCGCGATATATTCATCAGTGAAGTTAGCCTTTTTGCTTTGATTTTTCGAAAATAGCTTTGAGTTCAGGTTCGTGCAACATTCCGATATATTGATCCGTCAATTTACCCTGAGGATCAATCAGAAATGAGGTTGGTGTACCAATAACCTGATAGCGTTCCTGAGTAATAGACAATTGATCGCGAATATTAGGGAATGACACCTGGCGTTCATCCAGCAGTGCCTGAATATTCATCTCATCTTTATCTGTATTGATACCTACCACCACGATGCTGTCACCGAACTCTTTGCTCAATTTCTCCAGCGCAGGCATTTCAGCCAGGCAGCCACCGCAGTTCGAAGCCCAAAAGTTGAGATAAACATATTTCCCTTTCCACTGCTCAAGAGATGCCTGATTACCCTGTAAATCGTAAGCGGCCAGTGCCGGTGCCGCGGCACCTACCTCGGCCTTCTCATCTTTACAACCGCTCAGTAACACGGTAAGACTCAGCAGTAAAATACTGCCTATTCCTTTTATATTAAGAGACATGTTCCACCTCATCGTGCAGCGCTGCATCATCATCACGCGGATTAAGCTCCTCGCTCAAATATTTGCCGTGCTGTAAGCGTACAATCCGGTCGGCAAAACGACCCAGTTCAGGGTTGTGGGTAACCATCACGATGGTGCGCCCCAGTTTGTGTAAGTCAGTTAGCAGACCAAGAACCAGTTGTTCATTTTGCTCATCTAAGTTACCTGTCGGTTCATCAGCAAAAATGACCGGTGGTTCATTGACTAAAGCTCTGGCAATACAGACTCGCTGCTGTTCCCCCCCCGAAAGTTGACTTGGCAAGTGGTCAAAACGATGGCCTAATCCGACCTGATCCAACACCTTACGGGCCGCATCTTCATCAACTACGCTGTGGTAATGCTGGGCCAGCATCACATTCTCTAACGCCGTCAGGAATGGAATTAAGTGGAACTGCTGAAATACCAGGCCAATCTTATCGGAACGGAATGCCCTGCGTCCTTCTTCATCAAGGCCGGCAGCATCTACGCCGTCGAGTAAAACCTGCCCCTCACTAACCGTATCCAGACAGGTCAGAATATTCATTAGCGTGGTTTTACCTGAACCTGAAGCCCCCATGATGGCCACAAACTCACCGCGTTTAATTTTAAGATTAATATCATCCAGAGCGACAACTTGACCAAAGCGCTTATATAAGTGGCGGGTTTCAATGACCCATGGCGATAGTTGCCGGTCGTTTTTCGGTTGCTGTTGAGTCACCGTTACTCTCCTTTTAACACTTTAGCCGGTTCAATATTAACGGCTCTATACGTTGGCAGAACGGCTGCAATCAGGGCAACCAGCAATGAAAGAACTAAGGTCAACGGGATAACCTGTGCCCGTAATCCGATCGATGCGGAAAACACAGTTTGGCCTAAGATCTGGGCGAGTATATATCCGGCACCAATACCGACAACCACCGCAAACAGAGCGATAATCATCGTTTCAGCCATTATCTGACGCACAATATCGCTGCCTTTAGCCCCAAGCGCTTTCTGTAGGGCAAACTCTCGCGATCGTTCACTGACGATCGCCATCAGCGTTGTATTAACACAGAGCGTAGACAGAACCAGAATAACCAGTGAAACCAGCCCCATCAGCCCTTTAATTTTATCCAGAACCTGACCTTCAGAAGCGGATACTTTACGAATTGGGCGAATCTCCAGCGCGGGATAGCTTTTTTGCAACTCCTCAGCATACAGGTCAACCTGCCCGCTCTCATTACTTACGCTGAATAAAGCATGGCTGATAATATCAGGCTGATGCAGCCAACTTTGCGCTAACGGTAGGTTAACAATCAGTACGTTATCCGTCGCATCACCGGCTTCGACAATGCCTTTAATCTGCAGCGATTTTTTCTGATCCCCTTCAATTAACACCACGGAATCACCGACTTTAAGCTCAAGGCGGTTAGCCAGCTTATAGCCAATCATGGCATTACGGTCATCAAAGCTGACCCCAATCCAGTTACCGGTGACCTGCCAGTAAGGTACGATCTGTTTTAATGATTCGAACCATACGCCCATCACAACGACTTTTTCCAGCTCGGTACGGGCCATGCCGTATAAATAGGGGCTATTTGCGGTAACCAGCCCTTGGGGGGCCAGATCGACAATCTGCTGATAGTCTTTTTGATCCATGGTGCTGCCGTGACCGGGGCCAATATAGAAGTTAGCGCCAAAGGTTCTCAGTTCCTGACTCATTTTAGCGTTAATATCAAAATAAACGGCGGACATGGCGGTGACGATAGCGGCACCAACGGCCAGTGCGGCAAAAACCACAATGACCCGTTGCATACGCAGCTTTAACGCTCGAAAAACTAAACGCCAGAACATGCTTTGTTGATGCTTAACGGCCATACAGCACCTCCACCGGATAGAGATGTGCAATACGACGGGCCGGGAACCAGGTGCCTGCCAGTGCAATCAGCACTGACAATACCAGAACACAGGGTACCACTATCCAGGCAAAGCTAAGCGGAGCACCAAACAGCATCAAACCAATTGCCTTAGCTAATCCCCACCCGGCAATACAGCCTAATAACCCACCGATAACGCCGCTCATTGCGGCCTCTAGATAAAACAACATCATAATCTGCCACTGTCTGGCGCCCAGCGCTTTCATCAAACCAATTTCTTTAGTTCGCTCCATAATATTACTGGTCATCAGCGAGGCAATACCCATGGCCGATGCCAGTAACGCCGCCAGTGTAACAACCGCCAGAAGCAGTTGGATCTTCTCAATGACGATGCCTTCTGATGCAGCGACCTGCCAGATTGGGCGCACCCCGGAACCTGAAATCGCCTCTTCTAACTGGTGAGCAATCGATGAAACATAAGCGGTGCAGTACCAAAGGTCATACTCTTCGGCATCCAGTGATTCAAGATCGGCCCGGGCCTTACGTGATAACTCATTTTCCGGAACCGTTAAAGCAGAGACTCGTATAGCCTGTACTTTGCCTTTCAGTCCTAATAAGGTCTGAACCTGTGCCAATGGAAGAACCAATTGTTGTTCTTCATCACCACCGCTGGCCAAAATACCGCTAATCATCACGTCCAAAGCACCTTTAGGTCCTTTGACGTTAATCTTATCACCAAGCTTCCAGCCGGTTTGTTGAGCGAGCTGTTGGCCGACCAGAGCCTGATTTTCTGCACCGGACTCATCCGGCCACTGGCCGGTTACCTGCCAGTAAGGGCTGATAATTTTCTGCCCGGTCTGATAATTCTCTTCATCCGGCACATCGACCTTTTGTTCAAAGAAAGTGCCAAGAACCGGAATGATTTTGTTATCAACGGTCACTTCACCGCTCAGCAGTGGTGCAAAACCGATAATGTTGTTACGCCAGAAGATATCTTTAATATTAGGCAGTTCTGCCTCATCAAGAAAGTCCTGTCCGGCCAGCGGGTTATTCTTCTCGCCAAACAGAGAGGGTAAAGTCGCCTGGCCGGCCGGCTCGATTAAAATATTGGCGCCGTAAGATTTCATCTCGCGGGCCATCTTATCGCCGATATCAATAGATACCGCCAGCAGCGCAGAGACCAGTCCGGCAGCTAAAAAGATGGTTATAACTGCCAGCGACTTCTTGCGAATATTACGGTACCAGGATTGTTGCAGCATGCGCCATAACATGGTTATTCCTCCTCCTTAACGAATTTCTCAGGCGTGTCTCTGAAAGCTTCATAGTTTGCCGCATTCGAGAAGAAATAGGTCTTACCGGCAAAGTTATAGCGATGCTCTGCTTTGGTATTCGTCAGCTTGCTGCCGTCAACCGGATCGGTAACTTCCAGCGTAATAATGGTGCTGAAGTAATTCAGACCCGACTCCAATGACTTCTTGCCGATGACTAAATCGGTATCAGTCATCTCCCACTCATCAATAGGTACCGGATTACAACCGCCCGGTTTTCCAATTGATGGTATAAAAATCCGTACGTCACAGGCGACACAAATCACCTGATTTCCTTCCATAACATAACCCTGGTCGCCGCACAGCAGGCAGGCGTCAAACACAACGCCTAAGCGTAACTTGTCCGGATAACGGTTAATCACGAAAAAGCGCACCGCTTTGCCATCGTCAGCAACCCATACAAAACGGTGTAACTTGCCGTCTTTGACCTGTTCCAGAGGGATCTTCACCACCCCTTCGGCATTCAGCGTCACGGGCAATGCTTCGGATAATCTTGGCGGCTGAGAGGCCACTTTATCCCAATAGATCTGAGCGCCGGCGATAATCACCGTCAGCAGTATGGTCATCAGCATGACACGGCGGGAGTTTTGATAATGAGCTACCGCTTTACGGTGCTCAATCGGCCGTTCTTCAGCCTGAGCCAAACGGCGCGGTAAAACAATTTTTAACAGATAAATCAGTGCAGACAGCAGCAGCAATCCGCCACAAATATAGTTAATCAGTCCGCTGGCATTAGTGACTTTAGCCACGTAGCTCAACAGTGATTTGGTCAGGGCCATGACCTGAAGCTTCATCAGGACTAGCATCAGTTCGCCAGACAGCGGCGCTAATAATAACAGCGATAATAATATCAGGAGTGGCCAACGAAGGCCGCCAACCTGCCGCACGCAGTTCGCCAACAGCGCACTGGCAAAAACGACAATAACAATGCCGGTAATCACCGCACTGACGTTAAGCAGCAAGTCGGTATTGATCACGTTGGTCGCCGTGATTGCGCTCAGATTTGGGGTTTGCCCCCAACGCAACGCTGCAACAAAAATTAAGATAAATTGCCAGATATAGCCTGAACGGGAGCCAGCAATAAACTGGCTTAGCAGGAACAACAGCATCAATGCTATTTGCAGACCGGTAAACAACAGAATCCATTGCTGTGAATCAGGAAGATGGGTTGCTGCCATTGTGCCGCCCAAAAAACTGATCAGGCTTAATAGCACCATCGGGCGAACGTGGGGAGTTTTGCGCGATGACCAGCTTAGCCCCAACAGTAAGGAGACGGGCAAGAAAGATTGCAATACCGAAACAAGAAAATAGCTCATGATTGGTGTATACCCCGCTCTCTGACAAGCTCTGCCTGAGCGGCAATTTTTTATTAACCGTTATCCGTTAATGATGAGCTTGTCCAATCATAGAAACAGACGGAAAACGTCGAATAGATCTGTCCAGTTTAAATGCAATGGCCGGGATGTCATTTCCCGGCCCTATCAGCACTAGCATCAATATCCATAATCAGTGAAGCCACAGCGATATTTGCCACAGCTTCAGGGATGAAGGATATATCAGTTCAGACCGACATATTTAAAGTCAAAGCTTACGTCAAACGGTTTCCACCAACGGCCAACGCCGGTTTCGCTATCGGTATGACGGTGTAAACCGGCTTTGGATGGCGGGTCAATATGATAGGTTACTTTATAGTTACCCACGCCCATCATCTTAATGTTTGCACCGTAGTGAGGACCATCACTGGCCACCATTGGCATGAAGGTACCTTCTTGCTTTTCACCGGTATCCGTGTTTGTCAGGGTATAAGCGATGGTCAGGTACGGCATCCATTCACCTGCACCAAAACCATTCTTGTTACCTTCGGTAGAGTGAATATCCGCTTCTAAATGGATATCAGCCTTAGCCGCCGGTAAGCCCATTCCGCGAGGATCCATATCAATTGGCTGTAAATATACCGCCGCAATCTCCAGCTCATTCATTTTTACCGGCTCGCCGGCTGGATACTCTTTAAACGCAAATGCTGCTGGTGCAGTAAAGATACCGGCAATCAGTGCACCGGTGATAAACGCTTTTTTCATTACCATTTTCCTATCATCCTCTGTCAAAAATTAATTCAAGATTAAAATAGTTATCAATATTTTAGCTAACCGCCCTGCCAACTGACGGGGTCGAACAGACATCGTAAAATGAGTTTTCAATCTACTTTTTCGTAGATACTTCGCACTTATTTACCCTTCTCACCATCTGTTTCTACCCGATGTATTAGGCCGTTAGAGGGTGAGAAGGATGCTGTTTTTTAAACCTGAGCCTGATTTGCCGTAGTTGACGATCCGCGTTTCATCACCCACAGAGCAATAACGGCCGCAACCAGTAAGATGACCTGCGGTATCAGCGTCTCAACGTATGGATAGATTCCCAACCAGGAAATTTCTGGCATACCTGAAATCAAGGTTGGCTCAAATAGCTTACCTTCTATCAGTTCCAGTACCCCTTTACCTGCGAACACAAAGGCCATCAGATACATAAAGCTACCGGTAAACATAAAGAACGGCTTAAGTGGCAATTTGACAACGCTATAGCGCATCACGAAGTAGGCAATCAGTAAGATCACACAGCCAATCAGGAATCCGGCCAGAATAGACAGATGGCCACTCATATCGGTGGAATCGCCCATCAGCGCAAAGTAGAACAGTACGGTTTCGGCACCTTCACGGTACACCGCCAAGAAGCTGGTAGCCCACAGGCCAACCATTGAGCCTTTGCTTAATGAGTGAGACAGTTTCCCTTCCAGATAGGCTTTCCAGTGTTTAGCTTCAACCTTCGACAGCAGCCAGTAGCTCATAGAGAACAGCATGACCACCGCAATCAGCATGGTAAAGCCTTCCAGCAGTTCCCGACTGGCTCCGGAATTAGAGAATAGCCACTGGAATATAACCGCCGTGACTAAGCTGGCTAATAGTGCGGCATATACCGACTGACGAATAAGCGGTAGCTTATCCTGGTGATTATTTTTCACCAGATAAGCGACAATGGCAGCCACGATCAAGAGTGCTTCCAGACCTTCGCGCACGATAATTAGCAGGCTATAAATCAACAGGCTCCAGCTTGTTTGCCCGCCGCTGCCCAGCATCTCAACGGCCGCTGACAGATCTGTTTGCAGAGCCTGAGATTGTTGTTGAACGGTTGCTACCGGCTGGCCCGCCTTAATTTGGCTGACCATGCGGGTGAAATAGCCTTCAATTTTGGTTTTAAAGGCTGAATCACGGGAACCAATTTTGTTTTCCATTCCGCTGGCTTCAAACAGGTCAAAGTAAGCGTCCTGAATCGCCATCATTGCGCCTTTGCTGTCACCCGAGCCGTACTGAGTAATGGCGGCATTGACGGCAGAATCAATATCAGTGACAACTTTCTGCCAGTCAGCGTCCAGAATTCCGCCATCAACCGGCGTGGCGGCAACAACCTGATCGTCACGCGTTGTCGGCAAGCCGGGCAGTAAATCTTCGATATCCTGTAATAAAGTGGTAATGCGATAGCCCACTTCATTCATTTGATCCGGCTGGCCGCTAAGGGCGATTAATTCAGAGAACTGGCGGTTAATATTACCGGCCTGTTGAGAAGAGCGATTCTGGCGGACGGACATTTCCATTTCGGAATTTTTAAATCCGTCATACTGTGCTAGCTGTATTTTTTTGCTGGCCTCAGCGTAACTATTGTTTTGATATAGGTTAACGGCTTCAGCTAATAGGTCATCAATTGTCTTAAAGCTTTGCTGCCAGTAAGGGGCAATTTGATCGTTATCATAAGCGCCGTGTTGTTGCTCAGCCGTTAACCTATGGCCATCGGCCAGTACAGGTAAAACGCTGTTTAACTCACTCTTTAACCAGTTGATTTTCGCATCGACTTCCGCCTGAGGCTTACCGTCCCCTATCATCTTACGGATTTCACCGAAGGCGGCTTCCATCTGATAGCTTTTTTGTGCAGAGATATTAATACGAATAGGACCCTCGAGGTTTTCAAATACCTCAAAGTAGGCCATTTGGACTTCAGTACGGGCGTCTGCAATTTGCTGCTGTTGATAAAATTGGGAGGTTTTATCAAGCCGTAGTTGAATGTCATCACTCAAGGCTTTGTAATCGGTGTCAGCTATCGCTACCGAGCTGAGAAGTATCCATCCGGTGCAGAGTAAAAGAATCTGCTTAATAATGCGCATAGTCATGATAGGCGTTCTTATAATGAGAGTTATTCGCATTGTACGCTTTTAAGTTATATATAGAACCTGATCTTTATCAAATTATCAGGAAAGCAGAAGGATCTACCTAAGACGGGAATTCAGCGATAGGAAATTATTTTTAGACGATGTAATGCATTGAAAATGTCGAATTAACAGAAAACTCGAGGTCAGAAAATGGTCAACACTGAAGATCCGTCAGCTGTTCGCATTAGGTTATTCAGCAAAATAAAGTAAATGATTAATAACCATAGCTGTCAATCGGATAGCCCCGGTCAAAATTCTCCAACCGGGGTTATTGAGTTCAAGCCATTGCGACTATCGCTCACGCAGTGACTCTTTTACCTTATTCAACGGTTTAATCAGGTAATCCAGCACGCTTTTTTGGCCGGTTTTAATCTCAACGTTAGCAATCATGCCCGGCAAAATGGGGAAACTTTTACCGGCCTTATTCTTCAGGCTGGCTGAGTCAGTGCGAACATAAATGCGGTAATAAAACTGGTCGCGTTTAACTTCATCCTGAATGGTATCGGGAGAAACCGTATCCACTACGCCTTTCAGATTGCCATATATTGATGAATCATAGGCGGTGACTTTTACCGTTGCGTCTAATCCAGGCCGAATATAGGCAATGTCTCGCGGGTTTATTCGAGTTTCGATCAATAGTTGATCTTCCAGCGGCACGATTTCCATCAGTTTACCGCCCGGTGGTAATACCCCGCCCACCGTAGTTATTTGAATGTCTTTCACAATACCGTGCACCGGTGAATTAAGCGTTGCCCGGTCTAATTGGTCGGCTTTACCCGCCATGACTTCCAACTGGGCATCCAACTCGGCGTTGTTTTTAACCTGCTCTTCGCGGGCTCTGACCGCATATTGGTTAGCCGCTTCGTCAATTTTACCTTTAAGTTCGGTAACCTGACGGCGCAGGCGTATAACCTCAACCTGTCCGGCGGCACCTTTAGCCACCAGCGGTTCAGTCATTCTCATTTCTTGTTCCACCAGCTTCATTGAACTGGTTAAGTTAGAGATAGTTTCATCGCGATTACGTTTGCGCGACTCATACAACTGAGTTTCACGGGCTACCAGATCAGGCTCTTTGAGCGTTTCATCGCTGAACTTTAAAGACTCACCGGTTAACTCTGAGCGCAGTCGTTCAGCCGAAGCCCTTAACGCTCTGGCTCTGGCGGCTGCTTCACCATAATTTGACTGAAAACGTTTTAAATCCAGGCGCGCTAATATCTGTCCTTTATTAACGATATCACCTTCGTTAACCATCAGTTCGTGCACAATTCCGCCGTCTAAGCTCTCAATAATTTGCCCCCGGCTGGAAGGCGTTACTTTGCCGATACCAACCGTCACTTCGTCTAAAATTGCCCAAGTGGCCCAAATCATAAAGATAAACAGGCCGAATATACTCAGCCATATAATTGATGAAAAACGGCGATTCTGGCAGGCCGCGCTGTCTTGCTCATCCTGAATAGTTCTATTCATGGTTATATTCCCGTTGCCGCTGAAGCCAATACCTGACGCTTGGCATCATTAGCTGCCTGAGACGCTTGGGCTGACGCCTGGAGTATCTGATCTCTTGGCCCATCCGCCACAATTCGCCCGTTATCAACCACTACAATTCTATCGACCAGCTTCAACAACGCTGGGCGATGGGTAACTACAATCATGGTACGCCCCGTCATCCACTGGGCCAATTGCGTCAGTACCTGTTCTTCCAGTTGTTCGTCCATCGACGCCGTTGGCTCGTCCATCAGCACCACCTGAGGGTTACGTAAAATCATCCGGCTTAGCATCACCATTTGCTTTTGCCCGCCAGAAAGGCCGCGCCCGCCTTCATTAATCAGCCGGTCTAAGCTGGCGGCATCCTGTTGAATCATGCCCAGTGCACCGCTAATTTTCAGTGCCTGAATCATCTCTTTTTCCGTGGCGTGCGGCGATCCCAGCATCAGATTTTGCCTTAACGTGCCAAAAAACAGGCGGGATTCTTGCGACAAATAGCCCAACTGGCGGCGTAAATCGGCGGGATCAACATGGGCGATATTCACACCGTCAATAATCACTTTACCCTGAGTCGCAGAAGCCTGACCGGAAAGCAGTTTTAACAGCGTCGACTTACCGGCGCCGACTCTGCCAAGAATGGCTATTTTCTCACCGGGGGCAATATCCAGCTTGGCGACGTTAAGCACATTAAGCTGTTTTTCTTCATCATAAGCGTACTGAACGTTACGCAACTGGTAATGGCCGGACAGCGCCGGGCAGTGCGACATTTTTTGGTCATCCGGGCGATCTAACGGTTTTTGCAACAGATCGTCTAACCCTTTCATCGCATTCTTAGCGTGCTGCCAGCGGGAAAACACCATAGTAAGCTGCATCAGCGGGGCAATTGTCCGGGAAGACAGCAGGCTACAGGCCACCATAGTGCCGGTGGTAATTTCACCGTCCAACACTAAGTAAGTTCCGAATACCAGCATTCCGGCGTAGGTCAGTTGTTGCACGCTGGAAGCCCAACCGCTGAGCTTAGCGCCCCATAGCCGCTGCTTCATACTAATCGCGGCGCTGACTTCGTGGGTTTGTTCCCATTGGCGCTGAAAATAAGGTTCGGCCTGCAATGCCTTAATGTCTTCCACTCCTTCAATGGTCTCCACCAAAACCGCATTGCGCAGCGCACTTTCACGCATTCCCTCTTTAGCCAATCGAGCCAGCGGGATCTGAATCAATAACCCCGGAATAACGATCAGCGGAATAGCCACAACCGGAATAATCACCATCGGGCCGCCGATGGCAAACATAATGGCTAAAAACAGCAGCACAAAGGGTATATCCGCAGTGGCACCGACGGTGGTTGAGGTTAGCAATTCCCTGACCTGATCTATTTCACGCAGTTGGGAAATAAACGAACCGGTCGACTTAGGCCGAGCCTCATTTTTTATCGCCATCGCTCTGGCAAACAGCATCGAAGAAACCTTAAGGTCAATCTGTTTACCCATATAATCTGAAACACCGGTGCGCGCCAGCCTGACGAAATATTCAATCCCGGCGGCCAGCAACACGCCAACGAACAATACCCATAACGTTGGCAGTGATTGAGCCGGAATAACCCGGTCATAGACCTGCATAGAAAACAGAATACCGGCCAACGCCAGTACATTACTGACGACCGATGCCAGCGATATTTCACCAATTTGACGTTTGGCATGGCGAAAATGCTGCCAGAACCAGTGTTTTTTATAAGGCTGAACAAATTCATCAATCCGTAAATCATGCCCACGGGCCGCAATACCGACTAAAATAACCGGCTCTTGTGTCTGACTTAGCAAATCGTTAAGCGCAGTGGTACGCAGTAAATCGCCGCCGTCGCTTAACCAATAGCTGATCCGTTTTTCTGTTTTAACCTTAGTTTCAGTGCCAGCATCATTGTCGTTGGCCGCGATTTCAACCTCATCAATGGTTTCAACCACAGCAATACTGGCATCCGGTAAAATCAGCAAAATCGGCAATAGGCTGTTTTTCCAGATGACCGACTGCCCATTTATTGGCTTAATTTTCACCCCTAATAGGCGACTTAAGCGATCTAACTGCTTCGCCGGCGGCAGATGAGCAAACCAGCTCATTTGCTGTTGCAGGAAATTTGAGTCTGCCGGGAGCCCGAATTTTTCTGCCGCTCTGGACATGGCGCCGATCCATGTGGCGGTGGTGACATTTTGTGGCATGTAAACTCCGGTTAAAGCTAATATTAACTTCACTCAAAAAGAGAGTAATGACCCGTTAGATGGCCTAAATTTAACCCCGGTCAGTCACAACGACGGCAGCATATTATCTCTTTCGGTTTTTCGCTCTATTCCCAGCATCATTAGCAAGTTATCTACTGCCGAAGCATAGCGAACGCTGGCATCCCATTGGTCATAGAGTGCATTAATGCGCGCGCTGTCGGCCTGTACTACGTCTTGCTCTACGCTGAGAAGGTCGTTAAGGCTGCGTTTGCTGAGCTGATATTCATCGCGATAAACGTCTCGGGTATAGGTCGCGCTGGCTAACTGTTGATCGCCAGCCAGTTTGCGTTGTTGAGCGCCGAACAGGTCAGCATTAGCCGTGGCTGCCCGTTTATTAATGTTGAGTTTTACGCTTTCTACTTCGGCCTGAGCGGTACGGCGTTCTGCCTCTGAAGTACGAACTTTAGCATCCACGGCCCCCCCCTGATAAAGCGGAGCCTGTACCACTAACTGAACCTGATCGTCCCAATACGATTGGTCATTGTCGTTATAGCGACTGCGCCCGGCCTGCACAGAAATTGTTGGCCAGTGCTGAGCTTCAGCCTGACGTACGCGTTGAGCCGCAGCCTGTTGTTTAGATTCCGCGCTGCGCACCATGCTGCTGTCTTTATAGGAGATATGTTGCGGCTTAACTTTCTGTTTGGTTAACGCTTGAGGTAAGTCCGGTAATGATTCAGCAACCACACCGGTTAATACGCTAAGCTCAGCCTGAGCGGTACGCTGCTGTGCCCGGTATTGTTCATAAGTGGCATTCATACCGGCGATACGCGTTTCGGCCTGTAGCACATCAGACTGGGAACTAAGTCCGGCATCTGCACGCATTTTTGCCATATCCCGTACTTTCTCTAACGAGGCAATGTTTTTAACCACCGACTGAGATAAGTCCTGATAACGCTTAGATTGCAGGTAGGCCTGAATAGTTTGAGTGCCCACGTCGGTCATTACGCTTTGTAACTGATACTGGTAGGCTTCCGTCAGTTGTTTTTGTTCATCAATACTGCCGCCGGTTTTACCGAAATCGTACAGCAGTTGGCTAAGAGATATGCCGGCTGAGGTTGGGTTTCCCGGCGTATTGTAATCAGAACCGGAACGGTGATTCTTGCCGGTGGTTCCTTGCAAAGAAATTTGTGGAAACCACGCGGCGGTGGCGGCGTCTATCTGCCCTTTTCCTACTTGAATTTGGGCAGAAGACTGAAGAATTTCAGGATTACGCGCAAAAGCCCGTAGTATGGCCTCACGCAGTGACAGGCTTTTAACCTGTTGCTCTGAAGGCGCATTCTGCCATGTAGTATCGTTCTGGGCAGCCAGGCCGCTAGATATCGACACCCCCAAAAGTAGCGTTACTGTGGCAGAAAACAGGGCTGCAGAGGTCACCACTTTTAATCCGCCGTACAAACTATTTTTCATTATCATGGGTTACTTCGCTGGTATTCTGACTACCTAATAGCGTCTGGCAGATAAAACGGCGCTAAACCACAATTAACCCATTCAGCGCCGCTCTGATTTACACCATGTGGACGTGAACGCCCTGTTGTATAAAGATATCGCCTAATCCGTTATCACTGCTCAGCGAGGAGTTGTGATAAACATCGAAGGTTTGACCGTTAATTTCCCGCTGGCCAATGCTGGTCCAAACGCCACCGTCGGCATTGATTAAGGTCACATCGCCCCCTTTGGCTCCGGTAATAATCAGATCGTCTTCAGGCTTATCGGTAACGCCCAACGCCTGCTGCAAGCCCAGCGTAATGCTGTTATTGCCGGACTGGCCGAGGTCAAAAATCTCAACGTGCTCTATTTTCAAACCCAGAGCGTTAAGATCGAGGTGCATGTTTTCCCCGTTTAACACCAGCGTGTCGGTTCCTAGCCCGCCGTTGATATGACCAAAGGTTTCGCTATTCAGATAAATTTGGTCATCGCCTGCGCTACCGGTCACTGAATCACCGGTCTGATAGCTGCCGTCAGCTAACTGAATGGTTACGCCTCCAATGGTATAAGTACCCTCACTAACCCCAGCGGTGATAGCCTGATTGACTTGAACGGAGTTTTCACTGACCGGCGTTGAGTGAGCTATGTTTTCTGACGTTATGCTGGCGGATACCATCAGACTTTCCGGCGTATTCACTTCGGTTTTATTCTGGTCTTGCTTGTCGTCTTGAACGGTATGGCCTGTTTCTGCTGCAGCCATTAGCATTAACTCCGGATCAACGTGGGTTTCTTGTTCACTTGCGACTGAAATCAGCGGCCCGCCGTTGAGCTTGACCCCGAGATAAAAACCATTACCGGCCAGATCCTGTACCGACGCTTCAACCCCAATATTTAGCAAACCTAATAGGTTTAAGCCTTTAAGTAAGCTGGCGTCAATTTTAAAGCCCCATACGCCGCCAGCTCCGATGGTAGCGGTCAGGCTTTGCCCCAGAACGGTAACGTTAACTTTCGCGCCGACCTGTAAATTCTGGCTGTGGCCGGTTAACTGTAGACCACCGTTCAGTATCGATAGCAGGTTACCTAAGTTAATGGTCGGCAGATCTAAAGTCAGGACCGGTAGTGCGTGAATTTTCACGTTGATATCAGCGCCATTCGAGCTGGTATTACCCACTTTATCGGTAACAATCACGCCTAAATGAGCGGAACCATCAGCAATGAGCCCCAAATCAAGCGCCGGTAGCTGAACGCTCCATTTCCCGTCATTGCCCACCGTGGAGGTATAAGTATGATTATTAAACGTCACGACAACCGAACCACCGATAGCGTTAGTGGCGATACCATCGATAGTTTGCAGTGCTGCTGATTCAGCTAAGTTAAGGTAAAAATCTCCGCCAAAAATATTGGGCAGATCGAGATTAACCGTTGGCAGGTTGTGAATGCCGATATCCAAACCTGCGCTGGCGTTTGCACTATGACCGGCGGCGTTGGTTATTGAGGCGCCTACCGTAAAATGACCATCGGTTAAGGTAGTTAAATCGCCAGGCGATAGGCTAATCGACCACTTACCGTTAGCACTGACGGTAGCGGTAAAGGTTTTAGTCCCTATCGTGACATTAACCACAGACCCTATCGCATTGGTTGAGGTTCCGCTGATGGTTTGAGTCAACAATGAATCAGCCAGATTGAGTAACCCATCGCCAAAAAGAGGATCCAGCGTCAGGGTTGGTAATAGATTAATCTGCACCGATAGGCTTGCTTGCTTAGATGCACCATTACCGGCAGCATCTTTGACTGAAGCATCGATGGTCAGTGGACCATCCAATAACGTTTTTAGATCCAGGGTCGGAACCGTTAGGCTCCATTTACCGGCCGCGTCTACGCTGGCCTGATACGAAAATGCGCCGAGCGTAATATCCACTTTGGAACCGGCAGTCAGATTAGTGACTGTGCCAGTGATAGCTTGTGAAGTCAGTAAATCAGCGATGCTGAGCACGCCATCACCAAATATAGGATCCAGCGTTAACGTTGGTAGGTTATGAATGGCAATATGTACACCACCACCCACGCTACTGGTATTTCCAACCCGGTCGGTTAGCGTGACGCTAAAGGTCAGATCGCCATCGACCAGCGTTTTTAAGATTTCCGGCGTTAAAGAAGCCGACCAGTTGCCGCTTGAGTCAATAATTGCAGTTATCGAATTAGCACCGATTTTCACCACCACCGAGCTGCCAGCACTGGCGTTAGTGATGGTTCCGGTAATCGTTTGAGTCAGTACTGCCTCGGCGGCATTAAGGAATCCGTCGCCGTTAAAGATAGTGCCTAAGTGGATAACCGGTAGATTATTGACTAACACATCAAGGTTACCATTGATGGTATTCGTGTTACCGAAATTGTCGGTTACTTTGACAGCTACGCTCTGCAGATTATCAGCCAGTCCGATCAAATCTGACGGCTGTACCCTGATGTTAAATTTACCGTTAGCATCAGCGGTCGCGTTCAGAACTTTATTATTTCCTAACGTCACTTGAATATGGGCACCGGCACCGCCCACACCCGGGATGGTGCCGCCAATAACCTGCGATACTAATGCATCGGCCGCGCTTAATAATCCGTCGCCAAATATTGGATCCAGCGTGATAGTCGGTAAACTCACGTGAACGCCTAGTGACCCGGCTGTAGAACCCGTATTACCTGCCTGATCTTCGATGCTAACGTTAACCGTTAAACTACCATCGGTTAGCTTTTGCAAATCAATAGGTAAAATGGTCGCGCTCCATTTCCCTCCGGTACCAACATAAGCAACGGCGCTAACTGAACCGATGGTAATAGAAATTTTATCGCCCACTGCTGCATTTTGAACCGTTCCGCTAATCACCTGACCGGTAAGCAGGTCAAGCACATTAAGAATACCGTCGCCAAAAATAGGATCCAGACTGACGGTAGGCAGATTATGAATATGAATACCGACATTCACATTGTTAGTCACAACGTTACCCACGTGGTCAGTTACGCTCACGCTTAGTACCGTATTGCCGTCCAGTAATTTGCTTAAATCGGTAGGCGGAATGATATAACTCCAGACGCCTCCGGCCTGAATAGTGGTTTGGTAGCTCAGACTACCCAGATTAATCGTGACGGTGTCACCAACTTTTACATTGTTAATCACACCGCCAATAGTTTGATCGGTCAAAGCCTCAACAGCGTTAAGCAAACCGTTATCACCAAAGATCGGATCTAGCAAGCCAAACGATGGCAGATTGTGGGTAACGATATCCAGATGAAGGACATCTTTGGCGGTGTTGCCGTTAATATCAGTAACGGTCACATCAATATTCTGAATGCCATCCGGGATATTGGCCAAGAATCCGGGTTCGATATTGATACTCCACTTGCCTCCGGCACCTACCGTAGCGGAAAATATCTCGCCATTTAGGGTTAATTTCACCACCGCACCAACGGAGTTACCTAAAACGGTACCACTCAATACCTGAGTAATTTCGGATTCCAACTGGTTCAGTAAACCACCGCCGCCAAACACCGGATCCAGCACTAAATCTAGCGCCTGATTAAGCGCAACGTTTAGCGTAGCGTTCACGCTGTTGGCATTACCGTCGCTGTCGGTTACCGATGCGCTAATCGATAGCGGACCATCAGCCAGCTTGAGTAAATCTGAGTGGCTTAGATTAAGGCTCCAGTGACCGGTGCCATCAACGGTGACGGTGGTACTAATCAGGCTACCTACCGTGACGTTAATTTGTGCACCTATTTCACCGTTGCCGCCAATGACCAGACCTAATAAGGTTTCAACCAGAGTCAAAATATTGTCAGTGGCGATAACGTCAATAGACAAAAGCGGTAGATCGCTGTTAACCACAAAGCTATGGTCGATAATCTGTTTATTACCATGATCGTCGATCAACGTGACTTCAGCGCTATTCGGGCCTTGAGTCAACGCTTGCAAATCAGCGGAAGGAATACGGGTACTCCAGTTACCGTCCTGGTCTACAACCGCATAGTAGGTTTTACCGTTAAGCTTAATGGTCACCGTGTGACCGGCTTCATCTGCGGTTGTGCTACCTGAGAGTGATTGAGCAATCCCGGCTTCAGCGTGGCTTAAACGATCGTCGCCAGCGAACTGATTAACGGTTAAGGCCGGTAACTGGGTATCAACTAAGACATTAACCTCGGCGGTACCTGTGCCACCAAGGCCAGCGGTACTCGCGGTGACGGTATAGTTACCATTTTGAAGAAAGGCTAGATTACCGATAAACGCAACGTCCCAGGTTCCGTCAGGATTAACCAACGTCGATGTGACATAAGGTACGGCAACGCCGTCATATTGAATCGTTACGTTCACTAATTGCCCGATGGCAAAAGGTGCTTTACCCCCGATGGTCATCAGGAGATTGACTTCATCGGCAATAACCACGTTATCGCCGGTAACCGGGTCGATGGTAATAATCGGTGGCGGTAAGCTGGTATCAACGGTGAATGAATGGTCGCCCGTTGCCAGGTTTCCTGCGTTATCGCTTACCTGTGCATGAATATTTGTTCCTGCACCGTTAGCGGTTAACGCCGTTGCATCGGCAACCGGAACGTTTACGCTCCACTTACCGTCACCGCCGACTTTTGCGCTATAACTTTTACCGTTCAGGGTAATCGTCACCGGTTGTCCAACGGCTATGTTCGTCGTTGTACCGCTAATCGTTTGTAGCTGGTGGCTTTCCGCCGTAGTCAGAATATTGTCACCGGCAAAATTATCAATGGTAATGGTCGGGAGGTCGGCGCTATCAATAACCACAACCACGCTGCCCGATGAGGTGGCGGTATTACCCGCAACGTCCTGAACCTTCACGGTAACCGCTGGGGTGCCATCCTGAAGCATTAACAGATCGGCACTCGGAACCGTCACCACCCAGTGACCATCGGTTCCGGCAGTCACGGTATAAGGTTTATTATTGAGTGTCACGGTAACCTGCTGTTGTGCTCCGGTCGCACCGGTGTTGCCGGTAATGGTTTGATCTAAACCGGCTTCTGCTTGGTTAAGATATCCATCGCCAAAAATGGTCTCAATCACCGGTTTTGGCACGTTGTGAATCAGGCTAGTAAAGTCTTCACTATAAGTATTGGTGTTACCCGCATCATCCGTCACCGTAATGGTAATCGTATGTAGTTGGTCAACCAGTCCGTTAAGCGCATTGGCCGGTATATTCACCGTCCAGGTATTGCCATTAACCATGGCCGGGTATTGAACACCATTCAGATCAATCATTAGCGTGGCCACTGAACTGCCCGAGGTCACTCCGGTGGTTCCGCTAATCAACATAGCATTTGAAGCGTCGCTTAAGCTGAGATAACCATCATTACCAAACAGTTCAGTAAATCCGGGAGTTGGCAGCGTTTGAGAAGATGTAAAACTAACGTCGGCACCGGTGGCGTGATTATTTGCCGCATCGCTGGCCGTTACGCTAATGGTATGTGGGCCAGCATCCAGCCCGGTAAGAAAATCATCGGTTAACGCTAACTGCCATTGTCCTGAGGCATTCACGATTGCCTGTTGAGCCGGGCCACCGTCAATCGAGACCGTGACGGTTTGGTCGGCGCCTATCAGCCCGGTTTTTCCGGTTAAAAGCTGACCGTTCAACGCTTCTTGATGATTTAGAATACCGTCAAGGAAAGGCGTATTAACGGTCGGTGCTGGCATAGTGTGGGTATAAACGCCCAAATCTATACTGGTACTATTGGTGTTACCTACCTTGTCAGTGACCGTTACCGTGATCGGCAAAGTACCGTCCGGCAATGCCCCAAGCTGGTCTATCGTTAAAGGCATTGTCCAGTTCCCTTGGTCGTCTACGGTAACGCCGGGATAATTGGTTCCATTAATAGAAACAGTGACAGTCTGCCCCGCTCCCGTCGCACCAGTGGTACCGCTCAGGCTGGAGGCTAATTGAGACTCATCAATACTAAGCTTGCCGTCATCAAACGGCCGTACGATGGTCGGTAGCGGCGTCAGGTGAATAATAGAATCAAAATCAAGCTCTATAGTGCCAGTATTACCGGCTTTATCGGTTACCTCTACGCTAAGGTTATGGGTTTTATCCACCAATAACGCGAGATCTTCTTTCGGAATGGTCACCGTCCAGCTGCCGTTAACGCTAACGTCGGCGTTATAATCTTTGCCATCAATACTGACAATGACCGTTTGCCCGCCGCCTTTAACGCCGGTGCTACCGGTTATCAATTGATCGACCAACGCCTCTTTAGCATTTAAGTCGCCATCACCAAACGGCAGATTGATCGACGGATTGGGTAGATTATGAATATATACGTCCAGTGAGCCGCTGGTACTGGCTTTATTACCAGCATCATCAGCGGCAGTAATACCAATCTGTAATTGCCCATCCTGCACAAGATTAAGTACGTTCAGCGAATTAGCCGGAACGGTAACGCTCCAATGGCCGTTACTATCGACACTTCCTTCAAATACCGAATCACCGATAGTAACGGTAATTTTAGCGTTGGCGGGTAAGTTGGTGTAAGTGCCGGTTATCAGGTTATCCAACGTGGTGTCATTCAGGCTTAACAGGCCGTCTTGAAATATTGTGTCTACCGTTAAGCCCGGTAAAATGTGGGTGGCTACCGTTACATCAACCGTTTTGGTTGTGGTATTACCAGCGCCGTCAGTCACCTTAAGCGTGAACGTATTGGTCTCTTCCGCTAAGCCTAATAGCACGCTGCTCGATAGCTGAATACGCCAGTAACCATCGATATCAGCCGTTGCTGAATAATCTATATTGTTAATCGTCAGGGTGACTTTCAGCCCGGCGTCCGTTTGGCCCGTCAGCGACTGACCTAAAGTCGCTTCGGCCAAATTCAGAATATTATCGCTGGCAAAAAGATCGACAGTTAACAGTGGCAGTTTTGAATCTACGGTAAACGTATGGCTGGCGGTGGCCTGATTTTGAGCCGCATCATCAACGCTGGCTTCAACGGTATACTGTTTGTCCGATAATCCGTTAACCGTATCGGCATCCAGTTCATAGCGCCAGTTACCGTCTGAATCAACCTTAGTGGTGTAGCTTTGTCCATTGAATTTAATCGTTACCAGTGTATTAACATCAATGTTTTGAGTGGTGCCGGAAATTATCAGTGGCCCGTTCTTTTCATCACTATTAACCCGGTCATTATCGGAAACGGCATTGATATGAATAACCGGTAAATCAGCCGCATCAGCAATAACGGTGATGGTATGAGCACTGTTCGCCGGGTTACCCGCTTTATCGGTGACCTTTGCGGTAATCGTGCCCTGGCCGTCACTAAGAGCGCCGACTTCACTAGCATCAATGGTGAATGACCAGTTACCGTCTGAACCCACGCTCGCAGTATGTATCTGACCGTTAATATTCACAGTCACTAGCTGGCCGATCTCAACATTTTTCGTGGTACCGGAAATTTCTAATGATTGTCCGGACTCTTTCTGATTGATGTAATTATCGTCAGAGATAGTGTTGATAGTCAGCGTAGGGAGGTTGGCCGGATCGGCATCAATAATCACATTTTTTATTGAATGACCGGTATTTCCGGCCTGATCGGTCAGCGACAGATCTAAACTAAGTTTGCCATCTTGAATTCCGTTTAAACTGCCTGACGGTAACGTAATAGTCCAGCTACCGTCACCTTGAACCATACCGCTGTAGGTTATGCCGCCAATGGTCACTTTGACCTGTTGACCTGCATCACCAACGGAGGCGCTGCCTTTAATCTCCACTGGATTAAGTATTTCCAGCGAATTAATCACACCATCGCCTGAAATCTGATCTACCGTTAACACCGGAATATCCCGGTCAACGACGATGCCACTTTGGATAGTCTGTTGGTTATTAGCCGCATCCGACACGGTCACTACTACCGTCAGCGGGCCTGTTGATAATGCTCCAAGCTGATCTGTGGTCAATACCAACGTCCAACTTCCGTCATTTGCCACGTTGGCCGTATAGCTATTACCATCGATTTTAACAATAACGCTCTGACCTGAACCGGAAACCCCGGTAGTGCCGCTCAGCGTTTGGCTGGACTGGCTTTCTTCAGCATTCAAAAAACCAGTGCCAAACGGCGTATTTAGCGTCGCCGACGGTAAATGGTTAATGTATATACCGATAGACTCAGTTAATACGCTCTTATTACCCGCTCGGTCGGTTGCCGTGACGGTGAGATTAGTGCTGCCGTCTTGAATCTGGATCAGGTCTGCTGATGGGATGCTTAGGCTCCAGTTGCCGCTATTATCAACCGTTGCTTGATACGTTTGATTATTGAAGCTGACTAAAACGGATTGCCCTGCTCCACTGACGCCGGTAGAACCGCTAATTGCCTGATCCAGAGCCGCTTCAATGGCATTTAATTTGCTGCCACCAAACGGTGAATTTACGCTGACATTTGGCAAATTGTTGATTATCACATCGAGAGAAAGCGTCTCACTGACGATATTACCGGCCAGATCTTTAAGGGAAACTTTTATATCTGCAATACCGTCGCTCAGTAGTTTTAGATCGGCAGCAGGAATATTCAGGTTCCAGCTACCGTCAGTTTGTACCTTTGTCGTATAGTTTTTTCCATTGAGTACAATAATGACATTCTGGCCCGCTTCAGTCACGGAGGCACTGCCGCTCAGGCTCTGAACGCTGTTTAACTCTCCCGCACCTAAAATATTGTCAGTGGCAAAGTCATTTAACATCAGCGTTGGCGGAGTGAGATCAACGTCAATCGGAAGTACTCCGGTCAAGGTATTGCCTTTACCGTCCGGTACCGTGGCTACAATGTTGTAGGGGCCGTCGGCTATCAAATTCAGGTCATTACTGGAAATACTGACCTTCCAGCTTCCATCTCCGTTTATCGTTGTAGTATACGTTTTGCCATTGAGCGTTACGGTGACCGTTTCACCGGCAGACACGTGGGCCGATGAACCGCCAATAGTCAGTGGAGCCTGCGCTTCCTGCTGGTTTAGGTAGTTATCAGCCCCGATAGGATCAATCTTAATCAACGGTGTGGTGGCATCGACGGTAATTTGGTGAGTAAGCGATGCAGACTGCCCGGCGACGTCACGCACAGAAACCGTTAGGGAATAAGCACCGTCTGCCATAGCTTGCAAGTCAGCAGTCGGAACGCTTAAGCTCCACTTGCCATCACTGCCAGCGATGGTGGTATAACTTTTGCCATTCAGCTGAACGGTAACCGTTTGCCCTGTCTCGCTAACAGAAACGCTACCAGAAACCGTTTGGCTACTTTTTACTTCCACCGCATCGATGAAATTATCACCGGTAAAAGCGTCGAGGGTAATATCAGGTGCGGTAGTATCAATGGTGATATTTACGGTTTTATCAACAATATGCCCGGCTTTATCCGAAGTAGTTACCGTCAGACTATAACTACCGTCTTGCATCAGTAGGAAGTCAGCCGCAGGTATCGTCACCTGCCATTTGCCATCGGCACCCACCACGCCAAGATACGTCTTATCATTTAATACGACGGTAACTATCTGGCCAGCCTCAACGTTGGTTGTTGAGCCACTGAATCTCTGACCGGCTTTAACCTCACTGGTATTCAGAATATTGTCATCAGACAGCGGGTTAACCGTTAAGGTTGGTGGCAGATTATCAGTATTGCCACCCGGATTATTATCATTATTTGCGCCGTTTTTATGACTACCGCTACCGCTATGACTTGATGCCAGTGCGGCTACGCCGCCGCCGATGGCTAAAAATCCGAGTACACCAAGCAAAAACGTATTGATTGAAGAGGTATTTTCAGTCGTTAACGCTGAGATATCGGCTATCGTTTCAAACTGAGGTGATATAGCAATGGCTTCTACCGGAGAGGCTACGTCGGTGGCAAACGGAAATACGGCATGTTGAATAGTAACACCGTCATCAAATACCAATTCACTATGGCGGCCTTCCTCATCTACCGAGAAAAAGTTCTTATAACGGGTGGTTGAACCATCTTTCATATGAATAATCAGGTCATTACCCTGACGCTCATAGTTCATAACCATTTCAGGAGAGCCCTGAATCTTTATCACGCTACTTTCACTAAGCGTAACGTTCGCCCCTTCTGAAGCAACGCTTGACGTCATAGAGCCTGACTGGCGGGATAAAATTTCTGCCACACCGTTATTGCCAACATTCTCAGCCATAGTAATACCCTCAATGTTCGTTGACGTATGTAAATTTGACGCAAAAAAACTACCGCCCCGAAAGTCAGCATTAATTATCAAAAAAACAATGATTACTTTTTATCTTTCAGTTAAAGCGAAAAATAACCTTACTGAATATAATTTATTGTTATGTTTACCTGTAACAATAGGTATATGTGCGTATTCGAAGTTTTTCCAAGCCCTACATAAAACAATCACCAAAATGTGATTCAAATCACATTTTCATATTGGTAGATAAATGTAAAAAAGTGGCTATATCGCCATGAAAATATCACAAATTCGGAATAAAAATAAATTTACAATTAAAATCAATGCATTAAAATAAGTGTAATTTAGTACTTATTAACCTAATTACAAATTTATTCAATCAGCATTTTATTAGCCAATAATTCATAATTTAAAGAAAATAACTGATAATAAAGTCGCCAAGCTCAAAACCATGACGTTAATTTTTTATTTGACGTATTATTTTCGATATTGAAACCAGACATACTTCAACTTAAATTTTTAGACGACAATCTATTAAATAGCTAATTGGCCTGTTCAATCACCATGTTAAAAATTATCATGCCATGTGTATTTAACTTTGAAGAATCAAAAAAGGGTCATTCATCGAACCGATTAATTTATGTCATTTTCGTTAACGAAAGCAGTTTTTTCATAAGAACATGATCATAATGTTAATAAAAAATTAAAATAATGGAGTTATCAGAAAGCCTGTTCAGCTTTTTTTCTCAAAAAATCGAACAGTCTTAGTGTAAACATCCGTTTATTGATTTTTTTTAACGATTAATCGAGATTTTGAGTCCAAAAAATAGACAAGCGATTATTTTTTGACCATGCATGCAAAGCGTTGCTTCACTCATTCATGGATTTAATTGATTATAAAACAGCCTATTAGCATTTTATATGCCACATTGTTCACAACTCATCAGTTCACTTTTTTACAAGCCTTACCTATTTCCAGAAAAACTGTTAAAATTGACTCATATCAAATAAATTGAAGAGCGATATTCTATGATTCCGGAAAAGCGAACTATTCGGCGTATACAATCAGGCGGTTGTGCAATTCACTGTCAGGATTGCTGTATCAGCCCGCTATGCATTCCTTTTACGCTGAATGAGCATGAACTGAATCAGCTCGACAATATTATTGAGCACAAAAAGCCCATCCAGAAAGGCCAGGCTTTATTTAAGGCCGGCGACGATCTTAAGTCTCTATACGCCATTCGTTCGGGTACTATCAAAAGCTATACCATTACTGAACAAGGTGATGAGCAAATTACCGGCTTTCATTTAGCGGGCGATTTAGTTGGCTTTGATGCTATCAGCACTCATATGCACCCAAGCTTTGCTCAGGCCTTAGAAACGTCAATGGTCTGTGAAATTCCTTATGAAGTTCTGGATGATTTGTCCGGAAAAATGCCAAGCTTACGCCAGCAAATCATGCGCTTAATGAGCGGTGAAATTAAAGGCGATCAGGACATGATTTTATTATTGTCTAAGAAGAATGCCGAAGAGCGCCTGGCCGCCTTTATTTATAATCTCTCTCGCCGTTTTGCTCAGCGTGGTTTTTCACCAAGAGAATTCCGCCTGACCATGACTCGCGGTGATATCGGTAACTATTTAGGCCTGACGGTTGAAACCATCAGCCGCCTGCTAGGCCGTTTTCAAAAGAGTGAAATCCTGAGTGTAAAAGGTAAGTATATTACCATTCAAGATATTGATACCCTGGCTGATTTAGCAGGCCAAAACCAAAACGATTAATCTTAACGTCTGGTCGATAGATCACAAGCTATCGGCCAGACATTCAATCAATAATTTGTCTTCCTTTTATTCCTCAGCCTGACACCGCGAGTTTTTTGTTCAATAATTCATTTATTTTTAATATGTTAACCTCAAATTTGCCAAAATATTGATCCCAGTCCCGTTCCTGCCCTATTCTGTTCTTACGATATGGTTTACTCTTTAGTTATATCGTTTAATTCACAGGTGGAGGCTGTATGACACACTATCGAAATCTTATTGTTGCAATTGATCCTAACGAAGAAGATCAGGCGGCCCTGCGGCGTGCTGTTTATCTTGTTCGCCGCAACGGTGGGAAAATTAAAGCATTTCTGCCTATTTACGATTTTTCTTATGAAGTGACCAGTCTGTTATCACAAGATGAACGTATGGCAATGCGCCAAAGTGCTATTGACCAACGAGTTGCCTGGATAAGACAGCTAAGCCATTACTATATTGAATCAGGCGTTGAGATTGAAATTAAAGTGGTATGGCATAAACGTTACCACGAAGCCGTTATCGAAGAAGTCATCGATTGCGATCATGACCTACTGCTAAAAGCAGCCCATCAACAAGATCGGCTTGAAGCCGTGATTTTTACGCCGGTCGATTGGCATCTGTTAAGAAAATGTCCTTGTCCGGTATGGATCGTTAAAGATCAACCATGGCCTGAACATGGTAAAGCGCTGGTTGCGGTTAACTTATCCAGTGAAGAAGACTTTCACGATGAGCTAAATGAAAAACTGGTAAAAGAGTCGCTAAAGCTCGCCGCATTTGCTGATAGCACCGAAGTACAGCTGGTGAGCGCCTATCCTTCTACTTCAATTAATATTGCCATTGAACTGCCGGAGTTTGACCCAACGGTTTATAACAATGCCATCAGAGGCCAGTTCTTGGTCTCCATGAAGGCGTTACGGCAGAAACACGGTATTCCTGAAGAGCGGACTCACGTAGAGAAAGGCATGCCGGAAGACGTTATTCCCGCCGTTGCCGAATCAATTGATGCCGGTATTGTTGTCTTGGGTACCATGGGCCGGACCGGGATTTCTGCTGCCTTTATCGGTAATACCACGGAACGTGTGATCGGTCATCTGAAATGTGACCTGCTGGCAATTAAGCCCGATGACACTGACTCCGATGAACATGATGATGAAGATTAACTGACACCTCGTTCAGTTAACTGACGTTAAGGGCTGCATTTATCTGGCAGCCCTTAATTTTTGCTACAAACAGAGATAAAGAAGGCCGTTTAAGTACCGAAACACTTCGATTAATCCTAACACCTAGGTGTTTACACCTAAATATTTCGTCCCTCGGCCGCTAGGAAAAATCAATATTCCGATGCTGATTATGCGGGCGAAATTTGCATTGAAATTAAATTGAACAATGTTAATTGAACAACGTTGCCAGCAATCATAAAAAAGGCCGCTTGCGCGGCCTTTCTAAACTCAGCTAATGATAATTAAAGTGCGCGCAGGATCTTATCTACGCTTTCTTTAGCATCGCCAAATAACATCTGAGTGTTCTCTTTAAAGAACAGCGGGTTTTGCACGCCAGCGTAACCGGTATTCATCGAACGTTTGAATACGATAACGTTTTGCGCATGCCACACTTCAAGCACTGGCATACCGGCAATCGGGCTGCGTGGGTCTTCCAGAGCAGCCGGGTTAACCGTATCGTTAGCACCAATAACTAACACCACATCAGTACTTTTGAAATCATCGTTGATTTCATCCATTTCTAATACGATATCGTAAGGTACTTTAGCTTCCGCCAATAATACGTTCATATGACCGGGTAAACGACCGGCAACAGGGTGAATACCAAAGCGAACCTTGATGCCCTTTTCACGCAGTCTGGCGGTAATATCAGCAACCGGATACTGTGCCTGAGCAACTGCCATGCCGTATCCCGGAGTGATAATGACAGAACTTGAGTTCTTCAGTAATTCAGCCACTTCTTCCGCAGAAACTTCACGGTACTCACCCACTTCATCGGTTTCACCAGTTGATGAACCATCGGTACCAAAGCCACCGGCAATAACGCTGATAAATGAGCGGTTCATCGCCTTACACATGATATAAGACAGAATCGCACCGGAAGAACCTACCAAGGCACCGGTCACGATTAACAGGTCATTGCTTAACATAAAGCCTGCTGCTGCCGCGGCCCAACCTGAGTATGAGTTCAGCATTGAAACAACAACCGGCATATCAGCACCGCCGATTGAAGCCACTAAATGCCAGCCAAAGGCTAAAGCAATCACGGTCATCAATAACAGCGCGACTACGTGAACGCCTACGCTGTCACTGTTTACAAACCATACCATCAGAACAAAAGAGACAACGATAGCGGCTAAGTTCAGCTTATGGCGATTAGGTAGCATTAGCGGTTTAGAGGAGATAATACCGCGTAATTTACCAAAGGCTACGATTGAACCGGTAAAGGTCACCGCACCGATAAAGATGCCTAAGAACACTTCAACGTTGTGAATATTCAGCACAACCTGTAGGTCTTCAGGTTTTACCCCTTCCATATGTGGTCCAACAATATAACTGTTGAAACCCACCAGAACTGCCGCCAGACCGACGAAGCTATGTAAAATAGCAACCAGCTCAGGCATTTCGGTCATCTCGACCTTTTTAGCCAGGTAAATACCGATAGCACCACCAATGATCATGGCTAAAATAATCCATGAAACATTGCTTGAGTCAGGTCCAAAAATGGTAGCAATTAACGCGATTGCCATACCCACAACGCCAAAGGTATTACCCTGTCTTGACGTTTCATGTTTAGACAGACCTGCAAGGCTGAAAATAAATAGAATTGCGGCAACAATATAGGCGGCCGTAACTAATCCTCCAGATAACATTTATTACTCCTTAGTTCTTCCGGAACATTTTCAGCATGCGCTGGGTGACGGTGAATCCACCAAAAATATTAATGCTGGCAATCAGCACCGCGATGAAAGAGAAGAATGTCACCCAACCACCCTGACCAATCTGCAGCAGCGCACCAACCACGATAATACCGGAGATAGCATTGGTTACAGACATCAGCGGCGTATGTAGCGCATGACTCACGTTCCATACCACGTAATAACCAACAATGCAGGCTAGTGCGAATACGGTAAAGTGAGACAAGAATGATGCAGGAGCAACGTTCGCTAACCAACCAAACAGAATGATCGCCAGCGCAAACAGGGCATATTTCTTCACGGGTGAAGACGGCGCAGCTTCAGCAACTACAACCGGCTCGGCGGCCTTTGGTTTCTGCGGTTGAGCCGATACTTTGATTGGCGGCGCAGGCCACGTGATCTCACCGGTTTTAACTACGGTAACGCCACGAATAACGTCATCTTCAAAGTTAATATCCAGCTCGCCATTTTTCTCTTTGCACAATAGTTTTAATAAATTAACTAAGTTAGTGCCATAAAGTTGAGAAGACTGGGTAGGTAAACGGCTTGGCAAGTCGGTATAACCGATGATCTTCACACCGTTTGGTGTTTCTGTAATTTGGTCGGCGATAGTCAGATCGCAGTTACCGCCGTTTTGCGCAGCAAGGTCAACGATAACGCTGCCCGGCTTCATGGATTCAACCATCTCTTGAGTAATTAACTTCGGAGCTGGTTTACCCGGAATCAGTGCAGTTGTAACAATAATGTCGACGTCTTTAGCCTGAGCGGCAAACAACTCCATCTCAGCTTTGATAAAGGCCGGAGACATCACTTTAGCGTAACCATCACCGCTGCCCGCTTCTTCCTCGAAGTCTAATTCAAGGAATTCTGCGCCCATACTCTGAACCTGTTCCTTGACTTCAGGACGGGTATCAAATGCACGAACGATAGCACCTAAGCTTCCGGCGGCACCTACGGCAGCCAGACCGGCTACACCGGCACCAATAACCATAACTTTAGCAGGCGGTACTTTACCTGCGGCAGTAATTTGCCCGGTAAAGAAACGACCAAATTCATGGGCGGCCTCAACAATTGCACGGTAACCGGCAATGTTAGCCATTGAGCTGAGGGCATCCATTGATTGAGCACGCGAAATACGAGGAACGGAGTCCATCGCCAGCACGGTCACTTTCTTATCCGCCAGCTTTTGCATCAGTTCAGGGTTTTGAGCAGGCCATATAAAGCTAACCAGCGTCGTTCCTTCACGAAGTAACTCTATTTCACTCTCTTGCGGCGCATTGACCTTCAGAATAATATCTGACTTCCAGACATCATCTGTAGATACAATCGTTGCGGCAGCAGCTTCAAAAGCTGAGTCATCAAAGCTGGCTAATTTACCAGCCCCTTGTTCTATGGCCACGGTGAAACCCAACGCAATAAGCTGCTCTACCGTTTTCGGTGTTGCTGCTACTCGGGCTTCATTGGCCAACCGCTCTCTTGGTACACCAATTTGCATAATATTCCCTTTCATCTGTCGTGGATGATAAGTGTATAGTTAACCTGAACTACATGTAATTTGAGCCGAGAACACTGGTGGTATAACGAATACCTGGACAAACAACCTTCCCCCGGTTAATTCAGCTGCCTATAAGCTACTGAAAATATATCCGGCGATCCACCGTTCTCTTTCTTTATATTCAAGTTTTTATGCTGATAGTATAAAACTTGTGTAATTCAGCCCTGTTTCTGAGCTACCCTAGTTATAACTTGAAATGATAAAAAATGCTAAAGCATCCCATGTAAATACATGACATAATCTGTTGCCCTTATCGGTACTGACTTATGCACACGTTAAAAATGTTAATAAACAAGGCGTAAAGGATCCTTTATGAAGCTGAAGACAACGCTAATTACTACAGCACTACTTTCCGTAATGACTTTTTCTGCCTTTGCGGCCCAAGAGCTTACTCCTGAGAAGGCCGATCAAATCGTTCCTTTTGATCGCATTACATTCACCGGGCGCTATGACAGTATCTACGACGCTAACCGGGCAGCCTCTAAGCATGCAGATAAAGTTGGTGCGACCTCATTCTTTGTTCGTGATATCAGCGACCAAAATGGCGATAGCGGTAACCTGCGCGTAACGGTAGACCTGTATCATGCAGATGCTCAGCCAGTCAGCGGTGAAACCCAGTACCGGATGTTTAACGGCCTGCGCGAATTACCGAAAGAAGAAGCCACCAAATTAGAGCCTTTTGATACGGTCTCTATTCGCGGCATTTACCCTGTCGATAACGACATCAGTGAAGAAATTTCGAAATTAGCTAAAGAGAAAGGCGCTTATTCTTTCTTTATCGTTAGGCAAATCGATGCCAACCGTGGCGCGAACCAATACATCACCGCCTTTATCTATAAAAAAGATGCGCCGGTGCGTAAGCTTCAAACAATAGACAACCCAATTCCAGCTGATTCCGATGCTGGCCGTGCTGCGCTTGCTGAAGGTGGTGCCGCTGCGGCTGAAGTAGAAGTACCAAACGTCGCATCATCAACATCGTTCAGTAGTAAAGTCGGTCGTTTTTTCGAAACGCAGACCAGTAGTGAAGGTTCTCGTTATTATGTCACCCTGCGTGATGGCACTAAAATTGAAGAATTGAATAACGCTACAGCGGAAAAAATGACACCGTTTGATTCAATCACCTTTACTGATAACTTTAGCAACAGCACTGATATGGCTGAACAAATTGCGAAACGTGCCCATCAGAAAGGCGCTAAGTACTACCATATAACCCGTCAGTGGGAAAAGAATGGTGGCACCATTACCGTAACGGCCGATCTGTACAAATAATCATTGGTTGTCATTGATTATGCAAAACTCAAAAAGGGCGATTTTATCGCCCTTTTTATATTGGTAACAAAGCCATTTAGTTTTAGTGCCAATTCCGGTCCTTCCCAACGTTAAACAGCATGATAACCTCAAACTTTATCCCCACGCATTCGCTAGAATATTTTCAGATAACAACCACACCTATATAAAAGTGAAATACTGATGACTGATAACTACTTTAACAATCCGTTCAAAGGCGTTGAGCTGGCCGAACAGGTGACTAACCCTAATATTATTGTCGGCCGTTATAGCTACTATTCTGGCTATTATCACGGGCATAGCTTTGATGAGTGCGCCCGATATCTGATGGATGACCGTAACGATGTCGATAAGCTGATAATAGGCAGCTTCTGCTCTATCGGCAGTGGCGTTGTATTTATGATGGCGGGTAATCAAGGTCATAGAATGGAGTGGATCAGTAGTTTCCCGTTCTTCTACGATCCCAGGGCTGAATTTGAAGGCGCCGTTGATGGCTATCAACCGAAAGGCGATACCGTGATTGGTAATGATGTGTGGATAGGTACTGAAGTCATTATTATGCCGGGGGTTAAAATCGGTCATGGCGCGGTTATTGGCAGCCGTTCAGTGGTCACCAACGATGTCGCCCCTTACACCATTGTGGCGGGTAATCCGGCAAAACCATTGCGCCAGCGATTCACTGCTAAAGATATTGAACGCCTATTGGAAATAACCTGGTGGGACTGGCCGATGGAGAAGCTGACTCCGGCTATTCCATTAATGTGTTCAGAGAATATAGATGCGCTATACCAGTATTGGACGCTGCAAGTTTCATCGATTGATATATAAAAATACCCGTAGCGCCCGGCAATATCCGGGCGTTTAATATTCAGCATTTACGTCGTTCAATTTCAACCACAAACCGATCGTCCTGCGGCTCAATTCGAATATTCACCGCTAAAAACTTTTGAATAATTTCTGCATTGGTTCGCAAATGCGGCGTTACTTTGCTGGTCGAAAAGCTCCCTCTTCCGGCTAATGCCATAGGTAGCAACAGCTGATCGGCTAAGTGCTCGCCAACCGCCGCACTCGAAGCCAGATACGCCAGAGCTTCCTTACAGGCCTCATTAGCGACGACTTCTACTTTTTTTACTTTCGATCCGAAGGCACAAACCGACTCAGAAAGATGTTCAAAATCCATTTGAAGTAGCAAAACATTGCCCGATCCCTGAACCCTCGGCAGTAATATCTCATGGAGCCGTTCGTCTGGCCACGACATCTGTTGCTTCACTACGGCCAGTTCGCGCAGGCCAATACCATCAGGCAGATTAGCGTTTAATACTTCAGCTTTGATGCCTGTAGGCTGTCCGCGATGCCGTAGATTTAACTCATTCCACTGGGTAACTGGCTGAGTATTAACTTCAATATCCCCGCCGCCGGCAGGATAGAAACCATAACGATGGAGCTGTAATTCTGCCACAGCGCCCATTTTGGCCATTATCGGCAACCATGCGTATTGTAAAAAATCAACGGTTGGGGCCATAGGATTATGGGTTCCACCTTTTAGGCGGATATGACTTGCTGTTGTACAGATCCATAAGGCCGGTAATAGGGTTTGCAGTACTAAAGTACAACTTCCTGCACCACCCAGATCAAACGCATAGTTTCCGCTATTGATCGGACCGGGAATAAAACTCAGCTCGGTGGAACCCAGTACGGCACCTTCAACCTGAGCATTACAAATCTGTTGAGCGGCCAGCACCGCCGTCAAATGCTGACGCATCAGCCCTGGCTTTTGCCGGCCAGCCCGAATACGCGTAAAGCGTACGGGCCTGTGGCAAATCATCGACAAAGAAAGCGCACTACGCAGGATTTGCCCACCGCCCTCGCCCTGAGATCCGTCAATATTTATCCATTCCATTGTTTTGTCCTGAATCATAGAAATCTTGTCAGTAAACCGACAGCTAACAATCAATTTTGTTAATTATGTGAAAGTTATTCGTAAAGCCCCTATTTAGTCCAAATGAAATACCGTATTGATAGTTCTGCCGGGTCACTCATTTGACGGATTTTAATTTTAAGGACCTTACCTATGCTGACGAGAAATATCATTAAATTGGCCATTATTGCCACACTGTGTGTTCATCTATCAGCCTGTGCTCATATTGACGATAATCGCCATGGCCCGATGAATCACGGTTACAGTTCAACCACCCACATCAGCGGTTATCAGTCGCGACCTGATTCACGTAGCCACTATCAGCAACGCAATGTAGCGCGCCATGAACCGAGCAACCAATACAATCAGCAGCACCAAAATAAAGTGGGGTATTCTCAACCCCGCGCAAATAACAATTTCAATAACAAGCCTGTACAGCCAGTTAAACCGAATTTATCGCAGAAGACCTCCGGTAAACCACCAGTCATTAACCAGAATAAATCTGCCTATGGCTCACCGAGGCCGACAAGTCGTCATTAATATTGGTGAATCTAAGGGGCCGATGGCCCCTATCCTTTCACACAAACAACCTGCTTCAGCGTATGCACAATCTCAACCAGCTCTGACTGGGCAGCCATTACTGCATCGATATCTTTATAGGCCATCGGAATTTCATCAATAACATCGGCATCTTTACGACACTCAACGCCTTCAGTGGCCTTAACCTGATCGGCTATTGAGAAACGACGCTTAGCTTCAGTACGGCTCATTGTTCGACCGGCTCCGTGGCTACATGAACAGAATGCATCCTCGTTACCTTTTCCACGCACGATAAACGATTTCGCCCCCATCGAACCCGGAATAATTCCTAATTCACCAAGCTGGGCGCTTACCGCCCCTTTACGGGTTACTAAGACTTCCTGACCAAAATGTTGCTCTTTCTGCACATAGTTATGGTGACAGTTCACCGCCTGCATCTCTAAAGTGAAAGGTTTAGTAATCACTTTTCGAGCGGCTGCAATCACGTTATCCATCATCGTTTCACGGTTTAAACGAGCAAACCGCTGTGCCCAGTCGACGGCAAACACATAGTCTTCATAGTGTTCACTTCCCTCAACCAGATATGCCAAATCTTTATGCGGTAAATTAATAAAGTGGCGTTCCATATCTTTCTTTGCCAGCTCAATAAAGTGGCTACCGATGGCATTACCAACGCCACGAGAACCTGAATGCAACATAAACCAAACCGACTGATTCTCATCCAGGCACACTTCAATAAAGTGGTTACCGGTTCCTAAGGTTCCTAAATGTACGCGGTTATTGGTATTCTTCAGGCGCGGATGTTTATCAATAATCTGTTTAAAGTCCGGGTCTAACTGTAGCCATGCTTTATTTACCGACTCAGGCACATTACCCCACGCACCTTTATCTCGTTTCGCACGGTTAACTACACGTCCGTGCGGAACTGCCTGTTCAATCGCATCACGCAACGCAGAAAGGTTATCCGGCAGATCGCAGGCATGAAGCGAGGTTTTAGCCGCCATCATTCCACACCCGATATCCACGCCTACCGCAGCGGGGATAATGGCACCCAGCGTTGGAATAACTGAACCAATAGTCGATCCTTTACCTAAATGCACATCAGGCATTACCGCCAAATGTTTAAAAATAAATGGCATTTTCGCCGTATTTTCTAACTGACGTTTGGCTTCTTCTTCAACCGGTACGCCCTGCGTCCACATCTTTACCGGACGGCCATTTTCTACATTAAGAACCTGAATGTTCTGTTTCATTATCTATCCTTACTTTCTTTTCCATTTCGGTTGCTCTGTCATTGCAAAACAACAATGAGGTTGGGCGACAAATTAGCGGTGAAACAGTCACAATGCTCTATCCAACTGAGCTACGGAACCTGGTTAGATTCCGGCGGGAATTGAACCCGCGACCGTTGCCTTTGATGTAGTTCCACCTGCATTCGCCCTATATTCTTTCGTTATTCTTTCATTATTGGGTGCGGTAACAAAAGTCGATGAAAGGGAGCTTGCTCTACCAACTGAGCTACCGTTAATTGCTTAACGGCCCGGGCTCGAACCGGGGACAAAGTACTTTCATCTGCATTTACCGCTAATTTATAAAGCAAACCGGTAACAACCAGTAGTGCTGAGATATCTTCTTACGAAGGCCGGGTTCGAACCGGCTATACCATGTAATCCCAGCGGGCATTTGTAACCCGTTTGCCGTTTTCCATTTAAACAGGCTGTACTATTTTCAATTCTTTTTGCTCGCACTACATACACAAAAGGTCGGGAGACAAAAGTGATGAAACGTGGTGGATGCAAGCATCCGGTGCTCTACCGCTGAGCTACGGTCCCATAGTGGTGGAACCGACGGGATTCGAACCCGCGACCTCCTCAATCATAGTGATGTAGTTTCATCGGCATTCTCCCTGTTTTCGTTACAATTTTTATTACTGCATTATTGATAACCACAGGGTGCGGTATGTCATACCGCACTTCACACCTATTGTGACAGCGTCACCTTATCAATCTCTCCAACCCAGTGGTTCGGGTCCATTTGACCTTCTGCGAAGGCCGTTATCATCCGGAATACCGCATCAGAGAAACCGCCGATATTCATAATGTCATCCCTATCCTGCGCCTGCGTTGTGGCATAGGGCTGAATATCCAAACACACTAATTTAGCCTTAGGATTGCTTTGCTTAAAGATTTCCCACTGGCGCATCGTTTCAGACGGCTGATTTCTGAAGGGAGAAATGCTTCCCCAAGACTCGTTATCTGATACTAACATCACCAGATCCGCCTTCACTCTGTTCTCATTTAACCATTTAATCGCCGAGCTACAGTTAGTACCACCACCACAAATTGCTGATAACTTTGCCGCATTGGTTAATACCGTATCCCGCGGGTTCAGCGTTAGCTTCCGAGGTTCAACAACGCAATTTTCAAACGGTAATACCAAGGTATCGCGCTGTTTGCGTAAATAGGTTGCCGCTACCAGCGCTGCGATATCCACACAGCGCGTGGCGGTCGTTGCCCCTTGACGATAACCGGTTACCGCACTACTCATTGAACCGGAAACGTCCGGACAAACCACCACTTTACCGTTAATTGCAGGAACGTTAGCCAGTGCAATTTCTAACGCATCCTGTAAAGCCTCTCTTACCACTAAAGGTATATCCTGACTAGCGGCTTTATAAGCCGTAAGTAGCTGATAAGGAAAAATCTTAGCTTTCGCGATACTGGCTTCATCTCGCAGTTTTTCAGCGACTCGTTCAGCCATTCCTGGCAGCTCAAATACCCCGTGGCGGGCAAAGGTATTCAAATTCATCCGCACCATCTGCCATCCGCTCTGGCTGGCAATTTTTGCCCAGTCTTTTTTAGTCAGCGTCAGTGAGGTTAACATCTGGAAAGGCACATCCGGCAGCTCACCTTCAATACCCAAGGCACGGCAACGTTTAAACTCTTCAAAAGCGCGTGTCATCGGCGGTAAAGCATCGTGGTTATAGGGTTTACCAATTAGCCAGGCAAAGAACGCCTCTCTCCAAGCCTCAACGGGCTTCGGGTGAACCATTTTAACTACATCAGCCAACGATGGTGAGTTACCGACAGAGGCCGCCAGAAGCGCTTTTTCATCCGCATTATTTAACCATGCCTGAACTAACTTTTTAGGCCGGGTTCCTAACGACTTACGTCCGACCACGCCGCTACGCAAAATTTGCACAAAGTTACGCAACATCTTTCCGTTATTAACAACCCGCGGAAAAGCCAGAGGTAGGTAATCCTGCCCTTTTACCGATAACAGCGCCAAAAGCAGGGCCGGCATATCTTTCATATAACCATGTTCACGGCAATATACTGCTGTTTTTGCTACTGTAATAGCGTCAACGCGAGTACAGAGCTCAAGTACTTTATCTAACTGCGTTTCAGCCGAGGCATAATAAGTACCGTTCAGGCAACCTGTCGCAGCATACTGAGCCAGCGCGTGCTCTGCGGTAAATTCATAGGCAGTTCCGCCCGCTTCATTTACTGCGTTAGTTTTAGGCAGTAAACGACCTTTTATTGATTGAAATAACTGGATATTCGCCATGCTCATTCTCCTTGAGACAATTTTTATTATTTGGTGGACGCAGCGGAGTTATTCGGTCTTCGACCTCACCCTTCGGGCCAATGCTGACACATTGTTGTCTCGCTTCGGCCTGCCGCAACCAGGTCATTACTCTGGCTGGTACCGCAGTTGGAAATGCGCGCCAGTTAGTTACCCGTCAGCGGAGCAACAACCTGCATCCTCAACCGTCCTGCAGCACCACTTAGACGACAGCCGGTTTTATCCGGACCACTCCATTAACTTTTTGGGTGGCGACGCTCCCTGTTATCAGTGCGCCCAAATTCTTGTTTATTCGTCTGTTGGTATACATATAGCGATAAGCGTGCCAGTTTTTAAATTTATCAAATATAATTTTCTATTTATTTGATTTTAAATGAATTTAAATTTTCATCTTGAATTTATTAAAATATCAGGCATCAGATAAACCCAATATTTTTATAAATAAATATCTATATTTATAATTTAAGATAAACAAAATCTAAGCTGAGCGTTAAGAACAGAAAGATATGGGGCTAAATGCTAAAAATAAAAAAGCCCGATCAAGAGGCTTACACCTGACCGGGCTACCAGAGCAAAATTATTGTTAAATCGTATGATTAAATGAGTGTCTCAATGTGTTGCCATACCTGATTAAGTGAATCAACCTTGGCGTCTGCCAGAGCAAAGCGCGGGTCGCTACGCTGCTCGGGATCCGGCATAACAATCACCTTCATTTCAGCGGCCTTAGCAGCAACCATACCGTTAATCGCATCTTCAATCACAATACATTGTTCAGGGGTTAAACCGAGTTTTTCAGCCGCTAATAAAAATACTGCCGGATGTGGCTTGCCGTTAACCAATCCCTCTGCCGAAACCTGATGAGAAAAATAGTGAGTAATATTCAGTGCTTCCAGCACTCTGGCTATTTGCTTTTTGGGGGATGAGGACGCAACTACCATTGGTAAACCGTGCTGTTTAATGGTTTCCAGGAGTTCAAATACCCCCGGCATAGGTATTGGCGATGACTGTATACGACGCCCCACTTCAGTGACAACATCAATAGCCCGTTGAGGGACATCCTCCATAGGCAGCGAGTAACGCTGATGATGAGTCGCTAATAGCTTATCAACTCGAATGCCGGCAGAATCTATGAAATCATCGCTGGTCAGTTGAACACCGTACTGTTTTAGATAGATATCTTGTTCAACTGCCATCCATACCGGCTCTGAATCAACCAGTACGCCGTCCATGTCAAAGATAATGCCGTAATTCATGCGTTCTCCCCTGCTCTGATGATGTTGATCCCGGCCTGTCGATAGCGCTGGAAAGTCTCTTCCGCTAATAAAGCATCAGTAATAATGCAACTGATGGAAAGCAACGTCGCTACGCTGTGGGATTTAATTTGATCGAATTTACTATGGTCGGCTAACAGTATCACCTGACGTGCGCGCTGTATAAGCATCTTTTTCACGCCAACCTCAAACATCGTAGCATTGGTAATACCACTTTCCAGCGATAATGAATCGCAAGACATAAACGCTTTATCAGCCGAGAATAGCTTAAGCATGTCCACCGCCAGACTCTCTCCTACGGTAAAATAACCAGACCGAATCATCCCGCCGACAATATAGCTTTCCAGTTGGTTAAAACAGCCAAGCTGATTAGCAATTTTAACATCGGTGGTAATCACCTTCGCCGGAATATCAGACAGTAGCTTAGCCAGCGCCAAGCAGGTTGAGCCAGAATCCAAAAGAATACAGTCATTGGCAGAAATCATACTGCGAGCCACTGCGGCAATATCTTGTTTAGCAACCCGTTGAATGCTCTGTTTGACGTCGAAGATATATTCCTGATCGACCGTCGACTCATCAAACACCACCCCGCCATGACAGCGAATCATACCGGGATAGCCATCGGCGATAATCTGAAAATCACGGCGAATTGAAGCTTCAGAATAGCCGAATAACTCTACCGCCTGGCGGGTTTCCATCTTCTTATGCTGCCATAAATAGTGAAGGATATTACGCATCCGATCTGAACGTTTGTCACTCATAATTCAATCTCCGTGAACTTAGCGGCGTTAGCTGCATAGTCAGCAACCTCGTCATTAGAGCCAAACACCGCCCGCCCCAACACCATATGACCGGCACCGGCATGATAGAGTCGTTTAGCTGCGGGAAGATCGATGCCACCATCCGCCCAGATTTCACTCGCGCTAAAAATGTCGGCGGCTTCAGCGACCTTACTAATCAACCAAGGATTAAATAGTTGCCCATAGCCATCCGGTTCACTGGTCATAATCAAAACGCTATCGGTTAAATGGGTCAGATAGCGATAGCTTTGTAGCCGCGTTGCCGGATTAAATGCCAAGCCCGCTTTTGCACCAGTGGCGCGAATAAGTGCCAGAGCTTCCGCCGGATTAGCTAAGGCTTCAGCATGAACAAATACCCACCCCGGCTTCAGCGGTTTTAACCATTCAATCCATGGAAAAGGATTAGCCAGCATAAGATGAAAAGAGAGCGGAATCGAGGTAGCCTCAGCAACCTGAGTAACGGTTTTTAAACCAAAGGTAATATTACGAATAAAGCTGGTATCTTCAATATCAAGATGTACCGAGCCCGGAGCCAGTGCATCAAGCCGCCGCAGCGTAGCACCAAGCCGGAGCTGATTGGCCGAAGCCAGCGAAGGATGAAGCGTAATAGCCATAGTTAAGCGTCCGTTGAAACGGCGCTGAGCAGATCATACAGCTCACTGTCAGTCGTGGCCTGCTTTAACCGTTGAATAAACTCATCCTGCTGCAATAAATTAGCCAGCCGCTGAATGGTATAAATATGTTGTTCAGCATCAGTCGCACTGATACAGATCAGCAACCAAACGGGATCGCCCTCATCGTGACCAAATTCAACCGGCTTAGATAAGGTGGTAAAGGCGACACCGTTACTCAACGCCCCTTGTTCAGGCCGGGCGTGAGGCAGTGCCACCCCGGGAGCAATAATATAATAGGGCCCGTACTCTTCGGTATTATCAATAATTCCTTGTACATAGTCAGGCTGCACATGACCTAATGCAATTAACGGTAATGCAGCAAGAGTGACAGCGTCACGCCAGCCGTCAGCCTGACGCAAAGCCTGTGCGGCTCTGTGATCCTCAATCAACATGTTGACTCCTTTGGTCGATTGGTTATTGTAATAGGCCCCGAAGGTACTTTTTGCCGAAGGCTTCGGGGCGTTTAAAACCGGAGGGATAAGCGTTTTGCTTATCCCTTTTTACTGACGAATACTCCTAACTCTATCCATAAAGCGGCTAACACGATCGCCATCAACAAAGTTGTCAAAAACGCCATCTTTCTTGAAGTGGGTTGCGGTAACGCAACCGTCAGCAATGGCCAACTGCTCGTCAACGTTTTCTAAACAAACGCCGGTATTGGCTAACACTACGGTATTAGGAACGGTATCTTTGACTAACTTCAACGTTGCCGAGTCAGTTCTGCTTCCGGCAGTCAGTCCTGAAACGCAAAGCGCATCGGGTCGGTTATTAAACACGGTCGATTTAGCTATGGAGCATATATCGCGTTCCCCCATATATACCGCCGCTTCAGGCACAATGTTAAACAGCGTTTTAACCTTTCCAGCCCCAATTCGATGCTGATGACGAATGGTTTCTCCTACGTTAGTATTCCATACGCCAAAGTCACTGGCATAAGCGCCGGTAAAGATCTCACGAATAAACTTGGCATCAACGGCCATCGCTAAATCGAAGGACGCCACCGGGTCCCACAGCACGTTCACGCCGTAAGGTACGCGAATTTCAGTCATTAGTTGGCCGATAATCCGCGCCATTGCAACAGCGGTTTCAGCTTTGACTTTAGTCAGATAAGGCATGCTGAACTCGTTAGAGAACATCACCGCATCAACACCGCCATTTTGCAGTGCGGTAAGATCGTCATAGGCCCGATCGATAACCCAGTTCATGCCCTTGGCCGCATCGAATCCAGGGTCCCCCGGCAGTGCCCGCAGGTGACACATGGCAATAACCGCCTTCTCCGTACCAATTACATCTTTAAGCCAACTCATTAGACATACTCCTGTTTTAATAAAAATAAATCGAACAAACTTAGCGTTAAGCCGACAACTCTTTATTACGTAGCCACAGTACAATTGACGCGACCAATCCTACCGTGACAACCACGCCAATAACCCCGAGTGCCATCAGTTCTGATATAGACCAGCCGAACATATTCCCCACCGATAACGCGCTGATTTGTGCGCCGTCGGCAGCAAAGCTAAATCCACCGTTACGGGCCATTTCCGTAAAGTAAGGGGCGAACTGAGAGGCAATCAATAAAACGGTCACCATCACAATAACGCCGCTGATTAAGGTGCGGATTAAGTCTCCGCGGTGAATCACCGTAGCCATACAGATAAAGAACGGAGCCACCGGAAGATCGGCCAACGGTAATACGGTATTACCCGGTAAAATGCTGGCAATCAGTAGCATAATCGGAATCAGTAACAGACCAACCGCAATGGTTGTGGGATGTCCCAGCGTGACGGCAGTATCCAGGCCGATATACACTTCCCGGCCGTGAAGATACTTCTGAAAGAATTTGCGAGCACCGTCAGAGATCGGCATCAGACCTTCAACAATCAGCCGAATCATACGCGGAAATAACACCATAATTGCTGCAACGGTAACCATCAGCGTTGCCGTACCTTTAAAGTCCTCACCGGCAGCCAGACCAAATAACAACCCCAAAAAGATACCAATAATCACCGGATCACCTACCATACCAAAGCGTTTTTGAACTTCCGACGCATCAATATTTCGGCCTTTCAGGAACGGGATATAACTATAGATTTTATCCAGCAGGATAAATAAAGGAACAGAACTGGAGCCATACCCCTGAGGAATCGATATACCTTCCAGCCCGACGATACTCTGTACCCGCTTGGCAGTCAGGTCAGCCATTTTTAACGACAGTGCGGCATGACAAATAGCACCCAGCACGCCGTAAATCATATTGCCGGTCATCATCTGTACCACGGTGCCGGTGATAGCAAAGTGCCAGTAATTATAGATATCGACGTTCATGGTTTTGGTCAGTCGGGTCACTAACATACCGATATTCAATAAGAAGATGACCGGAATAATAATTGCCCCGATGGCAGTGGCATAACCTACGCCAGAAGCGGGCCCGGCGCCGACATCCAGTACGTGTAAGTTCAGGCCAAAGCGTTCAATCATAATTTTAATCGGCGGGCTCAGGCTATCGATAGCCATCACAATAACCAGCCCCATTCCGACAAAACCGATGCCGACCGTGACGCCGGCTTTAATCGCTTGAAATATCGGGATCCTGAAAATCAATCCGATAATAATCATTACGATAGGGACGAAAATGGTTCCGCCCAGAGACAGAATGTAATCAAACATGGTGCCTCCTGAATATTATTGGCTAAGCAGAGTTTTAATCTGCTGTTTCAGCGCATCGTCATTAATACCGATTAATAACGGAGCACCGTTTAACGTCGGAATACCGTAGTCCTTATCCACTTTCATGGAGGTTACGATTAAATCCATTCCGCTACAGTTGTAAGGAATTTCATTTAAGCAGCATTGGGACGTCGTGACGTTAATGCCCTGCTCTGACAGATATTCCTGTAATCGCTGAGCTATCATCGTTGAGGTGGACATTCCTGTTCCGCAGGCTACAAGGATCTTCTTCATTGTTATTAACCTCTGTGTAGGACGTGTTGTATGAGGTGTAATAACCGCCGTTACGCTGTTATTACATTAAGCAGCCCCTGCTGAACTCAGCAGAAACTAACGTGGATCAATAGGAAATTCAGCGCCGTTGGTTCGGGCGACGGCCAGCAGTAAGCGGATGCATTCGCTTAGATCGCGCACGCTGGCGACTTCCGCCGGAGAATGGGTATAACGGCAGGGAATGGACAGGCTGGCGCAGGGAATACCGTCTTGCTCAACCTGAATGTATCCGGTTTCAGTAATCACGCCCGGAGCAACTTCCCGCTGAACCGGTATTTTGTGTGCTGACGCCGTCTGTTCCAGAAAAGCAATCAGAGCCGGTGGTGTAATTAATCCGGCCAAAGTGCCGCGTCCATGGTAATTAAGGCAGGTAATACCGGGGCCTTTGTTAATAACAACGTCGGAGTATCCGGCTAAATCCGGCGTGTCGCATGAAGGTGTTATATCAATACCGATCGCCATATCCGGATTTATTCGGCGCAATACCGGCAGAATGCCGCGAATATTGAACTCCTCCTGAACGGATGCAACCAAATACAGTGCGATATTCAGATCTTCTCCGGCGACGGCATCTGCAACCCCGAGCAGCGCGGTGCACCCTAATCGGTCATCTAAGGCTTTGCTGCATATCAGATCATTGCCCAATACCTTTGGCGGGTTATACAGACATACTGGTGTGCCGACCTTAACCCCCATTCTGGCGGCATCCTGTTTATTTGCAGCACCAATATCTATCCATAAATGATCGATAGTCGGCGACTGGGTCCGCTCATCGCCTTTGCTGAAATGGTAAGACTTAATCCCAATACAACCATGGACCGGTCCGAACTCCCCGTCTAACGTAACGGTAGAGCCGGGCATGGTTATTTGAGCCGGGCCACCTACCCGCTCAAAGCGGATAAACCCGCTGTCTTCTATTTTGCGCACCATAAAACCCACTTCGTCCATATGGGCGAAAACCATCAAACGAAACGCATCTGGCGATCGGCTGCCATAATGAGCCACCACATTGCCCAACCTATCCTTCCAGACGTCATGAGCGCTATGGCTAAAAGCATCCTGCATAACCGACGCGATGTTGTTTTCATGGCCGGAAATTCCGTCCAGTTCCAGCAGCGTCATTAAAGTATCCTGAACATTAAAGGTCATCGTTTGCTCCCGTGAGTAATTTGGCGTTAGCTGGTTTTTCAGCCATTCAATCAACTGATGAACGTTTATAGACTTTGGGTGGAGTTAAAATTGTGATGGGTATCACTGCAAAGGATGAAGATATAGATAGATGTCTCACTATGTGAGCTAATTCAAAATAAAATAGTCAACTAAAGTGATTGTTAGGATAAAACGCTCATTTTTGATGATTGTTTAATGCCATTTATTGCACGATCGCTGTTGCTTATTGCGATAGCTCACGTTATCTAAGGTGGTTTAATGCTAATTCAGCCTAAGTTTTTCCCGCCCAATCAACATCGAAGATCTGTTTTCTGCCCGCCATCGAGGGTTACACTTCTAACCTAAATGGCCTGTTTTATGGGAAGTTACGCCATATCAACTATACTCAAACTGTATCAACCATAGAAAAAACCATTCAATCAGCATATAATCCTACCCATTGAATGCAATTAAGAAGGAAAATAGATAAATGAAAGCAAAACTAGCGGTTATCGCAGGCTTACTGTGTATCTCCAGCGCAGGTGTACTAGCAAATACGCCAAATTTGAGCGAGATTGCCCCTTACCCTATTGCTGAAGAAGGTCAAATTCGCCACGCTATTTTTCTACCCGCTGCAGAAAATGAAGACAACCTAAAAGTGGAGCTTTCTATGGGTAAAACCATGAAGGTTGACTGTAATCGCCATATGATGGGCGGCACATTAGAATCGAGAGATCTGAAAGGCTGGGGTTATAACTACTTCGTATTAACCGACGTAAGACAACCGGCATCAACCATGATGGCCTGCCCGGACAATACGCTAAGAGAAACCTTTGTCGAAATTAATAACGCAAACCGCTTTGAGCGTTATAACAGCAAATTACCCATCGTTGTCTTTACCCCGAAAGATGTTGAAGTCCGTTACCGTATTTGGACCGCCGGTGATACCTTCCAACAGGCTGAGATTAAATAATTTTAGCCGGCGTCTTATCGCTTACCCCGGTTCTGAAACGTTCAGTCCGGGGTAATAAAAGATCGACATACCAGATTTAAGATGCCTAAAAATATTTAGTGTTGCTAATGTCGCACTCCATTTTGCACTATTTATTTTCGAAAAATATTATCCATATAAAGATATTGATTACTTATCCCCCTATTTCATGCCTGTATAGCCGGAAATTTCCGATAAATTTTTTTGGTTATAACTTAGCCACAATATATATCACTTATTCAATGCGCATCTCTGGACGCCACTGATTAATTTTTACACTATATCACTGATTTTCAGTATTACATTTACGACATATTGATAATTAACCACGTTAATTAACGTATTTCCGGGCTAAAGGCGGATATAACTTGATGCTAATCTATACATAATATTGATAAACAGCGTATGGTTAATAAATAAATTTGCGACGGGCCCAACGCGGCCCGCCATTTTTTCATATTTTGCTGCTAGGTTATTTTCAGATGAAGACTCATAGCGTTAACGGTATCAGACCGTTTAGTGCATTGATCGACGCGTGTTGGCGCGAACCCTACAATTCACACCGATTCCTCAAAGACATTATTGCCGGCATTACCGTCGGTATTATTGCCATTCCTTTGGCAATGGCGTTGGCTATTGCCAGTGGAGTCCCGCCGCAATATGGCTTATATACCTCTGCAATTGCCGGCATTGTTATTGCGGTAACCGGCGGCTCACGCTTTAGCGTATCCGGCCCGACCGCCGCCTTCGTGGTTATTTTATACCCGGTATCACAACAGTTTGGCCTTGCCGGTTTGCTGGTCGCCACGCTGATGTCGGGGCTGTTCCTGATTATTATGGGATTGGCTCGCTTTGGCCGCCTGATTGAATATATTCCGATTTCGGTCACGCTGGGTTTTACGTCCGGTATTGGTATTACCATTGCTACCATGCAGGTCAAAGACTTCTTTGGCCTGACGCTAGACGTGCCTGAAAATTATATTAATAAGGTTTCAGCGCTGGTATCCGCGATGCCGACTATCAGCTGGGCCGATACGCTAATCGCGACCGTTACGCTGGGCGTATTAATTTTTTGGCCCAGATTGAAACTTGCTGTTCCGGGGCATCTTCCTGCATTACTGGCAGGTACAGCGATAATGGCGGTTCTGGCACATTTTGATCATCAGGTTGCCACTATCGGTTCGCGCTTTAGTTATATGATGCCTGACGGTACCAGCGGGCAAGGTATTCCCCCGATTTTGCCTCAGTTTGTACTCCCTTGGAATTTGCCGGATGCCGGTGGCAAGGCTTTTGAACTGAGCTGGAATACGATTTCGGCCCTGCTTCCTGCCGCCTTCTCAATGGCGATGCTCGGGGCTATTGAATCCCTGCTATGCGCCGTAGTTCTCGACGGGATGACCGGAAAAAAACACCACTCTAACAGCGAGCTTATCGGCCAGGGGCTGGGGAATATCGCGGCACCATTTTTCGGCGGCATAACGGCTACTGCCGCTATTGCCCGTTCGGCAGCTAACGTGCGGGCAGGAGCGACGTCACCGGTATCGGCAATTATCCATGCCATTATGGTGATTATGGCGCTGCTTATATTGGCTCCGGGACTGTCTTACTTGCCGCTTGCCGCCATGTCTTCATTGCTACTGATTGTGGCGTGGAATATGAGTGAAGCTCGCAAAGTGGTTGATATTTTACGCCGCGCACCGAAAGACGACATTATCGTAATGCTGCTGTGTATGTCGCTAACGGTGCTGTTTGATATGGTCATCGCGATTACTGTCGGTATTGTTTTAGCTTCACTGTTGTTTATGCGCCGGATTGCACGCATGACTCGGTTAAGTGAATTGCTGACAGAATCGAATTCCGATCGCTTAGTTATGCGCGTTAGCGGCCCGCTGTTCTTCGCCGCTGCTGAACGTATCTTCAATGAGCTGGCTGAAAAAATTGATACTCAACGTACCATTATTTTACAGTGGGACGCGGTACCAATACTGGATGCCGGCGGGTTAAGCGCGTTCCAACGTTTTATTGAATTACTGCCTGAAGGTATGATGCTGATTAACTGTGATATCCAGTACCAGCCATTGAAAACCTTGGCCCGGGGGCAGATAAAGCCGATTCCCGGCAAGCTGGCTTTCTATTCATCCTTAGAAGAAGCCCTGACTGCAGAAAGCATTATTACCGGCAAATAGTTAACTATTGCGCGATCACAGTGATAACTTTTATCGATTCCAAAATATTAATGCCCGGTGACAAAACCGGGCATTATGACTGCAGTTAACCTCGATTAACGACGTTATATTCGCAGATTAATATAGGCAAAACCTTTAAGTTAAAGCCGCTCTAACGCCTCTTCCAACTCGCTCTCAGCTTCTCTTAACTTACGTTGTTTCTTAGCGATCTTATCGCTCCGGCCTGAAGCCTTAGCTTCTCTCAATTCAGCTTCGCGTTCAGCAACCTTGCGCTCTTTCTTGGCAATTCGCTCCTCATTGTCGGCACGATATCCTTCGTTAGTACAATAGGTTTCTACGTTGCTTAATGCCCGCTGCAGACCGGCAACCCGGTGAGGGTTATTATATTGCTTAGCATACTCAATCTGTTGCTGAATTTTTTCTTTCTTGATCGCACAGTAATCTTTTCCTGAAGTGGAATTACCAGCCAAAACGGCCGGAGAAATAATCATTGTGGCGATTAAACAGATTCTTTTTAACATTGCTATCTCCATAAGCAGTAAGTCCTGATTCCTAACCCTTTAGGAATTAAGCGAATGGTAGCATAGGAAAATATTCATTCAACCGTCTGTAATAATTAGTAGCATTTATTTAACCTATCTTAACATCGGCAGTACAAAGCGTTACTCTATTAATTTCATTGGTAATTAATTCGTTGTAAAATATGACATTTACTCATGAAAAAATTTGAATACAAATAAATTATAATAACGGCTCTTTGGTCAGTTAAAAATGCGTACAGCAATAATTGCTGCACGCATATATTTTGACTTAGAAACGGTACTTGACGCCTAAATTCACTGAGGTATCGCTGTAGCCTTCATTACCCAACCGTTGACCAACGTTGGTCCATAGATTGATATGTTGATTCAACTGCCCCTCGACCCCCAATTTCAATTCGGCCACGTGTCGGCTACCGCCCTGCTTCACTTCAACGCCGTCCATCACGGCTCCCGCCTGTTGACTATTGTATAGCCAGTTGATTTCAGCATAAGTAGTGAATAGCTTATTGCGACCCTTATCCCGATCGCTGACACCATCACGAGAGACTTTCATGCCTAAACGGGTCTGAACGTTATCATTGCCCGAAGATCTGACTCGGGTGCCGTTAGCTTCAGTATGATCGTCAGCCTTAATACCATTCCAGACAATTTGTGCCTGCGGGGTAAAATACACATCACCATTCAACCCTTGATACACCGGTAATCGATAGCCTGTTTCAACCGAAGCACTGAAGCCATTCATATCGTAGGACTCATTCGCAACTTCCTGCCCCTTTACTTCCGCATCCAGCCAACTGTACTGAATCCAACTGTCCACATAAGCCCCGTTCAGCGTTCTGGCATTCTGATACCAAGTGCCGTAAACCCCGGTACTGTAACCATCAATGGTACTGTTTGCTTGGTAACCGGTAGTGCGTGAGTTCGATTTGCTATCAGCCTTACCGTAAGCAGCCATCAGGCCTAAACCGAAACGTCCGGTGTCAGCGATATCAGAACCGAACACTTCTCCGCCCCCCTGAACGACATAACTATTAGTGGCGGTATGCAACTGACCGCTGCTATCACGGTGTTTATTACGCGAACCGGTCTGGCGCAGCCACATACTGGAGTTCTCGGCCCGCCCCTCACGGTCTTCTAATCGCAGACTGAATAAATTACCCGCAGCAGCCATATTTGCCAGATATCCACCGGCTTCCGGCCGGTAGACCGACGGGTCCGGATTGCCTGAATTCAAGACTGAACGCAGGTACCAATCACCGTCATCCGGCGTTGATATAGCACCTTGATACAGGAAGTACTCATAGGCGCCGGCAATCGCCCGGCCGCTGAGTGCAAACTGACCGGTAGAAGTTCCCTGCACGTCAATCAGCTTAATACCGTCAGTGGTTAATGCCCCATCGCCACGGGCACTGGTCACCATCACCGTACTCTGACCGGTACTGTCACCGGTAATTACCAAGCGGTCGGTGGCTGAACGATCGTCGTCCAGTTGCGGGCTGAACACCACCGTGCCGTTATCACCATGATAGTTGCCATTAATGGTGAACACCCCTTCAGCGTTACCGGTTAATGCGTGTCCCATCAGTAAATTACCGCTGTTACTCACATTGCCGGTCACCGTACCGTAACCACCTAATGCGCCGTCTTTACGAATAATCACGTCGCCGAGCAGGTTCGCAGAAGCCGCACGGTTTAAAATACTCCCCGCAGGCGCACCACCAATCAGCAGCAAACCATTTTCGATATCAGTCAGACTGACGGATAGGTTATCACCGTCAACCTGTACCGTACCGCTACCGCGTTTTACAAAAGTACCACTGCCACTGATGGTGTTATCTAACGTCCACAGTCCGGTTGCATCAGCAACAAACGTCCCTACGTTATTAATCACAGCACTACCAAGCTGCGATACCTCGGTGGCGGTTAATATGGTACCAGCGTCGATGGTAAAGCTACCGGAATAACCGCTGCTGTCACCCACCAATGTGATGTCTGCACCGTTAGTCAGCAATGTGTCACCGCCGCCTTTCAGACTATTAAGTAAAGTCCCTTTTGCCGAATCAATATTCAGCCTTCCTTCATTAGTAATAATGCCCTGTCCTAAACCTTGAGATGCAGTCAGTCGGGCGCTAGCGTCAACATCAATATGGGTAGCACCGGTAAACTGGCGGTTATTTTGCGTCAAAGTCAGGATACCACCGGTCAGGTTTAACTGACCGTTTCCGGTCAGATTACCGTCTATCAGACCACCGGCGTTAATCGTCAGTTCACCACCGTTTAGCGCCAGTACGCTATTAAGCATGGAATTCAGTTCACCAATAGCCTGTCGGTTACCGTTCATATTCAGACTGGTTCCACTGTGCATATTTAGCGCTGACGTCTGTCCAAAACCGTTGTGGGTTATTAGCTCTACGTTGCCGGAATTTATATCGGTTACGCCGGTATAGTCACTGGCGGCATTACCAATTCTGACCGTGCCTGTAGCTTTGATAGTGAAACCGCCGTCACCGGTCAGTTTAGCCCCCAGCCCATTATCAACCGCGTTACTGTTATCCAGTATCACCGACTGACCGGCGAAGGCATCGAGCTGAGTTAATCCATAGCCCAAATACAGGCCGTCAGACTTCACTGAACCAAAATAATTGTAGTGGGCGTTACCGACCTGAGTCACACCCTGTGTCAGCGTAATAATGGTATCCGGCGCGACCGCGGTTCCGTCAACCCGCGTGATAGCCAACTGGCTACCGACACCGTTAACTGCGGATGCCGCTACTATCCGATCGCCGGCATTATCATCCTGATCGAATAGCGAAGCACCGGTTGTCGGTAACAGGTTTGGCAGATTACCCGGAGAAGTAATAGCCAGATTACCGCCACCGGTGACGTCCAGCGTGTTGACCGTTAGAAAACCTTCAGGCAGGTAATCAATGGCGTTGTAATCCACCTCTAACTGGCCGCCGTTCATCGTCAGGCCCCCAATGTTCCGGGTGCCATTCAGCTTGGTGCTGCCCTGAATATTTAGTTGTAACATGGCCTGACTTAGCGTGTTTTCAGCATCAGCATTGAGCATCAAGCGCCCCGAGTCCATAGAAACCAGTCCGGAGAAGTGACCGCCTGCTGACGTGCTGTTCAGGCTAAAATCGTTATCCTGACCACCAAGATTCACTGCCAGTTTACCGCTACCGCTCAGTTGACGGGTAAAATCAACGTTATCAGCCACCGTTTTCAAAATCGTCAGCGTACCGCCGGCGCCTAAGTTCACCACCCCGTTCGCACTGGCCAATTGCGCCAGGTTATCCACCTGTAGCGTACCACCGCTTACGTTGACCTGAGCAGTGTTGGCACTGTTATTACCAGTCCAGATTAATGTTCCGGCACCCGCTTTGGTAAACGAATTGGTACTGGTATTCAGATCGTCCCAACCGTTCATCACGGCCGTTCTATCTTGATCAACGATCACACTACCGGCCTTCGCCAGAGTGACATGGCGGTTTGATATCAGATCGGCAGTTATCTGCAGATGACCGCCGTTCAGGACCGTCAGATTAGTCGCCTGACCGTTACCTAAACGGGTATCAGAAGATATCGCCAGTGTACCGTTCTGAATATCCGTTTGGCCGGAGTAGCTGTTATTTCCGGATACGGTCAGAGTACCGGCACTGGTTTTCACCAGTTCACCGTTACCGCTGATTATTGCTGCCAGCGTCATGAATTCAGCATTATCAACAATAAATCGATTCGCATTAAGAATACCGCTCGCCCCACCAATTTGTTGCGTTTCGCTGACCGTCAGAACCGATGTGGAATCAATATCTATTGCGCCAGTAAAACCGGAATTATTACCGATTAAGCGCACATTGCTACCGGCATGGCTATTCAACTGACCACTGCCAGAAAACCTATTAGCAAACGTGCCATTTATGTTGCTCAACGTCACTTTTCCGTCAGCAACAATTTCACCAAAGCCCAACGACTGAACGTCTTTCAGTCGCACCTCTGCGTCGTGACTGACCGTGGTAGTGGCACTTAGTGCACTATTGGCATTCTTAACCGTCAAAGTACCGCCAGCTACCGTTAGGTTACCCGCTCCAGTTAACCAACCGGATGACGTACCGCCATTGGTTAACGTCAGGTTAGCGCCATTAAGTTGAAGCGTTGACCCTGCTGTGCCGTTCAGCGCCCCGATAGTCTGGACTGTACCGTTCATGTTCGCCGTCGTTGATACTGCCAGATTCAGGGTTGATGTCTGCCCCAACGCATTGTCGGTTGCAGTAATCAAGGTGCCGTTTTGCAAATCGGTCGCACCGGTATAGTTGTTGTTCAGATTGCTTAACGTTAACGCCCCGCTACCGTCAGCGGCATAAATGCCTAAATCACCGCTGCCGATTACTTTAGCCGACAGCACTTTTTCATTACTGGCGGCAGTATTAATCACCAGCCGATTACCCCCTTGAGCTAACAAGTTCAGTTGACTTAAGCCGTAACCGGCATACAGTCCATTGGCATTACCACCGTTATCTTTAGTGGTCAGGCGATAATCATACACAGCATCAGCCGCATGAACTCCGCCCTGCATAACCGCTATACCGGTGGATGCACTGATGATATTGCCGTTTTCATCGGTCAGGTTCAGGTTACCTGCATGACCGGTTACCGCGGTGGCACGTACCAGCTGTATCAGAGTCTGGTTCTGCTGATCCAGCAAGCCGAGGGTCTGGTCAGGTACCGTGACAGCCGCACTATCAATACTACTGCGTACCAGTTTCACCTGTCCGGTTTTAGATGCATTTAAATCATTGACCGTAATCGTGCCACGGGAAATAATTCCCCCCGGAATTTGGCTGCCGAAATCTATCGTACCACCGTCTAATGTCAGTCTGCCGATAGTCTGATTACCCAAGCCTACGGTCGTGGTGTTATTACCCATCACTGACAGTTCAGCATTGGTCAATGCGATAGAATTAAGGCCGGACAGCGCAAAGTCTGTGCTGTTCATCTGTACCAGACCGCTAAACAGATGGCCGGACGCCACACCAAAATCAAAAGTCGTGCCGGACTGTACATCCACCAAACCTGAACCATTCAGTTCATGGTTCAGGGTATAGGCTGCAACCGGGTTCAGTATTAGCGATGACGTACCGTCAATAACAATCCGACCGGCTGATAATGCCGTATCGCCCAGTTGAATCTGCTGTGCAGTAGTAAAACCAGTCCCGTTAGTCAGATTTAGTCGATCAAAATGTTGGATATCGGCCGTATTTGCTAAAGTGTAATCTATCCCGTCAAAGGCCAGGCTATCATCGGCCCCGCCGGTACCTGCATCCAGAGTGCCAAAGGTAGCGCTATTCTTTATCACCAATATGTTATTGCCATTGCCACCGACAAAGCTGCCGATACTGGCGCTGTCTTGCAAAGTCAGGTGATTATTGCCACTGCCGGTAATTAGCGCCCCTGCGGCTGATGTGCCATATAAATTCAGTTGATTGTTACCATTACCGGTAGCGATATCACTCAGACTGGCGTTGATAAAGGTAAGCGTGCTGTCGCCGTTACCCGTAGTGATATTGCCAGCATTCGACGCGTCAACCAGCAGTTGATTATTCCCGTCCCCCAAGGTCACGGTGCCGACCGTAGATAACTGTTTAACCTCTGTCTGGCGATCGCCGGAGCCGGTCATCACCAGATTACCCAGCGTAGAACCTCCTTTAACTGTCACGGTTTGGGCCTTAGAGCCGGTCAAAATCACATCACCGACATGAAGCGAACCGTCGGAAGCCATCACGGTATTTGTGCCTCCGCTGGCTTTCACATTACCGACCAAGCTGCCGCCAGCCAGATTAATCAGGTTATCACCGGTCGCAAAATCAACAAATCCGGTGATGCTGCCGGTATTGGTGAAGGTTTTATTACCGATATTTGACATGGCAATCGCTGCGATATTCGCCGACGAGGACGCAATAGTGCCGCTGTTGCTAATGGTATCTGCCCCATGTACGTTCAACACATTACCGTCAGCTACGGTTGACCGGGAGATCAAATTACCGGAGTTAGTGACCGACTTAGCCCCTGCCACATCAATGGCAGAACCCCCACTGGCTGCTCTGATATTGACACTGGCACCGGTGTTAACCGTGCGTTCATGTCCGTCCAGCGTAGCTTTAACGCCAATGCCACTTCCGTCAACGTTAATAGTCAGATCCGCTGATTGTGAGAAGTCGATATTAGCTGCCATCGCGCTACCGTCTTCGTTAAGGTATAAAATACCCGTGCCGTCAGTCACACTAATCGAGCCCGAATTAGTTAACGCCAATGAAGCACCGGTTTTAATACCAATACCGCTACCGCCAACCTTGATTTCAGTATTATCCAGTTGAATACCGGCAATACCGGCCACGTTATGAATACCAATACCGCTGGAGGTGGTATCGCTCATATCAATCACAGTATTAGCAACGTTAAGACCCAATGCGCCTTGATCCAGTAAAATACCGTCGGCGCTGCCTTTGGCAATAATGGTACCACTGCCAGAAACCGCGCTTAAGTCCAGCCCGGCCCCGTCATCAACGTGAATGGCTGCCACACCGTCAGTGGCGGTAATTACGCCAGAATTATTAATTGTGCTGCGGGCACCTTTAATGTGGACCGCTGTGCCACTGGCGCTGATATTACCGGTGTTAATCACGTGGCCGTTATCTACATCAATTGCCGTATGGTCGATACCGGATGACAGGTCAATATTGCCCTTGTTATCAACTAAACCGCCATTTTCAGCTAAAAATGCTGTTGAACCTCTACTGCCAGCAACGGAAGTCACTGAGGCATGATTTTCTACTATCGCGCCATTGCCGGTCGATTTACCCACCACCGCATTGCTGCCGGTTACGCTAAAGGTCACATTTTGCTCAATGACCGCTTTACCACTCGCCTCAGCCAGTACGCCAGTGGCATGGGTACCTACCGTAATCTGGCTACCTGATGATAGCGTTGCCTGCGCGCCGCCACCACGCACCCGAATACCCGAAGTGACCTTATCGCTGCCTGCAACGCCAGCCAAATTTAAGTTCAGCGCACCTGATAGCGTGGCATTATCAGTGACAAAAAACAGCGTTGCGCCATCGCCAATAACATTGGTTAATACGTTACCAGCCTGAGTGATAATTTTAGACCCTTCCCCCTCGATCCAAAACACTACCTGCTGTGACTTCGTGGTATCGAAATTAATTGCCACTTTGTCTTTTAGCGTCACGGTACTACCGCCGGAGGCATGAACCCCAACAGCACCGGCACCGTTCAAATTAATTGATGCCTCATTAACACCATCACCTACGGTGACCGCCACTTGACTACCATTAGCCAATACGCCAGTGGTGCGAGTTCCATCATCAACACCATTCCAGTTTCCGTTGAGAACAATATTGCCGGTAGAACTCAACTGGGTATGAGTGGTATCAGCCGTCGCCACTAGCCCAACGCTGCCAGAGCCGTCGAGCGTAATATTTCCACTGTTGGCCCCGACGGCGCCTTCCGCTACCCGAATGCCAGTCGCGTTTTTACCGCTGAAGGTAATATTACCGGAGTTAGTTAAGCTCGCATGATTACGGGCGATATAGCCGGTTACATTGTCCAGCGATGAGTTCAGATTAGCACCCGCAACCAATACCGTTCCGCGACCAAACCCTGCTGCGCCAGCATTTAGCGCTTCATTACTCAACACGCCCGCTACCGGTGAACCAACGACATTACCGGACAAATCGCGCTTTTGACCATCGGCAATGGCGGCAATCGCCCCCACCCCGGATAAATTGATGATGGCGTTAGCATCTATTTTTCCCTGAGCCCCGCCTTCAACTAAAACACCGGTTGACCCTTCTCCGGTTAAATTAAGCGTCATACCGCCAGAATTAAACGCAGAGACATCACCACCGGTCAGCCCTGTAGCCATTACTAACGTAGAATTTTTCCCCGACGCTGTCAGTACTGAGCTGGCGCCACTGCCTCCGGTAAAATCAGCGCCATCTTCCATGCGAAACAGGGTGGAGTTTTCAGTAGAAACATTCATGACACCGGCACCAGTATTGGTCAACTGGGCGGACGGGCCATAGACAAAGAAACCAATTTGATCGGTACCGGAGACAAAGTTTATCTGGCCTAAACCTTCAATCCCGATACTGCCGCCGTCGCGGGCATGAACGCCAATTGCGCCGTCACCGGCTAAATTCACCGTGCCTGAAAGCGTAATTTTACTATTAGCATTCTGAGACCATATGCCATAGTTACGCAGGCCGGTTGCCGGCTCAGCGCCTCCGGCAACGTTGATAACCCCGCTGGATGAAGCTTTACCACCGTTAAACGCATGAATACCTATGACATTCATACCCGTTAGGTTAATAATTCCGGCATTATCGACTACAGTATTAGACGCCGTACTTGCACTGCGAATGCCATAATTACTGATAGGTTGGGCACTGTAATGACCACGGACTTCAATAATACCGTTATTCACCACGTTAACGGCGCTAGTTACCGCTGCAAATAAGGCCGTGCCATTCTGGACCTTATCACCAATAATCATGGTACCTTTATTATTAACCGTCCCGCCGCTACCGCCAATGTGTACGAGACGACCACCGTTCGGCTGCTCCACATCATCGCCACCACGCTCAATTGACGCCGACGTGGTGTCGTAGCTTTGCCCTCGTCCCAAATACAGCACCCCGTCAGTTTCATTAATAAAGCGGCTATTGGTACCGCCCATATTAATGCCGACGAGAAAGCTCAATGCTTGCAGCGGAGTAGTACCTACATTAATTGCACCATAATTGGTCGCAACAGCACCACTATTAACTCTTAACGCCGTTGATTGAACGCTGGATGTGGTGTTCCAGCTCCAGCCAGCTAAGTTCATGGTGCCATTATTGATATAAGTTGAACCGGCTCCGGTCACCGTATCGGTACCCGATTCGGTACGTACGCCACTTTCTGTACTGTAAAAACGCAACCCGTTATTAATTCCATGACCACCGGTATCGACATAAATCCCCCCTAATACGCCGGGGCCATAAGTTATCAGCTTACCCTCATTAATCACCGTTCCACCGTTATAGGCATATAAGCCATAACCAGAAGAAGAGGTAATTGCACCAGTAGAGCCGATTCGCGCTACTGCATTGACACCGTCAGCGGCCATTGCAGCACGAATGCCTTGAGGAATAAATATTGGGTCGGTATCCGGAATTGACTGCGGATTGCGGTTTACGTCATAGCTATGAACCGATGAGCGGTAAGCGGCGGTAAATGCAGCGTCATAATTGCTTTGTGCATCATTACCGCTGCCAAGCTTACCGTCCGTCAGTTGTTGAATCAGCCAGCTATTATAGTTTCTGAGATCGTTAATATTATTAACGGTATGGGGCTGTGGACCATCAGCGGTGTTAACCGTAAAAGTCCCACTGTACGTCTGGGTAGTGACTTTCCAGGTTAAGGGGCTTAAATCAGGGCCAACGTTATTGCTTGAGTTATTAGCGAACTGTACCGTATTGACTGAATTCCAGTTTGCCTCACCGTCGTTTACATTGATATATACAGTGTCTTTAACCGAACCGTTACCAATAACGCCGCTGACCGAAAAGTTTAGTACCCCGCCCCCGGTAACGTTGGCAATCTGTGACTGAACAAATGGGCCTTTACCCTCTGCGGTAGGAAAATAGATCCCTACGGTCGACGTTCCACCGCCGGCAAGTTGAACTATCTTGCTACTGTCATAGGTATTGACCACTATCGCGCCACCGGTAACCGGATCGGCGACTAATGCACTGGCATTTTTTGCACCGGAATTAATCACATATAAATCATTCGGGTCATCAGCCCCAGTAATATAACCGGCCTTATAACCATTGATCAGTGTCATCGATGCGCTATTGATACCCGATGATCCGGTAAATGACGTATTTCCTGTCATATTGACCGTATTGCCGTTAATCAACGTAGTACCAGCATAATAGTTATACATGTCGGGTGTAATTGTCGGGTCAATAGTGATATCTGCAGCGCCGGCAGTTGCAGTACTAATCAGTATGGTGCTTATCAACGTTCTCAGCAGTAATCGATGAGTATTTAGCATAGACGTTAACGTGCAATCGGATATCGCGGAGCTTAATTTACTTTTTGTTTTTCCTCTACTGAGTTCCGAGGCCACCACCCATCGACTTAACGCACTGTTCCATATTATTCGATATATTCTATTCATTCTATATTCCCTTACTTTGCCTGAAAGAAAAGACCATAATTGTTTAAACTACAATTAGTTGATATTAATAATAAAAAATATTCTTTTGCATAAAAACACAAAAATGAATCAATGACGCGAATGCCGCTCAAAGCCATAAGCATAGTTAAGCTAATGATTTAAAATAAAATAAGTTAAAAATGACATTAAAGTATCATTTTAAATATAATATCATGTCAAAGGGTTAATTTGAAATTATAGATCGAGCAACTTAAATAAATAATTATAAAAAACTGTTAATGATTACAATTAAGGATTAAACGCCACATTATAAAAACAAACTCAAGATAAACGATCTAAATATGTAAAAATGGGGAATTATTCATTCAACTATATATTTAAATAGAGAATCATTCTCTCAACAATATATTTGAATATTATAATTTCACTTATAAACTGATTAGATATTTAGGCATTATATTTTCACATCGTCTAACTCAGTTTTAAATAGAATGCATTAATGAATATATAGAATTTTATATATAGATAGAACTAACATACAGTGGCTAAGTCTACCTGCACATCAACTCAACGTTTGATTGGGGAGTATTAACAGGCCGCGAAAGCAGGCTTACCTTCACGGCCAATAGGGGAAGCGTCAGCAGAAATAACCATGTAGCCATTATTTCCCTGCCACTAAATCTGAAAATTAGTTACTGGTATCCAACTCAGGGAAACTTTTCACTAAGTCATCAATCGCTTTAATCTGCTTTAAGAACGGCTCTAATTTATCCAGCGGTAAGGCTGAAGGACCATCGCACTTCGCATTAGCCGGATCAGGATGAGCTTCAATAAATAATCCGGCAATACCAATCGCCATACCTGAACGAGCAAGTTCAGTAACCTGAGCACGACGACCACCCGATGCGGCACCAAACGGGTCGCGACACTGTAAAGAGTGGGTCACGTCGAAAATAACAGGGTGACCACCGGTCGCTTGCTTCATAACGTTAAAGCCCAGCATATCAACAACCAGATTATCGTAACCAAAGTTACTACCGCGATCGCATAAAATAACCTGGTCGTTACCGCCTTCTTTAAACTTGTCGACGATATTACCCATTTGCCCCGGGCTGACAAACTGGGGTTTTTTAACGTTAATCACTGCGCCGGTCTTCGCCATGGCTTCAACTAAGTCAGTCTGGCGGGCTAAAAATGCCGGTAGCTGAATCACATCAACCACTTCAGAAACTGGCTGAGCCTGAGCGGCCTCGTGCACATCGGTAATGATTTTCACACCGAATGCTTTTTTCAGCTCTTCAAATATCCGCATGCCCTCTTCCATTCCCGGTCCACGATAGGAGTGGATAGATGAACGGTTAGCCTTATCGTAAGAGGCTTTAAACACATAAGGAATGCCCAACTTCTGCGTAACTGTGACGTAATGCTCACAAATACGCATGGCTAAATCCCGCGACTCCAGCACGTTCATACCACCAAACAGTACAAATGGAAGATCGTTTGCTACATCAATGTCGCCAATTTTAACTACTTTCTGACTCATACCGTTTTATTCCTTAGTCTTTAATAATCAAATTTTAATGCAGCGTCACATTTCCCTGCTCAATACTATTGATCTGCATTTTTATAATTTCAGATACCGGATCTTCCGGACAATGTTCAACGAAATAGTTAAGATCGGTTGTTGCTGCTTTATTGCAATCAAGTTGAGCATATATCAAGCCACGGTCCCGAATTTCATACGGATCTTCCGGATCAAAGCTCAGGGCAAGCTGGCTGGCTCTTAGCGCCATTTCTGGCTTATTCTCCTGCATCAGAGCCCCTTTAAGGGAGCCTAACAACTTCATAATAATATGGCTGTTATCAGCGTCACTCAAATCGTCATTACCTAAATTAGCCGTAATGCCAAAATGCCCTTTTAGCCAGACATCAAGCATTCTGCAGGTTAAGGTCTCGCCGTCTAATGGATTAATCACCCAGTAATCTCCGTCAAGCCATTCTGCTTTAACCAATAGCTGGGTGGGAAATATCACCGGATATAAAGCAATATCTAAACGTTGCGCAATATACATCAGAATCAACCCCAAGGTTGAAGGGGCTCCCTGATGTGTTTTTAGCACCTTATCCAACCATAACGTATCTGAAAGGTTATACACCCCGCCCGGGCCACCAAATCCCCAGGTATGATAGAAAAGATGCAACAGCTGCTCCAACTGCTGCTCTTCATCAATATCATCGGGAATAATGCTTTTGGCACGTTCAGCTAATACATCCAACTCGCGTCGAACATCCTCTTCCGGGAAGTCATCGCGAATAAAACGTGTAATTCGATAAATCCCTTCATGCAATGGATTATCATCAAACTCAAAATCAGTGACGTCTTCGTTATTCATGCATACCCCATAAGTAACGGCATTTTATTTACGGCTAATATAACAATGAAATACACACAGATCATGGCCAACATAAAGGCTGTCGCCCGAACCATCTGATTCCGCGCTCTCTTGCCCAAAGCGACGTGACCTAAACCAATATAGATAATGACCCCGATTAATTTCTCGGTCATCCAGACGCCCTGCACGGTGAACGGATAAAACTGAGTTAATGAGATCAGTACAATACCGGTGACGAATAAAATCGTATCGTTAAGATGTGGCGCTATTTTAATCCAACGCTGTTGCATTATCGCCGCGCCGCGCCACTTCCAATAAAAACGCAGGACAAACAATGTGATGCTAATAGCTGCAGTGAGAACATGCAGATGCTTTATCCATACATACATAGGGAGCAATTCCTGTTTATCGGTTTTTAACGTTTATATACCCAAAATATTTCGAATTGCATTGCGGCAGCAAGAGAACCAGTCCCGATGAGCTTACTCAGGTAAGTGATTCGGACAAGTGAGCACCGCCAACAAAAATGCAACCTAAAGGATTACGGGTATAAAGTATCAGTGTTTGAACCAACGGCCCAGCGTAACACGCTCATTGCCGCCGTAGTCCAGATGCGTGGCGATCAGTTCAAAATTATGCTGTTTGAATAATCCACGCACTTGTTCACCTTGGGTCCAGCCATGTTCCAGCAATAACCAGCCTCCGGGCTTAAGATACTCTGGCGCACTTTCAATAATGTGCTGAAGGTCAGCAAAACCCTGCTGAGCAGAGATAAGTGCACTGTCGGGCTCATAGCGAACATCACCCTGAGACAGATGAGGATCTTCTTCATCAATATAAGGGGGATTGCTAACAATCATATCAAAATAGCACTCAGTCAGTGGCGTAAACCAGTCACCCTGAACAAAATGAACGTTATTAATATTCAGATTATCGGCATTATCCTGAGCCAGAGCGATAGCTTCCGGCTGATAATCAATCCCCGTAATTGAGCAATCGGGACGTTCGCTGCCCAAGGCCAAAGCAATCGCCCCGGTACCTGTGCCTAAATCCAGAATATCACAATCGATTGTCGGTAAACGCTCCAGCGCCAGCTCAACCAGTTTTTCAGTATCTGGACGAGGGATAAGCGTAACTGGTGAGACTTTCAGCATCAGCGACCAGAACTCTCGGGTTCCCACCAGATAAGCAATCGGCTCCCCTTGCTCTCTTCTCACCAACAGTTCATCTAACACTGACGCTTGTGCCGGTGTAAGTAAGGTCTCGCTAAATGCCATTAAAAAGGTGCGGGTTTTCCCGGTGACAAAACCGAGCAAAATTTCCGCATCGCGCTTAGGGCTATCGCCACCGTCTAGCCTGGCGATAGCTTGTTCTAACCATTGATTAAAAGTCATGCGTCTTGTTCGGAAAGTGCTGCCAACTGATCCGCCTGATATTCCTGAACAATAGGCTGAATCAACATATCCAACTTCCCTTCCATCACTTCGTCTAAACGGTAAACGGTCAGGTTAATGCGATGATCGGTCACCCTTCCCTGCGGGAAGTTATAGGTACGGTTACGGTCAGAGCGATCGCCGGTACCCAACAGGTTACGACGGGTTGATGCTTCTTCTGACTGACGTTTGGCTATTTCAGCCGCGCGAATTCTGGCACCCAAAACGGATAAAGCCTTTGCCTTATTCTTATGCTGGGAACGCTCATCCTGGCATTCAACCACGATACCGGTAGGTAAGTGGGTAATACGAATCGCTGAGTCGGTGGTATTAACGTGCTGACCACCCGCTCCGGAGGAACGGAACGTATCTATTTTTAGATCTGACGGATTAATATCAGGAAGCTCAGCCTCTGGGATTTCAGGCATTACGGCAACAGTACAGGCCGACGTGTGAATACGCCCTTGGGATTCTGTTTCAGGCACTCGCTGAACCCGATGCCCGCCGGATTCAAACTTCAGGTTGCCATAAACACCATCGCCAGAAACTTTCGCAATCACTTCCTTATAACCGCCATGTTCACCTTCGTTGGCGCTGATAATCTCTACCCGCCAACGACGGGTTTCAGCATAACGGCTGTACATACGGAATAAGTCACCGGCAAAAATAGCCGCTTCATCGCCGCCGGTACCGGCCCGAACTTCCAGAAAGCAACCGCGCTCATCATTAGGATCTTTGGGCAGTAAAAGAACCTGTAGTTGTTGCTCGAGCTCTTCTGTTCTTTGCTTAGCCTGATTAATTTCTTCCTGGGCCATATCGCGCATTTCAGGATCGCTTAGCATCATTTCAGCCGTTGCTAAATCTTCCTGAACCTGCTGCCACTGGCTAAAACATGCCGTAACATCACCTAACTGAGCATATTCGCGGGAAAGTGCCCGAAAACGGTCCTGATCGGCGATAACGTCTGCATCACCTAAATGCGCCTGAACTTCTTCATGACGCTCTTGTAAAGCTTCTAATTTAGCAATAATAGAAGGTTTCATGCGTGCCTAAACCCTATGAATAAAAGGAAACTAACATTGATCCAGCCCGAGGCTATCTCGTAGTAAATTTAACTGTTCCAGATCGCCGCTACTGGCCGCTTTCTGAAGTGATTTGGTTGGAGCGTGAATCAATCGATTGGTCAGCTTACGCGAAAGATCGTTAACCGCACTTTCGACATCTGCGCCCTGCTGAATAGCAATAAGGGTTTTTTCAACCAGCTCTTCGCGGATATTATCCGCCATAGAGCGGTAATCACGGATCGAGGACACCGCTGATTGCGAACGCATCCACTCCATGAAGTTTAAGCTTTCTTGCTTAACAATATCTTCGGCCTGAACGGCCGCCGCTTTTCGCTGAGACAAGTTGTGCTCAATAATGGCATGCAGGTCATCAACGGTATACAGATAAACGTTAGAGAGTTTACCAACTTCAGGTTCAATATCGCGCGGAACGGCAATATCGATAAATAACATCGGCTGATTACGTCGGGCTTTCAGCGAGCGTTCAACCATGCCTTTTCCGATTATAGGTAGCGGACTGGCGGTCGAACTAATGATGATATCGGCTTTATATAAACGCTCATCAATTTCAGGCAGCGTAATAGCTTCGGCCTGAACTTCATCAGCCAATACTTGAGCGCGTTCGCGAGTCCGGTTGGCAATCACCATTTTCTTAACCTGATGTTCGCGCAAATAGCGGGCCACCAGTTCAATAGTTTCACCGGCGCCGACTAACAGAACGTTGACTTCAGACATCGATTCAAAGATCTGGCGGGCCAAAGAACAGGCGGCAAAGGCAACGGAAACGGCACTGGAGCCAATATCCGTTTCAGTCCGAACCCGTTTTGCTACTGAAAATGACTTATGGAACAACCGTTCCAGCTCAGTATTAAGCTTGTGCCGTTCCTGAGACTCGGCAAAGGCTTTTTTTACCTGGCCTAAAATCTGAGGTTCACCGAGCACTAAAGAATCCAGCCCGCAAGAGACCCGCATCAGATGATTAACCGCATCAATACCCTGATGCCAGTAAAGGCTTTTCTTTAAATCATCCAGTGATAACTTATGATACTGGCACAGCCAATTAACTAATTGCTGTAGAGCATTGTCATCTTGTTCAACGCTTAAGTAGAGTTCAGTTCGGTTACAGGTAGACAGCACAACACCGCCCTGCACCAACGGCTGTTGGTGAAGGCTTTGTAATGCATCACCCAGCGTATCCGGAGAAAAAGTAACACGTTCTCTTAATGATACAGGGGCGGTTTTATGGTTGATTCCAAGTGCAAGCAGGGTCATTAAACGGCTATTATTATAGTTCTTTCATTCATTGATTCACGGTTTGAGCGTCCATTCTACTTGATGCAGACAATCAATAAAAGCGACACATTCCCCAGCACCGCGTTGGCAAGATGAAATACGTCTAAATAGGTATAGTTTATTCGGATTTAATAATACGATTGACGTTTGGCCGTCAGGCTATTAGCGTTATCGGCTACAGACAGGATATCGGCGAGAACATCATGGCATATATACGGACCACTACATTTTTAAAACTAATCCCATTGGCGAGCGTGTTATTAACCGCGTGTACCCTTACGGGTACAACTGATAGCACCACAACCACCTCTTCACCGGAATGGCAGCAGCACCAAAAACAGGTTACAGCGCTGACGCAATATCAGACCCGTGGTTCATTCGCCTATATAAATTCATCGCAAAAAGTTTATGCCCGTTTCTTCTGGCAGCAGGACGAGCCTGAGCGCTACCGCCTATTGTTAACAAATCCGCTAGGTAATACGGTAATGGAACTTAACGTTCAACCCGGCTTGGTCCAGTTAACGGATGATAAAGGTCAGCGCTATATCAGTGATGATGCTGAGAAAATGATTCAAGAAATGACCGGCATGAATATTCCACTGAATAATATGCGCCAGTGGATGCTGGGTTTACCTGCCGGAGCGAAAGAATTTACCCTAACGCCTGAAGGCCGCCTGCAAAAAATCTCCCTCACTCAGGGCGGCGAAGTTTGGACGGTTGATTACCAAAAGTATGATACCAATAGCAAACCGGCGCTTCCTGGTCTGCTAGAGATTGTTCACGGTGATGACCGCATTAAATTGAAAATGGATAACTGGACGCTGAAATAATGGTGAACTGGCCCTCTCCCGCTAAGCTCAATTTATTCCTCTATATCACCGGCCGCCGTGCCGACGGCTACCATGACTTGCAGACCTTATTCCAGTTTATCGACTATGGCGATACGCTAAACTTTGCATTGCGTGATGACGGTGAAATTTGCCTGTTAACCCCCATTGATGGCGTACCCGATGAAAGTAACCTGATTGTCCGTGCGGCCAGATTGCTAAAGTCGTATAGTTCAGCACCGTTGGGCGCAGATATTTCGATTAATAAAGTTCTGCCCATGGGCGGCGGTTTGGGCGGTGGCTCATCAAATGCGGCAACGGTCTTAGTTGCCCTCAATCATTTATGGCAATGTGGCCTGTCAGTTGAACAGCTATGTGAAATTGGATTAACTTTGGGTGCCGACGTTCCGGTATTTATTTTTGGTCATTCTGCGTTTGCCGAAGGCGTTGGAGAAAAACTTCAACCGGCCAATCCACAAGAAAAATGGTACCTCGTTGCTCATCCGGGCGTTCATATTCCGACCCCAATTATTTTTTCCGATGCGGAATTAATCAGAAATACACCAAAACGTTCATTATTAACGCTTTTAAACGCCCCTTTTTCCAATGATTGTGAACCAATCGCAAGAAAAAGGTTCCCCGAGGTTGAACAGCTCATTTCTTGGCTGTTAGAATATGCCCCGTCACGATTAACTGGAACCGGCGCTTGTGTATTTGCCGAATTCGATACAGAATCTGCGGCCCGTGATGTATTAAAAAAAGCCCCTGAGTGGTTACATGGATTTGTTGCGCGAGGAATTAATACCTCCCCGTTGCAGACCGTACTCTCAAGGCAAGAATGAGTTCTACTTTAATACGGTAACCAAAGCTACCCTCGGAGTCAGCGCTGTTTACCGTATTAAGTGTTCTCTGTTTTCGTATATCATTTATGAGTTAGATTTAGTCTATCTTCTTGATGGTATCTTTCTGGATGCAAGCCTGAGGTTGTTCTCGTGCCTGACATGAAGCTCTTTGCTGGTAACGCTACGCCGGAACTAGCACAACGTGTAGCCAATCGTCTTTATACTTCTCTCGGTGACGCCGCTGTAGGCCGTTTTAGCGACGGTGAAGTGAGTGTTCAAATTAATGAAAACGTACGCGGTGGTGATATTTTTATTATCCAATCCACCTGTGCGCCAACAAATGACAATTTAATGGAATTGGTCGTCATGATTGATGCGCTGCGTCGTGCATCAGCCGGACGTATTACTGCCGTAATTCCTTATTTTGGTTATGCCCGTCAGGATCGTCGCGTACGCTCTGCTCGCGTACCAATTACCGCAAAAGTTGTTGCTGACTTTCTTTCCAGCGTCGGCGTTGACCGCGTATTAACCGTTGATCTGCACGCAGAGCAAATTCAAGGGTTCTTTGACGTACCGGTTGATAACGTTTTCGGTAGCCCTATCTTGTTAGAAGATATGCTGCAGCAGAATCTGGAAAGCCCGATTGTTGTCTCTCCTGATATTGGCGGCGTTGTTCGCGCCCGCGCAATTGCCAAACTATTAAACGATACCGATATGGCCATCATCGATAAGCGTCGCCCTCGTGCTAACGTTTCTCAAGTGATGCATATCATCGGTGACGTCAATGGTCGCGATTGTGTGTTAGTTGATGACATGATTGATACCGGTGGTACGCTGTGTAAAGCAGCAGAAGCACTGAAAGAGCGTGGCGCTAAGCGCGTATTTGCTTATGCAACTCACCCGATCTTCTCAGGTAATGCCGTTGATAACATCAAGAACTCAATGATTGATGAAGTCATCGTTTGTGACACTATTCCTCTATCTGCTGAGATTAAAGCGATTAATAAAGTTCGTACATTAACGCTTTCTGGCATGCTGGCTGAAGCTATTCGCCGCATCAGCAACGAAGAGTCAATTTCTGCAATGTTTGAACATTAACAGAAATTAGTTCGACAAAAAAACCCGCTGTTCATCTAATGAATAGCGGGTTTTTTACTGCTGAATGGTTAGTTAAATTTGGCTCACTTCAACCCTGTCACTTCAGTACAAGCTGACTATATCAAGCTCTGACTGCATATCTCTTCTGTAACCTGACCGTCTATAAGCGTCACGACAGACACACTATAAGTGTTTATGCCTATAGCCGTTGTTGTTACGATCGCAGTGCTTGATCCACCAATAACGTTCCGCAACCCTTTCCCGTCCGCTAATACGCGCACCGACCAACCAGATTAAAGCACCAACGAAAATGCCCATTACCGGTAAGTGAGCCAAAGAGCCGGCCAGAACAAAGTCTTTCATCATGCCCAGAACGGTAAAAGCAACGCCGCCAACCATAGAAACCAGACCAATTCCCATGAGGGTATTTCCGAGTGCGACTGCTGTTTTGCGTTTCATAAGAACCTCCATTGATGGCCTACTGAAGTGAGGATGTGATTCTGCTTAACCACACATTTGTTATGAGTATAGGCAACCAGGCTTATTATTAGTGTGGTGTCGATCACAGGCTGGGGATGTTCTTTACGATTTGCTTACATTTCCTTTCAAAAAATTTAATTGCCGTATTCACCAATGAAAACTCTATTAATAAGCATCTAATATTTTTAAATATCAAAATGTTATTTTTCTTCGACGCTTACCTACCCTATCAATTATCAGCATATTTTGTGATTCAGGTCAGAGAGGGTAAAATGGCACGCTTATAATTTGGCATCCCTGAACTGAGTCTTAGCGTAGAGATGCTCCTGATGCACCATCTTGTTAGTAGGAATAGATCGTGAGTAGCATTAAATTAATCGTTGGCTTAGCCAATCCGGGGGCTGAATATGCCCAGACCCGTCATAATGCCGGAGCCTGGTACGTTGACCTACTGGCTGAACGCCACAATCAGTCGCTGAAAGAAGAAGCTAAATTTTTTGGTTACACGGCGCGGTTAAATATTGACGGTCAGGATATTCGCCTGCTGGTCCCGACGACCTTTATGAATTTGAGCGGCAAGTCGGTGCTGGCTATGGCCGGCTTTTTTCGTATCGCTCCCGAAGAAATTTTAGTTGCTCATGATGAACTGGATCTGCCGCCCGGCGTGGCAAAACTTAAGTTGGGTGGCGGCAACGGCGGTCATAATGGTTTAAAAGATATCACCAATAAATTCAGTAATAACCCTAACTTCTACCGCTTAAGAATTGGTATCGGTCATCCCGGCGATAAAAATAAAGTCACCGGATTCGTTTTGGGTAAGCCACCACAAAGCGAACAAAAGATGATAGATGAAGCGATTGATGAAGCGGTACGCTGTACCGATATATTGATTAAAGAAGATGCCACTAAGGCCATGAACCGGTTGCATTCATTTAAAGCAACGGCCTGAAGGTAGTCGAAATATAAAGCCGCCGGTTTTGATAAAACCGGCGGCTTTACAATAAAGATGACTGAAAACTTATCTCTGGAGTTTGCGGTAAACAAACAGCACTAACATTGCACCAAGTACAGCGATAACCATACTACCCAGATTGAAACCGTCTACGGTACCAAAACCGAAGAATGAACTGATAAATCCCCCGACCATTGCCCCGACAATGCCTAAAATTACGGTCATGATAAAGCCACCGCCATCGGGTCCGGGCATCAGCCATTTAGCTAATATGCCCACAATTAAGCCCAGTACGATCCAAGCGATGAAACCCATATACACACCTCCGATACATCATTTATTCAAGGAAAAATAATTCGTCGTATTTTATTATTACTTGTTTAAGGATAGGTGCTGTTAGGCGAAACTTCTAATTATTCACCAATTAATTTCATAGTGACATTAGTTTTAAGCCTTAAATATTTCACTATAAATCAAAATGTTATTAGCCATTACCCCATTAGCTAACCGTGACAATTCTCTGCCTTTATTCCCTAAATTTAGCCACTCACAGCGGTATAATCACCTTTCGATTTCAACATCAGTTGTTATGTGGCCAAATATCTCTTGCTCGAATCTCACTTATCTCTCTTACAACAAGGTGGTTATCACCGGGTAATATTGTTCGCGGGCATAAAAAATAGAGCTGTCGAGTGATAAGCCTGATACATGATCTGTTATTAAATAATATTGAATTAGAAGGAAAGAGATAATAATCAGCGCTGTTTAATGGGAAGTGGCCATTACGGAAAGTTTAAACGTATTCGCATTTATTGATAAAAAGCTCTGTGGTTACAGAGCTCCGATAACGAATAGAACGCTCTGGCCTTCACGCATTATCACAAAATGCAGTCCAGGCATCTTCAGACAGCTTATGAATACGAATAAACTTTCGAGTTTTACACAGAGACTTTCTTAATGCCTTCTTGGCCTGCTCACGTTTAATCTTCGTTGCCGGCGGCGTTACGCGTTTAGATGCCCGAAGATGAACGCCAAGAATATAGACGCTATAACAAATATCGGTACTGACTCCGTCATGATCAACTTCATTATAAAACTTCATAGCCTGTGAAATCCCCTGTCACCCAAATACCATTGAGCCAGTATATCTTAAACCTTTTTTGTATTGCAGATTTATCATCGCTGAGCATAACTTAACCATTCAAGGTTAACATTGGTTAAAATGAATCGTTGCCATTAACGTTGGGTGCTATATTGGTCACAATTAAATTTAATTTTGCGGAAGCATACCCATGAAGCCAAGCTACATTCTCGTACACAATGATAATATGAAACTCCTTGGTGAAGCCGTGTACGCACTGATCAAAAGAGAAATACCCATAGATAACAATTCAATAAAAATGGAACTACAGGGTATGATTGCAGCAATTCCGGCGGATAACATCGGAAAGCACAAACTGATTACCGGCGTGTTAAAACTGTTAGATTAGTCTGAAAATATCGTCTATTTTTGAATATTCACTTAGATACGACTAACCTTAATAATGCGTTCAATCTCTTTATCAGAAGGAACATAACTATGTTAAGAAAACGTATTGTCGCGATAGCATCTTTGCTTATTCTTTGTGGGGTATTGTCAGCCTGTAATACTACCCGAGGCGTTGGGGAAGATATTGAAGCAGGTGGACAGGCTATACAGCGTAGTACTCAATAACCTATTACCCCCTATTTATCTATCAAAGCCTTCATCTGAGGGCTTTAATTTATCTATTGACTGCCATTAGCAATATCCTTCATGTTCCCCCTCTCTTTACACAACGGCCATTGAGGTATACTCAACGAATAAAAAGCGCTAGATTAGAATCATGTCGTTTAATTCAAGGTGCCATTATTATGAATAATCCTGATATAAACCTATCCACCATATTATCTGACGTATTTAAAAAGACCTCAAAGAAAGCTGAGCAGGGAAATGCGGATGAACAATTTCATCTGGGTATCATGTATGTTATGGGGCATGGTACCGACAGAGACTTCACTAAGGCACGATTGTGGTTTGAAAAGGCAGCCAACCAAGATAATTCACTGGCCAAGACGGCCGTTGCTTACTTAGATAAAATTAACCCAGTCGCCTGATTTTCACAGCGATCTCACCAGAATATTTTCACTCGCTATTCTTCTCGGGTGTTATTCCTAATGGTTCAGTCGCTTTTCATCCTGCATTGAGCGTAACTGAATAGTCGGCGTCAATGTTCCGGCTGTATTAGCACCGCAGTTATTTAAGTGCATAATATTTAAACATAGCGGATACCAACCGGTATCCGCTGCAAAGAGCTTTTATTTATTCAGCCCATTGGGGCAATTAAAGCTAGGCTAGGCTTCACTTTTAGCTAAAAAATCAAGAGCCAGCGTTGCCGTCCTGTTTCTTTCGGACCCCGCTGGCTCTTTATTTGTGACTCTTATCAATTTTTCAGATATTGAACTCTTGTCTATCGGTAACTTTGCTTCACATAGCTTAACAACCATTTCACCGATAATTTGTCGTATTGGATCCATTTTCTGAGACATAATTCACCTGTAAATTAATAAACCTAATTGTATTAAGCTATAAATATTCGGAATACTCAAGGTGTAAATAGCAGAAATATGAATAATGTTTGCACCTATCATTATCAGTTAGAATGCTGCATAAATTACTTGACCATAGCTATTTAATTCATCTGATTTACATATCATATCAATGGCTTTTTATTAATTCCGTTTTATGACTACGTCCTCATATTAACGCTCATTAGTCTCTTTGCTTATGACATACATTCAGTGCATCAACATCTGCTGACACGATATGATGTAGATGCTTGGTAATAAAATCTATTGGCCAATTCCACCATGCAATATTTTCCAGCGTTGCAACAACCTCCTCAGAGAACCGATATTTAAGTACTTTTGCCGGATTACCACCAACAACGGCATAGGCGGGAACGTCTTTGGTAACAACCGAACATGCAGACACTATCGCACCATTGCCTATTTTTATACCGGGCATGATTACCGCTTCATAACCTATCCATACATCATTACCAACAATGGTATCCCCTTTGTATGGTAACTCACTAAGCGCAGGCATGACTCTTTCCCAGCCGTTACCGAATATCTGAAACGGATAGGTTGAGATACCCGATAGCTTATGATTAGCGCCGTTCATAATAAAACGAACACCTTTAGCAATGGCACAAAACTTCCCTATACGCAGTTTATCTCCGATAAACGGATAGTGATAAAGAACATTTTTTTCAAAATCTTCTGAGTTATCCGGATCGTCGTAATATGTATACTCACCAATAACGATATTTGGGTTTTTGACCGTATTCTTGATGTAACAAACCTGCGGGAACCCTTCCATAGGGTGTTTATTATCTGGATCTGGTCCGTTCATATTTATCACCAAATTTTTATATTATTAATCAATGAATTGAAGCCTCTATCGCGATCTTGTAGGCCCAGCCACAACATCATAATCAATTAAGCCGATCAAGTTAATTATATATCATAATATAAATATTATTTTTATGATATTCATAGCCATACCTCCGCCCTCTCACTCTGATGACACCCCTAGTTTTAATTTTTAAAGTTACAACGCATTTATAAAATATTCGACTATAGTCAGAAAGTAGTAGTCCGTTAATCAACGGGATTTTTCCTATTCGATATAACGTTGGTTATTGATACTAAAACGGTCACACAGCCTTACGGCCCGGTATTAGATTAATTGTGACCGATATATTTTTTAATGTTAGGAGAAAACATGGCCAATCACTTTCTTACCCTTTGGGATATATTAGCGACAACATTTTCAATTTTCTTTTTCATTGCTTACCTGCTGATCCTGTTTCAGGTGGTATCTGACCTCTTTAGAGACCATGAGCTAAACGGCTTTTTTAAAGCTATATGGATTATATTTTTGCTATTCGTTCCATTACTTGCTTCTCTTTTATATCTCGTTACCCGAGGCAAAGGCATGGCACAACGGCAGCGTGCCATGATGCAAAAATCAGTGTCTGATACTAATGCTTATATTCGTGAGGTCGCGGGAAAATCGCCGGCCGAGCAAATATCGGATGCGAAAAAACTATTAGATGAAGGGACGATTACACAGGACGAATACCAAAAGCTGAAGGCTAAAGCATTAGCTTGATCTCAAGATTTTTGCTTCACTCATCAAGGCTAAATGTCAATTCTTGTACCATTTAGCCTTGATTCTATGCACTCCCATGGTTCGCTATACGATTACCTCGTAGGCTCATTAAAACCGAGCATTTTAGTCGCCATGTTTTTAAAGTTATTCATATCGTCACCGGTGTAAATATCGGGAGTACAAAGCTTCTTGATTTCTTCATCCTGAGCATCAAAACACACTCCCTTTGTATAACCGTTCTTGTATGCCAGAGCGATAAATAGCTGGGTATTTAACACGCACAGATCGACGCTACGCGCACCAGATTCTTTACAGGCATTAGTGATACCCTTCTCCAGCTTATTTAATTCGGCTACCGCCTCCAGGCTAGATAACCCCAACACCCCAAATAATATTAATTTTTTCATATTACATCCTTATATATACGTTGGATGGATATTATCATTTATAAGGATTAAATAAAGCGTGAATACAATTGATTAATGACAGAATGGACAAAAAAAATTATCCATAAAATCTTCCGGCTCAATAGTGTCACTTGGTAATAATATCGTCATTTTACCGTGTTTTTTGCATTCAATTTCCTGAAAAGCCCCTGATTTCGTAAGGTGACTAATTTCTAAATCACGCCAGCCACACCAAGGGCAACATTTCACACTCTCATCGGTATTTGCTGTAATCAGTAATTCCCAATTACACTCACCACAGTGGATTTTATATATCGGCTTAGCCGTTGTTAATACTTTAATCTCATGTCTCATCACCGTTACCTTTTTATATAAACTCTAAGAATAGTTTAAGTTATTCTATATAAATTCAGGTGTTATATTTACATTCAGCCTGTAATTACCCACTCGCGAAAGCTATCAGAAATGTTCGGTAAGCTGTTATGCAAGCCAAATGAGTAGCTATTTCTTCAACTTGTTGGCATTCTACCTTAGTAGCTTACTATTTGTAATTTAACAAAACGATATAGATAGACTCAAAATACGGGAGGTAATTATGTATAAAACTATCTTAATTCCGATCGATATTTCAGAACAAGATTTGACTAACTTAGTCATTCCACACACCGAAAGGATGGCAAAGTTAGGGGACCCCATGTTTCATTTTATTGCCGTTATCCCCTCTTACACCACATATAGCATAGCTTATGCAACACGACTTCCAGACCCAGAAGAAATGAAGAACGCGACGCTGGAAAAGCTGGAAGAGATAACCAAAGCATTTAGAATACCGAATACCAGAATCCAGCATCATATCGATGTCGGCTCGGCGCGAGACAAAATACTGAATTTGTCTGAAGCTATCGAAGCTGACTTGATTATTGTTGGTTCTCGCCGCCCGAGTATTTCTACCCACCTATTGGGTTCAACGTCATCGGCCATCGTTCGATATGCAAAAACATCCGTGCTGGTTGTAAGATAGAACTCATTTAGATTTAATCATCTGATCTGAACTAACCCCATACGGTTGGAGAACGATTTAAACGGCTAATAAGGACTGATTTCTGGATCGGTCCTTTCAATTTTGGCTGATTCTCTCGTTGTTATATATCCTATTTATAAAGATGGAGATGTCATTTCTCTGTTATCTACTAAAATTAGTACTAAATTGGGCTTGATGCCTTGTATTTAATAAATTTGGTAATCCTATGAATTTATTTAAGTCTATTTGGTTCTTTTTGGGGAAGTATCAAACACCCAAAATAAGGGTATTGCATGTTTTAATTTTAGTTTTAGTTATAACTCAAATAATCATTAGTAACTGGATGGTCGGTACTCAATCCTCCACAATTCCCAGTATCAGTGGGGAATACATCTTTACGTGGATGCATATATTGATTGGCTTTAGTTTATTTTTTCTTTCATTTGCTTTGATTTGGACATGTTTAAAAGAGAAAGGGGTTAAACATTTCTACCCTTACTTATGGGGTGACGTCAAACAAATAAAAAGTGATATTAATCAGTTAATTGAATTTAAGTTACCTGATAGCACCCCTGCGGGGTTAGCTGCCACAGTTCAAGGATTAGGATTAGGCGCTTTATCAATTGTTATTATTTCAGGGCTAACATGGTTTTTCCTGTGGATACTCGGAGCATCATTCGCCTACGACGCTCGAAGCATTCATAAATCACTAACTATATTGATAGAAATTTATATTTATGGGCACGGAGGTCTAGGACTTATCCATTTTGTTATCTGGTATAAAAAGGCAAAAAAATAAACCATCCATTCCTTTTTATAAACGGATTGAAGCATAAGTAAACGCTATGACGGCGTTAGCCTTACTCTTTTGCCGTCCTTAGAACCTAAACAGGCCACCGATGTGGCCTGTTTAGGATATTTAACTGCGTTGGTTTGCTCTGTGCTGGGCCAGAACACCTTATTTCTGTGAATGCAGCCCAATCACGTTATCTTCACTATCTTTAACAATAGAAGCAAAACCATATTCTCCGATAGCGAATTTCGCTCTCAGTATTGTACCGCCATTAGGAACAATTCGACTTTCTTCCACCGCGCAGTCATCACACGATAGATAAATCAGCGTTCCGCCGGCCCCCGGTGTAACACAATCCATTTTGACCAATGCGCCAGAGGCCCCTTCAACGCCGTCTTGATAAGGGAACATCAGGTATTCCATCCCCTCAGCTTCCAGTTTCTCTAACTTAGTATTGAAAACGGCTTCGTAGAATTTTTTTGCCCGTGGCATATCTGCAACATAAATCTCAAACCAACAACCAATATTTGCTTTCATCAACTTCTCCTTAGTTTTTTTAGATAGTTTCCTGATACTCATTCTTGCAAGTAGTGTGTTTTTATACAGTGATCTGAGTCAAACTATCTGAAATAACTCTATTTATGAAATTCCTGAATTCTCATTTTCTGACCCGACGAGTTTTGTAATGATTACTCGGGCAGCAAAAACGATAATCCCCTTCTTTTTTGTTTCAATACTTGAATTTTAATTAATGGAGTGTGAAGAAGTTATAAGTGAGATATTCAGGAGCACATAGACAGGATGATTGCCAATTACTTAAGCGGCCTAGGCAACATTTGTACTACACTAAAACTTAAAATATATACCAGAGAACTCATATGAAGCTATGGCATGTACTGACAGGTGTTGCACTATCTATGGCCCTTGTAGCCTGTAAATCCCCGACACCGCCAAAGGGGGTAAGCCCGATCGCTAATTTTGATGCCACTCGCTATCTGGGCAAGTGGTATGAAGTAGCCCGGCTAGAGAACCGCTTTGAACGAGGGCTTGAGCAAGTTACCGCTACCTATGGCGAGCGTAACGACGGCGGTTTGTCCGTTCTGAACCGTGGATACGACCCGGTAAAAGGTGTGTGGAAACAAAGCGAAGGCAAGGCCTATTTTACCGGTATCCCAACTACCGCAGCCCTTAAAGTGTCGTTTTTCGGTCCGTTTTACGGCGGCTATAACGTGATCGCTCTGGATGACAACTATCAGTATGCGCTAGTGAGCGGGCCTAACCGCGACTATCTATGGATATTATCGCGTACACCAACCATTCCAGACGATGTTAAACAGAATTATCTCAATATTGCCCGCGAGCTGAATTTTCAGGTAGACCAATTACTTTGGGTTACGCACTAAAGTCTCATGGGTAACGGGTAGATCTGTCAGGTATTGGCGGGTGGGTTTATGTGGTAATATAGCTCATCAAATCAAGGGCTACTTTAATCATGCAAATAGACACCCTCATTATCATTGCCATCGTAATAATGGTCGCTGTATTGCTGATATCTCGAGCCATTGTCGGTGCTATGACAAAACAATCAGGTATGAGCATAACCTACCGAGTCCTTATTTTTTCCTCTATTTTTGGCCTGCTGTTTTTTATCCTGATATCCATTGTTTTGGCTTCGATTTAGGCTTGCTATGCAAATACCATCAGCCCAGCTGATTTTTCTTTGCAATAAAGCATGCCCTTTGAGTCATTGATTCCGATGTCGTCACACGTTGTCGATATCATCTCTTCTACTACATTTTCTTGGGCTACCGCTCCGAAACTCGCTAAACCCAGCACCACACCCAACATTAACTTTTTCATCTTATGTCCTTATAAATGCGTGAGGTGGATACTAATATTCCCCCAGCAATGACCATGTAAACAGGAAGATTAACTGACAAAAATAATTGATCGGTAGACCTGATTTCGTTTGCCTAATAATGGCTGAACGTTCCCTTCCCGATCTGAAGCTCTGATTACAATATGGAACTCCCCGATAACATGAGGTTCCCATTCAAAAGAAAATCGCTGCCAACTGTTTTCATCCCGGCTTTCAATCTCAGCATCTTGCCATGTCAATCCGGCGTTTAAGGAGACCTCGACTTTTGATATTGGATGAAAACCCCACGCCCAGCCCCATAAAGTCTGTTTTTCCTTTGGCAAATGCATACCGTTCTCTGGAAAAACTAAAAGTGAATTTGGTTTAATTTCCCAAACTGGCGTTAAGACTTCTGCACCATCGATAACTTCACGGTCATTATAGTAGCGAGTAGTGAAATCACCGTTGTGCCTGGTTTCTGCCAACGCGAGTCGGTTAAGCCATTTTGTTGAATTAGTACCATAATAACCCGGCACAATAAGGCGTACTGGTCCGCCACGGCTGTTTGATAATGGCTCTCCGTTGATCTTTAGCGCCAACAAAACATTATCATTCAGGGCCATTTCTAGCGGTAAATCTTTGTCATACGATTCATAATGTTGGCCATTAAAATCACCGTGGTCGACGCCACTAGAATGGATAAACTTGATATTATTCCCGACCCCGACTTGCAGAAGAACGTCTCTTAACCTCACGCCTTCCCATACAATATTTCCCACTCGTCTCTGGGGGATATCAGGAAATACAGGACTGCCAGCGCATTCTTGGAAAGACATTACGGTGGTTTGCTCTAATTCTTGCAGGTCTTTTAGTGTTAATGTCAGTGTCCCATCTACACCGCCCTCTATAGCAACCTGCCAACCTTCAGTAGAGGTATCTGGTATTCCAAGATGCCAGACTTTATATAGCCCGTCTTCATCAGTGATGAAGGACCTGAAAATTTCTTTTTCATGCTTTTGAATAAGGCCGAAACCATTCGACTTCATGACCTGCTTGTTTTTAATTTCCATCATTTCGTTCTCATACATCCCGGCCAGTGCGCTTTGAAACAGCGGGCATCCATAATTACCATACAAATCATTGATTACAAAAACAAGGAGATATCATATAAAACAAATACCTCTAACTGCCCTTTTCATGAAGCTAATTATTGCGGTAGCAGTCCTGGTTGTCGCCAGTTCTGCCGTGATGCTCAATTTCCTTATGCCTATAGTGGTGACTTAAGGGAGTAGAAATCTACCCTACTAAAAACAAGCGCTATTTATCCGCTTCATTAAACCAGATCGCCATTGCGCGGCTTTTTTATTGATTAAATCTATGACAACATACTATTTCAGCGACTTAAATTCAGGGAGATTAGTTGTGGGATGTGATATTCACATGTTCGTTGAGGTTAAGTATTCATTTGGTGATAACAATAAATGGATTAACTTTGACCATCATACAAAAAATCCTTATTTTGATGAGTATCGAGATACCCCTGAGTTTGATGTAATTGAGTTACATGATGTCAGAAATTATCTTGCATTCGAACAACTTTGCGGTGTCCGGGCTTATACTGAATCACCAAGTATCTCTCCGCCCAGAGGAGTCCCAATAGATATAAGTGCATTTGTCAAACAACACATAGAGTCTTGGAATATTGATGGACACTCTCATAGCTTTGTTACTCTGGAAGAAATTAGAATTTATAGAGCAAATCTAAAAGATCTATCCTTTGATGGCTTAAAATATATTCATGAAGCGTTAGAACTGCGGGCTATTGAGTACTTTTTAACGCCCGAGGGCGTCGATCCTAAAAATATAAGAATCGTTTTTTTCTTTGATAACTAACAAAAAATTCCTGCTGAAGCGAGGGTTAAAATTGGTGCGAATTATAGCCCGTGTTGCTGACCGGAAAAAGACAGGCTGAGTGTTGGAATCACTATTCATTTCTATATAATTATTTTTAATATTGAGCTAGTGGAACCTACAGAAAGGAAACTACGTGATATCGATAATTAAATACCAAGAAGCTTCTACTCGTTTTTCATTACCTAGTTGGATGAATGATGGATACTTCAATACTTGGCTGTTACATGAAGGCGATGCATTTTTAAATAATCATTTATGTCTCGACTGGGAGAAGTTAACGTTTAATAAATGGAAGCAATGGAATAACTTACCGCCTAGTCGTCAAGATATAGAACTTCATGGTGTTATTGTTACAGGCAACCTGGCCGTCAATGCTTCCATTCTAAATACCAACGGTGATGGCGGCCCTTGTTTGATTGTTTTGGGTGATTGCCAAGCCCATAATTTAGTCGGTGGCGGTTCCGACATACATATTCATGGGGATACATTGATAGCTGGCGCCGTTTATGGTTTCTACAATCACGGAGTACTAAATTTTCAAGGAAAACTTCACTCGACAATATTTATTAATGATGACCATTCGATATCAGCAAATATAAAAAATCAAAAACATAACTTCACTTATTCTAGCCGAGATAAAAATAGGATATTAGATAATGACGACTCAATACCAGCTAAATTGAAAAAAATAGTATCTTCCCGGTTGCTGCTTTGGGGCGATATATTACCGGCTCTTTGCCGTGGTGAAGATATTGTCAAAAAGTCAGGAGAAAAAACACCTGAGACTATTCAAGATTGGGTTACTCTAGTATGGAAGAATCCAATGGCACTAAAAAAAGTTCCAAAGGAATTAAGAACTGAGCGGTTCTATCTCTCCTTATTCTCAGAGGAGGCACCATTAGACGCCCTCACTGTTATAGAAATAGTTGGTACTATTTCTCAAAACTCTGCAACATTAGAAGTACTAGTCTCTGCTATGCAACTTTCTCCCAAAAGCCTAGTAAGAGCCCCAGTTTCATTTGATCTAGCAGAACTATATGAGCAATGCTTTCTACAACTAAAAAACCCACAGAAAGTGTTTTATGAGATACCTGAGCAGTTTCGCAGCCAAGCTATGCTCAGGCATTTTGATGCATTCTTAGCAGACCAAACAACCTAGCATATAAGTATGATGAGAGGATGAATTGAGGGCCAATGGATAACCGATACAACAGCTTCACCGGCAACAAGAATCTTAGTCAGTGCTTCACGTACGTTCAGCGCGGCACTACCTACCCCGCGCTAAAGCAGGAGTCCGACATCAGATATATCTTCGCCGATTGATGTGTTTGGCAATTCTTTGGAGGGCGCATAATTATCCCAGGAGAAGTCTTCAACAAAACTGTCGTAGATGTTTTCCTCTGGCTGCCGAATATTCAGCCCTGAACGGTTTTATGTGGTGGTTAACACGCAGTTAGAACGGCAACCGGCTTACGATTGTTTCTAAGCCTCCAGTGCGATGGTTAACTCAGTATTATCCCAATAGACCATTCAGTTAATTTCACACTTATATCTTAACTCACTCAATACCTTGTCATAAGAAGTCATATCAAAGCTGACAACATCATTCCCGTGCATATATTCCGAGTAACTGACAATCAATTGCTGACTATTTATAAATGCATTTGAGAAATTAATATTACTGGAGGGCACAGCCATGGAACCAGTCCCCATTACGCGAACATTCCACGCTGAACGTACCGCTTTTTCTTTATCCACTCGGGTTACGATATTGCCATCAGTCACCTCCTCATCAAGAAATATTAACGCAACAGATATCGCTTTCCTGGCCGTAGTACAGGAAACAGTCATTCCAACATTGCGTTTATTTTCAGATGTCAGGTTAGCGGTAAAAACTAGCTGATCGTCCAGTGGATTAATTCTTTGAGATATCGACCATTTGCCAAATGGTTTAGGGACCTCTTTCTTACAGTAGTCCCATTTATGGAGCTGCTGCTTGTCTTTATCTAAAACAGTAAACACATCTCTATTTTCAGACATGGTGTACACACTGATACCATCATCAATTGAACGTTCTGAGTTTTCTGGTTGGGGTAATTTAGGGCTACTGAACCACTTATCATATTGGCCATGGGCCTTGAAGCTATCACTACCGATTTCAACTTTTTGAAATGTTATCCGTGGGCGCTTTCTGACCGTACCATTATAAATATCACCGATATTGTATTGGCATTCGTACATTTCAGAAGCAAACACCGCATTAGACGCGCCCAATAAACCTACGAATGCTAACAATAGCTTTTTCACACTGATGCCTAAGAAAATATTGTTTTCATTAGCATATCAATGTAGTCACCAGAACTCACTACACATCTCTGCTTATGTTCACACTTTAGACGTAAAAAAGGCCACCAAAGTGACCTGTTTGGAATACTGTGTTGAAAAGTCTTTATCTAAGGTTTAGCGAGTTAACCGGTATAATAATACTGTCCAAACCGGTTACAGTATCCCGTACCGTATTAAGCACCGGCACCACTTTTGACAGGGCGCCGCCTGTTTTCAACAGATTAAACTCAAGATGGTCGCCGTTCATCACTAACGAACCACGTACCGGTAAGTCGATTCACCGAAACCTGTCGGCAAATATGAAGGCCTAAGACGGCAGTTCAATTCCGCAATACAGCTAATAGATAGTCAGCAAAAGCAACTCTCTTTCTATCGTGAGCGTGATTATCAGGCATCGAAGGAGGCTGTCAGAGCTAATGCGCATGAGCTTAATTCTCAGCGTGATGTGAATGCACAACTAACTCAGGAGCTTGAAGTAGCACATAAGCGCATTGTAGAACTCGAAGCATCTCAACCGGCAGTGCCGGAAACTGGCTCAATCGGAACCAGTTCCAGCATTGTAGGGGGTAATTACTTCAGCGCTGAATTTACTTTCTGAGCTCTTCGTCTAACTCATAATATGCTTGAAATTGACTACCACTTAGAATGTTTTCACAGTTTTGAATCTCTTTCTTGTTCTTATTCAATCTTATTTCGTACTCGCATCGCCCCGACAGCCTTCCTGATGTAAATGAATGAACTGTGACTATTTTGACCATCTGTTCGCAAGATGCTTGAGCTTTTGCATTTTGTTCTGAACATGCAGATTTTATTATTTGTTTCACATCAAAATCATCGGCAAAGCTACTTGCACTAAACATAGCTAGCACCACACCTAACATTACCTTTTTCATCTTTCATCCTTATTAAAAGCGTTGGATGAATATTAACATTTATTATGGAGATTAAATAAATGCCAGAACAATCACGGGAAGAGTACGAGGCTATGAGCGGATGTCAGCAGGCGGCGCATAGAGCAAAATTATGCTGGGCTGCCATGCTCAACGCAGCCCCAGCACTACAGGTGGGGTAATTACTTCAACTTCGGATATTTTTCCTGTCGCTCTTTTTTTAGCTCAAAAAATTCAAGGATATCACTATTACTAGCCATAGCTATTTTACACCGTTGAACTAATTCCGGCTCCGCATTAATTCCTATTGCATATTCGCATATCCCGGCTAGTTGTCCCACAGCAAATGCAGTGGTCGCGGTACTAATGACTAAGTCCTCACAAGCAGTCCGGGCCTCTACCTTTGAGTTTTTACATACAGCCTTTGCGGCTTTTTTCACATCTATATCGTCATCGGCAAAGCTAATTGCACTAAGCGTGGCTATCACCACACCCAACATTAACCTTTTCATCTCACGTCCTTATAAATGCGTTGGATGGATATTAACATTTATGAGGATTAAATAAATTTGAATAAGGCAGTTTAATATACCGCTGCCCAATCGAGGTGATCAGCATTAACCCATTCAACAATCTCAGACTTTATCAGCGGGTTTCTGAAAAAATCCTCAATAACTTTGAATGCTATGGTCGGTGTCAAACAAGAGCCGAGAGGAATATACAGGTCAGTATCAGCATCAACCAAAGTGTCTAACTTATCTGCATTACCAACGCTATACCAACATAAACCGCCTCTCACGCTGGGAATATTAAAATCATATCTTAATGAAATTTCTGATTCTGAATATCTAGCAAAAAATAGAATTACGCTACCGCCGTTTCCATTTTCAAATTTAAAGTGCCCTGAATTTGCTTTATCTCCCCAGCATTTGGCATGCTCCGGTTTAAAATAAGCAGCAAACGAGTCTAATGATGCATCTTCAACATAGGGTAAATCTAAAAAGCTAGCGCTGATTCTTATTGCCATGGCAGTTGCCAAACTCCTGTTGTGGAACTGATTATCTAAGCCAATACTACATTAGTATTCCCCTACTAAACATCTCCTGCATCTCGCCGGTATGGCAAAGAATAAAACGCTCAACCAGAACCATGACGCTCACGCAACAGAGCGAATAGAGATTAAAACCCTATATTGTGTATAATAGCGCATCAATTTAGAGAGCACTTAGACAATAACTTCTAATGTGCTGATATTAAACAATTTTAAGGTGATATGAGTTATGGGATTCAAATGCGGTATTGTCGGGCTGCCTAACGTTGGCAAATCAACCCTGTTTAATGCATTAACTAAAGCGGGTATCGAAGCAGCTAACTTTCCGTTCTGTACGATCGAGCCGAACACCGGTGTCGTGCCCATGCCTGATTCACGTTTAGATCAATTAGCTGAAATCGTTAAGCCTCAGCGCGTTCTGCCAACCACCATGGAATTTGTTGATATTGCGGGCCTGGTTAAAGGCGCGTCTAAAGGTGAAGGCCTGGGCAACCAATTCTTAACCAACATTCGTGAAACCGAAGCTATTGGTCACGTAGTGCGCTGTTTTGAAAATGACAATATCATTCACGTTTCAGGTAAAGTTGACCCGGCTGAAGATATCGATACCATCAACACCGAACTCGCCCTTTCCGATTTAGATACCTGTGAACGCGCTATTCATCGCGTACAGAAGAAGGCGAAAGGCGGCGATAAAGATGCAAAAGTTGAACTCTCTGCTTTAGAGAAGTGCCTGCCACATTTAGAAAACGCCGGCATGTTACGTGCACTGGATCTGGACACTGAAGAAAAAGCCGCACTGAGATACTTAAGTTTCCTGACGCTAAAGCCAACCATGTACATTGCTAACGTTAATGAAGACGGCTTTGAGAACAATCCTTATCTGGATAAAGTGCGCGAGATCGCCGCCGCTGAAGGTTCTGTTGTGGTTGCAGTATGTGCCGCCGTTGAATCTGATATTGCCGAGTTAGAAGACGACGAACGTGAAGAATTTATGGCTGAGCTGGGGATTACTGAGCCGGGTTTAAACCGCGTTATTCGCGCTGGTTATGAACTGCTAAACCTACAAACCTACTTCACCGCAGGCGTTAAAGAAGTTCGCGCATGGACCATTCCGGTTGGCGCAACCGCACCTCAGGCCGCAGGTAAAATTCATACTGACTTTGAAAAAGGTTTTATCCGTGCACAAACCATCGCATTTGAAGATTTCATCAAATTCAAAGGCGAACAAGGTGCAAAAGAAGCCGGAAAAATGCGTTCAGAAGGTAAAGACTATATCGTTAAAGATGGCGATATTATGAACTTCCTGTTCAACGTCTAAATAAATTTATACCTTACGGCATCTTATGATGCCCGTTAGGCTAAATGAAAATAGTCTCAAATCCACGCAATTGCGTGGATTTTTTGTTTCTGATACCTCAATGAAACCTAAAAGTCGTATTTATAAACACAGACTCGCCACGGTGCCATTTAGATAACCATCAACACACCTTACCGATTAATCAAAGTACGCCACCAACGCCGTCAACACTGACCCACAAGCCACACCACCTCTTTAACCACCATCAAAAATTTAACTCATTATATTTTTTATACAATTATCAAAAGCGTCTATGCTTAAACTAACAATAAGCAGTACAACAACACAATAACACTAAACTTAAAATAACCCCTTTTGCCTTAACGGCGTATGGAGCATATATGGACGTTGAGCCTAAATCTTCCCGTACAATAAAAGCCCCCAGTTATCTCGATGCCCTTACCCCAGTCATTACATTGATTGTGCTGGTAGGAACCTCCGTTGCCCTATTTGGCCTTAATGCCGTAAACGGTCCGCTGCAGGTTGCGATCATTGTCAGCACCATGATTACCTCAATGATCATATTAAAGAATGGTCATAGCTGGGATGAGATCTCTGAATCCGGGCGCAAAGGTATTTCTACGGTCTCAGGGGCAATTTTTATCCTTTTTGCCGTTGGGGCGCTGATTGGAACCTGGAACATGTCCGGTACAATTCCGACCATGGTCTATTACGGCATTATCATGATCTCCCCAAACTGGTTCTATCCTATCGCCTTTCTGGTATGTGCCGGGGTGTCGTTAAGTATCGGCAGCTCTTGGACAACGGCCGGAACGCTTGGCGTCGGATTAGTTGGTCTAGCCAATATGCTCGGTATATCACCGGAAATAACCGCCGGGGCCGTTATTTCCGGCGCCTACGTCGGCGATAAGATTTCGCCGCTATCAGAAAGTACCGTACTGGCCGCTCAGTTAAACGGTGTTGAACTCTATAAGCATATCCGCACCCAGCTTTGGACAACGGCCCCCGCCGGATTAATTGCTCTGATTGCCTTTATCGTTCTGGGTATGAATCAGCACGGTGCTTTTGATGCGACGGTGACAAATAATGAACTGACTCGCTTTAATGAGCTTTTTCATATCACCCCATGGAATTTGTTACCGCTGTTCTTTTTATTAGCACTGTCGGTATTGAAGGTCCCGGCCTCTCTGGCCATCATGTGTTCTGCTTTGCTGGCCGGCGTTATGGCTTCTTTTATGCAGCCACAGGTTATCCTACGTTTTATCGCTGAACCCGATGTCTCTACCCCGCTGCTGGCCATCAAGGCTACTTGGGTTGCGATGGCGACCGGCTTTCAAGAAAACTCAGGTATTGAACAAATAGACGCCCTGCTTTCACGTGGCGGCATGGACAGCATGTTACTGACAATTTGGTTGATTATCGGTGCGGTAACCTTCGGCATTATGGTGGATGACTTTGGTCTGTTGAACAAGTTAGTGACACCGTTATTGCTGCGAGCCAAATCCGTGGGCAGTTTACTTGCCTCAGTGGTTGCCACTGCCATCGGCCTGAACATCACCGCTGGCGATCAATATATTGCTCTGCTTTTGCCAACTCGCCTGTTTCGCGCTGAATTCGCCAAACGAAGGCTCGCGCCAGAAAACCTGTCACGGGCAGTCTCTGATGCAGGCATTGTCACCTCACCGTTGATCCCGTGGAACTCTTGTGGTGCCTATATGGCAGCAGTTTTAGGGGTTTCAACCATGTCCTATATGCCGTTTGCCGTGTTTAATATTGCAGCACCATTAATCACAGTGGCATTAGGAATCACCGGCTTTAATATTCGTTACATGCCGGCCGCTACACCGCAATCAAAAGAAAATGAAGCTGCCCATAAAGCCGTTCAGGAATAACGGACCAAAAACCAATATATCGGCAGTTCAAACAGGCTGATAGCCCGGAGCACGGGTTATCAGCCTGTTTTTTGTTAAGCCCCAGCTAATACCAACGCTGTACTGACACTCTATTTACCGCTTCAACACTACACTCAAAAAGAGTTATTAACTTTAATCGTCATGAGCAATTTATTTAATAATTAGGCATAAAAAGCACCTGCATCTCCCATACATATGACTATCGATATAATGTTAATTATCTCTTAAAGAAATATATATTTACTTAACATAACTGAATAAAACTGAATAAAACTGACATAAGGGTAATTCCCTACGGATTGAAAAATTACAATGAGAAAAAACAACCCAATTGAAATAATTAACAATACAAAAGTATCAATAAGATACATACAATTATGTAATTAATTAAAACAAACTAATATTATTACATATACTTCAACATATAAATTAATATAGAATAATCGGCAGTGAGATGAGCTGTTGCAATAATTAAACCCAACTCAAACAAGTTATGGAAAACGTGAAAAAATCTAATATACGGATATTTAAAAAGAATCTGATTCTTTTAAGCATACTGTCAGTAGTCAGCACCGCACCTGTTGTTCAGGCGGCTAGCATCTATTGGGATAATGCCAGCGGAAACAATCAGTTTTTTGGTCAACAGAACTGGTCCAATAATTCCACGCCAGCCCTGAATGATGACCTGTACATTTATGATTCGGGTAATCAAACGGTTGAGCTCTCTCTTGCCGCAGTTGACTATTATTCCCCCAGCCTTGATGGCGACTATAACCACACCTTATTTGTCGGTGAAGGCTCAGGCAATAGCGCATCATTAAAAATCACCAGCACGCCAGATAGCTACCAGTACACCACCTATCTCAGTGGTTCAATGTCAGTTGGCAGCAATGGCGGAAAAGGCGTTGTTGAATATCATGACTATATTTTTGATGCCTCCAATATTGAGAATCCTGAAGAAAATAGGTTTACGCCAAAAATTCATTTAGAAACGCTGAGTATTGGTTCAGGCCTGAACAGTGACGGTTTAGTTTCTTTGACCGGCTCAGGAAAAAGCGCCAGCGAATATATGATGAGTTCATCTGCCCTAACGGTTAAAGATCTCCATGTGGGCACTGACGGCGGTAAAGGCGTGCTGAACGTTGATGGCAGTAGCATTGACGTGGGCTCAATGGGATATACGGAAGACCAGCGCACATTTTCACTGGGGCAAGGTACCGACAGCGGTATAGCCGGTACAGGAACCATTAATATACTCGGTGGCGGTAAGATGATGGTCTCCGGGAGTGCCTATAGCGAAGGGGTAATCAGCGCTGTTATTGGTAAAAATCAAGGTAACGGTGCGCTGAATATCTCCGGCAGCGTGGTAAGAAATGGTGAAACCATCCAAAGCCAGGCCGTTTTCGCTCAAGGGTTAGAGGTCGGGGTTAATTCCGGGAGTATCGGATCTATCTCTGTTTTAAATGGTGCAAGCCTGTCTACCATGGCATCAAACACCGATGAGTCTAATATCAGCGCTTATATCGGCGTTGATAATGGCAGCGGTTCAGTGTTGGTATCCGGAGAAAATAGTATCTGGAAGGCATCCGGCCACACTTATATCCCCTCCGAAACAAATGAAGTGGGTCATCTTTCTATTGGTGAAAGCGGCACCGGTAGTCTGACAGTAGCCAACGGCGGCGTTGTCTCTACCGGCAGCACCGGCTATTTCAATCGACATAACGAGACCGGCTACAGTAGCTATGAACCGGTATTTGATAACAGCATTCTGGGCGATTTATATCTGGGAAATCAGGTTAATGGCGTAGGAACCCTCAATATCGGTGGCGCTGAAGGTCATGCACCACAAATGGTAGGTAGCGTTGAGGTAAATAAAATCATTTTTGGCGCCGGCGATGGTTCTATCGTATTTAACCATACCGACCTGAGCGGTAATTATACCTTTACTACCGATCTGGTCAGCAGCGCGGAAGGTAAAGGAACCATCAAACAGGTTAACGGTATTACCGAGTTTGATACCGATCGCAGCCNGTTCAGCGGCAAAACCGAGATAACCGGCGGAACGCTGGTCGTCAGCAACGCGCTGGGCGGCTCAATGAGCATTGCGGAGCGTGGCACCCTTGCCGGTACCGGTATGGTAGGCACAACCACCCTATATAACGGCGGTAATATTTCACCCGG